>NZ_LS999833.1:0-1347624 GCF_900537175.1 Lentilitoribacter sp. Alg239-R112 | reverse complement strand
TAGCTGAAAAGCGCTGCACCGTCGGGATCGACAATTGCGGATTTAATATCGTTGCTGCGTTCTTTTAGCGCTATGCTAGTGCCAGCTAATGTACCACCAGAGCCGCAAGCACAGACAAACCCATCAATTTTTCCATCGAGGTCGCGCCATATTTCAGGCCCTGTTGTATCAATATGGGCTTGCCGATTTGCAACATTGTCAAATTGTTGGGCCCAAACAGCGCCATTAGGGTCTGTTTTTGCCAATTGCTCTGCAATTCTGCTTGATACGTGCACATAGTTGTTTGGATTTTTGTATGGCGCAGCAGGAACCTCAACCAATTCCGCCCCCATTAATTGCAAAGCGTCTTTTTTTTCTTGAGATTGCGTTTCTGGAATTACGATCAATGCGCGGTATCCTAGAACTCGCGCGATCATTGCTATTCCGATGCCGGTATTTCCTGCTGTACCTTCGACAATTGTACCTCCGGGTTTTAGTTTCCCGCTTTTCTCCGCGTTTCTTATCATAGAAAGTGCGGCTCTATCTTTTACCGATTGGCCTGGGTTTAAAAATTCGGCTTTCCCCAAGATTGTGCAACCTGTTTCTTCACTCGCTTTTTTCAGCCTTACCAGCGGTGTATTTCCAATCAAGTTTAGTATATTTTCTGAGGTGCTCATCTTAATTCCAAAATGTGTTTTCTATTTCTCCAGTCATTGCATTTTTGCTATGTAAATTACAAGGATTTGAGATAGTAGAATGTTCGTGATTGTAGAAAATTATTTCTGAATGTGAATAAAAATTAGACAATTTGTTATTGTTTGTTGTGTGATTTTTCAGAAAAGATGAAATAGTGTGGATTGAGTTCGTAAAATGATCCAAATTGAGTGTTTTTGCGTAACAAACTAAAACAGACAATTTAGAGTCTAAATGTGCTGTTACTGAATCAGATCAATAGGTAGATAATTTTACAATGAGCCTAAGTCAAATTGATGCGATAGATACGTTGTTGGGGCAATACGCTTCTGGCGGTTTGTCAAAGCCTGCAAGTATATTAGTTGAAGCTCACCTTGAGTTGAAATCTGAAAATCGGAGATTTGTACGGGATTTGGAAACTGTGGCTGGTGGCGCCCTTGAGCAGTTGCAGCCAACAGATTTATTGGCGCCCTCCGATACATTAGCTGCCATATTTGCTTCATCTGGAGACGATATTGTCGATAATGAAAACATCATTCAATCCGGTAGTAATTCTACTCAATTACCGAGTTCTTTGCGCCGTTTTGTTGGTTATGATGTAGATGATATTCCTTGGCGCAGTAAGTTGCCTGGTTTCAAAGAATATGACCTTGGTGAAGTGGATGGGTGTCACGTAAATATGTTTTGGATCCGGCCCGGGCGTACTGTGCCGGCACATACCCACAAAGGGTGCGAGCTTTCCATTGTGCTTGATGGTGCATTTACCGACCAGCGCGGGCGTTTTGGCAAGGGTGATATCTCAATTGCTGATGCAAGTGTTGACCACAGACCAAAAGCAGGCTCAGATCGCCCTTGTATTGGGTTTGCTGTGCTTGAAGATGGTGTGAAATTGACAGGTTCATGGGGCCAACTCGTGGGCGATTTAATCGGATAGTACTCAAAAGCTGAGGACAAGTTCATGTCTATCTACAATGCTTCACCGTCAGACGGCGTTGCTTGGGTAACTGGTGCGAGTTCAGGTATTGGCCGCTCTGTTGCACTCCAACTTTGTTCCGAAGGTTACAATGTTGTTGCAACCGCACGTTCTGTTGATAAGCTTGAAGCACTAAAAAATGAGGCATCAAACCTTCGCGGCGAAATTATCGCGCGCGCAGGTGATGTAACAGACGCTGCTTCCATGAACGACATTGTTGGCAGTATTACCAACGAGCATGGGGCTATTTCGCTCGTTATATTAAACGCAGGTGTCTATATTCCGGTGAGTGGTAACAGTCTTAAAATTGAAGATTTTCAGAGTACGTTTTCTGTGAATCTCTATGGTGTTGTGAATGGTATGGTTCCAGCCATTGAGGCTATGAAAACTCAGGGATGGGGGCAGGTCGCAATTGTCTCATCGGTAACAGGTTATGGCGGTCTGCCAACAAGCGCGGCATATGGTGCAACAAAGGCTGCTGTTATCAATATGGCTGAAAGCCTAAAATTTGATTTGGACAAATTGAATATCCGAATTCAAGTTATCAATCCAGGCTTTGTTAAGACCGCTGCAACTGATCAGAATGATTTTAAAATGCCCGCGATTATACCCGCAGAAGAAGCAGCAAAACGCATCTCTGAAGGTTTGAAAAAAGACTGTTTCGAGATCACATTCCCCAAACGTTTTACCTATGTGCTTAAGTTTTTGAACCTGCTGCCGTACAAGCTATATTTTGCACTGGTTGGCAGGACGTCAAAATAAAAACTTCCTATATTTGGGGCGTTTGTACGCTTTGTCGCCTTTAAACCTAGTCGTTTGAATAAACAATTTGGCGTACATTGATCGTACCTGCTCGAAAACCTGCTTCACAATAATAGAGGTAAAACTCCCATAGCTTCTTAAAGCGATTATCAAATCCCAATGGTTTTATAGATTCCCACTTATCCCAGAAATGTTTGCGCCATTCTGCCAATGTTTTAGCATAATCAAGACCAAATGCTCTATTCGATTTTGTGGATAAACCGGAAACAGCGCCCAATTCTTCGATGGCATCGTCGGCAGGTAGCATTCCGCCGGGGAAAATGTATTTTTGAATGAAGTCGGGATTGTTTTTGTAGTGTTTGTAATTTCTTGGGTTTATGGTGATGATTTGCAAACCTGCTTTCCCGCCGGGTTTTAGGCAGTCTTTGACTTTATCAAAATATGTACGCCAATATTTCTCACCAACGGCTTCAAACATCTCAATTGAAATGACACGATCATATTTTTCGGTTTCATCGCGATAATCCTGGTACTTAAAGTCTACTTTGTGAGAAAGGCCAAGCTTATCTAGTCTTTCACGGGCATATTTCAATTGTTCCTGGCTGAGTGATAGGCCAGTTACGTGACAATCAAGTTCTTTAGCTGCATATTCTGCAAATCCACCCCAGCCACAGCCGATCTCAAGGATGCGATCACCTGGTTGAATGCCGGTGGCTTCTGCGAGTGCTTTATACTTAGCTTTTTGCGCAGTTGCTAAATCATTAGCGCCGTCTTCATAAAGTGCAGATGAATAGGTCATTGTTTCATCAAGCCACTGCGCATAAAAATCATTTCCCAAATCATAATGCGCAGAGATGTTCTTTCGAGCTTGCGTCTTGGTATTGGATCTCCAAGAGTGGCGCAAACGTTCAAAAAATCGAAGCAGACCTCGAGCATGCCGGGCAATTGTATCATCAACACCTTGGTTCATCGCCAGTACTGATAAAGCAGCGCCTGCATCAGGACTTTCCCAATCGCCATCAATATAGGATTCTCCGACACCAATGGTCGCATTAGTAAGTGCCTTATGTATCAAATTCCAATTATGTAGAATGAGTGTGCCTTCCGGTCCTGCATTTCTACCCTTTATAGTCACTCGACGACCATCGGGAATTTGCAAATTCAGAATACCATATTGCAGTTTGACCAATGAACGCAGGGCAATTTGTGCTCTTGCAGGTAAGCCTTTCACGAAGGTAGAAACATTTTCAGACGAAAGGTAATTTGCCGTTTTTTGTGTACCTTGGTCGGTTGCCATAGTTGACATTACATCATCTCCCTTTGAATACTGGATGCTCCCCAGCTCAAATTATTTTGAAGTACTTAAGATGTGCTTTTCTCGTGGCTCTTGCGCGGCACATATTTTAATCCCTTAAGCCAAAGCTTAAGTGCTTCAAAATGTATTCCACCAAGGATTTTCCACGTTAAAAGTGGTATTTGCAAGAAAAATCTTGCGAGATTTGCTGTTGAGAGGTGTGTTTGTGTACCCAAATATGTTGCCGACAATATCGGGATATCTTGTTGTTTCTCTATAATCCGCCAGCTCATTTTTTTATAAGGTTCTGACATAATAAAGAAATAACGCATGTCCATTTGCATGAATGGTGAGACATAAAAATTCTTGTCCACCTGTTGGCGGATATGATTATTTGTCGTGTCGTTCGAGTTGATTTCTAGTACATATAGGTGTTTCTCCCCGAATGTATTGCGCACTTCATAGATCATCGCACCAATTTTTTGGTTTTCCTTATAGATATAAAATACGGAAAGCGGATTAAATACACGTCCTAGTATGCGTGGATAGCAAGCAAGAAGAATTCTTGATGGTGTCCAACGAATGCTTTCTTCGTTTAGGCAGGCTTCGACGTGTTGTCGAAGCGTTCCTGTGCATCCCTTTACCATATGGTCTGAGGGGTAAAATGAAACTAAGTTGAAGCGGTTAATTGAAAATATTGATGACAGTTTGGAAGCCTGATCAAGTTGGTCGATATCAATCAACAGGGAGTAAACAGAGTACTGAAAACGATGTTGTCTTGGTGAAAGACGCGCGTGCATAACTTTGCCGTGGTAAAGCCACGCTGCGCTTTCGTTTATATCTCTATCTATCTCAAACATCTAATAAATTACGCATCTGCCCTTTGGGTGACGCCGCGTGCCTGCTCTTGTTTTTGCCAAGGCGCATATGCACCTAAAAGATTGGCAACATTAACAGCGCTTCGCAAACCATCTTCGTGAAATCCATTACCCGTCCAAGCACCAGCATACCACGTATTATTTTGACCCTGAATTTCACCCAAAATCTTATGTGCTTCACGAGTATTTGTGCCAAATTGAGGGTGATCGTATGTGAATTCTTTAAATGTCAGATCTGGTTTTGGTGCTGTTTTCGGGTTTAAGCTTACAAAAAGAGGTTTGCTGTGATCAATATTTTGCAACCGATTCATCCAGTAGGAAACAGATACATCCGCATCAATTGAATCTGATGTGGAGAATAAATAGTTCCAAGCGCCCCAAACTGCATTGCGCTTTGGCATCAAGTTTATATCCCTGTGCAGGTAAACTTTGTTTGGCGAGTAGGGGATTGCTGCTGCGATGCTTCGTTCGTCTTGTGTCGGGTTTTGAAGAATGGCCAGCATTTGATCTGTATGACATGCGAAAATAACATGGTCATATGTTTCTACATTGCCCTTGCTATCTGTAATTACTGATTTTCCATTTTCTCGCACTACACTTTGAACGCCACAACCAATCTTAATCCGGCCCTTCATTTGACCATGAAGTTTGTTGAGGTAGTTGCGACTACCGCCTGTTACGGTGCGCCAATCCTGGCCATGGCGGTGAACAAGGCGATGGTTTTCAAAGAAGTTGATAAAATTAGTTGCTGGAAACTCAAGCATTTTCTGTGCAGATGATGACCATATTGCCGCTGCTACTGGAACCAAATAGTTATTTTGAAAACTCTTAGAGTAACCTCGCCAAGCCAGATATTCACCAATTGATCTATCTTTGAGGTGTCCATCGTCTCGATCTTGGCGACAAAGGCCATTAAAGCGCATAATTTCGCGAAGCATTGTTAAAAATTCCCAACGGAAGATGTTTCGCTTTTGTGCAAGTAACATGCTCCATTTGTGGGCACCCCATTCAAATTCACCCTTGTTGCGAGAAACTGCAAAACTCATATTACTTTCTTGGGTTTTTATACCCAGATGATCAAAGAGGGCAGTAAGGTGAGGGTAGTTTGCTTCGTTATAGACTATAAAACCAGTATCGACTGAAATCGGCGTGCCGTCATAATCAATGTCTACTGTTGCCGTATGCCCACCTGCGATATTATTTTGCTCATATAGCGTCACATCATATGATTTATCCAAAATCCATGCAGCCCCGCTACCGGATATGCCTGAACCTATAACAGCAATTTTTTGCCCCATTTTTGGATCTTGGGGCGGGTTCGACATATGCAGATTCATGCAGCTTCCTTCATGCGCTGATAAGCGCTTAGTGCTCTATTTCTCGCTAAACTATGTTCAACAATTGGATGTGGGTAGTCTTTGCCAAGGGTGATGGATGCGGATTCTAACTCAGCATCTGATGCTTCCCATGGCGTATGAATGAATTTGTTGTTTAGATTTCTCAATTCAGGTAGATGTCTTCGAACATAAATACCGTCTGAATCAAATTTTTTTCCCTGAATAATTGGATTAAAAATTCGATAGTAGGGGCTTGCATCGGCACCAGAACCTGCAACCCATTGCCAGCTGGCAGCGTTGTTGGCTGGGTCGGCGTCAAGAAGCGTATCCCAGAACCATTGTTCACCAATTCGCCAGTCAATCAAAAGATGCTTGGTCAGGAACGAGGCTACAATCATCCGCACTCTGTTGTGCATGTAGCCCGTCTGCCAAAGTTCACGCATACCTGCATCAACAATTGGATAGCCAGTAAGCCCTTTCTTCCAACACTCAAGCCCATCTGAATTATCAGACCAATCAAAATTATCAAATTTAGAGTTGAAATTAGCATCACTAAGGTTTGGGTTATGAAAAAGCAGGTGATAGGAAAAATCTCTCCACCCGAGCTGCCGCCGAAATGCCTGCCCGCCATCCTTAGTAAGACTTTCACACCAGATTTGTCTGGGGGAAATTTCACCAAATGTCAGGTAAGGTGATAGCGAAGACGTACCGCTAAGAGCGGGAAAGTTGCGACTCTCCTTATAGTCTGATATTTGCCCAGCCAAAAATCGTTGCAGAGTTTTCTGTGCGGCATTTTCACCAGGTGTTGCAAATTCTGCAAAGCCTGAGGCCCAATTTGGATTTGCTGGACACAAGTTCCATTCTGTAAGCTTATCGCTCTCAATATCATGGTTTTGCTGAGGTAATGTATCAGGCTGCGGTATGGGGAGCGCGTCTGTCACTTCGATATCAAGTGCCTTCCAAAAGGGTGTAAAAACGCGAAAGGGAGTTCCTGATCTTGTTTGCAACTGTGTTGGTTCATGCAAAAGATGGCCTGAGAAGCTCTTTACGTCGATGCCTTCGTTTACGAAATTAGATTTGAGTGCGATATCTCTTTTAATGCAATCGGGTTCGTAGCGCCTGTTCCAGTATATACTGCCAGCATTAGTTTTCTTTATTAGTTGTTTTAATATGTTTGCTTCGTCACCTTTGCGAAGGATTAGCTTCCCACCTAATCGCTCTATATTCTCATTGAGTTTGTTGAGTGCGTGATGTAGCCACCATTTTTTGGCGAGACCTAACGCTCGTCCAGTATGTTCATCAAGTATATAGATGGGGATGATATTCTTGTGGCGGCATGCAGCAAAAAGTGCTGCATTATCATGTGTGCGAAGATCATTTCGAAACCACATGACCGCTGTGGCGCTTGTCTCACTCATATTTTCGCACCGCCTCAAACAAATGACATCTAACTAAATTACCAAACCTGAACTAAGCCCTTAGTTGGTTTTGTATTTTGTTTACGAGATAACGAGGAAGTTAGATCAAAAGTTTCACCACTTTTAGAAATAATAATAATTATTATTCCAAAAAGAGAAATGGCGAATATGGGGATTATACCAAAATGTACAGGAAAAGTACGACTTCAAGAAAATGGCTCCCCGAGCAAGATTCGAACTTGCGACCAATTGATTAACAGTCAACTGCTCTACCACTGAGCTACCGGGGAACATCGTCACATCAGACTGGAGCGGCTATAACAAATAGATATCTCATTTGCCAAGTCTTTTTATTCAAAAAAACAAATTATTCTCATCTGCCTTTGGAAATTGGGTATTTGATGCTCCATTTCTTCTTGTTTTTCGTTTGCATGGCCGCTGTTTAGATAAATCTTTTCTACTTATAATGTCATAATTTAGGTTGCATACGAATCTAGAGGTGGTTTTGTGTCCGTTTGATGAATCAGTTTGGCTAACATTTACTCGCAAATTTTAGCCTTATTTGATGATTGGATGGAAGATGGAAGTATTTGATCTTGGCATTCATCTATAAAATCTTCACAATTTTCGCTTTTATTGCACCTAAATAGGCTTGCAGATTTTTTGTTTTGAGCCTATAGCCTCCTCTGTCTTCTTCGCAAGCTTTGGAAACAGTTTAGTTTCTGTGGTTTAAATGAACCACAATTTGGTTGGGCCTCGTGGCGGAGTGGTGACGCAGCGGATTGCAAATCCGCGTACTCCGGTTCGATTCCGGACGAGGCCTCCAATCCCATTAATTTATTCATACTTTTCAACTGCTTAGAAAAGTTGTTACACATTATTACGTGCAACAAAATTATAGACGTTACACAATGCTTGCTGTTTTACCAGCTTTTCGGGCCGCTTTTGTTCTATTATAAGGTCTGAGTGTAGGGTTTTGCTTTTTTCGAATCAAGCCAACCAAATCAAACTATAAGCCCAAACTCCTCTACACCTTCATTTGCCATCTTGGTTGCAAGCCATTTTCCAACACTATGGGCTGTTATACCCTGAATTTCGACTTCTTTGAACCATTTTGATATGGCTTGAGACATGGCCTTCTCGCTTGCACAGGGCTTTCCCCGCTCTGTTGTAAGAAAATGAGCCTATTATCGCATCGCAATTCTTCTGCTAGGGTGGGATAAATATCAATTTCAATGCCCATGCTCGTTTTTTTGCGTCGTGAATTTGAGCTGGCAACCATTTAACTGCGGTTTCCTTAGCAATCTAAGATCAGAAACTCTAACGCCTGTGGCTGTGAGAAGGTCTATAGCTCATTTCGCGTTGTCCAAGCCCCCTATAATTGAGCCGTAAATTTTGTAAAATTCTACGAGATTTGAGGAGTGTTTTGATGGCCCGGAAGCGTTATTCAGATGAATATGTTTGGCGTTTGTACGTTTATCCTCTTGTTTCAGCATATTGGCGCTAGGGTTTTCGTAGGCTTTTTCGTGCTGTGTTGAGAACTAGGTTGTACAAATGTGTAAATAAATACAAAGCCTTGAAATATACATTTGTATATAAATAGTAAAATTGTTTGCAAATGAAACGGGTATCGAGTTCTGGACAAGACTAAGTAAATTGAATGTTTTCAATAGTGCCAGACAATCAGTTACTTTATTATGTGCAACAAAATATGTGAGTTTTACTTTAACTGTGTGCTTTAGTTACAAGTTGCGATAGTTTTGCCTTACCATCTAAACCGTTTTGAAAGATTATAATGAACAGTAAACCAATCAAAGAAAAAAGGGACACTTTAGCTATCGCAAAGGCGTCAGGATCTATCGTGCAAGCAATGGAAAAAAAGGGGATCTTTTCTAACTTTCACACGAATTTTGAAGACTTAAAAGTCAAAAGCAAACAGTTACAGGGCTATCATCAAACAGAACAATCTAGCATAGACTATTTTGATTTTATGAATAATGGGTTCTGGATATCATTAGCAGACAAAGATCAAAACATAGTAGGTATTCAAGCGGTCAGGCTTGACATGCTGGGTAGGGGGTCTTTAGCGGATATGTGGAGAATACAGCAACCTAGGATTTATGATGGTGGTGAGATAGGCAAAAATCATGCACCTATCGTTTTTGAGCTAACGGGCAATATTGCTTATCAGGGTGATATGTGGATTCATAAAAACGAACGCGATAATAATCTAGCTACGCTATTTACGCAGCTATGCATACTTCAAGCTCTTTTGAGATTTAAAGATCTAGATTACTTATATGGGTTTATGAGAGTGTCCTTGGCTAAGAAGGGGTTCCCATACAAAACAGGCTTCACCTATTGTGTTCCCAACGCTGTTGATTGGATTACTGAACCTAATGGGATAAATAGGATGGATACGTTAGTTGGTATTTCAGAGATAGATATCTATCATTTGGCAGAAGCAATTAACACTTATGGCCCAGAATCAGAGGTATATACCCAAGAAAAATAGGAATTTCGTATGGGTTTCTTCTTATAGAGAAAGTAAGGCGCTCATAGGTAAGCCCGTCACTGGCTTCGATCAAATCATAGTGGAACCCATTTTTTAAAGCTTGCTGATAGCCTGGTGCAGATATGATTTCCAGTTCGCTATTAGGTGTCCTGTTTTCCTTATGAATATTGTCCGCCCATTCGTCTCCCCACTCATCCCTTGCCGAAGAAAGGGGAGCTATATTCAATATCTTAGGCGCGAGATCATATTTGCACTCTGTGCCGCAGAGACTAAGATAAGGGAATATATTATTGAACCCTTCATTCATGGACCCGTTGCTCGACTTTATCCATTCAAAGCATTGAGCGTGAATTAAGTTATGCTGTTCGGCATTGAAAAGTAATTTACTAGGTAAATCAAAAACTTTAGCCATTAAAATAAGCCTAGTGAATTATTTTTTTAAAGTTTTTCAGTCGGATCTCTGAAATGATTTCAGTAAATAGTTCAATTATTAACATCTGATCGGGCGGCGATAATTGAGAACATTTGGTTGTCGCTCCTGAGTAATTGTAAATTTCATACTCCCTGAACTTTGTCCGCATTACCATAATCAACAAATTTTCTAACCCATAGCAAGCGATGTCAGCTAATAGCGTGTTTAACCGCTCTTGCTGCGTTCTATATCGTCCTGTAATCTGGAGTTGTGCTTTACTCATTGTCCACCCATAGGCGCAATGTAAGCAGATATATTGCAATTTGTCTATACACTAAATTTAGGGTATTTTCTTCATGATTTCAACTTTTGATCTGCTATTTTAGAATAATGATATGCAATATTTTTAGCTTCATTCTCTATATCAAGTTGCAAATCTCTTTCTTGCAGTTCGTTTCTATGAGCTTCGATCGATAGCATCAAAATATCAATTTCGAGTATAGGAACATAGTCATTTTTGACTATAGTTTCTTTGCCAGTATTCTTGCCGTGAAGAAGCCATTCTAAGGATACGCTAAACCTACGAGCGTATTGTGCAATTTCTTCCGCTTTTGGCTTCCGAGATCCATTTTCGTGTGACGCATATGTAGAGTATCCAATTGACAACGCGTCTGCCGCCGCTCGAGCTGTTTTGAAGCCGGCTTCTTTACGCGCATCGATTAATCTATCAGCAAGTAGCGTCACATTAGAATCTCCCTTTGTATCCTATATGAATAAAAAGTACACAAAAGTATATATTTATTATTCAAATATATATACTGGACATGACACATGAAATTGACATCCGAACATTTAGAAAATCACGGAATTGGTCTCAACGCAAGTTAGCAACAGAGATTGGTAGCCATTATCTGACTATTCCAGATGAGAGCCGGAGGAGGTGCCCAAAACTAATTCATCAGTTTGGCATGCATTGATTAAATTAGCGAATATGCCCTCCATTCAGAAGCCTGCAGAATGAGTAATGAAACACCGAACACCGGATATCCTTGGAATGTGAAGGTTGGCGATGAGCTTGTGTACTTTCATATTTGTGGCTGCGATGTGGTATGGAATATATTGTAAGGAGTCGTTAAATTGTAACTAATGAAAATGCGATTTTATCATCATAATCTTGTGATCAAGATTAAAAGCTTTGCCATGTGTGCATTTGCTCTCTTGAAACGTGCGAGTATGCAAAGTATTACGAGTGCAAAATAGTGTCTCGGAGAATCTACATGGATATTGATTTTGCAGCAATTCGCCAACAGATGGTTGATAATCAGGTTCGAACAACAGATGTGACAGAACATCGGTTGCTGGATGCTTTATTAAGTGTTCCTCGAGAAGACTTCGTACCGGAAGATAAGAAAGTACTTGCATATATTGATGCAGATATCGAACTTTCTACAGAAGGGCGGTATGTTCTTGAGCCCTCACCATTGGCAAAGCTTATTCAAGCTGCCGAAGTTCGAGCAAGTGAAAAAGTGTTAGAAGTTGGCGCTGGTTCCGGGTATGTCTCTGCTGTGTTATCTCATCTTGCAGATGAGGTTATTGCTTTGGAAGTTGATTCTGATTTGGTGATGCAGGCGAAAGATAACCTCACTGCTGGTGGCTATAATAATGTGTCTGTTGTTTCCGGCGATTTGGCTGCCGGACATAAGTCAAATGCGCCTTATGATCTGATCTTTGTAAATGGAGCTTTGGGTGTTGAGCCTGTGCAACTGTTTACTCAAATGGCCGAAGGTGGTCGGATGATTACGGTTATCGGATCTGGTGGAGCAGCGCAGGCGCTTTTATATGTGAAGGAAAACAATCAGATTTCCTCACGAAAACTGTTTAATATTTCAATACCTGCTTTGCCGGGTTTTGAAAAAGCAGCTGAATTTGTTTTTTAGTTCTGAAATGGAATTTATCTGTTGCGCTATGGCAACTCCTGTCCAGAACTGACGCTATATCTTAATTTCAATATTGCGCATGCTGTGTTTTAGGCTCATTGTTAGTAAAGCGTGTTTTCTGGCGAGTTAATAAATGTCATTTCATATCAAAAAGTATCTTCGATTAGCATTAGTTGCTACATTTCTTATGCCTGTTGGTGTTGGACATGCCGAATCTATTATTGGCGCAATGTCTCGTGCATACGACAATAATCCAGATTTAGCAGTGGCGCGGGCTGGTTTGCGTGCAACGGATGAGGGTGTCGCAATTGCAAAGTCTGGATATCGACCTGTAATCAACGGCTCGCTTGATGGAACTTATACCGATTCGAATGGCCAAACTATTCGCAATGCGACTGGAACGATCTCTATTACGCAAAAGCTTTTTGATGGATTTGCCACGAAGAACAATGTTAGGGTTGCTGAAGCTGGCGTATTTGCAGGGCGCGAAAATCTCCGTTCAACGGAAATTTCTATATTGCAATCCGCCGCTCAAGCTTATGCAAATTTAGCGCGAGATAATCAGATTGTTTCCATTCGTCGTAAAAATATTCGTTTTTTGCAAGAGCAACTAAATGCAGCGACGTCTCGCTTAAATGTAGGTGAGGGAACACGTACTGACGTAAGTCAAGCACGAGCTCAATTGGCGTCTGCAAAAGCACAACTAACAGGCGCTATTGCTCAAGCCAAATCGGCATCTGCGGTGTATGTGCAAATCATTGGAAGCGCGCCATCAAAAATTTCACAACCGAAAACAATAGCTCGTTTATTGCCTCGCTCGCTTGAAGCTGCAGTCTCACGAGGGCTTAGTTCTCACCCATCGGTATCTGCCGCGCAATATAATGTTGATGCAGCGGAGTTTCAGATTAATGCCAATAAAGCCGCTCTTCTCCCAGGAGTTAGCGTGACAGGAACGCTGACTGGGGTCGATGATAGTGTTCGAGGCCGATCTACTACGAAATCCGTGCGTGGTACAGTTTCGGTTCCCATTTATTCTGGTGGTGCGAATTATGCTAAAATTCGCCAATCTAAACAAACACTTGCACAGAGAAAAGCACAAGTAGAATCAACGCGCAGATCTGTTGAACAATCGATTGTTGCGAGCTGGGTTTCCTATGAATCTGCCGTGGCGACACTTGCCGCTAATCAAGCTGAGTTAAAGGCCGCACGATTGGCACTTAATGGCGTTGTGGAAGAGCGTAAAGTCGGTCAGCGGACAACGCTTGATGTTTTAAATGCTCAGCAGAGTGTTTTGCGAGCTCAAGAAAGCATTGTGCAAAATAGGCGCAATGCAGTTGTTTCCAGTTACTCAACTCTGGCTGCAATGGGTTTGTTGACAGTTGATTATTTGAAACTGCGCGTTAGCCGCTATAATCCGGATCGACACTATCAAGCTGTTAAAGATAAGTGGTTTGGTCTGAGAACGACTGACAATTAGTCTCGTTGTATGGCTCAGTTTATTTCCGCATTAACCTTGGTTGTTGATGATTACGATAAAGCAATTGCGTTTTATGTCGATGTTTTGGGTTTTAGTCTGATTGAGGATACCGTTCTTTCTGCGGAAAAACGATGGGTTGTCGTCCAGCCTGATTTCCCCGAATCGCAACATGCTGCATCACTTTTACTTGCCAAAGCAGATGGTGAAGAGCAAAGGGCAAGTATTGGCAATCAAACAGGTGGTCGTGTCGCTTTCTTTTTGAGAACCAATGATTTTCATAAAGATTATCAGACGTTGAAGGAAAAGGGAGTTTGCTTTTTGGAAGAGCCGCGTGCCGAGCCGTACGGACATGTTGTCGTTTTTGCTGATCCCTTTGGAAATAAGTGGGATCTTCTTGAGCATATTTGAACTACAGGATTGTAATATCTAAGTAAAAGTTGTGCATGACTTAATAATGTTTCATGCATGCGATATTAGATACATTCAATTTGATTTAATGTGATTCGTAATATTCATCTTGTTTTCATGTATTTTTAGGTGACTTAAATGGCTCAGACTTCAGGTAATCGTGACGAACCGTCGATGGAAGACATTCTTTCTTCCATCCGTAAAATCATTCAGAGTAATGAGGAAAAAGATGGCGGTAACTCTGAGCAACAGTTGGTGCAACAGGCGGTAGCTCAAACGCAAACCGAGGCCGCTGCTGGTGAACAAGCACCTCAGTCACAGAATACCGAAGTAAAACCTGAGAAAAAGTTGGTCGTTAGCCCAGTAGAAAAACCGGGCGAACCTGCGAAACCAGCTTCACCAACACAAAGTGATGTTTCAAAATCAGAAGCGGCGGTATCTGCGAGTGTAGGTGCTGAAGCTCATTCTGAACGTGGAGAGCTTACTGACGCGCCTGCACGAGCACCGCAAGCTGCCGTTCAAGCCCCAGAGGTGGCAAGTCCAGAAGAGCAGGATCCGGTTACCCCGGTAGAGGCGCCTGCGTCTACCGAACGGGAGATGGTTGCATCAACAGAGGCGGCAGTTGAAGCTCCTGTATCGCCAGAACCAACAGCGACATCAGAGCAAAAAATGGAGCCTGAATCCTCACCATCACTAGCTGCGCAAGTTGTAGCTTCGGCGCAAGAAGCGGGGGTTGAGCATGTTGTTGCTGCGTTGGAGGGAGAGCTAAATACATCTACATCTGAGGACAAAGCTTCTCCAGATGAGCCATTGAACAATGCTCCGGCGCTGCTTTCTACCGATTCTGGCGCGAAAGTCGCAGCTTCATTCGCTGCATTGGAGCAGTCCTTAGAAGATGTCGCAGACAAAAACCTTGAAACTATGACAACTGAAATGCTTCGTCCGATGCTTCAGGATTGGTTGGATGATAACCTGCCAAGTTTGGTTGAAAGACTGGTGCGTGAAGAAATTGAGCGCGTGGCGCGTGGCGGATAGTATTCGCTCTCGAAGGCACTAATTTTAATTGAGGTCGCCTGAGGCGGCCTTTTTATTTAGGGGTTTAAGAATTATTCTCCGTTTCCTCCTCCTTATGTTGACTTCTTAGTCTCGTTGAGATTTACGACATAGGATTATTCAAATCTCCATTGTTGGCGAGAAATATGCTTGAGAAAAACTATGATGCGGCCTCAGTAGAGCCGAAAATTGCAAAAACCTGGGATGAGGCGAACGCGTTTAAAGCGGGCGCTGGCGCAAAAGAGGGTGCCGAACCTTACTGCATCGTGATACCGCCACCAAATGTGACAGGCTCGTTGCATATGGGGCACGCGCTTAATAATACTTTGCAGGATATTCTTGTTCGTTTTGAGCGAATGCGCGGCAAAGATGTTTTGTGGCAACCGGGTATGGATCATGCAGGTATTGCAACACAAATGGTTGTCGAGCGAAAACTGGCAGAAAGTGGTGCCAATGAAACGCGTCGTCAAATGGGTCGTGAAAAGTTCATTCAAAAAGTTTGGGAATGGAAAGAAGAGTCCGGTGGTACGATCTTCAACCAACTTAAGCGTCTTGGTGCGTCGTGCGATTGGTCGCGCGAACGGTTCACAATGGATGAGGGGCTTTCCAAAGCAGTTCTAGAGGTCTTCGTCACACTTTACAATGAAGGTCTGATTTACCGCGGCAAGCGGCTGGTAAACTGGGATCCAAAATTTGAGACCGCGATTTCTGACCTTGAGGTCGAGAATATCGAAGTCGACGGCCATATGTGGCATTTCAAATATCCACTCGCAGATGGCGCAACATATGAATATGTTGAAAAAGATGAGGATGGGAATGTAACGCTTCGCGAAACACGTGATTATATTTCGATCGCAACAACACGTCCCGAAACAATGTTGGGTGATGGTGCGGTGGCTGTTCATCCATCTGATGAGCGTTATGCGCCCATTGTCGGAAAACTATGCGAAATACCTGTTGGTCCAAAAAAACACCGTCGCCTCATTCCAATTATTATCGATGAATATCCTGATAAGGACTTTGGTTCTGGTGCTGTTAAGATTACCGGTGCCCATGATTTTAACGATTATCAAGTTGCAAAGCGTAATGATATTCCACTTTATCGATTGATGGATGTAACAGCTGGCATGCGGGCAGATGGCGCGCCATATGCTGAGGAATCAGCCAAAGCAATGGCGCTTGTCAAAGCAAGTGGCAAACCTGACGAGAACTATGTGGACAGCATTAATCTGGTGCCGGATGAATATCGTGGTTTGGATCGCTTGGAAGCTCGTAAACGGGTTGTCGCGGATGTAACCTCGGAAGGTCTTGCTGTTATGGCAAAAGACGAGGAGGGCAATGCGATCCCGCTCGTTGAAAACAACAAAATGATGCAGCCTTTCGGTGATCGTTCTGGTGTGGTTATTGAGCCTATGCTCACTGACCAATGGTTTGCTGATGCGGAGACGCTCGCAAAACCAGCTTTGGCATCGGTTAAAGAAGGCCGCACGAACTTCGTTCCAAAGACTTGGGAGAATACATATTTTAACTGGATGGAAAATATCCAGCCATGGTGTATTTCTCGCCAACTTTGGTGGGGACATCAAATTCCTGCATGGTACGGGCCAAATCGACGGCGCGTCGCTCTCTTTGGCCAGCAAGGCTATGATGAAACTAAGGATTTTCCTAGTGAAGTTTTTGTTGGCAAAGATGAAGCTGACATTGTCCAACAGGCGAAAGATATTTATGGCGAATCTATTAATGTCGCGTTCGGTGAGCTTATTGGGTATGAATTTTCCAATGATAGTGTGAACGGCATCACACTTGTGCGTGATGAAGATGTTCTCGATACATGGTTCTCCTCTGCACTTTGGCCATTCTCAACATTAGGTTGGCCTGTTGATACCGAGGAAGTAAAAAAATATTATCAAACCGATGTGCTTGTCACGGGCTTTGATATCATCTTCTTCTGGGTGGCACGGATGATGATGGCTGGTCTTCATTTCATGAAAGATGAAGATGGTACGCCCATTGAGCCATTCCATACGGTTTACGTCCATGCGCTTGTTCGTGATAAGCATGGCGCAAAGATGTCAAAGTCAAAAGGCAATGTTATTGACCCTTTAGACCTGATTGATGAGTACGGTGCCGATTCCTTGCGTTTCACGCTTGCGATTATGGCGGCTCAGGGTAGGGATGTAAAACTCGATCCTCAACGTATTGAAGGTTATCGCAATTTCGGTACTAAACTATGGAATGCAACACGATTTGCCGAAATGAATGGTGCAGAACTTGATGCCTCCTTTAGGCCTGAAAGTGCAAAGTTGCAGGTTAACCGGTGGGTTCTAACTGAGCTTTCCGGCACAGTTGCTGAGGTGACCAAACAGATTGAGGCTTATCGCTTTAATGATGCAGCCAGTGCGATCTATAAGTTTACTTGGAACCTTGTTTGTGATTGGTATCTTGAGCTTTTAAAACCTGTTTTCCAGGGTGATGACGAAGATGCAAAGGCTGAGGCTCGTGCGTGCGTTGCTTATGTTTTGAACTCTATTTATCGTCTTCTGCATCCGTTTATGCCTTACATGACGGAAGAGCTTTGGTCTGTTTCAGAAGCTGGGCAAGCCTCATCCGGTTTGCTTTGTCATGCTGAGTGGCCGATACCTGAACTAAGTGATGATATTGCTGCGGCAGAAATCAATTGGTTGATTGATCTTGTGTCGGGTCTGCGTTCTGTTCGATCTGAAATGAATGTACCACCATCATCGAAGGCGCCGCTGCATGTTGCTGAATTTGATGATGCAACACGCGAGAAGCTGTTACGCCATGAACCTGCCATTCGTCAGCTTGCGCGAGTAGAAAATATTCAGGTAGATGGTCAAACTCCAAAAGGTTCCGCGCAGATTGTGGTTGCGGAAGTAACTTATAGTCTACCTCTTGGTGCACTGCTTGACCTTGATGTCGAAAAAGCTCGCTTGGAAAAGGCAATTGGCAAAGTTGACGTGGATTTGGGCAAGGTTAAAAATAAGCTTGGCAATGAAAGGTTTATTGCAAATGCGCGCCCGGATGTGGTCGAGGCTGAGCATGCCCGTCTTGCGGAACTTGAAGGTAAGATAGCCAAGTTGAATGAAGCACTTCAGCGCGTTCTAGATGCTGGTTAGAAGAAGCTTGTTGAAGAAATCTGATGCTGCATATTGTCAAATCATTGGCATTGCTGTTTAAAGGTTTGTGAGGTTTTGGTGTTGCAATATCGCAACATCATATTGGGGAATCTATTTTCATGGGCGCGACAGAGCGCTTTGCCTATTTCCGGCCACAAATGAAGCCCAGATCTATGCTTGGCTTCTTTTGCATGTTGGAAGAAGTTTGATTGAGGACATAAATGACATCTAAATTTGATAAATCGAAATTACCAAGTCGCCATACAACAGTTGGACCAGCTAAAGCGCCACATCGTTCATATTTATATGCGATGGGTCTTTCGACCGAGGAAATTGCGCAACCACTTGTTGGTGTTGCATCCTGCTGGAATGAAGCTGCGCCTTGTAACATTTCGCTGATGCGTCAAGCTCAAGTTGTTAAAAAAGGTGTTGCTGCGGGTAAGGGGACGCCGCGCGAATTCTGCACAATTACAGTGACAGACGGTATTGCTATGGGGCATCAAGGCATGAAATCCTCGCTAGCTTCACGCGAAGTGATTGCCGATTCTGTGGAACTAACAATGCGTGGCCACTGTTATGATGCGCTTGTTGGTCTTGCTGGTTGCGATAAGTCTCTTCCCGGCATGATGATGTCAATGATCCGTTTGAATGTTCCGTCAGTCTTCATTTATGGCGGCTCTATCCTCCCAGGTTCATTCCGCGGTCAGGAAATTACTGTTCAGGATGTATTTGAAGCCGTTGGTAAGCACTCTGTTGGTGATATGAGCGATGAGGATCTCGCTGAAATTGAGCAGGTTGCTTGTCCATCTGCGGGTTCATGTGGTGCGCAATTTACTGCGAACACGATGGCGACAGTGGCCGAAGCTATTGGTTTGGCATTGCCATATTCATGTGGTGCGCCGGCGCCTTATGAAATCCGTGATAAATTTAGTTTTGCCGCTGGCGAAAAAGTCATGGAGCTAATTGAGAAAAATATTCGTCCACGCGATATCATTACACGCAAGTCGCTTGAAAATGCTGCTGCGGTGGTTGCTGCTTCTGGTGGATCGACAAATGCTGCTCTTCACCTGCCTGCAATGGCGCATGAAGCTGGTATTGAGTTTGATTTGTTTGATGTGGCTGAAATTTTTAAGAAAACGCCATATATTGCCGATCTAAAACCGGGCGGTAAATATGTAGCAAAAGATATGTTTGAAGCTGGTGGTATACCACTGCTGATGAAGACGCTTCTTGAGCACGACTATCTCCACGGCGACTGTATGACAGTCACAGGTCGCACAATAGCGGAAAATATGGAAAGTGTGAAGTGGAACGACAAACAAGACGTTGTTTATCCTGCCAATAAACCTCTTACAAAAACGGGTGGTGTTGTTGGTCTCAAAGGTAATCTGGCCGAAGACGGCGCGATTGTAAAAGTCGCAGGTATGGCTGTTCAGCAGTTCTCAGGTCCAGCGCGTTGTTTCGATTCTGAAGAAGAGTGCTTCAAAGCAGTTTCAAATAAGGACTATAAAGAAGGTGAAGTTCTGGTCATTCGTTATGAAGGACCAAAAGGCGGACCGGGTATGCGCGAGATGCTATCTACCACTGCTGCGCTGTATGGTCAGGGTATGGGCGACAAGGTTGCGCTTATCACGGATGGTCGTTTTTCTGGTGCGACACGCGGCTTTTGTATTGGTCATGTTGGTCCAGAAGCCGCTGTTGGCGGTCCGATCGGCCTGTTGAAGGATGGTGACATCATTGCAATTGATGCTGTTGAAGGTACACTAAATGTTCAGCTTTCTGATGCAGAATTAGAAGAAAGACGGAAAGAGTGGAAGCCTCGTGAGACTGATTACGCAGCAGGTGCATTGTGGAAATATGCACAGACTGTGGGGCCTGCAGTCGATGGTGCTGTTACTCACCCAGGTGGAGCGAAAGAAAAACATACTTATGCGGATATCTAAATCTAAATTTGCTCAAGTTGCACTTTTGAAACTGGCGATAGCAGTATCGTCAGTTACTTTGGTGTCGAATGCTTACGCGTTCGACCCAAAGAAAAAGGACGAAGTGAGCGAAGAACAAGGTCCACTGGATTTGTTCAAATTTGGGTTTAAAGCATATAAAAACGGTGAGAAAAAACGCGCTATTGAAGCCTATCAATATGCCGCTGATAAAGGACATCGTGGTGCTCGATGGGCATTGGCCAATATGTATGCCTTCGGTGATGGCGTTCAAGAAGATGATTATGAGGCCTTCAAGAACTACGAGAAGATTGCTCGTCAGGGTGTAGAGCCTGGTTCAGAAGATGTTGGATATTTTGTTCATGCTTTGATGGCTTTGGCGAATTATTATGAGCGGGGTATTCCCGGAAGCCCTGTTAAAGTTAATGCAAAAACGGCAAAGCAATTTTATTTCCAAGCAGCTTCCGCTTTTGGCTTCCCCGAAGCCCAATATCGTCTGGGTCAGATGATTTTGGATGGTAAGGGTGGTGGCCGTAGTTTACGACAGGCAAAAAAATGGCTTAATCGAGCCAGAGCGGGTGGCCACCCGGCTGCGGCGGCAGTTTATGGTAATATATTGTTTGAAGAAGGTAAGTCGGTCCACGGACTTGCTTTGATCACGGCGGCCCATGAACGTGCGACACCTAACGATAGAGTGTGGATCCAAACCCTACAGGAGCAAGCATTTTCTCTTGCCGATGAAGCGGATCGCAGAACAGCTATCTTACTTGCGCAAGATATGATCGATAAGGGTAAGTTCTAAAAGAACTTGTTTAAGCGTTTAAATACGCTGCTACTGGCACGTGATCCGATGGTTTTTCCCAAGCACGGACATGCTTTTCCACTTCAACAGAAGCTAACATATTTGCAGCCTCAGGCGAGAGCATGAGGTGATCGATGCGGATACCGTTGTTTTTTTGCCATGCGCCAGCTTGATAATCCCAGAATGTGTAGGTTTTTTCCTCGTCATTGACGTTTCGCAACGCATCCGTGAAGCCGAGATTAACGAACTTGCGGTATGCTTCGTGAGATTCGGGCCTGAAAGCCGCATCGCCTTCCCAGTCTGATGGATTCTTGCAATCGTGTGGTTCAGGAATAATGTTATAATCACCTGCAAGCACAAGTGGTTCTTCAAGTGCCATGCGCTCTTCTGCAAAAGTTTCAAGTCGCGCCATCCAGTTGAGCTTGTATGGATATTTCTCGGTTTCAACAGGATTACCGTTGGGCAAGTATAGAGATACAACGCGAATTACGCCTTTATCAGTCGCATAAACGCCTTCGATAAAACGGGCCTGTTCATCTGTGTCATCACCTGGTAGGCCGCGATTAACTTCGTCAGGACTTATCTTGGAGATGAGTGCGACGCCATTGAACCCTTTTTGGCCATGTGTTTCGACATGATAGCCAAGTGCTTCGATCTCTTCACGCGGGAAATTTTCATCAACGGATTTGATCTCTTGTAGGCATGCAATATCTGGTTGGGATTCTTGCAACCATATTTTCAAGTTTTCGATACGCGCTTTAATGCCGTTAATGTTCCAAGTTACAATTTTCATATGGAAAAACTTGTTCCGCAGCCGCAAGATGCAATTGCATTAGGGTTTTTGATTTGAAAAGATTGTCCCATAAGATCGTCAACAAAATCAATCTCTGATCCACTCATATAGACAAGAGATAGGTTATCGATCAAAATGCGAGCATTGCCTTTTTCCAAAATAAGATCATCGTCACCTTGGCCATCAACCAAATCAAATTTATAGGAAAAACCAGAGCAGCCACCGCCTTCGACAGAAACACGCAAGGCGGACTTGTCAGTTTGGTCAGAGAGAATTTTCTCGATTCGATTAAACGCGTTATCAGAAACGGTTACATTTGCTTCTTGGGTCATATCTGCACCTCACTTTGTTCAAATTCAAAGCTTAGAACTCATTAATTTATTGTATATTTCTGCTATATAGGTATGTGCAGCTTAGGCAAACGTCAATGGTAGCCAAAGTGAAAAGATGTTGTGAATTGAAAGTAGGCCAATTTTGACGAAAATTGATAGGGATGAACTTGGCTTTGGAGTCGGGGCGAGGGCGGTTTATGCTGAACAAGCGCACAATAGTCGAGGCCGCCTCTATCCTGAGGATGAAAGTTTAACGCGATCTCCTTTTCAGCGTGATCGTGATCGTATTGTTCATTCTACCGCATTTCGGCGCTTGAAGCATAAGACACAAGTATTTATTGCTCATGAAGGTGATCATTATCGCACCCGTTTGACCCATACAATTGAAGTATCGCAAATAGCACGTGCATTGGCGCGGGCACTTAAGTTGGACGAGGATTTGGCCGAAGGTGTGGCGCTCGTGCATGATTTTGGTCACACACCCTTCGGTCACACGGGTGAGGATGCGCTTAATGAGCTGCTAAAACAATATGGTGGTTTTGATCATAATGCACAGTCACTGCGAATCGTTGCCAAATTAGAACGACGATATGCGGAGTTTGATGGGCTTAACCTAACATGGGAAAGCCTTGAAGGATTAGTCAAGCATAATGGTCCTTTATGCGATAAAAACCGAGAAAATGATGAAGAGATACCGCTTGCCATTCGTAATTATAATCAACTTCATGATCTATGGCTCTGGAGCCATGCCAGTTTAGAAGCTCAATCCGCAGCGATCGCCGATGACATAGCCTACAACACGCATGATATTGATGATGGGCTTCGCTCTGGTTTGCTAACTCATGATATGTTGGAAGATGTTCCATTTCTGGCTGATCTTATAAGAGAAGTGAAAGATAAGTATCCGCATCTTGATGACGAGCGTCTCACGCATGAAATGACGCGCCGTCAAATCACACGTATGGTTGAAAATGTTATTTTGACTGCGCAATCAAATTTGAAGCGAATACGACCGCAAAGCGTTGACGATGTGCGAAAAGCTGGTGAGACAATCGTCGGATTTAATGAAGAAATGGTACTGATTGATAAATCACTTAAAAAATTTCTATTTGCGAATGTTTATCGTCATGAAAGTGTCTTGGAGAAGCGTGAGCAAGTTTCCAAAGTTGTGAGAAATTTGTTTTCAGCATTCATGAATGATCCAACGCTTATGTCTGGTGCTCGTTGGGTCGATGGGCTTGATAGATTAAATGAGGAAGCAAAGGCGAGGCATGTTGGTGATTATCTAGCAGGCATGACAGATAATTTTGCACTTGATCAACATGCACGTT
This sequence comes from Lentilitoribacter sp. Alg239-R112, assembly GCF_900537175.1. Classification (GTDB taxonomy): domain Bacteria; phylum Pseudomonadota; class Alphaproteobacteria; order Rhizobiales; family Rhizobiaceae; genus Lentilitoribacter. The sequence continues at coordinate 1,324,153 of NZ_LS999833.1, read as the reverse complement.
TGTTTGACCAATAATGAAATATGCTTTAGGCAGCCCATAACGCTGAAATTCAGCACTCTATGAGTAAGTCTTACTAAAATTCCGATGGAACTGATTAAATTATGAATGTCTTCAAAAACTTTGAAAGCAAAATAAAAAAAGCCGTTATGTCTCTTGAAGTTGTTCAAGGTTTTGATGGCGAAGTCAATCTCGCACGTATGACTGTAGAGCCTCCACGTGATCCATCTCATGGCGACATTTCGACCAATGCTGCCATGATGCTTGCCAAGCCTTTGAAGAGTAATCCGCGCGAATTAGCTACTCAGATTTCCAATGCTCTATCAAGCGATGAAGATATAGCATCGGTTAATGTTGCTGGTCCTGGCTTTATTAACCTAAACCTGTCGGCAACTTATTGGCAAAAGCAAGTTGTTCGGATGGTTGAGCAAGGGGAAGATTACGGGAGAGATCAAATTTCTCCGGCACGTAAAATTAACGTCGAGTATGTGTCTGCAAATCCAACAGGTCCAATGCATGTTGGTCATTGTCGTGGTGCGGTTGTGGGTGATGCTCTTGCAAATCTTCTTGCCTATGCAGGACATGATGTCACCAAAGAGTATTACATTAATGATGCCGGCGTGCAGATCAATGTTTTGGCAAATTCTGTTTATCTAAGGTATTGCGAAGCGTTGGGCGATGATATTGGCGAAATTCCCGCAGGTCTTTATCCTGGAGACTATCTTGTGCCACTTGGAAAGGCGCTTGCTGAAGAATATGGCTCTAAACTGAAAGATATGAGTGAATCTGATCGACTTGCAATCATCAAACCTCGTGCCATCGATGGTATGATGGATATGATCAGAGATGATCTCGCTGCGTTGAATATTCGACATGATGTATTTTTCTCAGAACGGCAACTGCATGAAAATAATGGTGCATACATTGGCGCGGCTATTGATACGCTGGAGAGCAAGGGGCTTGTCTATAAAGGTACCTTACCACCTCCAAAAGGGCAATTGCCGGACGACTGGGAAGATCGAGAGCAGCTTTTATTCAAAACGACCGATTTTGGAGATGATTTAGATCGTCCATTGGTCAAATCTGACGGATCATACACTTATTTTGCAGCCGATACCGCATATTTCGTCAATAAATTTGAACGAGAGTTTGAAGAAACAATCTTTGTGTTGGGTGCAGATCATGGGGGGTATGTTAAGCGTATGGAAGCGCTGGCCCATGGTATTTCTGACGGTAAAACTGACTTAACGGTTCTATTGTGTCAGTTGGTCAAGCTTTATCGCAATGGCGAACCGTTCAAAATGTCTAAAAGGTCAGGCGACTTTGTTACACTTCGAGATGTCGTCGATGAAGTGGGTTCGGATTCTGTACGCTTTATGATGCTTTATCGTAAAAGCTCCGAGCCATTGGACTTTGATTTTGCTAAAGTTACCGAGCAATCAAAAGATAACCCTGTATTTTACGTCCAATATGCGCATGCTCGCTGTCATTCTGTGTTTAGGCAGGCTGCTGAGGCATTCCCGGAAGAGGATTTTTCGATTGATAGGCTGAAAAACATCGATGCTTCAACGCTCACGGATGAGACTGAGTTGCGTTTGATTGCGAAACTTGCTGAGTACCCTCGGGTTATTGAGAGTGCAGCACTGGGGCATGAGCCACATAAAGTTGTATTTTATCTTTATGATTTAGCTAGTATGCTGCATTCTCACTGGAATTTAGGAAAAGAACGCCCAGAATTACGGTTTATTAACCATGAAAGTGCAGAATTAACTGCGGCCAGACTTGGCCTAGTTTATGCAATTGCTTCTATCTTGCGGTCTGGTTTATCGATTACAGGTACGGAAGCACCACTGGAAATGCGCTAGTGTCAATATTTCTCCACATTGACATGGCAGAACATTTGCCAGGAGAAGTGAAGTATTATGACCGATGAATTGAATCAAAGAATTACACCTGAAAAAGAAGCAGACCAAACGGTCGAAAATCCTGTCGACGAATTGGCCCGCATGATGGGTTATAATAAAAATCCTGCTCCGCTTGGCGAGCCCGCAAGAGCTGAAAATACGATGGCGTCAGATCTTGAAGCAGAGTTGATGCGTGAATTTGGCATAGACGCATTAGAAAGTGAATCCGAGGCACCATCCACCACTGATGAAGTCTTTTCCGCACCAGAGCAAGCGCCAGTAGAGCCGGAAGTGCCTGAAGTACGTCCGCAAAGAACTACGTTTACTCGTGAGCCTGTCGAGATGCCTATTTATCAGCCTGATAATGTTCAAGAAAACGACCAAGATAACGTTCTGGCGGAAATGGCACGATATAATGTTCCGAACCCTCAAGAAAACATCATAAGTAATGTTAATGTACCGACAGATGATAATATGCCAGCGGTTGGTGACAATTTTGCGAATGATTTAGAACAAGAATTGGCAAACTTGCAGAACCAACTTTCAGATGGATTGCAGATTAATGAACCCGTTGATCAGGCACAAGAGGTCATCTCAGAGCATGCTCAGAAGATTGAGGAACCAATTACCCAATCAGTAGAGACGTTTCAAACCGTTGTTGATGCATCAGTATCGCAGTCGGTTACCGAGCCTGTCACACAGGAATCTTACGCTGGCGAGGTAGATATGTCTGCCGTTATCGATGCGAACGATGATGTGGAGAAAACAATAGAATTTGACGTGCCTTCTATCGAGCCAGCCGTTGTGAATGTAGCGCAGGAAGCATCCTATGATGCGGATCTGGATTCTGAATTAGAAGAAGAATTCTCACAATTGTACAAAGATAGTAATCCGCAAGAGGCGGCTGAAAATTCTAGTGCCGAAGCGTCTAATGAATCCACTCAAGAATCGACTCAGGACTTTAGTTCCTTTTTTGATATGAGTGCAGTGAATGAAGACCGAACCGGAGATTCGGACGACGTTTCTATGGATGCTGCTGCGCCGGCGGTATTAATGCAACCTGAAAGGATAGACGTATCTCAAAGCCAGGCCAATTGGCAAGATTTGCAAAGCACACCCAATGCAGATAATTCAAACACCGGTAAATTTGCAGCGGTTGGAATGTTTGCGCTCTTGGTTTTCGGTGCGGGCGGTTATTTTGTTTACAATAATTTGTCATCTGTAGATGGCGGCTCTAGTGAGCCTGTTCTGATTAAAGCTGATAATTCTCCCATTAAAGAGGAGCCTGCCGATCCCGGTGGAACAGATGTGCCAAATCAGGATCAGGCGGTTTATACTCAAGTAGAAGGCAATGATACTAGTGTCGCAAGTCAACCTAGTTTGGTTGAATCAACGGAGGAACCAGTTGATATCGTTCAACGAACTCTTGACCCTAATCTGTTACCGCTAGAAGGCCGTGATAGTGTTGAAAAGATCGAAGATCGATTGGTTTCTGGCGAACAAACAGATCTCTCCGCTGCAAATGGAACTGTTCAACCCCTTATTGTGCCTAAAAAAGTTCGTACTGTTGTTGTGCAGGCTGATGGAACAATAATCACTCGTGAAGAAACAGCTCCTGAAGCACCAACGCAACAAGCGCAAGCGGACACACCGCAACCTGATCAGGTATTTGGTAATCAGAACACCGTTTCCCAAGCATCTGCCGACGCGTTGTCGGCTGCATCAGCTGAGCAGGAAGTTGCGGCTGTGGCAGACGATACTCCCGTCGTAGATCCGTTGGTATCTGCAAATAGTGGACAAGTGGACAATACAGATACGTCAACTACAACTGACACTTCAACAAACGGAGAAACAGCATCTGCTGCGCCTGTTACAGTTGAAACACAGACGTCTGTAGCGACGCAGCCAGCAGTTACAGAACCTGTTGCACAACCTGTAGAAAATTTCTCTGGTTATTATATGCAGATTGCATCGCAACCTTCACTTGCCGCTGCTCAATCAAGTTATCAGAACCTTGTAACGCGCTACAATTCAGTTCTTGGTGGTCGCGGTGTAGAATATCAAAAAGCAGACATTGCCGGGAAGGGAACTTTCCATCGTGTCCGCATTCAGGTTGGTGAACGTTCAGAGGCAAATTCGCTTTGCTCGCGATATAAGTCCGCTGGCGGAAGTTGCTTTGTTACAAGATAAATAATTGCAGGTAGGCATTTGTGTCAGTATTCTCTTTTTATGAGAGAATCAAAAGCAATGATCTTAGGCTGTGCTGGCCTTTCACTTAATGAGGCCGAACGAGCTTTCTTTAAAGAAGAAAACCCGTTCGGTTTTATTTTATTTAGTCGAAATATTGAAAATGCCGAACAGGTCCTTCGACTGACCAAGGACTTACGAACAGCTATTGATAATCCGCAGGCTCCCATATTGATTGATCAAGAGGGTGGTCGGGTACAAAGACTAAGACCTCCAATTGCAGCCAATTACCCTTCAGCTTCTCAGTTGGGTGAAATTTATCAGAAAAAAGCAGATGTCGGGCTCCATGCAGTTTGGCTGATGTCGCGTTTACATGCGTTCGATTTGTTGTCGCTTGGTATCAATGTGAACTGTTTACCGGTTTTGGATGTGCCCTCGCCAGATGGTCATGAGGTGATTGGGACAAGAGCATATTCAAAACGGGCGGAAGATGTTGTTAAAATGGGTCGTGTAGCCTGCGAGGGCTTGAAAGCAGGTGGCGTTTTGCCTGTTATAAAGCACATGCCTGGGCATGGACGTGCAATGGCAGATACACATAAAGAATTGCCAATAGTTACAACACCCCACTTAGACTTATCTGCCTCCGATTTTATTCCGTTTAAAGCTTTATCGGAAGAATTGATGGCTATGTCGGCTCATGTGGTGTTTTCTGACATTGATACAAGCAATCCTGCGACAACGTCTGCGATCGTTATTCATGATATTATTCGCTCGGAAATTGGATTTGATGGACTTTTAATGTCTGATGATGTGTCAATGAATGCACTTTCTGGGGATTTCGCACAAAGAACCTCAAGAATATTTTCCGCCGGTTGTGATATTGTACTACACTGTGGTGGGGATATGGATGAGATGGAGACGGTAGCCTCCAACACTCCAATTTTGTCAGGTGCGTCTCACACAAGAGCCGCGGCGGTGCTTTCGAGTTTAGCAGAACCTGATGACATTGATGAGCAAGATATTCGCCAGGAGTTTGAGGCTTTGATTAGCGAGTTTGGAATCAACGCCTCGTAATCGATCGAGGGCAAATGACTGCAGACGATGACAAGAGTAAACTGGATTTAGCAGCTGATACCAACGCTCATGATGATGCGGTGGTCCCATCAAATATGCTTAAGCAGAATAAACGCTCTGCTCCAATGGAGAAGCTCTGGGATGAAATTAACCCGGATAGAGCCATTAGTGATAAAAGTCTCGTCCTGGATTTGGAAGGTTTTGAAGGTCCGCTCGATTTGCTGCTCCATCTTGCGCGTACGCAAAAAGTGGATCTTGCCAAAATTTCAGTCCTTGAATTGGCTGTGCAATACCTTGAATTTGTTGAAAATGCCCGCAAATTACGTTTAGAACTTGCTGCGGATTATTTGGTTATGGCAGCTTGGCTTGCATTCTTAAAATCCAAACTTCTCATACCGCGTCAAAATGATGAAGAAGAAGTTTCGGGTGAGGAAATGGCCCAGCAATTGGCGTTTCGCTTGAAGAGGCTTGAGGCGATGCGTGAGGCTGCGACGCGACTAGTTAATCGCAACAGATTGGGTCGAGATGTATTCGCACGCGGCATGCCAGAACCGATCGTGATTGAAAAGACATCTGATTTTTCCGCCTCGCTTTACGATTTGTTGACTGCATACGCCTCACAACGTCAGCGGAACTCTCGTTCTCAGGTGACGATTGAGCGCCGAAAGGTCTGGTCGCTTAAAGATGCGCGTGGAATTTTATCGCGTATGTTGGGTGAAATCGCCGATTGGACGGCACTTGATAGCTTTTTGATAAAATATCTGCACGAGGATGAGACAGAACGAAAAACTGCGCTGGCAAGCTCGTTTGCAGCTTCCTTGGAAATGGTTCGTGAAGGCTACTTCGATATTCGCCAAGATGGTGTTTTTGCACCGATATTTTTGCGAAATTCAACAAGATCGAAGACAAGCACAATGGTGGATGCTACCTTAGCGATGAATGGGAGTGAAGGTCAATGAATGAAGATGGTGGCTTGACCGAGATGGGCGAACATCGTGATGAATATATGGATGATGACATTGGTCATCATTCTATTCAGTCAGAAGATGCAGTTGACGCGTTGCGCGATCATGCACTTAAGGACGCAGAGCGTATTGCGGAGGCGCTGGTATTTTCCTCTGGGCAGCCCGTTTCTCAAAAATTTATTGCGTCTAAACTGCCTGATGGCATCGATGTTGAAGCCGTGATGCTGCGGTTATCTGATTTTTATGCATCTCGTGGCATAAATTTGCTGCGTATTGATGACGCATGGGCGTTTCGAACTTCGGCGGATCTTTCATTTCTCATTCGGCAAGAAGAAACAGAAGTTCGTAAACTTTCACGTGCTGCACTCGAGGTTCTTGCAATTATTGCTTATCATCAGCCGGTCACACGTGCCGAGATTGAAGAAATTCGTGGTGTCGCGACTTCAAAAGGTACATTAGATTTGTTGATGGAGGCCGAATGGGTACGTATGCGGGGGCGTAGACGCACGCCTGGTAGACCCGTAACATATGGTACAAGCCGCGATTTCCTCGATCATTTTGGGTTGGAAAACCTTAAAGATCTACCTGGACTGGATGAATTAAAAGGCTCCGGTTTGCTGTCCAGCCGCATTCCCAGTAATTTTCAAATTCCTGTTCCGTTTGATGGTGATGAGCTAACCGAAGATGAAGATCCGATTTCAGATATGGATTTGGAAGATCTTGGCCTCTTGACACCAATGGGTGATGAAGTGGATTAAAGCAGTTGAAGGAACTTTAAATCTAAGTTCCAAATTGCGGCTTTAGAATATGGCACCAAATTCAGACAAAAGTATCAGTATGGATATTCGCCAAAAGGCAGGCGTGAGCTTTGCAGCTAGCCTGACTTTTGAAAATATTCATCATAGTTATCACAGTGAACCTGTTCTTTGTGGTATAGATTTAACAGTGAAACCGGGCGAAGTCATGTGTCTTCTTGGGCCGTCTGGCTCTGGTAAAACCACTTTGCTTCGACTTGCGGCGGGGATTGAAGTTCAAAGCCAGGGACGGCTTTTACTCAACGGGCAAGAGATTGCTAATCCGAAAAAAGCATTACCGCCTGAGAAACGCGGCATTGGACTTATGTTTCAAGATTTTGCGCTTTTTCCGCACATGACAATATTGGATAATACGAAATTTGGATTAACTGCTCTTTCTGCTGATGAGGCTGAAAAACAGGCGATCCTCTCATTGAGAAGGGTAGGGCTTGAACAATACCAAAATGCTTACCCACATCTTTTATCCGGTGGTGAGCAGCAAAGGGCTGCCTTGGCTCGAGCCATCGCGCCGCGACCGTCTGTTCTTTTAATGGATGAGCCATTTTCAGGTTTGGATTCAAGACTTAAAGAGGTCGTTCGTAGTGATACTCTTTCTATTTTGCGTGAAGCGCGCGCCACATCTATTATTGTAACGCACGATGCTGATGAAGCTATGCAAGTGGCTGATCGAATTGCACTCTTAAAGGATGGAAAACTTGTACAAGTTGGTACTGGTCGTGATCTTTATCAAACCCCCAAAGACCTTTTCACAGCAAGCTTTTTCTCTGATCTTAATGTACTTTCAGCAACAACTAAATCAGGTAAAGTGGATACGCCTGTAGGCGTGGTGGATGCTGCAAAATTTGCAGATGGAATAAAGCTCGACGTCGCCATCAGACATTCAGGTGTGATGGTTGATACTAAAGCAGGCGGTATGCCGGCTCGTATCATTACCAGAAAGTTTGTTGGTAGGCTTGAACAGCTGCAATTAGCGGTATCAGGCACCGATAATCTTATCCATGCGAGTATCCGTGCAGGCAACTTGCCCCAATCAGCTTCTGATGTATTTTTAAAAATTAATGATCAGGACGTATTCTTGTTTGAATCTTCTGCATAAATATCCTACATAAAAAGAAAGAACATTAGGAGTAAATTATGGGAAATATTGGTCCCCTGCAGATTGTCATCATTTTGCTAGTTGTATTGGTCTTCTTTGGCCGCGGTAAAATTCCACAATTGATGGGCGATGTCGCTAAAGGTATTAAAAGCTTTAAAAGCGGTATGAAAGAGGAAGTCGATACGGCTGAATCAAAAACAGTTGAAGTTGAAAAACAAGCCGAAAAAGATAAAGTTTAATAGCTTTTCATTTCGTTAGATTGATACTGTTGAAAGTTATCTAGTATGTTCGATATTGGCTGGCCTGAGCTGCTTATGGTTGCTGTGGTTTTGATTTTGGTGGTTGGTCCAAAGGATTTGCCGCCCATGCTTCGTGCGTTTGGGCGCACGGTTAAAAAATATCGTGGCATGGCAAATGATTTCAAACGGCAGTTTGACGATGCACTGGAAGAATCTGAATTAGATGAGTTGAGGCAAACAGTTGCTGAGGCTAAAAGCTACAATCCGCTTAATCAGGTAAAAGACGCAGTCAATGACGTTGGTGCGGAAATTAGTGACGCGGTAGAAGATGCTAAGCCTGTAAAGCCATGGGTGCCGAAGCCGGAAGAAATTTCTGATGCAGCTCGTTCAGTGGGCGAGAAAGAGGCGAAGGCTGCTGCTGCAAAGGCACCAGTGCGTAAAACAACAGCACGTAAAGCTGCTGGGCAGAAGACAGCCGCAAAGAAAGCTGCTGCACCGAAAAAAACGACCGCACCGGTTCGTAAATCAACCGGTCGTAAACCTGCCGCAAAAACGTCGACAAATAAGTCGCCAGTTGCACCAAAAACAAATGTGCGTAAACCACGTACAACAATAGCAAAAACAAAAGGCGCAAGCGTCGATACAGGAAAGGCTAAGGTCAAATGAACGATCCCGTGAGTAATGAAGCGGAGATCGATGACCAACCGCAGCCACTTGTTGAGCATTTAGTTGAATTGCGCCGCCGTATGATTTGGGCGGTTGCTGGTTTCATCATTGCATTTGCTTTTTGTTTTGCATTGGGCAGCCAGATTTATAATTTGCTCATTTTGCCGTACTCATGGGCTGTTGAATGGTCAGGTATTCAAGATCAGGAAATAAAATTTATTTTCACGGCACCTCAAGAGTTCTTCTTCACACAAGTTAAAATTGGCTTTTTTGGTGGTATGTTGCTGTCATTTCCTGTGATCGCGACACAGATTTATAAGTTTGTTGCACCAGGTCTTTATAAAAATGAGCGTTCAGCATTTTTGCCATTCCTTATTGCTTCGCCGATTTTGTTTATCATCGGCGGTGCAATTGTTTATTTCGTTCTTATTCCTGTGGCGATGTTGTTTTTCTTAGGTACGCAGCAGCTAGGGGGATCTGGCGTTGCGTCAATCACATTACTTCCGAAGACGTCTGAATATTTAAGTCTTATTATGACGCTTATCTTTGCGTTTGGTCTTGTCTTTCAGTTGCCTGTGGTAACAACGCTGATGGCGCGTGCTGGATTGCTGACTGCGGAGACACTTTCCACGAAGCGGAAATATGCCATCGTACTTGCCTTTATTATGGCTGCGGTGCTAACGCCGCCTGATCCTGCTTCTCAGATAGGCCTTGCATTGCCTACAATCCTTCTTTACGAGGTCGCTATCTATTGCGCTCGCATAGTTGATCGACGTAGAAAAGAAGAGCTGAAGAAGTCGGGATATTCTGACGAAGACGAAGAGTAAGTCGCACCTTTTGGACGTACTTCAACCCCCTCAATAAGACTGTTGGACCATCATGCTTGATATTAAATGGATACGTGAAAACCCCGAACTATTAGATGTTGCGCTTTTAGTGCGCGGAGCGGAAAAGCAAGCGGACTTAGTTCTTAAGGCCGATGAAGCGCGTCGCTCGATCGTTCAGAAACTTCAAGACATGCAATCTCGTCGCAATAGTGCGTCAAAAGAAATCGGCGCTGCTATGGGCCAGAAGGACTTTGACAAAGCCGAAGCGTTGAAGACCGAAGTATCCAAGTTAAAAGACGAGATGCAGTCAGTTGAGGAAGAAGCTCGAACAGCCGATGCTGCTCTGTCTGATTTATTGGCTACACTTCCGAATATTCCATATTCAGATATTCCCGAAGGTCTTACCGAAGATGACAATCGCGAAGAGAGAAAAGTTGGCCAAAAACCCGGTTGGAATCACCCAGCAAAAGAACATTTTGAAATTGGTGAAGAATTAGGGCTCATGGATTTTGAGGCTGCGGCCGCAATGTCCGGGTCTAGATTTACTGTGTTAAAAGGTGGTCTAGCTCGCTTGGAGCGTGCCTTGGGTCAGTTTATGCTTGATGTTCATACGGTCGAGCATGGAATAGAGGAAATTAATCCACCACTATTGGTGCGTGATGAAGCCTTATTTGGTACCGGTCAACTACCTAAATTTTCCGAGGATCTATTTCACACCACAGAGGGTAGGTGGCTTATTCCTACTGCGGAGGTGTCTCTAACCAACCTTGTACGCGAACAGATTCTTGATCAGAAGCAGTTGCCGCTGCGATATACAGCGCTGACGCCTTGTTTTCGATCTGAGGCTGGTTCTGCAGGTCGAGATACACGTGGCATGTTAAGGCAGCACCAATTTATGAAGTGCGAAATGGTTTCAATTACGGACGCTGATAGTTCTTTAGATGAGCTGGAGCGCATGGTGGGGTGTGCAGAAGCTGTTTTGCAAAAGCTCGGGCTCCATTATCGTGTTGTTACGCTTTGTGGTGGTGACATGGGCTTTGGTGCGCGTAAAACCTATGATATCGAAGTTTGGTTGCCCGGGCAGGATGCTTATCGTGAGATTTCTTCTTGCTCAGTCTGTGGCGATTTTCAAGGTAGACGCATGAATGCGCGTTATCGTTTGGAAGATGGTAAAACCACGCAAATTGTGCATACACTCAATGGATCGGGTGTTGCCGTTGGTCGCTGTCTTATTGCTGTCATGGAAAATTATCTCAATGAGGATGGTTCCATTTCAGTGCCAGATGTACTCTTGCCATATATGGGTGGCGTCACCAAAATAGAAAAACGGTAAGATCTCTCTCATTCATAGGACTTTGCACAATGCGTATATTGGTTACAAATGATGACGGGATTGATGCAGAGGGTCTTGTGGTTCTTTGTAAAGCTGCCACGGAGCTTTCAGATGATATTTGGGTTGTGGCACCGGAGACCAATCAAAGTGGTGTTTCGCATGCTCTTACATTGGCTCAACCACTTCGGGTTCGTGAAATAGAAAGACATGTCTTTGCAGTAAACGGCACACCAACGGACTGCGTCATTGTAGCTGTTCGTCAATTGATGGATAATCCGCCTGATCTAATTCTTTCTGGTGTAAATGCAGGGCAAAATGCAGCGGACCACATAACATATTCAGGCACAGTTGCTGGGGCTATGGAAGGTGCTATTTTGGGAATCAAATCCATTGCTCTTAGTCAAGCTCATGATTGGAGCTTGGGAATTGGTCCGGTAAAGTGGGATGTCTCGCAAAAAATGGCAGCATCTATTTTAAAGAAACTAATAGATATTGATTTGCCGACAAATTCATTCTTGAATGTAAACTTTCCAATTGAACTTAGTGATGACGATCAGCATGTTATGATATCGCGACAAGCAAGACGCATGCACGGTTTAACAATTGAAGAGCGAATTGACGGTGTTGGAAGGCCTTATTACTGGCTTAAGTTTAAAGAAGGTGAACATGAAGAATGTGGAAGTACTGATTTGGCAGCACTATCTCATGGTAAGATATCGATAACACCAGTTAGGGTAGATATGACCGATCATGAATTGAGGAAGGCTCTAGAACAGGCATTTTAAACATGAGCAATCAGGCGCTTGAAAGAGAACAACTTGCTGCGATGTTACTCAGGCTTCGAGGCCTTGATGTAACAGGTAATGCACTGTTGACCGCAATCGAAAGCATTCCGCGCCGTATATTTCTTTCTCCGGAATTTAAAAATACTGTATATAGTTCTCAGATGTTCCCTATTGCCTGCGGTGGGTTTTGTGAAAGCGTAGATACGCTAGCCAGATTACTTCAGCAATTAGATGTCCAATCACATCATAAAATTTTGGAAGTTGGATGCGGAAGTGGCTATTCCGGTGCTGTGTTGTCGAGATTAGGCGAAAAAGTTTTGACGGTGGATCGTTACAAAAATCATGTGACTTTAGCCAATGAGAAGTATGAGCAAATCGGTGCAACAAATGTAATTGCAAAACATGCAGATGGTCTCCAAGGTGTGGAAGGTGAGGGTACATTTGACCGGATCTTCGTCTCGGCAAGTTTTAAAGATATGCCGCGTCATTTCGTTGAATTTCTAACATCAAGCGGCGTAATGATTGCCCCGTTATCCCTCGGTAATGGTACAGCAAAAATGGTTCGTCTTACAAAAATTGGAAGCCGTTTTGAGCGAGAAGACCTGTTCGAGGTTTATGATAGCCCATTGCTTGAGGGACTTGCCGCCGCGCTTTAATTTTGACTCAAATGGCGCATTATAGTTTTTTTTTGGTAAATTTAACTGCTCGGTAACATTAACGCGCTTTAATACGCACATATTGTTTTGCGTAATTGGTGTTGATTATGAGTAAATATGAGTTATCTCGTCCTTATCGGACAACGTTAAAGACCCTCTCGATGGTTTTGATGGCTGGCACTATCGCTGGTTGCAGTTCGGACATGAGTCGATTTTCGTATCATAATGCCCTAAATGATGGTCAGCTGACAACAGCTTCGGTAAAACAGCCACTTGCAGATGGGTTGGCGCCCGTTGGCAATGGTACTCAGACACAAAGTTATCCTGGCGATTATCGTGCTCCGTCCACTTATCAGCGGCAAGCAACCGTTCAGCAATATCCGGATGCCACAAGATCTCCGTCACCTATTCATACTGCTTCGATATCAAACAATCCCGCAAATGCGCCACGAGATTTGTATCAAGCAGCAGCTACTCCTGCTAAACAAACAAGCGTAGTTCGTGAAACATTACCAGCATCAACAAAACCATCATTCGCAGATAAAGTTCGCAAGGCTCTTTCACGTAAGGAGAAAAAGTCTCTCAACAACGTTGTTGAAGCCCCAATAGTTGCTAAGGCGCCTGTAAGAATGATAGCGCCAAGTACTCAGAATTCTATTGTAACAGGATCTATTAAGCCTGTATCCCAACCGAAATCACTCGTTCCGATGACACCAGATCCTATTGTGACTGGTTCGATCCCACCAAAAACTCAAGCACGTAAAGGTGGTTGGTCGACAATCGGTGGAACAAAAGTCTCACTATCAGAGGGCGAAACTGTATATAATCTATCTCGGCGCTATGGTGTTCCGGCAGCTGAAATCCTGCGAGCTAATAATATTGTAGATTCTCGTACAATTAAATCAGGACAGATACTCACGATACCGGTTTATGCTTATTCATCAGCAGCTCCAGTTTCGGCGCCTGATAATGATGTATTGACGAAGTCTGCAAATTCTCACCGTGGAAGCAAAACGATGTTCCCACGTGGTTCTAGCGCTCCTGTTCCAAATGTGCGGGACGGAATGTTGAAGGTTGTGAGTAATAAGCCATTCGCAACGCCGACTAAAAAAGCTGTAAGTAATACAGGTGCCTACACAGTTTCTTCAGGTGATACGCTAAACCGCGTAGCGTATAAGCATGGAGTTAGTGTATCGGCACTTAAAGCTGCAAATGGCTTGACGTCTTCAAATATTCGGATAGGTCAACGTCTGACTATTCCAAACAAGTCGTTTAAAGCGATGGCACCTGATAATACAATGACGGCGTCCGTTTCAGCAAAGGTGCCTGTAGTTGATCGGACTGGTCGCGAAAAATTAGCAGCAACGAAGAAGTCGATCTCCGAGAAAAACGATGCACTTACGCGGACTGCTAAAATAGAAACAGATGTCGTTGCACCAAAGAAAACAGGCATTGACAAGCTTCGCTGGCCTGCCAAAGGACAAATTGTGACAAGTTTTGGCGGTAAAACGGAAGCAGGAAAGCGAAATGATGGCATTGATATCTTAATGCCAGAGGGATCTCCTATTAAAGCTGCGGAAAATGGCGTGGTTATATATGCCGATAGCGGTTTAAAAGGATTTGGAAACACTGTTCTGGTTCGTCATGATGATAATCTTGTGACTGTTTATGCCCATGCACGAAGCTTGAATGTGAGTCGAGGGGATAAAGTTACACGTGGTCAGGTGGTTGCTCACAGTGGTATGTCCGGATCGGCAAAACGCCCGAAACTTCATTTTGAAGTACGGGATAAAGCTGTTCCCAAAAACCCGATATCATATCTTGAATAAAAGACGCCCTCCAGGCGAAAATAAGATGAAAAGGCTCGTTCAAGTAGACGGGCCTTTTCATTATTTATGAGAGTTTTTTACCAAGGCGCCCCGCCAAGTCCTGCGTGAATTGCCATGCGACACGTCCAGAGCGAGATCCTCGGGTGGTCGCCCATTCCAATGATTGAGCTTTTAAACTATCTTTATCGATCTCAAGATTAAAATGCTCTGCATAACCGTAAACCATTGATAAATAGTCATCTTGATTGCATTTATGAAAACCCAACCATAGTCCGAAACGGTCAGAGAGCGATACTTTTTCCTCGACAGATTCGTGCGGGTTAATTGCGGTAGAGCTCTCGTTTTCCATCATGTTGCGGGGGAGTAGATGGCGGCGGTTGGATGTTGCGTAAAAAATCACATTATCCGGCCTGCCTTCAATTCCTCCATCTAGTGCTGCTTTTAGAGACTTATAGGATGTATCGTCATGATCAAATGACAGGTCATCGCAAAACAATATGAACCGTGTATCTTGAGCACGTAGAATGTTTAATAGCTCAGGAAGCGTATCAATATCTTCACGATGAATCTCAATAAGCTTAATTTCTGCATTTCTGTTTGCGGCTGTGTGCGCATGCACTGATTTTACCAATGATGATTTGCCCATGCCGCGAGCACCCCAAAGCAGTGTATTGTTTGCTGGAAGCCCATCCGCAAAACGTTCAGTATTATCGATAAGGATATCACGGACGTGATCAACACCCTTGATAAGGCCTATATTGATCCGATTTGGATCGGCTACGGGTTGTAAAAACGAACTTGTGGGCGACCAGACAAAACAGTCAGCTGATTGGAAATTGATTTCTTTTTTCGCCTTAGGAGCGATGGATTGAACTGCTTTGCGCAGAAGTTCTAGTTCTGACATGATTTTATTTAGTGTTGTTTCGTTCATTTTTAACGCCTCGAATTTCCTTGAAGACGTTGATTATCAAATAAACTTGCGTTAGCACAGGCTTCATATTGCTTAGAGTTTGATATTTGATACGCAAAAGCAGTGGTTTGTCGTTGCATTCCCGTTTTTGAACACTATATTCCGCTCAACTAATTCTAATTTTAAAATGGTCATCCATTAGGGAGTTTTTTATGTTTGTAACCCCAGCTTATGCTCAGTCAGCCACAGGTGGTGGTGGTGATATCGTTGCTACGATTATTCCATTCGTTCTCATTTTTGTTGTAATGTATTTTTTGATCATTCGTCCACAGCGCAATCAGCAAAAGAAACGTGCTGAAATGTTGAGCGCTGTTCGTCGTGGCGATCAGGTTGTTACAGGCGGTGGAATTATCGGTAAAGTATCTAAAGTTGTCGATGATGCCGAGCTTGAAATCGAAGTTGCTGATGGTACGAAAATGCGTGTTATGCGTTCGCTACTAGCGGACGTTCGCGCTAAATCCGAGCCTGTAAAAGAATAGGCCTTAAATTGATCATAGTTTCTTCGGAAGCTATGATCATACATATCTTATCGAGACATATATGCTTTACTTTGCCCGTTGGAAAACAACCCTTATTTGGTTAGCCGTTTTCATGAGCGCTGTTGTTGCTCTGCCAAATTTACTTTCTGAGAATACGTTAAAAAATTTTCCAGACTTTATGCCGAAAGGGCAGGTAACGCTTGGCCTTGATCTTCAAGGTGGCTCGCACATGTTATTGCGCCTTGAGCGCAACGAAATCATTGAAGAGCGTATACAGACGACACGAGATGATGTGAGACGGCTTCTAAGGGCCGAGGGCATCGGTTACACGGGGCTTTCTGCTGCTGGACAAGCTGTACAGGTTCGCATTCGCAATAATGATGAAATCGAGCAGGCTAAGGATATTTTAGACGAACTTCTGGTACCGGTTGATGGTGGATTGCTCGGTGGCGGTACTATTGTAGAGATTACGCGTGAGGAACCTCAAGAAGGGTTACTGCGGTTCTCTTTATCAGAAGCTGGTATTGATTATCGTGTTTCAGCTGCTGTTGCGCAATCAATTGAGGTTGTCAGACGTCGTGTTGATGAGTTGGGAACAACAGAACCAACAATTCAGCGCCAAGGCAGCGATCGCTTGCTGGTTCAAGTCCCTGGGCTTGAGGACCCTCAACAGCTAAAGGAAATACTTAAAACAACAGCGAAACTCACATTTCGCATGGTTGATACGTCAATGCCCGTTCAAGAGGCTATAAACGGTCGACCACCTGCTACATCTGAGATTTTGCCTGCATCAAACGAAGCAGAAGGTTCTTACCTTATTCAAAGAAGCGTTTTGGTTGCTGGCGAAAATCTGGTTGATGCGCAAGCTGGTTTTGATCAACAAACCAATGAACCCATTGTTACATTCCGTTTTGACACCAAGGGTGCTCAGCGTTTTGGGCAGGCAACACAACAAAATGTTGGCCTTCCATTTGCAATTGTACTTGATGATCAGGTTATTTCCGCACCACGTATTAATGAACCAATTTTGGGTGGCTCAGGACAGATCTCTGGTAACTTTACTGTTGAAGAAGCCAATAATCTTGCGATTCTGTTGCGTGCGGGTGCATTGCCTGCGACGCTCACAATCATTGAAGAGCGAACAGTTGGTCCAAGCCTTGGAGCAGATTCTATTGCAGCAGGTAAAGTTGCTGGCATAATCGGCGCTGTTTTGGTTGTCGTATTTATGATTCTTGCCTATGGCGTGCTTGGAATTGTTGCCAATATAGCCTTGATTGCGAATATTGTGATGATTATGGCGATTTTGACGCTGTTTGGCGCGACGCTTACGCTGCCAGGTATTGCGGGTATCGTTCTAACCGTCGGTATGGCGGTTGACTCCAATGTTCTGATTTATGAACGTATTCGGGAAGAAGCTCGGGCAGGGCGAAACCTAGTTCAGGCAATCGAAGCTGGTTTTGCGCGCGCGCTAACGACAATTTTAGATGCTAATATTACAACGCTGATCGCAGCTGCAATTCTGTTCTTCGTCGGTACTGGCCCTGTTAAGGGCTTTGCGGTTACTTTAACAATTGGTATTATAACAACTGTCTTCTCGGCATTTACCCTAACACGTTGGATGATGGCGTTCTGGTTTAAGCGTCGCCGTCCCAAAGCTCTGCCTGATGGCTTAATGGGTATGTTACCGAGCGAATTTAATTTTAAATTTATGAAGCTTCGGAATGCCGCGTTTATTGCGTCTGTCTTTGCGGCGGTTGCCTCTGTTGCATTGTTCTTCACTATTGATATGAACTACGGCATTGATTTTAAAGGTGGCTCCATAATTGAGGTTCGTTCACAAGATGGGCCCGCAGACTTGGGTGATCTTCGTACACGTATGTCGGAATTAAATTTAGGCGATGTTCAAGTTCAAGAATTTGGCTCGCCCGAAGAAGTTCTTATTCGGGTTCAAGCCCAAGATGGTAGTGAGAGTTCAGAGCAAAATGTTGTAACACTCGTTCGCGCTGAACTTGACAGTGAATATGAATTTAGACGTGTCGAGGTTGTGGGTCCAACTGTATCATCAGAACTTGCAACAGCAGGTGCGCTAGCAGTTGGTGGCGCTTTGTTTGCGATCCTGATCTATATTTGGCTTCGTTTTGAATGGCAGTTTGCAATTGGTGCTGTCGTCGCGACTTTCCATGATGTATTGCTTACGATAGGTATATTTGTATTGTCGGGTGTTGAGTTCAACCTTTCAAGTGTCGCGGCGGTACTGACCATTGTTGGTTATTCGCTTAACGATACCGTGGTGGTTTATGACCGTGTTCGAGAAAATCTAAGGCGATACAAAAAGAAGCCGCTTGATGCGTTGCTTGATCTTTCAGTTAATCAAATGCTCTCGCGTACAATGCTTACGTCTGTAACGACATTGCTTGCTCTTCTTGCATTGTTCCTGTTTGGTGGTGAGGTGATCCAATCATTCACATTCGCCATGATCTTTGGTGTTATTGTCGGCACATACTCATCAACCTTTATCGCAGCGCCGATTCTGATCTTGTTTAAATTGCGCCCAGAAGATTTCCGTAAAGGATTGGATGACAAAGTAAAGAAGAAGGATGAGACAGAGGGCACACTTCCTGTGCAATTTGATACGTGAGTGAAGCTGGCGATCAGCAAATACCCGATGTGAGCCTTAAAATGAATGAGGCTCATTTTCCAGGGCGGGCGCCAATTGATGCCTACGGTAATGGTGGGTTTCGTTTTGCCGATATGTCTCATCGTGGTTCGTTGTTATGCTTACCATCTGGAATTTATGGCTGGAATGTTGAGCAAGGTACTGAATTAACCGCTAACTTGTTTTCCAAAGTCTGGGGAGAAGCCTCTGATCTTGAGGTTTTTCTCGTAGGTACGGGGCTAGATATTAAAATGTTACCATTGGAGCTGAAAGAAGCGTTTAAATCTCGCGCAATTTCGAGTGATCCAATGAGCACTGGAGCTGCGGTTCGAACATATAATGTACTGCTCGCGGAGCAGCGAGCCGTAGGCGCAGCATTTATAGTGGTTTAAGTCATCATGCATATGGATATTGATGATCAACTTATCTCAGAAAACTTAAAGAACTTCGACAGGTCAAGCTACCTTGCATGCTTGTTGATGGGGGACCCGCATCGACTGCCGATTGCTGTTTTGTATGCATTTCATGCAGAAGTTTCTCGTATTCGCGATATGATTCGCGAGCCATTACCCGGCGAAATCCGATTACAATGGTGGCGTGAAGTGACAGCTGAATATGCACGAAAAGACGAAGCTTCGGCCAACCCGCTTTCTAATGCGCTAAATCAGGTTATAGAGCGGTACGATCTAAACCGCGTCAGTTTTGATGGATATTGCCGAGCAAGAATATTTGATCTTTATGATGATCCGATGCCGGACTTTGCTACATATGAAGGTTATTGTGGTGAGACTGCATCCATTTTGATGCAGCTATCCTGCCAAATCATATCGTCTGAACATGCTAAATTTGCGGCGAGCACCTCCGGTCATGCTGGTGTTGCGTATTCTGTCGCTACTCATTTGTTACGACTAGCAGATCACCGCGCGCGCGGGCAACTTTACATTCCCTTGGAATTACTGAATGAAACCGGCCTTGATCGTGAGAGCTTTCTTAAAGGGGTAGATGAAGCTAGGAATGCAGAAGTGATTCGCGAGTTTGCATCTTATGGAGAGAATCACTTACGCAAAGCAAGAGAATATGCACGAGATATCTCTCCTGTACTGAGCGATGCGTTTTTGCGGATGGCAAATTGTGATAGTATTTTCAAACGTGCTTCTAAGTTCGGTGCCCGATGTCTCGTTGAAAGTTGCGCGCCGTCTGGTTTGAAGAACCAATGGGACTTGTGGCGCACCTCACGACGAGGCATCTTCTAAGTGAAGTAAATTGAATTTTGGAATATACTTTTGGAAAATACAGCTAACTATATTTTCTTAGCAACAATCATAGCGATATGTTTATTGACGCTACGCATTATGCGTCACCCTAAGGCTGTAAGCGTGCGAGACCCGGGCGAAGCTATTGTGGAATTTGGGAATGTTTTCCCTGATGAGGCTGTGCGCTCTGTGCTGATGGATAAGGAAGGTCGCACCACATTCATGCGGCTGGCTGACGGTAAAACTGGCCTGACACAAGTTGTCGGCAAAACTTACGTTGTTCGCCTTATCCAACCTGGCGAAATTGGAGTTAGTTTAACCGACGATGGGGCGGGACTTATTCTCAATTTTGAGGAAGGCAGTGCTATCGGCGGTGTTTACGAATTCTTGGAACCTCAAGATGCGGCAGAAGTATCGCTTTGGATCTGCGGCAGCTTTGGTCTCAAGATGGCCGAGACCAAAGATAATGTTTGATAATTGCGATTAGCAGCTGTTTTCTAACCAAGTTGCACAATCTTTTAACGCGCGCGCGCAAAGCCCTTGCTTTTTTGCAGCCCGTTTTTCTTTTTTCTTCCAGCGTGCGCCTTCCGGTTTTGCGAGAATATCTTCTTCAGCTAGTGGCGGGAAAAGCCCGAGATTTACGTTCATAGGTTGGAAAGAGCGTTTGCCCTTTTCAGCATCTGAGCTTAGATGCCCACCTGTAATATGATTTAAGAGCGCTCCGAATGCTGATGTTGTTGGAGGTAGATCAGTTGGTTGTCCCAGTCGATCGGCAGAAGCAAAGCGGCCCGTAAGCAAACCAATTGCTGCACTTTCAACATAGCCTTCACATCCGGTGATTTGGCCCGCAAAACGTAATCCCTTTCGCGAGTGTAGCTGAAGTGTCGGGTCTAGCAGCTTCGGCGAATCAAGATATGTATTGCGATGTAGACCGCCCAATCTTGCGAATTCGGCATTTTGGAGGCCTGGAATCATGCGAAAAATATCCGCTTGTGCGCCATATTTCAATTTAGTTTGAAAGCCGACCATATTATATAAGGTTCCAAGCGCATTATCTTGGCGAAGTTGCACAACTGCATATGGTTTGTGTTCAGGATCATGCGCGTTCGTCAGCCCTCTTGGTTTCATTGGACCGTGGCGTAGGGTTTCGCGGCCACGCTCGGCCATGACTTCAATTGGTAGGCATCCATCAAAATATGGCGTGCCTTCCCATTCCTTAAATTCAGTCGAATCACCTTCAATGAGGCCATCAATAAATGCGTTATACTGATCTTCATTCATTGGGCAGTTGATGTAATCTTTGCCTGTGCCGCCAGGTCCTATCTTATCATAGCGAGATTGGAACCAGCAGATATCCATATCGATGCTATCTGTGTGTATAATCGGTGCAATGGCATCAAAAAAGGCTAGAGCATCACTTTGAGTTTGCTCAATAATTGAATTTGCTAAATCAGGTGCTGTGAGAGGACCTGTTGCGACGATTGAAAGATCCCATTCTTGGGGTGGAAGGCCGGCCACTTCTTCGCGTTCAATAGTTATTAGCGGGTGTGCCTCCAATTCGGCGGTAACGGCTTGGGAAAATCCGTCACGATCAACTGCAAGTGCGCCACCTGCGGGAACTTGGTTTGCGTCAGCGCATTTCATAATAAGTGAGTTGGCCAAACGCATTTCTGCGTGAAGAACACCAACGGCATTATTTTCCGCGTCGTCAGACCTGAATGAGTTTGAACATACGAGTTCTGCCAAGCCTTCGGTCTTGTGTGCTTCTGTCGCGCGCTTTGGGCGCATTTCATGGAGAATAACAGGAATGTCGCGAGATGCGATCTGCCAAGCAGCTTCGCTGCCTGCAAGTCCGCCACCTATGATGTGAATAGGTTTATGAGATGATGATGTCATAATTGTTCTTTAAGCCAAGCTGATATGACTGTGAAGAGATAATTTGTGTCTGAAGAAAATGGCCCTCAAAAAGAATAACACTCGCTGCGGGAGGAGGTGCAGCGAGTGTTATCTATTTCGAACGGACAAACTGGGAGGAGGATGTTTGCCGATCTATTCAGCAGCACTGGGAGGAGGATGTGCTGCTTGAATTCTATGTTTTGATCAGCGCCCACCTTGGGAGGAGGATAGGTGGGCGCTTTATCAAATAGCTGACATGGGAGGAAGAAATATGTCAGCTAATTCGAACCGGCTCAATTGGGAGGAGAATACCGATCCGAAATTTTAATTACTTAACGACTGCGCGAGCAACTGTAGTGATTTCACTACGCTGTATGCCTAGATCATTTAGGTCACGAGATGACAGGGAATTTAATTCGTTCACTGTCCTGCGGTAATCGCGCCAGTTCTTGTATGATTTACGAATGTTCATCTTTATATTCCTTCAATCTATTGAAGCGTTTCCGCTCCGTTGATGATTTGAATATAGTACACCTGTATCGATTTGTGCAGCGCAATATATGTATATGAGATATGCGCTGTGTGCATAGCTCGTCATATTTTTGTCATATTATGTGGCAATTCTAGTTTGTACTGATCAAATAATAGCCAATATGTGTATATAAGGACAGTGATCATAAAGACTGACGGTTTTTGACAAAATGTCAGCAGAATTATGCTTCAATATTACTGCGTGCTTTGATTAAATCTTCAGCTTACGCTCGGTTGTTATGTAATTGGTGAAAAACAATCTCGTTATCGTGTTGACATAACCTGAAAGGGCGTCTATCAGGGCCTCTGGAATGCGGGTGTGGCGGAATTGGTAGACGCGCTGGATTTAGGTTCCAGTGCCGCAAGGCGTGGAAGTTCGAGTCTTCTCACCCGTACCATCTTTTCTCAAAGTGTGTTGTTTGCTTTCGCAGATAACGCACTTTGAAAGAGATGAAGCTCCAGGCAGGATTAGGCCTATTGAGCGGTCAAAAAATCTGGTCAGGCAAATATTATTTAATCTCCGATAAATGTGTCGGATTGATAGGAAGTTAGATATGCAAGTAACTGAAACCCTCAATGAAGGTTTGAAGCGCGAACTTAAGGTCACTATCCCGGCTGCGGATATGGAGACTCAGTTGAATGAGCGTTTGGCTGATGCCAAAGATAAAGTGCGTATCAATGGATTTCGTCCGGGTAAAGTTCCAATGTCTCATATGAAGAAGACATACGGAAAGTCTATTATGGCAGAGCTTGTGAATGAGATCATTCAAAGCCGCCCTACAGAAATTCTTTCAGAACGCGGTGAGAAGTCTGCTACACAACCTGAAATTAATATGACTGAAGATCAAGACGAAGCCGAAGAAATTTTGGCAGCTAAAAAAGATCTTGAATTCACTCTTGCATATGAAGTTATCCCAACATTTGAAGTTGCTGATCTAACGAATCTTTCAGTTACGCGCCAAGTTGTCGATATTGAAGAAGCGGAAGTTGAAGAGCAAGTCATGCGTGTTGCGGACAGTGCTCGTAACTACGAGACTAAAAAGGGCGCTGCCAAAATGGGCGACCGCGTTACCATGGATTATCTCGGTAAAGTTGACGGTGAAGCGTTTGAAGGTGGTACAGCCGAAGATGCTCAATTGGTTTTGGGTTCAAACCAATTTATCCCGGGCTTTGAAGACCAGCTTGTTGGTATTAAAGCTGGCGACGAAAAAGTTGTAACAGTGACTTTTCCTGAAGAATATCAAGCCGAACATCTTGCTGGCAAAGAAGCAAATTTCGAAATTAAGGCAAAAGAAGTTGCTGCTGCTGGTGATATCGAGATTAATGACGAACTTGCTACAAATCTTGGTCTTGAATCTGCAGCCAAGCTTCGTGAAGTTGTTCGTGAGCAAATTGAGGGCCAGTATGGTCAACTAACGCGCCAAAAAGTTAAGCGTCAAATCCTGGATCAATTAGATGAACTTCATCAGTTTGAAACACCTTCAAAACTAGTTGAATCTGAGTTTGATAATATCTGGCGTCAGGTAAACACGGATCTTGAGCAGAACGGTAAAACGTTTGAAGATGAAGATACAACAGAAGACGAGGCTCGAGCTGAATATACAGCGCTTGCAGAACGTCGCGTACGTCTTGGTCTTGTCTTATCGCAAGTTGGTGAAGCCGCTGAGATTGATGTTACAGAAGATGAATTGCAGCGTGCATTGTTTGAACAAGTTCGCCAATTCCCGGGTCAAGAGAAGGAAATCTATGAATATTTCCAAAAGACACCGGGCGCTGCGCAGTCACTTCGTGCTCCGATCTTTGAAGAGAAAACAATTGATCACCTCATGACAGTTATCAAGGTTACTGATGAAACAGTAACTAAGGAACAACTTACTGCTGAAGATGAGGAAGAGGCTGCAAAGCCTGCTAAGAAAAAGGCTCCAGCAAAAAAGAAAGCTGCTCCTAAGAAAAAGGCAGCTGAAAAGTCTGAAGACTAGCTCGCACATATGTTTTGAAGAAGCCGCTAAGAAATTAGCGGCTTTTTTTATGTCTTCTGTTTGGATTATTTGGAAGCTAACGCTAGAAAAGACGCAAACCTTTAAAGCTCACATGACCTTCCTTACCAATTATAATGTGGTCATGCAGTGTTATTCCAAGTGGTTTTGCTGTTTCCATAATGAGTTTTGTCATCTCAATGTCTGCACGAGATGGAGTAGGGTCGCCCGATGGGTGATTATGTACTAGGATAATGGCTGTGGCAGATAATTCTAGTGCTCGTTTGACGACTTCTCTGGGATATACTGGTGTGTGATCAATTGTGCCCGTTTGTTGAACTTCATCGGCAATAAGTGCATTTTTCTTATCCAGGAAAAGGATTCGAAATTGTTCTTTTTCTTCAAAAGCCATCGCAGAATGACAGTAATCTATGACTGATGACCAAGATGCCAGAATTTGTTTGTTCTGAAGTTCAGATTTAAGCGTACGTTGAGAGATACTCGCGATGAGTTTAAGGTCTTGCGCGACAGCTTCACCAATACCTTTGACTTCTTGAAGGCGATTGACTGGTGCCCCGAAAACTTGCGCTAATGTGCCAAATGTATCAAGGAGCGATTTGGCAATGGGTTTAGTATCACGACGTGGTATGAGCCGAAACAGAATGAGCTCTAATAGCTCATAGTCTTCAAGTGCTTCAGAACCGCTTTTTTTATACCGCTGTCTTAAGCGCTCTCTATGCCCGTGATAATGTTCGGCTTTGCCTTGTTTAGGCGCTTGAATGATTGGTGAACTTTGTTCTGCAAAAAATAAGCGTTCGTCTGCCTCAGGTTCAGACAATCCGTTCGGCGGTACGTCTTTATCGCTGTCACGATTTTTGCTCATGTAAGTCCCGGACAATCAAGGCCTTTGGGCGATAGTGAGAAGATTTCACAGCCATCGGCTGTTACACCGATAGAGTGCTCGTATTGTGCTGTTAAAGAACGATCTCGCGTTACGGCCGTCCAACCATCGGACAGTACTTTAACATGCGGGCGACCCAAATTGATCATAGGTTCTATCGTAAATATCATACCTTCGCGGAGCTCAGGCCCCTGATCTGGTTGACCATAATGCAGGATATTGGGTACATCGTGAAACATCTGACCCAATCCATGACCACAAAAATCACGAACAACGGAGCATCGTTCTGATTCTGCATATGTTTGTATAGCGTGACCAATTGCACCTGTGCGTGCACCTGGTTTTACGGCTTCAATGCCGAGCATCAGACATTTATGCGTAACTTCTAATAAGCGCTCGGCAGCGCGTTTTATTGCACCCACTGGGTACATACGGCTAGAATCGCCATGCCAGCCATCCACAACAAACGTAACATCGATATTGACAATATCACCTTCTCGCAAAGGCTTTGCATTTGGGATGCCGTGACACACAACATGGTTGATCGATGTGCAACATGATTTTGTATAGCCTCGATAATTTAATGTGGCTGGCATTGCATCGCGGTCGTGGCCAAATTTGAAAACAAAATCATCAATTTCTTGCGTTGTTACGCCAGGTTTTACAATATCAACAAGCGCGTCGAGGCATTCAGCTGTTACAGCACAAGCTTTACGCATACCTGCAAAACCTTCTTCGCCATGCAATCGGATTTGGCCGGTATTTTTGATGGGTGCATCTATTGCGGCTATGTATTTGTTCATGTCTTTAACTTTTATTCTAAATTACAATTGATTTTGCACAGAAGGCTCATCAATCTTTATAAGGCTTTCCGGCCAAATTCCAAGTGGGGATATGTTGCATTGCAATGCGTAAGCTTCAACCCCATATTCCATTGCTTCGGTAAATGCCTCTGCATAAACGGGGTCCAAATCATGACATATTTTCAAACTGTCACAATCGTTTCGCTGAATGAGATAGACCATAATGGCTCTATGGCCAAGTTTAACCATATCGATAAGTTCATAAAGATGTTTTGCTCCACGGGCTGTTTTACTGTCTGGAAACTCAGCTAATCCGGGCTGCCGCATAAAATGAACGTTTTTAACCTCAACATAGGCCGTTTTTCGGTTCGGATCGGTCAGCAAAATGTCAATTCGTGAATTCTGCCCATATTTTTGCTCGCGTTGAAGTGTATCATATTCTTTTAGATCAGAAATCAAGCCAGCTTGAATGGCTTGCTCGACCAATTTATTTGGCCTTCCTGTATTTATTCCAACAATGGTATTATCTGCTTCTATGAGTTCAAAGCTGTATTGGTATTTTCGTGTGCCGCCTGTGCCATGATCACACATCCAAATTGTCGATGCAGGCGTTGTTAAGCCACGCATTGAACCCGTGTTTGGACAGGAGCCCGTAATTAGCTCCCCATTTTCCATTTCAGCATCAAACAAGAAACGTTTGTAACGCCTTATCAGTTTGGCTTTCACCAAGCTTGGTTCAAATTCCATTAGACTTTCGCCATGACATAGGAGCCGGGCGCATCTTCTATGACTTTGAGTTTTTTGTTGCCGATTTTTCGGGCTTCAACTGTATCGGGACACATTTTTTCAATCCATGAATGCCAATAAGGCCACCATGAACCAGGTTCCTCTTTGGCAGCATCTTTCCATTCTTCAAATGTCATGGAACCGCGATCAGCATGCCAGAATTGATATTTGTTTTGTGCCGGAGGATTGATGACACCTGCAATATGACCTGAACCTGCCATAACAAATTCGGTTGGGCCTGAGAAGTAATTACAGCCTAAATAGACCGATTCTGGTGGTGCTATGTGGTCTTCCTTCGCAGCGATATGCATGACTGGTATATTGATGTCTTTGGGATCAATCGTCTTGTCATCTAAAACCATTTTTCCGGTAGATAAGTTGTTTTCTAGATAGCAATTGCGCAGATAGAAAGAATGGTTTGCGGCTGCCATGCGTGTTGAATCTGAATTCCAATGTAGAAGGTCAAACGGCATTGGTTGTTGCCCTTTGAGGTAATTATTCACAACATAAGGCCAAATTAAATCCGCAGCCCGCAGCATATTGAAAGCTGCCGCCATTTTAGACCCTTCCAGATAGCCCGTTGCTTTCATATCTTCTTCTATGGTTTCAATACTTTCTCTCGCCGCAAATATTTTCAGATCACCTGCATGAGTGAAATCGACCTGTGTGGTGAAGAACGTTGCGGATTTTATGCGTTTGTCACCGGTTTTTGCGTGCAGCGCCATTGTTGCTGTGAGCAGAGTTCCTCCAACACAATATCCGATTGCGTTGACTTGCTTTTCACCAGTTGCTTTTTCGATTGCATCAAGAGCAAAATTGACCCCCATCTTTGAATAGTCTGTCCAGTCATATTTGGCGTGACGCTCATCGGGATTTACCCACGAGATCATGAAAACTGTATGACCTTGCTCAACAAGCCACTTAATGAATGACTTCTTCTCATTGAGATCGAGAATATAGAACTTGTTGATCCAAGGTGGGCAAATTAGGAGAGGGCGCTTTATAACCTGTTCTGTTTTAGCCTGATATTGGATAACCTGGCAGATATCGTTCTGCGCAATGACCTTGCCTGGCGTTATGGCAATATTTTCGCCAAGTACAAACGGCGTAGAATCGACTTGGCGAATTTTTAACTCGCCTTTACCTGCAACAATATCTTGCGCAAACATTTCCATGCCGCGTGCAAGGTTTTCGCCATTTGTGGCAACTGTTTCTTTGTAAACCTCTGGGTTTGTCATTGCGAAATTACTTGGGCTGAGCGCTTCTGTAATTTGGCGAACGTAAAACTCGGCTTTGTGTTTGGTGCTGTCATCCAAGCCTTCAGCTTGCGCTACCAGCTTTTGCGCCCAGTCGCTTGTGAGCCAGTAGGTATTACGAAGAAGCTCAAAGAATGGTTTTTCTTGCCAGTCGGGGTCAGCAAAGCGGCGGTCTTTTCTTTCCGATAACGGGTTTTTATCATCGCCTGTTGAAAGTTTTTGAACCGAGTTTGACCATAGATCGAAATAACTTGTGAGGAGTGATGTTTGTACCTCGATTGCTCTTTTGGGATCTTCAAGCCAATATTGACCGACTTTAGATAAGGTTTCAACCATATCTCCATACGGTTCCATAGCGTTTTCAGGTTGTTTTTTCTCGTCCTGTCGTTCTGCCCAGGCCGCCGCTGCTTTTCCCAAATTTTCAAGCGTTCTCGCAAAGTTAACCGCCATTTTCTGCGGATCATCAACAATATACGCATCTAGCGAAGCGTCCGCTTCGGTTTTACTATCTTTTGCGCCTTTTTTCACTTGTGACCCCTATAACGAATTTACTGTGCCAGTTTGCCATATAAATGATATCTTTGTGAAACATTTTTAGAGCATATAACAGCTTTATTGTAATTTTATTCTTACAAAAGGATATACTACCTAGATGAGCTTGAAGGAATGAAATATTGGCGAGTTTGAAAATTGGTTTGAAAACTGCTTTTGCTTTATTTAGCTGCGCATTATTGCAAGCATGTGTCTCTACTTCGCTAGAAGATGCTGCTCCGCGACGTGATGCGGAGAAAAACTCGCCGACCGTACTTGAGAAAACATCGAACAACGATGTCGCCGTACATAAAGTCGATGATCCATTAGAGTCGCAAGCATCGAGCACATTACAAACTCAGACATTAGCAACTGAAACATTACCAAAATATGACAAGCAAGGATATCCTACTTTTGCTGAAACGCCCAAAGGTGAAGTTGATCAGTTAAGCTCTCCTGAAAAAATTGCAATAGAAACCAAGATGACAGAGTTACTGCTCCGTCGTTCGACCAATGAGAATGTAAGAGCCAATTTTGAAGCCAAATTAAGGTATCTGCGGAAATTGGCGAAAACACACGAACAAAATGCCGACACAATCATATCTCAGTAATGGTGATATAAGTGTCTCAGGCTCGTAGATAGTGTCGCTAATTGAGCTGCCTATACTTGCATTTATTTGCGATCCATTGCAGTACATTCATACCATTTTGCAACTTTGAAAGAGAGAGATGATGGAAGAATTCCACAACATCCGCCGATTGCCGCTATATGTGTTTGAACAGGTCAATAGCCTGAAAGCAAGCGCACGAGCGGCAGGTGCCGATATTGTGGATTTGGGGATGGGAAATCCGGATTTGCCCACATCACAATCTATCGTCGATAAGTTATGCGAAGCTGCGCAAGACCCGCGCACTCACCGTTATTCCACGTCTCGCGGTATTCCAGGTCTTCGCAGAGCACAAGCAAATTATTATAAGCGTCGTTTCGGTGTTACGCTTGATCCTGAAAAGCAAGTTGTTGCAACTTTGGGATCAAAAGAAGGATTTGCTAATATGGCACAGGCGATCACTGCGCCAGGTGATGTTATACTTTGCCCAAATCCGACTTATCCGATCCATGCTTTTGGTTTTATTATGTCTGGCGGTGTTATCCGTTCAATGGACGTTACGCCTGACGATTCGTTTTTCCCTCCGTTAGAGCGTGCCGTCAAACATTCGATTCCGAAGCCGACCGCTCTTATTTTGAATTACCCTGCCAATCCGACTGCTTGTGTCGCGTCTTTGGATTTTTATAAAGAAGTGATCGCATTTGCAAAAAAACATGACATCATCGTGTTGTCTGATTTGGCATATGCGGAAATTTATTTTGATGGAAATCAGCCACCATCTGTTCTTGAAGTTGATGGTGCCATGGATGTTGCCGTAGAATTTACGTCTATGTCCAAATCCTTTTCCATGCCGGGTTGGCGCATGGGTTTTGCGGTTGGTAATGAGCGCCTCATTGGGGCGTTGAGCCGCGTGAAATCATACTTGGATTATGGTGCGTTTACGCCAATTCAGGTGGCTGCGACAGCTGCATTAAATGGGGACGGCTCGGATATTGCCGAGGTTCGTGATGTCTATAAAACACGCCGTGATGTGATGTTAGATTCCTTCTCCCGCGCTGGGTGGGATGTGACTCCTCCTGAATCAACAATGTTTGCTTGGACAAAAATTCCCGAACCATTTTCCGACTTGGGATCGCTTGAATTTTCTAAGTTGCTTGTCGAAAAAGCTGATGTGGCAGTGTCTCCAGGTATCGGTTTTGGTGAGCATGGCGATGAATATGTTCGCATAGCGCTTGTTGAAAATGAGCATCGTATTCGCCAAGCTGCGCGCAATATCAAACGGTTCTTTGGCGAGAATGGACACGAAACGAGTGATAAAGCAGATAATGTGATTGATCTAACATCTCATAGATAAGTTGTTCAACTAATTCTTACTTTGAAGATTGACCAGTGCAAATTGGCGCTTTAAACCAAGCCCATAATTTGCGCTGGAGACGGTGCAACAATCTTTTCTTTTGGCGGCGAATGGAACCCTTATGTCAAATAGTTTAAAAGTTGGAATTGCTGGTCTTGGTACAGTCGGTGCATCTCTTGGCCAATTATTGGAGACAAAAGCTGCTAGCCTTACGAAAAGCTGTGGCCGTCCGATTACGGTAACCGCTGTTTGCGCACGAAATAAAGATAAGGATAGAGGGTTTAACCTCAGTGGCGTTGAATGGTTTGATGATGCCAAAACATTGGCTGAAGAAGCGGATATCGATGTTCTTGTCGAATTGATTGGTGGTGAAGATGGCGATGCTTATGAAGCCGTTAAAATTGCGCTCTCTCGTGGCTGTCACGTTGCGACAGCAAATAAGGCACTTCTAGCTAAACATGGTATGGAATTTGCAAAAATTGCCGAAGAAAAAGGGACTATTTTAAATTACGAAGCCGCTATTGCTGGTGGTATTCCAATTGTTAAAGCCATGCGCGAAGCTCTGTCAGGTAACAAGATTTCCCGTGTTTATGGTATAATGAATGGTACATGCAACTATATCTTGACGCGCATGCTTGCGGACAATATGTCGTTTGAAGATTGTTTAGCGGATGCCCAAAAACTGGGTTATGCAGAAGCTGATCCAGCCTTTGATATTAATGGCAATGATACCGCTCACAAGCTTGCATTATTGACAAGTATCGCATTTGGTTCAGAATTGGCCGCTGATGAGATCTACCTTGAGGGGATCACTAATATAACGATTGAAGACATTCATGCAGCAGATGAATTAGGTTATCGGATCAAGCTGTTGGGTGTTGCTCAGTTAACTGATTCTGGTATTGAGCAGCGTGTGCATCCAACGATGGTGCCAACTCACAGCCTTGTTGCACAAGTTGATAGTGTGACGAACGCTGTTGCTGTTGAGACTGATCTTCTGGGTGAGTTGGTCATGTCTGGACCGGGCGCTGGAGGCTTTGCAACTGCATCTGCTGTTATTGGTGATCTGGCAGATATTGCTAAAAGCAAGGTTGGCACTCAACATGCACCAGTATTTGGTAACCCGGTAGCAGAGCTTACTCCATATAAACGTGCGAAAATGAGAAGCCATGAAGGTGGCTATTTCATCCGCTTATCTGTCAAAGATGAAACTGGTGTTTTTGCCAATATTGCGACACACATGTCAGATCATTCGATTTCATTAAAGTCAATTGTTCAACGCGCCGATACCAAAGAAGGTGATAGCGGCAATCAAACCGTTATTCTGGTCACTCATGCAACGACAGAGCAGTCGGTTCGCCAAACAATGGAAGCGATTGCAAAAGAAGGATACTTGACCAGTAAACCACAGGTCATTCGTATTGAAAAACCCTAACTTGCTGCGCTGTAATCAGTGAACTTTGAGAGTAAGTTGAAGAAACTTTATCAGCTTGCTTTCAATTGCTTCCCAATGAGGAAGTAAGTGTTGGGAATATCTATATGTGACGCTCAAGTTCCCGATGATGTTAATATCTCTCTGGCATTCGGTAGCGCTGGGTGTTTTGTTATTGGTCGTATCTGCAAGACATTTGATGACGAATGGGCGCTCTTTTACTAATCTCTCTGTGTAGATTAATTCACCTTTGAAATTCGAACTATCACTCATTCTGTAATAAACAAGCTCCCCAGGTCCTTCGAGAGGAGCTGAATCAATAAAATTTCGATAGATGGGGTTAAACCTGCTAGACATATCCATTTGTCCATTTGACTTGGCAACATCAACGAAGATTACATTCGGATCTTCTCCAGCATCGTTAAAATCCCCCGCATTTTCCTTGGTGTACCCAGTAAAGTCCGGCCAGTTAAAATACAGGTTTAATCTACTCGTCACACCATCTCGGCGTTGCTCTGAAAATCGAATACTATTGGCTGTAACGGATAATGTACCTTTGCCTATAGTGATATTATGTTTGGATTGATCCACCGTATGTCCGCCATGAGAAATGGATTTGCTCCAATAATTTCCGCCGATGTAGATAATCAATGTTGCAATGAGTAGCGCACCTATTGCACTCGTAACCCTCCACAAAAAGTTTGGTGTGATGAGTGGTTGTTTTTCAAATTCCGGTTGGTCTTTGGTCATGAGTTATGCTTGATCGTGACATTTAATTAAAAGAATCATAGAAAACATTATGACAATAAATAATGCTTTCAGTAATTTAATTTCGCATTCAATTTTTTAGATAATCAGAATAGAAGGAAACAAAACACCATGGCGATTTATAGTTTGGATGGAATTGAACCCAAATTACCTATCGAAGGCAAGTATTGGATTGCTGATAGCGCTGAAGTGATAGGAAGAATTTCTGTATCGAGGGATGTAGGCATATGGTTCGGCGCCGTATTGCGTGGTGATAACGAATGGATCAACATTGGTGAAGGTTCAAACATTCAGGAAAACTGTACACTTCACACAGATATGGGGTTTCCGCTTATTATTGGGAATAGGTGCACAATTGGGCATAACGCAATTTTGCATGGCTGTGAGCTTGGCGACAATACACTTATAGGTATGGGAGCCACCATTCTGAATGGTGCAAAAATTGGTTCAAATTGTATTGTTGGTGCAGGTGCTTTGGTTACTGAAGGTAAAGTAATTCCTGATAACTCGCTTGTAGTGGGCGCACCGGCTCGTGTGGTTAGAGAAATTGATGAGGTGACGGTTCAATCGCTCAAAGATAGCGCAAATCATTATGTCGAAAATGCATATAAATTTCGATCAGGATTAACGCGGTTGAAGTAAACATTGTTATCAAATTAAAGATAGCCGGTCCACTTAGGGACGTAAGTGGACCGGTAAGACCTTGAGTCTTTTTGGGGACGAGGATTGGGCAGACTCAAGGATTAGAAAACCTGACCTCGGGATTTTAGTGACTGGAGTTACATCACTGAAATATATATTTAGTTGAGGCTGCCGACAGCCCCGCTTCGGCCTCCACCTAGAGCCATCCATGCACCTGCATGTTCTGACGATTGCCGCTTAATAAAGCGATATCCGGTTTCGTGCCAAAGTTTCACATCATCGCGAAGATTATCGAGTACAAAATCACCGTAATCCGTTCGAACGGTTAGGATTGCATGTCCGGCTCCATCTGGTTGGAGAACAACCGTAATGAGAAGATCTGCTGGTGAAAATCCAGCTTTCATGAGTTTATGCCTTTTTAGTAAGACATAGTCTTCACAATCCCCGACTTGCTGAGGGTACGACCAGCGCTCTTCTACGCCATGGATTTGCATGTCCGTTAGTGGTTGGATATTATTATTGACGGACGCATTAACTGATATGATTTTCGACCATGCTTTTCGAGATAGATGCATGGGACCTTGATCACGCCCGATCACCTTACATTCGCTTGGCCTGACCTTACAAAACTCATAATGCCCGATAGGTGGATTAGTTTGCTCAATCGGACTCAAAAAATCTTGAGTTGCGAATGATTGTCCCGCAAACATAAGTGATAACCCTGTAATACATGCGCCTTTTTTTATGACGCTCTTGAATTGAACCATTTTTAGTTCTCCCCGTTATGGGAAGGACTATTGCAATTCGGTTTTTAAATTTGACCAATTTTGGCATCGCAATTTTATGCTAACTATATGTAATTATTACATAAAGTAGAATAAAATAATCAGAAAATTTGATGTGATTTCAATTCAAATTACAGTAAAATCAGCAATAAGTTTAGTTCAAATTTTACGAAATAACGTTCAACTGCCTGACTTATATGATCTTAAAGGTGCATGCTCAGATGCAAGACGACTGATGAGTCCGTGAATTTCTGAGCACGAGGTTGCGGATTCGTCTTTATGTATTCGGCTTTGAGAACGTATATTCGATGATTTCATCCAATATGTGGGATGAAAAAAATGATAGATAATTACTTATTTTTTTTGCAAACATGAGTATGCGCAGCTAAAAATCAATAATCGTAGTGTTTATGGAAGTACTATTTAGGGTATCCGAAGGTTAGTTTAACCTTTTAGGCGCTCTTCTAGTTCGTTAAGCGGTTGTACATGGGTAAACTCCATTGAAAGCCCATTGTCAAAATGCCTTACAACACGCCCTTGCATTGAACCCAGCCATAGTTTTGTTCCCACTTCAGGACGGATATCAACTACAAATGCTGCGCCAGAGACTGAAAGGTCCAAGATATGGCAGGGGTAGGTCCGTCCATCTTCCAAGCGTATTTCAGCATTGTCGTTGCTTGGTGTCGTACGTTCATGGCGGCGATCTTCTGAAACGCCAAGTTCGTGTTTGTTGGCAAGCCAAGTTAGCTGCGCTGCTAATTTGCTTTGCTTGCGCGGTGTTGCATGAATTGCAACCTCAAATCCGTCTTTCGTTGTGCGAGTGACAGATCCTTCAATACGACCTAACTGCTCGACATAGGCAATGATGCGTTCACCGGAATTTGGGAGGTTTGCAGCAGAAAAAGAGGCAACAGCAGGAGACATGCGCTGAATTACACATTTTTGCTCACTATAATCTTGTCTCATCATACGACCTTGCAGATCAACCGTTACACTGTAGAACGAGTCTGAATTATCTTGCGGTGTCTCAGTCGTGTTGTGAGCTGAAAATGGCATTTTGAACAAAACCTTCGATTTTTGTATATCCGAAATCTATAATAGGATGGTTAAAAATCTGTAAGCTTTATGACTGGTGTTTAAGTATTAATTCCGCCATCGATAACATGTAAATGATGTTTCTTCCGGCCTGTTTTTTGTGGCTTTGTTATTGTTTTGCGCATCTTTGCAGGGTTTGCCCGCTGTCCATTATCAAAGGTGACAGGAATTGTATCTCGATCAATTGCTCTAATAGAAGTTAAAGACATGCCGATGATGTGTTTCTTCACAAATGGGTCATTCTGATCAAGGTCAGCCAAAGATCCAACGACCCGATCTGATTGATTACCCGTACCCATTAAAGGCACGATCAACAATTCAAGTTCTGAGATAGAGCCTGCGCGGGTTAATCCATCTGCGCGTAATAAATAGGGGGTTGTGTCTTCTATGCATCGGTTGGCGATAGTGCTTGGCTTGCGATCAACACCATTAAGCCAAAGTTTAGCAAATGCTTTTCCGCGAAGTTCTTCGCCAAACATTCCGCATATGTTCCCGCCGGCAAGCCGAATAGCTGCTATAGTGCAAGTTACTTCAAGCATGAAGATAGAACCTATAATATTGCCGATAGCAGAGGGTTCAAATTCAGGACGCAACGGGGCAGGGCGATCAGAACGTAATGCATTCCAATAATGAAACAATTCTCTGTTTGTCGAATGTTGCATGGCGCATTACCCGTTACTCTATACTTAAAACTACGATATCACCGATGGGTGCTATATTAGTTGACGGGTTGGGATTTTGTTTAACTGCCGGATATTAACCTTAATAAATGGTTTCTGTTGTGAGGTGACGCATTCTGTGGCAAGTTAATAATATGTTTCCAACTAGGAAAAACAGCACCCCATTTTGATCATTTCTGATCATAGACCGCGTGACATTTCACGTGGTCTTTTTTTTTATCCAAATAACGTCTATGGACGACTATATTTACATTTAAAATGGATAGCCTTTATGAACAGCAATTCAGACCCTGTTTCCTTTGAAGAACAAAAAGATCCACCTATCTTCAATTTGCCAGGCATTATCTTGTTCTCACTTGTCGTATTGTTAGCAATTCATGTGGTTAGAGAGACGTTTTTAAGCGAGCAACTTGATCTGGAGCTATTGGTCAATACTGCATTCATTCCTCAAAGGTATGTATTATCTATAACAGAGATGGGCGTCCCGTATGTTACCTCAGCATTTACCTACTCATTGTTACACGGCGGATATAGTCACCTCATCGTGAATGGGCTCTGGCTTGCCGCATTTGGTTCGATTGTCGCGCGTAGATGGGGAACTATAAGATTTTGTGTTTTTTGGGTCTTGTCGGCGATTGCTTCGGCTGCATTTTTTGCTGCGCTGAACTGGGGTGAAGTTACACTGGTCATTGGTGCATCGGGTGTTGTGTCTGCCTTAATGGGAGCTGCAACACGGTTTGCGTTTCCACTCAGTGGGAGATTTATTCGAGATAAAGCTCATTTCTTACCTCGCCAATCATTTTTAGAGATTTTTCAGAACAAGACAGTTCTCATTTACCTCGCAGTTTGGTTTGGGATAAGCTTAATACCAGCATTCGGCGCCAATTTAACTGGCTCTGTAAATTCTGTTGCTTGGGAAGCGCATATTGGCGGGTTCTTGTTTGGGTTTTTATTATTTGATATTTTTGACAACAAGAACTGGTAGCCATTGTACATTTCTTAAATTTCGAGCTAGTCTTAATGTGATTCAGCTAAGCTGTGCTTTGGCTGATAAAGTCCGAAGAGGAACGTGATTTAAAGCTGTTTTGAAATTTGGGAGATAGCCTATGACTGTGAAACACATATTAGACGACAAGGGTTACGACGTATCTTCAATCTCAGGTGATGAAACCATCATTGAGGCTGCCGATTTTTTAGCCGGAAATAAAATAGGTGCTGTAGTTGTCTCATCTTCAGAAAAAGAAATTGCAGGCATATTATCAGAAAGAGACATCGTTCGAGCGGTATCTCAGCATGGAAAAGAGGTTCTCGATCGTCCATTATCGACGATAATGACCAAAAATGTGCGGACTTGTGATTCTGGCTACAGCATAATGAAGGTTATGGAACTAATGACAGAGGGCGGATTTCGCCACCTGCCGATTGTTGATGATGGTAAGCTTTTGGGTATTATCTCAATCAGAGATGTTATCAAGTACCGTATGCAGGAAGTAGAGCGCGAAGCAGAAGACATTAAGTCATATATAGCTGCTGGTTAGAGCTTATTCGATGATACGAAGTGAAGGGCTTGTTGTATTTAGCCCTTCAACTTTGCGGTAAAAACAAGATTTTCTATTTGTGTGACAAGCTGTGCCTTCACCAGCCATTTCTACTTTAATAAGTATCGCATCTTGATCACAGTCTGCACGCATTTCTTGGACCAATTGAATATTTCCAGATGTTTCTCCCTTTTTCCAAAGGGATTTTCGCGAGCGCGAGTAATAGTGCGCTATTCCAGTTTCAATGGTCAATGCTAAGGCTTCCGAATTCATGTGTGCTAGCATGACAACTTCGCCGTCTTGCACATCCGTTACAATTGCGGTCACGAGGCCATCGGCATTAAATTTTGGTGTGAATGGACCACTGCTTTCGAGAACAGATTTATCTGTGGGTGGAGTTTTAAACTCAATTGTCATGATTTACTCTTGACCAATGATAGACAGTAATTTGATTTGTTCTTGTTTGTCTTCTTTATAACGTCCTTTGTATGTGGACGTGACAGTTGTCGAACCTTGCTTACGAATTCCGCGCATGGCCATGCACATATGTTCTGCTTCAATGATTACAGCAACACCTTTTGGCTCTAGTGCTCCGTCGATAGCTTGGGCAATTTGGGCAGTCATGGATTCCTGAGTTTGCAATCGTTTTGCAAAAATATCGACAACACGAGCAATTTTTGAAAGCCCAACAACTTTTCCATCCGGTAAATAAGCAACATGAGCCTTACCGATGATTGGGACCATATGATGCTCACAATGAGAGAAGAACGGGATATCTTTCACAATAACTGTGTCGTCATAGCCTGAGACTTGCTCAAATGTTCGCGAAAGATCTTCGACCGGATCTTGGGCATAACCGCCAAATAGTTCGGAGTAGGCTTTTACTACCCTTTTAGGTGTATCGATTAAGCCTTCACGTGATGGATCTTCGCCCAGCCAACGTAGCAATGTTTCCACCGCACGTTCAGCTTCTTCACGTGTTGGTTTATTGTCACCACTATGGTCCAATATACTTTTAACGATCGCGTCCATATTTAACTCCGACATTCTAAGTTCTTACTCGGAAGTACTTCTATATCACCAAACCGAGCTTATTATATTACTAAAATAGTCGGAATACATAACTAGAAAGGTCTTTATGTGTTTTGTAATTTTTGCACAAGCCATTATATAGGAATTATGATGGCCATTTCGAGAGAGTAGTTTAAATTGGTATGATTGATCAGGTTTATAATACTAAAATACTTGAATTTGCGGGAAATATTTCCCGTATTGGTTCTCTGGCAAATGCAAACGCAACGGCTGTGGCACATTCGAAATTGTGCGGCTCTAAAGTGAAAATCTGGCTTAATGTCGAAAACGGAATTGTGACTGATTTTGCGCATGATGTAAAAGCATGTGCACTTGGGCAGGCAACATCGGCAATTATGGCACAACATATTATCGGTGCTTCGACAGATGAATTGCGAAAAGTTCGCAGTGAAATGCTCGCCATGCTTAAAGATGGCGGATCGTCCCCGACTGGTCGATTTGATGACCTTAAATATCTTGAACCTGTAAAGGATTATCGTGCACGCCATGCTTCTACAATGTTAACATTCGATGCTGTTGTGACCGCGCTTGATGAGATCGAACGTTCAGAGCTGGCAAGTTGATAATTTACTGAATAATAAAATTGACAAAAAAACCGCGATCTAAAAATCAGCAATCCAGAAACTGGCAGGGTAAATGGCCTAAAACACCGGGTCGCCTCTTAGGTCTCGGAGTTATACGGCTCTACCAGCTCACATTGTCTGGGTTTATTGGCAATTCGTGTCGACATTTGCCGACATGTTCTGAGTATACGTATGAATCAATTGCACGATATGGTCTTTGGATTGGCGGATGGTTTGGCTTTTTTCGCGTTATCAGATGTGGACCATTTGGAACACATGGCCATGATCCGGTGCCTGAACAGCTCTCGGAGAATTATAGGTGGTATACACCTTGGCGTCGCTAAGCATTCTCGATAGAAGTTTAATGCATTTGATGCGGGAATATTTCTCTTTACGATCACTGATCTCCACGTTAAAAGCAGCCACCTTTAAAGGTAAATTAAAACAACCACCCGCGTTTGTAGGCGGGACTGGATAAGGAGAGTATATTATGGCTGACGCCATCAATCTTAAATTCCCCGATGGTTCTGAACGTTCGTATGATGCTGGTGCAACTGGCCGCGATGTTGCAGAATCAATCTCAAAATCTCTCGCTAAGAAGTCTGTTGCAATCACCATTGATGGTGAATTGCGCGATTTGAGCGACCCTATTACTGTTGGCGCTATTGAAATCGTTACACGAACAGATGACAGAGCGCTCGAGCTTATTCGCCATGATGCCGCTCATGTTATGGCAGAGGCTGTTCAGGAGCTTTTCCCTGGAACGCAGGCAACAATTGGTCCGGTGATTGAAAATGGTTTTTTCTATGATTTTGCCAAAGATACGCCGTTTACACCGGAAGATTTGCCAAAAATTGAAAAGAAAATGCGCGAAATCATTCAGCGTAATGACAAATTTACAAAGCAAATCTGGTCTCGTGACGAAGCAAAACGCGTTTTTGCTGAAAAAGGCGAAACATATAAAGTTGAGCTAGTGGACGCAATTCCCGGCGATGAAGATGTGAAAATTTATCATCAAGGTGATTGGTTTGATCTTTGCCGTGGGCCACATATGGCATCGACTGGACAAATTGGAACAGCATTCAAACTTATGAAAGTCGCTGGCGCATATTGGCGCGGTGACTCTGAGAATGAGATGCTGACACGTATCTACGGCACTGCCTGGGCTGACCAAAAGCAGCTTGATGCGCATCTTCACATGATTGAAGAAGCTGAAAAGCGCGATCATCGTAAACTCGGTCGCGAGATGGATCTGTTTCACTTTCAGGAAGAAGGCCCTGGCGTTGTTTTCTGGCACGCCAAGGGCTGGCGGATGTTCCAGACTTTGACAAATTATATGCGCCGTCGTTTGGACGAGCACGGCTATGACGAAGTAAATGCGCCGCAAATTCTGGATAAAGCTTTGTGGGAGACATCAGGGCATTGGGAATGGTATCGCGAAAATATGTATGCAACTGAGACAGTTGACGATCGCGTATTTGCCATCAAGCCAATGAATTGCCCAGGTCACGTGCAGATTTTTAAGCATGGATTGAAATCATATCGTGAGCTGCCTATCAAAATGGCTGAATTTGGTGCTGTGCATCGCTATGAACCATCAGGTGCATTGCATGGTTTGATGCGCGTTCGTGGATTTACACAAGATGATGCGCATGTGTTCTGCACAGAAGAGCAAATGACTGCTGAGTGCTTGCGTATCAATGATTTGATATTGACGACTTACGCTGATTTTGGATTTGATGAAATCACCGTTAAACTTTCTACGCGTCCTGAAAAACGGGTTGGCAATGATGCCTCATGGGATCGTGCCGAAGAGATCATGACTAAGGTTCTCAAGACCATTGAAGAGAGTTCCGGAGGCCGGATTAAAACTGGTATTTTGGAGGGTGAGGGCGCTTTCTACGGTCCTAAGTTTGAATATACTTTGCGTGATGCTATTGGCCGTGAATGGCAATGTGGCACGACGCAGGTTGATTTCAATCTACCAGAGCGTTTTGGTGCTTTCTACATTGATAGCGATTCTGAAAAACGTCAACCAGTTATGATCCACCGCGCAATTTGTGGCTCGATGGAACGTTTCTTAGGTATTTTGATTGAAAGTTTTGCCGGTCATATGCCGTTATGGTTTGCACCTTTACAGGTCGTTGTTGCGACGATTACGGATGAGGCAGAAGAATATGCCTCTGAGGTAGAGAAAGAACTAAAGGCGGCGGGTCTTCATGTTCAAACAGATTTTCGCAATGAGAAAATCAACTATAAGGTACGCGAGCATTCAGTTTCCAAAGTGCCGGTCATTATAGTCTGTGGTCGCCGCGAAGCTGAGGAAAGAACGGTCAATATTCGTAGATTAGGAAGTCGAGATCAGACATCCATGACTTTGGATGAAGCTCTTGAAAGCCTAAAGCTTGAGGCTACACCTCCGGATTTGAAACGTAAATAATATTTAAAACACTTTGTTTGGCAACTTGTTAATGACTTAGTTGCCAAGCAAAACCTCAATATCAACGTTTTCACCGGCAGTGACGTGAAAATCTAATGGATATTCTTTTCCTCGATGTAGAGCGCTGACTTGGTAGTCGCCTTCAGCAAGTACTAAGTTAGGAAATGCGCCAACCATTTCGTTGATTACATCGCCTGATGATGAGTATAGAGACCATGCGGTGTCAGCAATACCTTCTCCACCTTGCTTTGATACGAGTTTAAAAGTTACTAATGCTGCCCGATGCTGCATTTGAACTTCTGTCAACTTGCCTTTTTCCACCCGAATATCGGCACGGGTAACGGCGTTGATATCTCCATAATTGGATACAACGTGATAGATACCTTCATTTAGCCTGATAACTGTGTTCGCGCTAACGCCTTCTAAAACCAGCTGACGGTCGCTGTCTTGCGCATCTTGATCTTCTCCAGAATAGATTGCAAATTTTAAAAACTTACCAACGACACGTCCATTGCCACCGGATGTCGCATTTAGTATGAGACCACCTGCATCAAGAATATACGTTTGAGCTGAAATGCTACCTGTAGATGGAACAGAGAGCTTTTTGGTAACGCCCGCTCGACCGAAAGCCACGTGCACGAAATATTCACCTGGCGTGAAATCAAGTTTTGTGGAACCGCCTTCTGTTTCTGCAATAAGTCTAAGTTTTCCAGTCTCATCGGGAGTTGGGTCAAAAACGCGCCAAATTAAACCGTTTTCGACTGATTCCCCTCCATCAACCAACACTGCTCTAAGGGTTACGGTACGAGCTGACTCGCCTGAATCATTCGAGAAGTCTTTTAATCCAGGTAGCGCGATTTTTGGTGTTAGGTCCAATGGTGCTTTAGTTTGTGCAAATGCGGACCCCGAAAACATCATGATCAACAATATTAATTTGAGAGTATATTTTAATATTTGGTTGGAAAACATGAAACAATCATGAAATGTAAATGCGTATTTTTCAAGATGGAAAATAAATTTCAAGATATTGATCGTTCAATTTTATCATTCTTATTCGTATGTTTTTTACGGCGGTTCGCCAGCTGTTTTAAAACTCCATATGGACCAGAACCTTTTCGCCAAGCACTGGCCATGAAAAAACCGATTATCCAGCCAGCAAATACTTGCCAGATATTATGTTTCTCCGCTTCTAATCTAGATGTGCCAGTGAATGCTGCCGTAAGTACAAGCGCAGATTTTACCCATACATTTCCTTGTACACAATTGAATATTAGGCTTGTTGCTCCAAATGTAGCGGAGGCAGTGTGGCCAGATGGAAAGCCCCCTGTATTGCCGGAAGGCCTTAGATTTATCGGAATATCGCCAAGTGTGTTTTTAGGAATATGTATAGCTAACTGTAATGCACCTAGCCGGGTCGCGAAATCACCAAAGTTGCCATTAGCAAGTGCGCAAGCACCCGCAAGTACTGGCAACATTATCTGCAGCATATCGCCATATTTTTCTGCCCGTTTCTGTGTGAGCATAATACTAACGGCAAGAACAACAACAATTATGATGCTTTTCTTATTTTCATTTAATGCGGGGAGCATATGTATTTCCCATATCTTCTTGGGTGTGTTTACATTGCTCTCTTGGTTTGAACAAGTAAAGTGCGACTTTTTCTATTCTTGTTTCGTATAAAGTGTGTTTGTAACAGCTTAACACAAGGTTAAGGTGCAGGGTTAAGGGGAAGTTAACCAATTAGGCTCAATGTGTGCTGATATTAAAGTATTGAGTCGATGTAGGGCGCGAAATGATTTTCGATAACTTTTCTGTCTGGGCTGAGAGTTCAGATACTAGGTCAAGAATATTAGCGGTGAAAGCGCTTTGTGAATCCTATATATGTTCGGGCTTCAATGCCGATGAGATGAAAGCAGCTGAAGGGGCAATGATCCTCTTATTGGATGATCCGTCATCGGAAGTTCGTAAAGCTATGGCGTCCAGCCTTTGCGCGCACGAAGATGTTCCAATCATTGTTATTAATGCCTTGGCGCAAGAT
The DNA here is from genome assembly GCF_900537175.1 of Lentilitoribacter sp. Alg239-R112. GTDB lineage: Bacteria > Pseudomonadota > Alphaproteobacteria > Rhizobiales > Rhizobiaceae > Lentilitoribacter. Next base: position 1,280,707 of record NZ_LS999833.1, on the reverse strand, counting down.
CAGCTGGATGTTAGCGCCCCAGTATTGGCCTATTCGCCGCTTCTGTCAGATAACAATCTTATAGATTTAGTAGCCGATGGACTGCTGGAACATCGATTTATCGTATCACAGCGCAAGTATATTAGCCCGGCAGTATGTGCAGCATTGATTGAAATCGGTGAAAAAGAAGTTGTATCGGAACTTCTGCAAAATAGCGGATCTCAAATTGCTTGTTTATCGTTGGTGCGGATTGCTGAGAGATTCGGGCAAGCTGGTGAAATTCGGAATGAATTGCTTAATCGTAATGATATTCCTGCTCACATTAGATATGAATTAGTAGAGCAGTTGGGCCAAGTTTTGGCCAAAGATAGTTTGCTCAGTGCCCTCATGGGTGAAAAACGCGCCAGCTATGTGACAAAAGACGCATGCGATCAGGCTGCGTTATCCGTAATCGAACGAACTTCTGATGATGATATGGAAGCCTTGATTGAACATTTGAGGTTTTCAGGGAAAATTACATCGGCACTCCTAATGAATGTTCTATCTGTAGGCAATGTAGATTTCTTTGCTATGGTTATTAGCAAATTATCTGGAAAAGGGGTATCCCGAATACGTGCGATCTTGCGAGACGGACATTTCTCCCTTGTCAAAGCGCTCTATAAATCTGCAGGACTAAGCCCCGAACTTATTCCTATCTTTATTGACGCAACTTTACTTTGGCGTGACGCATCCCACCAAAGTGACATTGTGCTTGCCGATGAAATCGTAGCAAAACTTCTCGATAAATATCAAGATCAGGTGCGTTCGCAATCATCTGTCGCGGAATTGCTTATGATGATGGAAAACACACGTTTCAAGCAATGTCGCCGTGTGGCCAAATCATACGCTATGTCATTGGTCAAACAAGCCGCTTAAATATCTAAATTATCAACGAATTCAGCATTTTCTTGTATGAATTTAAACCGTGCTTCTGGTTTTGTACCCATTAAATCATCTACCGTCTTATTGGTATTTTCAGGTGTGATATCGTCGATTTCAATTTTTAGAAGTGTTCTCTTGCCAGGCAGCATGGTTGTTTCTTTGAGTTGTGCAGGTAGCATCTCACCAAGACCTTTAAATCGTCCGACATCAATTTTTCCTCGGCCTTTAAACTCTGTTTCCATCAACTCAGCCCTGTGCGCATCATCACGTGCATACAGTGTTTTGGTTCCTTGTGAAATTCGATAGAGTGGTGGAACAGCCAGAAATAGATGGCCTTCGCGAATGAGGTTGGGCATTTCTTGGTAGAAAAAAGTGATGAGGAGCGACGCAATATGAGCGCCATCGACATCGGCATCAGTCATAATGATAATACGTTCATAGCGTAGATCATTTTCATGGTACTTTGATCGCGTTCCGCAACCGAGCGCCTGAATGAGATCTGCCAATTGCTGGTTAGATGTGATCTTTTCTCTTACCGCACTTGCCACGTTAAGGATTTTACCGCGTAGTGGGAGAATTGCTTGGTTTTTTCTATTTCGTGCTTGTTTGGCGGAACCGCCCGCAGAATCACCCTCCACTATGAAGAGTTCAGCCCCTTCGGACGTTTTCTGGCTACAGTCTGCAAGTTTCCCGGGGAGCCTTAGTTTTCGAACAGCTGATTTTCGATTGACTTCCTTTTCCTTGCGACGACGCATGCGTTCTTCTGCACGCTCGACAACCCATTCCAATAGTTTTGCCGCTTCTTGTGGCGAATCTGCAAGAAAATGATCAAACGCATCACGAATACCATTTTCGACGATACGCTGAGCCTCAACGGTTGCAAGTTTGTCCTTTGTCTGGCCTACGAATTCTGGTTCACGGATAAAGACTGATAACATGCCTATCGCGGATGTCATCACATCGTCCGTTGTGATTTGTGCGGCTTGTTTGTTTCCCACAAGTTCGCCGTAGCTTTTCAATCCGCGAGTTAAGGCAAGGCGAAATCCAGCTTCGTGTGTACCGCCATCTCGGGTAGGGATGGTGTTACAGTAAGATTCAATTTGACTATCGCCAGCGTGCCACGCAATGGCCCACTCCATCGACCCATGGCCACCTTGTTTACTGCTTTTGCCAGAGAAAATTTCGCGTGTGACGCGATGTGCCTTGCCCAATGAATGATCCAGATAATCACTGAGACCACCAGGGAAATGGAACGTAGCTTTGGCGGGAATATCTCCACCTTCTTTAAGAAGGGAGGGCGCACACGACCATCGAATTTCGACGCCACCGAAGAGATAAGCTTTTGACAGCGCCATTTTATAGAGGCGAGCAGGTTCAAACCTAAGGCTCTCGCCAAAAATTTCCGGATCCGGATGAAATTTTACTTTAGTACCACGGCGATTGTGAACCTCTCCAAGAGTTTCTAAACCTCCCTGCGGAAGGCCTTTTGAGAATTTTTGCCGGAAGAGTTCTTTATTTCGCGCAACTTCGACAATGAGGTCATCAGATAGGGCGTTGACAACCGAGATACCAACACCATGCAACCCGCCGGATGTCTCGTAGACACTGCTATTAAACTTGCCGCCAGCATGAAGAATGGTCAGAACAACTTCAAGAGTTGATTTTCCAGGGTGTTTTGGGTGGTCCTCAACGGGGATGCCGCGACCATTGTCGCTAACTGATACGTAGCCATTTTCATCCAGTTCAACTTCGATAAAGCTTGCATGCCCTGCAACTGCCTCATCCATAGAGTTATCGATGATTTCAGCAAAAAGATGGTGTAGTGCATTAATGTCAGTGCCGCCAATATACATACCTGGGCGCAAGCGCACCGGTTCCAATCCTTCAAGCACCTCAATAGCGTCGGCACCATAATCACCATCTTCGTTGGTTTTTTTTGGTGAAGCAGCTTTTTTGGGCTTCAGGCTCTGTGATGCATCAGGCTTAACAGCGGCCTGGATTGCAGGTGCAGGATTAGCTTGTTTAGCCGCAGTTTCGGGCTTTGGTTCAGGTGTAGAGCCCATAGTTGAAAAAAGGTCGTCGGAATTGTCCATATAATTGCCGTAATTCTTCTGTTCGAATCATCTAATTTAACCGATAATGTATCGAAATGAACCTGCTTTGTCTGGAGTGTCATGCAGATGCTGACAAGAATTAAACGCTTTTTATTGCAGTTGGTGCCTATATCCACCCTTGTTCTGCTGTTTGGGATGATTTCTTTAAGCAATGCGCTTGAACTCAAGCCATTCAAAGACAAGTTATTCGCATATCCGGAAATTCTATCATCCAAAGATAACGGAGACTATTTGCTCGTAAAATATGACAAGCAAATTAATATACATAAACGTGATCAAGTCCCTATTCGAAAAGTTAAGCAGAAATATGTTAAGCTAGGTTTGCGCCGTTTTCAAACATATCAGGAATTCCAATATGCTGGACGAAATATAGAGATTGGATTTGTCGCAAAAAAGGGTGCGCCGAAGTTTGCTGTATTATTCATTCATGGTCGTGATGGTGATCGGAAGTTGGGTTTGAAGGATTATACTTTTGGTGGGAATTTTAACAGACTGAAGAATCTCGCGGTCCGAAATAATGGCTTATATCTCACGCAAACAATTAGAGAGTTCTCCAAAAGTGGTATAGCGGATGCCAGAGCCCTTATTCGTTATCTTCATGACGAGAAAAAAGTCCCGAATATCATCATAGTTTGCGCATCAATGGGCGGCCAAATTTGTAACAAGCTTGCGCATGATCACAATGATGTCGCTAGGCTTTCCGGGATTGTTTTATTGGGGGCTATTCCGGATCCGAAATTGGCGACATCACACGCGGTAAGTGTTGGACTTCCTATCATATTAGCGCATGGTAATGATGATGTTGTGTATGATTGGAGAGGTGTGCAGGCAGTTTATCAGCGCATAAAGTCGCGAACTTCACGTTATCCGATAAAATTGATCCTGTTCAATACAGGTCGTCACGGCACACCAATTCGAATGATTGACTGGCGGCAGACATTGAATTGGGTTTTTAAAAAATCCTAAAATATCTTACTCCGCTTGAGGCGAGTAGGAGTATTTTAACCAACTTGATGGTTTTTGGGATGAGAAATCCGCCCTTTAAGAGAATTTAAGCTCCAATTCTGTAACTTTCAGCAAGATTTATTGATTGAGAGCCAGGTTATGGATTTTAGTGTTGATGTAAAACATGTTCCCTTATGTGTTGATTTAGATGGCACGTTGGTGGCCACAGATACGCTTTGGGAAGGCTTGGCTACGCTTTTGCTAAAACGTCCGTATCTCCTGTTTCATGTAGCTTTTTGGGTTTTCAAGGGAAAAGCATATCTTAAACAGAAAGTTGCATCTTACACCGATAGCTCTGCGCAAGACTGGCCGCTACGCAAAGAAGTGCTAGATTACATCGAAGCCGCCAAGCAGAGTGGTCGAAAGGCCTATCTTGTTACCGGGGCAGCTAAAGCGACGGCATTAGAGCTATCAAATCATCTTGGAATTTTCGATGGAGTTTTTCATAGTAATGAACAAGAAAACCTCACATCACATCGCAAGGCTGCTAAACTTGTTACAGAATTTGGCGAAGCCGGGTTTGACTACATTGGGAATAGTCGAGACGATGTCGTTGTATTTGACGTTGCCAGAAAGGGTATTGTCGTATCACCTGATAGTGCTGCCCGTCGCTGGCAAGAACTGAATGATGGTGAAGAAATCAATGTTCCGTTGCCGAGCCCAAACACGATCTTTAAATCAATTCGTGTTCATCAATGGGCGAAGAATATGCTCATCGGTGTTCCGCTTGTACTTGATCACAATTTGTTCGAGATGCAGGCTGTAGTAGCTGCCATCATAGCATTTTTCTCGTTCAGTTTTTTTGCATCATCGGTATATATCGTCAATGATTTATCTGATTTAAAAGCCGATCGAGCGCATGCAAAAAAGCGATATCGCCCCCTAGCTAGTGGAGCATTATCGATACCTGTTGCGGCAATGACCTGGTTTGCGCTCGTTGCTGCATCCATCGCATTGGCCAGTCTGCTTCCAGTTCAATTTATACTGGTTCTTGCGCTTTACGCTGTTGTGACGACGGCATATACTTTTGTTTTAAAACGTAAATTGCTCGTTGATGTGTTCACATTGGCGGGATTGTATACTATTCGAATTATAGCGGGAGCTGTGGCAACATTCAGCGAATTATCCTTCTGGCTTCTTGCGTTTTCAATTTTCTTTTTCTTATCACTCGCATTGGTAAAGCGTTATGTCGAGGTCTCAGAGCTGGACGATGATGATAATTCAAATGTCGTCGGGCGCGGTTATTCGGGTGTTGATACAAATATGCTTATTCAAGGCGGAATTTCATCTGCCTTTGCCGCAACAATGGTTTTAGCACTTTATATAAATAGTAATGAAGTTATTGGAATGTATTCTAACCCGTGGATGATTTGGCCTTTAGTGCCAATCATCTTATATATGCAATTGCGCATTTGGATATTGGCTGGTCGGGGACAGGTGCATGAAGATCCAGTTGTTTTTATCATGCGAGATTGGCGTAGTCAGCTGACAATGGTGATGGGCGGGGCGTTACTCTTAATCGCTATGGTGTAATCAGTGGAGCCTACTCACGACAACAACTTTACGAGCTGGGGCAATATAAGCCGAGTTCAACGTGATCTTGCATCAGTGGATCAGTTCCCAACATCTCAAGGCTCATTTCTTCCGTTTGGGAATGGCCGATCTTATGGTGACACTTGTCTCAATGACAGCGGTGTTTTGCTTCCTATGCAAAACGATGCGCATATTCATCATTTTGATGCAAAGACTGGTTTGTTATTTGCAGATGCAGGCGTTTTATTGCGTGATGTTTTAAAGTTTACTCGTCCATTCGGATATTTTCTAGAAGTCACGCCGGGAACTTCCTTTGTTACATTGGGTGGAGCAATTGCAAACGATGTGCACGGCAAAAACCATCATGCGCGCGGGACATTTGGACGCTCAGTTTTATCTTTCGATCTTTTGCGAAGTGATCGATCTGCATTGATGCACTGTTCGCCAGAAGAAAACTCCGAAATTTTTGCTGCAACAATTGGTGGTATGGGGCTGACTGGCGTTATTACGAGAGTTTGCCTTAGGCTTATGGAAGTTTCGTCATTTGACGTTAATCAAAAAACACTTCGGTTTAACAACCTGGATGAATATTTTGAAAATGTAGAAGTCATAGACGATGCGCACGAATATTCGGTCGCATGGATTGATCAGTTGGCCCGTGGGACATCATTTGGGCGAGGGGTTCTTATGGCCGGCAACCATGCTTCGGTTGAAGAGGGGCATGCTATGGCCGGAGAGAGACAAGCAGATGAGCCTAAAGATGCGAAACTTTCTGTGCCATTTACCTCTCCTATAAACCTGATTAACCGATGGAGCCTAGCGGCATTTAATTTTGTATATTATCACAGTTTCTCCAATGGCCTTAGTGAAAGCATAGAGCCTTGGCAGAGTTACTTTTATCCCCTTGATGCGATTAAGGGTTGGAACCGTTTGTATGGCCCAAAAGGTTTGTATCAACATCAAAGTGTTTATCCAAAGGCTGCTGCAAGAGAAACAACAATCGAATTATTGGAATGTGCAAAGCGCTTTAATCATGGATCATTTTTAACGGTACTGAAGAGCTTTGGTGCTCAAACAACACCCGCATTATTTTCATTTCCGCGAGAAGGTTTTACCCTAACGCTTGATTTTGCAAATCAGGGGGTGAAAACGCTTCAATTGTTAGATGCTCTTGACGAAATTGTGCTGAAAGCCGGTGGCGCTGTTAATCCATATAAAGATCATCGAATGAGTGCTGAAACATTTGCGCAATCTTTTCCCAATTGGCGTGAGTTAGAAGCTCACAGAGATCAGAAAATTTGCTCGGACTTCTGGCGCAGAACTGCTTTAACGTTGAAATAGCTGGCTTCTCAGCCACATTGATAAAAGTTTAATAAAAATTAGCCATAGCATTGAACGCCAGATTCATTTTTGCCTGTTATCACAAACGTGGGACAAGAATACGGGACAGAACATGAAGTTTATCTGGTTTATATTATTCACAGTGGTGACCAATGCTGCTGCACAGCTCATGCTCAAGCAGGGCATGACGATGATTGGTCCGCTTAACATTTCTGCTGAAAATGCAATATGGCGTATATTGCAGATTGTTTTTCAGCCGTGGGTATTTGCTGGATTATGTATGTTTGTAATCTCGATGGCCTCGCATTTATTTGTATTGTCAAAAGTTGATCTGTCATTCGCATATCCGTTTCTAAGCCTTGCTTATGTGGCGGTCGCAATCTTCGCATATTTCTTATTCAGCGAAGATATCAACAACTGGCGTATCGCCGGTATCGCCTTCATTTGCTTGGGCACGGTTTTAATCGCGCAATCTGATAAATCAGGAAAATCAGAAGTTGCTTCTGACAGCGCGGAACTTATTCAAGATTACTCTGGAGAGAGATCGTAATTATGAAACATATTATTTTCGGTGGTGATGGGTTTGTCGGCTCTCACCTTGCACCAAAATTACTTGAAGACGGACAAGAAGTTGTTGTTGTCGATGTCAAAAATAGCGACCACACTCACTATTCGAATGTTGAACATATACAACTTGATATTACCGACGAAACGCAGTTTTCAAAACTTAAGATTGATGCGGATGATGTGATTTATAATATGGCGGCAACTATGCTCTCGCCATTGCAAATTCGCTCTAAAAGATACGATTTCTTTTGGCCTGTGAACTTTCACGGTGCCGGCAATATAATGAAATCTATGGATAAGGCTGGAGCGTCCAAGTTTGTTCAATTCACCACGGATATGGTGTATGGACATACAATTGTTAGTCCTCAAACTGAGGATCACCCAATTGCTCCACTTGGTGAATATGGTGCATCCAAATGGGCAACTGAGCAGGAATGTCATAGATGGCGGGATCGCGGCATGGATATCTCAATCTTCCGCCCGCGCTTGATCATCGGCCCTGGTCGCCTTGGTATTTTGGAAAAACTATTCAAGTTGATTGATTTGAATTTGCCAGTTCCGATGATTGGCTCTGGCAAAGCGCCTTACCAGTTTATTTCTGTTTATGATTGCGCAGAAGCGGCAAGATTGGCATGGAAAGCCGGTTTTCCGAATGGGGAGTATAATTTAGGTTCACTTAATCCACCATCAGTGAGAGAATTATTGGGTGGGTTGATTCAGCATGCAGGCTCGCATTCAATTCTACTCCCAACGCCGGGTTTTGCGGTGAAGAAAACGCTCGCATTTCTGGATTTAATAAACATGCCGATCATGGATCCAGAGCAATATTTGATTGCTGACGAGATGTGTGTTCGTGAAACAGGCCGAGCGAAAAAAGATATGGGTTTTGTTCCAAAAGACAATGATATGGACATGCTGATTGCTGCTTACAAAGAATACCGTGCTGGGAAGACTGGCGCACAACAAAATAATTTAAATACAGTTCCTGCGGAATAGGATTGGATACAAAATGCTAAACGCACTTAGAAATGAAAATCCTGAAACACACGATATGCCCGTTTTGGATGTTAAGGTGAGAAAGCCGATTTTGCTGAGCGTTGAGGATGCTAAAGAGATGAATTTGGCGGATATGACTGAGCTTTTTAAAGATCATGTTAATCCTGGCCAATTGCATTTTATGAAACTTCTAGGTTTTCACAAAATTAAAATCGAAAGTGCCGAGGGTATGGTTTATCGTGATCAGAATGGTCGTGAAATTCTTGATTTCTTTGGTGGATTTGGTTCACTCGCTTTTGGTCACAACCATCCTCGAATATTAGATGCCCGTAAAAAATTTCAAGATGAAAAACGCCACGAAATAGCGATGGCATTTTTATCTCAATATAACGCGGCATTGGCGAAAAATCTGGCTGAAATTGCACCAGGCGATTTAAATATGGTTTTCCTAGGGTCATCTGGTTCGGAAGCCATGGAAGCAGCGGTGAAAGTTGCTGAACGTGCCGCTGGACCTGATAAATCGAAGGTCGTTTATGCTGAAAACTCGTTTCATGGTAAAACAAAGGGCGTACTCTCGCTGACTGATTCACCACTTTACAAGGGTGAGTTTAAATTAATTGAGAATACCGTTCGTGTGCCGTTTGCAGATATTGATGCTATTCGAAATGCCTTCGAAAGCGATCCGGAAATTGGTGTGATTGTGCTTGAAACCATTCAAGGTGGCGGCGGTATTATCAAGGCTGAACCAGCTTTCTGGCAAGAATTGCGCGCGTTATGCGATAAACATAATGTGCTTTGGGTTGCCGATGAAGTGCAATGTGGAATGGGTCGTTCAGGTCAATTCTTCGCCTTTGAATATGCTGATGTTGTGCCTGATGTCACAGCATTGGCAAAATCTCTCGGTGGCGGTAAATGCGCTATGGCTGCAATGATTGCAACGACAGAAGTGTACATGAAGGCGTATGGCACACCAAAAACGGCGTTGATCCATGGTCAAGCGACATTTGGCGGTATTGGTGAAGCCTGTGTGACGTCTATTGAAGGCCTCAACATTCTTTATGATGAGCAATTGATTGAGAACTCTGCGCAAACAGGGGCATATCTGTTGCGACGTCTTGAAGAGCTTCGGGAAAAATACCCGAAACTTATTAAAGACGTTCGCGGGCAGGGGCTTATGGTAGGTCTTGAATTCCAAGATTTCAGCCAGACATTACCTGCTGTCTTGCGCCCTGTTGTGGCAATGCTTGACGAGAAGCTAAAAGGTTCGCTGTCAGGATTTATTGGTGCGCTGATGCTCCGGGATTATGATGTTCTGGTTGCCTTTACAGAATATAATCGTAACGTTATCCGCCTTGAACCTCCGTTGATTTGTGAGCAACGCCATGTCGATCAGTTCATCGCAGCATTAGACAATCTACTGGGGCGCGGCATTATTCGTATTGTTAAAGATTTCGTCGCGAGCCAAGTTAAATAAGCAAAACAAGCGAGCATCATATCTATCGTGTTTAATGGATTGTTTAATAGCAATATAGTCAGAAGTGTTTTCACGCCTCTCTTGATTTGGTGTGATAAAAAACTTAGTCAATTGAGTGCGTGGCTGGGGGCTCTGTTCCTAGCCGGATTTGTTGCGCTCACAGCAGTTTATTCTATCACGCAGCCTTCCGTTAATTGGGATATGATCGCCTATCTTGCCTCCGCCGAAATGGTGGAAGGTGATAAAGATATCAAAACTGTCCATAGAGAAGTCTATGCCAAGGTAAAAAACAGTGTTTCGCCCGCAGAATACAAGGAATTAGCGGAGGGAGATAGTTATCGACTGCGACAATCTACCGATGCGGAAGCATTTGGGTCTATGTTGGTGATGTATAAAGTCAAATATCTTTATATTGAAGCGATACGAGTGCTTAAACCATTCCTCGGTGGTGTAAAAGTCATGAACACCATGTCAGTTGTAGCTGGCCTCGTTCTGGGTGTGGTAGTAATAGCATGGCTTTGGTCGGCGGGAGCATTGGTATTGGCTCCATTGTTTGTCGGATTATTTGCATTTACAGGCTATGCGGAACTTATGCGCAATGGCGGACCTGACATCGTTCAAGCGGCAATATTCTCTCTGGGAGCGTATATTTATTGGCGCAGCTCATCGTGGCTTTCAATTATCATTGCGACATCGCTGTTTCTCATCAGTTTTGCAATTAGGCCGGAATTATTAATCGTCCTCACAGGATTGGTGTTGGCGTTGGTATTGTTCGGAGGGCGGGCAGTTGTGCCAGCCGTAGCGACTATCGGAGCATTACTACTCTATCCAGTATTAACTGGTGCAGCGGGTCATCCTGGTTGGTGGACGCATTTTATGTTCTCACTCAATACGTATTCAGAAACCCTTATCGGCTTTGATCCCGATTTTAATATTATCTACTATTTCACTGCGCTAGTAAGAGGTATTACATACTCACTTATCCAACAGAGTTGGTTGGTGCTTACTCTTCTGGCTGTTCTAATGCGTTATATATTGTGGCGCTCGGATGTTCAGGTGGACAAAACTGCTAATCTATTATTCTGGGGGTGTTTAATTGGTCTTGGTGGAAAATTTGTTGTGTTTCCCATCCCCGACACGCGAACATATTTCACGCCACTTTTTGTGCTTTATCTGTCGCTTTCGCCCGCTATAAGCACATATCTGACGGCCACTTTTCAACGAGAGGGAGCTGCGGCTTAATCGCAAAATATAAAAAGCCCCGATGTTTCCAACGGGGCTTTTCGTATTTATAATTTAAAGATTATGCAGAGTAATACATGTCGAACTCAACCGGATGCGGAGTGTGTTCGAGACGTATAACTTCTTCCATTTTCAATTCGATGTATGAATCAATTTGATCATCATCAAATACACCGCCAGCAGTCAAGAATTTGCGATCTTTGTTGAGTGCTTCAAGAGCCTCACGCAATGAAGCACATACTGTTGGGATCTTCTTAAGTTCTTTTGGAGGAAGATCGTAAAGGTCTTTATCCATTGGTTTGCCCGGATGGATTTTGTTTTTGATGCCATCTAGGCCAGCCATAAGCATTGCTGCGAATGCAAGGTATGGGTTAGCCATTGGATCTGGGAAACGAACTTCTACACGTTTTGATTTTGGTGATGAACCAAATGGAATGCGACAAGACGCTGAACGGTTACGTGCAGAATATGCAAGTAGAACAGGGGCTTCGTAGCCAGGAACCAGACGCTTGTAGGAGTTTGTTGTTGGGTTTGTAAAGGCGTTAAGTGCTTTAGCGTGCTTAATAATGCCACCAATATAGTATAGGCAGTTTTCAGAAAGACCTGCATATTCATCACCAGCAAATGTTGGCTTTCCATCTTTCCAGATGGACTGGTGAACGTGCATGCCTGTGCCGTTATCGCCATATACTGGTTTAGGCATAAATGTTGCCGTTTTGCCGTAGGCGTTTGCAACTTGGTGCACAACATATTTGTAGATCTGAACTTTATCAGCATTGATTGTCATTTCATCAAACATGACACCAAGCTCGTGTTGAGCTGCCGCCACTTCGTGGTGGTGCTTCTCAACTTTTACGCCCATTTCCTTCATCACAGTCAACATTTCTGAACGCATGTCTTGCTCAGAATCTACTGGTGGTAATGGAAAATAACCGCCTTTTACGCGCGGACGGTGACCAAGGTTGCCTGTCTCATAGTCAGTGTCATTGTTTGTTGGCAATTCAGTTGAATCGAGTTTGAACCCTGTGTTGTATGGGTCAGCTTTAAACTTAACATCATCAAAGATGAAGAATTCTGGCTCTGGCCCCACATAAACAGTATCACCAACACCGGACGCCTGCATGTAAGCTTCAGCTTTTTTCGCAATTGAGCGTGGGTCACGGTTGTAACCTTCACCTGTGACCGGATCTAAGATGTCGCATGTAATTGCGATTGTAGATTGTGCGAAGAACGGATCAACGTGGCATGTTGAGCAATCAGGCATCATAACCATGTCTGATTCATTAATGGCTCTCCAGCCTTCAATTGATGAACCATCAAACATGACGCCATCTGCGAACATGTCTTCATCAACAACGCTAACGTCCATCGTTACGTGATGCACCTTACCGCGCGGGTCAGAAAAACGAAGATCAACAAACTTGATGTCTTCTTCTTTGATTTGCTTTAAAATATCTTTAGCAGTCGTCATGTTACAATTCCTTATTCAGTATGACGAAAATTTAGCTGCTGAAAGCAGCCGATGATTTTTTCTATGAGTTGAGATTAAACGGCATCAATACCTGTTTCACCGGTACGGATCCGAATGACTTCTTCCACCTGTGATACAAATATTTTTCCATCGCCAATGCGGCCCGTTTGCGCGGCATTTCTAATGGCTTCAATTGCAGCTTCTACATTGTCTTCACCTAATACAATTTCCACCTTAACCTTAGGTAAAAAGTCAACAACATATTCAGCACCACGGTAAAGCTCTGTATGGCCTTTTTGGCGACCAAAACCTTTAGCTTCTGTGACTGTGATTCCTTGCAAGCCGACTTCTTGAAGGGCTTCCTTCACTTCATCGAGCTTGAACGGCTTAATGATGGCTTCGATTTTCTTCATAAGAGAATCTTCTCCGCTTTTTCTGTTACGGCGTGTAATTTGCACGCTCTGTAATTTATTAAGCACAAGTCATGCCAGTTTTGATTAGTCAAACAAAAATAAGTGATTTTTTGTTCATTTTGTTGCGATATTTCTGATTTTCCTCATAAAAATTCTTACTATTTGCAAAATTGACACCAAAAAAAGTGAGTATGATAAGAATGGATGTGACTTAAGAATGCATGGTCCGCTCAATCATGGGGTTTTCTCTGGTTAAAAAATAAGCAAATGCCTAAAATTTAATCTGTATGAGGGGCTGAAAAATAATCGGTAATGAGGAAATTGCTTAACCTTTCATCATCTCATTGAATCGGCGTTTGATTTCCTCGGTACCTACATCTTCCAAATTGCTAGCTATGTGCCAGATATGACCAAATGGATCTTGTAGTTTTCCTGATCGATCGCCGTGAAACTGATTTTCAATCTGAGTAAGAGTTTTACATCCGTCAGATATCATATTGTTAAAGGTCGTATCGATATCATCAACATAGATGTTTATGGACACTGGTGTTCCATCATATGATAAAGGTGATTTGATGCCCATCTGCTCAAATTCATCACTTATCATAATACGACAATTCTGAAAATCCAGCTCGCTATGCATTATTTTTCCATCGGGAGATTCAAGCCTGTAGATCTCTTGTGCGTTGAAATGTTTTTCATAAAAATCAATCGCGCGACTTGCATCCCTGCAGATAAGATAGGGTGTAATACGTTGATATCCTGTTCTCATGAATGCCTCCTGAGAGTTTTGTCGTTGGAAACCAAAATTTATCTACTTAGCGCGACGTTCAAATAGTTCTTTCAAAAATTGCCCGGTGTAAGAACGTTCAACTTTTGCCACATCTTCCGGTGTGCCTGTAGCTACGATTTCTCCACCGCCATCGCCGCCCTCAGGACCAAGATCTATAACCCAATCGGCACTTTTAATAACTTCGAGATTATGTTCGATCACCGCGAGAGAATTTCCTTGATCCACCAGTTCTTGCAATACGTCCAGCAGTTTTGCGATGTCATGAAAATGTAGGCCTGTGGTTGGCTCATCTAATATATACAGAGTTTTGCCTGTTGATCGTTTTGAGAGTTCTTTGGCGAGTTTAACGCGTTGCGCTTCACCACCAGAAAGGGTGGTGGCCTGTTGACCAACTTTGATATAATCAAGTCCGACCCGTTTTAGAGTGACCAACTTGTCGCGAACAGCAGGGAAGGCGTCAAAAAAAACGCAACCTTCCTCGACCGTCATGTCAAGTACATCGGCTATAGATTTGCCCTTAAACATGACGTCGAGAGTCTCTTTGTTGTAGCGTTTGCCGTGACATACATCACAAGTCACATACACATCGGGCAGGAAGTGCATTTCAATTTTTATAACACCATCACCTTGGCATGCTTCGCAACGTCCGCCTTTTACGTTGAATGAAAAACGTCCAGGCTGGTAACCTCGAGCCTTAGCTTCTGGTAATCCGGCGAACCATTCTCTTATTGGTGTAAAGGCACCTGTATAAGTCGCCGGATTTGACCGTGGTGTCCGACCAATTGGAGATTGATCAATATCAATAACTTTATCGATAAATTCAAAACCCTCAATATGATCGTGAGCTGCCGGATTATCGCGTGCGCCCATAATTCGACGCGCAGCAGCTTTATATAATGTTTCAATAAGGAGTGTAGATTTTCCTCCACCTGAAACGCCCGTTACTGCAGTGAACAGACCTAGAGGGATCTCGGCTGTTACATTTTTTAAATTATTAGCTTTTGCTCCTACAACTTTGATATGTCTTCCTTTTACTGGTTTTCGACGCACTTCTCTATTTGGTATTTCAATGGCACCTGTAAGATATTGGCCAGTTAGTGATTTCTTACTTGCCATAACTTGTTTTGGTGTTCCTTTGGCAATGATTTCGCCTCCGTGAATACCTGCGGCTGGGCCAATATCAACGACATAATCTGCTGTTAAAATCGCATCTTCATCATGTTCAACCACAATCACGGTATTGCCGATATCTCTTAGGTGACGCAAGGTATCAAGAAGGCGGGCATTGTCGCGTTGATGAAGGCCAATTGATGGTTCATCCAAGACATATAGTACGCCTGTTAGGCCTGAACCAATTTGAGATGCCAGCCGAATTCTCTGACTCTCACCACCAGATAGGGTGCCTGAATTTCGAGATAGTGTCAGGTAATCAAGACCAACATCATTGAGGAATTTTAAACGCTCGCGGATTTCCTTCAAAATACGTTCCGCTATTTCCATTTGCTTGTCATTTAGTTTTGATGGAAGAGAATCAAACCAATCACCAGCCCCGCGAATGGACATTTGGCTAACTTGGCCAATATGTTTGCCGTCAAGTTTTACTGCCAGTGTTTCAGGTTTTAGGCGGAAGCCTTTGCAAGAAGGGCAGGAAGCTTGAGACATGTAACGCTCAATTTCATCGCGAGCCCAGTTGCTGTCAGTTTCGCGCCAACGCCGCTCCAGATTGGGGATAATACCTTCGAAATTTTTAGACGTTTTATAAGAACGCAGGCCGTCATCATAGTTGAATTCGATCTTGTCTTTAGTGCCGTTTAGGATCGCCTTTTGCGCCGTCTCTGTTAACTCAAACCAGCAATCGCTCATTTTGAAATTAAAGTGTTTTCCAAGCGCTTCCAGCGTTTGCTTATAGTATGGTGACGAAGACTTAGACCAAGGTGCAATTGCTCCATCGCGTAAAGTTTTTCCTTGATCTGGTACGATTAAATCAGGGCTAATCTTTTTTTGGCTACCCAGCCCATCGCAAGTGGGGCAAGCGCCAAATGGGTTGTTAAACGAAAACAAGCGAGGCTCGATTTCCGGTATTGTAAAGCCAGACACAGGACAGGCAAACTTCTCAGAAAACATTATGCGTTCATGTGTTTCGTTTTTTGATTTGTTTTTTGAGCCCGACGCGGTTTCAGAATCAGGCAAAGGTTTGTCGGCAAATTCAGCTATTGCCAGACCTTCTGACAGCTTCAAACAGGTTTCTATACTATCTGCCAAACGCGCAGCACTATCAGGACGGACCACGACACGATCGACCACGACATCGATGTCATGTTTGAATTTTTTATCAAGGTCGGGTACGTCAGCAATTTCGTAATATTGGCCATCGACCTTAAGGCGTTGATAGCCTTTTTTCATCAACTCAGCCATCTCTTTGCGATATTCGCCTTTTCTGCCGCGAATAAGCGGAGCAAGTATATAAAGACGTGTTCCTTCTTCTAGCTCCAGAACGCGATCTACCATCTGACTTACGGTCTGACTCTCAATCGGGAGGCCTGTCGTAGGCGAGTAGGGAACGCCGACGCGAGCAAACAAGAGGCGCATGTAATCATAAATTTCAGTGACAGTGCCGACCGTCGAACGCGGGTTACGGCTTGTTGTCTTCTGCTCAATTGAAATTGCTGGAGAGAGGCCTTCAATTTGATCAACGTCCGGTTTTTGCATCATTTCCAAAAACTGGCGTGCATAGGCAGATAGACTTTCAACATAGCGCCGTTGACCCTCAGCATAGATTGTATCAAATGCGAGTGAGGATTTGCCCGAGCCGGATAGCCCCGTCATTACGATTAGTTTGTTTCGTGGGAGGTCGATGTCAACGCTTTTGAGATTGTGTTCGCGCGCGCCACGTACTGATATTGTCTTTAACTCGCTCATGAATGGTCCATTACATGTCAACTGGAAGATAGATGGTATTACTCTTCTTTACGCTCAAGTCGAGCACTGGTTTTAATTAATCCAAGATTTGATTCTCTTGACACTGCGCATTGTGATATATAGAACAAAAATAGAACAAACCAGCCTTTTTCTGAGTATTTCATATTTATATGTGGATTTAGATAAATAGGATGATTTGTGGTGGGACATGACCGACTAAGCTGGGTTAATGCGTAGCTAAGCGTACTCAGCGTTGGCATTAGTATATTTTGAAAGGTTTTGACATGGCGGGCAGTGTGAATAAAGTTATTTTGGTTGGCAATCTTGGTGCTGATCCAGATGTAAAGCGCACACAAGATGGTCGTCCGATTGTTAATCTTTCAATCGCGACATCGGAAAGCTGGCGTGATAAAAATACAGGCGAGCGTCGAGATAAGACAGAATGGCACCGTGTTGTGATCTTTTCTGAGGGTCTATGCCGTGTTGCGGAAAACTATTTGAAAAAGGGCTCGAAAGTTTATCTTGAGGGCGCGTTGCAAACACGCAAATGGCAAGATCAAAACGGGCAAGATAAATATTCGACGGAAGTCGTGCTACAGGGTTTTAACTCGACTTTGACAATGCTTGATGGCCGGAACGACAACCAAGGTGGCGGAGGTAACTTTGGTAGCAACCAAGGTGGAGGCAACTTTGGTGGAAGTCAGGGTAGCGGTAACCAAGGTGGTGGAAATATTCCTGGTGGTTCCGGTGATTCTGGCGGCTTTTCTAATGATATGGACGATGATATCCCGTTTTGATCGGGATATTTAGTCAGGCATTTTTGATAACGCAATTGTCAGATGATTTCGTTTGCCTAATGGCCTATTGTTATCTCAAACGATCATCGAGCGAAGTGTGAGTAATATGCGACTTTTGATTTCCGGTTTTATCATTTTATTTTCGAGCTTTTCCGCAACCGCTGGAGAAGTAGATGTATTGGATGTGAAGGCAGAGAAGAATGCTAGCGGCAGCTACCGTTTTTCAGTGACAGTTAAGCATGCAGATGAGGGCTGGGATCATTACGCTGATAAATGGGACGTGGTTGACTCAGATGGAAACATATTGGGCACGCGCGTTCTCGCTCACCCACATGTTAATGAGCAGCCATTTACGCGGTCATTATCAAATATCGAAATTCCTGAGGACGTGAAATACGTACTCATTCGTGCTCATGATAGTGTTCATAAATATGGCGGCAAAGAGTTCAAGTTAGAGCTTCCGAGATGATTCTGGTTTGATATTATCCGAAGGTCCAAATTGAATTAATACCATCAACGACAAATTGAACTGATAAGGCTGCCAAAACAAGACCCATTAAACGTGTCAGAATCATTCGTCCTGTTGTGCCGAGTAATTTATCCAGCCTGTCTGTTATCACGAGACTTATAAATAGCACGATTAGGGCTGCGATTATAACTCCAATCAAAGCTGATGTCATTGCAACGCCCTTAAATGAAGCTGAAAGCAAGATTACAGCTGATATCGCGCCCGGGCCTGAAATAAGCGGTATTGCAAGTGGGAATACGGCTATATTTGCGATGTGGTCTTTTGTGATGGCTGTTTCGGCGCTCGCTTCCTGCCGCTTTTGCCGCCTTTCGAATAACATCTCAAACGATATCCAAAATAGTAGCAACCCGCCAGCTATTCTGAACGCGCCAAGACTGATCCCTAAAGTCGTAAGAATTTTTGAGCCGAGAATGGCGAATGTAGCTAACAGGGCTAAAGCGATCACGCAGGCACGTAAGGCGACCTGAAACCGTTCAGAGCGGCTCATATCAGCAGTTAAACCTAAGAAAATAGCGGCCATGCCCGGCGGGTCAAACATAATGATTAATGTTGTGAATGCGCTGATGATTAAATCTGATGACAATTTAGACCCCCGACACGTGCAAATATCTGTTTTGATATGGCTTTAAATGTATAATTTTTCACTTAAACCATCTTTCAACAGCCTTTATGGGCTTATCCCCTATTAAAGTAAAACAGATATTAGCAAGCGGAGACTGTCTGCGCTATAAAAGGTGATTGATTCCAATAATAGTGATCTGTTTAAATTGACCGACCAAACTACACCAGAAAATAACGACCCAACACCGGGTATCGAGCCAATATCAATCGTAGAAGAGATGCAGCGTTCGTATCTTGATTATGCCATGAGCGTAATTGTTTCACGTGCTCTTCCTGATGTTCGAGATGGATTGAAGCCTGTTCACCGCCGTATTTTATACGCAATGCATGAGGGTAATTATCATTGGAACCGTAAATATGTGAAATCGTCACGTATTGTCGGTGATGTGATGGGTAAATATCACCCTCACGGTGATCAGTCGATCTATGATGCAATGGTTCGTATGGCCCAAGATTGGTCGATGGGAGCGATGCTTGTCGATGGACAGGGCAACTTTGGTTCCATCGATGGTGATCCGCCAGCTGCGATGCGTTATACGGAATCTCGTCTTGCCAAGCTTGCTCACGACTTGCTCGAAGATATTGACAAGGACACCGTTGATTTCCAAGAAACTTACGATAATTCCGGTAGTGAGCCAACTGTCGTCCCCGCTCGTTTTCCTAATCTTCTTGTCAACGGTGCTGGCGGTATTGCTGTTGGTATGGCGACAAATATCCCACCACACAATTTGGTTGAGGTCATAAACGGCTGTATTGCTGTTATGGAAAACCCTGCAATTGAACTGCCGGAACTCATGGAGATTGTGCCGGGTCCGGATTTTCCGACTGGTGGGCATATTCTAGGTCGAGCAGGTATTAAAAGTGCGTTTGAAACAGGGCGCGGTTCTGTTGTTATGCGTGGTAAGACGCATTTTGAAACGATCCGTAATGATCGTAATGCAATCATTGTTACCGAGGTTCCTTATCAAGTAAATAAAGCTGCCATGATTGAGAAAATGGCTGAGCTTGTGCGTGATAAGCGTATTGAAGGTATTTCCGATCTTCGTGATGAATCTGATCGGCAAGGCTATCGGGTTGTTATTGAATTAAAACGTGATGCGGTACCAGAGGTCATTCTTAACCAACTGTTCCGCTACACACAGCTACAAACGTCTTTTGGCGTTAATATGGTTGCACTAAACGGCGGCAAGCCTGAGCTACTCAATATTATGGACTTGCTGAAAGCTTTTGTGGCTTTCCGTGAGGAAGTTATCAGCCGTCGTACTAAATTCTTGCTCCGTAAAGTTCGCGATCGAGCGCATGTCTTGGTTGGTTTGGCGATTGCCGTTGCGAATATTGACGAAATTATTGCTTTGATCCGCAAGGCTCCAGATCCTGCAACGGCTAGAGCACAGCTCATGGAGCGGCGCTGGCCTGCTAAGGATGTGGAATCTCTTATTCTTCTAATTGATGATCCGCGCCACCGTATTAATGAAGATAAAACATATAATCTTTCTGAAGAGCAAGCTCGCGCTATTCTTGAACTCCGTTTGGCTCGCCTGACAGCACTAGGTCGCGATGAAGTTGCAGATGAATTGAATACCATCGGTTCAGAGATCAAAGATTATCTCGATATCTTAAGCTCTCGTATGCGCATTCAGGGCATTGTGCGTGATGAGATGATTTCCATCCGTGATGAGTTTGGCGTTCCGCGCCGAACTGAAATCATGGAAGGTGGTCCAGATATGGACGATGAAGATTTAATCGCGCGTGAGGATATGGTCGTAACCGTATCACATAGCGGTTACATCAAACGTGTTCCTTTGGCCTCTTATCGGGCGCAGCGTCGTGGTGGTAAAGGTCGTTCAGGAATGTCGACCAAAGACGAGGATTTCGTCACACGTCTGTTTGTCGCCAATACGCATACGCCGATGTTGTTTTTCTCTTCTCGTGGCATTGTTTATAAAGAGAAAGTTTGGCGTTTGCCGATTGGCAGCCCGCAATCTCGTGGCAAAGCACTCATTAATATGCTGCCGCTGGAGCAGGGCGAGCGCATTACGTCTATCATGCCGCTTCCTGAAGATGAAGAAAGTTGGACACAGCTTGATGTTATGTTTGCAACAACTCGTGGCACAGTAAGACGCAACAAGTTGTCTGACTTTGTTCAGGTTAATCGCAATGGCAAGATTGCGATGAAGCTTGATGATGACGATGAGATATTAAATGTAGAAACTTGTAGCGAGCATGATGATGTCTTGCTGACGACAGCTTTGGGTCAATGTATTCGGTTCCCAGTGACTGCTATTCGCGTATTTGCGGGACGGAATTCTGTTGGTGTTCGTGGTATTAATCTAGCGGAAAAAGACAACATTATTTCCATGACAATTATTGGTCATGTTGATGCCGAACCATGGGAGCGAACAGCTTATCTCAAACGTGCAGCTGCCGAACGCCGCCTTGAAGGTGATGATGGTGAAGAAGTTGTTCTGGAAGTTGAAGATGAGGATCTCGTTGAGGGTGAATTGTCGCAGGAGCGCTTTGATGAGTTAAAGGCTCGAGAGCAATTTGTGCTAACAGTAAGCGCAAAAGGCTATGGTAAGCGCTCATCTACATATGAGTTCCGAATTTCGGGACGTGGCGGTAAAGGCATTAAGGCTACGGATACCTCTAAGACTTCGACTATTGGTAAATTGGTCTCCGCATTCCCAGTCGAAGATAAGAATGAGATCATGTTAGTATCCGATGGCGGGCAAGTTATTCGAGTACCAGTCAATGGTATACGCATGGCAAGCCGGGCAACAAAGGGTGTAACGATTTTCTCAACTGCGAAGAAAGAAAATGTGGTTTCTGTTGACTGCATTAGTGAACCTGCAGACAATAGCGAAGATGATGCGCTATCGGAAGGTGAAGCTTCTGTAGATCAAGTCGATGCGCCAATCGTGGATCAATCTGAGCAGGGTGATGCTTAGTAGTAAGTGAACTTTTAGTGAATGATGACCTTGTTTTGGGTGAAAGGTACAAAATGAAAAAAGCATTCTTTGCTGGTTCTTTTGACCCGATGACCAATGGTCATCTTGATGTGATTAAGTCGGCTTTAAACATTACACCTAAGCTTGTTATTGGTGTCGGCATTAGTGCGACGAAGCAGCCACTATTCTCATTCGAACAGCGTTCTGAGATGATATTAGAAGCTGTTGCTCATATATTGCCTGATCGTTCTTCTGATGTTGAAGTTATTTCCTTTTCCGGCCTATTGGTTGATGTGGCCAAGGACGTTGGCGCAAATGTAATTGTTCGTGGCTTGCGTGACGGCACAGATTTTGACTATGAAATGCAGATGGTTGGAATGAACCAGACAATGGCATCCGATATTCAAACTGTGTTTTTGCCGGCCTCGCCAAAGGTTCGTCACATCACAGCCACATTGGTCCGGCAAATAGCAAAGATGGACGGTGATATTTTGCCATTTGTGCCATCTAATGTTGAACAGGCATTGAAAACGCAAATATCAAGAAATCGCTAACCGCAGCGCCGTTCATGCTTGCCATTTTTTCTAACTTATGCGACAGCCAATCGAATTCATTCAAAGGACATCCAATATGCGTCACGCTCTTATTGCATTTTGCACACTTATGATTGCCACATTTTCAATTTCATTGGCTCAAGCTGATGAATTTCTAACTATCGAACTTAAAAGCGGTGACGTTGTTATCAAACTTCGTTCTGATGTTGCTCCCAAGCATGTTGAGCGTATTAAAACATTGGCCACAGATGGTGAGTATAACAATGTTGCGTTTCACCGCGTGATTGACGGTTTTATGGCTCAAACAGGTGATGTGAAATTTGGCGATATGGAAGATGGTTTTGCGCCTAATCGTGCAGGAACTGGGGGATCATCAAAACCGAACCTGCCTGCTGAGTTTTCAGATATTCCTTACGAGCGTGGGGTAGTCGGCATGGCGCGTTCACAAAACCCAAATTCTGCAAATTCTCAATTTTTTATCATGTTTAAAGAGGGGCGTTTCCTCGACGGTCAATACACAGTTATTGGTGAGGTTGTTTCAGGCATGGAATTTGTTGATGGAATTAAGCGCGGCGTTGGACAAAGTGGCGCTGTTGAAAACCCTGATCGCATGATTTCAGTGCGTGTTGGCAAGTAATAATTAAAATTGAAGGAGTAGCGAAATGGCTGAAATTAAAGACCCCGAAAATACACTGATCATGGAAACAACTAAGGGTAAGGTTGTTATCGAATTATTTCCTGATTTGGCTCCCGGCCATGTTGGTCGCATTAAAGAGCTAGCACGTGATAAGTTCTACGATGGCATTGTCTTCCATCGTGTGATCGATGGTTTTATGGCGCAAACTGGTGACCCAACCGGTACTGGAATGGGTGGGTCTGATAAGCCTGATCTCAAAGCTGAATTCTCTAACATGAACCATAGCCGTGGCACGTGCTCAATGGCGCGTTCGCAGAACCCTGATTCAGCTAATTCTCAGTTCTTTATTTGCTTCGATGATGCTGGATTTTTGAATAAACAATATACTGTTTGGGGACAGGTTATTGAAGGTATGGAGAATGTGGATCAAATTAAGCGTGGTGAACCTGTGCAAGACCCTGATTCTATGACAACTGTCCGTGTTGCTGCGGACGTCTAGTCACTTTATAAGGTATATTACGAGCATATGCGCGTAGATTTATTTGATTTTGAACTGCCGGATGAATGTATTGCACTTCGTCCGGCAGTTCCGCGAGAAGCGGCCAAATTTCTCATTGTCAGAAACGATAAAGAGGAATTTGAGGACGCACGAGTAGCCGATTTTGTCAGTTTTTTGGAGCCGGGTGACGCTGTGGTTTTTAATGACACGCGTGTCATTCCTGCCCAGCTTGAGGGCGTCCGTATTCGCGGCGAAAACAAATTAAAGGTTCAATCAACCCTACATATGCGTGTCGCCGGTAATGAGTGGAAAGCATTTATTCGTCCGGCAAAACGTGTTAAGATTGGTGATGCCATCATCTTCAACTCGGTTGACATGCAACTTCATTGTGAGGTTGTTGATAAGGCTGATGGTGGTGAAGTTACTCTGCGTTTTGAACAATCCGGTGCTGACCTTGATACTGCGATTGCTCAAACAGGCAAGGTCCCACTACCGCCCTATATAGCATCAAAGCGCGGTGAAGATGAGCAAGATAAGCTCGATTATCAGACAATCTATGCCAAAGACGCAGGTGCAGTTGCAGCGCCAACTGCTGGTTTGCATTTTACCCCGGAAATATTCGATGCTTTGAAAGCGAAGGGTATTTCTTGTCACTTTGTGACTTTACACGTGGGCGCGGGTACATTTTTACCGGTTAAAGCCGATAATACCGATGACCATAAAATGCATTCAGAAATTGGGTTTGTTACCCAAGACATCGCCGATGCGTTAAATGAGGTTAAGAAAAGTGGTGGCAGGGTTGTCAGTGTTGGAACCACGTCTTTGCGACTGTTAGAAAGTGCAGCGACGCCGGAAGGTGAAATAAAGCCATGGTCGGGGCCGACCGATATTTTTATAACACCTGGGTATAAATTCCGAGCCGTTGATATTTTAATGACAAATTTTCATTTGCCAAAGTCTACTCTATTTATGTTGGTTTCGGCGTTTAGTGGGTTTGATCGCATGCGCGATGCTTACAAATATGCAATTGATAATGATTACAGATTTTATTCCTATGGTGATGCGAGTCTGCTTTTTAAAGCAGAGTAGGGGCTTTTATGAGCGAAGAGTTCAAATTTGATGTTCTAGCAACGGATGGTGACGCACGTCGCGGACAGGTTTCGATGCCACGCGGTACGATCCGGACCCCTGCATTTATGCCTGTGGGAACAGCAGGTACTGTGAAAGCTATGTATCTCGACCAGGTGCGAGATCTTGGTGCAGATATTATTCTTGGTAATACCTATCACTTGATGTTGAGGCCCGGTGCAGAGCGCGTTGCACGACTTGGCGGATTGCATGAATTCGCGCGTTGGAAGCATCCCATTTTAACCGATTCCGGTGGGTTTCAAGTGATGTCGCTTTCAGGTTTACGCAAATTAACCGAAAAAGGTGTGACATTCCAATCTCATATTGACGGTTCAAAACATGAAATGAGTCCGGAAAGGTCCATTGAAATTCAAGGATTGCTCGGTTCTGATATCCAAATGCAGCTTGATGAATGCATAAGGTTGCCGGCTGAAAAAGATGAAGTTGAACGCGCAATGGAATTATCTTTGCGATGGGCAGAGCGTTGCAAAACAACATTTGGTGATCAACCTGGTAAGGCAATGTTTGGTATTGTTCAAGGCGGAGATTATGAGGACTTACGCATAAAATCTGCTGAAGCGTTGAGCTCAATGGACTTAAAAGGTTATGCTGTGGGGGGGCTTGCTGTTGGCGAACCGCAAGACGTCATGCTGCGGATGCTGGAAACAACGTGTCCGGCTTTGCCGCATGAAAAGCCGCGATACCTCATGGGTGTGGGTACTCCGCAGGACATACTGCGATCAGTCGCACGCGGCATTGATATGTTTGACTGTGTTATGCCTACAAGAGCTGGGCGGCATGGCCAAGCGTTTACGCGCTATGGAAAATTAAATCTAAAAAATGCGAAACATGCCGAAGATAAACGCCCATTAGATGAGCAATCAACCTGTCCGGCGACAAACGATTATTCGCGTGCATATTTGCATCACTTGGTGAAAGCAGGTGAGGCGTTGGGTGGCATGTTGTTGACTTGGCATAATCTAGCCTATTATCAAGAGCTTATGGCAGGTATTCGTCAGGCCATCACAGATGGAAACTTTGAAGAGTTTTCCAGAAAAACTGAGGCTGATTGGGAAACTGGCGAGGCCTGATTTTTCAACTCGCGTTTGCCAAACCTTGTTCCCACTCATACGCTGATCTAATTATTTGCGATAAGTCGTCATGCTGTTCTTGCCAGTCGGTAAGTGTCTTTATGCGGTTATTGTTTGCTGTGATGCTAACAATGTCACCAGCTCTGCGGGATGCAGTTTGTACATTGATTTCTTTTCCAGCAACTTCAGAGACCATTTTCAATACATCCAGAACTGAGAAGCCCTTACCATATCCACAATTTGCGATCATGGATTTGCTTCTGCCGCGTAATTGATCAAGAGCGGATAAGTGTGCTTGTACCAGGTCTGACACATGTATGAAATCACGGATACATGTTCCGTCTGGCGTATCATAATCTGTACCATAGACTTGGATATGATCTCGTTTACCTGTGGCTGTTTCGCACGCGACTTTTATAAGGCTTAATGCGCCTTGCGTTGTTTGGCCAGTTCGGCTTTGTGGATCTGCTCCGCCGACGTTGAAATATCTGAGAGCCGCAAAGTTAAATGAATCGTGAGCCGTAGATGTGCTGGTCAATATTCGCTCTGTCATCATTTTTGAATGACCATAAGGAGATTGCGGATGAAGAGGGGTTTCCTCAATCACTGGATCCGTTTTAAGTGGCGTTCCATAAACGGCAGCGGTTGATGAAAACACCATATGTTCAATACCTTGATCAAGTGCGACTTCTATCAGGTTTTGAGAGTTTGTCGTATTATTGCGATAATATTCGAGCGGATTTTTGATTGATTCTGCCACCGAGATTGAACCCGCAAAATGAATAATCGCATCGACATTATGTTCGGACATAATCTTTGCCATTGCATCTTTGTCCGCAATATCGACTTGATAGAAGGGGATGTCTTGAGGGATGGAGCTGCGAATACCATTCGAGAGGCGATCAACAACAACTGGCTCTTCACCCCGATCCAAAAGGGCCCAAACCATATGGCTACCGATATAGCCTGCACCACCTGTCACTAAAACCGTCATAGTTTACTCCAACACCCGAAGTTATTTACAGAAATATTGATAACAAAGAATTCTGAAAACGGGATAAAGAATGAAGTTCTAAGTTTAAGAAATGGATTAATAGTTAGGTAACTTATTTTTCAAAGGTCAAATTCATTGACAGGCATACCTATATGCTATTTGAAATTTAATACGATTAATTGGGACAAATCACCTGTGACGGATAACCTGATAAGCCACATTTCAGACGAGGGAATGCGCAAAATTTGTAAGGATGCTTTGGTTTCTGAGGCGAATGCAATTCTTGATTTCAGCGAGACATGTAAAGATGAATTACTTGATGCGATCAAATTAATTGAGAAGTCAACTGGACCGTTAGTTGTTGTTGGTATTGGTAAATCCGGGCATGTTGCGCGTAAGATTTCATCATCGTTTTCGTCTATCGGGAAATTATCATTATTCCTTCACGCAGCAGAAGCAAGTCATGGGGATTTAGGCCAGATTGGAAAAGATAGCGTTGTGCTTACGCTTTCAAATTCTGGTGAAACATCTGAGTTATTTCAGGTGATGAGCTACTGCCTCGGGAATGATATTCCAATGATTGCGATTACTAGAGATGCTCAAAGCACATTAGGGCGAAGCGCTGCGGTAACGATTGCCTATGGCAAGCTTACGGAGGTCTGCCCGAATGGGTTAGCACCAACGACGTCAACAACTTTGACACTCGCCATTGGTGATGCTTTAATGGTTGGTGTTACGCATGCACTTGGTTCTGCACCCGAAGATTTCCACAAGCTGCACCCGGGCGGGAATTTGGGTACAAAGTTCCTCAAAGTTTCAGATTTAATGCACGGTGGTGATGCTTTACCAATTGTTGCTCCAGACACGCCTATGTCGGAAGTGGTAATCAAGATATCAGAAAAGTCTTTCGGAATTGCAGTTGTCGTTGATGGTGATGAAATTAAAGGCGTGATTTCTGATGGAGATTTACGTCGTAATGCCAAAGACTTATGGAGTTTGAAAGCTGTTGAGGTTTGTTCCGCCAATCCTGTGACTATACAAGCAGATCATTATGCTGAAAAAGCGCTGGAACTTATGACAAATCATAAAATCACATGTTGCGTGGTAGCCGATGAGAACCAATCCTTGAAGGGGATATTGCATATTCATGATTGTTTACGCGCTGGAGTGACATCGTGAAAACAACCATCCTAATTCCGGCTCGATACGCCTCATCGCGCTATCCAGGTAAGCCTTTGGTCGAGCTTAAAGGGTCTGATGGCGTTTCCAAAACACTTATTCGACGTTCATGGGACACGGCTCAGTCCGTTGCTAATGTAGCTGATGTATTTGTCGCGACAGATGATGAGCGAATTCGTGACCATGTATTAGGGTTTGGCGGTAAGGTAATTATGACATCTGAGGCTTGTGCGAATGGAACAGAGCGATGCGCTGATGCTTTGCAATATCTTGAGGAAGAGCCGGATTTAGTGGTTAATCTTCAAGGTGATGCGCCATTAACTCCGCCGTGGTTTGTTGAAGCTTTAATTGAGCATATGTCGACCGACCCGTCAGCAGGAATGGCAACTCCCGTATTGCGGTGCGATGAGCAAACTTTTGAAAATTTTAAGAATGATCGCGCCGAAGGGCGAGTTGGCGGAACAACAGCAGTCTTCTCAAAGACTGGAAAAGCTCTGTATTTCTCAAAAGAAGTTATTCCATTTGTGCCCGAGGGCAAAGCCCAAACACAGGTTCCTGTTTTTCATCATGTGGGCGTTTACGCTTACCGTACCAATGCGCTTAAAAATTACATGAAATGGGGTGAGGGTGTTCTTGAGGCCAATGAGGGTCTTGAGCAGCTTCGGTTCTTAGAAAATGATGCAGATATTTCATGTGTGGAAGTTGATGCAAGAGGTCGTGTTTTTTGGGAATTGAATAATCCAGTTGATGTAGCACGAATTGAAAGTGTTCTTTAAAAGAAATGGAAAATCAAATGAAGCAGTTTGAAATTGGAAATATACGTGTCGGGAATGATTTACCTTTCTCATTGATTGCTGGTCCATGCCAAATTGAAAGCCTAGACCATACCTTGTTCATGGCGGAAAAAATTGCGAAAGCATGTGAGAATGCAAATGTTCAATTCATCTATAAATCAAGCTTTGATAAGGCGAACCGCTCATCTGCATCCAGCAAGCGCGGCGTTGGTATTGATAAAGGTTTAGAAATTTTAGCCAAGGTGAAATCTGAGTTCGAATGTTCAGTTTTGACCGACATTCATGAAGCTGGGCAGTGCGCGAAAGTGGCTGAAGTTGCGGATGTTTTACAAATTCCAGCGTTTCTGTGCCGTCAGACGGATTTGTTGTTAGCTGCAGGAAATACCGGAGCTGCGATTAATGTCAAGAAAGGTCAGTTTTTGGCGCCATGGGACATGACGCATGTCGCTGATAAGCTTGCTTCGACTGGTAATGAACGGATTATGCTATGTGACCGCGGCACAAGCTTTGGTTACAACACATTGGTATCAGATTTTAGGTCATTGCCTATTATGGCCGAGACTGGCTACCCTGTTGTATTTGATGCAACGCATAGTGTTCAAAAACCTGGCGGAAACGGGGCCACGACGGGGGGCGAACGTCGCTTTGTGCCTGTTCTTGCCAGAGCTGCTGTTGCCGTAGGATGTGCAATGCTATTCATGGAAACGCATGAAGATCCTGATAATGCCCCATCGGACGGTCCAAATATGGTTTATGTTGATCAACTGGAAGAGATTTTGATGTCTCTTAAACGCATTGAAACTGCTGCTCAGGGGTAAGTTGACTTTATTTATATTCAAGACAGAATAGTCATGAAGTAATTTCAGGAGAGATCATCATGGCAAAAGTTCTGGGTGTGGGTGGCGTTTTTTTTAAGGCAAACGATCCCGCTGCTTTGTGTAAATGGTACTCAGAGCATTTAAATTTTGAGTTAGATACTGGTTATGATGGTGCAAGTTTTAAACCTAATGATATGCCTTCCGGCTCATTAACCGTTTGGAGTCCATTCAAGCGAGATACACAATACTTTGAGCCGTCAAAAAACGACTACATGTTTAATTTGATTGTTGATGATCTGAAAGAAGCATTGGTGCAAGTTCAAGCAGGCGGTGCGCAACTCAATGGTGAGCCGGAGCACTTCGACTACGGCTCATTTGGTTGGTTTTCAGATCCCGAAGGAAACAAGGTTGAACTTTGGGAACCAAAAGCAGTTGACGGCTAGTATAGTTAGCAAACCCAGTTCTCTGAACTCAAAATCATTTATAATTTGCGTTTTCTAGCCTGCCATCCAGCTATAGCAAGCTCTTTGACCTAATCGCCATGTTGTTAGTTTACGAGGTATCTATCCTTGAAAATAACTCTGAATGATGAGCTTGGGTAAAGCTTAGAAATAAAATTGATACACCATTGATTTACATTTTTCCGCCTGTTATGAAGGAGAAAAATGATCAAAGGTGTTTAAAATGACAATAGTACCAATTACTTCGCCTGATTTGGAAGGAGCAGAGGTTTCGTGGTTCTCTGCACTGTGTTCAGATGATTACCAATATTTAGGCGTGCCAGATGGTGCTTTGCGCTCCTCATGGGATCATTGTTCTGCCATTGTTAAAGAGGCGGAGAAGCAAGGGTTTCGTAATATTTTGGCACCATCTTCATATCAAGTTGGTCAAGATACGCTATCCTTCGTTGCAGGATGTGCGCCAATAACCGATAAAATCAATTTTTTGGCGGCTGTTCGTTGTGGTGAAATGCAACCCATAATGTTAGCTCGTACATTGGCGACCTTGGATCACATGTTGGAAGGCCGCTTCACGGTCAATATCATTTCTTCTGATTTTCCCGGCCAGAAAGAGGATAGCAAGTATCGTTATCAAAGGTCACGCGAAGTTGTTGAAATTTTAAAGCAGGCATGGACGCAGGATGAAGTCACTTACAAGGGGGAGATTTATGATTTCTCTGCGGGTTTAACAACGGAGCCTGTGAAGCCATATCAACAAAATGGAGGGCCATTGCTCTATTTTGGTGGTTATTCTCCAGATGCAATTGATCTATGTGCCGAGCATTGCGATGTATATTTGATGTGGCCGGAGACCAAAGAAGAACTCGCAGGGCGCATGAAAGCCGTCAATGATCGAGCACAAACGTTTGGTCGTACGCTTGATTACGGGTTGCGGTGCCATGTGATTGTACGTGAAACAGAGGCTGAGGCTAGGGAATACGCGCAAGAAATTATGTCAAAACTTGATGATGATAAAGGTGAGCAAATTCGCGAACGCGCTCTTGATTCATCTTCTCTCGGGGTTGCGCATCAGGCAAAAAATCGTGAGTTGGCCGATATGGAGGGCTTTATCGAGCCACACCTTTGGACGGGAATTGGACGTGCGCGATCTGGCTGCGGCGCAGCACTTGTTGGTTCACCTGATCAAATCTTAAGTGAAATTGAAGCCTATAAGAAGATGGGTATTCGGGCCTTTATCTTCTCTGGCTATCCACATATTGATGAATGTGAGAGCTTTGGCAGATTGGTTATGCCGCATCTTGATACAGTATCTTTACCGCACGCATATAATCGTGTGCCGAATACCACACCAAAAACGCCTTTAGGGGCAGGGGAACGTAAATAATATGTCTGAAAATATAACACGTATTGATCTAATGGAAGATCTTAGTTTTAGCCGCCTGATATACGGAATGTGGCGTCTGGCTGATGATGCTGATACAAGTGCAGACCATGTACGTGCGAAAATGGATACCTGTTTAGAACAGGGAATTACGACATTTGATCAAGCCGATATCTATGGTGGATTTCAATGTGAAGATGTGATGGGAGGGGCGTTTAAAGCCGATCCTTCGCTTCGTGACAAGGTCGAAATTATTACAAAATGCGGTATTCTGTTTCCGGCTGATAAGGTTCCAGATGTGCGTGTAAAACACTATAATACGAGCCGCGCTCATATTTTGAAAAGCGTTGATAATTCTTTGAAGGCCATGTCGATAGATTATCTTGATATGCTTTTGATCCATCGTCCCGATCCATTTATGGATTTTAATGAGACTGGTGCTGCATTGGATGAGGTCGTCCAATCAGGTAAAGTTCGCGCTGTTGGCGTTTCAAATTTTAAGATTAGTGACTGGTCAGCGCTACAAATGACTATGGATACTAAGCTGATGGCGAACCAGATTGAAATCAGCCTTTTGGAAAGCTCCTCGTTCCGTAATGGTGATCTTGTTGATATTGCGGCAGATAATATGTTGCCAATGGCTTGGTCACCTCTTGCAGGTGGCGGGTTGTTCACGGATAAGCACAAAGCACTTTTTGATAAGCTTAAGGTGATCGGTGCGCAGTATGATGTGGATGCTTCTGCTGTAGCGATAGCTTGGATACTCGCTCACCCATCCAATATTTTACCTGTGCTTGGCACAAATAATTTGGAACGAATTAGAAGTTTGGGTGATGCGTTGAAAGTCGAGATGGATCGGCAAACTTGGTACAAACTGTACGAATCTGCTAATGGACATGAGGTGCCGTAATGGGTGATGGTGGGATGGTTTACCAAATGAGAAATTTTGACCCGTTGGTCGATAATGGTCGCACTTTTCGCCAGGCTCTTGGGCAGTTTGCTACGGGCGTGACAGTGGTTACAACCAATACTGTTGATGGTCCTTTAGGAATGACCGCAAACAGTTTTTCATCCGTATCAATGGAGCCACCGCTTGTTTTATGGTCGCCATCCAAGTATTCAAGGCGCTACCCTCATTTTGATCAATCAGACTATTTCGCCATTCATGTTTTAAGTGCAGAACAAAGCGAATTATGCGATGGATTTGCTAAGTCAGCCAATGCATTTGAGGATTTGGATTGGAGCTATGGTGAGGAAAATGTTCCTCTGATAGATAATTGTCTTGCACGCTTTGAGTGCCAAAAACATGCATGCCATGATGGTGGAGATCACATCATCATGGTTGGTGAGGTCCTGCGCGCGTCTCTGTCCGAAGGTGCACCGCTGTTATTTTTTGGCGGTAATTTTGGTGCTTTTAACGGACCGCAATAGCTCAAGGTCAAGCCAAGAGTTATCGGTTTGATCCGACCAGCGGCCGGTCTACCGACCAGACTAGCGACTTTGTTCGACAATTGCTTCTATACGTTGCTTGGAAGCCGGGTGCGTTGAAAGCCACTCTGGCCCACTTTCGCATTCATCCTGATGGCAGTGCTGGGACGTTAATCGCTCGAGAATACCGGCTAAAGCTGTTGGGTCTTTACCCATAAACTTCAGAAGGTTAACTGCGTACTCATCAGCTTCTGATTCAAAGCCACGTGATGTATTTAGTTGCAGTAAAACAGCACCTTGTCCAAGTATTTCTTCAGTAAGGTCAATACCTCCGCCACTGATCATTCCAATGACAAGATAGATCCCGATTGAACGGTAGATTTGCTGTAGTCCATGTTTTAAATCAACATGGCCAATTTCATGAGCAAGCACCGCCGTGACTTCCTCCACAGTTTCTGTCAGATTGATAAACTGATCCGTCGCGACTATTGTTCCGCCAGGAAGCGCGAATGCATTGGCGCCGAGTTCGCCACCATCACGAAATTGAAGATTATAATCTCCGGACAGATCGGGGTCTAATCTTCGTGCTTGTTCGATTAATTTCTCAAATTCGGCGCGGTATAAATCTTGGCGTTCTGCGGATAGCTTACTCGTGCCTGTAATAAGTTGATCAAGGCCAGATAGAGTTGTTGAATCTAACTTCTCAGTTATGAATTCAGGTGTTTGATGAGCTGCTATCTTTGCAGCGATTGGCATGCCAAATTGATAGAGAATGTATCCACTTATGAAAACCGCTAGCACTATGATAATTAATGATCCCGCGCGAAGACTTTCAAACTTATTCGCGAAAAAGCCAACTTTGCTGACATCGCCTTTGAATAGTTGATCTACAAGATCGTTTTCGATCGTTTCGAAGACAATACCATTCTCAAATGTTAGCTTTCGGGGGATAGTGCCAAGCCGGTCTGAAATATTTAAGAGATCATCTCGCGAATAAACCTTGGTTTCTTCGGCTTTTATCTCTAGTGAGCCACCTTCCAGACAATGAAGCTCGGCCTCAACACTTTCTGACTGTGTTGAGGCAAATAGTCTGCCGTGAATGATGTATGACTGGCTCATTTATTAAAGACCAAAATCTATTCCATCCATATCCATATACTCTGATGATGTTACGCTACCGTCTTGAGCGACAGTATCTACAAAATTGTCGAGTGATCCGCTGGCATGAACTGTAAAATTCGCCGCCAAATATTTTGCTTTGCGAACATGAGCCCAAGGGGCCATCAATCCAATTGTCAGTAATGTTACGATAAAATTGGATAAGACAATCCAAGTATAAGGCAAGGTCTTCAAAGTAGCTATAAAGCGGTGCTCATTATTCAGGTTTAGGTTGTTAATTCCAGTGTTGAATGATTTGACAGAATAATGGATGTAGGCAGGAAGGAAGATTAAAAACATAGCGATATACGATCCGAAAATCCCGGCTATCAGTAATGGTTCACTTTGTGGGTCCAGTGATGAAGGATTAAGACTTTCAATGAGACCAGCTGATAGCGCGGTTACAAATATACCACCAAAAATAATTGCTAAACTAAGAATTGCCAATGCCAATGCGATGAAAAATGCTTTATAAAGTGGTTTAAGCGGTATGTTCGCACCGAATTTGGTGTTTCCCAAACTATGACCATTATAATAGTAGTTAAGTCTTTTACGTGTTGCGATAGGTATGAGTAATCCCAGAGGAATGATCGTAACAATCGGGAGAAGGATAAGCGAAATAAATGCATCCCAATATCTGCCAGCGAAATTAAATCGCACATTGCGGTAGCTGGTCATGCGAGCATTAAATGTAAGACCTTTATTTACGAGCCATGGAATTAAAAAAAGAAGTGGTAGGCTTAATACAGTGAATATCGGGTTGATGTTTGCGAGCACGTTGTAGATTACAAATAGAACGAAAACAATGATACGACCTTTTAGGATCGATTTTGGATTGGCATGGTATTCAAAGTTATGACCGTCAATCCATGTATTGCCATAGAAATATCTTTTGCGGCGTACTTTGGCCCATGCAGAATAGATACCTAGTGTAATGATTGAGAGAAGGAAATTAACGATCCATATTCCAAAATATTCTCGTGCATTGCCGGAGAATGTTACGTTCAGTTCATTGAGCCCCGTCGGTTTGCTCTGATTTTCATCAATATTCATCTATGCCCTCGAGAAATTGTTAATTTGCGCACGTCATTATTTTATTTAACTGACGGGCACAACCTCTAGAATTAATTCTTGATTGAATTACTCAAATTTATCCAAATGATTCTGTATGGCGATTTTATCGCGAATCATGTCTATAATTTGGGCTGATTATCATTCCCGATATGGCTATAATCAAATTTGGACACGGTATTTACTTGAAATTAAGGGCGTTTTGGGCCGTTCTTAGATGTCTTGAATGATTTTTACCTGCCGTTAACGCGCATCGGTGACAAGTGTAGTGTTATTTTTTGCGTGTCATCTTGAAGCGCGCTGAGAAAAAGACATATTTAGGGGTAATGGCATTACGCCAACGAGATTGCATAATTATAAGAGAAAGTAGGGCCTAATATGGCAAATCCAGTCGATACAGCAATGGCACTAGTGCCAATGGTCGTTGAGCAAACCAGCCGTGGAGAGCGTTCATACGACATTTTTTCAAGATTGCTGAAAGAACGTATCATTTTTATTACAGGTCCGGTTGAAGATCACATGGCGACGCTTGTTTGTGCTCAGCTTTTGTTTCTTGAGGCTGATAATCCGAAAAAAGAGATTGCGCTTTATATTAATTCACCGGGCGGTGTTGTGACCTCTGGCATGGCGATTTATGACACGATGCAGTTTATTAAGCCTGCTGTTTCTACGTTGTGCGTGGGGCAAGCTGCTTCAATGGGTTCGCTTTTGTTATGTGCAGGCCACAAAGATATGCGCTTCGCCACACCAAATGCACGTATTATGGTTCATCAGCCTTCAGGTGGCTTTCAAGGGCAAGCGTCAGATATTGAGCGACATGCGCAAGATATCCTGAAGATGAAACGCCGTTTGAACGAAGTTTATGTTGAGCACACTGGGCAAGATTATAAAACGATCGAGGAAACATTGGATCGCGATCACTTTATGACAGCTGATGAAGCACAGAGTTTTGGTATCGTAGATCGTGTAATCGATAGTCGTATCGCAATTGAAGGTGATAGTTCAGAAGAGTAAGGACAAAATGGCGTGAAGCTTTTTCACGCCAGAAGCCTATTAATATTAATAATAAGCGTTAAGCTTATTTTGATCTAATAACTGTTAGGCTTGTATATTAACTTGGATGTTGTTGCAGTTTTGATAAA
This sequence comes from Lentilitoribacter sp. Alg239-R112, assembly GCF_900537175.1. Taxonomy (GTDB): domain Bacteria; phylum Pseudomonadota; class Alphaproteobacteria; order Rhizobiales; family Rhizobiaceae; genus Lentilitoribacter. The sequence goes on along the minus strand of NZ_LS999833.1, from coordinate 1,244,709 downwards.
AAAACGCTTGAATATCCGAAGGATAGGTTGGGGTAATTCTAAATAACGGGGCAAAGCTTCATAAATAGAGTGAAATCAATCGTTTAGTAGCCGCAATTGCGGGAAGGAATACAATATGAGCAAAGTTAGTGGAAGTAATGGTGGTGATTCTAAGAACACTCTTTACTGTTCGTTTTGTGGAAAAAGCCAACATGAGGTCCGAAAGCTCATCGCAGGGCCGACTGTATTCATTTGTGATGAGTGCGTAGAGCTTTGCACCGATATCATTCGGGAAGAAAATAAATCCTCAATGGTTAAATCCAATGAAGGTGTTCCCACGCCTCAAGAAATTATGGAAACTCTTGATGAATATGTGATCGGTCAGTCAAAAGCTAAACGAGTTTTATCTGTTGCGGTTCACAATCACTATAAACGTCTTTCTCATGAGACAAAGAATGGTGCAGACATAGAACTAGCAAAGTCTAATATCCTGCTTGTGGGTCCGACTGGGTGCGGTAAGACGTATCTTGCACAAACACTTGCTCGGATTATTGATGTCCCGTTTACAATGGCAGACGCAACAACGCTTACAGAAGCAGGTTATGTTGGTGAAGATGTCGAAAATATTATTCTTAAACTTCTTCAATCTGCAGATTATAATGTAGAGCGTGCACAACGCGGTATCGTTTACATCGATGAGGTCGATAAGATTTCGCGTAAGTCTGATAATCCTTCCATTACTCGAGACGTATCGGGTGAGGGCGTGCAACAAGCGCTTCTAAAGATTATGGAAGGCACAGTTGCATCTGTTCCACCACAAGGTGGTCGTAAGCATCCACAGCAGGAGTTCTTGCAAGTTGATACGGTCAACATACTCTTTATTGTAGGTGGTGCGTTTGCGGGCCTTGATAAAGTGATTTCAGCTCGTGGTGATAAGACGTCAATTGGATTTGGTGCAAAAGTTGAAGCGCCAGATGAGCGCAGCGTTGGTACGGTTCTTCAAGATCTTGAGCCGGAAGATTTGGTGAAATTTGGTCTTATTCCGGAATTCATTGGTCGTTTGCCAGTGATTGCCACGCTTGAAGATCTTGATGAAGATGCTTTGATCCAAATTCTGAGTGAACCAAAAAATGCTCTTGTAAAGCAGTATCAGCGACTATTCGATATGGAAGATGTCGAATTGACTTTCCACGAGGGGGCTTTACGTGAAATTGCAAAGAAGGCAATTATGCGAAAAACCGGTGCACGTGGCCTTCGTTCAATCATGGAGATTATTCTTCTGGATACGATGTATGAATTACCGGCGCTTGAAGGTGTTCGTGAAGTGGTGATTTCTGATGAAGTGGTGATTGGCAACGCCCGTCCACTGTATATTTATTCTGAACGTAATACAGAAGCTGAAAACGCTTCTGCTTAGAAAAAGAAGCGTTTTTGCAAATTTTGAGCCGTCGCAAGGTTTGCGACGGCTTTTTTGTATAATCTGCGTTAAAAGCGGAGAATGATGGTGTATTCGCTCGAATCAATCTATGAATAATCAATAGTTTAATTCTGGTTTTAGGAGCGCTCCATCTTGAAACGATCAATGGGTGTTCTTAGTTATAATTGTTGGCTCCGTTTGAGCCCAGTAAATTACCTATCCGCAGCGCAACATTAGTAAACGCGCGGATATCTGAAAGGAACTTGTATGACTGAAGAGATCAATCCGGAATCCCAAGCATTGGATAATAAGGTCGGTGACGAAAGTTTCCCGTTATTACCGTTGCGAGATATTGTGGTGTTTCCGCATATGATCGTACCGTTATTTGTGGGGCGTGAGAAATCTATAACTGCGCTTGAAGAGGTTATGGGATCTGATAAGAAGATCCTTCTTGCTACTCAAAAAGATGCTGGTGATGATGACCCAGATCCAACGGGCATATTTGAGATTGGCACAATAGCACACGTCCTACAGTTACTTAAGCTTCCCGATGGGACGGTCAAAGTACTTGTTGAAGGTAAGGCACGTGCCGAAATTAGAGAATTTACGAAGACCGAGGGCCATTTTGAAGTTATTGCCGACGAGCTAATAGAACCCGAAGATGATTTGGTTGAAGTTGAAGCGCTTTCGCGCTCAGTTGTGTCTGAATTTGAAAATTATGTGAAGCTTAACAAGAAAATTTCGCCGGAAGTCGTAAGTGCTGCTGGCCAAATTGATGATTTTTCTAAACTTTCTGATACGATCGCGTCGCATCTTGCTATAAAAATTGGCGAGAAACAGGATATGCTCAATACGATTAGTGTGAAAGAGCGTCTTGAAAAATGCTTTGGCTTTATGGAAGGCGAGATATCAGTTCTTCAAGTTGAGAAGCGTATTCGATCGCGTGTTAAACGCCAGATGGAGAAAACTCAGCGCGAGTATTATCTGAATGAGCAGATGAAGGCTATTCAGAAAGAACTTGGTGAAAATGAAGAAGGTGGTGATGAGCTTTCAGAATTAGAGACGCGCATTGCTAAAACCAAATTCTCTAAAGAAGCGCGCGAAAAAGCCGATGCTGAGTTTAAAAAACTCCGTCAGATGAGCCCAATGTCTGCGGAAGCGACAGTTGTTCGAAACTATCTTGATTGGTTGCTTGGTTTGCCGTGGGGGAAATCGTCACGCATCAAAGTTGATTTGAATAAAGCTGAAAAGATTCTTGATGAAGATCATTATGGTCTTGAAAAAGTCAAAGAACGCATAATCGAATATCTTGCGGTTCAAACCCGGACGGCAAAAATTAAGGGACCAATCCTTTGTTTAGTTGGTCCTCCAGGTGTTGGTAAAACGTCACTTGCAAAATCAATCGCGAAAGCGACAGGACGCGAGTATGTTCGCATGGCACTTGGCGGGGTTCGCGATGAATCTGAAATTCGCGGTCATCGCAGAACATACATAGGTTCAATGCCAGGAAAAATCGTCCAATCGATGAAGAAAGCCAAGAAGAATAACCCACTGTTTTTGTTGGATGAAATTGACAAGATGGGTAATGACTTCCGTGGTGATCCATCATCAGCATTGCTTGAAGTACTTGACCCTGAACAGAATTCTACATTCATGGATCATTATCTTGAAGTTGAATATGATCTGTCCAAAACCATGTTTGTAACGACTTCGAATACATTAAATATTCCCGGTCCTTTGATGGACCGCATGGAAATTATTCGTATCGCTGGTTACACAGAGGACGAGAAGCTAGAAATTGCACGTCGGCACTTGTTGCCAAAAGCAATCCGCGATCATGCGCTGGCAGAGGATGAATTTTCGGTCTCTGACAAGGCGCTGCTTCAGATTATTAGATCCTATACAAGAGAGGCAGGCGTTCGCAGTTTAGAGCGTGAATTGTCCAAACTTGCTCGTAAAGCAGTTACGAAAATTTTGAAAACCAAAACTAAAGTTATTGATATAACCGAGGATAATCTTTCTGAATTTTTGGGGGTTCCTGTCTTTCGTCACGGGGAGGCGGAAGGTGAAGATCAAGTTGGTGTCGTCACCGGTCTTGCGTGGACAGAAGTTGGGGGTGAATTGCTCACAATTGAGGGTGTCATGATGCCTGGTAAAGGTAAGATGACAGTCACTGGAAATTTGAAGGACGTCATGAAAGAGTCGATCTCTGCCGCTGCTTCCTATGTTAAATCACGTGCTGTAGATTTCGGTGTTGAGCCTCCAATGTTCGATAAGAACGATATTCATATGCACGTCCCAGAGGGCGCAACACCAAAGGATGGCCCTTCTGCTGGTATAGGTATGGCTACAGCTATTGTTTCTATTATGACTGGAATACCTGTTCGCAAAGACATTGCAATGACCGGTGAAGTTACATTAAGAGGCCGAGTATTGCCTATTGGCGGATTAAAGGAGAAACTCTTGGCAGCTCTGCGGGGTGGCATCAAAACCGTGTTAATCCCAGAGGAAAATGCAAAAGATTTGGCTGATATTCCTGATAATGTGAAGAACGAAATGGATATTATTCCTGTTTCCATGATGGATGAAGTCATTAAAAATGCACTTCTTCGAGTGCCAGAGGCAATAGAATGGACGCCACCTGCGGAGATCGCTAGTGGTACTGATTCTACTACAGGTGCTGTAGCGCACTGAATTATTTATACATATTAAGTAGAAAGGCCGGATTTCCGGCCTTTTTTTATGGGGAATATAGCAATTTTTGCAAAATACTTGTCTATTAGGTCACTAGAATTCTTGTGTAGGGCCTTGGAATAGATAAACTCTCGGCAGTTATTAACTGAGTCGTCTGATGCGATCGAAAGGGATTGTTATGAATAAAAATGAACTTGTATCAGCTGTTGCTGAAAAAGCTGGTCTAGCTAAAACAGAAGCTGCAGCAGCAGTTGAAGCTGTTTTCGGAACAGTGACTTCTGAGCTTCAAGCAGGTGGCGACGTGCGCCTAATTGGTTTCGGAAACTTCACAGTAGGTCATCGTGCGGCTTCTAAAGGTCGTAACCCATCTACAGGTGCTGAAGTTGATATCCCTGCGAGAAACGTTCCAAAGTTCTCTGCTGGTAAAGCTTTGAAAGAAGCCGTAAACAATAAATAATTTACTATATCTGTAGAACCCTTGAGCAAACCGTTCAGGGGTTTTATTTTATTTGACAATGGAACAAAACTAGAACATAATAAAAACAATTAGTGAATTGGAGTATGTTATGACCTATTTTATGCGTGATTGTGCAGCCCTTTTATCTATTTCTATGTTTATCGGTAGTTGTTGTGTCCTTTTGTCTTCGTTTTAAAAACTGTGAGGCATTCTTATTTTAGCTTCTCTATCGCCTCTCATTGTTCGATAATGGGTTATGCTGTCTAATACAGCATTTGTTATCGATACTCAGAAGTGGTGATACTTAATATGAGCTCTCCAAACTTTGTAAATCTTAGAGTTCATTCAGCATATTCTTTGCTTGAGGGCGCGCTTCCTATAAAGACGCTGCTGAAAGCTGCTATAGACGATAATCAGCCAGCGCTTGCCATCACAGATACCAATAATCTGTTTGGAGCGCTTGAATTTTCCATTAAAGCGACTGGAGATGGTATTCAGCCGATCATTGGCTGCCAGCTTAGCATCGATATGGAAGATGCGGAGGAAAAAGAGCCGAAGCAAGGTCGTGAATATCTACGCGAATATCCAACACTTGTTTTTTTGGCTGCAACGGATCAGGGCTATTCAAATCTTGTTGAACTTCTTAGCCGGGCTTATCTGCATGGTTCTGATGATGAAGCCACACATATTATGTTTTCATGGTTGGAGGGTCGTACAGATGGTCTGATTGTTTTATCGGGTGGTGCCTTTGGCCCGATCAATCTACCACTGAAAGAAAACAAGCCCAAAGTTGCTGAAGAACGGTTGCGCCGTTTAGAAGCTTTGTTTCCCGATCGATTATATATGGAATTGCAGCGTCAGCGCGGCTACGACAGGTCTCTCGAAGCTCGCATTGTAAACCTTGCTTATGATCACCGCCTACCACTTGTTGCCACGAATGAAGCTTTTTTCCCTACTCAAAATGATTTTGATGCCCACGATGCTCTGATGGCAGTCGCGCATAATACTGTTGTTGCGGATGATAATCGTTTTAGGCTCACCGAGGATAATTATCTTAAATCTCGGGATGAGATGGTTCAGTTATTTTCTGATATTCCTGAAGCTATCGCAAATACGGTTGAAATTGCAACTCGATGTTCCGCGATACTTACTGAACGTGATCCGATCCTGCCTCGCTTTACAGGCAATGATGGTGGTGAAGATGCCGCGTTAAAGGCAGAGGCAGATGAGCTTCGTCGGCAGTCTATTGAGGGCCTGAAGATGCGCCTTGAGGATTATGATTTGCCTCCTGGTTATACGCTTGAAGATTATCAGGATCGGTTGAAGGTTGAGTTAGATATTATCGACGGGATGAAATTTCCCGGCTATTTCCTGATCGTTGCTGATTTTATTAAATGGGCAAAAGATAATGATATTCCCGTTGGGCCAGGGCGCGGTTCTGGTGCTGGCTCGCTTGTTGCCTATGCTTTGACGATTACAGACGTTGATCCCTTGCGCTTTTCACTTCTGTTTGAGCGGTTTTTGAACCCTGAGCGCGTGTCTATGCCCGATTTTGATATCGATTTTTGTCAAGATCGACGCGAAGAAGTGATTAAGTATGTTCAGCAGAAATATGGCCGTGAACAAGTTGCCAGTATCATTACCTTTGGTAGCTTACAGGCGAGGGCGGCTTTGCGCGATGTAGGCCGTACCCTACAGATGCCATATGGCCAGGTTGATCGTATTTGCAAATTGGTTCCCAACAATCCAGCTAACCCGACACCTTTGCATAAAGCTATTGAAGAAGAGCCAAAATTTGCAGAAGCCGTTGAAGAAGAGCCTATCGTTGGTCGCCTATTGGATATTGCTCAGAAGCTAGAAGGGCTTTACCGTCACGCATCAACACATGCTGCAGGCGTGGTGATTGGTGATCGACCATTATGGCAATTGGTACCGATGTATCGTGATCCGCGTTCTGCAATGCCGGTAACCCAGTATAACATGAAATGGGTTGAAAAAGCCGGCCTTGTTAAGTTTGATTTTTTGGGTTTGAAAACGCTTACCGTTATCAAGACTGCGGTTGACTTTGTCGCGCAGAACGGAACGCAGATTGATATCAACACAATACCATTTGATGATCAGAAATCTTACGAGATGATGTCTCGCGGTGAGACCGTGGGTGTGTTTCAGGTTGAATCGGCAGGTATGCGTAAAGCGCTTATTGGGATGAAGCCTGACCGTATCGAGGATATTATTGCGCTTGTGGCGCTTTATCGTCCAGGTCCCATGGAAAATATTCCGGTTTATAATGCGCGTAAGCATGGTGAAGAAGAGCTTGCATCCATTCATCCTAAAATTGACTATCTAATCGAAGAAACCCAAGGCGTGATTGTTTATCAGGAACAGGTGATGCAGATCGCACAGGTTCTTTCTGGCTATTCGCTTGGCGAAGCTGATCTTTTGCGCCGTGCTATGGGTAAGAAGATTAAAGAGGAGATGGACAAGCAGCGCGTACGTTTTGTTGAAGGTGCTGTTAAGAATGGTGTGTCGAAACCACAAGCGGATATGATTTTCGACTTGTTGGCTAAATTTGCCAACTACGGTTTTAACAAATCACATGCCGCCGCTTATGGAATTGTTTCATACCAGACAGCCTACCTTAAAGCTCATTATCCAATCGAGTTTTTAGCTGCCTCGATGACACTTGATATGGGTAATACGGAAAAGCTCGTTGATTTCCGGCAAGATGCTATCCGCCTTGGTATCGATGTTGTTGCTCCATCCGTACAGACATCATTCCGGCATTTTCAGACCGGCGATGAATGTATTTACTATTCACTCTCTGCAATCAAAGGCGTTGGAGAAGCCGCCGTCGATCATATTGTTGAGATGCGTGGCGACGAGCCTTTCAAGTCAATTGAAGATTTTTGCAAACGCGTAGATCCGAAAATGGTCAATAAACGGGTGCTTGATAGCCTCATCTGCGCGGGTGCGTTGGATTGTTTTGGTTTTGAGCGGGCGCAACTTATTGCCGGTCTTGAACGGATTATGGGGTTCGGGCAGAAAATTTTTGCTGACAGAGCATCGGGGCAAAGTGATATTTTTGGTTTGGATACAGGCGGAGAGGGCGAAACTATCCAGTTTAACGCTGTTACACCCTGGCTTCCGGCTGAAAAGCTACAAAGAGAATATCAGGTTCTTGGGTTCTATCTTTCCGCCCACCCACTTGATACCTATTCGGAGGTGTTGGATAAAAAACGTGTTCAGAAATGGGCTGACTTCTCTGTTGCGGTGAAAGCGGGTGCGACGGCGGGTCGATTGGCTGGAACTGTATCTGGTTTTCAGCAACGTAAAACACGCACAGGCAACAAAATGGGTATCGTGACATTGTCTGACAGTACAGGGCAGTTTGAAGCTGTTTTGTTTTCCGAAGCTCTTGCTCTTCATCGCGAGCTTCTTGAGGCTGGTAAATCTCTTATATTGACCGTGAATGCAGAAGAACGGCCTGAGGGAATTGGATTGCGTATTCAATCAGTGCAGTCGCTTGAGATGGAATCTGTTCGAACGCAGAAGGAATTGCGGATATTCTTACGTGATAGTGCTGCCTTAAGTGCTGTCACCGCCCATCTTAATGCAAAGGGAAGCGGGCAGGTATCCTTTATCGTGATTAAGGATCAGGGTGATCGTGAAATTGAAATTGAACTTCCAGAGAGATATAAAATCTCACCGGAAATTGCAGCTGCCATGAAATCAGCTCCAGGTGTTGTGGATGTCGAGCTGGTTTAAGTTTATTTACCGTCAAATTTTGGTTTGCTCTTAAACGTATAACCCGTTTGCACAATATCAACACCAAACTTTGCTCTCATCTTATCGATAGCACCTTCGGCTTCGGCACGTTTTGCTGCCTGGATATCAACAAGATCAGTAGGGTCTGCTTGTTCTGGATCGCAAAGGTCATTGATGCCAATTCCAAGTAATCTGAATTTGGTGCCGTCTGTCTCTGTTTTTAGCAATTCCAAACCATTTCGAAATATTTTATCCGCCAGCATGGTGGGATCAGATAAACGGCGATTGCGTGTTCTGGATTTGAAATCATTTGTTTTAAGCTTTAAAACCACTGTATGACCAGCGATTTCAGATTTTTTAAGCCTTGCGGCTACCTTCTCACTAAGTGAACGTAAGATAGGTGCTAGTTTATCGAGATCTGAAACATCATTGAAAAATGTTGTTTCAGACGATACGCTTTTTGCTCCAGAGTTGGGGCGAACACTTCTATCATCTATACCCCGCGCTAGATTATAAAGACGCGACCCCATAATTCCATAAGAACGTAGGAGATCTGCTTTCTCCATGGTTTGGAGTTGTCCGATCATAGTGATATTGTCTTTTGCAAGTGTTTTGGCAAAGGCTTTTCCCACTCCCCAAATCTTGGTCACTGGTAAGTTCGCCAAAAAATCAATCGCTTCTTCTTTTCCAACAACAAAAAAACCGCGAGGTTTATCCTGGTCTGAAGCAACTTTTGCCAGATATTTGCAATAAGACAGGCCAACGGAAACACTTATGCCGACTTCATCTTCTATTTTTCTGGAGAATCTGGCAAGCGTTTCTGCTGGCGGCATACCATGCAAGCGTTCAGTCCCGGATAGATCAAGAAAAGCTTCATCAATCGAAATTGGTTGAACTAGTGGTGTGAGTTCCTGCATTAGATGCCGGACTTGTTTTCCAACCTTGGCATACTTCTTCATATCTGGCGGGATAACAACTGCATCTGGACAGGCATCCAACGCTTTAAACATCGGCATTGCAGAGCGTACGCCGTGAATTCGTGCCACATAACAAGCTGTGGAGACAACGCCGCGCTTGCCGCCACCTATAATAACAGGTTTATCTGCGAGTTCTGGATTATCCCTTTTTTCAACTGACGCATAAAAAGCGTCACAGTCTATATGTGCTATGCTTAGCTGAGATAGTTCTTTATGCCGAAGAATTCGGGGACTGCCACAAGATCTGCAGCGCTTCCGTTCAGGTGAGGCTTTTGTAAAGCAATCACGGCAGAATCCTGAGAGCAGCATGGAAGCACCTAAAAAGAACAAAGATCGAACACTTTGACTTTAGACGGAACTCAAGGAGGGCTCAAGTAAATAGTTGAAGTAGATTTATGCGGTCCTCATTTTAAATTTTGCCGACTATAAAATCTTTGATCTCCAGCCAATTTTCAGCTTCAAAAGTGCCTGAAGTTACTGCAGGCGATATCGCTTTGAATTCATCATTAGCCATTATGTGGATTGAGTGTGTTTCAGGTGAATGTTCTTTGCTTGATTTATGATTATAAACCATGTCATCGATAAAGAACGAGGCATGTTTATTGTAAGAAGTTAGCTGTTTAATGAGTGGTCCTTTTGCGCCTTCGGCAGCAAAAAGCGGAAAGGGCATGTCAAACGAATCTAATAATTCACGCCTTTGCATGTAATATTCAGGTGGCATTGCCGTCAGAAACACAATATTTGCAGTTGTAGATAGCTCATGAAGCGTATTTGCTGCTGTGGGAACCGCTGTTTGCCATGTTAACTGATTTGCATAAAGTTCATTAATCATACGGCTAACGGTTCGATCGTCGACTGCGCCCCCCGTATCTTTTGCAATTATGTTTCCATGCAGAGCAAAGCTATTGCTGACTAGATCTAGGTTTAGAGAATTAAGGAAGTTTCTAAACGGTGTTAAAAACTCAATCACAACCTCATCCACATCACATATGATGGTTGGTTGATTATTTAGTTCACGTCTAAGATCCGCAATATTTAGCATCTACCAACCATTGTTAACTTGTCCGCCAAGTGATTGGAATGCTCGAGCTACATCTTCTGGTCTTTCATTCTGGGCTGAGCAATAGCTCAATAGCGTTGGCTCGTGGTTCATAATAAAACCGAGGACACCTGCAAGAAAGCCTTGTTCCTGTGCTGCTTCCCTTATTTGAGAAGGATCTAAACCGGATAGACCAACAAATCGGTTAAATAGCTCGGGATCGGTTGCGATCCAGCTTAGCACATCGATTGCGATACTCTCTGCTTTTTCCAATTACAAATTCCTTAATGCTTTGGCGAGAATTTTGAGTATAAATTACCATTTCTTCAACTAAATCGCGCTAGGATGCAATGGAATTGGGAACGAGTTTGATTGTTTTGGGCAAATAAATGACGAAAAAAGTTATGATTGTTGAAGATAATGAGCTGAATATGAAGCTCTTTACTGACCTCATCGAAGCTTCTGGATACGAAACAATTCAGATTATGAATGGACTGGAAGCGGTGGAACTTGCCAGAACTCACAAGCCTGATCTTATCCTAATGGATATTCAATTGCCGGAAGTCTCTGGTCTTGAGGTCACGAAGTGGCTCAAGGATGATGATGAATTACATAGTATTCCTGTTATCGCTGTCACGGCTTTTGCCATGAAAGGCGATGAAGAGCGCATTCGTCAGGGTGGTTGTGAAGCATATATATCGAAACCAATTTCAGTGCCTGGATTTTTGCAGACCATTAAAAGTTTTCTAGATAATAAAGCTGCGGAGTAAATAGTATGACCGCACGTGTTTTAGTTGTTGATGATATTCCGGCGAATGTGAAATTGCTAGAGACACATCTGTTGGCCGAATATTTTGATGTATTGACCGCTGAAAATGGCCTTTCTGCATTGGAAATTTGCGACAAAACGCAAGTCGACTTGATATTGCTCGATATAATGATGCCCGGCATTGATGGTTTTGAAGTGTGTCGCAGGTTGAAGGCAAATCCGAAGACCACACATATCCCAGTAGTGATGGTCACCGCGCTCGATCAACCGGAAGATCGTGTTGAGGGTTTAAAATGCGGCGCAGATGACTTTTTGACTAAGCCAGTTAATAATATGCAGCTAATGGCGCGTGTGAAAAGTTTACTGCGTTTGAAAATGCTTACGGATGAGCTTCGCGTTCGCGCCGGAAATAATTCGGTGATAGATGATGTTGATGAAAAACCTTTGAATAAAAGCGGGATTGACGAGAAAGGCATGACGTTACTTGTCGATGGTCGCGTCAATTCTCAGGACCGAATAACACGTGCTATATCTGGTATCGCAGATGTTGATATTATTTCGGATGCTGAAACAGCGCTTTTTCATGCTGGTGAAAATCCATATGAGCTTATTATAATCAATGACAACTTGCCGGGTGTTGATCCCTTGCGAATATGTTCGCAATTGCGGTCACGGGAAATTACGAGATTTGTACCTATTCTTGTCATCTTGCAGACTGGCGACGAACCAAAAGTAGTTCGTGCTCTTGATATCGGGGTAAATGATTACATTCTACAACCGCTAGACCCAAATGAGTTATATGCCCGTTCACTAACGCAGATTAAGAGATCTCGATTTAGCGAGAAACTGCGTGAGAGCCTGAATAAATCTGTCGAACTTGCTGTAGTTGATCCGTTGACCGGTTTAAATAATAGACATTTTCTTGATGCTTATATGGGTAAGTTAATAGCCAGAGCTAAACGGCGAAACACACCTATTTCGATGCTTATTACCGATATTGATAAGTTTAAGAATGTGAATGATACTCATGGTCATGATGCCGGTGATGAAATTTTGCGAGAGTTCGCTCGCAGGCTCCGTGCTTCAGTGCGTGGTGCTGACCTTGCATGCCGCTTTGGTGGTGAGGAATTCGTGGTCCTTATGCCAGATACGACTGCGGAGATGGCTGCACAGATTGCTGAGCGTCTTCGTGCAGCAATTGAAACATCGGCATTCAATTTGCCGGGTGATACAGGGCAGCTAGAACTCACTACGTCGGTAGGTGTTACGAACTACGATCCAGAGCAGGATTCAAGCGAAACGCTTATTAAGCGTGCTGATGATGCGCTCTATAAAGCAAAATCTGATGGGCGAAACAGAGTTGTTTTACAAACTGTCGCCTAACTGAAAAATCATATTTTGATACCATTTTGTAGCAATATACGTTTTCTGTTTATTGTATTGAATAGTAACTCATTGAATTTATGTAGAAAATTTACGTTCAGGCGAAAAACTTGATTAAAGTACAATTTTAGGCAATGATTGTACTAATTGTATTGACGAGTAAAACCATTTTGTAACTTTAGATACCCCATGATGTTCAGGTCCGCCGCATCTCCTGGGTCGTGGGGTGGTCGGTCAATATACAGCTTCTCGTGGCCTCCTCGTACCACTTCTGTTGTGTTGGCCGACCCACAAATAAACCCGCTTGTCTTGCAACAAGCGGGTTCTTCAATTCGAAACTGCAAAAAATTAGATTACTTAATCTTAGCTTCTTTAAATTCAACGTGTTTACGCACGACTGGATCGTATTTAGTTTTAACCATTTTTTCAGTCATTGTACGGCTGTTCTTCTTGGCTACATAGTAGAAACCAGTGTCAGCAGTTGACTGCAATTTAATTTTAATTGTTGTTGCCTTGGCCATTGGGGCTACCTTCTTTAAAAAAAATGATGCCGTGGGGATTCTTCCATCCACGGCAAACTTGACGCGAAATTACAAATCGCTGGCTAAAAGTCAAGTCTATTATACAATCTTATGCTCAAAAATGGCAAGATTACCAAGGATTGCCAAAACTGCCCAAATTCAAAACGTCATTTATTGGATATATGCAGCGTTTTCGTAGTGTGGGGGAGTGTGCGGTCTTCATTGAGTGAATGTCTGAGGTGGTTTAATATTCGTGCTGTTATGTCCGGAAAATCCAGATTCTGTGGAGATTGTACATCGACCCATTGCAATTCTGTTAATTCATTACTGTCTTTTAATGTCGACAGATCCATTTCAACTTCATCGCAGAAACAGGTAAAAAACCGTGTGTCATAACGACGATTCTGACCAAGCGGGGTAATGGCGCGAGCAATATATCTTAAATGTGACAGGTCAAATAATTCGCCGTTTTTTGATAGATGGAGTGATGTTTCCTCATGAAGTTCTCTGGCCGCAGCGATCGCTAAGGAATGAGCTGTCGCGTGTGAAAATCGGCTATGGGTGCGTTCCATAAGCTTGGACACTACTGCTTCATTCAGTCGTGTGTCAGATTTAACCCGCCAATCGCTGCTATCTTTTCTTCCACCGGGAAAAACAAAGACGTTTGGCATAAAGGCGTGTCTAGATGAACGTTTACCCATCAAAACCGCAGGACGTTCTTTGTCTCGGTCTAAAAGCAAGAGAGTGGCTGCGTCTTTAGGTTTCAATGGGATATCACTTTTATACTTGAGTTGAACTACTTAGGGTCATCATAATCTGGTTTTTCACCAAACCCATGCATACGTAATGCCCATTGCAAGCCAACAACAGCACCCTTTACGGGCTGTAATAGCAGAAGGGATGAAATAGCTGTGATTGGAATCCAAATGAGGAGGTGTTGCCATACTGCGAGCTGATAACTCATTTCCGCAAACATAAAGCCAGCAACGACAATATGACCAATAATCATGACAACAAGATAGGCAGGCAAATCATCTGCACGATGATGATGCAAATCTTCACCACAATTACTGCATTGATTTGTGACTTTTACATATTTATCAAAAAGACGGCCTGTACCACATTTTGGACAACTACTTTTAAAACCACGCTTCATTGCGAGTGAAAGAGGGCGCTCGAACTGCACCGTTTCATTTTGATATACTTCAGTTTCAGACATCAGAAATTACCTTCTGCGTTTTGCTTTGCGTGGTGGACGGGTTCCAGCTTTTCGACCTTTCTTCGTTTTATGAAAAGATCGCGCTCCCATTGGAATTTTCTCGCCCTTGCTCAGCATGTCAAATCTTAAAGCTCCGGCAAGTGGAATAGCTTCTACGAGCTTTACATCCACTTGATCACCTAAACGGAAACCGAGGCCACTTCTATCACCAACCAAGGCTTGATGCGCTTCATGGTAGATGAAGTAATCAGTTCCTAATTTGGATATGGGTATAAAACCATCTGCGCCGTATTCTGGCAACGAGACAAATAGTCCTGCTTTGGTCACACCTGCGATTCGGCCAGTAAATTCACCATCAATCCTGTCGGCAAGATAATGTGCAATGAGGCGATCTTGAGTATCGCGCTCGGCACCGGATGCCCGCCGTTCAAAATCAGAAATATCTCCCGCAATCGTATCAAGTATTGCCTCTTCATCAGGTGTTATTCCGCCTTGACCAAGGTGATGGGATCCAACAAGCGCGCGGTGAACAATAAGGTCAGCGTAACGGCGAATTGGGGATGTAAAATGTGCGTACTTTCGCAAATTTAGACCAAAATGCCCTTGATTATCAGGACTGTACACAGCCTGACTTTGCGAGCGAAGGACCATTTCATTGACCATTACTTCCGTAGCTTTACCTTTTGCTGCGGCAAGAATACCGTTGAAATGATTGGCTCTAAGATTTCCACCCTTAGCAAGTGGGATATCTAATGTTTGCAGAAATTCACGCAAAGTTTCTTGTTTGGAAAGTGATGGCGGTTCATGAACGCGGTAAATAAGATGCTGACGTTTAGTTTCAAGCGCTTCTGCGGCCGCCACATTGGCTTGTATCATACATTCTTCAATGAGCTTATGCGCCTCAAGACGATCAGGCACATAAATACGATCCACCATGCCTTTATCGTTTAAGATTATACGGCGCTCAGGTAGATCAAGTTCAAGCGGCTGACGGCGGGTACGCCCAATTTTTAGTATTTCATAAGCTGCCCAGAGCGGTTTAAGTACGCTCTCAAGGATTGTACCTGCTTGCTCATCAGGTTTGCCGTCGATAGCACTTTGTGCCTGATCATAGGATAGGCTCGCGATGCTTTTCATCATGATGCGATGAAACGAATGGCTGATCTTTCGACCTTCTTTACTGAAAGAAATTTTGGCTGCGAGTGCAGGGCGGTCTACACCTTCTTTAAGAGAGCAAAGATCGTTACTTATACGCTCAGGCAGCATGGGTATTACGCGATCTGGGAAATAGACAGAATTTCCTCTGATGCGCGCCTCGCGATCCATAGGGCTATCGGGGCGAACATAGTAAGATACATCTGCAATAGCGACATAAAGAATAACACCGCCTTCATTGGCTGGATTGGTATCCATCTCAGCATAAACAGCATCATCATGATCTTTTGCGGTTGCTGGATCAATTGTGATGAGAGGTACATCCCGCCAATCTTCTCGTTTGTCCATGTTAGCAGCCTCTGCGGAGTCAGCTGCATCCAGAACCGCTTGGGGAAAAATGTGCGGAATTCCGCGCTCATGCACCGCAATCATGGTAATGGCTTGTTCTGAACCCATGGAGCCAATCACTGCGGTAATTTTTGCGCGCGGTAGGCCTAAGCTAGAGGTGTGTAAGCTTTCTACCTCCACAAGGTCGCCATTTTTTGCGTCACTCGTCATATCAGGTGAGATGACATATTCTTTTCCGCGTTTATCAATGGGTAAAACTCGCCCACCTGCTTGTCCGGCATTTTCCACTTCCGTACGAAAAATGCCCATTGTGCTGGCAGCTTTCTTAGAAAGTACCTTCATCACTTTGGCGACATAGGCAGGGCCTTCGCGATGTGAATTTGGGCTAATTCGCGCGAGAACGCGATCACCTAAACCGGCAACAGGGTTATTACTGCGCGACTTTGCTCCGCCACTTCTTGCGCGTGATAACGATTGGTGAATAAGAACTGCAGGGGCGGCGCCATCGGGATCACGCCAGGCAGAGGGGCGTCCAATAAGATCACCGCTGTCATCGCGCTTGGTAATGTCAAGTGTTGTCACAGATGGCATGCTATCGGGACGAGAAAGTTTCTTCCGGTTTTTGCTAAGATAACCTTCCTCTGTTAACTCATGCAAAATATCCTTGAGTACGGCTCTATGGTCACCTTTAACGCCAAATGCTCTCGCAATATCACGTTTTGAAGCACGTTCTGGATGTTCTGCAATAAAACGCATTATCGCAGATTTATCCAGTTTAGCGCGACTATCTTTAACCGGTTTTCCTGAGGTTAACTTTGTTGGCTGTTTTGCCAAACTCTACTCCTCAGCCGTCTTTTTAGCTGTCGCCTTTTTTGCAGGAGCTTTTTTCGCTGTGGCTTTTTTAGCAGGAGTTTTCTTTTTAGCTGCGGGTTTCTTCTTCGCCGGGGCCTTTTTCTTTTTGCCTTTGGTTGCAGCTTTTGCGTTCACAAGTTCAACTGCTTGTTCGAGTGATACATCTTGCGGGTCAGTGCCATTTGGAAGTGTGGCATTGATTTTCTCCCACTTCACATAAGGTCCATATCGACCGTCCATAACAGCTAGTTTCCCGCCGTCTGGATGATCACCCAGCTCCTTAAGGGCAGTTGCCGCTTTTCGACCGCGACCAGGCCCTGCTGCCACTTTTTCTGCAATGACAGTAACTGCTCGGTTCAAGCCGATTGAAAACACATCTTCGATTGATTCAACATTGGCATAGGTGCCGTCATGAAGAACAAACGGACCGTAACGACCCAGACCAGATGAAATCATTTTACCGGTTTCCGGGTGCGCACCAATATCTCTTGGTAAAGAGATAAGGGCCATCGCACGTTCATAATCAATGCTCTCTGGGGCCCAGCCTTTCGGCAAACTCGTGCGTTTTGCTTCTTTGCCTTCACCGCGTTGTACATATGGGCCGAAACGTCCGGAACGAAGCGTCACCATTTCATCGGTGTTTGGATCTTTACCTAATTCTGTTGGTTCGTTTGAAGTTCCCGCTTGGGCTTCCCCATTTTCTCCTTTGGTAAGCTGTCGTGTGAACTTACATTCGGGATAGTTTGAACAGCCAACAAATGCACCATAGCGACCAAGTTTGAGCGAAAGAGCACCATCGCCGCATGTTGGGCAATTACGAGGATTTTGACCATCTCCTCGATCAGGAAAAGCAAGTTCTGCCAGTTCTTCATTCAGCGCGTCAAGGACGTTGGTTACGCGCAATTCCTTTGTACCGTCGATATTTTCCTGAAATTTCGTCCAAAAATCGCGCAGTACATCTTTCCATTTAAGTTCGCCAGCTGAAATTCTATCCAGTTGATCTTCAAGATCCGCAGTGAAGCTGAACTCTACATAACGCTCGAAGAAATTACCTAAAAATGCCGTAACAAGACGGCCCTTTGGTTCCGGTATTAACTTCCGTTGTTCGGATTTTACATAGTCACGGTTTGAAAGTGTAGCCAAAGTGGAAGCATATGTTGAAGGACGGCCAATGCCGAGCTCTTCCATTTTCTTAATCAGCGAAGCTTCAGAATAGCGAGGTGGCGGCTCAGTAAAGTGTTGAGTTGAATTGATTTTTTCACGTACAGCGTCTTCGCTCTGATTAATGAGCGGAAGACGTTTGTCATCACTTTTATCACTTGTGGATGTGTCCTGATCATCCTTCTGGTCAATATATGCAGCCATGAACCCATCAAAACGAACGACCGATCCGTTAGCGCGTAATGTTGCGTTCTTTCCTGAGCCAGAAGCTGCGATATCAACCGTTGTCCGCTCAATCTCAGCCGACGCCATTTGGCTGGCAATTGCACGTTTCCAGATAAGGTCATATAGTTTGACTTGGTCATCATCAAGGAACTTACGAACAGATTCAGGTGTACGGTCAAAGCTAGTGGGGCGAACAGCTTCGTGAGCCTCTTGCGCATTCTTTGCTTTTGTTTCGTAGTGCCGTGCTTTGGAAGGGCAGTAACGATCACCGAATTGATTTGTAATGGCTGCACGTGCTTCATCAATTGCTTCAGGTGCCATTTGCACACCATCGGTACGCATATAAGTGATCAAACCGGCCGTTTCTCCACCTATATCGATGCCTTCATATAGCTTTTGCGCAACTTGCATGGTGCGAGATGCATTAAATCCCAACTTGGAAGATGCTGCCTGTTGCAAAGTGGAGGTTGTAAATGGCGGAGATGGATTTCGCTTGGTTGGTTTTGCTTCAACTTTATCAACATTAAATGATGCATTTTCGAGCATCGTCTTAATCGATTCGGCCGATTCGCCATTTGCAATCGATAGTTTTTGCAGTTTGTCACCATCAAAAACTGTCAAACGAGCATTGAATAAATCACCTCTTGGCGTCTTCAAATCGGCAGTAATCTGCCAATATTCATCCTTGATAAATCTCTCGATTTCCGTTTCTCTGTCACAAATAAGGCGAAGCGCAACAGATTGTACACGACCAGCAGATCGTGCGCCCGGCAATTTGCGCCACAGAACAGGAGATAGATTAAAGCCAACGAGATAATCTAAAGCACGACGAGCAAGATAAGCATCCACAAGCGGGGTATCTATATCGCGTGGATTTGCCATCGCTTCGAGAACTGAATTTTTTGTTATAGCATTGAAAACAACGCGTTTTACATCTTTTCCCTTTAGTGCTTTTTTCTTTTCTAGAATATCCAATACGTGCCATGAAATTGCTTCACCTTCGCGATCCGGATCGGTTGCGAGATACAATGTATCGGAATCTTTGAGCGCGTTTGATATGTCTTTTAGGCGCTTATTGGAGGCAGTATCTGTCTCCCAGAGCATTGCAAAATCCTCATCAGGATCGACTGATCCATCTTTGGCTGGAAGGTCTCTAACGTGGCCAAATGAAGCAAGGACTGTATAATCAGATCCTAGATATTTGTTTATGGTTTTTGCTTTGGCGGGCGACTCGACAACAACGACGTTCATTCTATCTCACACATATATAAGTAAAAATTCATTTCTGGTGGCAGCATTAGCAAATGGACACTGAATGAGTTTAGGTCAAGCTTTTTCAGCAAAATATTTCCAAACACAACGCAATACAACTAAAAAGAGTTTAAAAGTGTATTGCAATTTAAAATAATCATAATAGGATAATATTCCGAACGATTTGATAATTGTATTCATATTTAAGGGGCGGGACATTGCCAAAAACTAATAAGAACGACGGTAAAGATGCTGCAAATCAATTGGAGAATTTAGCGTATATACATTCCATGTTGGGTGAACTTCGTAAAGTTGCCGATGCGGAGGGGGCTGATATGCTCTGTTACCTTATTGAAATGGCCTACATTGAAGCTGGTGATATTAAATCGAAATTACGACCTCTAAAGTCAGGTGTCGAAAATAAAAGAAACAAGACCTCCGGGATGTCTTTGTAATCGACCAGCCAGATCCAATTCTAGCAATACCATATAGACAACTTGCGCTGCGCATCCTGTGTGTCGAATTATGTCGTCAATTTCCACTGGTGTTGCGCCCATTGCATCAATAATCAGACTACGGGCATCTTCATCTGGTGGTGCGAAATTGGCATTGTCATCCCCTGTTTCTTCTATGATATTGGAAGTGCGGGCCTGAATGTTATTAAGTGGCGCTAATGCCTGAATAATGTCGTTAGATTCAGTGGTTAATATCGCGCCATCTTTTAAAAGCGCATTTGTGCCACCAGAACGAGGATCAAAAGGAGAGCCGGGAACCGCGAAAACCAGTCGACCAAAGTCTCCAGCATTTCGTGCTGTAATCAACGAGCCGGACCTCATAGCTGCTTCTACGACCAATAACCCCATAGATACGCCCGCAATAAGCCTGTTGCGGCGTGGGAAATCACGAGCGATCGGTTTCCAACCAAATTTCATTTCTGTGATTGCAAGTCCATCGCCATTGCAAATACGGTGGTATAGTTCCAGATTTTCAGGTGGGTACGGGCGGTTAATGCCTCCGGCAAGAGCTGCAATTGTTCCCGTTTCAATGCTCGCAATATGCGCGGTGGCATCAATACCTCGCGCAAGGCCGGAAATAATGACATATCCAGCATTTCCCAGTTCCTTTGAAACTTTAGATGCAAATTTATTACCGGATATTGATGCATTACGAGAACCGACAACCCCTACGGATACTCTTTGCGTAAGTTCGATGTTGCCTTTTACCGTTAGAAGCGGTGGTGCTCCGTCTATTTGGCGTAAAGCGGAAGGGTATTCAGGTTCACCGATGCCAATAAGTCGGGCATCAAATTTGGATATCATCTCCAATTCAGCTTCAGCTTCCTGAATGGATGCAATTTTTATGCTCTTACGTGATCCGCCGCGCCGTGATAATTCAGGGAGCATTTCAATTGCCTTTTCAGCTGAACCGCAATTTGTGATCAGATCGCGAAACGTCGCCGGGCCAACATTGTTGCTGCGGATTAATCGTAACCAATTCAGACGTTGCTTTTCGGTTAGTCGAATCCCACGTGGGCGTTGACCATCCATTAGCCTTTGCTTCCGATTTTACTTTCAGTTCCTGACAGCAAGCGCCGGATATTAGCGTGATGTTTGGCAATTGCGATTGCTGAAATTAGCGAAAAAAGTAAAGCAAAATTGGGATAACCTAGAAGATATAAGGCAACAGGCATGACAATGGCGGCACAGATTGCAGCCAGTGATGAATATCTAAAAATAAAGGCCACTGATAGCCAAACCACTGCAAAAATTAAAATAGCAATTGGAACCAGACCAAAAAGCACACCAATATATGTGGCAATTCCCTTGCCGCCCTTAAATTTCAACCAGATGGGATATAGGTGGCCGATAAATGCACCAAAGCCTGCAGCCATGGCGGGTTCTGCGCCAAATTGCCCAACAATCGCTACTGGGATAGCACCTTTAAGGAAGTCAGCTATCAAGACACTGGCTGCGATTTTTTTATTGCCGGTACGCAAAACATTTGTGGCACCAATATTACCTGAACCAATATTACGAATGTCGCCAAGACCTGCCATTTTGCTGAAGATAAGACCAAAAGGTATTGAGCCACAAAGGTAGCCAAGTAAGAGCGCAATAATTACGGTTGGTAACGCGGTTTGTATATCAGAAATGTCTAACATTTGAGCAATCTATCAGTTTAATGCACGTTGTATAAATTTAAGGTTGTGTAACTTGATTATACATCTGAGTAAACAGTTTTGCCAGATACAATGGTTTCGATCACCTTACCAGTGAAACGTGCGTCTTCAAATGCGCTGTTTTTTGATTTTGATACGATTTCATTTTTTGCATAAACCCACGGATATTCAAGATCGATAATGGCTATGTCGGCTTTTGTGCCGACCTTCAATGTACCAGCATTAAGTCCATGCAATTGAGCTGGTCTGCATGACATTGCGTCAATAAGGCGAGGCAAGGAGAGATCTGAAGAGTGGTAAAGCCTTAACGCTGCGGCCAGCATGGTTTCAAGACCTATGGCACCTTCTGCGGCATCAGGAAATGGCAGTCTCTTCGTATCAACGTCCTGTGGATCGTGAGATGAGCAAATGATATCAATTGTACCGTCTGCGAGCGCTTTAACCATTATCAAGCGATCTTCTTCCGATCTCAAAGGAGGGGAGAGTTTGAAGAAGGTTCGGTATTCACCAATATCATTTTCATTAAGTGTTAAATTGTTGATGGAGATGCCAGCACTGATATTGGAAGCATTTTGCTTTGCGCGTGCAATTAGAGTAGCTGTTTCAGGTGTTGATAATTTGGCGGCATGGTATTTAGCACCAGTTAAGTGAGCTAGCCGAAGATCGCGCTCAAGAGGTATGATTTCTGCTTCACTTGGAATACCTTTAAAACCTAGCCATGATGCAAGAAGCCCTTCATTCATCATGCCACCATCCGCAAGGTCGGCATCTTGAAGTTCGCAAGAAATCAACGCATCAAAATCTCGTGCATAAGTCATTGCCCGACGTAAGACAGCCGCATTACGCAATGTTTTACGCCCATCCGTCAGACATGCAGCCCCTGCTTCGGTCATTAGGCCGAATTCTGTCATCTCAAGGCCCTTGAGAGATTTGGTTATTGCAGCCGATGGATGAACATTGATAACTGAAGTGTCGCGGGCAGTACGTTGTATGAATTGCAATAGGGCAACGTCATCAATTACGGGGTCGGTATCAGGCATGGTAATGATGCTTGTAATTCCGCCTTTGGCTGCTGCTTGGCCGGCTGATGCAATTGTCTCGCGGTATTCACTACCAGGCTCACCAATGTATACACGTGCATCTACTAGACCCGGTGAGGCAACTGTTGCCCCTTTGTAATCCGTTATTTGGGCACCTTCTGGTGAGCCTTGATTGTTTGCTTTGGCGCCGCATGCAGAAATTTTGCCATCTTCGATAATTATCGTACCGACTTCATCCAAGCCTTGTGATGGATCGATAATACGAATATTTTTTAGGACGCGAGAGTTCATACTAATTTCTCCCACTTGCTAGCATCAGTGTTTCCATGACTGCCATACGGACTGCGACGCCCATTTCCACTTGTTGTTCAATCACACTTTGTGGACTGTCTGCAATTTCAGATGCAATTTCCACGCCGCGGTTCATGGGGCCTGGATGCATGACCAATGCATCGTCTTTTGCATAGGCCAGTTTTTCGGCATCCAATCCGAAAAAGCGGAAATATTCGCGTACCGATGGTACGAAAGCGCCTTCCATACGCTCGCGTTGAAGTCGCAGCATCATCACAACATCCGCGTCTTTGAGGCCTTCTTTCATCGATGTAAAGATTTCAGCACCCATATTTTCGATACCCGTTGGTAGAAGTGTTCTAGGAGCGATGACCCGAACCCGTGCACCAAGCGCATTAAGCAGGAGAATATTGGAACGCGCAACGCGTGAATGGAGAACATCACCGCAGATTGCGACGATCAAACGTCCAACTTTACCTTTGTTTCTGCGAATTGTCAGCGCATCGAGAAGCGCTTGGGTAGGATGCTCATGAGCACCATCTCCGGCATTTATTACCGAGCAACCCACTTTTTGAGAGAGAAGCGCGACCGCACCTGCTGATCCGTGACGTACAACCAGCATATCAGGGTGCATTGCATTAAGCGTCATTGCGGTATCAACAAGCGTTTCGCCCTTTTTAACCGATGAGTTGCTGACCGACATATTCATCACATCCGCACCCAAACGCTTTCCGGCAAGTTCAAAAGATGCCTGCGTTCTGGTGGAGGCTTCAAAAAAGAGATTGATTTGCGTTAAGCCCCGAAGTGTATTGGTTTTCTTTTCGCGTTGTAGTGAAAGTTGAACCGCTTCATCAGCCTTATCTAACAGATAGAAAATATCCGGTTCCGACAAGCCTTTGATTCCAAGGAGGTGACGGTGCGGAAAGACCATAATTTGCTCTCTTCTGTGTGATTTTCGACTTTCTATAAGAAGCTTTCGGTGAAAGGGCAACATAGATGGGGTGACATTTGGTGCCTGTCCCCATACAAATTGGGAGATTTTGTTTTTGATTCAGGAAAGTATCGCTCATGTCATCGGCCAGAATTGATCCTCTGACTTTGAATATAAACAGTTTTCAAGCTGACCCTTTGCTGCGCGATGTTTCCAACACAATGCCGCGAGCCATGCAGGCGCATTTTACACTTCTTGGCCAATATGCTGGTTCGCATGAAGCTGAAGAGCTTGCTCGCCTTGCAAATCATAACAAACCGCAACTTAGAACCAGTGATACGTTTGGCGATAGGTTAAATCTTGTTGAGTATCATCCTGCATGGCACGCATTGCAGCGAAAAGCAGTGGGATTTGGCCTTCACGCATCGGTATGGGATGATTCTAGCCGTAAAAACCAAGGTTTTGGGCATCAGATGCGCACAATGGGGCTTTATCTGTCTTCTGGCCTTGAGGCTGGGCATCTCACGCCTTCGACGTCTACGCACGCTTCTCTTGCAATTATTTTGGCAAATCCTGCCTTAAAGCGTGACTGGTCAGACAAACTCTTATCGCGGATGTATGACAGTTCGGAGAAAACACCACTCAATAAAACAGGCTTGCTTATTGGTTTGGCTCTTGCTGAACATAAAAGTGGGGGAAGTATAGAGGTCATTGAGACAACGGCTAATCGCGTCGGCGAAGGTTTATACTCGCTTAATGGCGAGAAATGGCATGTATCGGCGCCAATGAGCGACGCATTTTTAGTTCTGGCGCAGACCCAAGGCGGTATCGGGTGCTTTCTGGTGCCACGATTATTGCAAGATGGATCACAAAATTCCATCGAGGTTTTGCGATTGCGCCAGCAAGTAGGTTATCATTCTAATCCGCAAGCAGAATTGAAGCTTAATAGCTCTTATGGATTCTTACTTGGTGAAGAGGGCGCTGGTATGAATACCATACTAGATGCGATTACGCTGATACGCCATGATATCTCGGTTATCTCTGCAGGGTTAATGCGGTCAAGTCTCGCAAAAACAGTCAATTATTGGCGAAAGCCAAATGACGGCGAGTTTGATGCGATATCTGCTCGTGTGTTGGCTGATATGTCGTTGGATGTTGCCGGTGCTACTGCCCTTACCATGCGGGTCGCGAGTTCCTATGATAAAGCAGGCTCATCTCCTACTGATGCAGCCTACGCCAGATTAATGACATCAGCTGCTAAATACTGGGTTTGTAAAACCGCGCCTATTCTTATATCCGAAACTATGGAGAGTGTTGGGGCTGCTGCTTTTTCTTCACAGTCCAGTCTGGTGCGCAATCATCATGATTCAATTACTAATCTGATTTATGAGACAGGTAGTGATCTCATGGCACGCGATGTATTGCGTGTTTTGTTACATGGGAGGGATTTATTTGAATCTGTCGTTCAGGATGTGACTACGGATTTGGGTGCTCATGGTGAACGAACGAGAGATGTTTTGCATGCCTGTATGAGCGTGTGCGAAAATGATCCAGGATTGGCGCGCTTGCTGACCGAACAGCTTGCTCTTGCTGGAGCTGCCACTGAACTGAAGCGGATTGGGGCAGGGGCTATTGCCGATGCGTTTATCGAAACTCGTCTGGGCGGATCATGGCGCTCGAGTTACGGTATGTTGGATGCTCGCTATGACGCAGTCCGCATAATCGAGTTGCTTTATCCAAATTCGAATTAGTTGCGAATTTCAGTAAACTAATAGTATGTTTGTGACATGTAATGTGTATAGCTGTGGATGTAATACATTAAATATTTCATCTATCTATTTGATATTAAACAGATAATTGTATTGGATGGCTTGAAAGAGTACGGATGAAATTCTGTTAACCTTAATAAATAGTTTACGTTGTGTTTTGGCCACGTATACGCAAGAGTGCTGCTAAGAGCTAAGTCTATTGGCTCATCGTTTATATAAAGGCAGTGCGTTGAAGTATTTATTGATTTTTTGGGGTGTGCCAGTGGGCGCTGTAGCTGCTTGGTATTATCTTTCCATCAATGACATTAATTTTGGACTATTGATGTTTTCGCGCGTCTTTAACGATGCTGTATTTGATATTTATGGAAATATCTTAGGTATGGATGCACAAGCCGTTCGCGATCTCTTGATTAGGACGTTTGTTATAGATACTTTGTTTATAGCCGCGATCATCTATTTCAAACCATTCCGCCGTATAAAAGAATGGTGGGAATCGCGACGTAGGAAATCAGAAGCAAATCACCTTGTGGAAGCAACGTTTGATGATCATCACGTTGGGAGCGCCAATCATGCCGGACTGTCACCACTTAAAGAAAATAATCTATCTAGCGCACCTTGAAGAATAAATGCTGCGGCGGCTGAGTCTATTCGCTCGCTTCGCTTTTTGCGCGATACATCCATTTCCAGAAGAGAACGTTCTGCTGCTACGGTGGATAAGCGCTCATCCCAGAAGACAAATGGGATTTCTGTCAGCTTTCCCATATTGCCGACAAATGCTCGCGTCGACTGAACGCGGCCACCTTGTTCGCCACTCATATGAGCGGGAAGACCAATAATTGCGGCACCCACATTTTCAGATTTATATATTTTGAGAAGCTCTTGAGCGTCCAATCCAAATTTTCGACGTTTAAGAACGGGGCGAGGGTTGGCAAAGCTTAATCCAATGTCAGAGATAGCAATCCCAATTGTCTTAGTTCCAAGATCAAGACCCGCAATGGTTTGTCCTTTCTCAAGAAGAGATAGAGTTTTTTCAATTTCTATGACTGCCATTTGTGTCTTTCGCTATCATTAGCCTTGCGAATCTTTATAAGTCCTTTCAAGTTAAAGCGACACATTAAATGATGGGCAAGGACCTATAATATGAAAATTACATGGCTTGGGCATTCGGCATTTAGGTTTGAGATCGGTAATAGTGTGATCCTTGTCGATCCATTTATTAAGGGAAACCCAAAAGCTAACATCAATTTTGATGAGGTTACTGCAGGTACAACACATATTGCGCTGACACATGGTCATAGTGATCATTTGGGCGATACGGTGGAAATTGCAAAAACGACAGGCGCTACCGTTATTGCAAATGCTGATCTTTGTTCGTGGCTAAGGGTACGGAACGGCTTAAGTTCATTAGAAGATGGAAATACCGGCGGCACAATCGGCTTTGACGACTTTTCTGTAACTTTTGTCGATGCCAAACATTCATCTGCATTTATCACTGATGATGGTATTGCGCATAGTTTGGGCCATTCCAACGGTCTCATGTTTCACTTTCGGGATGCACCATCTGTTCTACATATGGGTGATACTGATATTTTCTCGGATATGGCGCTTATTCAAGAATTGCATGAACCTGATATCGGTATTGTACCAATTGGTGATCGTTACACCATGGGAAGTGCAGTTGCGGCGCTGTCCTGCCAGAAGTATTTCAAATTTGATAAAATAATTCCGTGCCATTTTGGCTCATTTCCTGTCCTGGAGCCATCCGTGGACCAATTCCGTGTTGCAATGGGTGAAGATGGTGCAAAGGTGCAGGCGCTGGGTGTTGGCGAATCTTTGAATGTATGAAAACAAACTTGCTCTCATGCGTTAGCAAGGTTATAGCGAAGCAAATAGATAGATAGCGGAGAAAATACATGTCTGTAGATCAGGCGACCGTAAAACGCGTTGCAAACCTTTCGCGAATAGAAGTGAGCGAAAATAATCTGGAAAAAATGCAGGGCGAACTGAATGCCATCCTAGGTTTTGTCGAGCAATTGTCTGAAGTTGATGTTGAAGGTGTGGAGCCTATGACATCAGTTACACCGATGGCTATGAAGAAGCGCGTAGATGCTATTACAGATGGCTCTAAAGCTGCTGATGTTGTTGCGAATGCACCTGAGAGCGATGGTAACTTTTTCGTTGTTCCAAAAGTGATTGAGTAATCATTTGGAATGTTGAATTTCGCAGAAGTTTAGAAGTAATTTTTGAAAAGATACAAATATATGAGTGACCTAATCCAGCTCACAATTGCTGAAGCAAGAGAAAAACTTAAAGCAGGTGAAATCAAGTCTGTAGAATTAACAGATGCGTATCTCGCCGCGATAGCCAGTGCAAATGATAGCCTCAATGCTTATATTAAAGTAACAGAGGAAAAAGCGCGTGCGATGGCTGCTGCTTCTGACGAAAAACTTGCCAAAGGCGAGGGTGGAATTCTTGAGGGTATTCCATTGGGCATCAAAGATCTGTTCGCAACAGAAGGCGTTCATACTCAGGCTTGTAGCCATATTTTGGATAAGTTTGAGCCGCGTTATGAATCAACTGTTACCCAAAACCTTTGGGATGATGGTGCTGTTATGCTTGGTAAGTTGAATATGGATGAGTTTGCAATGGGTTCATCTAACGAGACCAGCCATTATGGTCCTGTTACAAATCCATGGCGTGTAGAAGGATCAAACCAGTCTCTGGTCCCTGGCGGTTCGTCTGGTGGTTCAGCTTCGGCCGTTGCTGCCCATCTTTGTGCAGGTGCAACGGCTACCGATACAGGTGGCTCGATTCGTCAACCTGCTGCATTTACGGGTACAGTCGGCATAAAACCTACATATGGTCGTTGTTCTCGCTGGGGTACGGTGGCTTTTGCATCTTCTCTTGATCAAGCCGGCCCGATTGCTCGTGATGTGCGCGATGCTGCTATTATGCTGACATCTATGGCCTCATCTGATGCTAAAGATACAACAAGTGTTGATATGCCTGTTCCAGATTACGAAGCAGTGCTCGGTGGTTCGGTTAAGGGTATGAGAATTGGCATACCAAAGGAATATCGCATGGATGGTATGCCTGAGGAAATCGAAACTCTTTGGCAGCAGGGAATTGCATGGCTTAAAGATGCTGGTGCTGAGATCGTTGATATTTCGCTTCCACATACAAAATATGCACTTCCGGCCTATTACATCGTAGCTCCTGCTGAAGCGTCGTCAAACCTGGCTCGTTATGACGGTGTTCGGTATGGTCTTCGTGTAGAAGGCGAAGACATTGCTGACATGTATATGAAAACTCGTGCCGCTGGGTTTGGCCCGGAAGTTCAACGTCGTATTATGATTGGTACTTATGTGCTTTCTGCCGGTTATTACGATGCGTATTACATTAAGGCTCAGAAGGTTCGCACGTTGATCAAACGTGATTTTGAGAATGTGTTTAATGATGGCATCGATACAATTCTAACACCTTCGACCCCGTCGGCGGCATTTGCTATTGGTGATGAGGAAATGGCTTCTGATCCGGTGAAAATGTATTTAAATGACATATTTACTGTGACTGTGAATATGGCTGGTTTGCCGGGCATTTCTGTTCCTGCCGGGCTTGATGCAAAAGGTCTTCCGTTAGGGTTGCAGCTAATTGGTAAGCCTTTCGATGAAGAAGGGCTGTTTAAAACTGCCCATGTGATAGAGCAGGCGGCAGGTCGCTTCACGCCCAATAAATGGTGGTAATGCTATTTGATTATACGAGCAGCAAGATCAATTGAGATTAAAACACTTGCTGCTCTTGGTGTGCTTGCATGGGAACAGGCCCTGGAAAATTCTGGTGAGAATACCCAAAATTATATAAAGGGTGCGCAAGCTACATATTTCCATTTTTGTTCGGAAAACTGGCCTATTATCAGTGTTATTGAAGTTGATGGTGAAGTGCTGGGCTGGGGTGCGGTTGACCCTAATAAAAATAACATAACCGATATTTGGGTGTTGCCAGATTTTCAATGCCAGGGATTGGGTAGCTTGCTTCTAACAGAACTCGAAAAACAGATCTCAGAACGCGGGTTTGAGACTATCGAACTTGAAACGCACGCAAAAAATATAAATGCCATTTCTTTTTTTAAGAAGCATGGATTTGCAGTGAGCAGTCTCAAATCGTCATATGTTGCCAAATTAGACAAGACTGTGGACACAATCGAGATGCGAAAGACATTTGAATAACTCTCAAAATGATTCAAATTTGCTGATTAAGTGTCATATTTATTTCCGTAACAGAAATTTTAGCCGATCATCAGCTAATGCAGGTAAGGTTTCTAAAATTTCTGCAACAACGACGTTGTTTTTGACAAATGGATCCTCATTGATAAGTCTGGTGAGAGCATCGCGAGATATATTGTGAGCAAGAATGCTGCCTCCCTCCTCAGGAAGAATTCGACCTGCTAGAATGAATACACCTTCATCAAACCCGCGTTGCAACCAATCGCCATGAGCTTTCATAAAGTCTTTTACATTTTCTTTGTTCGTTGAAAATTTGAGTAGTATTATAAACATCTCTGATTTGCTCCATTCTAAATTGCAATTTTTCCCGGATTATTGTGTATATATTTGAAAGATTCTCGTCCTTCAAACTAAGCTCCGTTGTTGTTCTAAACTAACGTGTAAAATTCATGGGATTTATTAATAACTCAAAGCGGCATCCATGCTTTGATTGCTTGCAGTCTTGAATAGTTTGTTTTACGAAGAGATTTAATATTCGAAGCTAATTTAAGGCCTTAAAATGACAGCTCCTGCTATTGTTGATGTACGCACTCCAGACCCAAAACGCTTTATTGCCGGTGCAACAGGTGATTGGGAAATTATCATTGGTCTTGAGGTTCATGCTCAAGTAACAAGCCAGTCAAAATTGTTTTCGGGATCTTCTACTGAATTTGGCCGGGCACCAAATGACAATGTTTCATTGGTGGATGCTGCCATGCCAGGTATGTTGCCGGTGATCAACGAAGAATGTGTGCGTCAGGCTGTGAAAACGGGTCTAGGATTAAAGGCTCAAATCAACAATCGTTCGCTTTTTGACCGCAAGAACTATTTCTACCCTGATTTGCCGCAAGGCTATCAAATATCTCAGTTTAAAGATCCTATAGTTGGTGAGGGCACGATCGTTATTTCTGTTGGTCCTGACAATAAAGGTCAGTTTGAAGATACCGAAATTGGTATTGAGCGTCTTCACCTTGAACAAGATGCTGGTAAGTCAATTCACGATCAACATCCAACCCGCTCATATGTTGATCTTAATCGCTCTGGCGTTGCTTTGATGGAGATCGTTTCCAAACCCGATATGCGTTCTGCTGATGAGGCGAAAGCATATGTCACCAAGCTGCGCACAATTTTGCGTTATCTTGGAACTTGCGATGGTAATATGGATGAAGGTTCCATGCGTGCGGATGTGAATGTTTCTGTTCGTAAACCAGGTGGTGAATTTGGCACGCGTTGCGAAATTAAGAACATCAACTCAATTCGCTTTATGGGGCAGGCAATAGAGTACGAAGCTCGCCGCCAGATTTCCATCATTGAAGATGGTGGTGAAATTGATCAGGAAACACGTTTGTTTGATCCAAATAAGGGTGAAACACGTTCTATGCGTTCGAAAGAAGATGCGCATGATTACCGTTATTTTCCGGACCCCGATTTGCTTCCACTTGAGTTCACTCAGGAGTATGTTGATAAAATCGCTGCTGAACTTCCAGAACTCCCTGATGCCAAAAAAGATCGTTTGGTTTCAGAATTGGGCTTATCAGTTTACGATGCATCTATCTTGGTAACAGAACAATCGATTGCTAAATTCTTTGAAACTGTCGCTAGCGGGCGTGATGGTAAATTAGCTGCAAACTGGATTATCAATGATTTGCTCGGCGCGTTAAATAAGGTTGGTAAAGGCATCGAAGATTCTCCTATCTCAGCTGATCAACTTGGTACGATTATTTCTATGATTGAAGATGAGACAATTTCTGGAAAAATCGCTAAAGAGTTGTTTGAAATCGTGTTTGAAGAAGGTGGTGACCCAGCCAAGATTGTTGAAGAACGTGGTATGAAACAGGTAACGGATACCGGAGCGATTGAGGCTGCCGTTGATGAAATTATTGCTGCGAACCCAGATCAGGTTGAGAAGGTGAAAGAAAAACCTCAATTAGCTGGCTGGTTTGTTGGTCAGGTTATGAAAGCAACTGGTGGTAAGGCAAACCCGCAGGCTGTGCAAAAACTCGTTCGTGAAAAGCTGGGCGTTGAATAATGTTTTTTGTCCGTACCGCCAGTATACGCGATGCTGAAAAAGTTCAGCAGTTATTAGTTGAGACGTGGCATGCGACCTATGATGCAATTCATGGCGCCGATTTTGTGGATGAGATTTGTCAAACTTGGCATAGTGTTGAGAACATAAAAACTAACATTGATGCACGAGATGGCGAGTACGTTGTTGCCGATAGTGGGGATGAAATTGGCGGTATGGCCTTTGTGAAGTCGCCAAACAAGGACGGCAATGCATATCTAAGCCAGATTTATGTACGACCTGACTTGCAACGTCAGGGTATTGGTCGTGATTTGATGAACGAAGTGGAAAACTGCTTCCCGGAAGCAAAAAATCTTCGTTTAGGTGTTGATTCCAAAAACCTAAATGCTGCAAATTTTTATGAGCATATAGGTTATAAAAATACAGGGATTAGCTTTGAAGATACGATCTCGGACCGAGCAATTGAAGCATTGGTGTTTGAAAAACCGTTACCTTAATCATGTTCTTCTGGACATCCTAGTCATCAGGCGGCATAAGACCATAAACCTTAGATGCAGAGAATCGACGATATGAAAGCATTTTTCCTAGGACTATTTACTTGGTGGAACGGCGCAACAGTTGCAACACGTTTCCATACATGGCGCAAAGGTGCGCGTGTTGGCGAAGACGAGTTTGGTAATGTTTACTATCAGGGTGGTAAAGATTCCGAAGGTCGCACGCGACGTTGGGTTATCTATAAAGGCTATGCAGAGGCTTCGGCAATTCCTCCCGGCTGGCATGGTTGGATACATCACAGAACGGATGTATCACCAGCTGATGAGGACTATATTCCATTTGAATGGCAACAGCCGCATCAATCGAATTTGACTGGTTCTGCCAATGCATATCGTCCAAAGGGTTCCATGACAACAAAAGGTGTTCGCCCAGTTGTTACCGGTGATTATGATGCTTGGACACCTGGTCGTTAACATTTTGATCATTTGAACCTCTTATTTCAGTTTCATGATGTGGCCGCAATTAACTGGTTCAACGATGCGGAGCTAAATTTGTGCGGAATCGATTGATG
Organism: Lentilitoribacter sp. Alg239-R112; assembly: GCF_900537175.1. GTDB lineage: Bacteria > Pseudomonadota > Alphaproteobacteria > Rhizobiales > Rhizobiaceae > Lentilitoribacter. The sequence continues at coordinate 1,211,933 of NZ_LS999833.1, read as the reverse complement.
AAACAGTTCTTAAATTTACAATTTGTATCTGCTTGTTTTGCAGTTTTTGTTATCATGTTTGGGGCGGCGGGTATCGCTAATGCAGAGCGAATTTCCAATCCTGTGGCGGTTTTTTCCGGTATTGATAAGATCACGGGTCGTATTACGACATTTGATGTATATGTGGATGAAACCGTGCAGTTTGGTGCGTTGCAGGTGACACCGCGTGTTTGTTACTCGCGAGATGAAACAGAAGCGCCGAAGACGACAACCTTTGTCGAGGTGGACGAAATCACACTGGATCGCAAGATAAGACGTATCTTTTCTGGTTGGATGTTTGCTGACTCCCCAGGTTTAAATGCTGTTGATCATGCTGTTTATGATGTCTGGCTTGAGGGTTGTAAGTTGGAATCAGATGTTCCTGCGCCGAAAAGCTAATAGAAGCCTACTTCATATATCTGGTTTTCTTAAGTAATAGCGCCAATTGTTTTTATTATAATATAGACAAATACCCTTTCGCATGTTCAAGTTAGTCAGTTGAACTTAATTTGACTATTTTGTAAATGCGGGAGAATACATGTCTATATTTAGAAAAACTCTAAGCGCCGCCGCTGTTGGTGCCGTCATGCTCGGATCGATGGTAACAGGGTCTGTTGCTCAAGAACTGAAGTTTTTTACGATTGGTACCGGTGGTACATCTTACACATACTATCCAGTTGGAGGCGTTATCGCCAATGCAATCTCTAAGCCGCCAGGCTCGCGTGAGTGTGGTGAAGGTGGCAGCTGTGGTGTTGATGGTTTGATTGCTTCTGCAGTTTCTTCTCGCGGTTCTGTAGACAATGTGAACGCCATTATTTCCGGCCTTCGTAATTCTGGATTTGCGCAATCAGATGTGGCTTTCTGGGCCTATACGGGTACCGGAACTATGGAAGGTAAAGACCCTGCAACTGATTTGCGGACAATTGCTGCGCTTTTTGAAGAACATATCCACTTGGTGGTGTTGAAAGATAGCGGTATTAACTCGGTCGCTGACCTTAAAGGCAAGCGAGTGTCACTAGATGAGCCGGGTTCAGGTACATATGTTGATGCTAACCTGATCTTGGAATCAAATGGATTGTCTGCCTCTGATTTAACCGCCGAAGCTCTAAAAGGTGGTGCAGCTGCCGAGGCTCTACGTAACGGTAAAATTGATGCATTTTTTGTTGTCGCTGGCTATCCGGCTGGTGCGCTAGTTGAATTGGCATCAGCCGCTGAGATTAAGCTCGTTCCTATTGATGGAGCAGGCGCAGACGCATTGACCGAAAAATATGGCTTCTTCGCTTCTTCTGATATTCCAGAAGGCACTTATGAAGGCGTGGCTGGAACAACAACAGTTGCTGTTGGTGCACAGTGGTTCACATCTGCAAAAGAAGATGAAGAGCTTGTTTATAAAATTACGAAAGCTCTTTGGAACAAAGAGTCTCGTAAACTTCTTGATGTTGGCCATGCTAAAGGTAAAACAATTACCGCCGAGACTGCACTTAATGGTATAGGTGTCCCTCTTCATGCTGGCTCAGAACGTTTCTATAAAGAAATGGGCATAATGAAGTAATACGGAAAATTTTACCCCGGGTAACATATGTGTTGTCCGGGGTAATTGTATCTATATGGGTAATTCATAGTAGGGGATCTCTGTGTCATCAGAAAATAGTAACGAGCTGACAGCAGAGAAACTTGCTGAAATTGAACGAAAATTTGACCCTGAAACTGCATTTCGCCCAATAGGGAAATTACTCACTCCATTAATCGCGACGATTCTTGTTGCGATGGCGATTTATCATTTATACGCTTCTGGTCCGGGCCTCATTCGAGAGTTATTACATAGAGCTATTCATCTATCCTTTGTTCTCGGTCTCGTTTTTCTACTCTTTCCAATTCGAAAAAATGTTGAAAATCAACTCGCTCCTCCGGCTTGGTTTCGCTTTGATGGCATAGCTGTACCTGATATCGTATTTGCTCTGATGGCTGTGGCTGCGGCGCTCTATTTACCGCTCTTACCGTCCGAGATCGTGGCTCAGAGAGTTGGTAATCCGTCCCAATTAGATGTCATGATGGGAACTATACTACTGTTATTAACACTTGAGGCAGCGCGGCGTTCTGTTGGGCCAACGCTTCCTATTATTGCATTGATATTTGTTGCATTCGCTCTTTTTGGGCCTTATGCACCCGGTGCTTTAAAGCATGGTGGAACGAGCTGGCTTGGCCTCATAAACCACCTTTATATGACCAATCAAGGTATCTATGGAATTGCCATTGGGGTCATGGCACAATATGTTTTCTTGTTCATTTTATTTGGCGTGCTGGCAACACGTATTGGCTTGGGGCAGTTGTTTATTGACCTTGCGATGGTCATCGCTGGCCGCTATTCTGGCGGACCAGCAAAGGTAGCTATCTTCTCATCAGCCTTTATGGGAACAATCTCAGGTTCCTCTATAGCAAACACCGTTACAACAGGTGCATTAACGATTCCGGCTATGAAAAAGGTTGGATATCCCGGTCATTTCGCTGGGGCTGTGGAGGCAACTGCTTCCACAGGCGGGCAAATTACACCGCCAATATTGGGCGCTGCTGCGTTCATCATGGTTGAATATCTTGAAATACCCCTACGGGATGTGCTTGCAGCAGCGTTGTTTCCAGCGCTTCTGCATTATTTTGGTATTTTCATTATGGTGCACCTTGAGGCGAAAAAGCTTGGACTTAGGGGGCTTCGAGCAGAAGAACTTCCCAAAGCTGCGATTGTACTAAGACAACATTGGCTTTCTATCATACCGCTCGCGATTTTGGTTTATATGATCTTATCTGGTTATACACCTGACTTTGCCGCTGTCTTTGGAATTGCTGCATGTGTGGTTGTGGGTGTATTAAACCCAGTTAATCGCCTAACCTTGAGTGATTTGTGGAATGCGCTAGCAAGTGGCGCAAAGAATACCCTAGCAGTTGGTGCCGCTGCCGCAACTGTTGGCATCGTCGTTGGCGTTGTCACATTGACGGGTGTTGGTTTTAGGCTCGGATTTGTAGTCGTGCAGACAGCCAATGATATTGGAACAATAATTGGCTCAATATGGCCTCTAAGCTACTTTACAGTAACTCAATGGGCGTTGTTTGTTTCTCTTGTTTTGATTGCGATTTCTTGCATTATCATGGGAGCAGGGATCCCAACAACCGCTACTTATATCATTTTGGTAGCCGTTGCAGCTCCAGCATTGGCGCAGCTCCAAGTACAAAACTTGGTATCTCACTTCTTTGTATTCTATTATGGGGTTTTGGCTGATATAACACCGCCTGTTGCACTTGCTGCCTATGCCGCGGCAGGTATTGCCGGCTCAAATCCGTTCAAAACGGGCAACACAGCTTTCAGGCTAGGAATAGCCAAAGCTCTAGTACCGTTCGTATTTGTCTATTCTCCAGCGCTGCTGTTGGTCGCAGATGGTTTTACATGGGGTGAATTTATCGTCACGCTAGTAGGTGCTATGTTAGGGATATCATGCCTTGGGGTGGCTTTTGCGGGGTTTTTGTTTGCACCGCTACGTATGGGATCAAGGTGGTATATCGCAATCGTTTCCTTTCTATTCATCGCTCCAGGTCTAAAAACGATGGGAATTGGATTGCTGTTATTCTCACCTATTTTATGGGTGCAGTGGAAGCAGCGGGACTTGCCTAGAATAATAAATAGATAAATAATTTAGATGAAGAACCAAATTTTTTATTGGGCAATAGAAAAAATACATTGAGTTTTTTGACAACATAACTTATTCATTCATATATCGAAAACGGGAGACACTGGTATTTTATCAGGGCCGAAGGAGCAACTGCCTCGGAAACTCTCAGGCGAAATGGACCGTTTCGATATAGACTCTGGAGAGTGGCTTAACTGCCCGCCGAAGGGATAACGATCTCAGGCACCAAGACAGAGGAGGCATCTTAGCAAGGCGTAAGCCTTGATCTTTAAGGTGCTGATAATTTCAGCCAAATAGATAAATGAGGTGGCTGATATGTTAAAAACACCCTTGTATGATTTTCATGTAGCGCATGGTGCTAAAATGGTACCGTTTGCTGGTTATAATATGCCTGTTCAATATCCATTGGGTGTTATGGGTGAGCATACTCACACTCGGGAAAAGGCTGGTCTATTTGATGTCAGCCACATGGGGCAGGTTTTGTTGCGAGCCAAGTCTGGTGACAACAAAGATGCAGCATTAGCGCTCGAAACACTTGTTCCTATGGATATTTTGGGGCTTGGCGAAGAACGTCAGCGTTATGCGCTTTTCACAGCAGATGATGGCGGCATTCTTGATGATTTGATGGTCACAAATAGAGGCGATCATCTTTACCTCGTAATCAATGCGGCGCGAAAAGATCATGATATAGGACATTTGCAGTCTCATATTAGTGATCATTGTGAGGTCGAAGTCATCGAAGACCGCGCACTTATTGCGCTACAGGGCCCGCTTGCCGAAACAGCATTAATTCGCATCTTTCCTCAAGTGGCGACCATGCGTTTTATGGACAACCGTAGTTTTATGACGAGCTTTGGTGAAGTTTGGATATCCAGATCAGGTTATACAGGCGAAGATGGATACGAAATTTCTATATTATCTGATCGCGCAGAAGAGTTTGCGGACAAGCTGACTGGAATGGATGAAGTTGAACCAATAGGTCTTGGCGCGCGTGATAGTTTGAGGCTTGAGGGTGGCTTGTGCCTTTATGGAAACGATATTGATGAGAGCACTTCACCAACTGAAGCAACCTTAAATTGGTCTATTCAGAAGGTGAGACGAGACGGTGGCGAAAGAGCAGGTGGCTTTTTGGGTGAAGCGGTAATTTTGCCACAGCTCGTAAATGGTACATCAAGAAGGCGAGTTGGAATTCTTCCAGAAGGGCGTGCGCCTATGCGTGGTGGCACATTACTATTTGCATCTGAAACAGGTGAAGAGCCTATTGGAAAAATTACATCTGGTGGTTTTGGACCAACTTTGGGTCAGCCTGTTTCTATGGGATATCTTCACTCGAGATATGCAATCATAGGTACGAAAATTTTTGCAGACGTCAGGGGTAAGCGTTTGCCTGCAAGTGTTGCCAGCCTGCCTTTTGTAAAAGCAAATTTTAAACGATAATTGAGGGATATTATTATGAAATACACTGAAGAGCATGAATGGTTGAAGCCGGAAGGCGATGAGTTCATTGTTGGAATTACACAACACGCAGCTGATGCGCTTGGCGAACTAGTATTTGTTGAACTTCCAGATGTCGGCAATGAATATTCGAAAGGTGACGATGTCGTTGTGATTGAAAGCGTCAAAGCTGCGTCTGATATTCTTGCGCCACTTGATGGTGAAATCACTGCGGTTAACCAAACCGTTGCGGATAACCCAACTTTGGTGAATGAAGACCCGACGGCTGCGGCATGGTTCTTTAAAATGAAGTTAAAAGACCCATCTGAATATGATGGTTTGATGGATGAAGCTGCTTACAAAGCACATATTGGCGAATAAGCGAGACGAATAATGAGCTATAATTTGACGGACTACGACCCATTTGATTTTGCCAATCGGCGACATATTGGACCTTCACCGCAAGAAACAGAGGAAATGCTCCATGTCGTCGGGGTTAAATCCCTTGATGATTTAATTGATCAGACAGTTCCGAAGACTATCCGTCAAAAAACACCGCTCGAAAACCCGCCATTGTCGCAAAATGAGTTGCTCGATCATATGCGCAAGGTCAGCCGCATGAATAAGGTTGTGCCATCTCTTATCGGGCAGGGGTATTATGATACATTCACACCGCCGCCAATTCAGCGCAATATTTTTGAAAATCCAGCTTGGTATACAGCCTATACGCCTTACCAGCCGGAAATTTCACAAGGACGTCTAGAGGCGCTTTTGAATTTTCAAACAATGATTATTGATTTAACTGGGCTTGAAGTTGCCAATGCATCTTTGCTCGATGAAGCAACTGCTTGTGCAGAAGCTATGGTTATGGCGCAACGCGTGGCAAAATCGAAATCAAAAATGTTTTTTATTGATGAGAATTGCCACCCACAAAACATCTCGGTGATGCGAACGCGTGCAGAGCCGCTAGATATTGAATTGGTAATCGGTGCACCCGATGCGCTAAATCCTGATGAAGTATATGGTGCTATCTTCCAGTATCCGGGTACCTATGGTCATGTAAGAGATTTTACCGATCAAATTTCTGCACTTCATGAAGCAAAGGCAATTGGGATTGTGACAGCAGATCCTTTGTCTTTAACTTTGCTCAAAGAGCCCGGCGCAATGGGAGCTGATATAGCGGTTGGTTCAACACAAAGATTTGGTATTCCGCTCGGCTTTGGTGGTCCGCATGCCGCCTATATGGCGACCAAAGATGCATTTAAACGTTCTATGCCAGGCCGTATTGTCGGTGTTTCAATCGATTCTCATGGCAACAAAGCTTATCGTTTGGCGTTGCAAACCCGCGAACAACACATCCGGCGCGAGAAGGCGACATCTAATGTTTGTACTGCTCAGGCATTGTTGGCCGTTATGGCATCAATGTACGGTGTGTTTTATGGTCCGGATGGACTAAAAGCGATTGCACAACGAATTCATCTTAAAGCCGCCAAGCTTGCCGCCGGTATTGAGAAGCTTGGTTTTAAAGTCGAGCCGGAAACTTATTTTGATACAATCACAGTTGATGTTGGTAACCTTCAGAGTGTTGTCATCAAGTCCGCTGTGAATGAGGGTGTCAATCTTCGCGCTGTTGGTGATACCAAAATTGGCATGAGCGTTGATGAAATGACCAACGACAAAATTATTCACGCTGTTTGGACTGCGTTTGGTTTGAATGAGCGCGATTTTGTTGATGATGCAGATTACTGTCTTCCAGATGGCATGGCCCGCCAAAGTGAATATATGACGCATTCTATATTCCACATGAACCGATCAGAAGCGGAAATGACGCGTTATATGCGTCGTTTGGCAGACCGCGATTTAGCGCTTGATCGTGCGATGATACCGCTCGGTTCGTGTACAATGAAGCTTAATGCTGCAGCGGAGATGATACCGGTCAGTTGGTCAGGTTTTGCGAATATTCATCCGTTTGCTCCAACAGATCAAACGCATGGTTATCAATTGATGATCAAGGATCTTTCTGACAAACTTTGTGAAATAACAGGTTATGATGCGATCTCTATGCAACCAAATTCCGGCGCGCAGGGTGAGTTTGCGGGGTTGTTATCTATTTCTTCTTATCATAATGCGAATGGCGAAGGACATCGAAATATCTGTCTTATTCCAACCTCAGCGCATGGTACAAACCCTGCATCTGCTCAAATGGTAGGTTATAAGGTTGTCGTCGTCGCAAGTTCTGAAAATGGCGATATCGATGTAGAGGATTTCCGTAAGAAAGCGGAACAACATGCTGATAACTTAGCTGCATGTATGATTACTTATCCATCGACCCATGGTGTATTTGAGGAAACAGTTCGCGAGATTTGTGAAATCACACATAAGTTTGGCGGTCAAGTCTATCTTGATGGCGCAAATTTGAACGCTATGGTTGGCGTGGCTCAACCAGGTGACATTGGTTCTGATGTATCGCACCTTAATTTGCATAAAACATTTTGCATTCCACATGGCGGCGGTGGGCCGGGAATGGGACCAATTGGTGTAAAAAAACACCTTATCCCTCATTTGCCTGGTCATAATGAACTTGGGACAGAAGGTGCGGTATCTGCAGCTCCTTATGGGTCGGCCAGTTTGCTTCCTATTTCTTGGGCTTATTGTCTGATGATGGGTGGTGAGGGGCTTACGCGTGCCACACAATTTGCGATATTGAATGCAAATTATATTGCGAAACGTCTGGGCGATGCGTATCCGGTTTTGTACCGAGGGCCAAATGGCCGCGTAGCACACGAGTGCATTATTGATACAAGGCCTCTGGCTGAGTTCGGTGTGAGCGTTGATGATGTTGCAAAACGTCTCATCGACAGCGGTTTTCATGCGCCGACCATGTCATTTCCTGTTGCTGGTACTTTGATGATCGAGCCAACGGAATCTGAGCCTAAGGCTGAGTTGGATAGGTTCTGTGATGCAATGCTTGCTATCCGTCAGGAAGCGCAGGATGTAGCGGACGGTAAGTACCCGGCAGACAATAATCCACTAAGTAATGCGCCACACACGATGCGTGATTTGGTGGGTGAATGGGATCGTCCATATTCAAGAGAGCAGGGGTGTTTCCCTCCAGGATCATTCTCAGTTGATAAATATTGGTCGCCAGTCAATCGCGTCGATAATGCCTATGGCGATCGTAATTTGATTTGCTCCTGCCCTCCAATGGAAGACTATTTGGATGCTGCAGAATGATTGGTGTGATTTTTGAGGTTCTGCCGCATGAGCGACATAAGCAGGAATATCTCGATATTGCTGCTTCATTGCGCCCTGAGCTTGAAAAGATCAAAGGCTTCATCTCAATTGAGCGCTTTCAGAGCTTGAGTGACCCTAACAAAATACTGTCTTTGTCGTTTTATGAAAATGAAGCAGCATTGGATGAGTGGCGAAATCTACACTCACACCGCAGTGCCCAAAGCAAAGGGCGGGGCGGGTTATTTGAAGATTATCGAATTCGTATTATTAGCGTAGTGCGTGATTATGGCATGTTTGAACGTGAAGAAGCCCCGAAAGATAGTCGGGACCTGCATGATAATTAAGCGTATCACCTAACTCCCGCGATAAGCATTAGAAATATTATTAGATGCGGTTCCTAGTCATTTAGTTTAGCTGGTAGCTATGAGTGGTCCCGTTGCCCTTTTTGCGTTTTAGAATTAGCGTCTTTCCATTAAGAGCAATTTGCTGGCATTCATTTGGAAGTGATAAAAGTCCAATACGGGCACTTCGGCACCAGTATCTTCCATTCCAATCCCACCTTCCTTTAATGTTTATACCTTTGAATTTACCTCTAATTTGGCCATTTGGTTGTGCAATCATCCAGGTGTTGAGTTTTGCATCTGTGATTTTCTTGCCGGCAACTTTCTGGATGAACTCCGCTTTGCTTTCGACAACATCTCTAGCTTGAACGCTTCCTGACGATATATTCAGAATTGCGAAGACAAAAATCAAAAATCTAATTTGACGCATTACTATTTCATGTTGCATGTATAATATTACGTCACGGTCGGTATTTTGGATCATTAAAGACCCTCCGATAGAAATGCCATTGAGGTTGTGCACCTAAGAAAAGCATAATTTCTGAGTGCTGAACCTTTGGTAGCATGCGGGTCCGAATCGGACCCCTCATTTGGTCTCACATATCTCAATGTAATTTTTCGAACATTTGGTCTTGAAGTTCGTTAAACAAGTCCATACTTACCATCTAATGATTTAAGCGAATGAAGTTACGTCAGAAAATGCGTATTTTTAATCGATTATTTCGATAAAGCCCTTGAGGTTTTCTAAAACGATCTATAAGTAGTGTCTGATGACTTACGCGGCGCGTTCGGCACTTATGCTGACCGTGCCGTAAAGATATGGGTGAATAATGGCTTCAAAATCTAATCCATTCACGTTCCTGCAAGAGGTTCGTTCCGAAACGGCCAAGGTCGTTTGGCCGACGCGTCGAGAGACTGTGATCTCGACCATTATGGTTCTTGTGATGGTGTTTCTTGCTGCAATATTCTTTTTTGCAGCAGATCAAATTTTGAGCGTTGTTATTTCGTTCATTCTTAATTTCGGTTCTTAAACGAGGCTCGTAGAAAATATGGCTGTACGCTGGTACATCGTTCATGCTTACTCAAATTTTGAGAAGAAGGTCGCTGAATCGATTCAGGAACAAGCGCGTCAAAAGGGTTTAGATCACCATTTTGAACAGATCTTGGTCCCTGTTGAAAAAACTGTTGAGGTTCGCAGAGGTCGTAAGGTCGATGCTGAGCGCAAGTTTTTCCCTGGTTATGTGATGGTTCAGGCTAATTTAACTGATGCGGTTCATAACCTAATCAAGAATACGCCTAAAGTGACCGGATTTTTGGGTGGTGATGGTAAGCCGTTACCTATTCCCGATAGGGAAGCAGAAGAAATTCTGACGCAAATTCAAGAGGGTGTGGAGCGTCCGAAGCCTTCAGTAATGTTCGATATCGGTGAGCAAGTTCAGGTTTCTGATGGTCCTTTCGCTTCATTTAACGGGGTCGTTCAAGAAGTTGATGAAGAGCGTGCGAGGCTTAAGGTTGAAGTTTCGATCTTTGGGCGTGCAACGCCTGTCGAACTTGAATATGCACAAGTAGAAAAAGTTTAAGCGCCGTTTACGGTGCTTTTTCGCGTGGGAGGCGTCTTGATCTAGCCGATCTTTGATACTGTACCACGCAACCGCAGCCGCTGATCAAATGGTCAGCAAATTATCCTTCGGGATTTTACTCATGCATTATGTATGGGGAATAAATAAAAGGCAGAGCTATTATGGCTAAAAAAATTGCTGGAGTGTTGAAGTTGCAGGTTCCTGCTGGTTCGGCAAATCCGTCACCTCCAATTGGTCCTGCGCTGGGTCAGCGAGGCATTAATATTATGGAATTCTGTAAGGCATTTAATGCTGCAACAGGTGAAATGGAAAAAGGTGCGCCAATTCCTTGCGCAATTACCTATTACCAAGATAAGTCTTTCACTTTCAAAATGAAGCAGCCTCCTATGAGCTACTTGATCAAGAAAGCTGCAAACTTGAAATCTGGCTCAAAAGAGCCTGGTAAATCTATCATTACTAGTCTTACAAAAGATCAAGTGCGTGATATTGCCGAAGCTAAGATGAAAGATCTTAATGCTGCTGACATCGAAGGTGCGATGTTGATGGTTGAAGGTTCAGCCCGCTCAATGGGTATTGAGGTCAAAGGATAATATCATGGCAAAATTAGGTAAAAGAACAAAAAAGAATATCGAAGGCCTTAATAATGAAGAGCTTCATGCGTTGGAAGCTGCCATTTCTAAGGTCAAAGAGCGTGCCAATGCAAAGTTTGATGAAACAATTGAAGTTGCAATGAATTTGGGTGTTGATCCACGCCATGCCGACCAAATGGTACGCGGTGTTGTGAACCTGCCATCAGGTACAGGTCGCTCTGTTCGCGTGGCAGTATTTGCTCGTGACGCGAAGGCTGATGAAGCTAAAGCAGCTGGTGCTGATGTCGTTGGTGCTGAAGAACTTGTTGCAGAAGTGCAAAAAGGCAATATCGATTTTGATCGTTGTATTGCTACGCCAGACATGATGCCACTTGTTGGTCGTTTGGGTAAGGTACTTGGTCCGCGTGGCATGATGCCAAACCCTAAAGTTGGTACGGTGACGATGGATGTTAAGGCAGCTGTTGATGCTTCTAAAGGCGGAGCTGTTGAGTTTCGCGTTGAAAAAGCTGGCATCGTGCATGCAGGGGTTGGTAAAGCTTCATTTGATGAGAGTGCAATTCTTGCAAATGTAAAAGCATTTATCGATGCTGTTATTAAAGCTAAGCCATCTGGCTCAAAGGGTGTTTACTTGAAGCGGATTTCTATCTCTTCAACAATGGGGCCTGGCTTTAAGATCGATACAGCTGGCGTTGCTGGCGAGTAATAAATTGATTGTCAGTCATAATAGATTGATATAGAAGAATTTTTGGCCGTTTATTAAGTGGCCAAAATTATCTCAGGAAACTGAGATACCCTGTCCGAGATTGTAGGCGATCTTCTTTGGAGATCTTAATATCCGCCCGCATGAGATAGGTCGAGCAAATTAAAACAAGTTGTTTTGTTTGGTTCGAACCTTGCGAATGCCTTCACCTTTCACAAGCATTGCTTGTTACGGGTAAGGGGACAGGATCCTCAACGTCGTTTGTGGGATCAGTTTGGTCTCATAGAAGGCAAATGCAAACCGACATGTTTGATTTTTCAAATGTGTTAACTGGAGAAACGTAAGTGGAAAAAGCTGAGAAAAGCGAATTCGTTACAGAATTGAACGGCGTCTTTAAAGAAGCTGGTTCAGTTGTTGTAGCCCACTATGCCGGTCTTACAGTGGCGCAAATGAGTGAACTTCGCTCAAAAATGCGTGTTGCTGGCGGTACCGTCAAAGTCGCGAAAAACAGCCTTGCCAAAATTGCTCTTCAGGGTACGGAGTCAGAGGGTATGTCACAATACCTTACTGGTATGACAGTCTTAGCTTATAGCGAAGATCCTGTTGTTGCTCCGAAGGTTGCTGTTGAGTTTTCTAAGGCTAACGACAAACTTGTTATCCTTGGTGGCGCAATGGGAGCCACAGTACTAGACGAAAATGGTGTCAAGTCGCTTGCGACAATGCCATCTCTTGATGAACTACGTGCGAAACTTGTTGGTATGATTTCTACACCAGCTACGCGTATCGCTACAATCGTCAATAAACCTGGCACGCAAGTTGCTCAGGTTCTTAGTGCTTACTCTACGAAGGATGATGCGGCTGCATAGGCAGTTATCGTGATCGTTTAAAATTATTAAAACCGGTTCGAACCGAATTAAAGGATGAATAAAATGGCTGATCTTGCCAAACTAGTTGAAGAACTATCTAAACTAACAGTTTTGGAAGCTGCTGAGCTTTCTAAGATGCTTGAAGAAGAGTGGGGCGTTTCTGCTGCTGCTCCTGTAGCTGTTGCTGCTGTTGCTGCTGGCGATGCTGGTGGTTCTGCTGAAGAGCAAACAGAATTTGACGTTGTTCTTACAGAAGCTGGCTCAAACAAAATTGCTGTTATTAAAGAAGTGCGTGGACTTACAGGTCTTGGCCTTAAAGAAGCTAAAGAGCTTGTTGAAAGTGCACCTAAAGCAGTTAAAGAACAGATTTCTAAAGGTGAAGCTGAAGAAATCAAAAAGAAACTTGAAGAAGCTGGCGCTAAAGCTGAGCTTAAGTAAGTTAAGTATTTTGAGTGGAGGCGACGCAAATCGCCTTCGCTTATTCTGCGAGTGAAACTATTACCCAAGTAGCATTTTTTGCTGCTTGGGTAATGGGTTCTCTAAGGTAGGCCGGGACAGCTTAGTTTAAGCATCCAGATTGGTCACCAGCGTGTGGAATTCTCATAGTGCGGCATCGCTTGGCCAGCGATTATCCGCCACATGCAGGCTAGACAAACATGCAAAAAGGAGCGGCGATGGCTGAGAAGCTTTCCTTCAATGGTCGCAGACGCGTTCGTAAATTTTTTGGTAAAATTCCAGAAGTAATTGATATGCCGAACCTCATCGAGGTTCAGATGTCATCTTATGATCAATTCTTAATGGTTGAAGAACCTGAGGGTGGTCGTGGTGATGAGGGTCTACAGTCCGTATTTAAGTCTGTTTTCCCGATTTCAGACTTTTCCGGTGCTGCCACAATGGAATTCGTATCCTACGAATTTGAGCCACCTAAATTTGATACAGAAGAGTGCCGTCAGCGCGATTTGACATATTCAGCGCCGCTGAAAGTCACATTACGTCTGATCGTTTTTGATATTGATGAGGATACAGGTGCCAAGTCTGTTAAAGATATCAAAGAGCAAAACGTTTATATGGGCGACATGCCTTTGATGACACCAAACGGTACATTTATCGTTAATGGTACTGAGCGTGTTATTGTTTCTCAAATGCACCGTTCACCTGGTGTGTTCTTTGATCATGATAAAGGCAAAAGCCATTCATCTGGTAAGTTGCTTTTCGCTGCTCGTGTTATTCCTTACCGTGGTTCATGGTTGGATATCGAGTTTGATGCGAAAGATATCGTTCACGCTCGTATTGATCGTCGTCGTAAAATTCCAGTGACATCATTGTTGATGGCTCTTGGTCTCGATCCTGAAGAGATTTTAGAATTCTTCTATACAAAATCTACTTTTGAGTTTGATGGCGAAAACTGGCGTATTCCGTTCAATGCGGATACGTTAAAGGGCACTAAAGCCTCTGCTGACATGATTGATGCAGATAGTGGTGAAGTTGTTGTTGAACTTGGTAAGAAAATAACACCGCGTTTGATCAAGCAACTTGCTGAAAAGAACGTTAAAGCTATTCGAGCAACTGAAGAAGACCTCTTCGGCAATTATGTCGCTGAAGATATTGTCAACATGGAAACTGGTGAGATTTACCTTGAAGCCGGTGATGAACTTGATGATAAAACGCTTCCAATGTTGGTAGAAGCTGGTTTTAAAGAACTTCCAATTCTGGATATTGATCACATCAATATTGGTTCTTACATCCGCAACACATTATCAGTGGATAAAAATTCAAGCCGCCAAGATGCATTGTTTGATATTTATCGTGTGATGCGTCCAGGTGAGCCGCCGACCATGGATTCTGCTGAAGCAATGTTTAAATCATTGTTCTTCGATTCAGAACGTTACGATCTTTCTGCAGTTGGTCGCGTGAAAATGAACATGCGTCTTGATCTTGATGCGGAAGACACGGTTCGTGTTCTTCGCAAAGAAGACATCATGGCAGTTGTTAAAACGCTTGTAGAATTGCGTGATGGCAAAGGCGAGATTGACGATATTGACAACTTGGGTAACCGTCGTGTTCGTTCAGTTGGCGAGCTTATGGAGAACCAATATCGCATTGGTCTTCTTCGCATGGAACGTGCAATTAAAGAGCGTATGTCATCTATTGAGATCGACACAGTTATGCCGCAGGATTTGATTAATGCAAAACCTGCTGCTGCCGCTGTTCGTGAGTTCTTTGGTTCATCGCAATTGTCACAGTTTATGGACCAAGTGAATCCATTGTCAGAGATTACGCATAAGCGTCGTCTTTCTGCATTGGGGCCAGGTGGTCTAACACGTGAGCGTGCTGGCTTTGAAGTACGTGACGTTCATCCAACTCACTATGGTCGTATCTGCCCAATTGAGACCCCTGAGGGTCCAAATATTGGTTTGATCAATTCATTGGCTACATTTGCTCGTGTGAATAAATATGGTTTCATTGAGAGCCCATATCGTAAAGTTGTTGATGGTCGTGTGACTGAAGACGTTGTTTATCTTTCAGCAATGGAAGAAGCTAAATATCGCGTTGGACAGGCTAATGCTGAAGTTTCAGCTGATGGCGTTATCGTCAATGATTTCGTTATCTGCCGTCATTCTGGCGATGTGATGATGGTTCCGCGTGAAAATGTTGACCTCATGGATGTTTCGCCGAAGCAGCTGGTATCAGTTGCTGCGGCATTGATCCCGTTCCTTGAGAACGATGATGCGAACCGTGCATTGATGGGTTCAAACATGCAGCGTCAGGCTGTTCCGCTATTGCGCGCTGAAGCGCCATTTGTTGGTACGGGTATGGAGCCAATTGTGGCCTCAGACTCCGGCGCTGCGATTGGTGCAAAACGTGGCGGTGTAGTTGATCAGGTTGATGCAACACGTATCGTTATTCGTGCTACGGAAGATCTTGATGTAACCAAATCTGGTGTTGATATTTACCGTTTGCAGAAATATCAGCGCTCCAACCAAAACACTTGTATCAATCAACGTCCGCTAGTGACTGTTGGAGATGTGGTCAATAAAGGCGATATTCTTGCCGATGGTCCATCAACTGATCTTGGTGACTTGGCTCTTGGTCGCAATGCGCTTGTCGCGTTTATGCCTTGGAACGGTTATAACTTTGAGGATTCAATCCTTCTATCAGAACGTATTGTTCGTGATGATGTGTTTACCTCTATTCACATTGATGAATATGAAGTGATGGCGCGTGATACGAAACTCGGTCCTGAGGAAATCACGCGTGATATTCCTAACGTTTCTGAAGAGGCTCTTAAGAACCTCGACGAGGCAGGTATTGTTTATATCGGTGCTGAAGTTAAACCTGGCGATATTCTTGTTGGTAAGATTACACCTAAAGGCGAAAGCCCTATGACACCTGAAGAGAAGCTTTTGCGAGCGATCTTTGGTGAGAAGGCTTCTGATGTACGTGATACATCAATGCGTATGCCTCCTGGTGGTGTTGGTACTATCGTGGAAGTTCGAGTTTTCAACCGCCATGGCGTTGAAAA
The DNA here is from genome assembly GCF_900537175.1 of Lentilitoribacter sp. Alg239-R112. GTDB lineage: Bacteria > Pseudomonadota > Alphaproteobacteria > Rhizobiales > Rhizobiaceae > Lentilitoribacter. The sequence continues at coordinate 1,195,970 of NZ_LS999833.1, read as the reverse complement.
AGATGAGCGTGCAATGGCTATTGAGCGCGAAGAAATCGAACGTCTAGCTAAAGACCGTGATGATGAGCAGGCCATTTTGGACCGTAATATCTATGCACGTTTGTCTGATATGCTTAAGGGCACGCCAGCAATTGCAGGCCCTAAAGGCTTCAAAAAGGGTGCTGAGATTACGGATGAGCTTTTAGCTGATTATCCGCGTTCACAATGGTTCCTCTTTGCGGTTGAAGACGAGAAGAAACAAGAAAAGGTCGAAGCTCTTCGTACACAGTATGATGAGTCAAAATCTCGCCTTGAAGCTCTCTTCATGGATAAGGTCGAAAAAGTTCAACGTGGCGATGAAATGCTTCCGGGCGTGATGAAAATGGTTAAAGTTTTCGTTGCTGTGAAGCGTAAAATTCAGCCAGGTGATAAAATGGCGGGTCGTCATGGTAACAAGGGTGTGGTTTCACGCATCTTGCCAAACGAAGATATGCCATTCCTCGAAGATGGTGAACATGTGGACGTGGTGCTAAACCCATTGGGTGTGCCGTCACGTATGAATGTTGGTCAGATTCTTGAAACACACCTTGGTTGGGCTTGTGCTGGTATGGGTAAGAAAATCGGCGATATGCTGGATGCTTACCGTGCGGAAGGTAATATCGAGCCACTGCGTGTAACACTTGATAGTGTTATGGGCGAGGGACCTAAGGGTGACTCAATGGACAATTATGACGATGAGTCAGTTGTTCGTTTGGCTGAGCAAACACGCCGCGGCGTTTCAATTGCAACACCAGTTTTTGATGGTGCTGTTGAAAAAGACGTCAACGAAATGCTTGTTAAGGCTGGATTGCACGAAAGTGGTCAATCACAGCTCTATGATGGGCGTACCGGTGAAATGTTCGATCGTCCTGTGACCGTTGGTTACATTTATATGCTTAAATTGAACCACTTGGTGGACGACAAAATCCACGCACGTTCAATTGGGCCGTACTCACTTGTCACCCAGCAGCCACTTGGCGGTAAAGCCCAGTTTGGTGGTCAGCGCTTTGGTGAGATGGAAGTGTGGGCACTTGAAGCATATGGTGCAGCGTACACATTGCAGGAAATGCTCACGGTTAAATCCGATGACGTTGCCGGTCGTACGAAGGTTTATGAAGCCATTGTTCGAGGTGATGATACTTTCGAAGCTGGTATCCCAGAGAGTTTCAATGTTCTGGTTAAAGAGATGCGTTCTCTAGGCCTGAATGTCGAACTTGAAGATACTCGTGTCGAAGAGATCGAAGACGGTGCGGACGAGCCAGCAGAGCCTGCTGAATAGTCTGAGAAGTTTAGGTGTGGCAGAGGATTAAGCTCTGCCGCACTATTCATCATTGTTCACTTTGCGAGTTTTTAAGTGGGCGAGGGCCGTTATCGGTCGTTAGGATTTCAGTGGTATTACGAGCCGGAGCGTAAAGCGGCCTAATACGACAAAACGGGGCGAAGCCTCACGAAGGAGACATACATGAACCAAGAGGTCATGAATCTTTTCAATCCAACCGCGCCAGCGCAAACCTTTGATTCAATCCGGATTTCTATTGCTAGTCCGGAAAAAATTCTATCATGGTCGTTTGGCGAGATTAAAAAGCCTGAAACAATCAACTATCGTACGTTCAAGCCTGAGCGCGATGGTCTATTCTGCGCTCGTATCTTTGGTCCGATCAAAGATTACGAATGCCTGTGCGGTAAATATAAACGCATGAAGTATAAAGGCGTTATCTGCGAGAAGTGTGGCGTTGAAGTTACGCTTGCACGTGTTCGCCGTGAACGCATGGGTCACATTGAGCTGGCTGCTCCTGTGGCACATATCTGGTTCTTGAAATCGCTTCCTAGTCGTATCGCTACTTTGCTTGATATGACTTTGAAGGATATCGAGCGCGTTCTGTATTTCGAAAACTATATCGTAACAGAACCTGGTCTTACATCCCTTGGAGAACAACAGCTTCTTTCTGAAGAAGAATATATGCTTGCAAGTGATGAGTTCGGTGAAGATACATTTACTGCGATGATTGGTGCGGAAGCTATTTTTGAATTGCTTGCGTCTATGGATCTTGTTGAAATTGCAGGCCAGCTTCGTGCGGATCTAGCAGAAACAACATCTGAGCTTAAAACCAAGAAATTCATGAAGCGTCTCAAAGTCGTTGAAAACTTCATTGAATCTGGTAACCGTCCGGAGTGGATGATCCTGAAAATCGTTCCAGTGATTCCGCCGGATCTTCGTCCATTGGTTCCGCTGGATGGTGGTCGTTTTGCGACATCCGATTTGAACGATCTTTATCGTCGTGTGATCAACCGTAACAACCGCTTGAAGCGTCTTATGGAGCTTCGTGCTCCTGGAATCATCATCCGAAACGAGAAGCGCATGCTTCAAGAATCTGTTGATGCTCTGTTTGATAATGGTCGTCGTGGTCGTGTGATTACTGGTGCTAATAAACGCCCGCTGAAATCACTATCAGATATGCTTAAAGGTAAGCAGGGTCGTTTCCGTCAGAACTTGCTCGGTAAACGGGTTGATTATTCTGGTCGCTCGGTGATTGTGTCTGGTCCTGAGTTGAAACTACACCAGTGTGGTTTGCCTAAGAAAATGGCTTTGGAACTTTTCAAACCATTTATCTATGCTCGTCTTGACGCTAAAGGCTTTTCTTCAACTGTGAAGCAAGCCAAAAAATTGGTTGAGAAGGAAAAACCAGAAGTTTGGGATATCCTCGATGAGGTTATTCGTGAGCATCCGGTTCTACTAAACCGCGCGCCTACATTGCACAGATTGGGCATTCAAGCATTTGAACCTACCTTGGTTGAAGGTAAAGCTATCCAGCTTCATCCGCTTGTATGTACAGCCTTTAATGCTGACTTTGATGGTGACCAAATGGCGGTACACGTGCCGCTATCACTGGAAGCACAGCTTGAAGCTCGTGTCTTGATGATGTCAACAAACAACATCTTGCACCCGGCCAATGGTCAACCGATCATCGTGCCTTCGCAAGATATGGTTCTTGGTATTTATTATCTATCAATCATGAACTCGAACGAGCCTGGCGAAGACATGGCCTTCTCTGATATGGGTGAATTGCACCACGCGCTGGATAATGGTGTTGTGACACTTCATGCAAAAATCAAAGGTCGTTTCAAATCAGTTGATGAAGAAGGTAATCCAACTTCTGAAATTGTTGAAACAACACCTGGCCGTATGATCATTGGTGAATTGCTTCCGAAGAATGCCAAAGTCGTATTTGATGTTTGCAATCAGATTATGACTAAGAAGAACATTTCGAAAATGATCGATGATGTTTATCGTCATTGTGGTCAGAAAGAAGCGGTTATCTTCTGTGACCGTATCATGCAACTTGGCTTTAAGCATGCTTGTATGGCTGGTATTTCCTTCGGTAAGGATGACATGATCATTCCTGATTCTAAGAAAACTATTGTTTCCGATACTGAGACAATGGTTCAGGATTATGAGCAGCAGTATAATGACGGTCTGATCACCAAAGGTGAGAAATACAACAAGGTCATTGATGCTTGGGGTAAAGCCAACGAAAAAGTAACCGATGAGATGATGGATCTTCTTAAAGCGGTTGTTTTCGATGAAGATGGTCGTCAAAAGCAGATCAACTCGATTTACATGATGAGCCACTCTGGTGCTCGTGGTTCTGTGAACCAGATGCGTCAGCTTGGTGGTATGCGTGGCCTTATGGCTAAACCTTCTGGTGAGATTATCGAAACTCCGATCATCTCAAACTTTAAAGAAGGCTTGACTGTGAATGAGTACTTTAACTCCACTCACGGTGCGCGTAAGGGTCTTGCCGATACTGCGCTTAAAACGGCTAACTCCGGTTATCTGACACGTCGTTTGGTTGATGTTGCTCAGGATTGCATCATCACTCAGCCTGATTGTGGCACTGATAAGGGTCTTACAATGACACCTATCGTTGACGCGGGTCAGGTTGTTGCGCCGATTGGTCAGCGCGTCTTGGGTCGCACGATCCTTGTGGATGTTATCAACCCTGCCGATGGTAGTGTTCTGATCCCTGCAGGTCGTATGGTTGACGAGGCGGATGTTATCAAAATTGAAGCGGCTGGTATTCAGTCGATTGAAATTCGTTCTCCGCTTACATGTGTATTGCAAAACGGTATTTGCGGCACATGTTATGGTCGTGACCTTGCACGTGGTACAAAAGCAAATATGGGTGAAGCTGTTGGTGTTATCGCAGCGCAATCCATTGGTGAGCCGGGTACTCAGCTTACTATGCGTACGTTCCACTTGGGCGGTACTGCGACAGTGGTGGATTCATCTTATATGGAAGCCTCTTATGAGGGGACTATCCGGATGAAGAACCGTAATATGGTTCGTCATAAAGACGGTCACCTGGTGGCTATGGGTCGTAACATGTCTGTCCAGATCATCGATGAAACTGGTGCAGAGCGCGCGTCACAACGTGTTAGTTATGGTTCTAAAATCTTTGTTGATGATGGTGATGCGGTTAATCGCGGTCAGCGCCTTGCTGAATGGGATCCGTACACACGCCCAATCATGACTGAGGTCACAGGTACGATTGACTTTGAGGATGTGGTTGATGGTGTTTCCGTTCTGGAAAGTGCCGATGAAGCAACGGGTATCACAAAGCGTCAGGTTATCGATTGGCGTTCTACGCCGCGCGGTGCTGATCTTAAGCCTGCAATTGTCATCAAAGACAAAGACGGCAATGTTGCAAAACTGGATCGTGGTGGCGAAGCTCGCTTCCTGCTTTCAGTGGATGCGATCTTGTCTGTGGAACCTGGTCAGAAAATCACTGCCGGTGAAGTGATTGCACGTTTCCCAATGGAAAGTGCAAAAACGAAAGATATTACTGGTGGTCTTCCGCGTGTTGCTGAACTTTTCGAAGCACGTCGTCCGAAAGATCATGCGATTATTGCTGAAATTGACGGTACAATTCGTTTTGGCCGCGATTACAAAAACAAGCGTCGCATTATCATCGAGCCAGCGGAAGAGGGTGTCGAACAGGCCGAATATCTCATTCCAAAAGGTAAACCGTTCCATCTGCAGGATGGTGACTTTATCGAAATGGGTGAATATATCCTCGACGGTAATCCAGCACCACATGACATCTTGGCTATTAAAGGCGTTGAGGCTTTGGCTTCTTACCTCGTTAATGAGATTCAAGAAGTTTATCGTCTGCAGGGCGTGTTGATCAATGATAAGCACATTGAGGTGATTGTTCGCCAGATGCTGCAAAAAGTTGAGATCACAGAAAGTGGTGATTCAACATATATCCCTGGTGATAATGTTGATAAGCTTGAGCTGCAAACGGTCAACAAGCGTTTGGAAGAAGATGGTCGTAAGCCTGCATCTGGTAACCCTGTTCTATTGGGTATTACCAAAGCTTCGCTTCAAACGCCTTCCTTCATCTCAGCGGCATCGTTCCAAGAGACAACGAAAGTTCTTACAGAAGGCGCAATTGCCGGTAAGACTGATACACTACAAGGTCTTAAAGAGAACGTTATCGTGGGTCGATTGATCCCAGCAGGTACGGGTGGCCAAATGAGCCAAATCCGCCGTGTCGCATCTCAACGTGATGAGCTTATTATCGAAGATAAGAAAGCAAATACTCAAGTTGAAGAAGCAGCTCCAATGCTGGAAGAACTAAGCGGCGATGCTACACCAGAGGAAACTCCGGCTGAGTAAGATTAGCTTGGATATTTGGAACCCCGTCAGCAATGGCGGGGTTTTTATTTGATAATAGATTTTTTGAATGAAGTTCAGTATCTATTTATAAGAGTACACACAGAACAGTTTCTATGCTAGCGTTGTGTTATCGAATACTGTAGGACAAAATAACTATTAAGAGTTGTTAGAGTCGTCTACCATGAGATGTTTTCGTTTAATTATTCTTGCCACCGCCTTGGTGTTAATGAACTTAAAGTCCGTTGTAAGTTTTGGTCTGGACAGTAATTGGAACACGCTAGAGTATGTTAATGAGCGTTTTTCCAATTTGACGTCGAGAATGTATGATTCCGCGCATGGAACGCAGATTTATTACACTTCAAGTAATGGACGGGTTTATTTAGTTTATCCTGGAAATTCTATTGTACTAAAAGGTCATTGGAAAGCACGTATGGGAGGTGTACCTACTAATAGGTTCGTGGAATTATGTTTTAAATACGGCTCAAATACCTACAATCCATCTACTAAGAGACGCGGTGGTAATTGGGCCTGCAGGTCGGCTGCTGGACCTTTACGAAGAAATAAGGAAATGTATAGAGGCGATATATTGAATCTTCAGAAGATGAATAAATTGCCGGCTGTATTGCCACGTGGAAGGAAACTTTCTATTTCAAATGTAATGAAACGATTTAAAATTCGAGGAAAACGCGGTCGAAATTTGGCAAGATAGTCGTCCATCTTTCCCTGTATACCAAAATCCTGTTGGGAACTTTTAAAAATGTTATACATTGATTTTATTGATGGTCCTCAAAACTGCACAATAATCGGAATAAGCATATTCCCGCGATAGACCACAAACCTAGCAATGCCCTCTGCTTCATGTACAAGGCGATCACATACTTGCCTGCTTGCTGCGAATTCATCATTAACGGCCACGATCACATCGCCTTGCATTAAACCTGCTAGTTCAGCCGGTGAACCTTCGTCGAGTTTGTGAATGAAGATGCCTTTGACTTTTTCTGGAATGTTATCACTTTCAGATATTGGTCTGACATTTATGCCAATTGAGTTGAGGCCAGAGACTGGTGTTATGTTTAGCGCTCGTGCATGGACTATTATTGTCTCAGGTGGTTTGCCTTCTCGCAAATAGGTAAACTCAAGTGGTGTTTCTGCTTCGCTGACACCAATCCAAGCACGTAAGCTGTCTGCTGTGGTGACATGTCTGTTGTTGAATTTGGTGATAACATCACCCGCTTGGAGACCTGCAATATCTGCTGGCGAACCTTCTTCAATACGAACTATTGTTGCACCATCCCAATTATCTATTCCAACGCGTTTTGAATCCTCTTCTGAAACGTGATTAATGACGATGCCAACTGCACCACGTCGAACTTCGCCAAACTTTTCTAGCTGTTTGGCGACAGAAAGCGCCATTCTTGACGGGACAGAAAAGCCAATGCCAATGCTGCCGCCTGATTGCGAAATGATTGACGTGTTAATACCGATAAGCTCGCCTTTACTGTTTAAAAGTGCGCCGCCAGAATTTCCTGAATTAATGGCTGCATCTGTTTGAATAAAGTCATTCAGGCTTGCGCCACCGGAATTGCGCGATAAGCCGCTGATAATGCCAAAGGTCAGAGTTTGTTTCAAACCGAGCGGATATCCAAGCGCAAACACAACATCACCAACGCGACTAAGATCGGAATCGGCAATTTGAATTTGGTTCGGTAACGGACCCGTCTTTAGTAGAGCAATATCTGATGGGGCATCTGTTCCAACCAATTCTGCATCCAACCACCTGTGATCAGCCAATTGGATACGAAAACGGTTACTTCCTGTCACGACATGCGAGTTTGTGATGATTAAGCCTTTTTGCCCATCGATAATTACGCCGGAACCGACTGACTTTGGGATAAAACTTCCATTTGCAGAAGATGAACCTGAATGTATGAGTGTAACGGATTTGAATGCCGGATTTAAAACATTTGAAAAACTTAGCACCCCGCGTTTTTCATCATAGGGCAGGGAACCTGGTAACCCTTGCGCTAATGCAAGAGAATAAGACAATGTCAGAAGTATCACTGAGAGGGCGATTGCTATTATCGTTATTAAATATGTCATCAGTTTTTTCATGTCATAAATCCTGGTTTTTCCGTTGTCGGGCTACTACTCCGTCATATTGTGTCAAATATATTTTCGTTGTCGTTTCTACGGTAATGAACATCGGCTAAGATTGCACATCAACTCGAAACGCAATTTTGTGAATGAGCTGTGAGTTCGCCTCAGAGATAAAAAACCAAAAAAAAGTGCGATAAGTGTTGACGAACATAGTCGTTAGCAGTAATTACCGATCATCAAAGCAAAAGTGAGTCCACTTTGTTCGGCGCGACGCGCGCTGGAAGAGGTCTCAAACTAGGCTTAAATCGCATTGTTAAAGTCATTGCTGCACACATGATGCTTCTGCATCCTCTGTATTATATTGGGGCCTTCCGTTATTAAAATGGATATAGGCCTCATATTGCGCATGGTGATAACGATTTTGAAAAAGCGCCTGATAACTTGAAGGTGCGAAACGAAATTTGAAGGATAGGTTAATATGCCTACAGTAAACCAGCTAATTCGTAAGCCTCGCAAGGCACCGATTAAGCGTTCAAAAGTTCCGGCAATGGAGCAAAACCCACAAAAACGTGGTGTTTGTACTCGTGTTTATACAACAACTCCTAAGAAGCCTAACTCAGCGCTTCGTAAAGTTGCCAAGATCCGTTTGACCAATGGTTTTGAGGTTATCGGCTATATTCCTGGTGAAGGCCATAATCTTCAAGAGCACTCTGTTGTGATGATCCGCGGCGGCCGTGTGAAAGATTTGCCGGGTGTTCGTTATCACGTCATCCGTGGTGTTCTTGATACGCAAGGTGTTAAGGATCGTAAACAGCGTCGCTCTAAATATGGTGCGAAGCGTCCTAAGTAAGATTTTAATTAAGCGGGCTTGAGCGAGTAATCGTCTCGAGCCTATCAAATATTGGCCTGTTGTTTAGGTCCTAAGAATTGAAAGACTAGATATATGTCACGTCGTCACAGTGCAGAAAAGCGCGTTATCAACCCAGATCCAAAGTTCGGTGATTTGGTTGTGTCAAAATTTATGAATGCAATTATGATGCACGGTAAAAAATCCGTCGCTGAAACCATTGTTTATGGTGCCTTCGATCAGGTTGAAGAAAAAGCCAAATCTGAGCCAGTTGCAATGTTCCATCAGGCGCTTGAAAATGTCGCTCCACACGTTGAAGTTCGCTCTCGTCGCGTTGGTGGTGCAACATATCAGGTTCCTGTAGATGTGCGCCCAGAACGTCGTCAGGCTCTTGCTATTCGCTGGTTGATTGCTGCTGCTCGTAAGCGCAACGAAACAACAATGGTTGAGCGCCTTTCAGGTGAGCTTCTAGATGCTGCAAACAACCGTGGTTCTGCTGTTAAGAAACGCGAAGACACTCACAAAATGGCTGAAGCTAACCGTGCTTTTGCTCATTATCGCTGGTAATTTAATACACGTTTTAAAAAGAGGCCCCTCCCATGGCTCGTGGATACCCAATTAAAGATTATCGTAACTTTGGCATCATGGCTCACATTGATGCTGGTAAGACTACAACAACCGAACGTATCCTGTATTACACAGGTAAGTCGCATAAAATCGGCGAAGTTCATGATGGCGCAGCCACAATGGACTGGATGGAGCAAGAGCAAGAGCGTGGTATTACTATTACGTCTGCTGCGACAACGACTTTCTGGGATAATGAGCGTACTGGTAAGAAATGCCGTTTCAATATCATTGATACTCCTGGCCATGTTGACTTCACGATTGAAGTTGAACGTTCATTGCGTGTTCTTGATGGTGCTATCGCGCTTCTAGATGCCAATGCTGGTGTTGAGCCTCAAACTGAAACTGTTTGGCGTCAGGCTGATAAGTATAACGTTCCTCGTATGATCTTCTGTAACAAAATGGATAAGATTGGCGCGGATTTCTATCGCTCATACGATATGGTTAAGTCACGTTTGGGTGCTGTGCCTGTTGCTGTTCAACTTCCAATCGGTGCTGAAGATCAATTTGCAGGTGTTGTCGATCTCATCGAAATGAATGCCATTGTGTGGCGTGATGAGTCACTAGGTGCTGCTTGGGATGTTGTGGAAATTCCCGACGACCTTAAAGAAAAAGCTGTTGAATGGCGTGAGACAATGATCGAGCAGATCGTTGAAATCGATGATGAGGCAATGGATGCTTATCTTGAAGGTAACATGCCTGATAACGATAAGATCCGTGAGCTTATCCGTCGTGGTACGATCGATGTTTCTTTCTTCCCAATGTTCTGTGGTACAGCATTTAAAAACAAAGGTGTTCAGCCTTTGCTTGATGCAGTGGTTGATTTCCTTCCTTCTCCAATTGATATTCCAGCTATTGCCGGTATTGATGTTAAAACAGAAGAAGAAACAACACGTCCTGCTTCTGATGAAGAGCCGCTTTCAATGCTTGCATTTAAAGTTATGAACGATCCGTTTGTTGGTTCTTTGACGTTTGCTCGTATCTATTCTGGTTCAATCAATAAAGGTTCGTCTGTTCTTAACACCGTTAAAGATAAGCGCGAACGTGTTGGCCGTATGTTGGAAATGCACTCAAACTCTCGTGAAGATATCGATGTAGCCTATGCTGGTGACATTGTGGCTCTTGCTGGTTTGAAAGAAACAACAACTGGTGACACTCTTTGTGATCCGCTTAAGCCTGTTATTCTTGAGCGCATGGAATTCCCTGATCCGGTTATTCAGATTGCGATTGAGCCTAAGACTAAGGGTGACCAAGAAAAAATGGGTATCGCACTTAATCGTTTGGCGGCTGAAGATCCATCATTCCGCGTTAAGTCTGACGAAGAATCCGGCCAAACTATTATTGCTGGTATGGGTGAACTTCACCTTGATATTCTCGTTGATCGTATGCGTCGTGAATTTAATGTTGAAGCAACTGTTGGTGCGCCTCAGGTTGCTTATCGTGAAACAATCACGAAAACATATGAAGCTGACTACACACACAAGAAACAATCTGGTGGTACTGGTCAATTTGCGCGCGTTAAAATCATCTTTGAACCAAATGAACAAGCTGAAGAGTTTGAGTTTGTTTCAAAAATTGTTGGTGGTAACGTTCCAAAAGAATACATTCCTGGTGTTGAAAAAGGTATCCAGAGTGTTCTGACTTCTGGTCCGCTTGCAGGATTCCCGATGCTTGGTGTTAAAGCGACATTGATGGATGGTGCATACCATGATGTTGACTCCTCTGTTCTTGCGTTTGAGATCGCATCTCGTGCATGTTTCAGAGAAGCTGCTCCTCGTGCTGGTGCTCAATTACTTGAGCCAATCATGAAGGTCGAAGTTGTTACACCTGAAGATTATGTCGGTGATGTAATTGGTGATTTGAATTCACGTCGTGGTCAAATCCAAGGTCAGGAAACACGCGGTGTTGCCGTAGTTATCAATGCTCACGTTCCTTTAGCGAACATGTTCAAATATGTTGATAACCTACGTTCTATGTCTCAGGGCCGTGCGCAATATTCAATGGTCTTTGATCACTATGCGGCTGTGCCAAGTAATGTATCACAAGAGATTCAAGCGAAATACGCTTCTTAATTCATCTGAATTGAAGCAAAATGAAGTTTGTTCCGCAAATTCAGAGAATTTAGGAACGTCTAGAAAAAAAACGGAGAGCCGCATATGGCAAAGGAAAAGTTTGAGCGCAATAAGCCTCACGTAAACATTGGCACGATTGGTCACGTTGATCATGGTAAAACGAGTTTGACAGCTGCTATCACGAAATTTTTTGGTGATTTTAAAGCTTACGACGAGATTGATGGTGCTCCCGAAGAGCGCGCACGTGGTATTACGATTTCGACAGCTCACGTTGAGTACGAAACAGAGAACCGTCACTATGCGCACGTTGATTGCCCAGGTCACGCCGATTACGTTAAAAACATGATCACTGGTGCGGCTCAAATGGATGGTGCTATCCTTGTTTGTTCAGCGGCTGATGGCCCGATGCCACAAACACGCGAGCACATTTTGCTTGCGCGTCAGGTTGGTGTTCCTGCGATCGTTGTTTTCCTGAACAAAGTTGACCAAGTTGATGATGAAGAGCTACTTGAACTTGTTGAAATGGAAGTTCGTGAACTTCTCGACAGCTATGAGTTCCCGGGTGATGATATTCCGATCATCAAAGGTTCTGCTTTGGCAGCTCTTGAAGATTCAGACAAAACAATTGGTGAAGATGCTATTCGTGCATTGATGGCTGAAGTTGATACTTATATCCCAACTCCAGAACGTCCAATTGATCAGCCATTCCTTCTTCCTATTGAAGATGTGTTCTCAATTTCAGGCCGTGGTACAGTTGTAACGGGTCGTGTTGAGCGTGGCGTTATCAATGTTGGTGAAGAGATCGAGATTGTTGGTATCCGTGATACATCTAAAACAACATGTACTGGTGTTGAGATGTTCCGTAAGCTTCTTGATCGTGGTGAAGCTGGCGATAATGTTGGTGTTCTACTTCGTGGTATCGACCGTGAAGGTGTTGAGCGTGGGCAAATTCTTTGTAAGCCTGGTTCAGTTAAGCCACACACAAAGTTTGCTGCAGAAGCATATATCTTGACTAAAGAAGAGGGTGGTCGTCACACACCATTCTTTACCAACTACCGTCCACAGTTCTACTTCCGTACAACTGATGTGACTGGTGTTGTGTCTTTGCAAGAAGGTACAGAAATGGTGATGCCAGGCGATAATGTAACAGTCGACGTTGAGTTGATCGTTCCAATCGCGATGGAAGACCAGCTTCGCTTTGCGATCCGTGAAGGCGGTCGTACAGTCGGTGCCGGTATCGTTGCATCAATCACTGAATAAGAGGCGTCGAGGGGCTTTAGCCCCGACAGGGAACGAATAAGTTCGTTGAGCGACAACTCATTTGAGAGTTTTAAGACCCCCGTCAGAAATGGCGGGGGTTTTGTTGGAATTACAGTTTTTATTACTAAAAAACTCAGATTAAACTGAATTTAAATCTACTTCAGCCCTTAGCAGGCATCGGCGCTTCCTGCAGCGAAAGTGTATTTCGAGCCCAAATAATGGATTCCGCTACACCGAACGGTTTATAATTGATCCATCGAAATCGCATGGGCTAAGCCTCATACACGAAACTTCGGATACTCCCAATTTATCATCCCTATGTAATACGCTATTAATTTTACTATTTGTGCATACGGGTTTAAGTACAACGAACGGTTTGACGAGTTACTTCCATCAATATTAATGAAGGCTTCCCCATGGCCACTAAAACTATGCTACACACTCGTAATCAACATAGAGAAGGTTACGATTTTGTGCGTTTAATTGCACAGTCACCGAAGCTTAAGGCATTCGCGATCAGTAACCCTGTCGGTCAGACAACTATTGATTTTCAAGACGCGTTGGCGGTCCGTATGCTTAATCAGGCATTGCTAAAGACATATTACAATATAAATTTTTGGGATATTCCTGCTAATTATCTATGCCCTCCTATACCCGGTCGTGTCGACTACATCCACTATTTGGCCGACTTGCTTGCCGACGACAACAATCAAAAAATTCCCCGAGGGCGTAAGATCAAAGCGTTAGACATAGGCACCGGTGCTAGCTTAGTGTACCCCCTTATTGGCCAGAGTGAATATGGCTGGCACTTTACTGGCGTCGACATAGACCCGGCTGCTATCAAATCGGCACAGCTAATTTGCCAATCTAATAAACTGAAAATCACCCTCAGACGACAAAAGATACATGAAAATATCCTGAGAGGGGTAATCGAACCTCACGACTCTTATCACATCACCCTGTGCAATCCACCTTTTCATACTTCTATAGAGCAAGCTAATAAAGGCACCCAACGTAAATGGCGTAACCTTGGCAAGGGGTATTCAAAAGAACTCAATTTTGGCGGTCAAAACACAGAACTTTGGTATCCGGGTGGCGAGATAAAGTTTATCGCTAGCATGGTTGAACAGAGCATGGAGTTCGCCGATCAGTGCCTGTGGTTTAGCTCATTGGTGTCGAAAAAAGATAACCTCCAGCCACTCTGCAAAATTTTAGGAAAGGCAAATGTTGCTGAGTTTAAAGTCGTCGAAATGGCGCAAGGGCAAAAAACAAGTCGTTTTATTGCTTGGACTTACATTACAAAAAGTCAACGAACTTTGTATATGAGTGGAGCGAGTAAATAGATTGGATGGCAACCCACCAGATCAGACATTTGCATCACCGCGCTCATCGAGGGAAGCGCCAAAATTAGGCGAGCGCACCACAGGCCGCAGACAACCAAACGGCTACACATCAAAAGGTTATTGTATCACTTGCAATGTTCGTAACTGATTAGCTTATAGATATAAAGTTTAACAATCCCATCCAAGCTCACAGACCTGTGATCAGATGTTATTGGACCTGTTTCGCGCGCGCGTATTAGTGTGATTTTATGGCGCGATCGATTTTGACATTCTGTTTGCTATTTTTCATCACTATCCAATCTATTCCGGGTAGTATGCAGGCATTTGCGGATCATGTTATTGAGCCTACTTTGATCGAGGTTGGGCTTGCCGATACTGATCACATTCCTGATGTGCAGTGTTGTGAAGAGAATAACTTTCAAGATGCAAACACGTGTAAATCTGATTGCAGATTGGTTCTGCTCTCCTCAATTCACGCACCTCAATCTGTCAAAAAGAATTTTGCTATTTCCCAGATGACAGAACAGGTGAAAAGTCAATCACCACCAAGTTTCCGCCCTCCCATATCCTAAATTTCACGAATTAGAACGAAGCTTTTTGCCCTTGAAGGGCGCATGGCTTTTTTACATATTTTGAAATTAGGAATAATTCTATGCTTTCTAGACGACAAATCATTGCGGGTTCGCTTGCGACCCTTGCAGCACTGCCGACAACACATGCGCTTGCCAAAAAGAAATTTGTACTGCCGCGCAAATTCAAGCCAAGACGTGTGAACTATCGCAACGACCTTAAGCCTGGCACGATCGTTGTTGATCCGGCAAACCACTTTTTGTATTTCATTGAGAACAACCGCAAAGCGCGCAGATATGGCGTTGGCGTAGGGCGCGCTGGTCTGGCCTTTAAAGGTTCTGCCATCATCAAGCGGAAGGCAGAATGGCCACGCTGGACACCAACGCAAAACATGATCCGCCGCGAGCCGAAGAAATATACAAAATATGCAGGTGGATTAGCGGGCGGGATCAACAACCCACTCGGCGCGCGTGCGCTTTACCTTTATAAAAATGGTCGAGATACGCATTTCCGCATCCACGGCACAAACCAGCCTTCATCCATAGGCCAATCGGTTTCATCAGGCTGTATCCGCATGATCAATGCGCATGTTGAGGACCTGTATAATCGCGTGCCACTGGGCGCACGGGTCATTGTGATCTAGCACATAAAGTTTGGGTTTCCTAGCGGCACGGGAGGCCCTGAGGTGAGCGCGCGCGGTATGATGATGTTGGAAAGCCAAGCCTTCCCATGATGTGATGGAGGGCAGGTTTGGCTTTTCGCCTCAATGGCAGGCACCATTCGCGAGCGCTCACAAATATCTAATGAAATTTGAATTGGAAATCTCATGAGTAGAAAACCGAAATCAAGATCGAAAAAGACGAAAACGGCTAAGATAACGAACCAAGAAGAGATCAACCCGACACGCCGCAAACTCATTCGCCTTGCGCGAAACAGCGCTATAGGTATTGCTGTGGTTGGTGCAACTGGTGGTTATCTAACCTATTCCACCCGCGCGACAATGCATGAGCAAGATTTAACCCGCGTAGGGC
The DNA here is from genome assembly GCF_900537175.1 of Lentilitoribacter sp. Alg239-R112. GTDB lineage: Bacteria > Pseudomonadota > Alphaproteobacteria > Rhizobiales > Rhizobiaceae > Lentilitoribacter. The sequence goes on along the minus strand of NZ_LS999833.1, from coordinate 1,180,428 downwards.
AGGGGCGACCGTCGGTGGTCCAAATTCACGATCCGCAATGTCCGGTGTGCCAAAGATTGCAACGTGCTACCAGAGCTGCACTGAGCCGCTTTGATGATGGTGAGTTAGATTATGTTGTGGCAAACATCCGCTCAGGAAAAGGCGATGCCTTTGCCAACAAATACGCTGTGCCGCATGTCACACTCTTGCTGTTTGATGCTGATGGTGAGTTGCAACATATTCTGCGCGGCGAACAACAGACTGATGTTCTGGAACGTGAGTTCAAAAAGTTGATCAGAAGTTAGAGATTATCAGCGCCCACATTAGATTGCGAGCGCTGCTCCATCATTTCGCCATCGCTGCAAGCGCGTCAACATCGCCGCCTTCAATGGCGGGTATTGCCTGCGCAATGTGATCTGGTTCCCAATCCCACCAAGCAAGCTCTAGCAGTTTTGCAATGTCGCTTTTTGAGAAGCGCTTTCTGATCACCTTGGCCGGATTGCCGCCCACAATAGCATAGTCTGGCACATGGCCAGTCACCACCGCGCGCGTGGCCACGATGACTCCATTGCCAAGTGTAGCACCGGGCATGATGACGGCTTCGCGTCCGATCCAGCAATCATTGCCAATCACAGTGTCTTCGCCCCGTGGCAGACTGGCGCGATAGGTGCCAAAACGTTCGGAATTGAAAATGGCGAATGGATAGGTTGAAATGCCCGTCATGGGATGGTTTGCGGTTGCTGTTATAAATTGCACGCCCTTGGCGATCTGGCAAAATTTGCCGATCTGCAATGCCTCTGGCGCTCCGGGAAACAGATATGGCGCAAGCGTGCGCGCATAATCCTCAGGATGATCATCATCATGGTAATACGTATAGGCGCCCACCTCGATATTCGGATGATCGATAACGGCGTTTAAAAAGACCGTTGCGCTGTCGCGCGAACCATCTGGCAAGACAAGCGGGTTTCGCTCCGCGGGATTAGGAAGTGTCATTGTGACCTGCTTTCAGATATCAGATAATGAAGTGTGTTCGTCCGTTTAACCAGCATCAAATGCCGGATTTGATAATTGCTTTACATAGTTTTTCAGATCATTCGGCCATGCTTCAATGAGCTTATAAAAAGTCTCTTTATCTGCACGATATAGTGCTCTGGATGCTTCTTCATAACCGGGCTGATCACCCAGTGCGGTGGACATAAATTTGTCAGCCCGCGCCATGGCGTTTCGAGCTTCCAAAGGGTTTCTGCCTGTCCGGATTGTCTCGTCAATAAGCTCGCGCAGGGCAGATGATGCGCTGGATGATTGACTGTTGAGCCATTTCCAATGTCTGGGCAACAACGTGACCTCGCGCGCGACCACCCCCAGCGAGGGCCTGCCTGCCTTTTTGGTCTTTGCTCGAGGTGCTTTGAGAAATGAAGGTCTTCCCCGTTTTAATTCTGTCTGTTTCTTGAGCGGTTTTGTGGACTTTTCTGTGTGAAAGTCTACGTCCACATATTCTCCGGTTAAGTCATTAAAGCATAGATAGGTTCCCTCAGGGAACCGTTCATTCACTGCCAAAATGCTTGCTTTTATATCCGCCATATCACCATTGGCCACAAGAGTATTATTGCGGAACAATGTGTAACTCTGTGATGGTTTTTCTGTCTTAGTCATGTGAATGTTTTTATCCGGGTAAAATAAGTTTGTCAATTTTATCCGGATAAATTTTTTTATCAAAATATCAAATTGACATGGATGGTGCATGAGCCTATCAGATTATTTGGCTGAAGCTGCCCGCCGCTCGTTAATTTGGTAAAAGTTTTGTTTCACTCATGAGCTGTTTTCAGTTTTATGCAGGGTCAATGGTAATGCGAGCTCCATTTCTCCCGGTATAAATAGTGCCAAACGGCCTCTGGAAGAGTATAAAAATGAAAGACAAAAATTCCGATGAGAATATATTTTTAAGCGGGTCAATCCCATTATTATTCGCAAAAACAGCAACGCCTATCATTGTCGTTATGGGCATGAATGGCCTTTTCACAATTGTTGATGCTTACTTTTTAGGCGAATATGTGGGGGCCGATGCGCTAACAGCGGTGACGTTGATGTTCCCGCTTTACATGCTGCTTATTGCCCTATCGACACTGGTATCAAACGGCTTCTCCAGCGTTTTGGCCCGTGCGCTTGGTGCAAATAACAAAGGCGAGATCAATAGGATTTTTGCACAGGCTATTCACCTGTCACTCGCCGTCTGCGCTATATTCATAGGTGTGTTTCTGCTCGGCGGCAATCAGCTCGCTTTGATGGTGGCAAATGGGTCCGAACTGCTCGCAGATATGGGATATACCTATATTTCCATTCTAATTTTTTGTTCGCCTTTGGTTTTCGTTCTATCAATTAGCATCGACGCATTGCGCAGCGAAGGATTGTTGAAGGCAATGGCTGCGGTCACGCTGATGTCGACGCTTTTAAATATCGCATTTGACTATTTATTCATTGCTGAATTTGGATGGGGCGTGGCAGGGTCGGCCTATGGAACAGTGTTGGCACAGATATGTTCCATGTCTGCAATCATCATCTACCGCTTAGTTTCAGGTCATCGCAGACCATTTTTTGCGCTCAAATCCGGCTTTTCCTATTGGGGTGAGTTTTTAGCGCTTGGTGCGCCGACAAGCCTTGGTTATCTTGGCATATCATTAGCGGCTGGTTTGACATTATATTGCCTCCAACTGTGGGCGGGTAATGCTTACGAAGCAACAGCAGGTGCGTATGGTATTACAACACGGCTTATGACGTTTGCATTTTTGCCGCTGCTGGGTTTGAGCATGGCCTTTCAAACGATTGTGGGAAATAATTTCGGGGCACAAAGCCTGGTGAGGTCCAATCAAACTCTTAAGCTCGCGATAATAATGGCGTTCATCTATTGTGTTGTGATTGAATTCACGTTTATCTCAAGTCGACATGATATTGGATCAATATTCGTGTCAGATGCTGCGATCATTGGCGAAGTAGGGCGTATTCTGCCCTATATGGTGGTGCTTATGTTTATCTTCGGTCCGCTTATGATGATCGGCACTTATTTTCAGGCAATTGGAGATGCGTCTCGTGCTGCTATTCTCGGTCTTTCCAGAACATATTTATTTGGTTTGCCTTTAACGTTTATGTTGCCGTTTATCATCGGGGAAGTTGGTATATGGGCAGCCGGTATCGTCGCGGAACTTCTTGTTCTAACCTTGACAGTAACCGTTTTATTCAGGCGATGGAAATCTACTGGTCAAAGATTAGGTCTATTAGAACAGACAGTATAGCTGGGGCATACCTACCAGCTTTCTAGACCTAACAGTTTTTTGCCAAGTTCGTTAAGCTCAGCTGTTTTAGCATTTTTCTTCTCCCAATCTCTCGGATCGCCAGGAAAGTCCGGGCGATTGGGTGGCTCCATTTCTCGCCACAAGCGAACCCGCTCGTTCCGTTCTTCTTCATTTTCAAAATCTGCTGGATGCATGGAAATATACTGCGCCATCCGGACTTGATCATCTGAAAAGTTGGGCCGCACGCCATGAGCTAGAAGCGAGTTGAATATCATCAAATCACCGGGATTGAGGCTAATATTTTCGCGTTCCAAGCCTGTCATATCCGGCATAAGAGGATTTCGATCCTCGCTTTGCGTTTTTACCCATTCATCAAAATGTTCAAACAAATAGGGGACACATTGAAAACCACCTGTTTCATCATTTTGAACTTTAAGGCTAAGAACGCCTTGCACGCCGATGGGGAGAGGGCGTTGGTTGGTATCCACATCCCAATGAATAAAACCTTCAGAATTACCCGATTTGTCTTGCTTGGGCGGATTGAGATTTGCTCGATCTATGGTTGTCCATAGATCTGTTCTGTCCCAGATATCAACAAAGGCATCGTAGACGCGTTGCGACATGCGATTATCCCACAGATATTGGTGATTATAAATCTCCACCATACCCGCATTGTTTAACTCCTTGCGAACGTGCGGGCGGCGTTCAGGCGCATACCATGTTGAAGGATCACTGGGCTCTTTCTCATCAAACTCCCATAGAAGATCAACAAGCCGTTCAACATTTTCCTGCGGCACGGCTTTTCGAACAATTACATAACCTTTTGTAATCCAATGTTGCCAATCCTCCTCGCTTAGAACACGCAACGGTAACTGTTTTTTGATGTCTTTAAGTTGCGTTGTTACCTTGTCGCTAACTGGATGACTGATCTCTTGCGCTGTAGGTTGCATCATTACCCTCCTAAATTTTGTTAAGGTCAGAGTATGTGGATTTTTTTATATGCTCAAGATAAAATTTGGGAAATGGAACTAATGTGTGTCTGCGTGACGTAGTGAACTTGTTTCCTCTATGAATTCTGCAAGTTCGCTTTCCAATAATGGTTTTGAATAGAAATAACCTTGTATAAATTGACCACCAAGGGATTCGATTGCTGTCAATTCTTCAGCGGTTTCTACGCCTTCAAGAATACACCCGATGTCCATGTCCGAACTGAGCGCGATCAGCGATTTTACGATTTTAAAGCTGGCACTATATTCATTAAGATCAATCACAAAACTGCGGTCAATTTTAATTTTCGTAAGTGGCATTGCATGTAGCTGTGTTAGGCTGGAATAGCCTGTTCCAAAATCATCCAAAGCAATTCCACAACCAAGCATTTTAAGCATCTCTATAGATGTGATAGCTTGATCGCGGTCATGCATCATTGCAGTTTCTGTAATTTCAAAGTCTAATCGGTTTGCATCGATGCCGCTTGCGTGGATGATGCCAAGGATCCTTGATATACCTTCGGCGGAGCAAATGTCGTGCGCAGAAAGGTTGAATGAAAGGCGGATGTAATTCGGCCATTTCACAGCGACGCTCAACGCTTTTTCAAGAAGGATTTTGGTCAAGTTACCAATTAACCCCAAGCGTTCTGCAGCAGGGATAAAGTGACAGGGGGACACAGAACCCATTTTGGGACTGTTCCACCGCGCGAGTGCTTCAAAAGCTACGGTCTGTTGAATTTTGCAGTCGATGATTGGTTGAAATACAACCGACATCTCGTCTTTCAGGTTGGCTCTCGAGAGCGTTTGCTCTAACTTGTTCTGAGCATCAATTTCCTGAATGTGCTTGTGTGAAAACAAAAATGCCTCACCGCGATTATTGTGTTTGCTGTGGTAAAGAGCATAATCTGCGCGCTCATAAAGTTCTTCTGCATCTTCCGCAAGTTCTGGGAAAGTCGCAAATCCGATTGATCCGGAAATCTCGAGGCATGCGTCGGCTATTGTGAACGGTTCTCGAAGCGTGTCACAAAATTTGTTTCCGCGATCAAGTAGCTCAGCATCATCGGGGCAATTAGTAAAAGTTATAGCAAATTCGTCGCCACCCAGACGAGAAACCGATGTATGTTCATCGGTCAGCGCTGATAACCGTTGACCTACCTCAATGAGAAGGCTGTCACCCATTGCGTGACCATATAGATCGTTGACTGGCTTAAAACCATCAAGATCGATGATCCCGATGGCAATTCGTTTGTTCTTCTTTTTCGCAATTTCAAACGCAACTTCCAGATGAGAAAAAAATTGTCGTCTATTGGTAAGCCCAGTCAGGCTATCTTGATTGGCTATTTGCAGATTTTCAGCGCCAATCCTCTCAAGCTTTATGCGAGCATTCACCATGTCTATAAAGTCTTGTGTTTGCATGCGCACAACTATCAACAACAGTAAACTAACCAGACCAATATTGACCATTATTGATGTAAGGTTTGAGTTTTGGGTATAGATAGCAAACATAATTATGGGGGTGATTGTTATACCCATAATCGCATAAGCCGATGAATGGAGGCGTTGAAAGAATATGACAAGGCCAATACAATTCATCGCGGCAAAAAAACCGATACGTACATGCATATCTCCATTGCCGTGGGGAAAGAGCATCAGCATCCAAATAACTAGGAATCCAGAAAAAATTAAGGCACGTCGCCGAACAGATTTCAATGCCAGAAAAGCAAAATCGGGGTTGGTTGAGGCGTCTTCCATCTTATGCCAGGTTAACGCACGGTAACCAAAAGCAATCGTGAAAAGTATTGGCACGATGAGTGACAACCAATGTGGCGCAACGCCTATAAAACAACTTGCTAACGTCCACAAGTTAACTGTTAATACAAGATACATTAATGGAAATTGTTTTGCGCCAACAAGGAGTTGCGCTTTCAATAACTCAGGGTGATCTCTTGGCGCCGCATTTATGGGCATTAGCTTTGTAATCACCATTTTAATCACGTGCGGGGGCTCCGAGAATTAAGTATTGTACTTCAGTATACAAAGAAATACTTAATATTCGATTGTTTGAACTTACAACTTATTACGTGTTACTTCTATCAAGTAGAAAACTTATGAACATAGTAGGAATGAAGTCATAGCACTCCTCCTCAAGTTTTCTCCAAAGTTCTGATATTAAGCATTTGCGGTGACAGTATTTCATTCCGCTATTGCTGCGAGGCGGTAAATTTGGATTTGTTTAGTGTTATGTTTTCAGCTAGGTGGAACAAAGAAATTTCTTAGTGCAGAGAAAATAGAGACAAACCGTTGTAGAGACCCCCACCGATCTGAAACCTTGCATATATGTTTTGATCTCTAAATTGCCTGAAGGGAAACCCACTATGCCTTATCATAAAATAGACGATGATGTTTTAAAAGATCCCGTTTTCCATAAGTCACTCATTGCGATCGCCAAAGATGCAGGTGAAAAAATTATGGAAATTTATAATAGCCATGATTTTGGTGTTGAAATAAAAGATGATGATAGCCCGCTTACAAAAGCGGATATTGCTGCTAATCTAATTATTGAGAATGGAATAGCAAAATTAACACCTTCTATTGCAATAATATCGGAAGAAAATATCTCTCAATTAGAGAAGATAAACCCGAGTGATATGTACTGGTTGATTGACCCACTAGATGGCACAAAAGAGTTTATCAAGCGCAATGGAGGTTTCACTGTTAATATTGCTCTCATCCATAATGGGTCTCCAGTTTTTGGTGTTGTTTATGCTCCTGCAAGCGGATTAATTTATTGGGGTGGAGCTCTCATTGGAGCTTGGAAAAATGATGGCAAGATCAGGGAAGAAATTTCGGTATGTAAAACTGGCTCGAAAGTACGCATCGTAGCGAGTGCGAGTCATTTGAATGATGAAACAAAAGACTTTATCGAAAAATATGCGAATGCAGAGCTTGTTCAGGTAGGAAGTTCTATAAAAATTTGCATGATAGCAGATGGGCGTGCGGATTTATATCCGCGATTGGCGCCAACGTGTGAATGGGACACCGCCGCCGCAGATGCTGTTCTCAGGGGGGCAGGTGGAATGCTGTTCCAGACCTGTGGTACTCCATTACAATATGGGAAGAAAGAGATTTTAAACCCCAGTTTCATTGGGCGAGGACTTAGTTAGTCCAAGGTTTTTTGGGTGATGTCACATTAATTTAATGGCAACGAGATTTGTTTTAGAAGCTTAGGTATGAACCAATCAACAGTTAGCTAAACATCAGTGTTCTCCGCCGGACATCATTGCACGAGTCGTTTGGCTATACTTTTGGTTTCCACTTAGTTTGCGTTTGGTTAAGGAAATGCTGCTGGAGCATGGGATTGTCGTCTCCTACGAAACTATCCGCCGCTGGGGGATTAAGTTTGGTCCAAACTATGTCTGCCAGCTAAATCGCAAGCAACCCAGTCCAAATGATATTTGGTATTTGGATGAGGTTGCCATCAGCATTCGTGGCAAGAAACATTGGCTCTGGTGAGCAGTTGATCAAGATGGACCGTCCTCAATGAGATCGTACAATCGCTGCGTAATACCAAAGCAGCAAAGCGTTTGTTGCGACGATTACTGAGGAAACAAGGTATGACACCCAAACGCATGATAACAGATAAGCTTGAATCTTAGGTACTGCTAGCCGTCAGCTCATGCCTCATATAAACATCGCTCCCACAAAGGTCTCAATAATCGGCAGAGAATTCTCAGGTCCCATTGCGAAAGCGAGAAAGGATGTTGCAAGGTTTCCGTTCCGTCGATTCCTTGCAACGGTTTATAACTATTTTCTCCGCTCTGAGAAATCTCTTCGTCCCACCTCGCTCAAAGCATAACGCGTACACATCCATAATCATCAGTTGACCGCAATGGTTCAGTGGAAAACAGTGACCGCTGACTTCTGAACTTGGCATAAGGCTCCGTCACTGCAAGTAGTCGAAAATAACGTGACATCACCCGCAGGTTTAACGGAGACCGGAAATATAGCAAAACCGCATGAGCGATGACATCGGTTGGAAACCGGTGATGGTGATAGAGCGAGTAGTTAGAAGATTGGATCATGCCATCTAATCGTAAAATTAAAGGGACGGTAAGTTAACTTTACAGTGCCTCATAAAGACCTCCTGTTACCTCAATCTAACAGAAAATCTCTCCAAACGGTAAGTCCAACAATCGATTAGCAGACCTAAGTGTAGTCTTTGGGCAGTAAGCTGTAACGTTTAAGGCGGTCATAAAATGTTTTGCGCGGTAAACCGAGCTCTTCTGCGGCTGTTGCTGCCTGACCTTTATGCCTTTTAAGGGCTTCGATTAGGTTTAACCTTTCAAAAGTGTCCATGCGTTGAGCTAGTGTGGATGGAAACTCGCTCCGCTCACTTTTACTTGCTTCGGACACAAATTTGCTTGCAAGTTCTCTAAGATCAACAAGGTTCTTTTGCCATTTCCCTGTCATGACTTCTGTGATGATGCCCTCGGTAATTTCTGGCATATCCTCATTTCGTGTTCTTACAACTTGGCGTACAAGCGTTTCAAAAATCTCCGGAATATCTTCGCGCCGTTGCGCAAATGTGGGAATTCTGATTTCAATAGGAGCTAAGAGATCATACAATTCCTGATCGGTGGAGGTTTCACGATGTTCCGAAAGTGACTTTATAGAAGAGGTTATGATTCTAAAATTACGATCTCTTTGCAGAAGTACAACTATTCTACTCCTATCTTCGCTGGTGGCGCGCTCCAAGTTTTTAATCAGAACATCCAATTGATATTCCGTCTGACCAACATTCTCCAACTTGTGCCATTCATTATTTGAAATTGATAATGATATAAACTGACACTGTTGATCGGATAGTTTATGAATTGTATGAGCGGCAACACGTCGTCCAATCCCTTCCGGCCCTGATAGGTGGATATTCGAATTCGTATTTGCAGCTGCACGTATAGCTTTTCGAAGGTCTTTTGTCGCAGCTGAATTGCCTGGGAAGTTAACCGCGGCAAGATCGTTTCGAGCTAAATCGCGTTCTATCTTCCGATTTCGTAGAACAAGTTGCCTTTGTTCTAATGCACGTTTCATGACTTCAATGAGGTAGTCAACCTTGCACGGTTTCTCGATGAAATCATAGGCGCCTTGGCGCATTGCGCGAAGCGCCATTGGAACGTCGGCCTCACCTGTTAATAATACAACAGGTAAATCTGGATCAGCGCCTTGTGAATATTGCAACACATCAAAACCGTCTTTTCCTGGCATGCGGATATCTGATAAGATAACACCATTGAAATTGGCTCTAATGGTACGTCGAGCTTGATCAAAGTTTGAGGATTGAATGACCTTAAATCCCTCAAGGTCAAATGCTTGCGCGAGTGAGAAGCGAAGCGCATCATCATCTTCTATCAATAATATCTGGTTTGTCATTTTGTTGGGCCGTCCGATAGTAATGGTAATGAAATAGTAAAAAGTGCTCCGCCATGAGTTTGGTTCTCACAGTAAAGATCCCCACCAAAGCTACCAATTATACCATGAGATATGGCCAAACCCAGACCTAGGCCTTTGCTGGATCCGACATCTTTTGTTGAGTAAAATGGTTCAAAAACACGTTTTGGATCGTCTAAGCCAGGGCCATTATCCGACACCTTAATTAAGGCTGCTCCTTCGTTTTCACTGAGTTCAATTCTTATGATTCTGTCATCTTGATCTAACATCGCATCTATTGCGTTTGAGATTATATTGACCATCACTTGTTCAAGACGCACTTTGCCTGCGCTAACAAGGCGGTGTTTTTCAATACCGATCGTTATGACTTCCACGCTCTCGTTTTTGCAGCGCATTTCAGTGAGATTAAGACTGCTGTAGATTATTGTTTGTAAATTCACCGTTTCAAATTTTTCGATTTCCTTCCGTGCAAAGGAGCGGAGGTTTTTAATAATGCGGTTCATTCGTGCGGTCTGTTGAGTTATATGTTCAAGATTCTCAGTTGCTTCGCTGGTCCTTTCACGCTCTAATAGTTTTTTCCCAGTATCTGCAAAATTTTGAATAGCTGCCAATGGTTGGTTAAGTTCGTGAGCAATACCCGCTGACAATTGCCCTAACGCTGTCAATTTGCTTGCCTGAACAAGCTGATCTTGTGCTTTGTTCAACTGTGCGGTTCGTTCCTCTACGCGAGCTTCAAGCCTCGTGTTTGCAGCCTCTTCAACGGCAAGTCGATCAGTGAGGCGTTGGCGCCGTTGCCACAATGCCCAAAATGTCACGCCAAATCCGGAGAAAATGGCAACACTTAACAGAGCCTGCAGACGTGCATTCGCAAATGCGGCTTTTGTGTTAAAGTAACCCTTAGCTGTTAAATCAATTTGTGGAATATACTTAGACAGAACCAGCGCCTGTAGCGGTAGATTATTTGCCTTCTCAAAATTTAGTATCTCATGCTTAAAGATATTAGACTTTGTATAATTGGGAAATTTTTTCAGCAGTTTATAGTCATATTCAGGGAAGTTATAGTTATTGTTCTTATCAAAGTTTAAGTCATCGATTTGAAGTGTGAGAGATGGGCGGTTGGTTACAAAAACCACATTGTGATTATCAAAAAAAGTTACGGCTTCTTCGTCAAAACTCCAGCCAAATTCTAGCCGGTCAACGCCAACTTTTACAACGACTGCGCCCACCGGCTTTGTACTATTGGTAATGACACCTCTTGCAAAATAAAAACTCCTACTTCCATCACCTGAATCAAGTGAATGATAAAATCCAAGTCGACCATTCATAGCTGCACGAACATATGGTTCATTTAAAAAATCTGTTTGTGATGGAGCGGAGCCAGAATAAATACTTGATTGGGCGACCAAAATTCCAGCTTCATCAAGTACAAATATTTCAGTGGCGCCGGTCAACAAGGCCGATCGCAGTAGAATGTCATTGACAATATTATTTGATACATTATCCGCGAGTAGTGTTTGGATTTCCTGACGGTTTGCGAGCAAATTCGGGAGCTGTTGGAAGCTCTCTATTCTGCCCAATAATCGTTCAGAAATCTGCTCAATTCTAATCTGGCCGCTGTTTTCCAGTTGATCAAGATTCCGGTGGTATGAATTAATAAAAATAGCCGCTGTAACTGCCAGTGCAATGCAAACATAGATAACATAGAGCAGATTGTGTTTTATCAACTTTAACACTGGGTTTGGCGTCCTTTAAAGGTGTATTCGTCTTTCGTTGAGCTTGTGCGAAATTTCGCACAAATGCAAATATCAATCGTGTCGAACGAGTTATCTATCTGTTTTTTATGGGTAAATTTTTTCTAGAAAAAAATACTTGAAAAAAGAATATCGAAAGTATGATCTATCCTCACGGCTGGAAGGTCGATTGTTAATTCCTGGGAGAACAATATGAAAAATTTATTGAAAGCTGCATGCGTTGCAGCTGTTGTTATGGTACCAAGTGTAGCATTTGCCAATTGCGATGATGGTGAAATTGTTATCAAGTTTAGTCATGTGACAAATACAGACAAGCATCCAAAAGGCATTGCGGCCACATTGCTCGAAAAACGCGTGAATGAGGAAATGAACGGTAAAGCTTGTATGGAAGTTTTCCCTAACTCAAGTCTCTATAACGATGACAAAGTTCTTGAAGCTTTGCTTCTCGGTGATGTTCAAATGGCGGCACCGTCGCTTTCCAAATTTGAAAAATTTACAAAACAGTTCCGTTTATTTGATTTGCCATTCATGTTTAATGATGTAAATGCGGTTGATGCTTTCCAAAGCTCGGAAGCTGGCCAAGCTATGAAAAATTCAATGAAGAAACGTGGCCTTCTTGGTTTAGCTTTCTGGCATAATGGCATGAAACAAATCTCAGCTAGTAAGCCGCTTATTGAACCAACAGATGCCAAAGGCCTAAAGTTCCGTGTTCAGTCTTCTGATGTGCTTGTTGCACAGATGGATGCAATCGGCGGCATTCCGCAAAAAATGGCATTCTCTGAAGTTTATGGTGCTCTGCAAACGGGCGTTGTGGATGGTCAGGAAAACACTTGGTCAAATATTTACGGCAAAAAATTCTTTGAAGTACAGGATGGTGTGACGGAATCTAACCACGGTATTTTGGATTACCTGGTTGTAACCTCTACTAAATGGTGGGACGGATTAGATGCTGATGTTCGCGATCAGCTTGCTACAATCATGTCAGAAGTAACCCAAACACGTAATGCCGAATCAGCAAAAGTTAATCAAGAAGCGAAAGCTGCGGTAATTGCCGCTGGTGGTGTTGTTCGTGAGTTAAGCCCTGAACAGCGAGCTGCATGGGTTGAAGTTATGAAGCCAGTTTGGGCAAAATTTGAGGGCGACGTTGGCGCAGACAACATCGCTGCTGCTCAAAAAATCAACATGATGGCAAAGTAAATCCGAGTGATTTACACTTAAAAAAATGAAAGATGCGGTGGAACCTTTCCTCCGCATTTTTTAAAAGATTATTCACTTCGCATGGGAGGCGTGGGCGAATGAGTGAAGCATCCAAACTTACATTCACAGATAAAATCGAAGAAAACCTTATCGCTTTGATATTGGGGCTTATGACCCTCATCACATTTGTAAATGTGGTTGTTCGTTATGTTTTTAATGCAGAGGTTTTCCAACCCATTACAGTAGCATTACATTTGCCAACTCAACTGCTGTGGGGGCTGGAATTAACGACGATTTTGTTTGCATGGCTTGTTATTCTTGGCATTAGTTATTGCGTTAAAACGGTTTCTCATTTGGGTGTGGATGCGGTGCTTAATCTCATGCCAAAGGACATAAGGCGGGCGATGGCATATGTCTCTGTCTTATGTTGCATCATATATGCGTTCTTGCTGTTTAAAGGTGGGTGGGATTTTTGGTCAAATTTTGCCAATCTTCCACAAACAACTGGCCGCTGGTTTCCAACTGGATTTGAAGCAGATTTCTTAGGCAAAGGTTGGTACGAAACCAATGATATCGACATGCCACCTGTTTTTCAGTTTTTAGCCACTTGGTTTAACGATGGCGAAGCTTATGAGAAGCTTCCGCGCCTCGTACCGTATTTTGTATTACCTGTTGGGTTTGGATTATTGCTTTTTAGGTTTTGTCAGTTAGGGCTTTCTGTTGTGAGAGGAACTCGTGATCTGATCATCGTTAGTCACGAGGCAGAAGATGCCGTGGAAGAAGCTGCGGCAATGGTTGCAGCCGACGAACAGCAGAACAAGAAGGAGGGCTAAGTTGTGGAAGTTGCTCTATTATTTGCCGCGATCATCACGCTCCTTTTGCTTGGTGTTCCAATTGCTGTTGCACTTGGGTTAAGTTCAATTTCATTTCTGCTGCTAGCATCTGATAGCTCGCTAGCGTCTATCGCGCAAACTTTTTATGAAGCTATGGCCGGTCACTATACATTGCTCGCCATTCCGTTTTTCATTCTGGCTTCCAGTTTTATGTCCACCGGTGGTGTGGCTAAGCGGATTATTCGATTCTCAATTGCGCTTGTGGGACATTTGCCAGGTGGCTTGGCAATTGCAGGCGTGTTCGCATGTATGTTGTTTGCAGCTCTATCGGGTTCATCTCCGGCTACCGTGGTTGCAATTGGATCTATTGTTATCGCAGGTATGCGACAGGTGGGGTATTCTAAAGAGTTTGCTGCCGGAATTATCTGTAACGCTGGAACATTAGGCATTCTAATTCCTCCATCCATTGTTATGGTTGTTTATGCATCAGCCACAGATGTGTCCGTGGGACGTATGTTTCTCGCAGGTGTCATTCCGGGTTTGATGGCAGGTGGTATGTTGATGGCAGGAATTTATATTGTTGCCAAGATCAAAAACCTGCCAAAGGGCGAATGGAAAGGGTGGGGCGAAGTGTTTGCCTCGGGTCGTGAAGCGGGTTGGGGCCTGTTTCTGATTGTGATTATTCTGGGCGGTATTTATGGTGGTATCTTTACTCCCACTGAAGCGGCGGCAGTTGCCTCCGTTTATGCATTTATTATCGCAGTATTTATTTATCGTGACATGGGTCCTTTGGCCAACAACGATGGTAAGAACTACTCATTTTTGAAGAAACCTCATACTTTATTCACGGCTTTTGTGCATGAAGATACGCGCAAAACATTATTTGAAGCAGGCAAACTAACCATCACATTGATGTTTATTATCGCCAATGCTTTAATCCTCAAACACGTATTGACGGATGAGCAAATTCCACAACAAATAGCAGGCGCCATGCTCGATGCTGGCCTTGAGTGGTGGGCATTTCTGATAGTTGTGAACATCATCTTGTTGATTGGCGGCCAATTTATGGAGCCGTCCGGTCTGATTGTAATCGTGGCACCTCTTGTGTTCCCGATTGCTATAGAACTCGGGATCGACCCTATTCATCTTGGTATTATCATGGTGGTAAATATGGAAATTGGCATGATTACACCACCTGTAGGTCTGAACCTGTTCGTAACATCTGGTGTTGCTGGAATGCCAATGTGGAATGTAGTTAAAGCTGCTTTGCCTTGGTTAAGTATTCTGTTTGTGTTCCTAATCATGGTTACTTACATACCATTGATATCAACAGCATTGCCGACCTATTTCATGGGGCCCGAAATCATCACCAATTAGATAATAATTTGATCAGTAAACTCTGGAAATTAGGTCTTGGCGAAGGGAAGTGGCCAAGTGCGGCAAATTCTACATAACGATAAATGACCGACAAATCGGGGAAGGGGCTATTCCCATGTGATAAACGGCCTGCTAACGTCCGTTTCACTGTAGCAGTAGAGATTCTGATAAAAATGACACGACAAGATATTCATAATTCTGAAGTGCCTAAAATTTGTCAGGCGTGTGAAGCAAGGCATAAAGGTATATGTGGAGCATTATCACCTGATCAGCTTATTAAATTGAGTAAGCATACGACAAAGCATAGCCAGTCGAGTGATAAAGAATTGATTGCTGGTGGCGAGGATATTTCTACTTATTCCAACATTATGTCTGGTGTCGTCAAACTGGTTAAACTGATGGCCGATGGTCGGCAACAGATTGTTGGTTTGCAGTTTGCACCCGATTTTCTCGGTCGTCCATTCAAGCGTCAGTCTGGTGTTTCCGCAGAAGCTGCAACCGATGTACGGTTATGTTCATTCCCTGCGAAAGTGATGGACGAGTTGATCGACCAATCGCCTGAATTGGAACATCGGCTACACGAGCAATCATTAAAAGAGTTAGATGAGGCGCGCGAGTGGATGTTGACCTTGGGTCGCAAAACCGCTGGTGAAAAAGTTGCAAGCTTTTTCTTTATGATAGCAAGTAACATTGACCCTGAAGCAGGGTTAAAAAATTCAGATGTCATGTTTGAGATACCGCTTAAACGTGCCGATATTGCAGATTTCCTTGGCTTGACAATTGAAACAGTTTCAAGACAAATTACGAAATTGCGAAAAGTTGGCGTTATTGAAATTGAACATAATCGAACCGTAATCGTTAGGGATCTGGATCGGTTAGAACGGGCCTGCGAAGTCCAAAAGGACTAAATTGGTTTTGAAAATTTTGAGTTCTGTTTGCTAAGATATGCATCGAATTTGGAAGCAACAATACGAGTGAAAGCACGTTTGTCAGCGCTGACGTTAAATTTACCGTCGCCTATCCAGCATAAATCATCTGAATCTTGGAGAACCACTGATTTTGCAGTTTCAATAATTGGGGCGCCGGTATCTCCAAATTTTATCGCAACATCATCAAAATTGAAGCTGAAATCACACATAAGACGCTCAATCACATAACCTCTTATCCGATCATCTTGCGTAAGCTCATAACCTCGGTTTGCTGCGAATTTTCCTTCGCTGATTTGTGCTTTGTACTGCTTGGTTGGAACCGTGTTTTGAATAAATCCACCATCGTATTGGTTTATTGAAGATGCACCGAGACCTAATAAATTGTTACATTGATCTGTTGTATAGCCTTGAAAATTCCGGTGAAGTGTTCCCTCGTTTAAAGCTTTCGTCAGGCTGTCTTCTGGCGTAGCATAGTGATCAATTCCAATCTTCTGTAGCCCACTTGACGTTAAGAACTGATCTGCAAAATCTGCTTGTTGGTGCCGTTGTTCAATATTTGGAAGTTCTTGGTCATTGATCATGTTCTGATGTTTTTTAAGCCAGGGAACATGAGCATAACCAAACATGGCAACGCGATCGGGAGATAGTGATATTACTTTCTCAAGCGTATTATTAAGCCTATTCATATCCTGTCGCGGCAGGCCATAAAGCGCGTCGACATTGATGGATGAAATATTAATAGATCTCAGCTCTTCAATAAGATCTCGTGTTTGTTCAAATGTTTGAGGACGATTGATCGCTTCCTGAACGTCAGGGTCAAAATCTTGCACGCCGATACTGGCGCGGGTGATGCCGATTTTTTGAAGTCCGACCAACATATCATCCGACATATCGTTGGGATCAATTTCGACACTGATTTCTGTTTTTTCAGTCACTCTAAATGATGTACGAAGCTTTTTTGAAAGTTCGTTGAAGTCGTCGCTTTTTAACATACTGGGTGAGCCGCCACCAAAATGAATGTGGGCAACCTCGGGACTACGCGCGAGTGCCTTGCGATGAAGCTCTATCTCCTCAAGAAGTGTTTCTACGTAATAGGATATTGGAATATACGACTTGGTTTGCTTTGTATGGCATCCACAAAACCAACATAACCGATCACAATATGGGATATGAATATAGATAGATAATGCACCACCATTGTCGATGCTTGCATGCATTTTCTCGACAAGTTGTGGCCCCAGATCGGGAGAAAAGTTCGGCGCAGTAGGATAGGACGTGTACCGCGGCACGTTTGCACTTAATTTTGTGATTATTTCTGATTTTGGCACAAACATAGGTAGTCTCACATTGTTAGTTTTGGATTGAAGAACTCTTCTTCAGAGGCAATGTGTCGCCTTAAACTTCCAAAAAAACCTCGGAGCATATATCCAAGGGCTTCCGGATTGCTTGTTGGTGAATTTGCTGCAAACTCCGTGAGAGCATCTTGCAGTTCAAGCGCGTAACTTTCATCTTCCCAGTGCTCTGAATGCAGTCGGGCTAGAACTGCTTCGGGATCAGCCTGATATTTTGATTGAGAAAAAATCGGGAAAAGATTTTTTTCTTCGAACTCATGCGCGCGTTTGACAATCGGGAAAATGCTTTTTGCGAGATGGAGACATTCTTGTCGGTCAACATTGGAGGGTAGACCATCGGCTATCTTTTCTAATGCGTCACAAAGCGCGTGTTGTGTTTTAAGATGGTTATTTAGTCCATCGAAAATGGAAGCTTCCGTCGCTTCATCCATTATTAAATCTACCTTATGGGTGTCTCGTTACTGCGACAAATTTAATCAGCATATGAGTTTGTTTCCTTGATCTATGTCAAAGCGACTGTCATCTTTTTCATCCATCTTCCGGCAAAATCGGTCTGCCATATGATACATTATTTGGCGGGATGATTCTGTTTAAACTTTTGAGGGGCTCATTATGATGAGAAATTTGCCAGAAGCTATTGTCACTGCAATAGCAACCTTTTTGGTTGTTGTAGCGGCAGGGCTTTCTAAAGATGCACTATTTCAAGCACATATGACGGTGCTTGCAGTTGCACTATCAATTACATGTATTATCTTGTTTAGGCGCGTAGACTTTTCGGAAGGTCCAACTGTCGCAATCAAGGAAAAGGATACAGGGTATCTGGATGGCGTGGTCCAATATGGCGTGATTGCCACGTTGCTTTGGGGTGTCGTTGGCTTTCTCGTCGGTGTCATTGCTGCGGCGCAGTTGGCATGGCCGGAATTGAATTTTGAGCCTTGGTTAAATTTTGGACGTGTTCGACCGCTGCATACCTCTGCGGTTATTTTCGCGTTTGGTGGTAATGCGTTGATCGCGACATCATTTTACGTAGTGCAGCGCACTACCCGCGCGCGCCTATGGGGTGGTAATCTCGCATGGTTTGTATTCTGGGGTTATCAGCTATTTATTCTCATGGCTGCAACTGGTTATTTGCTTGGTATTACGCAAAGCCGCGAATATGCGGAACCGGAATGGTATGTCGATATCTGGTTAACAATTGTATGGGTCTGTTATCTGCTCGTGTTCTTGGGAACGCTGGTAAAACGTAAAGAGCCACATATTTACGTTGCGAACTGGTTCTTTTTATCCTTCATCGTAACCGTAGCAATGCTGCATGTTGTAAACAATCTTGCAGTGCCTGTCTCTTTTCTGGGCGTAAAAAGCTACTCATTGTTCTCAGGTGTGCAAGACGCGCTTACACAAT
This sequence comes from Lentilitoribacter sp. Alg239-R112, assembly GCF_900537175.1. Classification (GTDB taxonomy): domain Bacteria; phylum Pseudomonadota; class Alphaproteobacteria; order Rhizobiales; family Rhizobiaceae; genus Lentilitoribacter. The sequence goes on along the minus strand of NZ_LS999833.1, from coordinate 1,161,890 downwards.
GGTGGTATGGTCATAATGCGGTTGGGTTCTTCCTGACGGCTGGCTTCCTTGGTATGATGTATTACTTCATTCCAAAACAGGCCGAGCGTCCGGTTTACTCATATCGTTTGTCTATTATTCACTTTTGGGGTCTGATCTTCCTGTATATTTGGGCTGGTCCGCACCACCTTCATTATACAGCCTTGCCTGATTGGGCTCAGACACTTGGTATGGTCTTCTCAATTATGCTTTGGATGCCATCATGGGGTGGTATGATCAACGGCCTTATGACCCTGTCTGGCGCGTGGGATAAACTCAGAACTGATCCGATATTGCGTATGATGGTTATCTCTGTTGCATTCTATGGCATGGCAACATTTGAAGGTCCAATGATGTCTATCAAAGTGGTCAATTCATTGTCTCACTATACGGATTGGACAATCGGCCACGTGCACTCAGGTGCTTTGGGGTGGAATGGTCTCATTAGCTTTGGTGCTATCTACTACCTTGTGCCAAAACTTTGGAAACGCGAGCGTCTTTATTCGCTTCGTTTGGTCAACTGGCACTTCTGGCTCGCCACACTTGGTATCGTTGTTTATGCGGCGGTGATGTGGGTTGCTGGTATCCAGCAAGGTCTGATGTGGCGTGAATATGATCAACAAGGTTATCTTGTTTATTCCTTTGCAGAATCTGTTGCGGCGATGCACCCGTATTACATAACACGGATGTTTGGTGGTCTTCTCTTCCTTAGCGGAGCTTTGATCATGGCCTACAATATTTACAGAACAATCCGTGGTGATGTGCGTGATGAGGCCCCTATGGGTAGCTCAACACCAAAAGCAACTCCCAATCTAGCTCCAGCTGAATAGAGGTAAATTCAAATGTCTATTCTTGAAAAACATAAAGTCCTTGAAAAGAATGCCTCACTACTTTTGGCCTTTTCATTCGTCGCCGTTACAATTGGTGGCATTGTCGAGATCGTACCTCTTTTCTATCTAGAGAATACGATTGAAGAAGTGGAAGGGGTTCGCCCTTACTCTCCGCTCGAGTTAGCAGGTCGCGATATTTATATTCGCGAAGGTTGCTATGTTTGCCATAGTCAAATGATCCGTCCTTTCCGGGATGAGGTTGAGCGTTATGGTCATTATAGTCTGGCTGCTGAATCAAAATATGATCACCCATTCCAATGGGGGTCAAAACGTTCTGGTCCAGATCTGGCACGTGTTGGTGCGCGTTATTCTAATGAATGGCACGTTCAGCATTTGATCGATCCGCAATCTGTCGTGCCGGAATCAATCATGCCAAGCTATGGATTCTTATCCGATGTTGATCTCTCAATTCATAATATTGAGGGACATCTGAAGGCTAACAGTCTTGTTGGTGTGCCGTACACCCAAGAGATGATTGATAGTGCGAAGGCAGACATTGTGGCGCAAGCTGACCCAGATGCGGATACCGATGGTGTTGAAGAGCGCTATCCGAAAGCTGTGCTCGGCAATTTTGATGGTGATCCTCAACGGTTAACCGAGATGGATGCGCTCGTTGCCTATTTGCAAATGCTTGGAACACTTGTTGATTTTTCAACATTTGAAGCTGACAAAAACTATCGTTAGGAGATGAGTTATGGATTTTGATTACCAAGCAATGCGCACCTTTGCTGATAGTTGGGGCTTGCTCTACATGTTCCTAATCTTTGTTTTTGTTGTTGTCTGGGCTTTTCGTCCCGGTTCAAAGAAGCTTGCTGAAGAAGCCGCAAATGTTCCTTTTAAGGAGGATGAATGATGTCTGAAAATATGAACACTCAGAACAATCAAGATGGACCAGAAGTGGATGAATTCACTGGTGTTGAAACAACTGGTCATGAATGGGATGGCATCAAAGAGTTGAACAATCCCATGCCGCGTTGGTGGTTATGGACATTTTATCTGACGATTATTTTTGCAGTTGGTTACTCTTTTGCCTATCCATCAATTCCATTGATAAAAACCTCTACCAAAGGCTTTTTGAATTGGTCCAGTCGAGGTGATGTTGCCAATGAACTTGCGGCTGCAAAGGCTTCACAGGCAGGTAATTGGGATAAACTTGCGGACATTGATGTAAATGATATTGCGGCCGATGTCGAACTGCAACGCTTCTCTGTTGCCGGCGGTAACGCTGCATTTAAAATCAACTGCGTACAATGCCACGGTTCAGGTGCGCAAGGTTCACCCGGGTTTCCAAATCTGAATGATGATGATTGGATTTGGGGCGGTACTCTTGATGAGATTTATCTGACGATTAATCATGGCATCCGCTATGAAGAGGATGATGATACACGCTATTCAGATATGCCTGCATACGGGACTGATGAGCTTCTCGAGAAAGAACAAATCTCTGATGTAGCTTGGTTTGTGCGTAAATTATCTAATCAGGAGTTTGACGCAGAAGCGGCTGCTCGCGGGGAGGCAACTTACGTTGAAAATTGTGCCGCGTGTCACGGTGACGCAGGGCTTGGTGACAGAGAGTTGGGCGCGCCACGTTTATCAGATGCTTTATGGCTTTATGGTGGAAGTCACGAAGAGATTGTAAAACAAATTACCAAGCCACAACAAGGTGTTATGCCTGCTTGGGGTGAACGTCTAGGTGTTGCAACGAGCAAACAACTAGCAGTTTATATCCATAGTCTTGGTGGCGGTGAATAGCTTAGCTAATCTAGAATAATGTAGTGGGGCGAACTGCGAGAATACGCCCCACTACTTGATCAAGATCAATGTGCTAATATGCATGAAAGTTTACTTGTTAGACAATCTTGAATCACTAATTGAAAATTGGAATGTCTTTTGACTAAGGCCGAAATCGCAAAACTCGAAGTAGATGCCATTAATAGTGGTGCGAAAGCTAAAGCGGAACCGCTCTATGCCGCACGCAAAAAAATCCACCCGAAACGTGTTAATGGTGACTTTAGAAGATTAAAATGGATCATCATGGCGATCACGCTGGGGATCTATTATATTACACCGTTCATTCGGTGGGACCGAGGAGCATTTGCACCAGATCAAGCCGTTCTTCTTGATATGGCAAATCGACGTTTCTATTTCTTCTTTATCGAAATTTGGCCACAAGAATTCATTTTCGTTGCAGGCCTATTGGTTATGGCCGGTATAGGATTGTTTTTGGTCACTTCGGTTGTTGGTCGGGCATGGTGTGGTTATGCATGCCCTCAGACAGTCTGGACAGACTTATTTCTTGTGGTTGAGCGTTTTTTCGAAGGTGATCGAAATGCGCGGATCAGACTTGATAAAGCGCCTTGGACTATTAGTAAAATCTACAAGCGTACAATTAAGCACGCTATTTGGATTGCTATCAGTGTTTTAACGGGTGGTGCGTGGATTTTCTATTTTGCTGACGCACCCACTTTGTTGGTCGATTTTGTCAAAGGTGATGCAGCATTTATTGCATATGCGACCGTTGGCGTGTTGACGGCGACCACCTATTTGCTTGGTGGAATCTTGCGGGAGCAAGTTTGCATTTACATGTGCCCTTGGCCGCGCATACAGGCTGCAATGCTTGATGAGGATTCCCTTGTTGTTACCTATAATGACTGGCGTGGGGAACCAAAAACCAAAGGTGTTAAAAAAGCTGCGGCACTAGACCATCCAGTTGGCGATTGCGTTGATTGCAATGCATGTGTCGCCGTTTGCCCAACAGGAATTGATATTCGCGATGGTCAGCAACTCGAATGTATTACCTGTGCGCTTTGTATCGATGCATGTGATGATATTATGGGTAAGCTTGGTCGCGAGAAGGGGCTTATCTCCTATGCCACTTTGCGTGACTACAATCACAATATGACAGAAGCGATAAATCCAGAGACCAATCACATTGAACCAAGCCGTGTGCGTGATGAGAACGGCTTATTCCATTCTATTATTCGCCATTTTGATTGGCGGATTATCTTCCGCGTTCGCACACTTATTTATTTCAGTGTCTGGGCTGCAATAGGTCTTGCTATGCTCTTTATGCTGGTTTCACGCGATCGATTAGAGTTGAATGTGTTGCATGATCGAAATCCGGTTTTCACCAGGCTGAGTGATGGCTCAATTCGGAACGGTTATACAGTTAAGATCCTGAACATGATACCCGAACCTCGCCTTGTACATCTATCTGTGCAAGGGTTGGAAGGAGCTGAAGTAAGCATCAATGGAGTAGAGCCGTCAGCGGATAACAACTACCAACTTGAGATTGAACCGGACAAATTAAGAGCATTACGCGTTTTCATTAGTATTGCACCGGACCAGATCGATAATGTTGGTGATGATTTCCAATTGGTGATTGAAGATAAACAATCGTTTGAACGTGATAGCTACACTGCTATATTCGAAACTCCGGAGGAGAAGTAAAATGTCACAAGAAACAACGGGTTCAAGAGAGTTTACAGGCTACCACATGATTGGCGTGATCTCGCTCTTCTTTGGTGTGATTGTTGCAGTTAATCTTACACTGGCATTCTTCGCTGCCAATAGCTGGACAGGTCTTGTTGTCGAAAATTCCTATATCGCTAGCCAGTTTTTCGATGATGATAAACGTGTCCGAGAGCAACAGTTAGCACTCGGTTGGCAATCAGATTTCCGTTATGAACAAGGTGTTGTAACACTCGATTTAGTGGACGTGAATGGCGCTGTGGTTAGGGCAGATAAGATCGAAGTTAAGCTTGGGCGGCCTGTTCACGAAACCGACGATGTTTTGCTTACTTTATCCCAAGGTCTTGAAACAAGTTACACTGCAGAAATTGACCTCGGTGCAGGTGTTTGGCAAGCTGATATGACAGCTTATCTTGCCGGGCAAGTGATCTGGACAAATCCCGTTCGCTTTGTCGTGGAGCAGTAAAATGGGATGTTGCGGCAGTGATATGGCTTCTGATGCTGTTACGGCACAAATGTCGGATACTGCCAAGACAGATGAATTGCGCGCCTTTGGTAAAGTCTTGGCGGACGGCAAACAGCTATTTGTTTTTTCTTCACCATCCATTCGTTGCGGCAGTTGTATCGCTATTCTTGAGAGCGAACTATCAAAGCTAGAAAACGTTACAGATGTTCGTGTGAACCTGACACTCAAACGCGTGAAGGTAACGTTGGCTGATGAAGAGGCTTCACCCCTCGGTATTTTCAATAGGATGGAAAGTCTTGGGTACGATACGGTTCCGCTTGATATTACAGACGGCGAAAAAAGCACCGATGTAAACGCGAATGGTAGATTGCTTCGTGCACTGGCCGTAGCCGGTTTTGGCGCCATGAACATCATGCTGCTATCTGTTTCCACATGGTCTGGTGCAGAAGGTTCTGCAAAGACACTGTTTCACTTGATCTCAGCAGTCATTGCTATTCCGACAGTGCTTTATTCGGGACAAATATTTTTCCAATCTGCCTATAAAGTTTTGCGCCATGGCCGCTTAAATATGGATGTGCCTATATCGCTAGCCGTCTCCCTTGCGTTGATCATGAGTGTTTATGAAGCGCTAACACATGGTGATGTGGTCTATTTTGATGCGTCGGTTTCATTGTTATTCTTTTTGCTCATTGGCCGATATCTCGACCATATGATGCGGGAAAAGGCAAGAAATACGATTAACACTCTCGCGCGCCGAAATGTACGAGGCGCTACTCAGGTCACGTCAGACGGTCAAACGAGTTATCTGCCAATCGATGAAATCAAACCTGATATGGTATTACAGGTTCTGCCTGGAGAGAAGTTGCCCGTCGATGGTCAAGTGATCAAAGGTTCCACTGATATTGATCTGTCTTTGGTCAATGGTGAAAGCCTGCCATCACCTGTAACGATCGGTGATGATGTAATGGCTGGAACACTTAACCTATCTGGCGTTATTCAGCTCAGAGTGACAAAAACTGCCGACCAATCCTTTTTGGCAGAAGTTACTCGCATGTTGGATGCTGCCGAAAATGGCCGTGGCTCGTATGTGCGTATTGCCGATCGCATGGCAAGGATTTATGCGCCTGCGGTTCATCTTTTATCATTCATCGGATTTGTTGTTTGGATGTTTGCAACGGGCGGAGATTGGCACACGTCGATCTATATCGCCATTGCGATTTTGATTATCACGTGTCCTTGTGCGTTGGGCCTTGCTGTTCCGGTTGTTCATGTGATTGGGGCAGGGCGCTTATTCGAACACGGAATCTTAATGCGCGACGGGTCTGCATTGGAGCGTTTGTCTGAGATTGATTACGCCGTCTTCGATAAGACCGGAACGTTAACTTCGGATCGGCTAAGCGTGTTCGATGTTGATCTTAAACATCAAGATGACGCAGCACTGGTGAAGGCGCTTGGCAAGCATTCCTCCCACCCAGCATCAAGAGCGATGGTGCAATATTTTAAAGCGGAACCAGATATATCTATTGAAGGTGTAAGAGAAGTTCCCGGCTTCGGATTAGAAGGCGTGTTTGAAGGGAAGCGCGTACGTCTAGGGTCATATAAATGGATATCCGAAGTAACGAATTTTGACGAACAGGTATCTGGAGCAGGTATCTTTTTTGCAAGGGAAGGCCAATTACCAAGTAAGTTTTCTCTCCATATGGAAATGCGACCAGATGCAAAGATAACCTTGAGCGAGTTGAAAAGCCGTTCATTCCCGATTGAGATTCTATCCGGTGATCATCAAGATGCCGTTGCAAATGTTGCTAATAATCTCGGGGTTGATAATTATACCGCCCAGGCCAAGCCTGCTGACAAAATTGCACGTATTAATGCGCTCAAGACCGAAGGAAAGCATGTCTTGATGGTGGGTGATGGGATCAATGATGCACCGTCCTTGGCTGCAGGACACGCATCGATGGCGCCTGCTTCGGCTTCTGATGTTGGGCGCTCTGCTGCGGACTTTGTTTTTACCCGAAATAATTTATCTTCTATCTTGTTCGCTCTCGATACTGCTAAAAAATCGGATAGATTGATTAAGCAAAATTTTGCTTTAGCCTTAGCTTACAACGCAGTTGCCGTGCCTTTGGCTTTTGCGGGGTTTGTAACGCCGCTTTTTGCAGCAATTGCCATGTCAGCCTCATCAATTGTTGTGATCCTAAATAGTATGAGATTGGCAACAGCCCGTCCTAAAGGAGAAAAGAATTCTCCTGCCACAAGCGCTGTTGAGGCGCTATCATGAATGTGTTGATTTATTTAATTCCTATTGCACTTGGTCTTGGTGCGCTTGGACTGGGGGCATTTTTGTGGAGTTTGAAATCCGGTCAATACGAGGATTTAGATGGCGCTGCAGCGCGTATTTTAGAAGATGATGACGAGCTTTAAAATCGTCAACATTACATGAATTCACATGCGCGATTGAGCGGCATAATAGTTTAGTTTAAAACATTAAAGATTGCACAGGCGATGACGTGATTTAATCTAAACGAGGTTCGATGATGACCGCACCAAAAGCTATCTATCCAGACTTAGCAAACAAAACAGTCGCGATAACTGGAGGGGCGAGCGGAATTGGTGCTGCGATTGTTTCAGCATTTCATGAGCAAGGTGCGAAAGTTATCTTCTTTGACATTGATGTAGCTTCTGGTCATGAACTTGCAAAAGAGCTGGGTAAGAACGCCTACTTTTATGAACTGGATCTTACCGATTTAGATCAGCTAACAAAAGTTTTTTCGGTTGCAAGCCAGGAAGTCGGACCAATCAATATTCTGGTCAACAATGGTGCCAATGATATGCGACATGATTTGATGGCAGTGACACCGGACTATTGGCGACAATCGTTGGCTGTTAATCTTGATCATCAATTCTTCGCTGCGAAAGCGGTTATACCTTATATGTGCGAGCAGCAAACTGGTGCCATTGTAAATATGAGTTCGATTGCGTGGCGCCTGGGTTTGGAAAATGCTCCTGCCTACGTAGCTTCTAAAGCTGCGATTGAGGGCTTAACTCATAGTCTGGCTCGGGAATTAGGGCCTGAAGGTATTCGTGTGAACTGTATTTTGCCCGGGTTTGTGGAGACGCCAAAACAACTGGAAAAATGGATTACGCCTGACATTCAAGAGCAAATATTGAATAGTCAGTGTTTAAAGCGATTTAACAAGCCACCAGATATTGCAAATATCGTACTGATGTTGGCATCCGATGTATCGCAGGCGATGACTAATCAGACGATTGTCGCAGACGCGGGTTGGATTTGATCTAAGGTTGCTGATGTTATCTTCAGGCTTGTGACTTTGCTTACATATTATCACAGTGTAAGTAGATCACATTACGGATAAGAATCATCTTATCATGTGACTGCGTAAGTTATTCATCACAATCATGTAAGCGAAATTCAATTTATGATACAATCGGCACCCCTTTCCATCCTGCGCGATTCCTATGGTTATGATGCCTTTCGAGGGCAGCAAGCGGAAATTATTGATCATGTGATTGCTGGTGGCGATGCATTTGTTTTAATGCCCACAGGCGGTGGTAAATCGCTTTGCTATCAAATTCCTGCTCTATGCCGTGATGGCCTAGCAGTCGTTGTCTCTCCTTTGATTGCGTTGATGCAGGATCAGATTTCTGCATTAGAATTAATGAATGTAAAGGCTGGTGCTATTAATTCTTCAATGACAGCTGCTCAGATTACATCGACCCGTGAGCAAATGCTCAATGGTGAGTTGGATATGCTATATGTCGCACCTGAGCGGCTGATGATGCCCGATTTTTTGAATTTGCTGGATCGATGCAAACTGGCGCTCTTTGCCATTGATGAGGCTCATTGCGTTTCACAATGGGGGCATGATTTTCGTCCTGATTATACGGCTCTGTCTTTGCTGGCGGAGCGTTTTACAGGTGTGCCACGTATTGCTCTGACTGCAACAGCGGACGCGCCAACTCGTAAAGATATTGTTGAGCGATTGGCACTTAGTGATGGTCGTACATTTGTCAGTGGTTTTGATAGGCCAAATATTCATTACACAATCGCATTGCGTAATTCGCCAAAGCAGCAAGTTTGGAAATTCATCCAAAATAAACACCATGGTGATAGCGGCATAATTTATTGTATCTCCCGCAAAAAAGTTGACGAGATGGCTGCATGGCTTTGTAAGCAGGGTATCAACGCATTGCCATATCATGCAGGACTTTCCAACGATGTGCGTGCCGATAACCAGCGCCAGTTTCTACAAGGTGAGCATATCGTCATGGTTGCTACGATTGCATTTGGCATGGGGATAGATAAGCCGGATGTGCGGTTTGTAGTACATATGAATATCCCGAAAAATATTGAGGCTTATTATCAGGAAACAGGACGCGCGGGGCGTGATGGTTTGCCCTCGAACGCTTTTATGATTTACGGTATGGAAGATGCAGCCATGCAACGCCAGTGGATCGAGAATTCAGATGCGCCCAATGAGCAAAAGCGTATTGAACATCAAAAACTTGGTGCATTGCTTGGGCTATGCGAAGCCGCAACTTGTAGACGCCAAGTTTTGCTGAATTATTTTGATGATGCATGTGAACCATGCGGTTATTGTGACACTTGTGATCAACCGCCGGAAACCTTTGATGCTTCTGTGCCCGCGCAAAAAGCTATTTCGTGTGCTCATAGAACTGATCAACGTTTCGGCGTAACCTATCTTATCGAAGTATTGCTTGGCGCTGAAACCGACCGAATTCGTAACTTTAACCACGATCAGGTGTCCACATATGGAATTGGCACTGATCTTAGTAAATTGGAGTGGCAGAACATTTTCCGTCAATTGGTCGCGAGTAATTTGCTTGCACCCAATGCAGATGGCCATGGTGGTTTGCATATCACAACAAAGGGTAGGGCGTTCATAAAAAATAAATCTCCATTGCCTATGCGCCACTATGTGAAGACTTCAAATACGGAGCGATCAGACCGCAGCTCTAAAAAGTCTAAAACTATGGCAACGCTTACCAGCGAAGCCGATCAATCCTTGTATGAAAACTTAAAGGCAGCGCGAAGCGCTTTGGCCAAAGCCCAGAAAGTTCCAGCCTACGTGATTTTTCATGATAAGACCCTAATTGAGCTCGCGCGACATAAACCTGATACGCTCGAAGCGATGCTAGATATCAACGGTATTGGCGAAGCAAAACTCGAACGCTATGGTCAACCATTACTAGATGTGATTAATCAATATCATAATGCAGCGTAGATTCAAAAAAAGCAGCAATGCTGGCTTTTCAAGCAAAACCGCTATGAATATGAATTTATCAAGAAATTTTTGAAATGGTGCCCGGGGGCGGATTTGAACCACCGACACGAGGATTTTCAGTCCACTGCTCTACCCCTGAGCTACCCGGGCATCGGATAAATTTGTCAGCTCTCCGAATGGGTAATCTAGGAGAGCGAGCGCGTTATAACATTTTGGACGACCAAGTCTAGTGGTCTTTCAAATGTTTCGTGATCTTTTTGAAATAAAAATGTCAAACTATTAGTAAGTATCTAAAAACGCTCTTCATTTTCAGATTCAGGATCTTGGTTTTCCTCAACTTCGCTGACGGGAATTGCATAGGAACCATTAAGCCAACGACCGAGATCCAGGTTTTTACAGCGTTCAGAGCAAAATGGGTGCGTTTGGCGGTCAGATGGCTTACCGCATTCGGGACAAGGAAGCTTTGGGCGCAAGGGTTCAACATTGTCCGAGTTACTCATATTCCGGTGCGACCTTTCCAGGATTGATGAAAAATGTAACCTTCACCTGCAAGTAGATTCGACGTTTCATAAAGCGGCAGACCGACAACATTTGAATAAGAACCGACGAGTTTAATAACAAAACTTCCTGCAATGCCTTGGATGGCATAAGCGCCAGCCTTGCCGCGCCACTCGCCAGAATCAAGATAACTTCGCATTTCTGCACTGGAAATTCGTTTAAATCTTAAGCGCGTTTCTGCAACTTTCAGCCGAACCGCACCACTTGGCGTAATAATGCACACACCAGAATAGACACGATGGTTACGACCGGACAAAAGATGAATTGAATTATTCGCATCTTCAATTGATTCCGCTTTTGGCAGTATTCTGCGCCCGACTGATACGACCGTATCAGAAGCTAGGATAAATGATCCTTTCCATTGCGGTTCATTCTTGACCTGTGAATATGCAGCTTTCGCTTTTTCTTGCGCTAAACGGCGTGCCAAAGATTTAGGATGCTCAGACTTACCCGCCGTCTCATCAATATCCATAGGCATCAATCGATCCGGTTTAATGCCGATTTGATCTAGCAATTCTACACGGCGTGGGGATCCGGAAGCTAATATGAGTTTTGCATCATTTGCCATGGATGAGAATTACTCAGCTGTTTCGAAATTATTTGTAACGGTAGGTGATGCGGCCTTTACTCAGGTCATAAGGTGTCATTTCCACCAACACTTTATCACCCGCCAGAACGCGAATACGGTTTTTGCGCATACGACCAGCGGTATGGGCAATAATTTCATGCTCATTTTCAAGTTTAACTCGAAAGGTTGCATTGGGTAGGAGTTCAACGACAACTCCTGGAAACTCTAGAACTTCTTCTTTTGCCATTAGGTACAGATCTTTCTTTAGATATTCGTCTTCGCCTTGTTGGCGATTACATCAAATTTGTGCGGAAACTACACAATCAAATTTCGTTTGTGAACCTTTTAGATCATTCAAACGAGGTCAACTAGGCCTTTTACTGCGTATTATTTTAAAAAATGCTCTTTTATATTGGCTGTTATACCGTCGCGAACCTGGCGATATGCTTCCAAAATCTGTTCGCGCTTACCTTGTCCTTGTAAAACAGTTGGATCAGATGTCGGCCAATAGATGACTTCTGCAGCTGACGTACGCGTTATTTCTAAAGCTCTGTGATGGGCTTCCGGTGTTAATGTGACGATGACATCATAAAAGCCATCAGCCATTTCATTGTAGAGCCTAGGTTGCCGACTACCTAAATCTAAACCGACTTCAGCCAATACGGCTTCCACAAACTGATCACGCTCACCTTCTCGTATGCCAGCAGATTGGACAAATACACCCTTTGGCAAAAGAGATCGAGCAATCACCTCAGCCATTGGTGATCGAATAGAGTTCATCCCGCAAATAAAAAGTATGGAAGAAGGCGCTGACATATCTATAATCTGTTCACCTTATCTCGAGCCATGCTTATTTCACCTTGATAATTCAAATTTTTACCTAACCTTGCCAGTGAAGCACGCAAACAAGCGTGAATAGACGACGAGATGTGTCTGTATCTATGTTGATCTTGCCATCAAGACGGTCTTTCAATATTTGAGCACCTTCATTATGGATACCGCGACGGCCCATATCCAGCGCTTCAATCCGGTTTGTGGCTGCAGATTTAATCGCCTCATAATAGCTCTCGCAAATCATGAAGTAATCTTTGACGATCTGCCTGAATGGGGTCAGTGATAAGATATGCGTAATGAGGTTTTCATCACCTTCATTTAAGATATCAAAAACAAGACGACTCTCAACAAGTGAGAGTATTAACTTATACGGCCCTGTATCGTGACCAACCAACTCGAAGCTGTTTTCTTCAATCAGATCAAAAATGGCGATCGCCCGCTCGTGCTCAATATCTGGCGTGGCACGCCCGATAGATGCATCGAGCGAGATGTCAACTAGCCTATCTTTAGCGCTATTGGCCATGAACTCAGCTACCCTTTTGCATTGGTTCGGATTGATATTGACCGCGCATGGGCGCTCAAGCCTTCTGTTTCAGCCAAAGTCATTGCCGCAGGTCCAATCGCCGCTAATTGTTCTGGCCCAAGTTTTAACACAGATGTGCGCTTAATAAAATCATAGACTGACAGTCCAGATGAATATCTTGCTGAGCGTGCCGTTGGCAAGACATGATTAGAGCCAGCTACATAGTCGCCAATCGCTTCGGGTGTGTAATGCCCTACAAAAATGGAGCCAGCATTACGAACTTTAGATACATAATCATCCGCGTTATCAAGCGCTAGCTCGAGGTGTTCCGCTGCTATGCGATTTGCGAGTGGAAAAGCTTCCTCCAAGTTTGGTACCATGATAATCGCACCAAAATCATTCCATGATTGCGCGGCAATTTCACCACGAGGCAATTGTTTGATTTGATAACTAACGGCTTTGACAACCTGGTCAGCAAGATCAGCATCATCGGTGATTAATATCGCTTGCGCTCCAACGTCATGCTCGGCCTGCGCTAAGAGATCGGCGGCAATCCAGTCTGGGTTATTATTTTTATCTGCGATTATCAAAACCTCTGAAGGTCCTGCGATCATATCAATTCCGACCGTCCCAAAGACTTGCCGTTTAGCCGCGGCTACCCAAGCATTGCCCGGACCCACAATTTTTGCAACAGGCTTTATCGTTTCCGTACCATAAGCAAGCGCGGCGACACCATGTGCTCCGCCAATACGGTATATTTCGCTAACACCTGCAATACGGGCAGCTGCTAATATAGCTGGATTATGTTTGCCTTTTGCTGCCGGTACAACCATTGCTATACGCTGGACACCTGCAACCTTTGCCGGAATAGCATTCATCAAAACGGAACTTGGGTAACTTGCAGTGCCGCCAGGCACGTAAAGACCAACCGCATCAATTGCCGTCCACCTTGAACCAAGCTCTACACCCAAGTGATCTTTGTAAAAATCATCATTCGGCATCTGGCGCGCATGGTGACTGGTGATACGCTCATGAGCAAGTTCAAGAGCTGCCCGAACATCATCCGAAATAGCACCCAAAGCTTGATCTAATTCATCGGATGTTATTTTGAGGCCAATCTTGCGGGTATCGACTTGATCAAATTTCAAAGTCAGATCATGTAACGTCTCATCACCATTTGCTTGCACAGCAGAAATAATGCGATCAACATCGACAATCACATCTTCTGATACCTCGCGTTTCGTCGTCAGAAAGGCGGCAAATTGTTCTTCAAAATTTGAAGTTTGGAAGTCTAGCTTAAGAACCAATTCAGTGTGCTCCGTAATGAAACTAAATTTGACGGGATTAGAACGACGGTGATTAATGTTTAGGTTTAAACCGAGTGCCCCACGCCCCGCCTGTATCTGTTAGCTGGACCTCAATACATTCAACGTTGAGTAAAATACCTGCATTGCCGGACATCACGAGTTCCAGTTCGCCCTCTGGACCTTCGTCCGTTTCGAGGAACCTTAATGCCAACAAAGATAAAACCTCATCATCATCGCTCGCATTAAAACCACGCATTTTAACATTACTAACCCGCTTGAATGCCAAAACCGTGCGGCGGCGTTCATGCTCTTTCTTTAGGAAACCTTTTCGCTTTTCCCAGGCGAAACGGTTGGCAGTAAGCAAGAACTGATTATTCCGTTTATCAAACTCGAGGTCTTCCACTCGCAAAACAGCATCCTGCATTGCAGCTGAAATAACAGTAAGATCTTCGTCGTCTAACGCTAATAATTTGAGCAGTGACATATTTAAATTCGCCTAGTCGCTAACGCGAGATACATTCGCACCGCATCTTGTTAGCTTTTCTTCAAGTTGTTCAAATCCGCGATCTAAATGATAAACGCGGTTTACATTTGTTTCTCCATCAGCAACCAAACCTGCAATAACGAGTGCCGATGATGCTCGTAAATCGGTTGCCATAACCGGAGCGCCTTTCAGCTCTTTAACACCCGTTACCGTGGCTGTTTGTCCATCGAGCGAAATATTAGCGCCCAGGCGGGCCAATTCTTGGACATGCATAAAGCGGTTCTCAAAAATAGTTTCGGTAATTTTTGACACGCCATTTGCCATTGTCATAAGTCCCATAAATTGAGCTTGTAAATCCGTGGGAAAACCGGGAAATGGGTCTGTTGAAACATCTACAGGTTGGATATCACCACCTTGTCGACGCACACGAATACCATTTTCAACAGAGGTCACTTCTGTACCTGTTGTTCGCAATGTATCAAGCGCAGAGTTTAATAGATCAGAACTTGTACCTGCTAAAACAACATCGCCACCGGTCATGGCAACAGCCATTGCGTAAGTTCCTGTTTCAATACGGTCCGGCAATACACGATGGCGCGCACCTGAAAGCGACGTTACTCCCTCAATTGTGATGACCGATGTACCCGCGCCAGAAATTTTGGCGCCCATCGCATTCAAACATTTGGCAAGATCCGAAACCTCTGGCTCACGGGCTGCATTTGAAATGCGTGTTGTGCCTTTGGCTAAAGTTGCAGCCATCATCATGACGTGCGTCGCGCCAACTGAGACCTTTGAAAATTCAAAGTCTGCTCCTTTTAGGCCGGATTTGGCGTTAGCAATTACATATCCGTTTTCGATCTCTATATCAGCACCGAGTGCTTCAAGACCGTCAATGAACAAATCAACGGGTCGTGTGCCAATGGCGCAGCCACCGGGAAGTGATACCTTAGCAGTTCCCATTCGTGCAAGCAGAGGACCAATTACCCAGAAACTTGCGCGCATCTTAGACACAAGTTCATAAGGGGCGGTCGTATCAACGATGTGGCGCGCGGTAAAACTAACCGTTCGTGCATAGCTTTGACTTTGTTTTTCGCGGCGACCGCTTACGGAAACATCAACGCCGTGATTTCCCAAAATTCTTGTAAGCTGCTCCACATCAGCCAGGCGCGGCAGATTTTCAAGCGTAAGTGTGTCATCCGTTAGAAGTGACGCGATCATCAATGGTAATGCAGCATTTTTTGCACCTGAGATTGGAATGATACCGTTAAGTTCATTTCCACCGATAATTTTAATTCGATCCATGCGCGCCCTGTGGGGTTTTGCCCCATCCTCTTTTCATGATTTAGGCCGTGTGTAGCCTAAGTTCAATAAGGCTTCAACATACGAAACTAATATGGGTTAATTCTCGCCATCATCAAGATGTGCGGCTGGCAATCCATTTGTTTGGTCTGCTTTACCGCTCCGTGATGCTCGTGTTTGCGTTTTCCGGCGCTTAAGATTAGCTCGCAATTGCTGCTCAAGCCTCTTCTTCTTCGCGTCTTGTTCGCTCGATTTTACATTTTTATCCGCCATAATCTCTCATTAACCGATAATTATGGATGGGAAAAGGCTATATTTGGGCGAGATTGTGTTGTGCTAACTCAAAGATGGCCAAAGATGGGTTGCACAAGAGATAAACCTATGGCAATAGGCTTTCGATTAAGTAAAATTGCTTAAGAAAAGCAATCTTCATGCTGCCGTAGCTCAGGGGTAGAGCACTCCCTTGGTAATGTGGGGGTCTTCTCCAGTTTAGTGTGTCAAAACATTGAGTTGGCGGTTGCAAGGAAATAAAAGTAGGGTATTAGTAGGGCAATTATTCCAAAGCCCGAAAAAAGGTAGGCTGCCGTAGCTCAGGGGTAGAGCACTCCCTTGGTAAGGGAGAGGTCGAGAGTTCAATTCTCTTCGGCAGCACCACTAACTATCTGATTATAAAATATATTTTTGTGGCACGAAACTTGATGTAGATTGCTCTACTTTCTAAATTAGTAGAGAATTTTCAAGTTATCTAATGTCGCTTTCTTCCAAATCAGATCAAACCAGAATGCTCAAATAATTTGGTCAACTATTCTTCAATATTTTCTTCAAATAAGTCAGCAGGCTTAACGTTTAGAGCGGCAGCAATACGACCCACGATTTTCACCGTCGGATTTCGGTAGCCTGTTTCAATTCCACTCACATAAGTCGGGTGCAACTGCGCGCGATCAGCAAATTCTTCCTGTGATATTCCGCGCTGTTTTCGCCAGTACCTTACGTTTTTTCCAAATCTTTTCTCAAGTTTCATTGCCATAACGGGCAATGAATAGTATTGAAATACCATAGACTATGAGTAAGGTTTTAGGCTAACTACATGGAAGATTATAATTTTTGGCAGGATTTCTTTGATACCTATCAGTCACTATCTGATTGGATGAAATTTGCATGGCTCATCGTGCCTCCGATATTTCTACTCACGCTAATTGTTTTACTTATGAAGTATCGCTTAGCCAAAAAGCCCAAAGGCGAATCTATCGATGGTGAGTTGATATACTCAGTCAGGGCAGAGACAGAAGACGAGTTGAAAATATACAGACACGATCATGATCATTTTCCGAAGGACACTGTCGTACCTTTGTTGATTGATGAACGTACAACCCAAGATCGGAATATTTCGAAGCAGCCATAGCTACGTGGTTGATGCTTTAGACGTCCGTCGAGTGCCATTTTGTGCCTGGTAGGCCTACAACACCAAAAGGGTAAAAGCCTAACTTGGGGCTACCTTAAAACGGCTTACAAAGCCCAAAACAACTTTGGGCAGCATAAATGCCCGCGGTAATAATCAAAGTTGAGCTGTTAGTTTTAGTTAAGCGCATACTATTTAAGCATAAGTTGGTGTAAAACATTGTTATTAAAAGTGTTTTTAACCTGCCAAACCAAATTAAAACATAATACTATCTGGCACCACTAAAATTGGGTTGCCAGCCGTGGCGGCTGGGCCTGGCAAATAGGCTAGTAGAGGCAAGTACTATTTACTCTTATTTCAATAATATTATAAAAAACACTAATAATAACAGCTATTTAATAGCGCACCCCTATTCTGGGCTGCCTCAACTGACTTAACTAGAATTTTGTTGGGCAAAATCAAAGCTGGAATATACGTCGCAAACTCCCCCATGCATTGGCATGGGGGAGAAATCAACCTAAGCGAAGCTCCGCAATAATGGACGAGGTTTGATAGCTACTGGAATCTCTTGTTTCTTCAAATCAAATTGCTCCCAAATTTTCATCCAATTGAATTCTTGAAACGAATCCTGAATGAAGGGTTCGAGAAATGGATCCCAATATAAACCTTGCAAATCCTCCCCTTTTGCATTTGCCAGTTCGTCCAATTCGAACTCCATGTCCTCTACATTATCTGCAAAGGTGATCTTTCTGAGCCAGATGCAAATCATCCATTCAAGCCCGTATTCCAAATCCTTAGGGCTCATGAAGAAATATCCTGGGCATGCCTTGGAATTATCCTTTCTGACGCCAATTAATTTGCGCGGGTTATATGCAATGGCCTGCATAACGGTGCAACCAAGATGTCTTTTGGAAATGTTAGGTTGGTCGTAGAGCAGATATCCATACAGTTCACCAATCGGCGTGCCATTTTTAAATTCATGTCTTGCCCATCGATAAAGCTTGGCCTGGCAAATTGCATTATAAGGATTATAGACATCATACTTCGTGTTTGGTTTAGATATATGGGTACGAAACCAAAGTCGGTTGCCGTCGTCATCATAATCAGGTCGTTTGGGTTGGTAGATATTTGGATATTTCCGGAGAGTATTAGTCATTGCTAAACCCTCCCGGTTGACATTCATTTTCTTGAAGCCAAGCCTCAATATCTGAACGGCGGTAGAGTATCTTACCACCACGACCGCCAGATGAGAGGCGGATGAACTTTGGTCCATATCCGTAGGTGCGACCCTTTTCAAAATAGTTGGCACTACACCCCGTTATGTCGGGTAGTTGTTTGGTGGCTATTAATTCGCTTTGATTTTGCATCTTCACTTCCTTTCTTAAAGATGCAAACAGACTGCGGAATCTAACTTTTAAATTCTAATGTCGTTAAACGGATAATATTTAGAACGTTTAACGGTTGGGCCGTTTGGCGTGCGTGAACAAGACTGAGTCTTTCGGGTTAAGCTCCGTGAATTCACCGAGCTCCTTAAACAAGTGATAAACCCATTCGGAGACGGGGCTTTCTTGTTCATTTTGGTATACAAGGCTAGTGCCACCAGGCATGTGTAGTTTCCAGAAATTATTGCATTCATCACAGAAGTTTTTAATCCAATCAGGATTTCTTCTGGCTCCTTGATTCCCTTTATAATTAGCTGCTTCGTCTAACAAAGTAGCCACACGCCCAAGAACAGGAAGCAGCACACTGATATCTTCCCATCCATCTGAGCGCTCGAGCAACGCGCGAACTGTTTCATCTCCAATGAAGTCATGAATCATCTCATGTGCAGCAGAAAGCTTATCCGCGGCTTTCTTGATCTTCTTTCTAGCTTCTTTAATCGTGGGTTGATCTTTTGGTGGCGAGATTTCCCCGTTTAGCATCGACACTTCGGATCCTGTGTTCATTATCCTAACCAAGTTGAACAAAAGAGCCTCATGTTCCTTTTCAGCCGAAATTCCATGTACATGGCACACCGATGGGTTGATAGAGGAAATCAGTTCTTTCCGCTGTTGTTTCGCCAAAGGACGACCACGATAAACCCAGGTATTATCGAAGTCTGAATAGTCAGATTGTTCTTTGCCGCTCATGAAGTTTTCTCTACATTTCATTGTTAAACATGAACAGTGAAACTAATGGTTCTGAAGGCGTAGCGATAGGTTAAGAGTTTTGATAGTTTGTAACGCGTACGCGCGCGTAAGGGTGGCAAGCAGGATCAACCGTTATATACATACTTTGTCGTATTTATGGGATCAAATTAGCTCGCCAATGGGCCTGGACCGAGAGCGGCCATCACCATGTTACGCCTAATCCCCGTCGATGGGGTGGGGTCACTCCTTCAGGCCGCCGCGGGGTTCTTTGAGTTCAAGAATGCGGTTAGCGATAAGCTCAACGGGTCCACGCAAACGATCCACATTGATAACAATATAGCCGCCTGTCACATCGGAGTTGGTTCGGTGGTTCAACAATCGTTTCAATGCATAGTGCGGAATGTCCAAACTTTCGGCGATAGTGATGTAGGTTCTGCGCAAATCATGCAGTGTAAAGGAAACACCAGAGTTTATTGCTACGCGCTTGAGAAACTTCTTTGGTTCCGCCAGATGACCTTTAGGCCCACAACCCGGGAAAACCCAGGGCGATGATTTTGCCTTTTTCTTCCTGTCTTTGAGCAGCTCAAACAAATAGTCAGAAAGTGGCAACATGAGAGGATCGCCGTTCTTTGTTGTCGGCAAGTGCAGCTTGCGTTCTTGAAGATCAATGTTTTCCCAGCGTAAGCGTTGTAGCTCGCCGCGTCGCATTCCTGTGAACAATGCTATCAGCAGAAAGTCACGAGCATAGTCCTGCTGTTCCATGACTGTCTCCCACCATGATGGCAGGTCCTTTGCTTCGATAATAGTTTGTCTACGTCTTTCTTTGTTCCACGCTCGTGCCTGGCTGAGAATTAACACAGGGTTGGGAGGAAAATTATCTTCAGTAGCAGCAATGAAATTATAGACCGAACGAAAGTGGCGGAATGAATCGTTTGCTGTGACCTTTCCATTTTTTCGCGACATTTGTTGGTGTCGTTTTAGCACCATCTGCTTCGTGATTTCACACATGGGCTTTTTCGCCCAGGCCTTTAGATAGATGTACCCAGTACGCGAATAGTTTTCCACGGTAGCTTTCGATAGATGGGCACGTGTATCGAAGAACTTTTCGAACGCATTTTGAACAGTGATTTTTTCTGCTGCTTTCTTGCGCTTTTCTTCATTAGGATTAACGCCCTCCGCCATATCACCTAAAATGACCAGCGCTTTGCGCCTGGCAGTTTCCGGCGGATAGAGGTCCGCACGCCCAACAGAGACGCGCTTAGTCTTCCGGTTCACCTGGCTTTCAACAATATAGGTTTTTGATTTCATGCCTACACGTAGGCCAAAGCCAGGCAGCATCGTGTCGCGGTAAATTACTTGCCCGCTTTTTGGGTATTCAATTGAATCGATAAATTTTCGAGTTAGTCGTATATTGGGCATCGTGACCTCCATCATGGCCACAATTCATTATAAACACATTTTTCGAAAAAGCTCGACTTTTCATTAGGTTGTATGGCTGGAGATGGCGCGATCTGGAAAGGAGAAGAGGCGTCTAATTTCTACCATTTGGTGATCAGTCCTTTTAATTCAACCAATATACTAGTAATAACTAAGCCGTTTATAGATCGTTATGTTGAATAAATCCGATGTGTATGGTCAAAAGGAATTTTAAGTATCTACAGTGAGAGAATGAATTGGCGGTCAAGAAGACAGAACTATATGCTTCACTTTGGGCAAGTTGTGACGAATTGCGTGGGGGCATGGATGCATCCCAATACAAGAACTACATCCTCACACTGCTTTTCGTAAAATATGTTTCCGACAAATATGCGAATGAGCCTTACGGTGCGATTGTTATCCCCGAGGGTGGTTCGTTCGCCGATATGGCAACAGCGGTAGGTCAAGCTGGCATTGGCGACAAAATGAATACCATAGTCGGCGCATTGGCCGACGCAAATGATATGGCTTGGCTAAAGAGTGCTGACAATGATTTCAACAATGATGACCGTCTTGGCAAAGGCAAGGCAATGGTTGATACGCTGTCAAAACTTGTTCGCATTTTTGAAGGTTTGGATTTAGGGCGAAATCAAGCCGATGGCGACGACCTTATGGGAGATGCCTACGAATATCTAATGCGCCACTTCGCTACAGAGTCCGGTAAAAGTAAAGGCCAATTTTACACACCTGCTGAGGTCTCAACTATTCTTGCCAAAGTCATCGGCATTGGGCCGGATACCAACCAAGATCAAACGGCTTACGACCCGACATGTGGATCAGGCTCTTTGTTATTGAAAGTGAATGCCGAAGCACCAAACGGATTGTCATTGCGCGGGCAGGAAAAAGAACAAGCCACCTCCGCTTTGGCTAAAATGAACATGGTGCTGCACAACAGCCCGACAGGTGAAATCTGGCAAGACGACACTATCTCCGCGCCACATTGGCTCAAGTCGGATAAATCACTTGAGACTTTTGACTTTGCAGTGGCTAACCCACCATTTTCTCTCAAGTCCTGGAGCAATGGGATTGTCGCCAGCGAAGACCATTTCAATCGCTTTGAATACGGGGAACCACCCGAAAAGAACGGCGATTATGCCTTTCTTTTGCATATAATAAAATCACTCAAGAGTACGGGCAAAGGGGCGGTAATCCTGCCCCACGGCGTTCTGTTCCGAGGCAATGCTGAAGCAGACATTCGTCGCAAACTCATCCATCAAGGTTATATTAAAGGCATCATTGGCCTGCCTGCAAACCTGTTTTATGGCACGGGCATACCAGCTTGTATTGTTGTGCTGGATAAACAAGCAGCAAAGGAGAACAACCCGATCTTTATGATTGATGCCTCAAAGGGCTTTGTCAAAGATGGGAACAAGAACCGTCTCCGTTCCCAGGATATTCATCGCATTGTCGACACGTTCAATAACCAGTTGCAAGTGGATCGCTATTCGCGGCTGGTGCCCTACACAGAGATTGCCCAAAAGAACGAGTTCAACCTAAACATTCCACGCTATATCGACGCCAGTGAACCAGAGGATATTCACGACTTAAGTGCGCATTTATCAGGGGGTATTCCAAACGCGGACATTGATGCCCTGCAATCCTATTGGGATGTTATGCCAACCCTGCGCACAACTTTGTTCGCAGACGGTGATCGTGAGGGCTATTCAAAAACTTTGGTCGCCCAGCGCGACGTGAAAAAATCGATTTCGGAACACCCTGAGTTTGTGAGTTTCAAAGCGGAAACACTGGAACGGTTTACGGCGTGGAAAGCTCGGCACCGCGATAAGCTGAACTCAATAGCCAAAGGTGACAAACCCAAAGAACTCATTTTCGAAATTTCAGAGGATTTGCTGAGCAGCTTTGCGGGTGCGAACCTTCTAGACAAATACGATATCTATCAAATCTTGATGACCTATTGGGCTGATCAGATGCAGGATGATGTTTATTTGCTGGCTCAAGATGGTTGGGATGCAGCCAGTTCGGTGCGTCAACTGGTGCCGATCAAAGATAAAAACGGCAAGAACGTCTACAAAGAAGATGCTGATTTTCAGTTTGGCAAAGCGAAGGCAATGACCAAACACAAGTCGGACATTATTCCACCAGCGCTGGTCATTGCACGGTTCTTTGCAAATGAAAAAGCAGCACTAGATGCGGCAACCCAAGCAAAAGAGGATGCTACCCAAGCCCTTGAAACGTTCATCGAGGACAATAACGGTGAAGATAGTTTGATTGCCGCCGCATTGGACGATGGAAAATACAAAGTGGCGGATGTAAAGCGAGAGGCCAAAGCCGCAACGGATGAAAAAGAAGCAGCAGCCTTAACAAAGCTCGTGGAACTGCAAACAGCTGAGACGGCGGCCAAGAAGGTCGAGAACGCAGCGATTGACGTGCTTGATTTAGCAGTGTTTCAGAAAATCCCGCAACTTTCCGCGGATGAAGCCAAAGCCCTGACCGTTGACGACAAATGGCTGGCAACCATTGAGATACGCATTGGGGAAGAGGTGGAGCGCATCACCCAAGCCCTTGCAAGCCGAGTGCGTGTGCTGGATGAGCGCTATGCCCAAACCTTGCCGGAATTGTCAGGTGCCGTTGATGATTTTAGCGCCAAGGTAGAGGCCCATTTGAAAAAGATGGGGCTGTCATGGTGAAGGAAGGATACAAACAAACCGAGGTTGGGGTTATTCCTGAAGATTGGATCGTAACTTCACTTGGAGAGGAAGGTTCATTTAAGAATGGAATAAATAAGTCCGCAGACCAGTTTGGTTTCGGTTTCCCTTTTGTGAATTTGATGGACATATTTGGCATTCCGTCAATCTCAACTGAGCAAGGGTTAGGTCTCTTAAATTCAACACCGTTTGAGCAATCTCTTTACAGTGTTGAGAAGGGAGATGTTTTATTCGTCAGATCGTCAGTGAAACCTAGCGGTGTCGGACTGACATCGTTAGTAAAAAAAGACCTTAAGAAAACTGTTTTCTCCGGCTTTATTATCCGATACCGAAATGACTCAATCTCAAGCGATTTCAAAGAGCATTGCTTTTATAGGAGCGACTTCAGAAAACGGGTTATTGCGGCAAGCACCTCAAGTGCAAATACCAACATTAATCAGAGCAATTTATCCCCAATTCTTTTTGCACTACCGCCTTCACATGTTGAACAAAAAGCCATTGCAGAGGCTTTGTCGGATGTGGATGGGTTGATTGCGTCTTTGGAAGTGTTGATTGCGAAAAAACACGCCCTAAAAACCGCCACCATGCAACAACTTCTAACAGGCAAAACGCGGTTGGACGGGTTTGGGGCTGGCAAAGGCATGAAACAAACCGAACTTGGTGAAATTCCAGAGGATTGGGATGTGGTTCCACTTGGCGAAATAGGCAAACCAGTTATCGGACTGACATATAAGCCATCTGATGTTTCAAACGAAGGGACCCTCGTATTACGTTCGTCCAACATCCAAAATGGCGTTCTGACATATGAAAACAATGTGTTTGTGAAACATGACTTGCCACAACGGGTGATCACATCTGAGGGAGATTTGTTAATATGCGTGAGGAACGGAAGCCGTGCTCTTATCGGAAAATGTGCGCTGATTGATGAAACGGCAGCGGGTTCAGCATTTGGTGCATTTATGAGTTTATTTAAAAGTGACGATAGCAAGTTTGTTTATTTTCAGTTTCAAAGTCATGTGATTAAGAAACAGATTGAGGATACGATGGGTGCCACAATCAACCAAATCACAAACAAAGACTTAAACCGCTTTCGCATTCCATTTCCTAAGTCCCCTGAGGAGAGACTAAAAATAGCAGACTTACTAGAAAATTGGGAACTGGATATACAATCCTTAAATTCTCGTCTCAACAAAACCAAAGCCCTCAAGCAAGGCATGATGCAGGAACTTCTAACTGGAAGGACGCGGTTGGTATGAGCAAGATTGGTCAATTGGAACACGCCACGCAGAACCGTGTTATCAAACTCTTCCGCGACACGCTTGGTTACGATTATCTTGGCAATTGGCACGACCGCGAAAATAACAGCAACATAGAGCCTGAACTGCTTTCGCGTTTCCTGACCCAAACCGGACATTCTGATGCCGTGCAGGCGCGTGTATTTCACCAGCTCGACATCGCTTCAGCTCTTGGCTCTGGTCGTCATCTCTATCAAGCCAACAAAGATGTATATTCACTGTTGCGCTATGGAATAAAAGTCAAAGATGACCAGGATGACCAGAACCAAACTGTTTGGCTTATTGATTGGGACAATCCCGACAATAATCACTTTGCCATCGCCGAAGAAGTCTCTGTTCACGGCGAAAACAGGAAACGCCCCGATATTGTATTATACGTCAATGGTATCGCGCTAGGCGTGATCGAATTGAAGCGGTCGAGCGTTTCTGTGACCGAAGGTATTCGACAAAACCTTGACAATCAGGAAAAGGCGTTCATCCGCAATTTCTTTACAACGATGCAATTGTGCTTGGCAGGCAACGATACCGAAGGGCTGCGCTATGGCACAATTCAAACGCCAGAAAAGCATTACTACCGCTGGAAAGAACAAGTCGAAAACACCTTTGAAAGCCCGCTAGATTATCATCTTTCGTTGATGTGTGAGAAATCTCGGTTCCTTCAAATTATCCACGACTTCATAGTTTTCGACAAAGGCATCAAGAAGACTTGCCGCCATAATCAATTCCATGGCGTAAACAAAGCGCAGCCCTTTATACGTGATCGGCGAAACGGAATCATTTGGCACACCCAAGGGTCAGGCAAAAGCTTAACTATGGTTTGGTTGGCAAAGTGGATACGTGAGAATATTCAGGATGCCCGTGTTTTGGTTGTGACCGACCGAACCGAACTAGACGAACAGATCGAGGGCGTATTTGCGGGTGTTGATGAACAGATATTCCGCACTAAAAACGGCGATGAGCTGATTGCAACATTGAACAGCCACGTTGAATGGTTGATTTGCTCGTTAATCCACAAATTCGGGCGCCATTCTGACGGTGAGGATGACAAAGCGACCGAGACTTTCATAAAGGAATTGAAAGCAAGTCTACCCTCAGATTTCAAAGCCAAGGGCGAAATATTTGTGTTTGTTGACGAATGTCACCGCACGCAATCCGGCAAGCTTCATGAGGCTATGAACGCAATCTTGCCAGAAGCAACGTTTATTGGTTTCACAGGCACGCCGCTTCTGCGCTCTGACAAAAAGACCACGATGGAAACTTTTGGTAGTTTCATTGACGAGTATCGCTTTGATGAAGCTGTTGCGGATAAAGTTGTATTGGATTTGCGCTATGAAGCACGTGATATTGATCAATACGTCACCTCACAAGATAGAGTCGATACATGGTTTGAAGCCAAGACTAAGAACCTAAGCGACATGGCAAAAGTGCAACTCAAATTGAAATGGGGAACACTTCAAAAAGTTCTGTCTAGTCAAGATCGTTTAGAACAAATCGTCAGCGATATTCTGATGGACATGGAAACCAAGCCCCGCCTTATGGATGGCGCAGGAAATGCCATGCTGGTTTGCGCAAGCATTTATCAAGCTTGTAAGGTTTATGATCTATTCAGCGCCACCGAACTGGCAGGTAAATGTGCAATTGTCACAAGTTACCACCCGTCCCCTGCGGACATAAAAGGCGAAAATTCTGGCGAAGGGCTAACAGAGAAGCTCAACCAGTATAATATTTACCGCAAAATGCTGTCTGACTATTTTGAAGAGCCAGAAGACACTGCGATGAATAAAGTGCTGGAGTTCGAGAAGGCTGTAAAAAAGCAATTCGTGCATGAACCTGGACAGATGCGGTTGTTGATCGTCGTTGATAAGTTGTTGACGGGTTTTGATGCGCCATCTGCTACTTATTTGTACATCGATAAAGAAATGCGCGACCACGGTCTTTTTCAAGCGATTTGTCGTGTAAATCGGATTGATGGTGACGACAAAGAATATGGCTACATCGTAGACTACAAGGATTTATTTCACCGTTTGGAAAGTTCTATCAGCGACTACACCAGCGGAGCATTCGAAAATTATGAAAAATCTGATGTTGCTGGACTGTTATCTGATAGGTTGGAACGTGGAGCAGAAAGGCTTGAAGAAACTCGCGAAGCTATTAAGGCGATTTGCGAGCCGGTATTGGAACCACGACAGCAGAAACAATATTTCGATTACTTCATCGGTGAAGCTACGAGCAAAACTCAGATCGCTGACAATGAACCTAAGCGCATTGCTCTTTATAAAGCATCAGCTACTTATCTTCGTGCTTATGCAAATTTAGCAAATGAAATGCAAGCAGCAGGATATTCTGATCACGATGAACAAAGTATAAAGTCGGAGGTCGAACATTTCAGTAAAGTGAGCGCCGAAATTAAATTATCAAGCGGCGACTTTGTGGATATGAAGTTGTATGAACCAGCCATGCGGCGATTGTTGGACACCTACATCAAAGCCAACGAAAGCAAGCTAGTTGCTGACTTTGAAGAGATGAGTCTGATCCAGCTTATTGTTGAAAAGGGAACTGAAGCTTTAGAAAGTCCAGAAGATGCCATGATGGCAACTGAGGAAGCTATGGCTGAAGCCATCGAAAATAATATTCGGCGCGTCATTATTGATGTGCAACAAGTGAATCCTCATTACTATGAAAAAATGTCTCAGTTGCTAGAGGCGCTAATTGAAGAACGACGAACGCAAGCACTTGAATACAAAGATTATCTTGAGCGAGTAAAAGATTTGTCACTCCAAGTTGTCAATGCGGGCGGTCCAGGCCATGGTACATACCCATCCTCAGTTGATACCACTGCTAAAAAGTCCCTATTTGATAATTTTGACGTTGATGACGCTTGGGTTGAAAGCGTTGATAAGGCGGTGTGGGCTTCTAAAACAGCCGACTGGGTTGGTAAGCAAATTAATGAGCGAGTCGTTGCGCGTGCTATTTTTGAAGCCGTAGGCGATAAAATTGAAATCTCTGAGATTATGAAAATTGTGGTTAAGCAGCATGAATATTGGTGAAGAGGTTTTAGAAATCTCTGGCATTATTGTTGATCTGACCAGAAAACCCATCAAAAACGTGCATTTGTCAGTTCATCCGCCTATGGGGTCCGTTAGATTATCTGTCCCCTCTCAGATGAGCACTGATGTTGCACGTTTAGCTGTGATTAGACGCCTTAAATGGATACAACAAAAAAGAACTGAGTTTGAACAACAAGCAAGGGAATCAGAACGCTTGTACATTTCTGGAGAAAGTCATTTTTTTGACGGTCAACGGCTAATTCTCGATGTTCGCGAAACTGACGGCAAAGGACATGCATCCGTTATTGGAAATGGACGGTTGGCTCTTTATGTTCGAAAAGGCGCGTCACAGAAAATGAAATCATTAATCGTTGATCGGTTTTATAGGAAGCACTTGCAGAATTTAATATCGTTGATGCAGCCCGATTGGGAAAGTAAGCTATTAGTATCAGTGGAAGAGATCCGTATACAAAGAATGAAAACCCGTTGGGGAAGTTGTAATCCTGATACCGGACGCGTTTTGCTGAACCTCGAACTGGCAAAAAAACCAAAAAAGTGTTTTGAATTTATTCTCGTTCATGAACTTGTACATTTGCTCGAGCGTCATCATAACCAACACTTTATTTCATTGATGGATGGCGCAATGCCTGATTGGCGACAGAGAAAAGAACTACTGAAGAGTTATCCATTAGCATATGAGACTTGGGAATATTGATTGATGCAAAATTATCTAAAACAAAAAAATGGATATCACTAGGTATCATCCAAGCAAGTAGGCCATTAGTAGGGCAGAGGAGTACAAAGTGTGATGGCGTGGTACGGCCATTTACAAAGTTCCTGTAGTGAATTATGTATTTAAATCAGCGCTTTGTGCAACGATATACGTCCGTGGATGGCACCATCCAAACTCGTCCAATTAAACGAGAAACACATTGGTAAGGGAGAGGTCGGGTGTTCAAATCACCTCGGCAGCACCATTATCCGATTGATATTATTTCGAAATTCTCTTTAGGGGTATAACGCTTTCAATAAGAGCTTGGATTGATTATTGCTCTGGAAGCTCAGTTTAGAGTTGAATTGATATCAACTATGTGACTAAACTTATGGGATATCCGTTAAATGTAATGCGTAAAGTGGTGATTCTATTAAGTTAGTTCGCAGTTGGTCATGGTCTAATTATAACGATTTAGCGAGTTTATTAAACGAATTCCCTAGGAGCCCCGACAGTATGGCACATTCGGCTGCATATCTCCTACACACCGGAAGAAAGGGGCTGTGGTCTTTTGAAAAGGGCAGCAAACTGGCTTTTTTGGCACAGCACTCAAATGATGAAAAGAGTATGCTTGTGCTGCCAGCTGGCGCATCGAATATACCTGATCATTGGGCACGTGTTTGCGAGCATGCTGTTGGCAAGGATAAAAAGTCACCTTAGCGCGCATCGTACCGGAATTGAAAGAATCTGCGAAATTGCATAGCAGATATAAACCTGTTGATGAAACTGTTCTGGATTGGCGTTACATTTGTTTATTTGTAACTCCAAGGTGATCGGAATAGTTCTCAGCGAGTTACCCAAGTTAGGTATTGTTTCAAACAGCATTGCAATCTGTGTTGACAGGACCCATAGCGGCGCTTCAGAATACATGTACCGTTGGATATCAGAATTTCTCATAAATAAAGGTTACACAGAATATAATCTGAATGGATCGGAAACTAATTCACTTCATCAATTCCGACAAAAATTCAGACCAAAAAAATTAGTGCCGCTTATCACGATTGAATGCTACTTTGAAAAGTTGGGCTAGAACTTTATCTCGAATACAGTCTCAAAATCCAATTAGGTGAAATCCAGAGTCTTTTAAAATCGTACTCTAAACCCCAGTTTTCCTTGAGCACTGACATAATCATTGTTGCCAATTGCAACATCGCCAGAGGCGGTAAATGAAACGGAACTTGTGAGCTGTAAATCAAAATCTAACCCGCCCGTTACTGCAATAAGAGGGTTGTCGTTGCGACTGGCATTTGTTAGCGCACCAACACCTACTAAGGAGAGCGCAGGCATATTGCTACTGGGTGTCGTGCGTACCAGAGCACCGAGTCGTGCAGTGACCTTGCCACTACTATATTGATCAGTCTCTTCCAGATGGCGGGTTAGGCCCAGAGCTGCCTCAGCCTCAAACACACTTTCTTCGCTTGAACCGACAGTTAAGTTGCTCGAGGAACCTGTCTCGGCATAGTCGCTGCTCCATTGATGGGCATAAAGGGCTGAAAACATGGGTGTCAGAATGGTTTTCTCATCAAGCACATAGTCTTTTGATATGCTGATGCTTGGTGCGATAAAGGTGCTTCCATAGGTAGCTGTCGCCATTTCGGTGAAGCTTGGCGTGACGGTGTTATTGTTGAATATGCGTGAGCTGTCATTTGCGCTCCGTCCTGCCATTAATGAGCCAGACACCTTGATTTCATTAGCAAGCTCATGTGAGCCATAAATGCCCAGATAGCCACCACGGCTTTTAATCTCCTGAGACGTGGTGAAACGGCTGTCAGCCTTCAATCCGCTATACAGATAGCCGCCCATCAGACCGAAAGTGGTGTCGATATCAAAATCCCGTTCATAGCCAAGCGCCACGCCATATTGTTGGTTGTTATAGCCAAGTGTTGTGCTGGTCGCGCCATATTGAGAAGTACTGGCTATAAAATCGCCCCAAAACCGGGCATCCGAATATTCAGAACCATCGTCGCGGGTATAGGCAAAACCACTTGGCTGCTCAAAAACAGCCAGCGCTCCAGAGCCAAGGCGTGAGTTGGCAACGCCAGTCAACATGCCCGCCGTATCACCAATCGAGTCAGCTCGGGCAAGAAAACCTGTTGGATCGACAGAATAAAAGGTATTGCCGTTGACCAGATAGGCCCCAGTGCCAGACACTTGAATGCCGCTTGTTATGGTAGAACCAGCACCAAAATCCCAAACCACCGAATGGCCGGGTGTCGTTGTAATATTAACGAAGTTACCGCTGGTATTTAAATCAATGGCTCCACCGAGAAAGGCACCTGTTGTCAGGTTAATGATATTGCCCGTAGTGGCAAAAGTATCAAATAGAAAGGCATTGGCTTGGGTCGATGTGAGCTTACCTGTGATAGTAAATACGTTGTTACTGCTCCCGGTCAAAAAGATCGCATGGGCATCCACCCCAGTTGTGGAGATCGTACCTGACTGGTTAAAGTTGTTGTTATTGCTGTTAAAAAGGTAATTTCCGACCGCATCTTCGCCGGTCGTTAAGGTTGTGCCAGACTGGACAAAGCCGTTATTGTCGCTTTGTAATATAAACATCCCGATGCCACTCGTCCCAGTGGTGGAGATCGTGCCCGAATGGATAATGCTGTTATTGTCGCTATCACCAACACTTATCCCAGAGCCATTCGCCTCTGACGCTAAGATCGTTCCCGAATGGATTAAACTGTTATTATTACTGAATTCAAATGTAATTCCACCGCCACTCGACCCTTGGATTGAGATATTACCCGACTGGATAACGCTGTTGTTATCGCTATTACTAAGATAGATGCCTTGGCCGATAAACCCGCTTGTTGAAAGCGCGCCTAGATTGGTGATGGTGTTGTTATCGCTATTATCAAGATAGATGCCATGACTTAAAACCCCACCTGTTGAAAGCACACCCAGGTTGGTGATGGTGTTGCCATTACCTGTTGCCGAGACGGCATTGTCCGTGTTGGCAGAAGTGCTGATCTCACCGGTTGAAGTGATCGTCAGGCTGTCCGTCCCATCCAGAGGAAAGGAGCCATTTTGCACATTAACGATGGTCGAAATCACGTTATCCTCGGCCGAGGATATTGCCGTACCAAAAGGGTTCAACATCAAAACCGGGATTAATAATGTGGTGACCAATAGGTTGGATGAACAACGAGCTAGAAATCTGGTCGTTTTACTCCGAGCAGACGCAGCAGGTCTTACATCCCCTGCGGTCTTGAAGTTCATAACTTGCCCCTCAGTGCATTTCTTGCAGTAAACCTTTCGGCGAAACAACGCGCAAAAAATAGACACAAGACGTGAAATCCAAATAAATCCGTTAGTAAGTAATTGATTGTTAACGGATTGTCGTTGATCTCTATTTACAGAAAGCTTTTATGAGTCACTTGGCACATCAAGTAAACAGTTGCTGCTCAACACTCGCCTTCTAACTATCAGACATTCTTCTAATCTACCTTGTGTGGAAAGTAAATGGTTCGGCAGGCTTGAATCATGATTGCAGAAGTTCTTAACTTGGTCTGTATTTGTCTCTTGGTCCATATCAACAGCAAGGCGTTTCTTGCCGAAAAAGTTCTGTAATACCGTTTTCACCAAGAAGGCTGACAACATGATCTATACCTTGTCTTTTAAGGAATACCTGCACCGGATCTGTTGCATGATATCTTTTACAATGCGAGTTGCCTCGTTTATTGCTCGTTTGTTCCTCCATCTCATCATTTGTTCTATATGACGGCGTGATGAGCCTAAGTTACTCTCTCGGATATTCAGCCAACCAACCATAAGGCACTGACGAGTTACAATTTCTAACTTGGAACTATTCCGTTAATGGCAGAGCCTGAACTTATAGTTCGATTTCAAATGGACCGCTATTACTTCAAGATCGGAAATTTCATCTTAACAATTTCAAGGTGAAAACTGGCCCGAAGCGGGCATCCTAAAATTTCGAACATTGGCAACTAACTATGATGTCATCGGGAATGATATCTGATATTTCTCATTAATTGACCTTTGCTAATTTGACTCCCAGTGTTCTTGCTCAAAACGAATAATTCCTACATGGCTACACTAGCATCCAAATTGATATAAACAAAAGTCAGGCGCGGCCCAGCCTGCTACGAGAACGATCGAATGACTTCGTTGCGACGGTTTACCGAGATTTCAAACATAAACGAAGGCATATGCAAGATTTATGGCCGGGAAAGGTTCTTTAAAAGATTGGTGCACCAAGGAAATACCTCAACCAACGCTGAAATAATTAGTGTGATGATCATCATCGTTACGAACTTAGTGCCATTTTGATATGATCTATTAGTTAGTACAATGCGTTCACCATCTCGGTGTTCTTCAGGAGGTTTCCGGTATCAGTTACCATTAGTACATTGATGAGCCATCGTCGGAATCGCTGTCAGATTTTTGTTGCCGCTTTTGATCTCTGGCACGTTTGCCGAACCATTTGTTACATTCTTCTAACCCATCGGATTCTTTACATACAGCAATCCAGTTACGCCCATTACGTACCGGTCTCACTCCCTTTGGGAAAAGCAATCTGTATTTTATTAAATCGTCTTCATCCACTGCGGAGTAAACATCATACTGCTCGAGACCGTAGTTATAAGTTCCTATTTTCTTATGGCTTTTAAAAGTTGTCGTTATGCAAGCGGTGCATGTTATCGCTACTATTATGAGAGAAATAGATGTTTTTAAGAGCTGCATATTCTTTCCTTAGAATATAAGTTTTTTGCGATTGATCTTTGGGTAGAACATGCGATTAATACATTGACGAACCACCATCAGAATCTTCTTGATCTTTTTCATTTTGGCTCTCAACAGCGCGCCGAAACATTTTTTTACAGTAAGAGTCGGTTCTATTGGCTGGGCAGGTGGCGATTGTATTGCCAACGGTAGGTGAAGCACCTTTGGGGACTAGGACTCTGACTTTTTGCGAATCTGATGAATCTGCCCTAATGGAAACTTTCACAGCACTATGAATATCGTATTTTATTCCATCGAAGATACAGGTATCGTAAAAACTTGTGCGCTCCAACTTGTAGATGCTTGCACACGACGCACAAGTAATAGCCACTATTCCGATTGTTGCTGCTTTTTTGATAAAGTTCATAGCCGACTCCGCAATCCCATTGAATATGGTCGGTAGTATTAGAGTGAGAATATCAATTTGCAATTGGGGGAGATCCCCCAAATTTCATTCAGAAATTTTGGGGGCAAATTGAAAAATTATGGCTTGAGCAAATTGAAGGTCAAAGCTCGTATTGCAGCCTGTGTGTTTGTCTTTGCTTTAAGTTTTTTCCGGGCATTGGCCAGTTGTTTTTCTACGGTCTTTGGGTGAGTTCCCATTCTGTAGGCAATTTCTTGCTGCCTCAATCCAGAAATAATCCATGTAAGACACTCGCATTCGCGCGGAGATAGATGCGCTGATTTGTCAACCAAATATGATTTATTGATGTTTGCGTGAAAGGTATCGCTGATATGTCGCAACGCCTGAACATGATGAGATAGATGGGCCTCAAATTCGCGATGGGTAAATGATCGCGATCCCTCCATTGATATTCCGCCAATTGCCAAGGGATTTGAATCTTTAATTGGGAACGCAATGCCATGAGCCATGCCCATCTCTCGTCCAACATCGTGATTTTTTATCTGATTTTCCGTGAGAACCTTGTCGTCCATCTTGGTGTAAACCTGCGAAAACGTAATTGGAGTTTCCTCGCGCAGATAATGTTCAACGATGTAATCGTTCTCGGTCCAGTTGCTTTGCTTTGATTGGTAGTCTTCCCACTCGTCGCAAAAGTTACCAACAATCAAAGCGTTGTTGTGTTTAAACTCTTGCCCCGATAGTAGGGCCCATCCGTATTTCACATGTATGAAACCCAAGTCCAATAACTCTTGCTGTAAAACATCAAGAGACGCATCCAAATTGTCCGCCTGCCTAATCTGCTCGGCAAATTCGATGATATCAATATTCATTCTTGTTTCTGGTTTCCAACAACGTGGTCCTATCCGATCAATGGAATGATAGTAAATAATACAGAGTTTTTGGTAAGTTTCCAGCTCGCCGCATTCCATAACATGTTGCGCTATTTCACGAAATTGGGGGGAATCCCCCAATTGCAGTCGCAACGAGGGAAATTAAAATGGTCTGAATATTTAATAACAGGCCCGACAGACAATGATACTCAATCGCAAAATCAAAACATTTACATTCATCATGTTGGCGAGCTTAGCGTCAACTCTTCATTGCTACGCCACACCTACCGACAAATTCCTATTTATACTCGATGCCTCCAATTCAATGTGGGCCCAGATACAAGGTCGCGCCAAAATTGACATAGCCAAAAATGTATTAGTCGACATTGTGAGCGAGTTGCCAGCGAAAGCGAGTGTTGGTTTAGCCGCATACGGACATCAGAGCCACCATGGGAAACGTGATTGTACAGATATTGCGCTTCTCGCAGATTATGCGACCATCGACCAATCAAAATTCATGAAGATCATATCTTCTATCCAACCAAAGGGCCAAACACCCATTGCTGCAACGTTATTGGAGAGTGCAAATTGGGTGCAGTCCAATGATTCCGAACAAGAAAAATCAACCATCGTCCTGATTACAGATGGAATTGAATCTTGTGAAGGTGATCCATGTGCCTCGGCAAAACATCTTGCAGAATCAGGTGTGGATTTAGCGCTCCACGTGGTTGGTTTTGATCTAACCGATGAACAACAGCAGGCAGTTAAATGCATTTCGGATATTGGTGGTGGCCAGTATGTAGATGCTCGCAGTGCCAGTGAATTGCAGCTGGCACTAACGCAAGTCACACAGTCCGTCGAAGTGGAGAAGACCAGTGACCTCTATTTTGAGGATGACTTTGTCGGTGAGGATCTCATGTCCGACTGGTCAGTGATCAATGGAGATGATGAATTATATATCGTTGAAGATGATGAATTGCTTTTAATTGGTTCAACGTTGCAATCATTTTCAAACCCTGATGCCAGTAACATTTTTACCCTTGATAAAGAGCTACCTAAGGGTGATTGGGACATTAATCTTGATCTAAAAATCAAAATGCAAACCGGTACAGATATGTTTGAAATTGGCCTCTTCAAAGATCATGAAAATCACCTTGCCGTTCAATACTATTTAGACTTGGGTGATTGGTGTAAGAGAATTGCTGCGACGTTCAACAAATTTAGCAAAGGCAAACCGACAAGCAGTACGCAGCTGATTTCTGCTAACAGTGGACATTGTGGTTCAAAGGTAAACCCAGACACCCAGCGTATGATTGATACCCATATTAACGACGGATTTCGGCTAACTTTTTCTAAACGTGGACGCGAGTATTCGACGCTAATAGTCCTCAATGGAATTTCGATTGAAGGGCAACCTTTAAGTTTTCAAAGTGACATACTTACCTCACTGCGATCACCTGGTAATCCGGCATTTCTAGCCGGGCAGTTTAGGGAGGTTGGCGGCGAAACGCTGGTACATATTGACCGATTTGAAATCATTTCAATAAGCAATTGAGGGGTCAGTTCGCATGACCTATACAGTAATTGTAAGAGGCTGTTTTGCTTTTGCCGTGAACTTAATGTTGTCCATGCTTTTGATGGCGAGTTTGCAGTTCAGCGCCGTAGCAGATGAGTTGCCGGAAGTTATCCCGCCATTGCCAATTGAAGATGAACAGGTTTCGCTTGAAGATGGTCGAATTGTTAAGGATCTTGATACCTGGTTGCAGACGCTTGAATACACGGCTGCAGATAATTCTAAACCGAAAGCTGCTGAGGAAAAAGAGTTTCTGAGCAATTGGATTAATACAACTAAAACCAACATTGAGCGTTTATCCAAGCGAAAAAGTGCCTCAAAGAAAAAGCTGGATGATTATGCATTTGATACACAGGACGATTTCTTCGATTTAGGTCGCTACATGTCGCTTAAGGATCTTCACGCGTCATGGGAAGACTTGAGAGGAAAACCAGGTGGGCTGGAGGAGATTGAAAAGCAGCGCCAAAGGCTTGTTTCCAGTCAAAATCAATTGTTAGCACCGGGGGGTATTGATCCATCTTTACTTTTTGAAAAGATAGCAAAAGAGAGCCGACCCGAACCCATCAAACTTGATGATGTGCAGCTCGTTCTTTCGTTTAAACCAAAAAAAACTGAGACTGAGGCTGCCAAGCCTGACTTTTGGCCAAAAATAGACA
The DNA here is from genome assembly GCF_900537175.1 of Lentilitoribacter sp. Alg239-R112. Taxonomy (GTDB): domain Bacteria; phylum Pseudomonadota; class Alphaproteobacteria; order Rhizobiales; family Rhizobiaceae; genus Lentilitoribacter. The sequence continues at coordinate 1,125,213 of NZ_LS999833.1, read as the reverse complement.
ACCCAATTGAAGTCAATTTAACAAATACGGGAGATGACGCTTCAACCTACACATGGACGATGTTTGATACGATCATTGAATTGGGATTTCCTGATCACCTTACTAATGTCGTCACGAGCAATTCTATGAGTTGTCGCAATGCTGGAGGAAAAGGTAGCGCACGATGTGAGACCACCAGTTTGGAAGCAAGAGAGACCAAAACATTCCAAATGATGCCTCGCCTGGAAGACCTCGATTTGGACGATCTAGATGACGCCCAACGGATTAAAGTCAGCCTCATCGCACGCGCAACTAGCGAGGAGCCATATGCTGTTGCTGAAGATAAAAAACTGAAATTATCGTTCAGATATTGTGTATCCGCTTATCGAAAAGAATTGGATGACGCAGGCCTTTATCTACATTCCTCGGAGGCAAGAAAAAAGTATGAACGTGCAATTGGACCTATTTCGGGATTGAAAGGGAAGTCACTCTTTAAGTATAAAGATCGCTTTCTGGATAGAATTGGTTTGCCTAACAAGGGGTATCTCATCAGGCAGGCAATCAAATATCGAGGGCCTGACAATTTATTGTATGATTTGTACACCGGACAGAAACCTGGGCAGCCGCTCGCCTATGGCCGTTCTTTGCATCGACGTATGCAACATCAGTCGGTGCCCAAACAGATGTGTGCTCGCCCCCACTTGGAAATAGAGCGTATACGTGCGCTTCTGTCAGCCCAAAAGGCGATTGTAGATGAATTTGCAGATGCGTTATCAAATGCAGCTCAAAAACGCGCGCAAGGCTTTAGAACGTCCATGTCAGAGGGGGTTGGCGGCGATGCGGCAAATGAGGTCGCTAAGAGTTTCGCAACGGATCGTGCATTTGACGGAGCGGGGTTTTTGGGTGAAAAATTCTCACTTTGGCTGGGTAACACCACAAAAGCAGCCGGCAATGTTTCCAAAACCTTCAGCCTCATCAGTTTCGTCAATTCACTTTATTCCATTTATCAAAGTGTGGTCGCACTTAACTCGGCAATCCCAGAGGAAGCATATCTTGGGAGAACGCTAGGGATGATGGAGGCTGCGGCCTATATGGATGGACTTAAAAGACGCTATGCTGATCTGAGTGAGGTCTATGAGACTTATTTGCGGATGGTTGAATCGGCGTATGATGATTCTTGTACGTGCCGAGATCCATATTAAATCAAAAATTCAACTGGTAACGGCTAATTTAGTTGCCGGATTTACTTTGACAACATGCATAACGAAGTTATGAAAATTCATAAGTCTGCTTGTGGGGCTGTGAACTTTGACCAGTTATGTGGTCTCATCAGAATAATATGGACAGCCTGAACAAACAGAGTTCTAAGATATAGGCTTCCACGTTTTGATGTCCTGCCAAGAATAGTTTTTCCACCAGTTGAATACTGTCTCGGAACTAACCCCAACCGCACGGCAGAGTCTCGGTCTTTATCAAAAGCTTCACCTGAACCGATAGCAGCAACCATGCTTGTTGAGATCATAGGGCCGATCCCTGGAATACTCATCAATCTTTGACAATTGCTCTCACGTTTAGAAATCAACTCAATCTCAGCAGTTGTGCTTTCAATACGTTTATCCATCCAAAGCCAATCTTCATAAAGTCCAACAATGATTTCGCTCATACGTTCTGATATTACGTCTTCTCGGTCTTTTAAAATAGCGAACAGAGAATTGCGCAACGCGTTAGCACCGTTCTAACTGTAATACCTTGCTCAATCAAAAAGGCACGGATTTGATTGATAGTAGCTGTGCGCCGAGAAACCAATCTCGAACGAACGTGATGTAGAGCTTGTAAATCAAGCTGATCTTGTTTCTTCTCTTCAACGCATAGCAAATTTGGACGCAGGGCTGCCTCAGCTATAGCATTCCGCAATGCTCGGCTCACAAAGTGCGCACTTAAACACGCTTCCATACCAACAATACAGCGTGGAAACCTTTCAAACGTCTATATCAATGTAAGACGTTTGATCTTCTTGCAGGGTACAAGTTTGCCATCTTTATCAAAACCAATGAGATGAAAAACGTCCTTGCCAATATCAACCCCAATTGTAGACAAGTTTGGAATATCTGTATTTGCCATGGGATGCTGCTCCTATTCTAAATTCAATCAGTCTAACAGACTAACCGCATTTGCTAAGTCAGCAGCCAATCCATCCCATTAGAAGACAGTTCAATACAATTGTAACGCGTTGCGCGATCAAGAGATAAATTGGTATCAGGTTATTGCTTGTTTACGCGCGAGATCCCTATTCCAATTGGTTTTTTTCGATTGCCAGGGAGTTCTGGATCATCACCCCATAAGGCTTGATATGTATCATAGGTTTTTCCTGCTCTTTGCAACACCACAAATATAACAATTATGAACAACCACCATATAGCCAATGCAATCCACATCCATCTCGGTGCGTTAACCGACCAAAGCCCAATTGCTGTTGTGATGAACGATGTTAGGAGGCAAATATAACCGGCACTTTTGTGGAAGTATTCAAATAGGTTTCTTCGAGGTGTCATATCATAATGATCGCCACGAATTGTGCCAGTTCGCGAGACTTCAGAAGGCCCACCCTTGGTGCCTCTAAACCAGCCAGCTAGGAATTGTGCAAGACATAGGATTACAACAATCCATCCAAGCCAAGTGTGCCAAGAACTGGCTTCGGAAATTTTGGCAAAGTCCCATATAATCCAAAGCGCAACTAGCGTAAATGCACCACCTAAATACTGAAGAATGAGATGGCTTAACCACCAAGTTCGGTTATCTAGTTCATTAGGCCAATCTTGCCGTGGCATGATCTTAAAGAACCTTGCTGAGATAATGCCAAGAGGGATGCAAAAGGACCACGCTACTATCATCAATCTTGCATGCCACGATATCTCAGCGGTAATCATGTGCGCACGCGCGGGATCTATTGATGTGGCCAACCACTCAAACAACATACTATCCTTTAACTGCGCCCGCTGTCATGCCAGTGATAATCTGACGTGATGCAAACAAAGTGAAGATAATCGGCGGGACAGCGAGCAGCATACCCGTTGCCATGATGACACCCCATTCCACGTTAAATTCTGACATGTTGTTCACGATCAATATTGGTACCGTTTTCGTATCTCTATCCGATAGAGCACTTGCTAGTAGATACTCATTCCAAGCTATACGGAAAGTGAATATCGCGGCGGCAGCGAGACCCGGTTTAATTAGTGGCAAAACAATGAGGAAGAAAACTCTAAACGGACCTGCGCCATCAATACGTGCGGCTTCTTCAAGCTGAATAGGAACCTGTACTATGAAGCTCTGCAAAATCCAGATCACAAACGGAAGGTTCATTGCTACATAAATGAGGATGATACCTGAATGCGTACCTGCAAGGCAGACATCACCGCGACCACCAAACGTATCTCTTATGAGGCCACCAATGAAGCCATCTTTATCCAAGCAAAATTCATTGTTCCAAAGGCCAAACACCGGAACCAACAAAACAGCAGGCGGGACCATTCGTACGAGCAGGGTGCTCACCGATGCAGTATCTCGACCCATAAATCGAAAACGCACCAATGCATACGCAGCCATACATCCAATAACTAGAGTAAGAATAGTCGATACAAGAGCAATAATAAGTGAATTGACCAATGATCCACCAAATTTCAGCGAACAAAAATCCAAGTGATCGAGTTCATATGGAAGAATGTCACAAAGAGCGGTTTCATAATTTTGGATTGTCGGTAAAAACAGCAGACCAGATGTTCCAGATAAAATGTCTACATCGAGTTTAAATGAATTCACCAACATCAAGACAACAGGTCCGACCGCCATGAAAACTAGAGCTGCTAAAAGCGCAAAATACCCCGGGTGCTGCTTATCGTATGAATTATTGGACATCAGCTATTCTCCTCCTGAGCAGCGCGAAGACGCGCAGCACGTGCCTCGCTAATTTTCGTGTAAGCAAACATCGCTAAAGTCAGGGTCAAAAGTAAAAGTAAAAGATAATTCGACATCGCAGCCGCTACGCCAAGTTCTCGGAATTCAGTTGCCGTTCTGGAAATGCGAAGCGCAAGGATTTCTGTGCTGAGTCCGGGGCCACCCTCGGTCATCACAAGAATAACCTCTAGAACTTTGAACGCGTCGATCAATCTCAACAAGCATGTGACGATGAGAACAGGCATCATTAAAGGCAGTTTGATGTGAATAATCTGCTGCCATCCAGTGGCTCCATCAATACGTGCAGCCTCTAACGTAGACCTTGGTAGAGACTGGAGCGCAGCGAGTGTCAGGATAAAAATAAATGGGGTCCACTGCCAGATATCAGCAATGATAATTGACACCAATGCATGTTGGCCGAGCCAATCAACACCATCAAATCCCAGTGATTTTAAGAAACGGTTAAAGGTTCCCACAGTCGGATGGTACATATAGCGCCACATAAGGCCAACCACCACTGGTGCAATCATCATTGGCAGAATAAACATCGTTCTCAAAAGAGACATTCCGCGGATATTTCGATCTAAAAGTAGAGCAAGACCAACACCTAAAATCATCTCAATTGAAACAACAGCTCCAGCAAATTTTAGTGTAACACCGAGGCTTTCTAAGAATGCAGGGTCGTTCAGAAGAGTTATGTAATTCTTTAGCCCCACAAATTCAGTCTCACCAATTGTCTGGCTCGGGTCCCATTTCCGAAAAGAACCGTAGATCATGTAGAGCAAGGGATACAGCAACGCGATTAACATGATCACAGCCGCTGGCGCCAAGAATACGTATGGCGCTAACCGATTTATTGATGTGGTGTTCATCGCATTGCCTAGTTTGAGTTTAATTTAGTAGACAGCCCGTATTAAATCCGGGCTGCCATTTTCCTGTGAGGGTTTATTGCCAAGTATAGTAGCCAGCTTCTTCCATGACAGCTCTGGTGCGCTCTGCAACACCATCTAATGCTTCCTGAATATCCGTTCCTTCAGTCAAAACTTTAGAAAGCGTTGTTCCAAGATCAGCGTTGATTTTACCCCATACAGGGATAATCGGACGCCAGTCGGGGTCGGCATGTTGAAGTGCTTCACCAAAGGTTTTCATGTGCGGGAATTTCGCGTTGACTTCAGCATCCGCATGCGTTGAAAAACGTGAAGGGTTGCCACCTGCCAATGCGACCATTTTATCGCCTTTCTTTGACGTTAGCCACTGCATAAGTAGGAATGCAGCGTCCTTGTTTTCAGCGTTTTTTGGAATACCAATACCAAAACCACCTGTCTGAGAACCGCGACGCACGCCCATTGGGTGCATTGCCCAACCAACTTTATCAACGACTTTTGATTTTGACGGATCATTGATTTGACCTGCTACGACACTGGTGTCTAGGAACATTGCAGTATCGCCATTCAAAAAGGATCCTAAGGCTTCACCAAAGCCAAAGGATGCCGCGCCTTCAGGTCCGCAATCTACTATCTGTTTAAGCGCATTTGCGGCCTTAACACCCGCTTCGTTGTTGACGATTGGGTTCCAGCTATCATCAAAAATGCGACCACCTAGTGGAGCAAGGTGCAATAGGAAAGCATGACTTGCATGGTGGCCCGAAGCTGCACGCGATGAAAGTCCACCCATCCCTGATTCCAACTGAGGAATTTGGCATGCAACATCCAAAAGCTCATCATAAGTTTCAGGAACTTTCAAATTATGTTTTTCAAAGATGTCTTTACGATACCCCAGTACAGATGTTTCTGACCCATATGGTACGCCAAACAAAGAACCTGTTTTACCCGACAAATAACCTTTATTGCCGCCAGCAAACCCGATGTTATAAACATAACCATCGATCAAATCGTCCGCGTCATAGCTTGGATCAGCAAGCTTTGGGTTCATGAAGTAACGCGCTAAGTTTTCCAGTTGGTCAGCATAGACATAATCGGCCTTTGAGAAAACAACATAAGCGATTAGATCATAATCCCCCTCGTCTTGACCCAATTCCAATGTCTGGCGTTCACGCATTTTCAAATAAGGTAGTTGGTCCACTTCAACCTCTATGCCTGTCTCTTTGGTAAATTCAGGCAATATTTGCATCACAGCATTGTAATGCGGATGAGCTGGAAAATTGACGACTAATGTCGTGCCTTCATATTCTTTGTAGGGGTTTGAAAGCGCAGTTGTAGCCAGCATGGCTAATCCTGCGGCGACCCCGGCAATTTTGGTGATAGTATTTAGCATTATTTCCTCCCAATGCGTTGATATCTAGAAACGTTTTTCACTCTTACGATCAAAGATCATGATGTCCTCTGGGTCGATACCAAAGGTTACTGTTTCGCCTGATTGAATGGGGCGAACACTATCAATCTCGACTAGAACTTCATCTTCACCACACCGTGTAGATAGTACCGAAGTTGAACCGAGATATTCAGAAACGACAACTCTTAGAGTTATCTCAGCGAGAGATTTCGACCCCTCAAGCTCCTTTAAAGTCTTAAATGCTGAAGGACGAATTCCAATATAGATACTTCTTTGTGATGTGTGTTCCAACTTTGAAGACAAAGATGTTGATAAAGGTAATGAATAGCCATCACCTTCCACCCACATTTTATCATCTTTATAGATGAGTTCTCCATCCAAGAAGTTCATTGTTGGGCTTCCCATAAAGCCTGCAACAAATTTGTTCACAGGGCTTTTGAAAAGATCTTCAGGCGATCCCTGCTGTTGGATGATGCCATCGCACATAACCACGATGCGATCACCAAGAGTCATAGCTTCGACCTGATCATGGGTCACATAGATCATATTTTTATTGATTGTTTGTCGCATCTCAGCGAGTTCCGTTCGCATTTTTGCGCGAAGCTTTGCGTCCAAATTTGACAAAGGTTCATCAAATAAAAAGGTGGAAGCATCTCGAACGAGTGCACGTCCCATGGCAACACGTTGTCTCTGCCCGCCAGATAGTTCTGCCGGTTTACGCTCAAGCAGGTGTCCGATATTTAACATACCGGCAACCGTTTGAACTTTCTGATCAATTTCGGATTTCGGGCGTTTTTGGAGGCGTAATGCAAATGACATATTACGAGCAATATTCATGTGCGGATAAAGCGCATAATCCTGAAATACCATGGCAATGTCACGATCTTTTGGTTCGAGCGCACTGATCGGCTTGTCATCAAAATATATCTCGCCACCTGAAAGGGTTTCAAGCCCAGCTAGGATGCGCAACGTCGTTGATTTTCCACATCCTGAAGGCCCAACCAACACAGTGAATTCTGCATCATTTAATTCCAAATCGAGCGGTGGTAATACGCGAACGCTTCCGTAACTCTTTTCCACTTGTTGAAGAGAGATTTGTGGCAAATTGGTGATCCTCCCAGAACACATTTCGCTAAATGTTGATCTTAGCCAACATCAAAATGAAAGGACTTGCAATGCGCATGGAAAAGAAACTACGTTAGCGTTAACGTAAGTTTCGAACTAAGAAATCAAATGATAGGCGCGGTAAATTGAGTGAAAAATCTGCGAATAAATCTGCAAAAATTGAAGATGTTGCAAAGGCTGCAAACGTTAGCATTATGAGCGTTTCGCGCGCCATGCGTGGGGTTGAAGGAATTTCACAAAGTAAAAGAAAAGAGATCTTAAAATTAGCTCGAAAAATGGGTTATTACCCTAATAAAGTTGCGGTTTCATTGGCCGCTTCGAGTTCTAATTTGATTGGCGTTTCAGTGCCTACATTATTTGGAACGGTGTTTTCTGAGATCTATGATGGGATGCGTTCTCGATTTGAGAAAGCAGGATTCGCAACGATTATTGATATCTCTGACTATTCTAAATCGCATGAAGAAGCTTGGGTTGAACGCATGATATCATGGCAGCCGGCAGGTATCGTTTTAAGTGGAGTTGATCACAGCGTACGTACACGAGATGAGCTAAGAAGAGCGAAAATACCTGTTCTTGAAATTTGGGATCATACACAAGATCCTATCGACCTATGCGTGGGGATCGATCACGTGGCATCAGGCATGCAAATGGGCCAACATTTGGTTAAGTTGGGTTATAAAAAACCAGCATATATCGGGATTGAAAGCGGTAGGGATATTCGTGCGGACCGGCGACTTATGGGGCTTCAAGAGAGTTTTTCTCAAGCTGGATTGGAGTTTTGTGCATTCGATAGAATATCAAATACTGCTTCCTTTGAAACGGGTTTTAAGGCCGTGTCTAGAGTGTTGAGTAATGGTAACAACGCGCCCGATGTTATGTGTTTTCTTCACGATAATATGGCATTCGGAGGTCTAATGTATTGTGAACAAAATGGAATAGATTGCCCTGAAAATATTGGCATCGTTGGATATAACGGTCTTGGAATAAATGAGGTTCTCAAGAGGCGCATCACGACGTCTATCACACCGAGATTTAGTATGGGGGAGCATGGCGCATCTTTGTTAACTGCGAAAATCCTTGGAGCAAATACTAAAAACCCTCATCCCGAAACAGTCATAATTGATCCGGGACAAACAACACGCCATTTGATCTAGATCGCTGATAAATCCGAAACCTGATTGAAACTGCTCCTCAACTAACGTCTGCTAATGGGATGGACTGGCTGCACCTTTGAGCTTGCGGTTGGTCTGTTAGACTGATTGTTTTGATTAGGAGCATTCCATGACAAATACGGATTTTTCAAACCTTACGGTAGTTGGCATTGATATTGGCAAGTACGTTTTTATCTTGTTGAATGAAGGTTTGGATTTTTAATAACCACAGGTCTGAGCGTATATCAGTTACGTCAGGCCGTTATTTATTCAAGCCAGAAGCTTGGAATGTCTGAACGGAGCACATGTCGTATTGTTGGTGCACCCCGCAGTACATAGAGTACACAGCAATGTATATCAGCAAACAAATATGATGATGTACTGCATCTTGCCGTGATCCGACTTGCGAAGAAGTATGGTCTGTACAGTTATCATACAAATTGTACAGACTGTCATGAACGATGTTGGTTGCGTTTTTGCGCGGAAGCTGAAGACCATCTTCACTCTATAAACGCTCTACTTTCTTGAGATGGACTATCCAGCCGTTGATGAGAATTGTCTGTAACAGATTGCATCGTATGCTTCGACATGTTCTTTCCAAATTTGAAAACAAATGTCGTACTCTACCGATCTGTACCGGTCACCGAAGGTATTTCGGGTTCGATAGAATTGTTTTGCATGCGCGAGGCGACAGCCAAGGCGATGGCTTGTGCTAGGCAGATTGGTGCCGTCACAGAACGTGATAAAGGCCCATCATGTTCGGGGGTAGCAAACAGAACATGGGCTGATTTAGCCAGCGGTGACAGGGTGCTGTCGGATAGCGCGACAATAGTTCGATTTTGCGATGCAACCTCTTCTACAATCGAAACTACTTCGTTTGCGTAAAAGCGAAAGGAAACAGCCAATAAGACATCACTTTGACTGATAGTTCGCGCAATATGTGTGGCAAGGCCACCACTTGGGTCGAGCATGATACACTTTTTGCCAGCCATAGTCAGAAGGTAGCGAATTAACTCGACCACCGGTGCTGACCGTAATTGTCCCAACAGGAAAACCGTCTCTGCTTTGCTTAGAAAATCCGCCGCCTTTGCTAGGTCTCCCGCATCAATTTCGTCGAGCAGACTTTGAACCGATGCGGCATCGCTGATCACAAGGTCGCGCAGCAGGTTCGCCTCGGAGAGGTCGTCTCTGGATTTAAGTTCTTGCTCGAGTGCATGCACTCGAGCTTCAAACCCCGGTGCTGCAGTAGCAAGGCGTCGTTGGAACAGCACCTGAAGACTTTTGAAACCATCATAGCCAAGTGATTGTGCGAACCTGACAAAGCTGGAGGCGTGAATGCCGCAGCTTTGTGCAATGGCATTGACCGAACGAACTGCCACATCGTTAGGGTTTTGAGTTAGGTACACTGCGATTTGCTGATGCGCTCGGCTCATATCACCATGAAGATCATGGATTAAGCGGATCAGGCTTTCATAATCTTCAGGGGGCAGTTCTTGTGTCATTTAAATTCATCCTCGCTTCATCACGCAATGATCAAACGTCAACCCAGTTTTCGGAAGCCGATGACATTTGAATGTTTTCAACCAGATGTTGAATCCTTAGCCCTTTGCGAAATGAAAACGGCTCGGGTCCTTCTAAGGCAATTGCACGTACATAGCCAGCTACTTCGATGGCTTTCAGATCGTTGAAGCCGACCTGATGACCAGGCGCCACACAGAAATTTCCGTAAGGTGGATGATCCGGTGCAGCCTCAATCCGACGAAATCCCCTTCGACCAGAAGCATCTTCATTTGAATAGAAGTGCAGTTCATTGAATCGTTCTTGGCTAAAGAATAATGCGCCTTTTGATCCATGGATTTCAAAATCGTGTTGCATTTTGCGCCCCGTAGCGATCCAGTTGCCTTCGATTGATCCGCTAGCGCCATTCTCAAACCGTAAAAAAGCACGTCCAATGTCGTCAACTTCAATCGAGCGGCGCCCACCTTTGCCATCCGGGCGCTCTGAAATAACTGTTACACAATCGCCCATGACCTTAACAATCGGACCTAATAGATATTCAGCGGTTGCCAGCGCGTGGCTACCCAAATCCGCAAGGGCTCCACCGCCAGCCGGATCGTGACGGAATGTGTATGGGTCATCCGAATGTGCCATATAATCTTCGGCATGCAAGCCACGATAAGAACGGATTTCGCCTAATTCCCCACCCTCGATCATCTCCTTAGCGAGTTGCATCATTGGGTTACAGAGGTAGTTAAACCCAACTTGGGTTTTTAAGCCCGCTGCTTCAGCAGCTTCAGCCATTTCTGCAGCATCCTTTGCCAATGGCGCTAGCGGTTTTTCGCAATAAACATGTTTACCTGCAGCAATTGCCTCAAGTGCCATTTCTTTATGTAGCGCATTGGGGGCGGTGATATCGATCACATCGATATCGGGGTTAGTAAGCATGTCACGCCAGTTTGATGTTGCGTTTGCGAACCCAAATTCTTGGGCCGCACGTGCTGCAGCTTCATCGTTAATATCTGCAAGGGTGTGCAGATTGATCTGCATCGGCAAGTCAAACACCTTTTGCGCGGTAGCAAAGCCAAAAACATGGGCCTTGCCCATAAAACCTGACCCGATAAGGCCGATGGAAAGTGTTGGTTTTTCAGTCATGATAGAGCATTCCGATTAACGATCAAACCGGGATCAACTGTCTGATCCAGATAGTTTAGCGCGTTGTCAATTGACGCCAGTGCCATACGTTCACTGGCTTCTTCTGTTAGGCCTGCGATATGTGGCGAGAGAAGTGCGTTGTCACAAGCAGAAAGCGCCATGTTTGCTGAAGGTGGTTCGGTTTCAAACACATCCAACCCAGCGGCGTGTATATGTCCCCTTTTTAAAGCATCTCTCAACGCAACCTCGCAAACGATACCACCGCGGGCGGTATTGGCAATGATCATGCCGGGTTTCATTTGAGCAAATTCTTCAGCAGCCAAGAGAGGCTTATCACCACGCGGGACATGAAGGGACAGACAGTCCGCCCAGGCAAGCCCATCAGCCAAGTTCGATATGGGTTGAATATCCCCCTCAGGCCAACCTTTTGATTGGAGGTATGGGTCATATGCACGTATGGTCATACCGAAACCTGCAGCCATACCCGCAAGTTTTTGCCCAGCGCGACCATAACCGATGATCAGCAAATTTTGTCCTGAAATTTCACGCTGTTCCAGTTGGTTGCGCCAGCCCCATTGCTCGGGGTCACGTACGGCACGATCTGCCCTGATTGCCTGTTTGGCGCCGGCCAAAAGTTGCATCATGGCATGCTCGGCTACGGATACTGAATTGACATCGCCAACTATAGCCAGCGCAATACCGCGCGCGTTTAGGGCATCCACGTCTACCGCGTCATATCCAACGCCATGGCGTGAGACAACTTTCAGGCGTTTGGCCTTAGCGATTGTGTTAGCCGACAGGGGTTGGGTACGGATCACCAATGCATCTGCATCTGATATCAGGTCTGCATATGACGGTTCGGAGATTTCTTCGATGTAGGTCACTCTTGTGCCTTGCGTTTGCAAGGTCTTAAGCCGAGTAACGCCTGCAGGGTGTAATTTCCCCGCAACAAGCAGATGGGTCATCAATACCCTCCCTCTGCTGAACCAGGTTTTGAACCACGTCCCACTAAGTCATGCCAAGTCGAGACCGAGGCTGACGCTGCGCCTGCAAGCAGACGGGAATCCCCGCCAACGGTCGTCAGATCATATCCCCAGCTGATTGCTTTGGCGGCATAATCCGGCGATCCACAATGTAGGCAAGCTTTGATGTTATTGGTCTTGCAAACATCAGCAATTTTCTGGATCAAGGTGATCATCTCGGGCTCCTTGCGGTCAAAACCTGGAGGCAGTCGTCCTTCTTGTGTGCCAAGTGTTAGGTCAGCAGGGCCAACGTAGATCCCATCAAGCCCCGGTGTTGCTGCAATCTCTTCTAAATTTGCCATCCCATCGGCGGTTTCGATCATTGCTAATGCCAGTACTTCGTCGTTGGCGGCAACACCATAGCCTGGCATGGCAATGGCGGCTCGTGTTGGGCCAAAGCTACGCTGGCCGTGCGGAGGATAACGCATATAGGAGACAAATTCCTCGGCTTCGGCACGTGTGTTGATCATTGGGCAGATGATACCCATTGCACCTGCATCCAATGCCTTCATGATGTAGCCCGGGTCTCGCCACGGCACCCGTGCCATCAGTGTGGCACCTGATGCACGCATCGCCTGAAACATCGGCAAAACACTTGAATAGTCCAAGGCACCATGCTGAATGTCAATGGTTACACTATCATATCCTTGGGCGGCCATGATCTCAGCGGTGAAGGGGTTTCCGATTGAACACCACCCGTTCAGTGCAGGTTTTCCGTCAGTCCACAGGTCTTTGAGTTTATTCTTTTGCATATTCTGCACCTCAAAAAACAATTTGTGATAGTTTGGTATCAAGGTAATCCTCGATTCCTTCACTACCACCTTCACGGCCAAGACCGGAGTAATTTGTGCCGCCAAATGGCGCTTCGGAGGCTGCGAGTGCAAAGGAGTTGATCCCCACCATGCCGGCCTTCAGGGTCGCAGTAGCGCGGCGTGCGCGCTCAGGGTTTTGGGTAAACGCATAGGCTGAGAGACCCATGGTCGACGCGTTGGCTCGAGTTAGCACCTCAGCCTCCTCCGTAAAGCGACTGATTGCGGCGATGGGGCCAAAATTTTCTTCAGAAAAGGCACGCATATCGTCGGTTACATTACTTAGTACTGTAGGTTCATAGAAGTGACCACTATTGAACTCTGCCGCGCGCTGACCGCCGACTTCCAGCTTGGCGCCAGCCTGAACAGCCTCTTGTACAATCGCATCGACCTCGGTCAAACGGCTGGCATTAATGAGCGGTCCCATCTCAGTAGCATCATCCAAACCGTCCCCTAATGTTAAGGCCGCAGCACGCTTAGAAAACTCGGTCACAAAGTCTGAATACAGGCTTTCGTGAACAAAGAATCTGTCTGGTGTTACGCACACCTGACCTGCATTCCCAAATTTGGAGGGCACGCAGACGTCAAGTGCTGCGCCCAGGTCTGCATCGTCAAAGATGATACACGGGGCGTTGCCACCCAGCTCCATCGACACCTTTTTGACCGTATCGGCCGCATCACGGATCATTTGCTGGCCGACGCGTGTCGATCCGGTCAGAGAAACCTTGCGTACACGCGCGTCTTCCATGATTGGCGTATATGTGTTGTCGGTCGAACCGGCAACAAGGTTTACTGCTCCATTAGGTAATCTGCCTGCACGGATACAGTCGACCATGATCATTGCAACTCCGGGAGTTTGCGATGAAGGACGCAGAACGACAGGGCACCCCGCCGCCAAAGCCGGGGCCAGTTTACGTGCTGGCAAAGATGCCGGGAAATTCCACGCTGTGAAAGCACCCACTACACCAACAGCTTCTTTATTGACTTCAAAACGCCCGCCAGGTACGCGGCTTTCAACAACACGACCATAGATGCGCCGCGCTTCTTCTGCATACCAGCGGAACTGATCCACCGAGAGCACCCATTCACGGCCAGATTGCGCGATTGGTTTGCCAGTTTCCAACGAAATCATCTGCGCAGCCTCATCACTGCGCGCTGCCATTTCATCCGCAATGCGATGCAAGGCATCCGCGCGGCCAAAACCGCCCATTTTATGTAATGGTATAACTGCGCTTGCCGCAGCATCGATAGCGCGTCTTGTATCAGAAGCTGTGGCGCTTGCAACTTCTCCAAGAGTTTCTTCCGTAACCGGGCTCATAACTGCAGTGGTTGTTGCGCTTTGCTCCCATCTGCCAGCAATGAAAAGGCCGAATTTCTGGTACATTAGTCTACCTCACTATATATTATTCTGTCTTATTGTCTGACGTTAACGGTCAGAGGCTGAGCAAGGTTCTTGTTAAAGCGATTTCAAGTACAATCACTCCAAAATAAATTCTTGCAATATTTGTTGCAAGTGATATTACAGATCAATAAACATTGCAAGTAGAAATGAAAATCTCATAATGGAGGCGGTATGGCCGGAGATACAATCAGGTTGACAGTGGGGCAGGCACTCGTACGTTACCTTATCAATCAGCACACTGATATTGATGGACAAAAGGTGCCACTTTTTGCCGGGGTCTTTGGTATTTTTGGTCATGGTAATGTGACGTGCCTGTCTGAGGCGCTTGAGCAAGTGCAAGATATATTGCCGACGTGGCGGGGGCAGAACGAGCAATCCATGGCGTTGGCCGCAATCGGCTATGGCAAGGCAAAACTGCGTCGCCAGATTATGATTGCAACCACATCCGTTGGACCGGGTGCCACCAATATGGTGACAGCTGCAGGTGTCGCACATGCTAATCGCCTTCCAGTTTTGCTATTGTCGGGCGATACCTATAACAACCGCTTGCCAGACCCTGTATTGCAACAAGTCGAACACTTTGGTGAGCCTTCAACAAGTGTAAACGATAGCTTTCGTGCCGTTTCACGGTTCTGGGACAGGATCACTCATCCAGCTCAGATTATTTCGTCGTTACCGCAGGCAGTGGCAACCATGCTTGATCCTGCCGATTGCGGCCCTGCATTTATTGGCCTGCCTCAGGATATTCAGGAAATAGCCTATGATTATCCTGTTGAGTTTTTTGAAGAAACATTATGGACTATTCCACGTCCTCGCCCTGATCGAGATCAGGTTGCTGCCGCAGTGGAGCTTTTGAAAACTGCCAAAAAACCGTTGATCATCTCTGGCGGCGGCGTTCGTTACTCAGGGGCCGAAAAAGCGCTGGCAGAATTTGCTGAGGCGCGTGGCATCCCGATGGCCGAAACCATTGCAGGTAAGGGGGCGGTTATGCATGATCACCCCGCCTATGTTGGTCCACTTGGCATCGAAGGCACGGATGCGGCTAAGGAATTAGCCGAAGGTGCAGATGTTGTCATTGCTGTTGGCACGCGGTTACAGGACTTTACCACAGGTTCATGGACTACATTCAACCACAATACCCAGTTTATCAATATTAATGCAGCGCGTTTTGATGCACGTAAACATCGATCCTTGCCGGTGGTTGGCGATGCGTTGGAGAGCTTGGCAGATCTTGATGCTTCTTTAGATGACTGGACTTGTGGCACAAAACATATGGCGGAGGCGCAGGTGCTTTATGCCAACTGGAATTCTATGCTCGATGCAGGGCAGGCCCCAACAGATGCCGC
The DNA here is from genome assembly GCF_900537175.1 of Lentilitoribacter sp. Alg239-R112. Taxonomy (GTDB): domain Bacteria; phylum Pseudomonadota; class Alphaproteobacteria; order Rhizobiales; family Rhizobiaceae; genus Lentilitoribacter. Next base: position 1,109,481 of record NZ_LS999833.1, on the reverse strand, counting down.
TGTTCCAAGCTATGCACAGGTTATTGCCGTTGTAAATAAAGCTGCAACCGCCAAGGATACGATGGTTACCGCCGCAGGTGGTTTGCCAGGTGAGACAGTCAAGAATTGGCGTGTGAAAGCCCCCAACACTTTTGATTGCGAATTTGGCTTCTCCTGCATGGGCTATGAAATTGCAGGCGCGTGGGGTCACGCCATGGCAAAGAATGGTGATGGTGTGCCGATCGTAATGGTTGGTGACGGGTCTTACATGTTGATGAATTCCGACATCTATTCTTCTGTTCTGTCCGGGCATAAAATGATTGTAGTTGTCTGCGATAATGGTGGATTTGGTGTCATTAACCGTTTGCAGACAGGTATGGGCGTACCGGGTTTCAATAACCTGCTCAAAGATTCGCGCGTGTTGAACAGAAATAATCCGTTGCATGTGGACTTTGCAAAACACGCAGAATCCATGGGTGCCCTGTCGCGCCACTGCGAGAGTCTTGCCGATCTTGAAGAGGCTATGGAATGGGCGCAAACTACGGACCGCACGACGGTCATCAGTATTAATTCCGATGCTTATACATGGACCCCTGGTGGCGCAGATTGGTATGTAGGCGTCCCTGAAATCAACGAGCGAAAAAGTATCCAGGATGCCCGAAAAGGGCAGGAAGCCTTTCGCGCAAAACAACGCAGGGGGATCTGATCCATGCTTAATGCTCAATTGGGAATCGCGCCCATAGCGTGGTGGAATGACGATTTGGCCGAACTGTCAGACGATGTCAGCCTTGATGAGTGTTTACGTCAGGCGGCAGAAGCAGGTCTCACGGGGATGGAAACAGGTCGCCGTTTTCCGATGAACATGGAAGAACTTGGTCCAATTTTGGATCGCCACGGGATTTCTGTCTGTGGTGGTTGGTTTTCAGGCCGGTTGCTTGATGGCGATGTTGAGGCTGAAAAAGATCGCATTGCCGAACAGCATGCATTCTTTAAAGCGGCTGGCGCTCCTTGCATAGTTTATGGAGAAACCGCACGCTCAGTTCAGGGTGAGCGTAATACACCGTTGGCGCAAAAACCCAAACTGACCGAAGTGGAGATGGCAATCTATGGGCGCAAGGTATCAGATTTTGCCGACTGGTGCTCAGCAGAAGGTATGCCGTTAAGTTATCATCATCATATGGCAGCGGCGGTGGAAACCGAGGCCGAGCTTGACCTCTTTATGAAACATTCTTCAGTGCCTCTGTTGTTTGATGCAGGTCATATGGCCTTTGCCGGTGGCGACAATTTGCGAGTGATCGAAAATCATCACGCGCGGATTAGTCATGTGCACACCAAAGATGTGCGGATGCCTGTAATCGATGCGTTGGATCGAACTCGTGAAAGTTTTCTTGATGCGGTCATCAAAGGTGCGTTCACAGTTCCAGGTGACGGATCGCTTGATTTTGAAGTGATTGTGAAATCCCTTGCCACCAAGGGGTACGAGGGCTGGTTCGTTATCGAAGCAGAACAGGACCCAATAGCAAACCCGCCATTGGAAATGGCTATCAAAGGACGTGCTGAGCTGAAACGCGTGATGGATGCCGCAGGCTACAAGGTGTAGGTATGAATCGAATAGATGGTAAGATTGCAGTCATAACAGGTGGGACGCAGGGGTTAGGTGCTGCCGTTGCGTGGTTATTTGCAGATGCGGGAGCCGCTGGCATTGTCATCGTCGGTCGCGGTGTTGAAAAGGGCGAGGCAAAAGCGAGCGAGATAACGCAGGCCACAGGGGTGTCTGTTCATATGGTCACAGCTGATCTTGCCGATATGGATGACGTACGAAGTATTATGAATAAAGCGGATGATCTGTTCGGGCGCGTTGATATCCTTGTGAACGCTGCAGGTCTTACTGACCGTGGAAATCTACTTAATACGACGCCAGAATTGTTTGATGAAATGATTGCTGTAAATACCCGCGCGCCGTTTTTTCTTATACAGGATGCGGTAGCGATCATGGAGCGGGAAGGGGTTGAAGGCAGAATTGTGAATATCGGATCGGTTTCTGGTCAGGTCGGCCAACCGTTCCTTGCGCCGTACGCCACGTCCAAGGGCGCACTTTCGACACTAACGCGACATGCAGGCTACGCACTAATGCGTAATCGCATTCACGTTAATCAGCTCGATATCGGATGGATGAATTCCGACCACGAACGCAAGATTCAAGAAGCAGAATCTGGTGACCCGAATTTCATCGATAAACAAGCGGCTTTATTACCATTTGGGCGATTACTTGATACTGAAGAGGTAGCAAGAGCCGTGTTGTGGATGGCATCTGACGATAGTGGTATGCTGACTGGATCGGTCATTCATTTTGATCAGTCGGTTTGGGGTGGCTGTGATACGCAAGCACCAGCGCCAGCTAGTAAGTTGGTGCCTTGATCGTAAAGAGTACCTTACTGGAATTGCTGTTGCAGAAGAACGCGTTAATGATCACGCATAGGTAGGGTGCGGACCCATTCTAGCTCATCTGTTGAAAAGATGCAGCGATGCGAGTGAATTGGAAGCAGCACATGCAACCGTATGACCGTGAACAGCGTGAAGATTCGCTTTTCATACTTCCGACAATGAGCTTTGTCCTATAATTTGGAACAATATGTTCCTGAAATAGTGACTTCTTCTCATCTTACGAATGGGATAACCTCTGATCAGCAGAGGAGTAGTATTTATGTCTGATAACAGTTCACCGATCATTGCAGCAAAATTTCCAACTAAGGTCGAGTTGGAGGAGGGGAAAAATTATTATTGGTGCAAATGTGGGCGATCAAAGAAGCAGCCGTTTTGTGATGGATCACACGCGGGAACAGATATCACACCGATGAAGTTTACAGCTGATAAAACAGCTGCAGCTGCTCTTTGCCAATGTAAAGCAAGTGCGAATGCGCCATTTTGTGATGGGACACATGCGCAGTTAGGCGAACTACAAGTTGGTGATAATGCTCCAAAAGTTAAATCAAAAGACACCGTGCCTGTAGCTGTTGCAACGCCGGAAGAGCCAACGGTTGCACGTATCCATGAGCTTGCACGAGACGGGCTCTCAAAACTTGGGCACCATGGTGAAATGGGTTCAATGGGTGTGCCGAGAAAAGATCTGCCGCTTTGGGACGATATTCAGGTCTTACCCGCGCAGATGGCGCGCAAGCCGCTGTTAGATGATGTGCCTGTTAAAACAGAAATAATCATTGGCCCGCGCGCATTGAAACCGCTGCAACTTGATATACCTCTCTTTGTTTCAGATATGAGTTACGGTGCGTTATCGGAAGAAGCAAAAACGGCATTAGCGAGAGGGGCTGAACTCGCCGGGACTGGGATATGTTCAGGCGAAGGCGGGATGCTACCCGAAGAAAAGGCCGAAAATAATCGTTATTTCTACGAACTCGCCTCAGCTCAATTTGGCTGGAAACCTGAATTGGTAGAAAATGTCCAGGCATTCCATTTCAAAGGTGGGCAGGGCGCAAAAACGGGTACAGGTGGTCATTTGCCTGGCGATAAAGTGCAAGGAAAAATTGCGGAAGTTCGCGGGTTGGAATCAGGACAAAGCGCTATTTCGCCAGCAACATTTCCAGATTTAAGGACACCCTCTGATTTTAAAAAAATCGCCGATGAAGTACGTGAACGATCCGGCGGTGTTCCAATTGGGTTCAAGCTGTCCGCAAATCATATCGAAGATGATATCGATTTTGCATTGGAAGCAAGCGCCGATTACATCATTCTCGATGGTAGAGGCGGCGGTACAGGTGCTGCTCCATTGATTTTTAGAGATCATATCTCTGTTCCAACCATTCCTGCTCTGGCCAGAGCACGCAAGCATCTTGATGCTAAAACCGGGCGCGATGTAACATTGGTGATTACAGGTGGTCTACGTGTGGCAGAAGACTTTGTTAAAGCACTTGCGCTGGGTGCCGATGCTGTTGCTGTTTCAAATTCGGCGATGCAAGCCGTAGGGTGCATTGCAGCCAGAATGTGTAATTCCAACAATTGCCCAGTTGGTGTCGCAACACAGAAGCCAGAATTACGAGCAAGATTGAACGTTCAAAGCGGAGCTGAAAAACTTGCAAGATATTTTGGTGCGAGCGTGGAACTTATGCAAGTGCTGGCCCGCGCATGCGGTCATTCGGATTTAAACTCATTTTCACATCACGATATAACGACTTGGAAAAGAGAGATGGCACATTTAAGTGGTATTCGTTTTGCTGGCATTGAGTTGTAAATTCTATATGCTTGAGGATTTAACGTTTAGAGAAGAACCACTCTCATCGGATATGCAAATATTGCTAAATGAATATCCGCGAGAAGCTTGGGAAGGGCATCCAAACTTCAAAAATGCCACACGGCAATGGCTCGGTGCACATCAGATGTTCCGTCGCTTGAGTGAAATTGTACGTGGCGATACTGAGCAATATCTCGATAAGAAAGTAGAGGCCGAAAAATATGCGTCACGTCTTTCCGTCTATGGTAGCCGACTTGTTGGCAACTTACATGGGCACCATGGCTGGGAAGACTATGAGTTTTTTCCGGAATTATCTTCCGCCGATCAGCGATTTGATAGTGGGTTGGAGATTTTAGAAAAAGACCACGAGGTTTTGGACACGGTGTTAGATCGATTCACAAAATCTGCAAACAGTTCAATTCAAATGTTGCAGATGGACGAAGCTGGTGCACGTGATTTTGTTGGTGAAGTTCATGAGGCATCAGAAGCAGTTGAGAAACTTCTTGCGAGGCATTTGGTGGATGAAGAAGAGCTGGCTGTTCCGATTATCATTCATCATAAGTTACGGGGATAATTGTGTTATATCCCTACATTTCAAGTTAAGGCAAATAAATTGACAGAACCCACAATTCCAAAAATAGATACCTCAAAGGAAGAACTTCAGAGTGATGTTGTTGAGCGCAGGGCGAAAGGTGAGTTTGTTCGCGGTGTTAGCAAATTCAGGTCTCGAATCGGTGAGCCTGAATTCCCGGCAGAGTTTGGTAGATATCATTTATTTGTTGCTTTTAACTGCCCGTGGTGTCACCGCGTTATCTTAGCAAGAAACGTTCTTGGTTTGCAGGATAGTATCTCGATGGATGTCGCATTTCCGAGCCGCACAGGAGATGATGATCCTGTTGAGTCAAATCGATGGGAGTTTAACCCAGAACGAATTGCAACACTTACAGGTACTGTTTTGCCCGAATGCACATTTGAAACGGCGACCGGAAAACAGCTTCGCCTTGTAACTGAAATATACCAGGAAGAGGGTTCAAAGGAAGCATCTGTTCCAATTTTATATGACAAGAAAACCAAGCGGATTGTGAACAATGAAAGTTCTGAAATTGTCCGCATGTTAAATGAGAATGCCAGGTTGCTTGGCAGTGAAATATCGGGTGACAATTTACCTGATTTATATCCGTTGGGCATCGAGAACGAGCCTTTGCGTGACGACATCGATACGTTAAACACTCAGATTTATGTGGCAATAAATAACGGTGCTTATAAAGCTGGTTTTTCATCGGATCAGGCTATTTACGCAAAAGCGTTTGAAGATTACTTTGCGATGTTAGATGAGCTTGAAAATCGGCTTTCCGCGGACGATCGACCATACCTAACAGGTGATAAATTCACCGAAGCTGATTTGCGCCTTTTCCCGACGCTCTTCCGCCATGATCCAGTTTATTATGTGCGTATGAAATTGAATGGTGCTCGGATTCTGGATTACCCTAACCTTTGGCGATGGCTCTGTCGTGTATACGCGATAAACGGCGTTGCCGAGAGTAATTCTCTTACTCACTGTCGACAGGGCTATTTTGGACGCTCATGGAATAATGTCATTCCACTAGGGCCAATGCACCCGATGACATATCCAGAAGCTTATGAGCATCCGGAGCTGACTGATAAGTAGATCACATAATGAGTTCTGCCTGCTAGCAGGCCAGTATTAAACGCCTGGAGTTATCGGCCGGCTAATTGCAATTTTACTGGAAGAACAGGAAGTTCGAGCACCGCTTTGAAGATAAATTTCAGCTCAGGTATGAACTGGATGCTTGTTGGATATCGATACTGGGATACTTGCAGACTAGAGCTATCGATCTTTGAGTTCTAAAGCTTTCTTTGCGAGCCAACCAATTGGGCTTTTTGGTCGGCAAAGTTGATATAGGTTAACTGATTTAGTCCCAAACCGTCTTTTGAATGGTTCGTCACCGATATTGAAATCAGCGATTGTGCCACCGTTTTCATGCCAGTTTTTAAGCAACTGATCGATCATCAGCATTGTCGGCGAGTATTTGCTAAATCTGTCGTAATCGGCGCCCATTAGAATGCCATGATGTGTGCCATTTCTCGATAACCCGAAAAGAGCACCAACTAACTCCCCGTCAGCGCTTAACTTATGAACGTGCGCGAAGCCTTCGTTTGAGCCAATTTTTGCAATTTTTTTGTAAAAGGATAGTACAAAGTCTTGCTGAATTGGATCGCCTTCAAAACGTCCTGTACGGAGTTTTTGAATGTTCTCTACAGTTTCAACTGCGTCGTCGTCAGTAAGTAATTCAAACCTCAAATTGGCTTTTCGATTGAAACTACGTGATTTTCTATCAATCTCTTTACGAAACTTACTATTGTAAGTCTCCTCGCGCCATTCTTTGAACGATGAGCCAATTTGCATTTCATGCGAAGAGAAATTTAGCTTCTCATATTCTCCTGAAAAGAAGAGAGACCATAGACTAAGCGTTTGTTCTCTAATGGGTTTCAAACGCAAAATATCATATTTGCCAATAACCTTATCGATGATGGTCGGTAGATGATCTTCCTTCATCAGATCAACCATATTCTTGTCTACAATCGGTGCGGAGTAATCGCTCACGCCCAAGTCCGCAGATTCGAGCAACTGGACGCCGTTTACTCGACGTATTGTCATAGGCAACACGAATACGAGTTCCTGTTTTTCCGGTAAACGACCTGTAATGATGACTGGATGAGCGTTTCGGTTAGGAGCTATTTTTTGATAAAGTTCATGTAACCAGACAGGGTTTTGAAATGCGGTTGCATTCGATTTTTTAAAGAGATCATGGAAATCTGATGATTGAAAGTCGAATTTATTTTCGATCTGGATGTTAAAATGAGAAACAATGAGTTCATCCGTTTTTTTTACACTTGTTTCTGGCATTTTGACTTTTGCAAACTTGATGCAAAACCTTCTAGCTTAGATATAAATTGGTACAAATACTAACTGACACCACTTCCAATTGCAGAAGCTACCAACAATTGTTTAAAAAATTGAAAACAACGATACAGCTGGATCGTAATGAATTCCACTAAGCGGGTCAGATACCTGTCATTGACATGAAATTACAAGCTTGCGGAGTAGCGTTAATGCTCTTACAATCTGCACAAATAAAACTGGAATTTATGATTGTCCAATTCATCACCGAAGAAGCGGTTTATTTTTACATTTATTAAAAATAATAAAATACCCCTTGGAATACTAGGTGTATCTATAGTTGCGTTCGCATATTTTTCTTCAGGGTTTGTGGCAAATTTAGTCTATTTTGCCGACCCAAGACATCAAAACCAACCTTTGGAAGGGTGGATGACACCCAGATATGTGGGTATGTCTTACGACCTACCACCAAACATACTAGACGATGTTATGGAGCTTCGGCCCAAAGTTGATAAGCGAAAACCGCTTACCAAGGTTGTTGAAGATATGGGTATAACGTTGAGCGAATTGAACAAACGTATTATCGCTGCACAAGAGGCTCATCTCGAGTCGTTAGAGAAGAAAAAACCGAAAAAGCGTGAAAGACAGCCGGCGCCAAAAGATGACTGAGTATGTTCTGTCGTTGATCCCACAATATGGCTTGGTTGTCGTGTTTGTTGTTACTGTTATAGCATGCATGGGCGTGCCATTGCCTGCTGCGATGCTCGCGCTTGCCTCGGGTGGTTTTGCGGCTACTGGTGATCTTACGCTCTGGCATGTTGTGGTTGTGACATTGTTTAGTTTTGTTCTTGGCGATCAAATAGCCTATTTCATTGCACGTGCTCAGGGAAATCGGCTGATTGAATGGCTCAGAGGAAAAAAACGTCTTGAGCCAGTGGTGAAAAAGGGCGAAAATTTGTTGCGAAGTAAAGGTAATTTGGCAATTGTTCTGAGCAGAACGATCATCAGCCCCGCAGGACCGTGGGTGAGTTACATTTGTGGTGCGACAAGGTTTAGGTGGGTGCCATTTGCCTTATCCGCATTTATAGGTGCTTCATGCTGGACCACAGTCTATGTATTTTTGGGCTACTTATTTGCTGGAAACTTGTCGGCTGTTACTGATCTAATTTCAAATATGCTGGGTGTTGTTGTCGCGGGATTAGGTGTAACTGTAGCTATTATCTGGCTTTATAGATCTTGGAGAAATCAATGACGCATATAGATTTGAATGCCGATCTTGGTGAGAGTTTTGGTCCCTGGGCGATGGGTTCGGATGCCGAAATGATGGATGTTATCACAAGTGCAAATATTGCTTGTGGTGGGCATGCAGGTGATCACAAAACGATGGTTCAATCACTACAAATGGCCAAAGAGAAATCCGTTGTAGCGGGTGCTCATCCCGGGTTCGAAGATAAAGAGGGATTCGGTCGACGTCGTATTCCGCTGACAAGTCGCGAAATCGAATATTTAATTGCTGCGCAGGTTGGCACGATTAAAGGGCTTGCAGAATTTGCAGGAAACAAAATAACTTATGTGAAAGTGCATGGTGCACTTTCGAATTGGGCTGCCAAAGATATCGATGTCTCTCGAGCAATAACCCGCTCGATTAGGGCTGCACATTCAGACTGTGCAATATTAGCTGTTTCAGGCACACAAATTGAAATCGCTGCCAGAGAGATTGGTCTTGATGTTTACTCCGAAATTTTTGCCGATCGTGCCTATGATGATGATGGTAATCTGGTCGCTCGTTCAATTGAAGGAGCCGTTCTTGAATCAGCGGAGATTGCTGCCGATCGACTAATTCGTTTTTTTGAAACGGGGAAAATGCCAACCATAAACGGTGGGGAGATTGCTCTTGATGCACATTCTATTTGCATTCATGGTGATAATGCGCACGCAGTTGCAATGGCAAAGGAAATTCATTCCAGACTTACCTCTAATGGTATTGTAATAGCTCCATTTATGAAATGAGGATTTTGTGAATAGCGATTTAGAAGGTGCAGTTATCAAGCCAATAGCCGACTTTGGTATTTTGGTAGAGTTTGGTGATAGTATTGATGATAAAATTCATGATCGAGTGCTGAATTTTGATCACGCGGTAAGTCATGCCGACTTACGAGGTGTTGTGGAAATTACTCCAGCTTATGCAAGCGTCTTGATCGTTTATGATATGATCGTAACGGACTTTAGTACCCTGCGGGATCAGCTTCTTCACTTATTGAATGATGATAGCCGAACGGCTTCTTCTCCGCAGGTTTGGCAAATTCCCGTATGCTATGAGGGGGAGTATGCACCGGATATAACGGAACTTTCGGCGAAAACGAAGCTCACTGAAGAGGAGGTTATCCGTCACCATCTGTCAGGTGATTATAAGGTCTATATGTATGGTTTTGCACCGGGTTATGCCTATCTTGGTGGCGTTCCCCAGTCCATCCAGTTTCCGCGGAAAGATAAGCCCGTAATGAATGTGCCAGCGGCAAGTCTCATGATTGCAGGTCCGCAATGTTTGATTGCGACGGCTACTATGCCGTCGGGGTGGTGGGTTATCGGCAGGGCCGCAAAAACACCACTACAGGCTGATACAACGAAACCATTTTTGTTTTCTGTTGGAGATCACATTGAGTTTACGCGCGTGAATGAAGCAGAATTTCGAGAGCTTACAACAAAAGAAGAGTTGGAACGGGGCTAAATTATGCGTGCAGTTTTTGAAATAGAGCAGGTTGGTCCGTTTGTCAGTATTCAAGATGCTGGCCGCAATGGATATGCGCGTTACGGTGTAACAAAATCCGGCCCTATGGATCGGCTTGGTCATTCATTGACGAATTATGCGCTTGGGAAGCATGATAGTTCATCTGCGATTGAGGTGTCACTCGGCGGGCTTACTCTCAAATGCATAGAGGGCGAAATTACCGCGGCAACAGGTGGTGGTTATTTTTCTATCAACCTTGATGGAAGTGTACTAGCTCCCTGGTCTATCTTTACGCTTCAAGAAGGCTCTGTTTTGAAAATCAGGTCCGGTGAATGGGGAAGTTGGTGTTATCTTAGTTTTCTAGGTGATATTCAGGCGATAAAATGGTTGGGCAGCTGGTCTGTACATCAAGGTTCCGGTCTTTGCGGATTGCCGTATAAACAAGGTGATAAAATCATTGTGGAAAATGGGAAATCAAATGCTGATACATCAGGTTCTTTTTTTGATCCCAAAACACTGAAGCCTTCTCCCGAAGTTCGCATTGTGCAAGGTCCACAAGATAGTTATTTTGAAGACATATCAATAAGTAAACTATATTTAACTGAATTTAAGTTAACATCTGAATATGACCGTATGGGCGTTCGCTTAAACGGCGAAAAATTGAAAGTAAATAGAGCTTTGGATATGCCTTCTGAACCTGTCGCAAGAGGTTCGATACAAGTACCAGGGCATGGTGACCCGATTTGTTTACTAGCAGATCATCAAACAACAGGTGGATACCCTAAAATAGCGACGATAATCTCGGCTGATCAAGATGCAATGGCGCAAAAAAGAGTGGGGGACGTTGTGACGTTCGCGAAGACAAATGTCGACGATGCGATAGCTGTCGCAAGACAAAAGCATCTACAGATAGATGTAATGAAAGAAGAGATTGAGCGCAATCGTGCTAGTTTCATCCACAAACTATGGTCAAGCAACCTGATAAGCGGTGTGATAAGCACGTCGCAGGATTAGTAAATATCAGTGTTCTAGGGAGTGAATTATGGTTCAAAAGCAAGTAGTTGTGATAACCGGTGGTGCTCAAGGCATAGGTTTTGCCACTGCATTACGTCTAGCAAGAGATGGTGTGGCTATTGCAATATGGGATGCAGATCAGGCGGCAATAGACGATGCAAGCAAAAAGCTAGGTGATATCGAGCACTATTCGGTGAAGGTTGATATCACCGATGCACAGAATGTTTCCGCCGCTACTAAGGCAACTGAAAATGCGCTAGGGCCGATTACTATTCTTGTCAACAGCGCAGGCATTACAGGGCCCAATACAACAGTTGAAGACTATGATCTAGATCAGTGGCGGCGCGTCATTGATGTTAATTTGACCGGAACGTTTATTACAAATCAGGCTGTTGTAAAGCGTATGAAAACAAACGGTTATGGGCGAATTTTAAATATAGCATCTGTTGCCGGAAAAGAAGGAAATCCAAATGCGTCAGCTTATTCTGCATCTAAGGCAGGCGTTATAGGTCTTACCAAATCACTTGGCAAAGAGCTTGCGGATCAAAATATATCCGTCAATTGCTTAACGCCAGCGGCCGCAAAAACGCGAATTTTCGATCAGATGACAGAAGAGCACATAAATTACATGCTATCGAAAATCCCGCGCGGACGTTTTTTGGAAGTTGACGAAGCTGCAAACATGATTGCCTGGCTTGTGTCAGAAGAAAATAGCTTCACCACGGGTGGTGTATTCGATCTGTCCGGTGGGCGGGCGACATACTAACTCATGATGTCTTTTAATTTTCTAGCCAAGGCATCAGCGCTTAAAAATGCGGCCTCAACTTTCCCATGAAGGCACCAATCACCACATGCAGCTAGGTGAAGAACCTCATCCATGAGGTAGTCTTGGTTTGCAGGCTTTGAGACATTTGCATATCGCCATTTATGCAATTTCTCATAAATGCGACTGGGGAGCCTAGAACCAAGCAAGTCTTCGAGATCACGAAGAAGAAATGTTTTGATCTCGTTTTGGTCCGCGTCCAGCCGTTCATTGGCCCAATCATTTGAAGATTGAACAAGTACTGAATATCCATTGTTTCTATTTGGTTTTGTCGAATTTACTGCGACCCATGAGATTGCTTGATCGGCTGATAGTATTGGGCGAAGCGCAGCATCCCACGGAATATCAACTTGATCGTCAAAGCCAAGCATGAGTGCGTAGCATCCTTTCATTTGTACAGCCGACAAAGCCGTTTGAATGCTGCAATCATTGGGCAGAAGGACTGCCGCCTGATGTGAAGGAATAGTCGTAATGATCCAGTCATATGGGCCTAGTGTTTGGCAATCGTCTAAGATCAACCAGTTTCCATCATCACGACTTTCTACCTGTGCGATATTCTTACTAAGTTCAATATTTAGACCGCTGGCGATAGCCTCGCAAAGGTCACGCATCCCCGGTGCCGCGACATAGCGTGGTTGCTTCCAGATGACCGGGCTCGCTTTTCCGTTCACAGCTATTTCAACAATGTTTGGACGCCACTCCTTAACAATATGATCACCTTTGAAAGGTTCCAAAAAACCTGCGAATGCATTGCTTTTCACTGAGAAATATTGTGCACCATGATCAAATGAATGTTTGTGATGATTCCTCGTCGACATTCGCCCGCCAACGGAATGTGATTTTTCAAAGACCGTAACTTCAGCAGAATTTTTTAGTTTTGTAGCCAGTGTTAGGCCCGAAAGGCCCGCGCCAAGTATCGCAATTTTTTTAATCATGAAAAATTTGACCCTGTTGAGGATGGAGTTTAATTGTTAGCAAGTTTGAATAGAATAAGTCACGATAAATCATTGACGGAGCAAGACAGTTTTAAAAATCGATAATAAAACTATGCGAGCGCTCTGGACTGATGCCAACGGGTTATCCAAGCCGCCAACTGGACAGCTTGATCTCATGCAAATTATCCATGCGCTGGGCTTTGTACAACTCGACACGATTCAAGTGATCTCTCGTGCTCATCATCATATTCTATGGAGTAGAAATCAAAATTATCGCGAACCAATGTTAGATAAACTATTAAGAAATCGTGAGATTTTTGAGCATTTTACCCATGATGCCTCTGTGTTGCCAATGGAATTTTTGCCGATGTGGCAACGGCAGTTTCGTCGCCATAAAGAGAAGATCGACCGGTCTGGTTGGTACAAAAATATGCTTGATGAAGCTGGGCGCCAGGCAATCATTGAGCGCATTACAGACGAGGGGGCGCTTTCCACACATGCTTTTGATACAAAAGTTCAAGGTAAAAAGGAAATGTGGGCGAGACCACCACATAAATTGGCGCTTGATTATATGTGGTATTCGGGCGAATTAGCGACCTGCCATCGAGTGAACTTTACAAAGTTTTATGATCTTGGAACACGGGTATTTCCTAAAAGGTTGCTATCAGAGAACCTTTCTGATGAAGAGCAGATTGATCGCCTTTGTGATGCTGCGCTTCAACGTTTGGGGTGTGCAAGTGTTGGGGAAATCCAAAAGTTTTGGGATGCGGTGGACCAGAAGGAAGTTCGCGAGTGGCTTGCACGTAGAGAAGATCAGGTCAGTCCTGTCGAAATTATTGGTGCTGATGGAGCTGGCAATCAGGCTTATGCATTTTATGATATTGAAGAGCAGCTTAACTCGCTCCAAAGACCAACATCACGCCTGCGTATTCTCAACCCATTTGATCCGATGATCAGAGATCGCAATCGGATTGAGCGACTGTTTGGATTTGAATATCGTATTGAAATGTTTGTACCTGCAAAGAAGCGGAAATGGGGATATTATGTTTACCCCATTTTGGAGGGTGACAAATTTGTGGGGCGAATTGAGATCAAAGCGGACCGTCAAAAAAGTGATCTAAATGTTTTGCAATTCTGGCCGGAACCCAAAGTCAAATGGACGGCTAAACGATATGAAAAGCTCAGGCAGGAAATCGGACGCATGGCCCGATTTATAAATGTTGAAAACATCAACTATCAAGTTGAAATTGCTTAGATCAAGCTATTCAAACGTGATGGATGGTGCAGTGTCCGCAAAGCCAGCACCGTCAAGCTTGTCAATAACGCTTTGTGCGATTTGAAGATAGACTTTTGCATGTGCTCCATCCGGGCTGGATGAGACGATTGGTGTACCTCCATCTGAATTAAGACGGATATCCATGTGAAGCGGAATTTCACCTAAGAACGGAACGCCAACGCGTTCTGCTTCATCTCGTGCTCCGCCGTGACCGAAGATATGAGAGTGTTCTCCGCATTTAGGGCAGATAAATGTACTCATATTTTCGATCAAGCCGAGAATGGGAACATCCACTTTGCGGAACATATTAAGGCCCTTACGAGCATCAATCAGCGCAATGTCCTGAGGTGTTGATACAATGACAGCACCCGCGAGTGGCACTTGTTGTGACATGGTCAACTGTGCATCACCTGTGCCCGGAGGCATGTCAACGACGAGAACATCGAGCTCTCCCCATTCGACTTCTCGCAGCATTTGAGTAAGAGCAGAAATAACCATTGGTCCGCGCCAAATCATCGGCGTGTCCTCGTCAACCAGAAATCCCATAGACATGACTTTAACGCCATGGCCCTCAAGTGGTGTCAAGATTTTGCCGTTCACAGTCGGTTGATCCTTGATGCCCATAAGACGCGGCATGGAGGGACCATAAATATCTGCGTCCAAAATTCCGACTTTCTGGCCAAGTTTTGCAAGAGCAATGGCAAGATTAACTGATGTTGTGGATTTGCCCACACCACCTTTACCTGATGCTACTGCAATAATTGATTTAATCCCCGGAACGGGTGCACTGCTGTTCACCTGACGGCCTTTGGAAGGTTGGGCACTTGGTGGCGGTGTCGGACGTGGGGCAGGTTCAGAACCAGCCTCGCGTTCTGCAGTGAAAACAACCATGGCACTAGTGACGCCGTCTAAAGCCATAACCGCCTTCTGAGCAGCGAGTCGCATGGGTTCAAGTTCTTCTGTTCGGCTCGATGGCACTGTGATGGAAAAAATAACTTTTCCATCATCAATCATGATCGGACTAACCATGCCTCGCGAAACTAGATCGCCTTCAAGGTCGGGGCCTTTAATTGTTTTAAGGCATTCAGTAACGATTTCACTGGTGATTTGTGCCATTTTGTATCCTGCTAAAGTTCAACGGTTTAGACTAACCGCGCGATAGGTTTTTGTTGGTAAGTTCTTCAAGATAAGCTGCCCAGCGCTCATCTTTCTCTTCTGATAATTGTCGCAGATAGGCCCATCGATAGAGACCCGTCTCATGCCCATCAGAAAACTGAATGCGTATGGCATAACGGCCCGTTGGTGTAACGTCAGTTATCAACACATGGCGTTTTCCGTCTTGGGTGACTTCCTGCCCAGGTCCATGTCCTGTAACTTCTGCCGACGGAGAGAATATGCGTAAATATTCTGCGGTCAATTCAGCTTTATACTCATCTGGATAGGTGAGTGTCATGAGTGCTCGATCTTTAGAGATGCGAATATCAGTCGGAGGCTGATTATTTTCTTCTTCACTCATGACGGGCCTGTTTGCTAAATATATTACCGTTAGATGACAGTTAAGAATACTTGTTCACTCTGTCCAGTGAATTGCGAAATTAAATGTCATAGTGATATCATCTGACGCAGTTTGGTGCCAGATTCCAACATGTTGTTATGAAAATCTTGAAAATGAAATGAGCCTTTTGTGAAAGTAGAAAATATTTGTGGTCTTGTTGTTGCAGGCGGTGCATCCAGACGTATGGGCAATGACGATAAATTATGGCTCAAGCTCGGTGATGAAGCGTTGATCCATCGCGCTATTCGGCGTTTGAATGATCATGTTAATCAGGTGATTGTCAATGCAAATGATACTTCCGGTTTAGAGCCGTATGTCACCATTCCTGATGTCATAGAAGGTGGCCAGGGGCCGTTGGCTGGAATATTGTCTGGATTGGAACATGCGCAGGAGCGCAGTCCGCACATTACACATATTGCAAGTGTACCCGCAGATGCGCCATTTTCACCAATTGATCTTGTAGATAAAATGCAGAATGCTGGCAGTGCATCTGAAATTATTGTCCCGTTTGTCGGTGGCTTTTCACAGCAACTATTTGCGCTTTGGCCCATATCATGCGCCGCACACTTACGAAGATTTTTAATGAGCGGTGAGAACGGAAAAGTTATGAATTTCATCAGATCACAAGATTGGCAGAAATTAGAATTGCCGGATGAGTTTGAAGAGCAATTTATTAATGTAAACACCCCGCAGGACTGGATACGTGCGAAACAGATGTTTGAAAGCGATAGATATGAATAAGGCGCAAAAAATATTTGGTATTTCAGGTTGGAAAGATTCTGGCAAAACTACTTTGACCGCAGCGCTTGTAGCGGAAATGACAAGCCGCGGGTTGAGTATTTCAACAGTCAAGCACGCACACCATGAGTTTGATGTTGATCAGCCCGGAACCGACAGTTTTAAACATCGTCAATCAGGCGCTCAGGAAGTCATGCTTTCCTCATCAAAACGCTTTGCTTTGATGCATGAAATAATTGCTGATGAAGATGAGCCGGATCTTGATGAGCTTGTCGCGAAAATGAAACCCGTTGACCTTATTTTGGTTGAAGGATTCAAGTTTTCCGATTTTCCAAAGTTACAGGTTATTCGTGCTCAGAGCAGGAAAAATGCGGGTTCGGGCAAAATAAAAAATGTAATCGCGATTGCCAGCGATGACCTTGATTCAACAATTGATTCAAGGCCTGTTTATCATATCGACGATATTGAGAATATCGCCGATTTTATTATGGATTATTTTAAGTAAGTCACTGCTTATGTATGCTGTGTAACTAACTTGCGACCGTTTTCATAAAGCGATCACGGATGACAACAGGGTCCATGGTAATAACTGGAACCTTAATATTGCCGGATTCGCATTTTGCAACGATAATCGTCATCTTGTCGCCTGCAACAGCTTCTTTGACAGCACTGACTGTGTCTTCAGCGGTGCATTCGATAACATTCTCACAGCCGCATGCCTTTGCAACAGCTGCTAAAGATGTTTTCTTACCCGCATATGTAGGCTGATCACCTGTCGAACCATAGCTGCCATTATCGATAATCAAGAGGATGAAGTTGTCGGCGGCATTGTTTGCTATTGTTGGCAAAGTGCCAAAGTTCGTTAGAACAGAACCATCGCCATCAATTGAGATCACTTTCTTGTTTTGTGCAAGGGCGAGACCCAAGCCAATCGAAGATGAAAGACCCATCGTGCCCAGCATGTAAAAATTGCTCGGCTGGTCATCAAGCATATGCAGTTCCTGGCTCGGCAAGCCAATGTTACAAACAACCAGTTGGTCTGAAATAACTGGGATAAGTTCTTTAAGAATGTCTGAGCGGATCATATTAATATCCTTTCCAGAATGAGGCATCAGTCAGGATTGCCACGGGTTTGTTGCACATGAAAGTATGTTTGAGGATCTTATCCAGTTCTTCAATGTCATCTTCTTTGTGGAAGTGGTATGTTGGTATATTAAGTTGCGCCAGCAATGCTTTTGTATGGACTGCCATTTCAACCTGACAAGCAACTGGCTCACCAAGTTCGCCACGATAGCTGATAAGCATGGGAAGAGGCATACGGTAATATTGTGTAAGCGTAACCAGCGTATTGATGGTGACACCAATCGCAGTGTTCTGCATAATGATGGCGGGGCGTTTGCCTCCCATATACGCACCTGCGCAAAGGCCCATACCCTCGTCTTCTTTATTAGCGGGTATGTGGAAGATATCCTTTGATTCTTCAATCTTATCTATAACGCCAGCTAGCTGCTTACACGGCACTGTTGTTACGAAATCGATCTTATTGTTCACAAAATCGCTGACAATTCTTTCATCTACCGACATGCAGGTAATCTCCCTTTTGTTTGTTGTTCAGTTGTGGATTGTGACAAGCATATTATCAATGCTATCAAATTGGTTTGCTGTAAAGAACATCGTTATTTTAAAACAATGTTATAATGATACTTGTCGGCAATAAAATATGTAATTCGATATTCAACCGGTGCACCAGATATACCGATTGCAAAACGTTCGACTTCCAAAATCGGTGTATTTTTCTTGATACCCAATAGTTTGGCGACTGGGCTTGTTGCAGGCACTGCTTTCAGATTTTCATCAGCTTGTATAATTCTCTGGCCATATGCACGTTGATAAAGAGGGTAAAGCGAGTTCGGCAAAGGATCACGATCCATCAATCCGGAAAATTTGGCGGCCTCTACCAAGCAAACTTCATGGCAAACAGGTTCGTTATCAATCGCGCGTGTCCGGTTGATTTCAAATACATCATCTGTATCCATCTTTAGGTGTTTTTTTTCATCTGCGGTGGCTTCTCGACGGATAATCGATGACAGCCCTTTGTTGGGAATTGCTGGTGCTCTATCGCTAGATCGCAACCGAAAAAAGTGGAAATGTTCTTTCTCCGGCGTGGTTGTTGCAACAAATGTGCCGCGCCCCTGTATACGTTCCACGACACCACTTTGCTCCAATTCTGATAATGCTTTACGCGCGGTGCCTTGGCTTACTTTATAAGCAGCAGCTAATTCCATCTCGCTCGGTAGCATTGCACCCGGGCCAAGTTCACCAGATATTATCCGTTCAAAAACAGCGTCATGGACCTGCTTATAAAGAAGAGTAGGCGGTGTTGGCGTGTCTGACATTTATGAATCCTCTCCGCCTTTGAATAGCACATGAAATCAAAAAAACGCAATAACTTATATAATAAGTCTTGTATAAGACCCGCTCTGTGTTATAAAGCCGCCATATGTAAATTAGATATAGGATATTATCTTTATGCCCATACCTCACTTGCTCGTTCACGATAAGAAAGACAACGTTGGTGTTGTCGTTGTAGAAGGCCTAACCGCAAATACGGAAATGCTGTGTGTTGTTACTGAAGACAACAGCGATTTCAATTTGGTTTCAAAAGGCGATGTGCCAATTGGTCACAAAATTGCTCTAACTGATCTGAAAGAAGGCGATACCATCATCAAATACGGTGAAGACATTGGTAAAATGGTTGGTCCGGCTGAAAAGGGTGGCCATGTGCACACTCAAAATCTTAAAACAAAGCGCTGGTAGGGAGCACTAATATGTATGATGATACAACAATTCAGGGATATGTTCGCGAAAATGGCCGTGTAGGCGTTCGTAATTATGTAGCCATTCTTCCCGTTGACGATATTTCCAACGCTGCTTGCCAAGCCGTTGCTAACAATATTTCAGGTACTCTAGCCTTGCCGCATGCCTATGGGCGTTTGCAGTTTGGTGAAGATCTAGATTTGCATTTCCGCACAATGATCGGAACAGGCGCTAATCCAAACGTTGCTGCTGTTATCGTTATTGGCATTGAACCATCTTGGACAAAGGTTATTGCTGACGGAATTCGCAAAACTGGCAAGCCTGTTGCCGAGTTCTCAATTGAGCAGAATGGCGATATTGCGACAATCGCAGCTGCCAGCCGTCAAGCAAAAGAATATGTTCACTGGGCAAGTGAAATTGCACGTGAAGAACGTCCGATCAGCGATCTTTGGGTTTCCACAAAATGTGGTGAATCTGATACAACAACAGGTCTTTCATCATGCCCAACTGTTGGTAACATGTATGATAAACTTCTCCCTCTTGGCCTTTATGGTTGCTTTGGTGAGACATCTGAGATCACTGGTGCAGAGCACATCTGTGAATCGCGTGCAGCTAATCCAGAAGCCGCCGCTAAATTTATGAAAATCTTCAAAGCTTATTCTGATGATGTGATATTTGCGCACCAGACAGATGATCTTTCAGATAGTCAGCCAACTAAGGGTAATATTCTTGGTGGTCTTTCGACAATCGAAGAAAAAGCTTTGGGTAACCTTGAGAAAATTGGCCGTACTTCAAAATACATTGATGCACTTGGACCTGCTGAAGAGCCGGAAAAAGGTAACGGGCTTTACTTCATGGACACATCTTCGGCTGCTGCTGAGTGTGTGACTCTTATGGCTGCTGCCGGGTATGTGGTTCACACATTCCCAACGGGTCAGGGTAATGTGGTTGGTAACCCAATCGTACCAGTTATCAAAATCTCTGGTAACCCACGTACGCTTCGCACAATGAGCGAACATATCGATGTGGATGTAACCGGCGTGCTAACTCGTGAGAAGACAATCAGTGAAGCTGGTGATGACCTTATTGAAATGATCCGTCGTACAGCAAATGGCCGCCTTACAGCAGCTGAAGCTCTTGGTCACAGAGAGTTTGTAATGACGAAACTATACAGATCTGCTTAATCGCAATCGAGCAGCAGCTCCACACTTGTGATCGTGGTTTCGCTGTCTGCCTATGATGAATATCGACTGCCTGATTTATTTGGGCAGTCGTTTTTGTTTAAGTGAATACGTTATGCTGGCACTTAAATTTTCTCAGCGTATTGTTTCAAGATTTATATGCTCAACCGAACTGTGTCTGCAATATCTTTCAATTGGTTTTGTTCCGCATCGCCGATGACAAGAAAGTTAGCAGAGCGCTCATTCCAAGAGATAATATCAAAATCATCGATCTGATTTTCTTCAAAAACCTCAGAGCCCATCGCACCATTTGCACCTTGCTTAAAACAAATTGCAACAACGGCACCGTTTTTATCTGTAAACATCAATTGTGCAACAGGCTGAGATTTGACGGCCAGTAATCTTGCGCCACGAAATTCCAAACCATGTTGAGACAGGTCTGGAATTGAAAACCCGACATTGGTGGTTTTGCTAAGCCAGTTTTTGATATGTTCGCTTTCACTTGCGGCGACTTCAACAAGGTGGCGTTTTTGCCCGGCATAAATGCCATGATATCCGGCCACATATTCTAACCAGTTTTTGGACGCAGCGATTTGTACATCAGGTGCGGTTTGTTCATTAATAACATATCCGCCGACCCCGCCAACGAGCATGAAAAGCGCCGCCGCAGCCATGGATCTCCATTTGAAATTGGAATTTGCAGCGACTGGTACGGATGGTCCTAATTCAGTTGCTTGAATTTGTGCAATGAGGTTTGGTGATATCGGTTCGTTGAGCATCTCATCAAAGTCTGAGTTTGCAGCAAGGTCGGCCGCTTCAAGGAACTTCAATTCGTTTGCGAAATCTGAATCACTGCCAAGTAGGGATTGTATTTCGATCACTTCTTCTGGCGTGAGTTCGCCGTCAATATAGGCGCTGAGCTTGGTATAATCTTTACTCATGTTTATCTCCTCGCTCGGAGCCCCGATTAAGGGACTGACTGACCATCTGGCGTGCGCGATGTATTCTGCTCATAATTGTTCCAACTGGCACATCAAGTGCCTGTGCTGCTTCTTTGTAGGAATAGCCTTCTTTCGCCACGAGCAATAATGTGCTCGATAAATCTGCCGGTAGTTTTTGGACAACATTACCGACCTGGTTTGCATATAAATGTTCATCTGCATTGTGGTTGTCAGATAAGTCATGCATGTCTTCTATCGGCGTTTGGCCACTTCCCATTCTAACTTTTCGTTTGCGCTGTTCACTGAACCAACCATTTCTCATGATTGTAAATGCCCATCTATCCAAAGGTTGTGATGGGTCGTACTTTTTCCAATTTGCAAGAGCCTGCGTGCAGGTGTCCTGCAATAAGTCGTCGGCATCTCCAGTCGCACGAGTAAGTGTCAAAGCATAACGCTTTAACCTTGGAAGAAGTGCAATCAACTCTGTTTTGAACTGATTTGGTTTCACGCAGAGCCTCGAAATACTGTCCTCATTAAAGACGTTGTTATATTACATACGCACCAATGGTGTAGTTTATTCAATACATAACCACAATTTGCCAAATTTAGTATTTTCATTTTTTATCGAATAAATATCGATCCTGCAACGTAACTCTATCGTAATGAATATTGAAAAAGCTAATCTTACGGCTATCGAGTTTATTTATGAAGTCGAATAGATAAGCAAACTTAAAGGAAACGGTTATGATTAAAACGCTTGTACTTGCCCTTGTATTATCTATCCCATCCGCAGCGTTTGCTGCCGGCTCAGATTCCAGCAATGATTCACCGCCTGCAAAGACAAAAACATCTAAGAAATGTAAAGACGGTAAAGTTTGGCATAAGGAAACTAAATCATGCCTTGATGCAAAAAGTGACCTTTTAACAGATCATATTCGCTACGATGCTGTTCGTGAATTGGCCTATGCTGGGCGTTACGCGCAAGCGCTAACCGTACTAGCAGCTATGAGCGACCAGAAAGATACGCGCGTATTAACATATTATGGTTTTACAAACCGCAAGGCTGGCAATATCGAACTTGGTATGAGCTACTACAAAGAAGCGCTAGCGGCAGATCCTAACAACTTACTTGCAAGATCTTATATGGGGCAGGGGCTTGTTGAGAGTGGGGATAAGATTGGCGCTAAAATGCAACTTGCGGAAATCAGAAAACGTGGCGGCGAGGGGCGCTGGCCGGAGGTGTCTCTTGCACGCGCTATCGAAAGTGGTGTCGGGTACAGTTACTAAGCCAATCTGAATACATGACCTAGATTGGAAAGATGGCCCATTATTGGGTCATTTTTTACTTCAGCATTAATAAACGATCGAATTTGGCTACCAAAGCAAAAATAATCAAAATCACGATTGATGAGTATCGTTTGTTCGGTTATGTAATCTTTGTTGCTAAAATATATCAACACAAATGCACCCGTAGCTCAGCTGGATAGAGCGCTGCCCTCCGAAGGCAGAGGTCGCAGATTCGAATTCTGCCGGGTGCGCCAATGTTTTCAATGGGTTAGATTTTTTTATGTTTCTTGTAAAAACCTGTGGGCAGCACCGGGGCAGCACACTTTCTTCCAACTTTCAATTTTTAAGAAGCGGCGTAACTTGCTTCTAGGAGGTCATAAACTTTGTCTATGTCTTTTTTGGATTTTATTGTAATTTCCAAGTTGCCTGTTCCAAAGTGGCCAATCTTTCTGACATCACGCATAAATGAACCATCAATTTCTACTTCATCTGGGTCAAGACTCAGATAAACCTTGAGTACGTGATTTTGATTATAAATTTGAACGGATGCAAAATTTCGTTTTCTTCTAAATGCCATATAGTGCTTTTTTGGATGAACAGTCACATCAGCACCTAGTGTTCTTAACTTCTCTGCTAATGCGTCATAAACGGTGCGAAGGCTAATGGGCGCTGCGTTGATCTTTTTTTCAATGGTTACGTATGGCTTTTTCGGCTTCGATTTTGCCTTACCGTTGCGACTTGGTACGGCGTCATCTAGCTCTTCTGAGAGTTTGGGAAGAACAAGCAACCGCAGTATGAGGTTTTCAACGGTATTCAAAATTATCTCAATTTGATCTTTATTTGGTGACCAACCACGATGGGCCGCAGCATTTCCCGCTTCTAAAACCGGTTTGAGAATGTCACTTTCGTGCACTGATAACATACCTTCGTCTTCTAGTTTGCGAAGTCCATTTCGAAAGTTCCCTTGATCGCCTACGGTTAAGACAATGAGTCGGTCAATAAGTGTTCTTGATCCGAAAGTGGCCAGATAAAGCGATTCAGATTGTAACGATTTATAAATCTCCTCGGAAATTTCCCTTAATGTATCGTCCGGTAAGTCCTCAAACCAAGGCGGTGGTCTACGATAGGTGACGGGAGGATAAATAGTTTCTTGCCAAATAGGTTCAATTATTTCTTCTCGGGTGACTGGATGATAAGAATATTCCACATCTTCAGAAAAATGAGTTTTTTTGACCAGTGCCAGGTGTTCGCACCCGCAACACTCGATGATTAAAAGCCTTTGCGTTGAACTGACCACCTCATATTCATCATGCGATGTAGTTGAATGCTCCGAACGGATGAAATGTCGAGTTTTCTGCCCACAGTCATTGCAGAAGAATTTTTCTATCTTAGTCGCGTCTTTGTTATTCATGATCAGCCAATCCATAAAACTTGGCTACTTGTTCTTTTATAGCCTCGCGAAGTGCGTTCGTGTCATCACGACGCAATTGTTTTATGCCAGCAATGTTGAAGCCGATGTCCTTCTGGACGTCGCCAATTGAACCATTGTGGACTAAGAGGAAGTTCTCGTGGCCAAGGCCTTTGCCTTGGTTCAATCCCATTAGGTAACCAATTTCCTGATAAACGTTCTTGTTGCCATGGGTCAGGTCCGCAATGAGCAGGCCGGAATCCTCGATCAGACGCAACACTTCCGCGTTGATCTCATAGGAAAATCCGGTATCGAATTGATCGATGCGAATTGGCCTAATTTCGATATCGAGCTCATGAGTCTTGTTGAGATCGTCCACGGCATTTTTTATTGCCTCGAAATTAGGCTTTGTGTCTTCGGTGAACTGCATCGATACAAACACCTGCCGTTTGCGCGATTGAGCAATCTTACCGAAAATCTTGATCAGGTCTTCGGTATTGATGGATCGCAATTCATATTGATGCGTCCGTAATACCCAATTGGTGAACTGCTCATAGTTGCCACGTGATCGATCTTCATTCAGTTGGAAAAACAGAAAAGCAGCGAAAAGTCCTTGCGCGGTAGACGCCTGCAATCGTTTGTCGCCATACGTATCATTGATGCGTTTGATAGATTCGAAAATCGCTTCGATGTCTAACGACATTTTCGTGCCAATTTGTTTGCGTACGTCTTGCAAGGACTGGATCAGCACCGACCGGGCACATTCATCTTGCCCTTCGATCTTGCCAAAGACATTTTTGATATTTGGCAAGTAGGTAAAATCTAACTGTTTTGAAAGTTGACGGCATTGAAGATATTCTGATCCAAATCGATCATTTAATTCGCTGTCTGGGAATCCTTTTGTATCGTCAATGATACCAGCAAGTGCTTCCTCAGATGTGAGAGGCAAAGCTTTTGAGTTAATGTTATGAAATAACGCTTTTTCATTCCTTGCTGCGTCCCTTTCATCGAGCAAGATTATGCAGAAAGGTGCAACATAACTATCATATTTATTGTCATTTAGGCGTTCATAGGCGGTTAACCTATGGTTCCCATCAATTCGCCTAAGAGGTTTCTCATCATCAGGCACAGTAACAGAAAAACGTTGGATACCAGACTTTTCTTTTTTATAAGGTCTAATTTTGAGTCCGTTCAGATTAGACTCAAACGTGGCCCCATCTAATAATGATTGAAGAGTGCCCAAGTTACCGACACCCGCAATTTGATTATAAATCGCATCATCGTAAATGATCTCCAGCTTTGCTGAAAGAATGACCTCTGGGAAAAATAGATATTCGCCTTCATCATAAAAATGAGCGATATCTTCTACATGTTCACTCTTTAGCTCTCTTTGGTATGCCTCGTCGGCGAAGGAGCACTTAGCGATATCCGAGAGACGAGCATATCCGCGCACTGTTAGAAATCCACCAATGGATGGGGCGAACGCGCCGTTGAAAACTGTGCTCATGCTGCATCCCCCAACAAGATTGCCTCAATTTCTGCCTTAGCTTTCTCCAATGTATGATTTGCTTCTTGGCGTAAGGAATTGGCTTGATTGAAGGTTTTGCCGATCTCATCCGCTATTATCTGTTGCTTTTTAATTGAAGGGAAAGGTATCGTAAGCTTACGCAGTAGATCAACATTGACGCCGGATTGGTTGTTCCAATTCGTACAAATGCTGTAGAAAACCTTCAAGCGCTGATAGGTGTTCAGAACGGCGGCTAGGTATTCCGGTACCAGTTCTGCTTCGTTGGTCGCGATGCGCGTAATATGGTTGGAGCATACGAAGGCACCATCGATGTCAAAAAACACCGTCTTGCCGACTTGCTCTTGGCTGTTCGTGTTGTTGAAAAGCACTTCTCTTCTTTGAAGAACGTCAGTTGGTTGTTTGGTTAAAATGCTTCGATCAAGATAAATATTGCGATCAAATTTTAATTGACGATCTGAACCTATATTGGTCGGTCGAATCTGAATAATCCCGTCGTCGTCGTGAAGTTGCACGCCACCACCGGCTGCAAAACCAGATTTCACCAACCTACAATGGACGCCAAGATTCGCGCTGGGTGTGGGCGATGCCTCAATTGCATGCCAAAGCTTGAATGAATGGAAAAGTGGATCAAATCGCCATCCACCAAGTGCATGGGCGTTTGTTCGGAACATACGATTGGCGATTGTGTTATCCGGTTTTAGCGGAAGCACGATACCAAGTTCAGAAAGTAAGTAGTCATCGATAGAGGCAAGCAATGCTTCGGCTTTTCGGGTGTACTCATAGCTTTTTTGGGTGGCTACATCGTAGCGGGCTACAATCAGATCTTGCTTCCCAATTTCAGGCGTCGGTATGACAAGCTTATGTATGAGCGATTTGTCCAGATAGTCGACGCCATTGTTTGCCACGAGTGCAAGCTTCATCTGGCGTTTTGCAAATTCCGTTGAAAGAGCTACTGCTAAGAAGCGAGCATTCACGCCTTCCTTTGCCTGCATACGAAAAATGGAACCGTTCACAATCGCGTCGCCGATGTCTTCCTTAACATGCGCGACTGACTTTTTGGACGCGATTGTTGCCCCCTTAACAGCAAGCAGAATGTCGTCCTTGCGAGCACGAGCTTTTGGGATGAAATATTCTTGCGCAACTTGTGGGCATGAATCTAGATCAATATCCAAACTTGGTTTCAATTCGGCAGACCTAACGAATTTTATTGGTAGGTCTGGCGCGTAGCTATCGCCAGGTGGAAGAGCGCCATACGCGCCATTTGCGATGAGTTCTCGCAGATACCTAGCGCCATCAGCGCGCCACAAGCGATCAAAAAACACCTGAACACTTGGCGAGTAAAGGCGAGGCATCAGTTTGCCGGTAAGTCTGCCCCAACTTGTGATGAAGTATTTTTCTTCATCTAAGCTAGGGCTTAGGCAAAAGGGCGCGGTCCCCCTTTTTCGATATGTTCAATAAACTTACCTAGCTCAGCGGCTACAGAATCAAGTTCATTTTTAGCTGTAACGCGGGCCGTCGCGTCGTAGCCAATGTCTTCAGCAATCGCCATGAAGATTTCATAGTCTGTAACCTTGGCCTTCACTGTGGCTAAGAACTCATCGTTCAACGTTTCGCGCATCGTGGCGATCTGTTCATTATATTGTTCCGATGTTGCAGCTTTCCATAGCTTATAAGCTTCGGTGGCCTCATGCGCCTTCTTCGCCTTATCCGCTTCGGCCTTCAGCTTGCGCGTGGCATCCGCCGTCAAATTCCCTTGGGCTTTCAATGCGTCCAGTTTTGCGACAAGCTCTTGGTTTGTTTGTTGAATGGTGGTATCGCCTTTTTTCAGCTTCGCCGCCTTTTCTTTGATCAGTTTTTCTAGCGCCTTGCCGCCATCTTCCCGTCCATGAATTGCGTCTTGCGCCTTTTCCTTGGTGCGCTGAATGGCAATGGTTGTTGCCTCGTCATGCTTGCGCAGAAAAAGAACAGAACTTTTCACGCCCGCGCCATTAGCGGCAAAAGCAAATTGCGGAAGCGATACGACGCTGACAATGCGCCAATGTTCTTCGATCCAATCACGCACATACTGCATACTAGAATTCGTCAGGATGCTATCTGGTATGACCATTGCCATATAGCCGCCCGGTTTCAAGAAACGATGGCATTGTTCGATGAACAGCACTTCGGTTGTTTGCTGATCTCGCGCCTTTTCCAAGAGGTTGCGACGGATGAAATCCTTCTCGCCGACCTTCTTCTGTTTGACGGTAATGTTCTTCAGCTTGGCGTCGATCCAATCTATGTCTTTGCAGCCAAGATCATAGTCTTCGAGGTAGCGCTTCTCGTTCAGCTTCACCTTAGAACCGAAGGGTGGGTTCGTGATGATATAGTCAAAGCTGTTCGGTTTGAAACCTTGGTTTTTCATCCGGTCACGCATTGTGCCGATTGAATCAAGTCCGTCGAAGGCAATAACGTTTGTATGGCCATCGTCATGGATGATCATATTCATCTTTGCCGTGCGGGCGATACCCTCAGAAATTTCGATGCCAAATAGGTTGTTTTCGGCGAAGTCGTGCCAATGCTTGTGGTGTTGTACAGATTTTGGTCCAAAGTAGCCATCTTCAGCCATTTTGTCGGCCTCTCGGCGTACCTTATCGAGTGCGTGAAGCAGAAAGCCACCGCTACCGCATGACGTATCAATGACAACAGAGTCATGAGTGATCGGCAAAGCGTCAACGATAAATTTCACGATGTTACGCGGGGTGAAATATTGACCAAATTCACCTCGAAAGAAACCAGTCATGAAGGTTTCAAACGCGCGACCTTTACTATCGAGGTCAGTATTGCCAAGGTCCGTACCGGCTAGGTAACCAACTACGGTTTGAAGTTCGGAGTTTGAAAGGCGAATGTCTTCCTTGAAGACCTCTTCGTCTCTTTCGCGGCCTTTTTCATATAGTTTTTGGATGCGCTGCTTGAGTGCGTTGCCTTTATCATCTGTAAACACTTGAAAATCATAAGCCTCTCCGGGCTTGCGTGGTGTTTTTTCATCCCAAATTTTGCAGAATATCAGTTTGTCGAGTTCATCAAAAGCCTCCGAAGGGTTCCGTTTTCCGCCTGCCCACAGTGCATCATGGGCTTGTTTGAACTTTCGCGTAAGTTCGGTTTCTTCAACAATCTCAAGCTCAAACCCCTCTTTGCCTCCCTTGGTGTATTTTGCGCGCGATGCTTCTTCATTCCCTTCTTTGGGAAGATCTGCGATACGATTTTCGACTCGTTCGGTGCCACCAAAACCCGAGACCTTATAATAGTCGTTGCGGATACCCGAAGTCATCCACATGAAGTCAGCCTTTAAGGAATTAGCGTATCCAAAGCCTTGTTCAACAGCTTGGTCGAGTTCACCCTGGCTAGCCTCTTCGCGCTTACATTCAACGACAATATACGGCGTTTTCTTGGCTTTATCCTTGAATACCACTATATCCGAATGGATATTTGGTACGCGATGCGGAACGGTGAATTCGATTTCTATTTGTTCTCGGGAGTAGCCGTAATCGAGCACTAACGATACATAGGCACTTGCACGAACAAATTCTTCGGGATCCGTCAGACGGTATTTTTTATTTAGGGCGACATATACGACATTTTTCTTGTCGTGATCTAAAGCTATAATTCCGCCATCTAGTCCAGCTTGGTTTTCGCGAATAAAGCGTTCTAGAAATTCTTCGTTGGCCATTAAGATTCTTTCTTTACATTGCCTTTTGCAGCAGCTACCGCTTCTACCTGAAGTATTAATTGATTAAGTTCTGACGGTTCCAAAATATTTGCAGAGTTTATAAATCTTTCTACAAGCTGCACCTTTTCAGTGTCAAATTCATTTAAATCAACCACGCCGAGCAGCCAATTTGGCGTTGTACCAAGAGCTTCGGCTATTCGTTTCAAAGTAGCTAGATCAGGTTCATTTCGACCAGTTACGTAGTGGCCGTATCTTCTTTCTTCTAAACCAGCGCGACGAGCGGCTTCAGAATTTGAAACACCAAGCTGTTTCGCTCGTTCTTTTAGTCGTTTTGCAAATATATCCATGAGAACATTATGTTCTCGATTAACTACGTTATGGCTATGTATCCTTTGTTCTGTTATAAGTACAAAATGTACTAACAACAGAACAAGGTTATTCGTCAATGGGTTGGTTCGCGATTCTAGTTGTTTGCCTCTCTCCAATATGGGGAGCGGTTTTAATTGAACTTTTGCAATGTTATCTGCGACCCGTGCTACTTGATCGTGTCGCCATTCAACAAGAAATCGAAAGTCTGTATGTTAAATATTCCGATGATGCATTTTCCCACGCGGTGGAGAAAGAGAATCGGGCTATTCGTGATTGTGACAGCTACCAGATAGGTTATTGGCGGGGCGTGCGAAAGGAAATAATGCGGATTGAACAAGCAAAAGGTTACACTTTCAAAAAAGTGCGCTAACTGCGTCATCAAAGAAATTATTACAGTTTAAGAAGAAGCGTAATATTGGTATCGCTTTGATAATAAATAATAAAATGTAATATTATTATGATATTAGGAATATTAAGTCGAATTGCCCACAGGCAAGAATATGCATTTTTAATTTACGTATAGGTGGTCTCATAATATTGTTAATACAGTAATGAGCTTGGATTTTCTTAGTATTTTCAGATTGTTATGGAGATTATTATTGGTAGCCCGACCTAATATTATTTATCGTTGGCAAGTAATGAGTTGTCGCTCAACATAAAGCCACGACCAGTTGTCTTGAATTTGCTCAGGTCGCCACGCCCTACTTCAACAAGTACACCATCATCTTGCAGAATTTGAAGCGCCCGTTTTAGAGCTGCGTTAGCACCGATTTTGTCATGTTTAAATGATGCCATATTCAAGAGGCGTTTTGATACGTAGCTGTGGGGAATGACTCTTGCTTCGTAGAGATTGCGTTTAACTCCATACTTGCTTGCTTTTTCAAAACCGTCGCAAAGGTACTGTGAGATCACGCGTTTTATATCTGCGATTTGTTTGGTTTGCTCGCTATTGCGTCCTATATCTCCTGTTTCAAATTGGTTGCTGATCTTAAGCACATCGCGCTCAACTACATCATAGGCCCACTGCGCGTTACCTTTGCTGATAACCGGTTGCGAAGGGTTGCAGCCGACAGCCACTAACGCAGCGAGCTTAAGCGTCTTAAGGTGCGCGCGGTTCCAAAGGTGCCGGATTACGTCACGTTGATCTGGTGAGTTGATTTGGTCAGTTGTGTATTCTTCTATCCTGTCTAGAAATAATCTAGCTTCAGGCGTGTACTCAACATTCATAGCGTGATTGTGGGAATTCAACTTAAGGCTATTGTCGCACAAAGCGCAGAATTTACCCACCGTATCCATCGAAGGAACCGCAGACGCGTGATCGGTGTTAAGATGTGGGCGTTTGCCTTCGTAGGTGATTGTCAGTATTCGCGGTAATAGGCCATCGGCTACAAGACTTTCATCTAAGTTGTTGAAGTAACTTTCGGGTGTACTTTCTCCTAACAACGTAAATGCAGGGGCAAGCACGTCTTCGGTGTTCTTGTCCTTGTCGCTGTATATCATTGGCTTAAGAACGTTGCCCATTCCTGATTTGTTGAATAGATCGAGTAATACCTTTTTTAACAGAATGTCGGATGACGTTGCCCGTGGGTGTGCGAGGCGTTGCATAGCTAGGCCGAATTCGCCAACGACCGAAACAAAACTACGTTGCTTCTGTATGAACTTTAGTAGAGCTTGCCCGCTGGATATTTCCGCCGGGCCGGTAAATTCGCTCACGGCTGGCATGGCGTTAAGCGCTGTTTTGCCTACTATGCCGCCGCGTTCAACGTACGACATGAACGTACTTATACCCGATTGCATAGCCTCTTTACCTGTGCCGGTCGGTGCCAGTAGCAACAGGTACATGTTAAGGCCGGTAGCGGATACGTTGTAGCTACGACCACACACGCCAGCCATAAGACCGATTGCGCCCGCAAGCGCAATTTCAGGTACAGGGCGCGGCGCAGACCTATAGATAAAGTCCGATAGTTCGCCTAGCAATCCGGGCGGTTGGTCTATGGTCTTTGTAGGCATGGCCGGGGCCGGTATCGGGGGCGAAACCATGGCAGGCTTAGCGGGGCTTGCCGGGGTAAGGGCGCGGGTTATTTGGGCGCTTAGATCAATGGCAGGCGTGCTCACAGGTGCCGGGGCGTTCTGTGCCTTGATCGCTGCTATAGCTTCTTCGGCTGCGTTCTTGAACCCGTCAAGGTCGATAGGCGGCAACATGCGGTCGAGTGCTTTGTTGATTGTGTAGTTAAGGTATCCGTTGCGCTGTGCCTTTTCGCGCTGGCCTAGCGGGCTTTGGCGGAACAACCGCATAAGCTGCGTGCGGTGCTGCGAATAGAACGCTAAGAAGTTCATGTACGCTTGGTCGGCTTCCGACTGAGAAGGGTATTGGTGCTCCCAATCGCCAGTATGCAGCGATACGAACTTGTCGCCGTTGACTGCGTTAGACGCCTTCTCGATTATTTCGGCGTCGGTCATTTTCTCTACAAGGTCGCCGCCGTGTACGTACGTTTCAATCTGTCCGCCTAGTTGGTGCCATAGGGTGCTTACAAGCGTCTGGCATTCACGCACAGGCGCGTTAAGGTATACGTCGCCCGTCATGGTAAAGAAGCGGTCGGAACTATACAGTTCTACGCTACCGCGTCTACGTCCGTTCGGAATGTGGCCCCGGCAAATAATGTGCAAGCCTGTACCGGACGGCGAACGTTCGGCGTAGCTGTTGAACATTTCGAATATCTTAAGTTGCGTGCGTAAGGCGCTTTCGTCGCCCTTCGTGTCGTCAAGATCAACGCCCGCGAACGGGTCCGTTTCTGTGAACACAAAGCCGATACCCGAATACGTCATGTTCTGCGCTTCTGCACACGCTACCGCTTGTTCAAACGTTGCCCACGTCGAAGGGTCGGTAACGGACGCCATGCGCCCCGTAGTCGCACTATAGGGTACTTTGGTCGGCTTCGTGCCTTCCCGGTCTTCTAACTTCCATACAACCCATTGATCATATTCACGCAAAACCATTGGCAGGTTTTGCCAACTCTTACCTTCCGACATTGATTAGCTTTCCGGTCCGAGTTCAGATGTTGAATGAACCAGTTTTGACATTCTGCCTTTTGCCCACACGTCTAAATCCTCAGGAAGATAAAGCGGAAAGCGATCGAACTTTACAAACGGCGGACCGCCGCCAACAGTCGCCAACTTGGCGAGAGTTTCAGGTGTGTAGGCACCGTAGCGTTCTTGAAGGTAGGTGGCGGCTTGTTCACGTCTCAGATATTGTTGATCAGTCATGGGAATCCTTTTCAAGTTATTCCCAAGGAGTAAAATCAAACTGAAACTAATAATAGGACATTCAAAATACGATCCAATCCTACGACGCTGAAATATCTTACATGCTCTAGTATAGAATACTATTGCACAGGTGTTGAGATCACATCGACGCCCACAAAACTTGAATAGCGCGCCAACAATACTACCTCTAGTAGATGAAATACGCATTGGTAAATAATATCCGCACAGAAGCTTCGATTAACTTGATTGGCACTTGTCCTCATTGTGGCAACGGTATGATTCCAAAATGTGGACCTATTAAAATTAATCATTGGGCGCACAAAAGGCGGAAAAAACGCGACTGCAATTGGGAGAAAGAAACACCTTGGCATAGGGCTTGGAAAAATGAATTTCCCGCCGAGTGGCAGGAATATAGTCAAAGGGATGAAACAGGTGAAATGCACATTGCGGATGTCTTCGTACCGGATGGATTTGCTATAGAATTTCAGCATTCACTTATCCGTAGAGAGGAAGTGGAAGCGCGGACGAACTTCTATCCTAATATCTGTTGGATCGTTGACGGCCTAAGGCTTAAAACTGGTTGGGAAAAGTTCCGAAGGGCATTGTGGATAGGTTATATGAGAACCATAGATGGCGTTGAAATTCATAAAACATCTCCGGGATACTCGCAACTATTGTCCGAATGGGCGCGATTGGATGCAATGGTGGTATTTGATTTTGGCAATCACGGTTTATGGTTTATAGATCGCAATAATGGCAGAGATCACGCATATATCTACAAAATTGACAAACAAAACCTAATTGAACTACTCAAGCTTGGTAAACGCCCTAAACCTTGCCCAAGCTATGAACACAAGGTTGAACTGCCATGGTAAATTCAGAAGCTAGTGGCTCTATTTGTATAGTTGGCTTGGGAAAAGTGCTGACCACTTCGCTACATTATATATGGCCGATGAGCTTCACTCTCCTTAAAATTCTACGCTTGTGAGATTCAAAATCAGTCAACTGATCATCACTTAAATATTGCTCGAGCAAAGAGTTGACAATCTTGTTCAAGCTGACGCCTGGATTAGCGGCCTTCATTTCGTAGGTTTTTTTGGCCAATTCAATATCAAACAGGAATTTGGGCTTTCGCCTTTTTTTCGAAATTGGGATATTCTCGATTTCGTATCTGCCAACTGAAACCCCCATTGCTCACGAACCTTTTTTGTGTTGGGTCAAGTCAATAACGTTCGAGGAATTACCTCCTGCCAAAGCCGCCGCAATACTCCCCCCAATAGTCTCAGACGCACGGCGCAACGGATCATCGGCGAAGTGGGAATATTGTGCGGTGGTTTCAGGTGTTTGGTGGCCTAGAAGTTTGCCCACAACACCAAGCCCCATGCCTGACATAGCGCCAACGGACGCATAAGTATGTCGAAGGTCATGCAACCGTACGCCTTCTAATTTTGCATGGTTACAAATTCGTTGCCATGGGCGCTTGAGGTCCGAGCGGGGCTTGCCGGGAATAGCTCCCGATATAACGTAATCGTCCGTTCGGGGTAGGGTGCTTAGCACTTCCAAAGCCGGTGCCGCCAATACAACCGGCTTTGCGCCGGTCTTAGAGTCCGGCAGATGTAATAAGCCACGTTCGAAATCAACTTCATTCCAACGGAGTTTGAGAATTTCGCCAACACGACACCCTGTTAAAAGAATTAAACGGACGGCTGCGACAGCATGTGGTGAAATTATTTCGCGCCGGTTTTCTTCGATTTTAGGCCGATGTTTGGTTTTCTTACCTTCGTTGAATATCCAAGGTAGGCCAATTGTTTCTGCCTCGCGCATAGTATCCCCCAAACGTTGCAACTCTTCTTCTGATAGAAAACGTTGCCCCTTGTTGTCAGGGTAGAGTTTTACGCCGGTTCTTGGGTTTGTTTCGATATAGCCTTGTTGAACCGCATAACTTAAAATGCCGCCAAGTAAACGAACGGTCCGTGTTGCAGTACCTTTTCCGCCCTTAATAATCGACCGCCCGAATTTCCCGGTCTTCTTGTCCCTTGCAGTTTTGCCAGTTGCAACGTCGCGCAAGAACTTCTGAATGTCTGTTCGCTTTATCTTGCCAATCTGCTTAGTACCGAGAAGTGGCTTGATATGCCCTTCAATGCGTCCCTTATCCGTCGCGATTGTTGATGCTTTCTTCAGATCACAACCGTGCTCTAAATACTCGTCACATAATTGCGTCATGGTAAGTTGCGCGCGTTCTTTGGCTTTTATCTCTGCGACATCCTCCCCCAAACGGGCCTTCGCCAAAACTTCACCGGCCATACTACGAGCTTCTTCGACTGTAAGTTTGCCATAAGGCCCGATGGTAACCCGCTTGACGGGTGCGTTGCGTCCGCCAATGCGATACATGGCAATAAATGTCTTGGTTCCAGATTTGCGAACGCGACAACCAAATCCGGCCAAAGCTCCGCACCATTCTACGTAGTCACGTTCTTTAGCTACGAGATTATCGACTACTTTCTTAGTAAGGCGTTTCTTCGTCATAAAACTTCTCTGGGCAGCACCGGGGCAGCACGCTTCGGGTAATTTCAAGTAAACTACGATAAGTGTATGTAAATTGAATACGTCATATATTATTGAAATATAATGATAATATCAATTTTAAGTAATTTCAAGGGAATTCAAAAATAACTATTCCTGATCCCTCCGAAGGCAGAGGCCACAGGTTCGAATCCTGTCGGGTGCGCCATTAACTTACTGATTTAGCTTGTAAAAAATATTTCTTTAGACCTGATTCAGCCTGTTTTATAACTAGCACACCACTAGCACAGATGCCTGTAGATGTAATTATTTCGATAACTTAGCGATCTGCAAAATCCGTGTTTTAGCACAGTTCTAGCACAGGGAACCACCAATGCTTTTTTTGGTGATGATGTATTTGATGGCCAAACAGGGAAAACCAAAATCCAATTATACAGTCTTCAAACGGAGCGATAGCGGATCATATGGCGTGCGCTTTACCTTAGCTGGGCATCCCCAATTCCGAATTGGACTTGGCACCGATGATCAAGCAGAAGCGCATGAAAAAGCAGCCTATATCTATATGGAAACCAAAATTCGTGCCGAAAATGGATTGCTAACAGGCAATGCCAGCTTTGATAAATTGGCATGTGATTATATTGATTTGCTATTTGAAGAAGCAAAACTCAAACCCAAACGATTGGGTCATGCCAAACATGCAAAAGCAACAGTTGAGAGATATTTCATTCCCTATTTTGGCAATCAAACTATCTCAACCATCCACCATCATGATCTGCTCAAATATTTAGATTGGCGAAAAGTATTTTGGACAACAGGTGATGGCAAAGATATTGAATTTGAAAATCATGAACGGGCTGGACGCAACCTTAGAATGCGCGTGCGCCACGTTGAAGCATCTCCAAGTACATTAAAACGTGAAGCAAGCTTTTTGCGCGGTGTGTTTAAACATGCGGTTAGAGAGGGGCATCTT
Source organism: Lentilitoribacter sp. Alg239-R112 (assembly GCF_900537175.1). Classification (GTDB taxonomy): domain Bacteria; phylum Pseudomonadota; class Alphaproteobacteria; order Rhizobiales; family Rhizobiaceae; genus Lentilitoribacter. The sequence continues at coordinate 1,073,270 of NZ_LS999833.1, read as the reverse complement.
AAACAGGGTGATATTCCCAAATTAGAATTGGGACGTGTGCCAGTTACAAAACGCCCCTCATTTACAAAAGACCAATATCAAAAACTGCTGATGCTCAGTGAGCAGCGTATTGCCGAAGTTCCGCAAAATCCAAAGCTGCTTTATGAGAGATTCCTTTTGAATAACTTCATCATCATTGCTGCTGAAACTGGCATGAGACCCGGCGAGATGTTTAATCTCAATTGGGGCCATATTGAAGGCATGAAAGAAGCAATAAACACGCCGATGAAAGAGCAAGAAATAACGATCCTTGCTTATGGTAAGGGTCGGCGACCAGAACGGTTCATACCCAAGCGCACATCCTATGATGGGTTTGAAGGGCAGTATCGATTATTCAAAACTCAGTTTGGAAGATGGCCCGGTAAAGACGACCCCTTGTTCTGCAATTACTTGGGCAAACGCATTGGCAGCTTAAATTCATCTCTAAATAGTCTGCTGAAAGCTGCTGATCTTTTATATGATCCATTTGGTGAGAAATATTCCACCTATTCATTCCGGCATTCCTATGCCACTTGGCAGTTGCAAAGATCACCACCTGTTAGCATCTATTGGCTTGCAAGAAACATGCGCACTTCTATTGAAATGATTGAGAAATGGTATTCAGATGCTGTGCCAGAAGATCAGGCGGTTATTTTAAGAGGCGATGATGAGTGGTGAATTGAAAATACTAATTGCCTCTTTTGGGCTGTGATGATGCCATGGATATTAAAGGTTCTAATATTGAAACAATTTTTTTTTCTTTTAATTTTGAAGCTCTTAAAGTGATGTGGTGAGCCAAATTGTGCGCAGCGTCATATGCTAGAAGTGCCTCAGCTTTTGAAGCTATGTATCCAGCATGTACAATTTTATTTCTCAGTTGGTAACAGTTTGCATGCCAGGCTCCGAACTCGGTATCGATACAGGTTTGATCCCAGCGACCTTTCAAAAATTTAGAACCCAAAGTATGGTTCACAAATCCCGCTAGTCCCTTCCGCATCAGCAGTTTTTCAACTTCTTCGAGAGGTGTTCCGTTAGCATCATTCAGAATAGTGGAAAGTTGGACCATAAAGGTTTCCAACCAAACGTTGCTCGCAACAATAGCATCAGTCCATTCTTCTATACCAATTGCACGGATTGCTCGGCGCTGCCAGATAGATGATAAACGGATCGCGCGAGCCATTGGGGATGAGAAAAAGTCGCTATGAGGACCAAGTGCTTCAACCTGCATGCCGACAGTCAATGCCAGCATAGTATCTGCAATGATGCTGCCTTTTCCATCGTGTCGAAATATCGTGGTGTAGATATCCGCATCGGCTTTTGAAGTAGGTTTGATTGTTTTTACAGGAAAACGATCAGGCAGTTGCATTGGCTTAAAGGGAAGAGGTAAAGCTCTTCCTCTTGAAAGCTCAATAGCTTGGGTCATCTCGTCTGCAGCTTGGAATACATCAGTCAGCTCTTCTTCGGTTGGCTGATCTGACGTCCACATAAGTGTAACGCATAAACCTAAAGTTTCGTCAATTTCAGTATGACCAGTATTGTGCACATCCCCATGTCTAACATGATGGAATATAACACAAATAAATCCAAATGGACGAGCAACGCAAATGTGCCAAGGATAACCGTTTTCCGTTTGGAGGTGATTCACTCCAAAATAGACATTTAAATACGAAATTGGTTCAGAACATGGATCTCGACCTGCGCGTTCGAGCTCATCAGCTAATCCATGCATAGCAAGTTCCATGTTTGGAAGCGAGTAGTCTTCGCAGTCAATTATTGGCATATTTTACTTTCGAAGTAGTTGAAGCAAATCATCGTTCTCTTGATAATTACTTTGGAGAAAACAAAGTTGTTCAAGTGATTACAAATTACAACCATTTTGTACATACTTCATACGATTAAAACGTGGAGCCCTGGCGTAATATAACATTCTATACAAAACATTACATTTCTTGCTAACTTACTGAAATCTTTAACATTCAAAAAGTGGTCGCTCTTTGGCTCAAATGGAAACATAACTTTATGCACTGAAACACTGCAAAAGGTTACATTTTATGAGGCAAGCACGGGTATTGAACGAGGTTGAACTTAAACGTGTGCTAGCCGTCATTAATATGGGGAAATACTCCCAGCGCAATCGTTTGGCTTTGCTTCTTTCACATTATGCCGGATTGCGTGTTGGCGAGATAGCTACGCTTAAATGGTCAGATGTTAATGAAACGGATGGATCTGTTAAATCGGTATTTTACTTGGATGCAGAAAATACAAAATCCAACGAAGCGAGAGCCGTTCATTTAAATCAGATATTGATGAAAGAGGTTGCGTTGGGCTGGAGGTCTTATTCCTTGCATCCGAACTTGGATGATGCTGTTATTCAATCTCAAAAGGGCAAGAGCTTTTCAGCCAATACACTATGTCAGCTTTTCTCGCGTCTTTATGCAAGTGCTGGATTAGATGGAGCAACATCACATAGCGGGCGAAGATGGTTCATAACCAAACTTGCGCATTCGGGTGTTTCACCCAAAGTTATTATGGAATTGGCTGGCCATAAACATTTGGGAACGACCCAACGATATATTGAAGTGAATGAAGAGATGAAAAGCCAAGCGGTGGCGCTGTTATAAGCTCAAACCCTTTGTTTGGCTCAATTTTCATTGAAAACATTCAAAAATTTTTGATGCTGAATAAAACTTTCGACGCCGAAAGTTTTCAAAAAAGTTGCGCCACGAAAGTTTTTTTCCTACCTCATTTGAGTGAACTCACTAGTTCATTTGTGCAAGCACACAAATTATATGAATGAATTATCAAGTAGCGTCGCTTCCATAAAAGCTTGCCGATTACTAGCCCCGATTATTGCTGAGAGAAATGTATTATTACTGAAAACTTTGGTAATCTTACCGAAAACCTTCAGTAAAATTACCGGGAGCAAAACTTTCCTCGAGGAAAGTTCTTAAAAAAGTTTCTTCAGGAAAGTTTTATTCAGTTCTTACAAGGAAACATTGTCGAATTTTTTACGCATGAGAGTTATTATTTTTATTCATTTTAAAGATTGATCAAGTGAAGATTTTGCAGGTAGAAATCATAAAAACTTTCCCCGGGGAAAGTTTTTTCAAAAACTACCGTGCTTTTGATGGCTGGTTTTCAAACCCAAGCAGACATGTACTTTAGTGTTTTACTTGGATGGAATGTGCCAAGGGGAGATATACCGCCATTTTTGCTGTTAGCAAAAATAAACACTTATAGCATAAGTGCCAAGGCGCCAAATAAGGCACCAAATACAGCTGCATGGTTTGCAGCAACATCCATGAATTCTTGGTATCTTTTTTTAAATGCAGGAGTACCGTTTGCGTGTTCCATATTCGTGATTGCTTCTAACATCTTCCGGTTTTCAATTTCTTCGAGATTAGCTTCTTTCAGCTGGCTTTTTAGCTGTTGGAATATTTTTGTGTCTTCGTGTGATGATGACAAGTTCTGAGAATTGTCTGTCGAGTTAATATTAATCCGTGCATTTTCACCCTGAATATTATTAATAATAGTTTGAGCTGTTGCAGGTGGTGTATCACTTCTTCTTATCTCAACTTGGTAGTGCGGCTCTATTGTCCCGACGCCGGACTTATATCCGGGATTTATGACTATGTATTCTTCAACTAAACCGGATGGTAGATTCCTCAAAAGCGGTCACTTGGTTGTATTTGCAGAGATGTATCAAATGTAATTATTTTTTCACCTGTAACCAGCCCTTTAATATTGTCCACTTGAGCAGAGCCATCCGCTTTAAGAAAGGAAAGCGTTTCATTCATCATGTGTTTAATCACGTAATAATCTCCTTGTTCAATATTCATTTCGCAGTAAACTTCGAGAAGAGTAGCAGCACGTTGATCTATTGTGGCTGACCCTGATTCTCCCCACCTGCCACGGTCGTATGGTTTAGGAAATTTGATCCCATCGCCACGTAATATTCTATTCTTTTCAACAGCCCTTTTTCTTATGCCTTTTGCGAACATTTTTATAATACTGACGGCTTCTGTAATTGCCTGTTTACGCTCGGGTTTCTTATATTTTGAGAGGTTTTTTTCTATTGAATTAAAAAAATCGGCGACTTTGAGTTTTCTATAGTGGGAAATTGTTTCCCAATAGATATCTTCTGTTGTGCCTGAATAGCCAATCCCGCCATATCTAATCGGAGCTCCGCGAAAGCTTTCAATCTCTGTTACTCTATTCTCTCCAATAAAATGCCATTTGAAAAACCACCCATTATCCATCCTTGATAATTCTTGTTGAACTTCAAGTTCTAGATTTTGTCCTATGGTAGTTTTGAAAGGCATATTCAACTTCTCTATTGCGCTTGCAATTAGCTTTAACTTCTCTTAATGGTCGTGCCAAGAGATAAGTTTTACCGATATTGTTCAGTAATATTACCGGGAACAGAACTTTCACCAGTGGAAGAACTATAAAAAAATTTTCTTGGTGAAAGTTTTTGTGAGTTTTTGCAAACTAAGAGTTCTTTCGTCGACCCAGTCCCAATTATCCGACCATTGAGTTGTTAGTTTTGTTCATGTTTGTTTTTGGTTGTAAAACAGAAGACATGTTTTGAATCAAAATTGGCAGGCTCGTGCTAAATTGTTCCGCTTCAAGAGAGCCCTATGGAGCTAATTTGCAAAAATACTCGGTAAATTCGGAAATACTGGGATTATTAAATTCAATTCTTTTCCGCTTGATTTGTGTATCCATAATGTTGAAAAAGTAGCATGAGCTAGCTCCAAAATATCTTTTCATTAAATTGGGCTCACATATTGCATCCTGCACACACAAACCCGCTTTTCCATAGAAGTAATTTAATCTCTCAACCGATATTGTGAACTTCGTATAATTTGGAATATCGACATTATCTGCATTTATTTTCGATGCCGCACTTTCATATGCCTCGGCATTTGTGGTCATGTCATCAATTATATTTGACGCATATTTTGTAGAAGATTGTGTATCATTTGGATATTTTTGTTCAGCTTGCTGTAAAACCAAGCTCGTTAGCGTGTTGAAATCTCTGAAATTTTCTAAATAGTTTTGGTCTTCCCAATCATCAACTATCTGCAAAGCATGACGGATTTTCGTTTGGTGCTTTCTATCAAGATACTCAAAAAAACCAAATCCCGCTGCAATCATCAGGCCGAATTTGAAGACTATATCAATCCAGTCTTTTCGGCGTTGGAATTTGTTCTTCTGTTCCTTTTCAGTTCCCGTATCGTCAAACTTTTCTGAAGTTGACCCTTCACCATCTTCCGCACTTGCAACAGCCATCGTATCTTTTTCCATCTTAGCAATGCTTTTCAAAGCTGATTAATTTCGATGGGGTAAAGTTGCTTTTTTTATCCGTTACCAACTTATAAAGGCATTCAACCGCATCCTTTGTAAGGTAATGTGAATTAGGATCATTAATAGTTTTGCGCGGCGTGGTTACCACATCCCGGCTTCTTAAACCACATTTGAAGTTTACAAATATTCTCGTGACCCCTTCTTCGACAAATAACTCACCAAGACTCTGCTTCTCATATCTCTTTTTAAAGCAAGTCGCTTTGGATCTATTCAGCTCGACAAACCCACTACAAATATCACATTTGTAATTACTCTCTGCTTTTAAGTTACTCATAATAACTAGCATGAGTATCAACTGCAGGAGGAATATTTTATATTTCGAGCTCAACAATATATCCCAACTTAAAATACAAATTTCAATCTATTCGCCGACATAGAGTAGATGTCAGAACAGTGCAAAATCTCCAACCATTCTATTTCTCGCCATCCATGGTGTCTGTGTCAATATCTCATCACTCGCGACGCCAACTTGCGCATTTTTTACCCCACTTACCACCAACGATTTAACCCCCCGAAATAACTCACTCAACTCAATAGAACCGTTTTCATTCAAGTCATGTTTAGAGCGATCTTCAGAAATAACATCTGCAAGAGCCCTTGCAAAAAAACCATTCTTGGCGAATTCATCTTCTAGCGCATATTCTCTGCCCTTAGATGCAGAGAACACCACGATTCCGGACGGCACAGAATTTAAGACATCTTCTACCAAGTCATCATTGGTTGAAAAAAGTCCTTGACCAGCTAAACCGCTGTGACAGGTGTCCAAAAAAATCAAAACACGTGCTTTTGATTTTTTCAAAACAGTAGATAAGTCATTAAATGAAAGCGACGTGTTCTCAATATCTTCTATATCTGTGTTAGAAGTTGCTAAGTAGTAATTTCCATCACTCCCTTTCAAACCATGGCCAGCGAAATAGAAAGCTATTGTATCCCCGAGGTCAGACTTCTCGACTAAAGAATTGAGTTCCCTCAGTATATTATCTGGCGAGGCGTTCTCATCAACCAATCTTTTGGAGGAATTTAACTGTACATGATTTAAGGATAAACTATCTATGGACGTCGCAAATAGCTTGGCATCTTCAACAGCGGCTCCGAGATTGTGGATTTCATCCGTATTGGAATGGCTATAGCTATTGATGCCGACGCTTAGATACCTTACTTTTCTCTTATTATGAGACGCTGACACTTCAAGCTGATACGGTGCGCTGACCACGCCACTTTCGTCTGTCGCTACTATACTAACCCATTTCGTACCAGAACGTAAATTTAATGATTGGGAGATTTGATACTCTTTGTAACCATCGTCGGTCTTAATTTCCTTTGTTATCAGTCCATCTTCTAGGATAGTAATCTTTTGAAGCGGCAATATACTTTTGGCTTGGATTTCAATGTCCAATTTTGATTCAAATTGTCTTGCGGACAATTTCACTATCGGTGGTGGTGTCAGGTCGGCATGGAAATTCGAAAGTTCACCATTAAGAACTTTTTTTGCGAGACTTGGGACACGCATTTTCTGTTCAAACTGCTGAGCAGAGTAGTCGCCAATGTGACCAGGAAATTTGTAAAAAATAAAATGTGCCCCTTCAGCAGTCGCATCATATCTCCCATCTGGTGTCCAAACGACAATTTCATCATCTGCATAGAGTCCATTGAGTGCTGTACTTGGGTCCTTGATTTCATTTATCAAGAATGTCCCATCCGAGTTTAATGACATTATATGCTGTGCCCCCGCCGTAATATAAATATCTTCGAAAATATCCCCGCGAGCTAAGTTGAACTGCTTATTTACGAGCTTACCTGTTTCGGTATCTATTATTGCGAAGGCAAGAGCTTCATTTGAATAAAGAATTAAATAATTATCAAATACTTTTATTTCGAAGTCACAAGCGTCAACATGAGATCTACAAACATTTCCGGGCGCATCTGGGTCTACGAGATAGTCAAATTCGCTATATGTGCCTTTCCAAGTGACAAGTCCTTCTGGATATTTGCTTGAGTATAAACGTGTTTCTGGGGAATTGAATGCACCCGAACCTTCTGCGCATTGCTTTGTTGTAAGCCAAAATTTGTGACCGTTATATGTCCAGTTCCAGGCTCGAAGAAAATTTGCTGATACCTGTCCATCCAAAATATTGCATAAATTTTCCCTAACTATTCTAGCACTATTAAAACCTGTATCATCTATAATACGCTGCTGAATATCTTGGTGACGGGCAAATGTTGCGCTGTCTAAATCTTCCAGCCAAATGATCCGGTAATCGGCATCTTTTGAAAAATCATATTTGTTTACTTCATTGCTCTCTTTCTTGAGCTTCCCCAACATAGATTCAAATTGGTGAATTTGGGGAGCAGTTCGAGCAGCATCTTGCGCGGCACTACGTAATCTCCAATTTGTTTCCTGCGACGCTACGCTCTGCACCGAATCGAAATCAGCTAAACGAGGTCTACTATTGTGCGCAATGTCTGTTACTAAGTGCAGCTTCAAACTATCTGCCAATTTTTGTTCTTCCATCCAATTACTGGACGTTGTGAACTGTTTTGGGTCAAACAGTCTCGAAATATTAATCACCGGGCGGAACTTGATTCCATCAGGCCAATTCAACTGTGTTAGACCCGTAATTCTTGCTGCAGTTTTTAAATCGCGACGTATCTGATTGGGAGTACTTAATCCATTATTTTTGGGATTATCTAGAACAGGCTCACCGGTTACTTTGAAGATGAATGAACTAAAATATGTACTCGCAATAACCAAATTATTTTCTAAATCTAGTTTGGTGTCAACATTGTGTCCGCCTGCAGCTCTCGCTCCACCTCGGGAGGTAATTATGGATTTTCCAGCCACTAGATTATGCAGGTCTGTTTGGCCGTAGCCATTCAACATTCGATATACGAAACTGTCTCCTTTATCCCAAATCAATGCACTCCAATTTATGGATTGTTGAAAGCTGTCAGGTTCATTTGTAAGCCGTTTTCCATCAACGGCGTCAAATATGCCGCCCTCGTTACCATGTGGCACAACCAAAAATCTGCCGGATGGTGAGAAGTGTGGATCCGACCCCACACCAGTGAGTATTTCCGAACTGGTAAATACGTCCAAAAGCCGATAATGTGTTGGGTATATTTCTAGTTTTCGATCTCTTTTGGAATTTAGTATTATTCTATCAGGCTCTGCCAAAGTATCAGGGTCTTTTATAACAATCTTTGGCGACGGCGAGGTATTTACGACAACCTCCAAGTTCCTCTGATTGGGTGTTTCGATGTTCTCATCGCATCCGCTGTGCCCAACCACAGCCCAATCTACTCTTAAAGTCCCTGAGATAACGGGTTCAACAAGTATTTTGCCTTTCTTCGGAACACCTCTCCCATAGTATGGGACAACTATTCTGGTTTTTGATTGCTCCCAAGAAATACCAAAAGCAGCATTAGAATTTGGCAATAATACATAAAGATTATCCCCTTTGACCCGAATAGGTCCGTCAAAAGAAATCATCAAAAACACGGGTTCTCTTTCCGGAAACGAGCCTCTTGACCAATTGAATTCTATACTACCTCCAATAGTAATAGAGCTTTGAGATGGTGTCACAGTTGTGGTGTTTGCGAGACGGTTTGTTATCAGATCGCGCTGATCACAGCTCAGATTTGAATTGAATTCAAATTGCTTTGAAAAAGATGTGCCAGCTGATAATCCTAAATAAAGGGACAGACATAGAAATAGACCGCATATTTTTAGCATGGTGGGATACCAATTCAACTGAAATAAACTTGAATAAGTTATTGATTTTTTCTATCGGTTGCAATGTCTTATTTTAATTAATTGTGGTTGTTGTCTAGCCCCAATTTTCATTGCCGCTAATTTTAGATTTCTCCAATAAAGGTTTCGGGCAATGGTGGTCGCATATTGTCAGATGAGAGAGCAATTGTCGTCGAGTTGGATCTGAAATAATCATCTTGTGGCTTTCATTTTCTATGTATCAAATTCTCAATGTCTCCCTTGAACCAAAACAGTAGACCTTATCCGAATTAACGGTGTCCGCTTTTGTTTCAATTTTGGCCCGTGCTGTGTTTGTCAAATTGACTGACCACGGTAGAAAATAAAAAACTACCGTGCTTTTTATGCGGTTTTTGAGTTTTTGCGCTGTGCAAAAAAATAAAAACTTGCACGGTGCAACTTTTAAAAAAAACTTCCGCACCGCAAGTTTCAAATACTGAGTAATTTTACCTAAGCCTTTAGGTAATATTTGCACTTACCTGGGTAATAATTGCAGGGTTTTGCTGTTGACTTTTTTCGGTTTGTTGCGTGGCGATCTATCGAGTGTTGCTGGGTGCTTTCTTAAAAAAACTTTCACCGTGAAAGTTTTTGGTTCCGTAAATTGAACGAGTAACTCCGTATTGAACCTGAGAAACAGCCCTTCATACCAACCAATTTCAAAATATCTAATTTAACCAACTTGGCTTTGGTTTCAAACGTATTTCTTTTTAGGCTCTGACTTACCAGAGATGTTATAATGTTGGGGTAAATCGAACGGCATTGCGGTGATTTAATTCGCGCTGCTGAGCAGTTTGGTTTTGATAAATAGATTTATCATGTGCCTTTGCATTAGGTGACATGACCATAGCGGAATTTGTATTAAAACGGGATGGGGAACATGACCCATACTATGAGGTATCCGTAACCGAATGGAACGTAATAACAATTGGGCCCGGCGGGATTTCCCTTTTGTTTGGACACGCCATAGCAATAAGCTGAATGATCAAATGTGAGTTTTGCTTGATTGCCAAAAAGGGTCACCTTCGGGGAACGGGGGATGAGATGTAGGATACCTCATTTACTTAGTAGTCGAAGCGAAATAGTTCACACATGGCTTGGTGATTTGACATGTGTGAGGTCCATTGAGGTCAACCTATAACCGAGATGGATTGATGGCTTAAAAGCCAAACCGTGCTTGCCAAAAGCAGGATGTTGGAAATGATAAAACGGAGATCGGAGCACCGCCGTTTTGTTTGGGATGTAAGATGCAAAGAACCCCAAAGATATTTCTTATAGGTATGTGATAACTCAGCAAATGATATAACAAACAATCCCCCCATCTGTTTAAGCATGACCTTCTTTATTTTTTCAGCTTTCTCAGATGGGGGGATAGAAAGCTCTAATCTAGCAAAGACATAATATCGCTTCGCTCAGAAGGATCACTTATTCAGCTTAAAGCCATATTATGGATTTTTATGGAGAATGAATATCTTAAATTAGACCTAATTGTTTTACAGCTTTTGTCGTAAGACAAAGGCGCATAAAACAAGCCAGGTCCGGTGGTTGTTTCGTAGAAACATGCCACCGTAATATCCAGCGAATCTTCAAGAAATTACCAATATAAAAACCGCTCAAATTATCGAGAAATGAATTGCTTGGAATTATACCGAATTATGAGCTTTTTTCTGACGCCTACTACAAACAGAAAAACCAAGTTCAGTTACAAAAGAAATTTTCAAACTTGGTTTTGATGTGATCATTTTAATTTGAATGGAAGAAGGAGTTTTCGACAGATTTAGCCCAATTCATGATCGTGTTTTAAATCGGTGGTTCTCCTGCTGCTCAGCCATAAATAATCGAGTATCACAGATAATCAGTTTATGAGGAGAACAACCATGCGTTATCAAGAAGTCCAATCGGAAATATCCAATCCAGCATACCCATTACTCGTCAACCAAGATGACAATTACTTTTATGTTCTGAACTTAGCCTACTTTGTTTATCACAAGGTCAAACTCGTTAAAGATCAACATCAGTTTTCGGTTCGAGTACTTGGAAAAGCACCTAGCTATCTGTCCTGCATGAAAGCGAGAAACCGGACACCAAGTCGTCATGTGATGGAACGCCTTCTCAAAGACGCAAAATATCAAACTTCATCAATTGCCTCCAATAATCACTTTGGAGCTGAATATTCAATCCAACTCAACAACACGCACAAACAGCTTCAAGCACTCGTTCATGCAATCGAGCAGACACTGTTTGTGGATGAGGAGTGCAGTTCCGTTGTTGAGAGTTAAGTAGAAAACGTCGTTTAGCTCGGTATTTGCTGAGGCTTGTCAAATCCGGATATCATCCTATAAAGACGGTGTATTAATCCCGCTAAGCTTAGCTACATGGGGGATGATATCTTGAAAACCTAACACTTACTACTCATGGTGAAATTCCGAAATCACTGAGCAGTGTTGAAACGACAAACAATACCGGTATGAACGTTAAGAAAGTCCCACCTATCAGTTTCACTGCCAACGCTATCTTACTTTTATCGCCTATACCAACACCCATAAAACCGGTTAAAGCAGCGGCTAGCACGACTGGAAATATCGGCCAAACAAAGGTCACCCCTATGCATAGTAGGGCGATGTTCAACCACTCTCTGACATCAGTTTTAAAATTACCAGTGTCTGGTGCTTCAAACCGCCAAATAACGGTGAAGAAAGCCCGGGCGAATACCGCGCCAATAACAAGGTAGTCCAAGATTTCGGTAGGTATTTGCCAAGGTGTCCAGAACAGTAAGTGGTCGATGAACATCTGTTTTAATTCGCGCCAGTGCTGCATGATCCCGTGTTCAAACCAAACTTGCCAAGTTACTATACTATCGGAAAGACCCGCGAGCCCCAGCCACGATAGTGGCAGGCCTATCAACCACCACGATAGGTTCTTCATATTATTAATCCGAATTTTTCGAGCAGTTTAGAACAGAAGAACAAAATCGGCAAAAAGTATATTAGTGAGATTATCAGAATTGTACGAACCTGCCCTAAATGCGTTACCAACTCTCTTAGCGTTTCGTCATCTTCAAAATACTCAGGTTTAAACAATGAAAACACGGCGTAGATTGGCCAAAAAAATAAGTTCGCTACTACGAGAAGTAAGGAGCCTTTAATGAACTCTCCTTGGGTATTGAATACTCGAAAAACTTCAGTTTCTTCTCGCCATTGATGGAAGAGGTTAAGTACCGTCGCCCGAGCAAAAGCGATACCGATAACAAAGTATTCGAAACCCCACCAAGGAAAGGTCCAAGGCCACCAGCCCAATAAGTTTTCGATGATCCATATCTTTAGATCGCGCCAGTGAACCATTACGCCAACTTCAAACCAAGCATGCCATTCTATAAACAGATCAGCTAAGCCTGCCAAACTTGCAACGGTCATTACCGTCGTGAAATTTGGAAAATAACTCCGTTTAGCCAAACTTTACAAAAACAACGCCCAATGCTTTGTTCCCATTTTCCGCAACACTTGATTCTTAACCAACCTGTCACGTCTTTTGCGCGACATATCTTTGCTGGCTACGTCATCGTTTTTCGCCTTAATCAACTCATGAAACGTGCTCAACCTCACACGGTCAACACGGTTGATTGATTACATACACTCTTCAACCACAGATTTTAAATTGTCAAGTATTTTCCGCTCGACTTTTGCTAATTCCAAATCCTGTTAGTGCAGACAAGGCGGCGGAATCGAACTACAATGTGAACCCTGTATGCATCATCAGGATTTGGGAGCATCAACATTGTGTTATATAAATATGCTGAAACACCTCGGTTTTTCGAAGAGGGGTTGATAAGATTCACTCAACCCGATGCTTTGAATGATCCAGATGAAGCTCGCCCTCGTGTACAGGTAAATGCTTATTCCGAAGAAGATATAAGTAATGCATATGCACAGGCGAAAAACTCAGAAATTTCAACAGATGATACTATAATCGACGATGAATTTGTTAAAAATTTCTTTTTGACACCATTTCCTTCTGCCCGAATGGACGAAAAGAGCTTTCCGGGTCTTTGGCCAGCTCGTGAACCGCGTTTGCGCAATAAGCCGTTTGAAACTTTGGAGGAACTTGATCAAGCCATCGCTGAGCGTGCGCTCGAGCTTTCAGTCGCAATAGCGAACAATACCATCGGCATCCTGAGCTTAAGTCGGAGTGAAGCATCGCCCATGTGGGCGCATTATGGTGGAGACCACAAAGGAGTATCAATCGCATTTGATGATAAGCACCCTGATTTTCAGGCAAATGTTCGCGCTATAGAGTATTCAGACTTGCCGACGTATGTCACATCAAATCATGGAGTTATACGGATTTGCGGTGTTGAGCTGCAGAAGGAAGATATCCTCAACGGCAATATGCCAAATATACCGGAAGAAATATTTTTTCGAAAAATGGCATCATGGGCTTACGAAAAAGAATGGAGGCAGATTAGGAGCCTTAGGGATTCCGATTATGTGGTCAAACAAGATGGGAAATTAGACATACATTTGTTCCGTATTTCACCAGTAGCCGTTAAGGAACTTTGCTTCGGATTGAAGGCTTCAAATGATTTCGTGCGCAGCGGCATTGAGCTTCTAAAAGGGCGAGAAATTTGGGATCATATTCGAATATATAGACAAGAGCGTCGACCGACTGGCGAAATTGTGAAAGTTCAGGTTAGCTAACTTGCAATCTGCTGGCCTGTTTGAGGGCTAACGGTACTCAACAGCCCGATTCTGTTTAAATTCCAATGGCAGCTTGTGGCACGAAACTGCCTCGGTTTGAATAATAGGTGAGTTTGGTATTGGAGCTAATGCAGAAGTCGGACTTTTTTATTTCCGCTGCTCCAACAGCACATCACCAAGTTTCAAATAAAGCTCCAGTGTTTCATCATCCATTTGTGAAGCCAAAAGATTGAGTTTTGTGAATAGTTCTTGTCTGTCTTCTGAAAGCTCTGCATCAATACCTTCAAAGAACTCACGCATGGGAACTTGGAGCACTCGCGCTATGTCAGCTAATGTCGAAAAATTGGGTGCTGTCTTACCGCGTTCCAAATTGGATATTGCCTCAAATGTCTTATCAATAGCTTCCGCTAGCTGAGCCTGAGTTAGCTTGCGTTGATTGCGTATGGTTTTCACACGTAAACCGATATTTTGTTTCAATTGATCTGACATAATATGATTTATAAAGCCGTGTAAAGTACTTGACCATTATGTTTTGAGACGCTATCGATTACTAAATTAGATTTTGTAAGCCGAATACAAGATAGAAATACGTATTTCTGTCACCGGCGAAGCTTTGCTTAAATGGAGGTGAGAATGAAACTATTTGCTCTTGTTGTATTGGGTGTTTTGTTTGCGGTGACTTTGTTAAAGGCTGAGAACACAGATTTTGTTCTAACCGATGATGCGTTGAAACGTCTTCATGTTGAACTTGATGAATGTGATGCTGATGCAAAACAGAATGGTATACCAATGCATGGTGAGTGTTCAAATGTACAAGCGAAATTGATCAAACACTATGGCAACTACAATTCCTATAAAGCAGCACGTGACGCCAGCTAAACACAACTCCATCAAATTTAAGAGTTTCACATAGGTTCTTACGTCGTTCTAATATGTGAAAGGCACGTGCGGTTCTCAACTGAACTGCACGTGTTTTGGTTTCTGATAATCAAAAGATTGGTCGCTCTTTGAATAAGATGGCATTAGATGGAAAGACCTCTGTATTTATTTGAGGTTCTTTCCATGTCCAATTTGTCCAAACTTACACTGACAACAACAACTCCTAATCAGCCGCTTACGCCATTAGCCCGTAAACGGATCAAACTATTACGCAAACTTGATCAACAACTGCTTGCAGCAGAAGCTGAAAAAGATGGTTCTGAATTTACTGAGGAAGTAAAACGCTGGGTTAAAAACGTGCAAACAGGTGAGAAAGAACTGATTACTCAAAGCCGTACAGTTAAAAAATGGTGGTGGGCCAATGAACATGGTGCACTCGTGCTAACGCTGAAAGATGGAAATAAAATCATTCCATTGGATGACAATCATAAATCCGTTGAAGTCGGTGGTATTGAAGATTTAGCTAGTACAATTGAAACTGTACGTGCTGCTGTTATTGCTGGTGAACTTGATCAACAGCTTGAAAAACTAATCGCAGAGCGCAAACCATTTGGTAAGAACAAGAAACCTACTGCTCAGCACACATCCAAAACCACAAAGTCCAGCTGATGGGTTTAGCGGTCATATTCATAGCAAGCACAATCTGTTTTGTGCTTGCATTCAAGTTCATTGGTGCCATTGCTCAATTTACCTGGACCATCCTTTGGCATGGTAATGAAAGCTACGTGGTGTTTGGATTATTTGCTGCAATGTCAGCTTATCTATTTTGGATGTTCTAATGAAAATTCAAATATCAATTGAAGCTGAACCAGCTGAAATAAAAGAACTGCTCTTTAATCAGACATTAGATGCAAGCTTACCCAAAACGAGAACACTTACGGACTCGCAAATTTATGACAAAATACATAATTGGGAAATGCTGAAACGCAGTCGAAGATTACAGCGTTTGTATTTGGACAATATCAAACCTATCGATGCTAACTTATTGGCTGATCAAAGTGAGCAGCAAAAGCACAGCAAAAATAGTGTATTGAAATCATTGATGAAAAACCATCCAATCCTTAGCTCCGAAGGCAGAGGTCTTGAGTTCGAATCTCAACGGGTGCACCATTAACCTGCTGATTTAGATTGTGAAAATGCTTCTTTAGATCTTAATTTACCTATTTATAACTTGCACAGTTCTAGCACGGGGACCACCAATGCTTCTTGGTGATGGTGTATGTGAAGGTCGAACAAAATGAATCCAACCAATAAGCTATATGGCATTATCTATGCTAATGACCCAAATAGTTCTATGTAAAATTGTAAAGAAAGAGCAATGAACACGTCGCAGGTGTTTAAGTGTTTCTCATTGCTTTTCGACTACTTCTTTGAGTGCATGGTCTAAAATACTATGGTTCTAAGCATGGCAAGGTTCAAATTACCTGTGAATGTTAATTTTCCACTGTCCTGAAATTTCTAAAAAATATCTGAGATTGGGTTGACCTTTATCTTGAAAGTTTGCAGTTTGTTACAATACATAGGAAAAATCATATGCATTTTAATGAGCTTTTTGAACGCCAGTTAAGACAACTACATGATGATGGAAATTATCGTGTGTTCCGCAACATAGAACGCAAAGCTGGCGCATTTCCAACTGCTAAACTTCATCATAAAGAAGGCCCAGATGATATCACAGTTTGGTGTTCAAATGATTATTTAGGTATGGGGCAAAACCCTAAGACACTTGCTGCAATGAAAGCTGCACTTGAAGAATGTGGCGCGGGTGCAGGCGGAACGAGGAATATTTCTGGCACGAATAAGTATCATGTTGATCTTGAGAAAGAGCTTGCCGACTTGCATCAAAAAGAAGACGCACTTTTATTCACATCTGGCTATGTGTCAAATTGGGCGGCATTATCAACAATCGCTTCGCGAATTGACAATTGCATCGTATTTTCTGATGAAAAAAATCATGCGTCTATGATTGAGGGCATCCGTCATAGTCGTGCAAATTACGTTATTTTCAAACATAATGATCTCGAAGATCTTCGAAACAAGTTGGCAGATGTTGATCCCAATCACCCGAAATTGATCGCGTTTGAAAGTGTATATTCAATGGATGGGGACATTTCACACATAAGGGAAATTTGTGATCTCGCTGATGAATTTAATGCAATGACATATCTTGATGAAGTTCACGCAGTTGGACTGTATGGTCCGCGCGGTGGTGGAATCGCGGAGCGAGATGGGCTCATGGATCGAGTGACAATTATTGAGGGCACGCTTGGCAAAGCCTATGGTGTTATGGGTGGGTATATAACAAGTACGCATGTGATTTGTGACTTTGTACGCTCGTTTGCGAGCGGCTTTATCTTTACAACGGCTTTGCCTCCGGCAATTGCCGCTGGTGCAAAAGCGTCAATTATGCATCTTAAAGCAAGCAACCTTGAGCGAGAGATGCAGAGAGATCGTGTGGCGCAGTTGCGTGCCGCACTAGACAAACGCGGAATTCCTCACCTTCTCAATGAAAGCCACATTGTTCCAGTTATGGTTGGCGATGCCAAGAAGTGTAAATATCTATCTGATATTTTACTGCATCAGTATGGCGTCTATGTTCAACCTATTAATTACCCAACCGTAGCGGTTGGAACAGAACGGTTACGCTTTACGCCATCTCCACTTCACAGTTCAACAGACATTGAGCATCTTGCAAATGCGCTCAGCGAGCTTTGGGCACAATGTGCGTTATCGAGGGCAGTGGCATGAGTCTTACGAATTTTACCCGACGACAGGTTTTGCAAACTG
The DNA here is from genome assembly GCF_900537175.1 of Lentilitoribacter sp. Alg239-R112. GTDB lineage: Bacteria > Pseudomonadota > Alphaproteobacteria > Rhizobiales > Rhizobiaceae > Lentilitoribacter. The sequence continues at coordinate 1,055,696 of NZ_LS999833.1, read as the reverse complement.
GTGTGGCTGCAACAGCCGCGGCGCTGATCCCAATGAGGAACTTGCAGGCAAAGATGATTTTACAATCTGGCGGAAAGAATATCAGCTCGTTAAGTGATGGAAATCTTTCACTGCCTGTTTCCTTTCTTTTCCCAGACATAGATAAGTCCGAGCTTGATCCATTCCTTGCTAAACACGGAATGAATAACAAAGCTTTAGAGCCAAAATGTAACCTAACATATGTTGAAGATGGTGATCGCAAAATTTTGTTCGATGCAGGTGCTGGAAGTAATTTTATGCCAAGTGCTGGAAAACTGATGGAATCATTTGACGCTGCGGGGATTGATGTGTCTGAGGTTACAGACGTGATCTTCACCCATGGGCATCCTGATCATCTGTGGGGTATTCTTGATGACTTTGACGAGATAACATTTCCAGAAGCCAATTTATATTTCCCGCAGGTGGAATGGGATTTTTGGACGAGCGAAGACGTAATTCAACAAATGAGTGACGGGCGAGAAATTTTTGCCGTTGGCGCACAAAATAGGTTGGACGTGATGAAAGAACGCGTTCAGCTTTTTAATTCAGGTGATGAGGTCATTTCCGGTGTTGAGGCTTTTGATACATCTGGCCACACGCCTGGCCATATGGCATTTGTGATCCATGGCGCAAGTGATGATGAAAGCCTTATGGTTATAGGTGATGCGATTACCAACGATATTGTTTCCTTTGCCAAGCCATCGTGGCCGTCTGGCTCTGACCACGATAGCGAAAGGGGAATTGAAACCAGAGTTAGATTACTGGATCGGTTGGCACAAGAAAAGATGCAACTAATTGGCTATCATTTGCCCAATGGTGGGTTAGGTCGTGTAGAAAAGTCAGGCAATGCATACAAATTTGTCCAAGTCTAGCGAGGCGGGTTAGCGAAAACTAAATGCCGGCTTGATAGAACCTTCCAGCAACCATGCGAGGCCCATCTTTGCGCCTAAGCCGATAGATAGCATTGTGATAGGCGCCGAAATGGTCAGTAAAGATGCAGCACTAATGCCTTGGCCAATTGTACAGCCCAATGCTAACACGCCGCCAAAACCCATCATGGCAGCTCCTAATAGATGGCGGCCAAGTTCGCGTGCATCATCGCAAGCTTCCCATGTTACGTTATCTGCAGATCTTGCTGCGATTGTAGCGCCTATAACCACACCAAAAATCAGGCCAACACCATAGTCTGGTCCAACCCCGGTAAAAGTTGCAAACTGGAAAAGTGTGTCTCCAACTGGTGTGACAAAGCTCATTGACTCGATCTGTACATTTTCAAATGATACTTGCGAGGCATGCGATGTTACATACCAACCAAACGCGCAAATCATCCCAATTGTAACTGCGGTAACATAACCTTTTATCTCTGTGCGAAACTTAGCATCCTTTAAAACCCAATGCAGGGGAATGGCCAGTAAAATTAATGTCGTAAATAGTGATATATCTAACCCTGAAAACTTGTTGACAATTTCCGGGATTGACTGATTTTCAGCACCAAATAAACCAAGTTGAAAATTATCTGTAAAACCAGCTCTAGAAAATCCCAACAACCCCCTTTGTGCCGATAAAGCTGTAATGCCCAGTATGAGAAGCGCAATAAAGCTCTTCAAACTGCCGCCACCAAGCCTGACTAAAGCGCCAAACCCGCAGGTACCCACGAAAGCCATCCCAAAGCCAAACGAAAGACCACCAATGATTGCACCTAGCCAGCTAAAGTTAGGAGTTAGATAAAATGACTGCGAGATATCAACCATATCAAAATATATTAGGATTTGGGTAAAAAAGGCTGCACAAATTGCTGCAAGAACCCATGTGCGTAACCCTGTTGAATTGTTACCGTACCAGTGAGATTCAAGCGCTGATAATGTGCAAAAGAAATTTCGTCGAGCAACATATCCAAGCAAAATACCGGCTAGCAAGCCGCTCAGTGGCAACATATAATTCCAGATATCCATATTTCGCACCCTCCCAAATGCAAGAATATTATATCATTGATTTTGATCAGGCCTCACTGGTGCGCAAAATAACCCATATAATTGTTCAATAATTCCACCAACTTCTGCGCTGGCTATGCTGTAGTAAATAATGCGACCTTCTCGACGTGTTGTTACAAGTCGGTCAAAACGCAAACGTGCAAGTTGCTGTGAAACCGCTGCTTGCGGCATAGACATGATTTCTTCAAGCTCTCCAACAGATTTTTCACCCTCCGACAATAAGCATAGGATAAGCAATCGCGTCTCATGAGAGAGCGCTTTTAGAAGCTCACTTGCCTTTTTTGCTTGTGCTAAAAGCTCCGCAAGTTCAGCGGGGCTTGCATTGGGGTCCAATTTTGGTAGTGCCATATTCGTTTTACCCTAGGAATTATCTTTACTCAGGCCTGAAGGATCAGGCAATTTATCCAGTACTTCATTTAATAAATACCAGAAAAATTCATCCCCTGTATATCCTCTTAACCTACCAATCTCAACTCCATTGGATACAACAATAAAAGTCGGTGTGAAGCGTTCCTTTTTTATGTTGGCTAAATCTTCAGGCCAAGGCTGGTGTATATTAACTTGCCGCAATGGTGCTTTTAATCCTTCACCTGTCTTTGGGTAGATGCTGCCTATTTCCTGATGCCAGCGCTGACACCATGCACAGCCAGGCTGCTCCAGCATAATAAGTTCAGCAGCTCGACCGTCGGAAAACATAGCAATTAAAGCTGTGTAGCCGATGGCAAAATGCCTGAATATTTTGAGTTCCAGATGCATTTATATTTTCCCGTTGCGATTTCCAGATTTCAATATATAGTAAAATCCATATGTTTTCTATGCCTGCCCTGTAAAAACATAAACAAATACCTAGTGGGGAGAGAATATGCTTGATATTGGGATTGGCGGAGCAATTTTAGCGGGCCTATTGTCGTTTATATCGCCGTGTGTTTTGCCAATCGTACCGCCTTATTTGGCATATCTGGCAGGGATCAGTTTTAGTGAACTAAGTGATGATTCCATTAATAAAGGGACTGCCCGCCGCATATTCCTTGCGTCATTTTTTTTCGTTCTCGGATTTTCAACTGTCTTCGTAGCTCTAGGTGCAACGGCGAGTTTCATTGGACAATCAATAGCGCAACATTTCGATACGTTGGCCATTATCGCAGGTTCTTTAATCATCATAATGGGGCTTCATTTTCTCGGTCTATTTAAGATTGGTTTGCTCTATCGAGAAGCACGCGTAGAGGTTAAGCGCGATAGTACAGGTTTTATCGGTTCCTATATTATGGGGCTAGCATTCGCATTTGGCTGGACCCCATGTGTAGGTCCGGTGCTGGCTGCAATTTTATTTGTTGCAGGTAGCGAAGGCACCGCTTTGAGGGGTGCGGCATTGTTGGGTGCATACTCATTAGGAATTGGTATTCCATTTATGCTCGCCGCGTTGTTTGTCGGCAGGTTTTTAAGCATCGTCAGCAAATTTAAAAAGCATCTGAGAAAGGTCGAAATCGCTATGGGTCTGCTTTTGGTGTTGACCGGAATTTTATTCATAACAGGCAGCATGTCACGTATAGCTCAGTGGCTGCTTGAAACTTTTCCCAGTTTCGCAACCATCGGATAGGATAAATTATGAAATATGTTCTTTGTTATTTATTTGTGATGTTCACTACTGTGAGCAACGCGCACGCCGGCACAATTGGTGAAGACGGTTTGCATAAGCAAGACTGGTTTTCACTCACATTCAAGGATGTCGCAGAAGATATAGAAACAGCGAGCGAAGAGGGGAAACGGCTCGTTATCATATTTGAGCAACGCGGCTGTATTTACTGTGCAAAGATGCACGAGGAATTATTGAGCGATCCAGAAGTGGCTGATTACATCAAGGCCAACTTTAATGTAGTGCAATTCAATTTATTTGGTGATGAAGAAGTCATCGATACCGATGGAGAAACCCTTACGGAAAAAACTGCCGCGAGAAAATGGGGCATAGTGTTCACACCTACAATGATGTTCTTGCCGGAAAGGACTGAAGAAGGGAAGACGACGACAGATATTGCTGTTTCAAAGATGCCCGGTGCGTTTGGCAAATGGACATTCTTAGATATGTTTAAATGGGTTAATGAAAAAGGTTATGAAGGCGAAGAGCATTTCCAGAAGTATCACGCACGCAAAATCGAGGAAGCACGAGCGGCAGGTAAGCTTATCGTCGAATAAGTTTATTGAATACATTCAAAAAATGCAATTTATGCATTGATTCTGAATTCGATTAAGGTTAGCGTTCAATTGAGGAGTGGTGCGTCGGAGGGTCGCACCAAATTTTGGAGGAACAATCTATGATCTTTCGTAGAGGGATGATTGCGGCAATTTTTTTGCTTGCCGGAACTTCGATATCTAACGCAGAAATTATAGCGCCGGAAAATGTAACCATTGTCGACGGCGAGGTTGCTATGTCGCTGACAGGTTCCGCAGGCAATGCAGAGGTAGGTGCGACTGTTTTTGGCAATAAAAAATTGGGTAATTGTCTGGCCTGTCATGCAAATAAAGACATGGTCAAGCAGCTATTTCATGGTGATGTTGGTCCTGAGATGGATGGTGTTGCCGATCGTTGGGAGCCACAGCAATTGCGCGCAATTTTGGTTAACTCTAAGGCCGTATTCGGGGATGAAACTGTTATGCCAGGATTTTATTCTCTGGAAGTTGGTCAAGATGTCCGCAAAGACCTGATTGGCAAAACCATCCTGAGTGCTGAGCAAATTGAGGATGTAATCGCGTATTTAAGTACGCTGAAAGAATAGAAAAGGAAACGGCAATGAAACTTACACGCCGACAAGCTCTCACACTTTCTGCAGGCGCAGCAGCGTTCGCAGCCTCTGGTTTGAGCGTATCATCAAGCTGGGCAGGAGTCCAAGAAACTGAACAAGCTATATTGGCACTTACCGGTGGCAAGATGCCTGAAATGGGTAAGGTTACCTTAACAGCACCGGAAATTGCGGAAAACGGAAATACCGTTCCCGTTGGTGTGTCTGTCGACAGTAAAATGGTCGACGGCGATATGGTGGAATTCGTAGCAATTTTTGCAGAAGACAATCCTTCGCCGGATGTCGTGCAGTTTCACTTTACGGCTTTGAGCGGATCTGCAAGTGCAACAACGCGTATGCGTCTAGCAAGAACACAAAATGTTATTGCAGTTGCAAAAATGGCCGACGGATCAGTATTTATGGATAAGAAGCAGGTTAAGGTCACTATCGGCGGATGTGGCGGTTGATCTGAAGGAGAACGAGAATGGCATCTAAACCACGTGTAAAAGTACCCAAAACAGCCGAGGCTGGAGAGGTCATTACAATTAAAACGCTGATCAGCCACAAAATGGAATCAGGCCAGCGTAAAGATAAAGAGGGCAAACTTATCCCTCGTAAAATCATAAATAAATTCGAAGCAACGTTTAACGGTGTGCTCGTTTTTTCTGCCGATGTGCATGCTGCTGTTTCAGCAAATCCTTATGTTGAATTTACGGTTAGAATGAATGAATCTGGTACGTTTAAATTCTCTTGGACTGATGATGATGGCAGCGTCTACACCAGTGAGAAAGAAATAACTGTGAGCTAGATCTATCTAGGTTGGCGTTTGATAAGCGTCACATTCGGGAGGGAATGTTTTGAAAGTTACTATAAGCAAAATATTGATTGCTAGCGCTGCAGTCTTGGGAACTGTTTCAGCAGTGAATGCCGATCCTGTGGATCAGGAATTGATTATAGATGGTGAGATTGAAATGACGACTCTTACCAAAGCGCCGGAAGGTCATCCGGTGGATGAGGTTATTTCTGGTTGGAGATATAGAACCTCCGAAACGCGTGCTCTTCAGTCAGATAGTTTCGATAATCCAGGGATGCTACGTGTTGAAGAGGGCGAGGCACTTTGGAACAAGGTCGAGGGTAGCGCAGGTAAATCTTGTGCCAGTTGCCATGGCGATGCCGCTGAAAGCATGAAGGGTGTTGGTTCCAATTATCCTAAATGGGACGCAAAGAATAATAAGCCGATCAATATCGAGTTGAAAATTAATCAATGCCGCGAAGAAAACATGGGTGCAGAACCTTATGCTTTTGATAAAGGCGGCCAGAAGCCACTTACCGCATACATTAAAAATCAGTCTCTTGGAATGCCTGTTGCACTTGATCTAAGTGTTGGTGATATGCAGTCATGGTGGGATCGCGGCAAGGAAAAATACTATACTCGTACAGGTCAACTTAATTTATCATGCGCATCCTGTCATGAACAAAATGCGGGTAATCGCATTCGTGCTGATCACCTTAGTCAGGGGCAGCTGAATGGTTTTCCGACATATCGTTTGAAGCAATCTGATTTGGTATCAGTTCACAATCGTTTTAGGGGTTGTATTCGGGACACGCGTGCGGAGTATCCGGCAGCTTTTTCTGACGAATTGATGGCGCTCGAAGTCTACGTGACATGGCGTGGGACAGGGCTTTCAGTGGAAACACCAGCGATTAGAAACTAATTGGTTGGGCATCTTGCCCTTCCAATAAACTATATCCGCCGAGTATATGATGAATATCTATCTCGTTGGCTTGTCTATGTGTTTTTAAATTTGAGAGAATGAAAATGGTTACTCGTCGTGATTTTTTGCAATACACAGCCATTGCAGGTGCAGCGCTCTCGGCATCAGCCGGATATTTAGGCAATGCAACACGCGCTCTTGCTCAGCAAAAAATTACACAGGATGACCTTCTCAAGTTTGATGCTAAAGGTAAAGTAACGTTGCTGCATATCACTGACGTGCATGCACAGTTAAAACCAGTTTATTTCCGTCCGCCAGATACAAATATCGGAGTAGGGGCTTTTGAGGGTATTCCGCCGCATTTGGTAGGTGAAACTTTTCTATCACATTTTGGCATAGACAAGGGTTCCCCGCTCGCTTACGCGCATACAATGGTGGATTATGTGGACTTAGCGCGCACGTACGGCAAACTTGGAGGCTTAGATCGCACGGCAACTATCATCAAAGCTATTCGCGCTGATCGCGGTGATGATAGCGTCTTGTTGTTAGACGGCGGTGATACATGGCAAGGCTCATACACATCGTTAAAGACAAATGGTCAGGATATGGTCGACTGTATGAAACTTCTAAAGCCCGATGCGATGGTCGGGCATTGGGAATTTACATTTGGGCAAGATCGTGTGGAAGAGATTATCGATGATATGGGTTATCCATTTCTAGCGAGTAATATTTTTGATACGGAGTGGGACGAGCCGGTATTCGAGCATACTGCATTTTACGAAAAAGGTGGGAGCAAAATTGCGGTTATCGGCCAGGCAATGCCTTATACGCCAATTGCAAACCCGCGGTGGATGATACCCAATTGGTCTTTTGGAATACGGCCTGAAGTTATTCAGGAGAATGTTGATGCAGCCCGTACCGCTGGTGCAGATGTTGTTGTATTACTATCTCATAACGGCTTTGATGTTGACCAGAAACTGGCAACAGTAGTGTCTGGCATCGACGTTATTTTGACTGGCCACACACATGACGCAGTTCCCAAAGCCATCGAAATCGGTTCCACTCTGGTTTTATCTTCGGGTTCGCATGGCAAATATTTGGGACGGGTCGACCTTGATGTTCAGGGTGGAAAAGTCGTCGATTTTTCATCATATCTGATACCAATATTTTCTGATGTCATAAAGCCAGATGCGGAAATGAGCGCTAAAATTGACGAAGTACGCGCACCTTATGAAGCTGAGTGTAATCGCATAATCGGCAAGACCGAAGGATTATTATATCGCCGTGGCAATTTTAACGGTACGTGGGATGATTTGATTTGCGAAGGGCTGATCGAAGAACGGGATGCGGAGATATCTCTGTCACCAGGCTTCCGTTGGGGGACAACCCTTCTACCCGGTCAAGATATCACGATTGATGATCTCTATAACCAAACAAGTATGAATTACCCAAGTGTCTACAGATTAGAATTCTCCGGCGCACAACTCAAGGAAATATTGGAGGATGTTTGTGACAACCTCTTCAATAAAGATCCGTTCTTTCAGCAAGGTGGCGATATGGTCCGTGTGGGCGGTATGGGCTATACATGCGCTCCAGCAAATGAAATTGGCAATCGGATAAGCAATATGACCTTGCTTAAAACCGGCGAATTATTGGAAGCATCGCGTAATTATGTGGTTGCTGGCTGGGCCTCGGTTAATGAGGGAGTTGAAGGACCCGCGATCTACGATCTTATGGAAGATTACATTACGAAAAAACAGATAATCAATATGCCGAAGAATGAAAGTGTGACGGTTGCGGGCTAATTGAGGATTGATGGAGAGGTTAAAATCACTTGATATATAGTGTTTTTTGAATATATTATATTTATCTTCAGGAGGACATGAATGCCGGACAAATATAATAATCATCTTCCACTCGAAAAGAGTGAAAAAACTGAGCAATTAGAAAACCCCAGCCGACGATCTTTATTGTCAAAGACTGCTTTGGCTGGCAGCGCCGCCGCTGCAACTAGCCTTTTAGCTTCCAACGGGACAAAGGCTGCGACGCCCGAACCGCTGATCACTGACGTACAGGATTGGAACCGGTATCTAGGAGATGGAGTGGATGCTGCGCCTTATGGTGTGCCTTCTGAATTTGAAAAAAATGTTGTTCGCCGCGATGTGGCATGGTTAACCGCCGATCCAAAATCATCAGTTAACTTTACGCCACTGCATGAGCTGGATGGTATTATCACGCCAAATGGTTTGTGCTTTGAGCGGCATCATGGCGGTATTGCTGAGATTGCTCCTGAAGATCACCGCCTTATGATCAATGGTTTGGTAGATATACCTCTAGTGTTTACTCTTGAAGATATAAAGCGCTTCCCTCGTGAGAACAGAATCTATTTCCTTGAGTGTGCTGCTAACTCCGGGATGGAATGGCGTGGCGCTCAGTTAAATGGCTGCCAATTCACCCACGGTATGATCCATAATGTGATGTATACGGGCGTACCGTTAAAACATCTGCTTAATGAAGCTGGTATTAAACCTGAAGGAAAGTGGTTGCTTGCAGAAGGTGCGGATGCTGCGGCTATGACGCGCTCTATACCAATGGAAAAAGCCTTGGACGATTGTCTTGTTGCGTTCAAGATGAATGGTGAAGCCCTGCGCCCGGAACAAGGTTATCCTGTTCGGCTGGTTGTTCCGGGCTGGGAAGGCAATATGTGGGTCAAGTGGTTGCGCCGTTTAGAAGTTGGCGATCAACCTTGGCATCATCGTGAAGAAACCTCCAAATACACCGACCTTTTGGAAGATGGAAAAGCCAGACGGTTTACGTGGACGATGGATGTTAAATCAGTCATCACAAATCCAAGCCCCCAAGCGCCGATTACTCATGGAAAAGGCGCAACCGTTTTAACCGGTGTGGCGTGGTCAGGGTATGGAAAAATCAAACGTGTCGACGTCTCTATCGATGGTGGCCGTAACTGGAAAACGGCCCGCCTAGACGGACCAAGCTTTGATAAATCGATGCATCGTTTTTACCATGATTTTGACTGGGATGGCTCTGAGTTATTTTTGCAAAGCAGGGCGATTGATGAAATGGGAAATATCCAGCCTACGAAAAACGCATTGCGAAAAGAGCGCGGTGTAAGTTCTATCTATCATAACAATTCTATCCAAACCTGGCATATTAAAGCCGACGGGAGTGCTGAAAATGTTGAAATTTCTTAAACCAAGCATTCTTGCTCTAGCATTATTTTTGTCGGCAGTCGGGCTTGCAACAGCGCAAGATGCGGCAAAAGGCGAGAAGGTTTTTAAAAAGTGCAAAGCTTGCCACGCAGTAGGTGATGGCGCCAAAAACAAAGTTGGACCCCAACTTAATGATGTCTTTGGAAGGGTAGCCGGGAGTATTGAAGGTTTTAAATATTCCAAAAATATGAAAATTGCTGGTGATGAAGGTTTGGTTTGGAATGATGAAACAATGCATCAGTTTCTAACGAAACCAAAAAAAATGATCAAAAAAACCAGAATGTCATTTGCAGGTCTCAAAAAACAAAAAGACAGAGACAATCTTATAGCATATTTAAAAACATTCTCATCTGAGAGCACAGAAATCGCTGGGGAAGAAGCTCCAGTTGTAGAACCCGTAACGGAAAAATCGAACGCCGCGGATGAAGTTGGAAAACCAGAACCAGCGGCCGAAGTTGCAACAACAACAGCAACAGAGGCAAAAGATGTGGTGGTGCCAAAACACGGTATATTTCATCTGGGACGTAAAGCTCTAGATGCGGAGATTTCTGCATGGGATATAGACATTCGGCCAGACGGTAAAGGTTTACCCGAAGGTAAAGGAACCGTCGCGCAAGGTGAGCCGATCTACACTGATAACTGCGCTGTTTGCCACGGTGATTTTGGTGAGGGTAAAGATCGATGGCCTGTATTGGCGGGCGGTCAGGATACACTAACCGAAGAACGTCCAGAAAAGACGATCGGTTCATATTGGCCCTATCTATCCACTGTGTTTGATTATGTAAATCGAGCCATGCCATTTGGCAATGCCCGTTCATTATCCAATGATGACGTTTATGCATTAACGGCCTATCTTCTTTACCTGAACGACATCGTCGATGATGAGGAGTTTGAACTTTCAAAATCCAACTTCGGTGAAATTCGTCTACCCAATGAAGAAAATTTCATTGTCGATAATCGCAATGACGAACCGCAATATTCTATTGCAACAGAGCCTTGCATGACAGATTGCCAGCAGGGACTTGCGCAAGTGACCATGCGTGCACGCGTACTAGATGTTACGCCAGATGCCGATGTGGATGATGGCGCTGGGTCGATAGAATGATAGTCAATCAAGTGTTTGCCGTTTTGAAAAATAGCAGCATAGCACTTGTTTGGTTGGCAATAGCGCTGGCTGGTGTAACTGTATTTGCGAAGGCAATGGATGAAGTCGATATCGATAGGCTCTCACGGGCGGCGAACCAGATAAAGGGTGATGTTGAATATGGCGAATATCTATCTGGTGAATGTGTCACTTGTCATCAAATCAGTGGCGAGGTTGATGGCATACCGGCAATTGTGGGTTGGCCAACGGATAGCTTTATATACGCTATGTTTGAATACAAACATGACCAGCGAGAGCACTTAGTAATGAACACTATTTCGAAGAGGTTAAATGACGAGGAATTGGCTGCACTTGCAGCCTATTTCGAAACTATCGAACCGTAGTTCGGGTCGATTAACATGGGAGGAGTGTAATATGAAGATGAACAGAAGGCATTTTGTAGGATTAACGGGTCTAGCTGCAACCACACTAGCAGCTCCTAGTCTAAGTTTCGGTCAAGCAAAACCCCGCGTCGTTGTTATAGGCGGTGGTGCTGGTGGTGCAACAGCTGCACGCTACATCGCAAAAGATAGCAAGGGTGCGATTGATGTGACTTTAATTGAAGCAAGTAAGCAATATTACTCTTGCTTTTTTTCAAATCTTTATCTCGGCGGTTTCCGCGATTATGCATCAATCGGTCATACATATGATGGGCTGACAAACAATCATAGTATCAATGTCATTCATGATTGGGCTATGAGCGTTGATGGTGCAAACAAGCAGGTGAAATTGGCATCTGGAGCCAACGTTACCTATGATAAATTAATCCTGTCACCTGGTATTGATATGAAATACGAAAGTGTTTCTGGTTACTCTGTGGATGCGCAAGATACCATGCCTCACGGCTGGAAATCTGGCAGCCAGGTTCAATTGATTAAGCATCAGGTTGAAAATATGAAAGAAGGTGGAACATTCATAATGGTTCCTCCGCCAAATCCTTTCCGATGTCCTCCAGGTCCTTATGAGCGCGTGTCAATGATTGCTCATATTCTAAGAGAGAAAAATCCAACCGCGAAGATTATCGTGTTGGATCAAAAAGAAAAGTTCTCCAAGCAGGCTTTGTTTATGGAAGGTTGGCAAGACAATTATCCGGATATGATTGAATGGATTGGCTCGGACCTTCATGGTGGAATTAAAAATGTTAATCCCGATACGCTGGAGATAGAGACAGATCTTGAAACATTTAAAGCAGATGCTGCGTCTGTAGTCCCTGCGCAAAAAGCAGGTTCAATCGCCATGGCCGCTGGTGTGACTGATGGTGATTGGGCTCCAATTATCCCCGCGACAATGGCGTCTAAAGCGGATCCGAATATTCATGTTCTTGGCGATGCATCTGTTGCTTCCGCAATGCCAAAATCAGGTTTTTCTGCAAATAGCCAAGCTAAAGTAGCTGCAAACGCAATCCGGGGTGAGTTGACCGGTTCTCGCATTTTTGAACCTAAATTTGCGAATACGTGTTGGAGTTTGATTGATAATGACAATGGCGTCAAAGTGGGTGCAAGCTATAAGGCAGGTGCTGAAGCTATAGAAGTCGTCGATAAGTTTATCTCGGCAACAGGTGAAGATGCTGAGCTTCGGAAGACGACTTATGAAGAATCAGAAGGTTGGTATAAAGGCATTACTTCCGATATGTTCAGTTAAGTTGGATATGTCGTACCACAAATTGACAAAGGCCGCTCAAGTTGAGCGGCCTTCTTTCGTTGGAGTTTGACTTCCAGTTAAGATCACATTGCTGTGATTTTGGTGAAAGGTCAAATTTTAATTTCACACTTGATATTTTATGCCTAAATGCGGATATCAATAAACCATTAGAAGTATGCATTCCTATATCACGTGTTTTGCAATCATGTCGCGCAGGTATTGTTCATCTTCGAGGCTTGAAAATGCCCGCTTGGGGATAGAATATGCGTTTGCATGATTAACCCAAAGTAGAAAATGTCTTTCTTCCTCATTTGCTTTGATAATCCGCGTCCAATCAGACTCACCTATATGACCGTCGGTTGCTGAGACTACCCCCTTATCCGTTATTTCGAAATCAACTTGCTTGTTATCCAAAAGCTGTAATTTATAATGTCGCCGGAGTTTCCACGGCCTTAGAACATAGAAATTAAATGGAAGAAGTAGCAATGCAAATGGGTTTATAAGCATCCAATATTCCCATGCCATGTCAAATGCCGTAACTTTGTAAAGCCAGTTCAAAGACACCGCGATATTTAATAGAATAAAGAAGTACAATATTATTTGATAAGTTTTCGCATTTTTTCTGTTCTTATCACGTGCGTTATTGATTGCCAGATAATCTTCGAATTTGTACGTGTAATTTAGCTTCATCTTATGTTCCCGCTTCAATTCCAAGTTCTGGTTGTCTGCCATTTACCTTATTGCATCACTATATTTTCTTATCTTCTATCGCTTGCCGGTAAAGGTTGATTTTGTCATTGATGTCCTTCATCTCAGGCCAGTTGGCTGCACCCTTGCCATAGTGAGTTATAAGATCAGAAAACTCGTCGTCGAGCTTTAAAAGGCGATCTTTATGGGTTGCGGTATCTGCATCGCGCCAACAGATATCAGTTTTGCCGCGGAGAAACCAAATCCTTGGGCTGCGATAGGTAAAGCGTCCCATGTAGATTCCAGGAAGTGCGAAGTCATCACCAAGATCTTTCAAAAGTTTGCTAGCTGTAATCTCGGCCCTATCGTTTTGGTCAAGAGCCCATAACGTTTCGGTCAATCGGGCACGATTAAAAATGGTGTTAATTCCTCTGGCAATGCAAAACTCTATCACAGGCAGCATTTTGTCATTATGAAATTTTCTAAAGGCTTCGCCATCTACTTGAGCGCTGATCAAAGTTGCTTCGAGAACCATTCCCAACTGTTCGCGCAGAGCCGGAAATGGTTCTTGATCATAGCAGGTCATAACGGTGGGAATAATCTCATCAAAGAAGATGCCAATTTTATCGGTATCCAATGTTAATCCGTGTAAGAAATTGATGGCATCCATCCGATTCCGGAAATCCTGCGAATATAACGAGCGAGCTTCTATAATTGCCCGCGCAGCTGCCAAATTTGTTGTTGCGGCGATATCTCGACATTTACTTTCATAGCGAAATTCATTCATTAACTCTTTGGGAAGACGGACAAGTTCATTTAGTTCCTCGTCATTGAGGTCTTGATGTTGATAAGACAGAAAGAAGCAGAAATGAGCTAACACCCGCGATTGTTGTTCACAACCTTGTTCAAAAACATGTCCAACAAGCTCCCATAGGGCAGACCGATGTTCTGCAATAAGTAACAAGTGCATATCCATACTATCGGGCAGCATTGTGCCGGCTGCTGGATAGGGCAAAAACATCGGTTCGAATTGCTGCATATGGCACCAGAAATGACAACCGAGAGTATACCAACAGGACACAGGTTGGGTAAGAATTGTGCCATCGGCAAGAGCAAGCTCTATGTTTCCGTTGGTCGATAGCGTTGCGGTGAATTTCGGTAGGCTAGAGTTTGCCTGTAGAGTATTGGCATGATTGTCTAAATATTCCCGAATTTCATTCAAATCCTGGAATGGCGGAGGGAAGGTGGAAAACACAGCAAACATTGATGCAAATATTTTGTTTAACGTAAAAACGAGATCTTTGTTTGTGAAGGCTTGCGGTGTTGCTGTTGCGAGTGTTTGGGCGCCTTTTTCCATATCGTACAAAACCACCCGGTCACCATGGTGCAGGAGGGGACCATCCAGATAGTTCGGAGTATGTGTGAAATGCTTTTTGATATATGTGATGTCATCCGGGTTCTCCGGAAGTAATGTTGCGCCATGCCATATGTTTTTTTCATCGGTGAGCATGTCGTTACCAAATATTCGTGTGCCTGCCGATGATATTCCCGCAAGCAAATTACCGCGGAACCAAACGTGCTCTTCGTCAATCGCATAGGAGTTGCTGGAATATTCTCCCAGATCAGAAACAAGTGGTTGCAAAGTAGCAAAGTCTGCACCTGCGCACTCAGTCCACAGATCTTCATAGTGCGGCGATGCCACCCAGCAACTAATGCCGTCAGTGAGTGCAATAGGTGGCAAATTTACGTCATCATCCGAAAACCATTTGAGCTGGATTTTGGAGCTGGTCATGTCGATGTTCGTTGGCACAGAGATCACCTCTGCTCCAAAAAATAAAATAGCTCCGTCTGTCGCATATACATGACCAAGGCTTTTAAGGTCGCTCGAAACTTTGCTTTTACTTAATCTCAGACGTTTATCAAAGAAGAATGCATTACAATCATCGCGTCCAAAAAAATCCCCGACTGCTGAGAAACTTTTGACATCGATATTCTTTAAAATTTTCAGTTTTGTCGGGAGGATTTGATAGATAGTTTCGTTGTTATGAGCATAAGTATCGGACAGGATGGCAAAATTGGAGGCCCCAACATTCTGCTTTTTGCCAGACATATATACGGACGCTGCGTCACGACCAATTATATCAGATAAAATGTCAAAACTTTTGGGATCTGCGTGCTTGATAGCTCGCCCGTTCCATAAAACGCTATTGTCTTGAATCTCATACATTTTACCGACCTAAGTTAAATCAGGTGAATTATATTAACGGATTGTCATTTGTAAAAGCTGGCCTCTAACACCAAAATATGACCTAATTTCTACTAGAGCATAAATCTTAATTGCAATGGGTTTTGAAGGGTTGGTGGTTCTTTATCTTCAAGAATAGCTTCGATGCTTGGTCGGATAAAATCGGTTGGGGACATCGCACGTTTGGGTTGTCCATTCATTGCCCAGTTCAGTTGGGAATTATCCATCATAACACGATCCTGACCAATGATGTGATGCATCGCTGGCACGAATATTAATTTCTTCAAGTAGCCAAGTCCATAATTTCTAGCACCTGTTAGAATGGCAAAACCAAGCTGATGATAGCGATCAATTGGTGTGAAATAAAGCGTCGTTACCAGTGATAATTTATCCTTTGCCCAATATTGCAACTCGACAACGCCTGGCATCATAAATGTACCTGTACTGATGCTCCGGTTTCCTTCCAACAAACGACTTAACCAACCGTTTTGCCGTTCTTCACCTTCAAACCTGACATCAATTTGAAACCCGTCTTTCCCCTCACTTGCATTAACATATATATCAACTGAGGACCGGCGTTCACTCATTCCTCTCATAATGCCCTTATGTACAAAAAGCGTGTGCGTTGGATCGAGGACGTTTTCAGCAACATTTACCAGACTTGTACGAGTTTCACTTTGAACAATTGAGCGTACTTTGGCGCGGTTGTCCCACGTAGGTTTGAAGGGTTCGATACCTTGTTGCGGCGATTGGCAAACGAATATTAGGCCACTTTCTTCACGTACAGAAAGTGACCGAACCATACGATTTGGTACTGCTCCCTCATGAACTGGTATGTGAGTACATTTACCTCCTCCATTAAACCGCCACCCATGATAGGGGCATTCTATCGTGCCATTGACCACTTTCCCGTCGGAGAAACGTGCAAACCGGTGCGGACAGATGTCTTGAAGACATGCAATTGCATCGTTGTTTCTAAACAGCACGTAAGGAGTTTGATCAAATATGACGCGTTTAGGTTTTGAGCGCACATCAACTGATCGTGACACAGGATACCAATGATGGTCGAGAATAAGACTTTGCTCGTTACTTTTCTTACTCATACTGGTCTCCTTGCTACGAGCATGTTACTCCCATGAATAGGATAATTAAAGAAGACCACATTGTTGTTCACATGAAAAAAGAGAACGGTTCAGATAGCCATAATGAAGGCCAAGATTTAATGGTCAAACATGGCGCCTTAATGGATGTTACATATCGGTATATGAAATATATCTATGATATAACGAGGCCGTTTTTTCTGGCTGGTCGGTCTGATATGCGCCGCGCTGCTTTGCTAAATCATCCCACTCATGTCTGTGAGATTGGCACTGGTACGGCTCGGAATCTCATTCTGATGGCTAAAGATCGTACGGGTAATCAAACAAAATTCACGGGTCTTGATGTCTCCAGCGAGATGATCAATTTCGCGCGTAAAAAGGTAGCTAAAGCTAACCTTGGGAAACGTATTGATATTCGACTTCAGGATTTTGCGGACTATCTCAAGGAGCCATCGCAATCACGGGTATATGTTTTCTCCTATAGCCTATCTATGATCCCGAACTGGGAAGAACTTCTGCGTCTTGCCGCTGCGGCGTGCCGTGAGCATGGGGGTAGGATTGTTATTGTGGATTTTTCGACCATGGAAAGTTGGCCTATATGGGTGCGAGAGCGCCTTCGAAAAAATCTGACTTATTTTCATGTCTTCCCAAGATATAGTCTCGAAAGTATGATTGCTAGCGATCCGGCATTTGACAATGTTAATGTTGAGATTTCTTCTAAATTTGGTGGCTATGCTGCCGTTTTAACTATCACTTTTTAGGGTCTCCATCCCATTTGATGTCGGAGGTTGTTGCTTCTAGCAGGCTGGTTCCATTATGTAGCGATCGTAAAGTGAATTCCATGATTGTAAGAAATTGCCGCCAGATAGGTATGGCATCATTGGGCCATTTCATTGCGCTTCTTGAGTTCTGTAAGTCTGATATCCAGTGCCTGAATTTCCGGCGCCTAATTGCTTCAACCAATCCATAGCTGAGCATGGCAAGAGGTACGGATTGTGATATACTTAGATCTGCTTCTGGTCCATCTTGTTCATTACAAAGGAAAGTCGAGCAAAAAGATGTTGGATCGCGAAAAAAGTGGATGCCGCTTGTTGATCGCGGATTGCATTCCAATGGTAGTATCTTCCCATCTTTCATCCTTATTAAATCAAATGAAATTTGGCCGGTCCAGTTTTCGCCTTCAATATAGGTTTGGACAAATGGTGCGACGATTTCGGTTGCCACAGGTTTGAAATAGATTGCCGCTCCTTTTCCTGCCCGATATAGCGGGTGATAAGCGGAAATGCCCAAAGTATTTCCATCTTTAGCAAAAGCGAATGCACAAATTTCCTCGCCTTCAAGAAACTCTTGCGATATCCAAGGCGCTGCAGCAGATGGCTTTATTTTTTGCAGATCGGGTGAATTTGGTTGAATGAAAACCTTTTCAGCGAATCTTGACCATATAGGCTTTAGAACGCGCGTATGATCGCTTTTTTGGATGTCATCTGGCGAAAGTAATAACCGAGTATCTGGCACTTCCAGCCCAAGATCGGCAGCTCGTTGGATGAAAGAAAGTTTATTGTGTGCATTCAAAAGAGTGCTGACCTTTGGAGCAAAGAGTGAGGCAGTCGGTTTTAAATCTTTCCATAGCCTAGCCAGATGAAATACTTCCTCACATGTTGGAATTACATGTGTAATACTATTGTCATTTATCAATTGAACAATATCAAAACAAAAACGTTCCCAGTCTTCGACCGGAGAGCGAAAACGATAATATTGAATGCAGGCTCGTGATCCGTTGCTAAATGGCCAACGCAATGTATCGGACATAAAGACGTGACAACCAGCATCGGTCAGCAGCCGTGCAATATGAAGCGCAGCAGGTGCGCGAGCTCCAGTTACAAGTATTCTATGTGGGTGTTTGGTGTTAAACTCAGTCACGGAAACCAGCATCTTTCTACACGCCGCAATTTTCGGGCAGTTTGTGGCTCCACTGGCGTATGAGTAATCTTTACATCGGGAGATACACCATGTTTGCCAAGCAGCTGATTAAGCCGTTCACGCACGAGCTGATTGACTTCGAAAGAACAATAATCCGGTAGCTGGAGTTCAAGGTTCAATGGTCCTGTTTGTAGCAGGCGAAAGTCTGAAATATCTCTATCCGTATCAACAATAACATTGCGCAAAATATCTGGCGTTATTTCAACATGCTTACCGTCTTGTCCGATAAGTGAGAAAACATCATCTTGACGCCCAATTATTTCACTTACAACGATAAGAGGTGACCCGCACGGGCAAGGGTCGCTATCCAGACGAAGCAAATCATTCAGGCGGTAGCGCGCCATGATTTGTGTTTTCCGACTAAAATCTGAAATGACTGGAGAAACCAGATTTTCACCCACCTGCATAAATTCAAAATGCATACAGTCTTCGCATAGATGAAGCTTGTTATGCGAACAGGAGACACCAAGTAATCCTTCTGTAGCCATATAGATTTCACGTAAGGGAGCGCCGAATTTATGCTCAATGATTTCCCTATCAAACTCCTCTAACTTCTCCGCAGCGGAAAATAGTAATCGTGGTAGGAGTTTTGTGGGAGTTTCGCAAAACCTGCGCAATATGCGTGGTGGTGCGATTAATATTGTTGGGTTAAAGGCCTCCAGTTCTGCGCTGATTTCCTTCAGGGGAAGATTGATGTCAAAAAACTTAATTTCCAAAAGACGAACATGATTGGCACTATCATAGAGTGGCGTATCAATAGGCAGAAGAACCGCAATTCGATTTTTTTGTCTCCAGAAAGTGGGAATTGCTTTGGCAAGTATTGTGCCTAGCCATTTAAATCTCTCAATTTGCGAAATAACAAATAGGCCACGGTTTCCGCTTGTGCCTGTACTTGCGCCGACAATGAAATCGCCGATTTGTTTGCTGGTTTCAAATGCCGCCCAACCCTGCTCATTGGTGACATTTTGGTTGTTGTAGCGCGCGAAGTCTGTCATGAGGTCCGACTTTTCCATAATAGGCAGATCGCTTAGTTCAATTGTTTGATCTCCATATTCGCTGAATGCTTTAACCTTCGGAAGATCATTTTTAAGCCAGTTCGCAAGTTGTTTTTTCTGCCATGCTGCCAACGAAGCACGATTGCGAATTTTGTGCGGAAAACACCTCACGCGCAAATAGGACGAAAGTGCGGAAAAGATAGCTAGAGTCAAACTGCAAACTCCCCATCGATATCCAAGGGATGAAGGTGCGGATCATGACACAGCATCACATCACCCCCCTGTTCCATAAAGCTTTTAACCTTTGTCACACTTTGCTTCGCAGCACGAGCGTCTTGATAAACAAGCCGAGCTGGAAGACCAGGGCACAGATCCTCCTCTATCGCCTGTAAGAGCCATTGTGTGTCTGCAGCATATAGAAACGGTTTGGGAAGCTTAGGAAAACAGATGCCAACATGACCCTCCATATGACCGGGAAGGTCAACAGAGATAATAGATCCATCTCCGGCTATATCAAAACCATCTCCAAGGCCAAGAGGAGCGGGTGAAACAAAGGTATCTTCAAAAAAAGCAACGCGGCCTTCGAAGTCGTCAGGCATCAAGATCGAAAATACACCATTCAAAGCATTCCTGATTTTTCCTTTTTCCAGAAAGCTGTTCCATGCCCACCTTGAGCACAATATTTTGACATTGGGAAGATCAAGCAAGCCACCAATATGGTCGGCATGGAAATGTGTTAAAATGACAGTTTCGACTTCGTTCTTATCTATGCCAATTTGGGCAAGTCCTGTTTTTAGTGGCGTTTTATTCAGAATTTTGGGTTTCACAATGAGCCGATATGCAGCCAGCAATAAGTCACTCTTTTCGGGGTGTGTTACGTAACGGCTATAGCCAGTATCAATAAGCGTATGACCAAAACGCGGATGGTGAAAATAGCCAACGCGGACGCGAACGGGTATCGGCCGTTTCGCTCCACCTTTTAAAACCAGTCTCTCGCTTACTGGTAAAATGGATGTTGTAAAGAATTTGGGCATTGTTGTGCTCATACCTGCCGCCCGTGTTGTCGGTAGAAAGTCCTCTCAAGACCTTCTTCAAGCGAAATTTTGGGCTGCCAACCTAGATGCTTTTGCGCATTTGAAATGTCAAGGGTTTGACTATAGGCGAACACTCCAAGGCCGTAGGCTGTGATGCGTGGCTCTGGTTTTCCAGACCTCATCTTTGATATGAATTCATTTATGCGAACTGCCGCCAGTGTCGGCCCGATTGGTAGATTACGCCAACGGACTTTTATATTCTTTGCAGCGCACGCTCTTTCCGCAATTTGGCAAATTGGAAGAGCAACGCCTCCTGAAATATTAAATGTTTTATTGATCGCCTGCTGCTGAGAATTCAAAGTGCAGGAAATAGCGTCCAGCACATCATCAATATATGTTATGTCAGTTTTAACAGATCCATTTTGAAACCGTGGAAGAGGGCCTGTTTCTGCGGTTCGTAAAAGGCGAGGCAGCAGTGCAGTATCACCTGGACCATAGATGCCTCTTGGCCGAATTATGGTATAGGCCAGACCGTTTGCCTTCACTCGACTTTCGGCTATTGCTTTGGTGCGAGCATAGTGGTTGACAGGTTTTGGTAGTGTGAAATGCTCCGCAACATTTAGCTGGTCTTGGAACTGAAAATAAACAGCTGGTGAAGAAATGTGTACAAAGTGCTCAATATTTAGAGCGTTGGCGAGCGTAAGGCAATTCTCAGTTGCTCTAACATTCGCCGACCAGAAAGCGATTTTGCCGCCCCAAGGGGAAGAAAGGGCAGCACAGTGAATAATGCGCTCTATATCGCCAAATTTCGCCAGTAAGTCTGTTGGAGAAGTTGTTGCTAAATCTATTTCAATTTTATTTTTATTCGGTAACGGCAGGCTTTCCAGCATGCGCTTGTTACGTCCTGTCGCTACGATGTCAAAACCGTCATTGTGTAACCGTTTAACCAGTGCACCACCAAGAAAACCTGTCGCTCCAGTAATTAGAATTCGGCTCATAGCTCATACATCCATCACAAGACCGCCAAACGAAACACCTGCGGATGTGCCGAGAAGCAAAATTCGATTTCCACGTTCGATCAGCCTGTTTTCTCGCGCGTAATCTAATGTGAAGGGAATTGAAGCGGCAATTTGATTTCCGAAATCGGCAGCAATATTTACCACTTGCTCCTGTTCAAACTTACATAGTTTAATCATGTGAGCCAGTGCTCCGGGACTAGCTTGATGGGCGATAACACGGTCTATGTTTGCCTGATTAGTGTTGGCATCAGTAAGCAACTTTTTTACAAAAGAACCAAAATGTTTTGCTGTTATTTTAAAAAGTTCTCTACCGTCCATCGTGAACTTGCTGTGCGCAGAGAAAAGCGAGGTTTCTTTTTCAAAATCAAATCTTGTGCCTCCGGAGCCAATCATACATGCATCATAAGCGGAGGAGTAAGTTGCAAATTTTGCAGCTCGAATGCCAGCACCCGCTCCGAGTTTTAGAACCGCTGCTGCTGCTCCGTCTCCAAACAATCCTGCCACATGTGATTGTGTTTCCCAAGGTAATGCACGTGAGGCAACCTCAGATGAAACTACGAGAATATTTGAATAAATACCAGAGCGCAGCAAACCATCTGCAAAATGTAGTGCAGTTGGAAAGCCAAGACATGTGCAGTTGATGTCGGTTGCAAAACATTGCCCGTCGTCAATTCCCAAGGCGCGCTGAATTGCCGGGCCCGTGGCTGGAATAGGCTGATAAGGCACAGCCGCTGCACTTATAATTAAATCAAGGTTGGTAGGTTCAATGCCTGCGTCTTGAAGTGCCTTGCGCGCGGCATCAACCCCCATGTCGATTTGGTTTTCATGTTCGCAGAAATAACGGGTCATGACGCCAGTTACAGCTTCAATGTGTCCTGCTTCAAAGTTATGTTTCTTATCGAGTTCGGCAGCTAAAACTTTATGGCTTGGTAATGCTCTGCCAGTACCCGCGATTTTTAAACCACTCATATTATGTACACCTGATCCAGCAATTAAAGCGACGCTCAAGATATAGATAAGTGCTCTCTATAATTACGATCTTCAAAAATAGTTTATTATCTTGTCGGAATGGATTGAGCCAGCACTAATTTACTCAAAAAACAAGAACAGTTGCTGAATTGGTTGTTTAGTTACTTTCATTACTAAGCTAAATCCGCAAGATTATCGATGAAATGTTGTTAGCGGGTTGTAATACTAGCTGCATTGTTTAAGATAGTAGATCTGTTTAAGCGTACCAAAGGTTGCTACAATTTCATCTGAAATAAAAATAATAATAACGGCAATAAAACAGACATTTCACAGGCTTTACTTGCTAAGGCTTAACGAGCTGCACGTGCAAAGAACGTATGCTTGTTCAAATATTGTGACTGACGTGCATTCTCACGCGTTTTCAAATCGCGACTGACGAAGCTCACGAAAATTTCCTTAAAGCTTATTTAAAATAACGGCTAAACCGACTTAAGAGGTATACATTTATGATAAAATTATTGACACTGACAGCGGCTATGACATTGACTGCGGGCGTTGCGCACGCCAAATGCGGCGATGTATCCATTACCGAAATGAACTGGGCATCCTCCGCGGTTGTTACACACGTTTCAAAATTTATTATGGAACAGGGTTATGGATGCAGTGTATCAACGGTTCCTTCATCCACTACTCCTGCGCTGGTATCCGTTGCAGAAACTGGCACACCCGACATTGTCACAGAATTATGGACCAACGGAACACCAGCATATAAAGAGCTAAGTGAATCCGGTAAGATTAAAACAATCGCTGATGTGCTGTCCGATGGTGGCATTGAAGGATGGTGGGTTCCTAAATCACTTGTAGATGAACGTCCCGAACTGGCAACAGTTGAAGGAATTATTGCTAATAAAGAACTTTTTGGTGGTCGTTTTCATAGTTGCCCGGACGGCTGGGGCTGTAAAAATGTCAATGCTGACATGACAAAAAATTACGGCCTTGTCGATGCTGGGTTTGAAATTTTCCAACATGGTTCGGGTGAAACACTAGCGACTTCAATTGCCGCTGCGTTTGAAAACAACGAACCTTGGCTCGGATATTATTGGGCTCCGACCGCTGTTTTGGGTAAATACCCGATGGTATCTATCGATTTAGGTGCTCATGACCCAGAAGTATTTGCATGTATGGCAGATCCAGATTGTGATGCTGTTGGCAAATCAAGCTGGCCCATTGGCCCAGTGAAAACAGTCGTTACGGCCGATTTCCAGACGCGAAATCCTGAAATAGCTGACTTGATGTCTAAGGTTTCATTTACTAATGCGCAGATGGGTGAAGTATTATCCTGGAAAGAAGTCAACTCAGCTTCGAACGAAGAAGCGGCTGTTCATTTTTTAACCACTTATCCTGATGTTTGGTCAAAATGGATTACTGATGATGCTAAGACAAAGTTGTCGGCTTTAATCAAGTAAATATAATTGAAAAAGGTGCCTCTGAGATGGCACCTTTTTTTAAATTCGGCCGCAGAAGCCGGAACTGGGAATTGAGCTGGGACGGGGATAATCAATGGCTTATTATGATGGACTTTTTAATGTCCTAGGACTGCGCGACTGGTGTGATGCTTCAAAAGAAGATGGTCCTTTGACGATGGCGCAACTTCTGGCACGCGCAAACGGCGCATCTGAGGCAGAGCAAGAAGCTGCAGTCTCGGGTTGGAATACCCCGTTTCCGTCTCTTGATAACTTGCACGATGCATGTGGCGCAATAGGTCGGACGCGCGATATGACATCGGCCGTCGAGAATGGGTTTTTGGTTATTAAGGGCGGGTTAAAACAGGTGCTGGATCCAATCACCGAACCGCTGAGTTGGGCTCTTGACGGATCGCTTTGGTTTTTTGAAAGTATGCCTTGGTTTCTCATGATACCGCTTCTGCTTGTGGCGACATATCTTGTGACGCGTACCATTAAGGGCGTTTTATTGGTGGCTGTAACTTTGCTGTTTATGGCTATCATTGATCATTATAGTTACGCGGCACAAACCTTATCGATTATCTTTGTTTGTACTGGGGTGAGCGTATTGATAGGTGTGCCTGTCGGCATACTGATGTCCAAAAATGATAAACTACAGCGCGTTGGTATTCCCATTTTAGATATGCTTCAGACACTGCCGACATTTGTTTATCTTATTCCATTGATCTTCTTGTTTTCGGTAACAGAATCCAAACTCTATGGGATTGCGATTATCCTTTATGCCGTTGTGCCGATCATTCGTTTGACAGATCTTGGTATTAGGCTTGTCGATAAAGATGTCATAGAGGCCGCAAATGCCTTTGGTATGTCGACGCGCCAAAAACTATTTGGTGTTGAAATTCCACTTGCGCTGCCTACAATTATGGCAGGTCTCAATCAAACAATCATGATGTCGTTGGCAATGGTAGTTATTGCATCATTGGTTTCGGCACCCGGACTTGGTGTATTGGTGCTGAGGGGCATTCGGAACCTTGAACTTGGTGTTGGCCTTGTCTCGGGTGTGTGCATTGTTTTACTCGCAATTATGCTGGACCGTGTCAGCAAAGCTGCATTGTCGCGTATCAACGTGACCCATAAGGGGTAGATGTCATGACACAACAACCAAAAATATCAATTCGAAACTTGTATAAGATATTTGGCAACGCACCTGGAGAAATGCTGGAGCACGTGAAAAGTGGGATGAGCAAGTCGGAACTACTTGACATTCACGGACATGTTCTTGGCTTGCAAAATATCAATATTGATATGCAAAGCGGAAAGACTACGGTTATTATGGGGCTTTCAGGTTCTGGGAAGTCCACATTAATCCGACATCTGAATCGCCTTGTCGAACCCACTGGCGGTGAGGTTGTCATAGATGGACGCGATGTATTGGCACTGAATGTTGACGAATTGCGTACCTTACGTCGAAATGCCATGTCGATGGTGTTTCAAAATTTCGCACTTTTGCCACATAAAACGGTATTGCAAAATGTTGGCATGTCGGCAAAAATTCGTGGAGAAAATATTGCGGAAGCTGACGAACGTAATCGGAGTTGGCTTGAGCGTGTTGGACTATCTGGGTACGAGGATCACTACCCCCATCAACTATCAGGCGGGATGCAACAACGCGTAGGCATTGCGCGAGCGCTTGGTTCTGACAGTGAAATTATGCTGATGGATGAGGCGTTTTCTGCGCTTGACCCTTTGATACGTACCGACATGCAGAATTTGCTATTAGAGCTTCAAGATGAGCTTCAGAAAACAATCATATTTATCACCCACGATCTGGATGAGGCGCTCAAGCTTGCAGACCATTTGGTGATCTTAAAAGATGGTGAGGTTGTGCAGCAAGGCGAACCACAACATATTTTATTACACCCTAATGATCCTTATATTGAAGACTTTGTTTCGGACATAAATCGAGCAAGAGTTTTGCGAGTACGCTCGGTTATGACAAAGGGTAAAATTGATAAAACGTCAAACGGTATTGTTGATATCAACGACAATCTTGAAGACCTTATAGCTTTATCTGGTGGCGATGCGTCGAAAAATTATCAAGTTAATGATGGGGATGTACCAGTTGGTATGCTCAATATGAAAGATCTATTGGTGGCTCTTGTGCCGCGTATTTCTCAGCAGGAAACGTCGTAGCAAGATCGAATTTTGAGGATTTATTCAGTCCGCAAGATTGCATCTGCATTGCCATACGTTGGTTAATCTGCAAAATCAGCATTGATTGATCCGAGAGCTTAAGCTGTCTATGGATGTGTTTGCGCAATATGGTAGCAAAACGTTGATCAAATTGGTTGTTACAGGATAAAGTTTTTCAATTTTTTCTGATGACGCTGGGTTGTTTTTGTGTCGTATGTTGAAGCGAGACATGTGTGGGACGCGCTGGATGAGTTTAAGAATTGATATAGACAGATCTTCAAAAACTGGATTGAGAGATCAAATTCATTTTGAAATTTCGCGCCATATTTTGGATGGCATTCTAGAGCCTGGCGTAAAGCTCCCATCATGCAGGCATCTGGCTCGTGAATTATCTGTTTCTCTCAATACGGTTCTGGGAAGTTACAATCGGTTACTGGAAGGCAATCTTATTGAGAGTAAGCAAAGGTCCGGGTATTTTGTGCGAAAAGATCTTCGGATCACGCCTGCCGAACAACCAAAAACAACCTATTCGCAGGTTAATCTTGATGAGCATATCAATGGTGGTGATAATTCTGTAAAATATTCCTACATCCCCAGGCCTGCCAATTGGCGTGATTTTCCTTATCCATTTGTGTGTGGGCAAATTGATGTAAATCGGTTCCCTTTAGCCGAATGGCGCGAATGTACACGGCTTGCAATGAACAAAAGAGATCTAAGCGTATGGTCCGGTGATAATTTTTACCAGGACAGTGAAGAACTTTTGGAACAGATAAAGAGTAGAATATTGCCAAGGCGTGGAATATACGCGCGTCCACAAGAGATTTTGATAACGATGGGGGCTCAGCAGGCTCTATATATTGCGGCGTCAATATTGCGCGGTAAAGGGAAAGTGGTTGCCATTGAGGACCCTTGCTATCCTGAAACTCGTGAAATATTGAACGGCATGTATGATGACGTGCGACCCATACCTGTTGATCAAGATGGCATGATTGTGGATGATAGATTGAAGGGCGTTGATTTGGTTTGCATAACTGCAAACAGACAATTTCCAACAACAGCTTCAATGTCATCTGAGCGCCGCCAAGCTTTGCTCAAAATGGCAAATCAGGAAAATTTCCTGATCATAGAAGATGATTATGAAAGTGATGTCGACTATAGAAACGCCTCACCATTGGCCCTTCAACGGGAAGATCAGTCCGGACGTGTAATTTATATAACAAGCCTTTCAAAAGGTTTGGCACCGGGGTTGCGTATCGGTTTTATGATTGCCAATGAAAAAATCATCGACGAAGCGCGTGCTTCGCGTGGTTTAATGATTAGAAATCCACCTATGATTTTGCAAAATACTGCGGCCCTCTTTCTGAGGTTTGGTCATTATGATGCACTTTTATCATCTCTACATAATGTATTTGAGCGTCGTTGGAATCTCACTCAATCTATATTGCATAAAGAGTTCTCGGATTTTGAAATTACTGGTGCCTTCGGTGGAACAACATTCGTTTTAGAAGATCCGCAAAAGCGAGGTATTTCGACGCAAATTGTAAAACGTTCCCTGGATGAAGGGCTTGTTATTGAGGCGATTGCAAACTGTTTTTGCGACCGAAGAGAAGGTGAAAATTACTTCCGGTTAGGAGTTTCCAGCGTCCCTGTTACGAAAATTGAAGGTGGTCTTGCTATCTTGCGAAGTGTTTTGAATTCAATTTAATCTGTACCCATCACATTAATTCATCTGTTTCTATATCTATGTAAATTTACGGCATATCATCTTATGAAAATGTCTGGGAGGACTATCGCATATGGGTGGAGAAAACCGTGAAGCGTTTCTTAAATTCGAAAATGTTAAAAAGAGTTATGACCAAAAAAATCTAGTTGTTAAAGATTTTACGTTGGATGTTAAAGAAGGTGAATTTCTAACCTTGCTAGGGCCTTCTGGCTCTGGGAAAAGTACGGTTTTGATGATGCTTGCCGGGTTTGAAGGTGTTACGAGTGGTGACATTTCGATACTAGGCACCTCTATTACAAAAACAGCTCCCTACAAGCGAAACATTGGTGTTGTTTTTCAAAACTATGCCCTCTTTCCGCATATGACAATTAGCGAGAATCTTGGCTATCCTCTGTCAGTGAGGAAAATGCCAAAAGAACAAATAAAAGAACGTGTTACGAAATATCTTAAACTCATCGAAATGGAAGAGTTTGGAGGTCGGTATCCCGGTCAGCTATCTGGTGGCCAAAAACAACGTGTTGCACTATCTCGGGCTTTGATTTTTGAACCGACAATGATTCTAATGGATGAACCACTAGGTGCATTGGATAAAAAACTGCGTGAGCAAATGCAATATGAGATCACGAGATTACACAAAAAACTCGGATTTACAGTAGTTTACGTTACACATGACCAAACAGAAGCATTGTCGATGTCAGACCGTATCGCAGTGTTTAATGATGGAGTTGTACAGCAATGTGATGCACCAGCGGTCCTGTATGAACGGCCCAGCAATGCATTTGTGGCAGATTTTATAGGCGAGAATAATTTCATCCCTGGTAAAGTTGGTCGCATTGAAAATGGCATAGCTGATGTAAAGCCAAGTGATGGTGGAAGCATAAAAGCACAAGCGGCTGATGGTATTGGCGAAAATGACAATTGTATTGTTTCCATTAGACCGGAAAAACTCTTCATTCAACCGACAGAACATGCATATGACAATGAGCTGACAGCGGTTTTTGAGAGCCGTTACTATGTTGGTGACTTTATTCGATACCAATTCAAATTGCCTGACGGAACTGAGATTAACATTAAAGTTCTAAACGATCTTGCTGCTCCTGACTTCGATGAAGGGCAGGAAGGTACGCTTGTTTGGCAGGAGAAGGACTGTTTCGCCTACCCAGTTTAGGCGAGCAGTGGACGACTAGAGAGCGTGGGATCTCTCAAAACTAACTAAAACAATCAGGAGAAAACGATGAAAAAGCTTATAAAACTACTGGTGGGGTCAAGCGTTATGCTGGCCGCAGCGTCATTTTCAGCTCAAGCTGAAGATCTGACTGTCGTGTCCTTTGGTGGCGCATATGGCGCAGCGCAGCAAAAACACATGGTTGATCCCTTTATGAAAGAAACAGGCACAAATGTGCTGTTTGAAGATTATTCCGGCGGGATTGCAGAAATCAAAGCACAGGTAGAGGCAAACAATGTTCAATGGGACGTTGTGGATATTGAAGTGATCGATTTGGAACGGGCTTGTTCTGAAGGACTACTTGAAGTTATTCCGCGTGACATTTTGCCAGCTGGTGCAGATGGTGTGGCTGCAGAAGATGACTTCATTCCAGCAGCCTTGGCCAATGAATGTGGTGTTGGCGTTATCGTATGGACGATCGTTTATGCTTATAACAATGAGTCCATTGGTGGAAGCAAACCAACAACTATTGCTGACCTGTTTGATACGAAAAAATTCCCCGGCAAACGCGCGTTCCGTAAACGTCCGCAAGTTAACTTGGAATGGGCGCTTATCGCAGATGGTGTTCCGGCAGCAGATGTATATTCTGTACTTGCAACAGATGAGGGACAAGCACGAGCCTTTGCCAAGCTGGAAACAATCAAAGATGACATTGTATGGTTTGATTCATGGTCACAAGCTCCACAGTTATTGAACGATGGTGGCGCTGTTATGGTTCAATCTGCAAACGGTCGTATTTTCTCTGCGATTAAAGAAGACAGCAAACCATTCGAGATGGTCTGGGATAACCATGTTTATGATTTGGATGTTTGGGCTGTTGTAAAAGGCACAAAGAAGAAGGAATTGGCATTTAACTACGTTGCATCTGCCACCCAGTCAAAACAGCTTTCAGGCATGGCTGATGTAGCATATGGTGCGACACGTTTGTCTTCTGCACCGTTCATTGATCCGGCAGTTGTTCCTGATTTGCCGACGTCTCACATTGAAAAAGGCATCAAAGCCGATGGGATTTTCTGGAGTGATTACGGCGAGTCTCTAGGTGAAAAATTCAATGAGTGGCTTTTGAAATAGTTCACACTTTAAGATGTTCCTCGCGCTTTTTGCAGCGCGAGGAGCCTCAAGATTAGTTTTGCAAGATCAGCCTTGGATGTGAGACGATGATGAATAATACACTTTCAGAAAGTGATGCGCGGTCCGCCCGTCAAGAATTGAGAAGTCGAAAAATATCGGCATTCTTATTTGTTGCTCCGCTTTTGGCTTTTTTAGCATTTACATTTGTAGCCCCCATAGCAACCATGCTTTTTAGAGGTGTGCACCATCCTGTTGTTGCCGAACTTATACCAGATACATTATCCATGTTGGAAAGTTGGGACGGTATTGCGCAACCTGAAAATGAAATTCTTAATCAATTTTCAGTTGATCTAAAACGGTTGGCTGCTGAGAGAAAATCTGGAAAAATTGCGGAAGAAATCAATCGTCTATTCCCCGGGTTCGGTAGTGTTATCAAATCATCAGCCAGGCTTGTCCGAAATGTAGAAGAAGAAGAACTTCGAACAAATGGCTATAAGTTACTCATCGAGAAAGACAAGCGATGGGGCGAGCCTGTAACGTGGCGTGCCTTTCGTTCTGCTGGTCAAGTTTATACCGACTCATATTTTTTAACGGCGCTCGATTTAGAGCGTAGTTCTGAGGGTGAGATTCAAGGCCGCGATGGACCGCAAATATATATACAACTTTATACAAAGACCTTGCGCATAGCGCTCATCATCACAGTTCTTTGTGTGCTGCTCGGCTATCCGTTATCTTATTTTCTGGCAACGATTAGACCGTCCACAGCGAATTTTCTAATGGTGTTTGTCCTCCTGCCTTTTTGGACCTCTCTATTGGTTCGTACAACTTCATGGATTGCGCTTTTGCAGACAAATGGGGTGGTTAATTCGACACTCTTGGCAATGGGCATAACTTCCGAGCCGCTTGAGTTATTGTACAAAGAGTTTTCGACCATATTGGCGATGACCCATATTTTGTTACCTTTCATGATCCTTCCGCTTTATAGTGTTATGAAAGGTATTGATCCGAGCTTTCTTCGAGCAGCGCTCTCAATGGGTGCCAAGCCTATACCGGCATTTTTGCGAATTTATCTGC
Organism: Lentilitoribacter sp. Alg239-R112; assembly: GCF_900537175.1. Lineage (GTDB taxonomy): Bacteria > Pseudomonadota > Alphaproteobacteria > Rhizobiales > Rhizobiaceae > Lentilitoribacter. The sequence continues at coordinate 1,024,405 of NZ_LS999833.1, read as the reverse complement.
CCATGACTTTACCCGGCCTATCCGCTGGTTCACTTTTGGTGTTTATTATTTCCGTTGGTTATTACATCACGCCTGCTCTTGTCGGCGGTACGGACGGGCAGATGATTTCAAACATCATCGCTTTCCATATGCAACAATCAAACAATTGGGAACTCGCGGCAGCACTTGGTTCGCTCCTACTGGCTATCATCCTTTTCCTATACTGGCTTTATGACCGTTTTGTCGGGGCCGGAAACATTAAGTTGGGATAAAGAAAATGAATAAATTTCCACCATATTACAATTTTTGGCATTATATAGGTCATTATGGATTAAAGCTTTCTGCCTATCTGGTGCTTTTGTTCTTGATGGTTCCAATTTTGATAATCATTCCTTTGTCATTTAATGCTGAGCCATATTTCTCTTTTACCGAAGGTATGTTGTCCTTTGATCCGGCGGCATATTCGGTGCGGTGGTATACGAATATTTTTGATGATCCCAAGTGGATTTTGTCTATCAAAAACAGCTTTATTGTCGGAATTTTTGCTGCACTAATAGCCACTGTGTTGGGCACGATTGCAGCAGTTGGTCTTTCCTCACCTGTCATGCCGTTCAAGCGCTTCTTCATGGCATTATTGTTATCACCAATGATCGTACCGCTAATAATAGTGGCCGCAGGTATGTTCTTTTTCTATACACGTTTTAATCTCGTCGGGAGTTACGTAGGCTTGATCATAGCCCATGCCGCGCTTGGGATACCGTTTGTTATCATAACGGTAACAGCAACGCTCTCTGGTTTTGATCGGTCTCTTTATAATGCCGGCATTAGCATGGGCGCATCACCGTTTAAGTCTTTTCGCGATATCGTAATCCCGCTTATTCGACCGGGGGTTATATCTGGTGGATTGTTTGCTTTCGTTACCTCATTTGATGAGGTTGTGCTGGTGCTTTTCCTGGCAGGCCCGGGGCAAAGAACAATACCTCGTCAGATGTTTTCTGGTTTGCGAGAACAGATCAATCCGACAATCCTTGCGGTCGCAACTTTGCTTATTTTGATCTCAGTAACACTGCTCATTACGTTGGAGTTTCTAAGGCGCCGATCAGAACGATTGCGCGCAACTGCTCAATAAAACTATCGACAGAACTAACTTCACATTAACACAAGCACATGAAAGATATTCAGCATGAATTCTATAGGTCATTTCTTATCTAACGAACATTGGCCAGGTACTGCTGGTCGCACCTCAGATATTATCAACCCTGCCACAGGTAGTGTTACGGGAAAGGTTTCGCTCGCATCGAAAACGGATGTCGATACGGTAATTGAAGTCGCAGCACAAGCGCTTCCTGCGTGGGCTGCCACTCCACCGGCCAAACGTGCGGCGGTTATGTTTAACTTTCGAGATTTACTGAAACGTCATACCAAAGAGTTGGCGGAATTGTTATCCGCAGAGCACGGCAAGACTTTACCAGATGCTGAGGGTGAAATAGCACGTGGTATTGAGGTCGTTGAGTTCGCGTCCAGCATTCCACAAGTTCTAAAAGGTGAATATTCCGAGCAAGTTGGCAGCCAAGTTGATAGTTTTTCAGTACGCCAACCAGTCGGAATTGTTGCGGGTATTACGCCATTCAATTTTCCAGCCATGGTGCCATTATGGATGTATCCTGTAGCAATTGCCTGTGGGAATACGTTTGTCCTTAAACCGTCTGAAAAAGACCCGACTGTTGTTTTGCGTATTGCTGAACTCTTGGCGGAAGCCGGATTGCCAGAAGGTGTATTCAATGTTGTAAATGGAGACAAAGAGGCCGTTGATGCATTGTTGGATCATCCAAAAATAGATGCAGTTAGCTTTGTTGGTTCGACAGCTATTGGCGAATATATCTATAAACGTGGTACAGATGCTGGTAAGCGCGTTCAAGCTCTTTGCGGTGCAAAAAATCACATGATTATTATGCCGGACGCTGATATGGAGCAGGTGACGGACGCCTTAATTGGTTCCGCCTATGGTTCTGCTGGCGAACGATGCATGGCCATATCTGTAGCAGTTCCGGTCGGCGAAGAAACAGCAGATCGTCTGATTGAGTCTCTTGCGCCACGAATTCAGTCCTTGAAAGTCGCACCATATACAGATCCGAGCTCCGAGCTTGGTCCGGTGATTTCTAAACAAAGTTTTGATAAAATACATGATTATATCGATCAAGGTTTGGAGAAGGGGGCAACGCTTGCTGTTGATGGCCGTGGTCTAAAACTTCAAGGATATGAAGACGGTTATTTCATCGGCGGGTGTCTGTTTGATAATGTGACGACAGACATGTCCATTTACAAGGAAGAAATTTTTGGTCCGGTTCTGTCTGTTGTTCGAGGCAAAAGCTATGATGAGGCTGTAAACATGGTCAATGACCATGAATATGGAAATGGTACTGCAATCTTTACCCGAGATGGAGACGCAGCGCGTGATTTCTGGTCCCGCGCTCAAATTGGTATGGTTGGCATCAATGTGCCCATTCCAGTTCCTGTCGCTTATCACAGTTTTGGTGGCTGGAAGCGGTCTTTATTTGGCGATCATCACATCCATGGTATGGAAGGCGTCAGATTTTATACGCGCCTGAAAACTATGACAACGCGCTGGCCTTCTGGTATTCGAACCGGAGCAGAGTTTAATTTTACGGCTGGCAAGGATGTATAGTCAGCAAAAGAGGCGGTAGAAATATCGCCTCATTTGGTTTTGTTGTTTGATAATTTCTATTTCGGAACTCGATTATAGTACTGATACATAAGCCGATTGTAGATAGGATGACTATTAGTAAGGACAATCTCCTATTATTTGGAAAGTAACTCCCACCACTTATAAAATATAGATCATCCGATGCCAAAATATCTGCATGATTAAGAATAGATAACTTACATCTATTTCACGTTAGTCTTTATTCAAAACTTTTCTTTATCTTAGTGTGAAAGCTACAGAAAATGTCTCTTATACCATGGTACTTCTGCAAATACTGTCACTTAAGCAAAGGCCTGTAAGCCCGTTTGCGCGCGGCCCAAGATAAGGGCGTGCACATCATGTGTTCCCTCATAAGTGTTAACTGTTTCTAGGTTGACCATATGGCGAATGATCGGGAATTCCATACTGATGCCATTGCCGCCATGCATGTCTCTTGCATTGCGCGCGATATCGAGAGCTTTGCCACAATTGTTTCGCTTAATAAGTGAGATCATTTCAGGAGCTGCATTACCCTCATCCATCAACCGTCCCACTCTGAGAGCAGCTTGCAATCCCAATGTGATTTCGGTTTGCATGTTTGCTAATTTGAGTTGGAAAAGTTGAGTTTGCGCAAGCGGTTTACTAAATTGTTTGCGGTCTAATCCGTACTGACGTGCCCCAAACCAGCATGCTTCTGCAGCACCTATCACACCCCATGCGATGCCATATCGCGCTCTATTAAGGCACCCGAAGGGCCCCTTTAGCCCAGATGCATTTGGAAGCAATGCATCTTCGCCGACTTCGACATTATCGATAACAATTTCGCCAGTGATTGAAGCACGTAATGATAATTTTCCATCAATCTTGGGTGCGGAAAGTCCTTTCATTCCCTTTTCCAGAATAAATCCTTTTATCTTGCCACCATGGGCGTCAGATTTAGCCCAAACAACAAAAACATCGGCAATCGGTGCATTTGAAATCCACATTTTAGAGCCGTTGAGAACATATCCGCCGTCTGTTTTTTTTGCCGTTGTTTTCATACCACCCGGGTCAGAACCTGCATCTGGTTCTGTTAATCCAAAACAACCAATTGAGGTGCCCGCCGAAAGTACAGGAAGATATTTTTTTCGTTGTTCTTCGGTGCCATAAGCATAGATTGGATACATAACCAAACTAGACTGGACTGACATCATGGATCTATAGCCGCTATCGACCCGCTCAATCTCACGCGCAACCAGCCCGTAGCTGACATAGCTCTCACCCAGACCACCATATTCTTCTGGAATTGTGATCCCCAGTAATCCCATTTCGCCCATTTCTGCAAAAATAGACGGATCGGTATGTTCTTCTTCAAAGGCTTTCGAAATACGAGGCTCAAGTTTTTCTTGAGCATATGCATTTGCGCTGTCGCGGATCATGCGTTCATTTACATCAAGTTGATTTTCAAGAAGAAATGCATCATCCCAATTAAAGTTGGATAGATCCGGTTTACTTTGTGGTGATAACTCATTCGTCATTTTTAAATCCTATCCTACAAATGCTCGTTCAACGACGAACGTATCCGGGCGATTATTTGCCCCTTCATTTAGGCCAAACCCTTCAAGTGCTTCTTTAGTATCTTTAAGCATATCCATAGATCCACAGATCATGGCCCTGTCAACTTTGGGCGTTATAATTGGCACATCCAAGTCATCAAATAATTTGCCAGATACCATGAGATCGGTAATTCTTCCTTGGAACTCGTAATCTTCTCGAGTTACAGAACAATAATGCCTTAGACCACCTGCAAATTCACCAACAAGTGGATCATGTTTAATCTGCTCCACCAAGTCCTGCCCATATTTTAGTTCTGCCACAGTTCGGCAGGTATGGGTTAGGATAACCTCTTCGAATTTTTCATAAGTTTCTGGATCACGAATTAGGCTTGCAAAGGGTGCAATGCCCGTTCCCGTCGAGAACATCCAAAGACGTTTTCCTGGTAGTAAAGCATCATTAACAAGCGTGCCTGTTGGCTTTTTGCGCATCAGGACTTGATCACCAGGTTTAATCTTCTGCAAATGTTCGGTAAGGGGACCATTCCGAACTTTGATGGAGAAAAATTCCAGTTCTTCATCCCAGTTTGGCGATGCAATTGAATAGGCACGGAAAACTGGTTTTTCAGCATTGGGCAACCCAATCATGACAAACTCACCAGATCTAAATCGAAAACTCGCAGGTCGTGTAATTCGGAACTTGAATAATTCGTCGGTGTAATGCTCAACCGAGATCACTTTTTCTACAAAAACGCCTGATGGGATAGGGAACTTGGAAATATCACTTGTCTGTACTGCATAAGACATAATTGTATTCCTTGCCAAAAAAGTTTGCCTGCAAATATCATTTGTATACGAACGAATACAATTCGCTTCTGCGATTGTCAACTCCTGCTTCCTAAGTCAGAATATTGAATTGACTATTAAGTAAACATGCGTGATTATTTGTGTACGAATGAAATCAATTGACGTGTGGAGGGATGAAACGAAATGTCTACCAAGTTAGTGATTAAGAACATTGGGCAAATACTATCTGGTAAGATTGAGGAGCCAATTTTTGCCGGAGATTGTCTTGTCGCTATAGATGGAAAAATTAGCGCTTGGGGCAATGAAAAAGATATCGATACCGAAGACGCCAATCAGACAGTTGATGCCAAAGGCGTTACGTTGGCACCGGGTTTGATTGATAGCCACATCCATCCTGTTATCGGGGACTACACACCTCGCCAGCAACAATTGCATTGGATTGATTCAACATTGCATGGTGGCGTAACGACACTTATTTCTGCAGGTGAAGTGCACATGCCCGGCCGCCCAAAGGATGTTGTAGGCCTTAAAGCTATGGCGATCGCAGCACAACGTTGGTATGAAAATTTCCGTCCCTCTGGCGTAAAGGTCCATGCAGGTGCACCTGTTATCGAACACGGTATGGAAGAACATGATTTTAAAGAATTGGCAGATGCAGGTGTTAAGTTGCTGGGCGAAGTTGGTCTTGGCACAGTAAAGGACGGAAAAACAGCACAGCAGATGGTGCAATGGGCCCGTAAATACGGCATTCAAAGCACCATTCACACCGGAGGCCCCTCTATTCCTGGTTCTGGATTAATTGATGCCGACATGGTGTTGGAAACGGGCACAGACGTGGTCGGTCACATCAATGGTGGTCATTCGGCATTGCCTGATGATCAGATCATTTGTCTTTGCGAAAGTTGTAAGGCAGCTTTGGAAATAGTACATAACGGGAATGAGCGGGCAGCGCTGCTGACACTCAATACTGCGCGTGAATTAGATAAGCTCGATCAGGTTATACTTGGAACAGATGGTCCCGCGGGTTCGGGTGTACAACCACTTGGTATTTTGCGAATGGTTGCCATGTTGTCCTCGCTTGGAAATGTTCCAGCGGAAATCGCTTTTTGCTTTGCTAATGGCAATACATCTCGCCAACGTGATCTCGATGTTGGTTTGATAGAAGTTGGCAAAAGCGCTGATTTCGTTCTTATGGATCAAGCACAACACGCGCCGGGGAAAAGCATGCTAGAATCTGTGCAACTTGGAAATTTGCCGGGAGTTGGTATGACCATCATAGATGGTGTTGTAACCAGTCATCGTAGTCGTAATACGCCTCCTGCGGAGAGATTGCCGGAAGTAATTTTGTGAGTGCGCCTCTATCGGGTTTGAAGGTCATTGAATTAGCTAGAATTCTAGCTGGTCCGTGGATAGGTCAGACTTTGGCAGACTTAGGTGCTGAGGTTATTAAAATTGAAAGTCCGCAAGGTGATGATACCAGAAAATGGGGCCCACCATTTATTGAGCGTGAGGGGGATACTTCTGCAGCCTACTTCCATTGTACAAATCGAGGTAAAACCAGCATCGCAGTAGATTTTAGCGACGCTGATCAGCTTACTAAGTTGCATGACATGATTGCAGATGCGGATGTATTAATAGAGAATTTCAAAGTCGGTGGGCTTAAAAAATTTGGTCTCGATTTTGAAGCATTACATAAAATAAATCCCAAATTGATTTACTGCTCTGTGACTGGTTTTGGACAAGACGGTCCTTATGCTCATCGTGCGGGTTATGATTTTCTCATTCAAGGCATGTCAGGCATTATGGACTTAACAGGTGAACCGGATGGTCCACCTCAGAAAATTGGTGTGGCATTTGCAGATGTTTTTTCTGGCCTTTATGGAGTTATTGGAATTCAAGCTGCGCTAGCAGAAAGGGTGGTTAGTGGGCTTGGTCAGCAAGTTGATATATCGCTTCTGGATTGTATGACCGGAGTTTTGGCCAATCAAGCCATGAACTATCTTGCCACCGGTGAAACGCCAACAAGGATGGGGAATGCACACCCAAACATAGTTCCCTATCAAACATTTTCAGTGTCAGACGGGCACATCATAATTGCGTCCGGCAATGACCGTCAGTTTCAATCGCTATGCAAAGTACTGGGGCTTTCCGGGCAATCCGCGAATGCTAAATTTAAAACCAATGCAGATAGAGTAGAAAATCGGGAAGAGTTAATACAGCTGCTTCAAGCAAAATGTGCCGAATGGACAAAGTCGGAATTATTGACTGCACTCGAGGAAGCTATTGTTCCTGCGGGGCCAATAAATTCTGTTGCAGAAGCATTGCAAAACCCTCAAATTCAACACAGGAAAATGCAAATTAATCCAGAAGATATTCCCAGTTTAAGGACTCCAATTACGTTTTCCAGATCAACCCAAAATCATGAATTGGCCGCACCAAAAAAGCCGAAGTAATTCGATCTGATACTATTATTTAAGTGATTTTTTTGAGCAATTTTATGAGCGCAGCTTGCTCACTTTGAGATAGAGGTGAAAGAGATTCTTTGGTAATATTGTGACCAATATTTTTCAAATCGACAATAATTCTCATGCCAGATTCTGAAAGAGAAATCATGGTTCGTCGCTTGTCATTAGGATCAGAACTTAATTCCACCAATGCTTTAGCCTTAAGACGGTCAACCACACCTTTCACCGTCGCGACATCCATTCCTGATAATCGCCCAAGATGGTTTTGCGAAACCAATCCATGTTCAGATATTCGCATAAGTGCTGAAAATTGAGTTGGCGTGAGATTTTCAATCGTATGTTTTTGAAATATTGTTGCATGCCGCTGATAGGCAAGTCGCAATAAATATCCGATTTGTAAATCTAATATATATGTTTGTTCAGCTAGGTCTGTCATATCTTTAACTACCCCGATTGGAGCTGTTGATACAACAGGTAATTTTCTATCTTTTGTTAATGACAGATCATTAGCGCAACCCGTCTTCACCTTTTGCGTCAGAATGTCCAAGTCCACCTACACGCGGCAACGGACGACCACTGTCAGTCACGGCAACGGCCACCATAATCTCGTTTGCTCGAGGTGCATCATTAAGGCACACTTCAATTCCGTCGAAATGACTACGCACATATGCAGCATCTTTGTGGCCCAGTGGTACATCCAGAACCTGCCCGGGGCTTCCCATTTTTTTTGATGAAGGAACAAGTGCCGCGCCTTTTTCAACCGCTGAACGTAGTGGAGCGCCAAGCTTTGGATGGAGCAGGGCAGCTGCATGCTCTAGTTCGCCATTTTCTCCTACCATAGCTGATTTACCATAGCTCTCAGCGTCTGCAGGCTTTATGCCTAGCGCTGCGACACATTTTTCACCCAGTAATTTTCCTAGTTCGGCACCTATTTCCATAAGAGCTGTTAAATCTTCCTGATATACGCCGGCAAAGGGGTTTTCTATGACAGCGACAGCAACAGCTTTTCGTGTCGCAGGACTTATATCACGACCAATTTCACGGTGGGTTTCTTCAATATTTACAGCGATTTTTCTGATTTTAGCTTTCATCGTAATCCATCCTCACCTTTAATTTGCGAAACTTCCAATCCACCTGAACGGGTATGAATTCTAGGGCCTGTTGACATGACCAATGCAAACGCCAATTCATTTGCTCGAGGCGCATCATTTGCGCCAACTTCCATAGAGTCAAAGTGGCTTCGTACGTAAGATGCGTTGACGTGTGTGATCGGAACATCAAGCCGACCGCCTACACCAACGACTTTCTTGCTCGACGGGACAATCGCGTTTGATTTTTCTAAAAGCGCCCGCATTGCATAGCCACCTGGCGCATGCCACAAAGCGCCATGCTCTAGCTCGCCAGCTTCACCAATAAGCGAACCCTTGCCATAACCTTCAATATTATTAGCGCCGCCTAGTAGTTGAACCAGTTTTTTTGCCATATCCAAACCAAGTGGTTTTAAATCTTCCATAAACCCTTGAATATGTTCTTCATACCGACCAGCAAAGGGGTTTTCTATTATGGCTAGAACCGAAGCTCTTTTAATGGGAGTATCAGCAATGGGTCCGCCTTCATGGTAGATTTCCTCGATGGAGGATATGACTTTTCTTAAAACAACGTCATGCATATTCGAATGTCCTCTCAGATAATGCAAGATTTTGATGTCCAATCAACCGATTTTCGTTTTGGAGAAAAATCGCAGCGGCTTTTATAAAGCCCATATTAAAAAACTGATAAGCCTTTATTTCACCTTGCGAAATTGCTTTGTGTTGATCCTTGCTCGATAGCAGACCACAATCAGTGACAATGAGCTTATCACCAAGATCACTATCGGGGTCTAACTTGTGAGCAGGCGTTCTGGAAATCAAAGGATGGCCTGGTAGGTCAACGGCATTGGCAACAAGCGTAGCTGAAGCGTCAGCCATTGCCGCACTTTCAGCGAGTATAGTTGCACTATCAGCAATGCCTAGACTAAAACTGCGTCCATGTCGTCCACTGGTGGCTATGCCTGAAATATTATCTTCTGATCCAATGGTAATTCTACCTATGCCTCTTCCGTCATATGAATGAATGGAAGCTTCGTAATATTGACCATCCTCAAGGTAGAGCGCAATATCGCCACCGTTATTCACATATGCTCGCTTTAACGGGGTAGCTAATTTCATTGCATCAAGAACGGTATCTGCAACGGCACCTGCGACAGCAATCATAGGCGTGATGAAAACATCGTGGCAATGGGGATGTGCAGCTTTGTACATCCGGGATGCAATCTCACCATGGGGTCGGGCAGTGCCCGAGGTGATTTCTTTTCGCAGATCAGGTAATTCTGAGACAAGTTCTTCCAGTGTAGTTTCAAACCGATCCTTTGCAGCAGAATATGCAATGTCTCGATTTTGATCAGCCTCAACGATGAGGTCAATCGGACCGTGTTGAAGGTGAAGTCTTCTCCCGCACGGTAATAGCGTGGCTTGCGCAGCAGTCATGTTTTAGTTCCATCAGACCATTTATAGTTGGACGCGGACATTGGATTATGTTTGTTGATATTGGTTTTCACTTTTCGAGTTTTGCTCTCATCAATAGAACCAACAGCCTGAACTTCATTCATGTGCCCGCCGAGTGTGCTGTAATCACTGATACGCATCGTAAACTCCATAGGTGCCACAAGCGCAGGTGTTGGCACATAACCAAATGAATTGGTTGGCATATCTAAAACATCAACCATCACAGTAATCCCGCCACCGGGCCAGACATAGGCCTCCGCACCACCACAAGAGACATGAGTTAGGGAGTTTTTGACCGACTTTGTAAGTCTAACAGGATTTTCTGTAACGCCGGCTCTCAAGCTGCCACCTGCGCCTCCCATAAAAAGAACGGAACAAATGGATGGTTCGCAATTCTCAGCAATTAATTCTGCCGAGTTGAGAAGAGGAGGTGAAATCTTAGTTGGTTGAGGCACAAGGTCCGCATCAAGCTCATAATATGCAAATTGTTCGCCAGTTGTCGAAACCATCAGCAACCGAAGGCCTTCCCATGCAATCTTTGGATTGAATGGCCCCAAAATAACCAACGGATCCTCGATATTCGTACCGCCCCATCCGGTTCCGGGTTCAGCAACTTGAAAATAACGCCCAGGTGTTGAGCGTCGACCCAACAGCTTTATGCCTGTTGGCGGTATATCCAGCAGTTTTCCTGCCTGATGCTCAGATAAAACGCCGGTTATATGGTCATCTACAACAACAACCTCATCAGCATAATCGATCCACTGTTTTGCAAACATGCCAATTGTTGCTGAGCCACAACCAACGCGCATTAGTTTTTCTTTACTGCCATTGATAATTGGGGCTTTACCCGCTTCCACCACGACGCGCGTGATGTGTTCATCGTCGCCGATTACAAGTTCAATCGCTTCCCGATTGCAAAGTTTAAGAAGGGCATTACAGGTGACACGGCCTTCTTTTTTTGTACCACCTGTTAAGTGTTCAACACCGCCGAGAGATAGCATTTTTGAGCCATATTCGGATGTCATCACATGGCCAATTGGTTCGCCATCAACACGAACAATATCTCGTTCGTGTCCGATATGCCGATCCGTATCGATTTTAATTTTCACACCACAGTAAGAGAATATACCTTCGGTAACGACAGTGACCATATCGACACCTTCAACCTCTTGGCTGACAATAAACGGTGCGGGTTTATAATCTGGGTAGGTTGTTCCGGCCCCAACAGCTGTGACAAACGGTCTGTCACCTTTGACAATATTACCATCCCATTGATCTTGCTCGTCATCCTTTAAAAATGGTACCAATTTATGGGAAGTGGTTTCGAGAATGGTGAGCGCATCAAGCCTTATCAATTCGCCATCATGGTTAGCATAGCGGTCGCAAGCTCCGGATCTTCCTTCTGCAATATAACATAACACCGGACATGCATCGCAGCGAATTTTTTCGTTGATAACCTGTTTAGCCATCATGGATCACTTTTATTGCTCCAAGCACGCGAGAGGGTGTTGCGGGAACTTTAGTAATGCGTGCACCAGTAGCGTTATAGATCGCATTTAAGATTGCAGGAGCGGTTGGAACCAAAACATGCTCACCCAGTCCTTTTGCACCATATGGACCATGCGCATCGGGTTCTTCAATTATAATAGTGTCAATGGGTGGAATGTCCCCAACTGTTGGGATGAGATAGTCGTGCAAGTTTTCTGTTCTACCGGGAATATATTCTTCCATCAGTGCCATCCCCATACCTTGCGCAATACCACCATGAATTTGCCCTTCTACGAGTACAGGGTTTATTGCACGACCCACGTCATGGGCGGCAATAAATTTAAGTGGTTTGACTGTGCCCAATTCTGTATCAACTTCCACAATCACCATCTGAGCAGCATATCCAAATTGAGCATAGGGGGAACCTTGCCCGTTTTCATCAAGTGGAAGGGTAGGCGGATCGTATGTTTCCTCTGCTCGCAGTACATATCCTGCATCATCGGCGTCCAATCTTGATAGATCAAGAATATGAACTGTCTCTTGATCTTTGGCCTCAATCATACCTTTGCCGAATTTGAGTTTGCTGTTCACGCCACCATTTAGATGCTGCAGAATTGAGGCACGCAGTGCTTCACCAGAAAGGCGTGCAGCATTGCCTGAAACAAATGTTTGTCGAGATGCCGAGGTTTTGCCGGCATCTGGAGTGATGTCAGTATCAGCGCCAACAAGTTCAATCTTCGAAACTGAAATGCCGAGAGCCGTCGCAAAAACCTGAGCGATAACGGTATTTGCGCCCTGTCCAATATCCATGGCGCCCTGATGAAGAACAACTGTCCCGTCTTTGCGAATGCCGCACTTGATTGTCGACGGATTGGGAAGCGATGTATTTCCGCAGCCGTACCAGCCAGATGCTAATCCAGCACCTCTTTTTAGAACATCATTTTTAGTGTTGAATCGTTTTGCAAGGGTATGTTGTTCATTCCAAGCGGACCTTAAAGCTTCTAAACATTTTTTAATTCCCACCCCTTGAGAAAAGACTTGTCCACATACAGTTGGTTGGTTGTTTTCAAGAGCATTTAAAATTCTGAATTCAAGTGCGTCCATTCCAATTTTTTTTGCCAAAACATCGAACAAAGATTCTTGCGCTATTGCCGATTGAGGCACGCCAAATCCCCGAAAGGCACCAGACGGTGGATTGTTTGTATGGATACCTTTTGACACTGCCCTATAATCAGAAATTTTATACGGACCCGATGCGTGGACAGGTACGCGGTTTGCGACAGTCGGCCCCCAACTCGCATAGGCGCCAGTATCGAACAGGCCGAGAAAATCAAAGCCTTGAATCTTGCCATCGGCGTTTGCACCAATTTTTAACGTAATATCCGAGGGATGCCGTTTGGTGGTACTTTGCATGGATTCTGTTCGCGAGTAGGTTAGACGCACTGGCTTGCCAGTCTTCAGTGTAGCAAGCGCGAGGATTGGCTGAACGGATATATCCAGTTTCGAGCCAAACCCTCCACCCACACTCGTTGGCACAATTCTAATTTGGCTTTGATCCATCCCAAGAATAATTTCTAACGCTTCAAGATCCATGACGGGTGCCTGAGTGCAAGCATGAACTTCGATCCTTCCATTTATTACTTCCGCAAAGCCAGCTTCGGGTTCAATATAGCCATGTTCGACAAAACCTGATTGAAAACGCCCTTCAACTGTAAAGTCGGCATCTTTGAGTGAACGTTCTGCGTCTCCGCATTGTACGAACCCGCCACAAAGCTGGTTATTGCTTCGCTCTTTGTGGAGCAGTGGTGCTTCGCTTGCTTGTGCTGCCTCTACGCTTTGTACGGCATTTTTCTCGTTCCAGATAATTGGAAAGGTTTCAGGATCAAAATCGCGGATGAATTCAGGTTTTGCGACAATTGCTGCAACCGCTTCGCCTCTAAAGCGAGTTTGCGCTTCGGCAAATACTGGTTGGTCTTGAAAGTCGGGAATAACACCAAACGTGTTCTCGCCCGGTATGTCTTTGGCGGTTAATATGGTTGAAATCGAACTGTTGTTATTTATGTATTGTTCGAGATCTCCAAGCGTAAAGGTAGCTGTTGGGTACGGTGAACGGATAACAAAAATTTCTTCCGTACCGCTCGGCGCAACATCATCTCCGAATATATCTAAACCTGATACTTTACGTTGACCATCAAGTCTGCGAATGGATTGACCAATATATCCACTATCTTCAGCAGGAGCTGGATGGGTGATATCAAGCACGGCATCGATGATTTTCCGATATCCGGTACAACGGCAAAGAACACCACCCAGCGCATCCTTCACATTTTCCTCATTCGGAGCTTTGTTTTCATGTAGCAATGCAACGGCTGAAACAATCATGCCCGGTGTGCATATTCCGCATTGAGCGGCACCATGGTTTAGAAAGCTCTCTGCAAGGTCTTGTGCAATAATATCGTAGGAATGAAGCCCGCTTAAGGTTTCAACAGTTCTACCTTCAACCTGCTGAGCAGGGGTTAAACATGCGCAAACAACATCTCCATCAAGTAAAACCGAGCATGCGCCGCAATCACCAGCATTGCACCCTATTTTTACATCGCGGCACCCACTTCGTTCTCGCAACATTTCAGATAAGCGTTCACCGGCAATTGGAGAGAATGTTTCTGCTTTTCCATTAAGCGTGAATGAGGTCAATGTTGAGTTTGTTTCGCTCATGAATTCGCCGCCCTTATTATGGCCCGCTCACATTGTTTTGCGACGACTTCCATCCGATAATCTTTGCTTCCACGAACATCATCAATTGGAGATAATGTTGCAAGATGATCTGGCGTAACTTCGACTTGCTCCGGCTTCAAACCAATAATATCTGCTTCGAGTTTTTCAAGCCGTTGCGCAACAGGTGAACATGAACCAACGGCTATTTTCGCGGCCTCAATGATGCCGGACGAGGTACACTCAATAACAGCGGCAACCATTGTTATGGAAATCACAAGGTAACGCCGACTGCCGAGCTTCTCAAAAGATGACTTTGCATTTTGCGATGGCCGCGGAATTATAACAGCTGTTACCAGTTCGTCGCGACCAAGCGCTGTTTTACGCACATGCAAGATGAAGTCTGATAATTTTAAAATACGAGTACCGTGCTTAGCGCTCTGTAATTCAACTCTTGCATCAAGAGCCAACAAGGGAGGAACACTGTCTGCGGCAGGTGATGCATTGCAAATATTACCGCCAATTGTACCAGCGTTTTGAATTTGTATGCTCCCAATCTCAAGAGCTGCTTGTTTAAGAGCATCAAAGGCACATGGTAGCTCAGCTTTTACAATTTCACTCCATGTTGTCGTAGCGCCTATCCGAAATAAGTCATCAACAAATGTTATGCCCGATATTTCAGGAATGGATGAGAGGTCTACCAGATTTCGCGGCATCTGTCCTTGTTTGGCAGATGGATAAACATCGGTACCGCCAGCGATAATCTTACCGTCGAAATTCACCAGCAGTTGAAGCGCAGAATTCAAATCCGATGGAAGATTGTAGAGCAAGCCATACCTCTTATCATTAGTGTACGAATGATAAGATGAGCCTTGCTATTTGTCAATTGTGTTTATGGGGTATCTCTGGGTGATCGTTTGCACATATAAACATCAACTTACAGAACGGAAACAACGAATATCTGCCAAATAAACAATGTCGATAACTTTGGTACTGGTTCAAACAGATTGTTAGAATTTAGTTGGGAACTTAGATCAGACACCCAGATATTTTCTTATCTTTTCGGGTGAAGTCTTCAAGGCTTCTCCCGAAATAGTTTCGACTGACTTCCCATTCTCAATAATCGTAACTTTATCGGCAATTGATACAACTGCATCCACTTGTTGTTCCACCAATATAATTGCAAATCCCTGATCACGCATTTTAATGACGACTTGGCGAATTTGTTCAATCATGGACGGTTGTAACCCTTCAGTGGGTTCGTCAAGAAGTAAGACTTTGGGCCGCAATGCCAGCGCGCGCGCCGTGGCCAACATCTGCTGTTCACCGCCCGAAAGTGTGCCCGCTTGCTGCCCCAGTCGATTTTCAAGAGGCGGAAACAGATCTAAAATCCAATTCCTTGTATCAGGGCTGACTTTGCGAGTCATAAGACCAATTTCAATGTTCTCGCCTACTGTAAGTTCGGGGAACAAGCGTCTCCCCTGCGGAATATAACCAATGCCCAGTTTCGGAATTTCATGCACCGGTAGAGTGTTCAAGCTTTGACCGTCGAGTAATACATCACCTGACAATGCAGGAACAATTCCCATAATAGTTTTTAATAGTGTGGTTTTGCCAGCACCATTACGGCCCATAACGCAATGTATCTCTCCCGATTGCGCAGTTAACGATACGCCATGGAGAACAGTGACCTGGCCATAGGCCGAATTGAGACCTCTTACTTCAAGCATTTTCTGTCGTACCTAAATATGCATTTTGCACGGCTTCGTTCTCATGGATTTCCTTGGGAGTTCCTTCCGCAAGTAGTTCACCAAAATTTAATACCGCTATGTGATCCGCTGTTTGCATAACAACATCCATATTGTGTTCAATGAGTAAGATGGTTGTATGCTTGGAAAGAGATTTCATAAGAATAACAAAATTCTGAATTTCGGATTCGGCTAAACCTTGCGTTGGTTCATCAAGAATAAATAGTTTGGGTTCTTGTGCCAGCCCCATGGCAATTTCTAACATTCTTTGGTGACCGTAACTCAAATCCCCCGCTGTTTGTTCACGACGGTCAGCTAAACCAATTCGATCGAGCACTTCAGTAACTTTTAGTTTTACTGCATTTTTCGTTCTTGCTTTCAACTGACGAGCAGCAAGTTCTACGTTCATCTCCACACTCAGGCCAGCAAAAATTGAGGTGATCTGAAATGTATAAGCAATGCCCAGCCCAATGCGCTTGTGAGCAGGAAGGTGGCTAACATCATTTCCTTCAAAAAGTACTTTACCTTCACTTGCTTCAATGCGTCCGCATAACATGCCAACAAAGGTGGACTTACCAGCACCATTTGGCCCAATCAAAGCTGTGATTTTTCCCTCGGGCAAAGAAAAATCAATATTGTGATTAGCACGTACGCCACCATAGGATTTGCTCAAGCCGCGCGTTTCAAGGATGTTTACGGGAGCCATTTAAAGTACCTCCGTTTCAACTCACCAGCGATACCCTGCGGAGCAAATACGGTTAGCAGAACCAAGACTAGTCCCGCGATAAGCATGTAAGCGGGCGTAATCGCACTTGAATAATCGATCAGATAGAACATGAATATTGTGCCAATTAATGGGCCGATCGTTACACCCGCACCGCCAAGCAGGACCCATAGGAGAGGGAAAATTGAATATTGGACAGTTGCAAATGTCGCGCCCGCATATCCAAAAAGTAATGCATAGGCAGCGCCGCCTGCGCCAGACATTACTGCGGAAATTACAATGGCTTGCAATTTTAACAAGGTTACATCGTAACCCAGCATTTTTGCCCGTTGCTCATTTTCCCTGATTGCAATGAGCGCCAGCCCAAATCCGGATCGGACAATGTAAGCAATGATAAAGAAGCAGATAGAAAACAGAAATAACGCTGCGTAGAACCTTCCGGCCGGACTTGTAAGGTCAATATTGCCGAGCATGCGATCTGCTTGTTGTATGACAAAACCTTCGTCACCACGCGTATATTCACCAAAATAGAGAATTGTCAGATATCCAGCCTGAGCAAACATAAGTGTGACGATCATGAATGCCACCCCTGTTGTTCGCAAAGCAAGGAAGCCGATTGCCAACCCGACAATTGCAGTCACCACAAGCCCTGCAGCAAATGCTGTAATAGGGCTGAAATCAAAAAACTGCATGGTCAGGCCTAAGCCATACATCCCGGCAGCAAAGAACAACGCATGGCCTAGGCTGAGCAGCCCCGTATAACCAAATAGAAGATTATAGCCCATTGCATAAACCGTGAGCACCAAAATACGGGCCAGATTTCCTGAATGGTATTCAGGAAGTATAATGAATGAGCATGCTAAAATTACGACGATGCCTATGTGAAGAAGGTTAGAGCGGTGGGAATTTGTCATGTCTGATATTTCCCCATCAATCCTCGCGGACGAAATACCAAAACCATAGCAACCAGAACAGTTGCGATAATTTTTGCAAGGGTTGGTGAAAAGAAGACTGATATAATGCCATCACTCATGCCAATTAAAACGGCTGCAATGACAGTTCCTGGTAGGCTTCCCAAACCACCAATTATAACGACGATGAAAGAGAGAAGTAGTGGGTCATGGCCCATCAGATAATGAGCTTGTTGAACCGGAACAATAAGAACTGCACCGATAGCAGCTAACCCAGCGCCAAGCCCGAAAACCCACGCATAGACTTTTTTAACAGGGATCCCAAACGCACCTGCCATTTCTTTATCTTGTTGGGTCGCGCGCATGATCAGCCCAATCTTGGTTCTGGTCATGAGCATCCAAAGTGCCAATAAGATCGTAATCGCAGCAAAGATTACGAATAGCTTGTAGCTGGTGATAGAGAGGCCCCAAGGCCAAATCATCTGAAAACCCTGATCCCCAAATTCAAACCAAGGTAGGGCTAATCGATGATTAAACGGAGCCTCCACTGGTCGTGCATCCGGACCAAAGGTCATCAATGTAACCTGTTGAATGATGTATAGAAGACCAATTGTGCCAACAATTGTTCGATCAGGATCATAATCAATTTTCTGTAAAATAAGCCTGTCAGCAAAAGCTGCAATGACACCAACGACGACGGGAGCGATGAGTAGGGCAGCGATAAATCCCAGTGCGGGATGGCCGGTTACTAAACTTGTAACCCACCATGCAACAACAGCGCCGAGCATGAAGAACTCACCATGCGCAACGTTTACAACGCGCATAACGCCGAACACAATGCTTAAACCCATCGCCGTTAGAATAAGAACAGCGGAGATGACGGCCCCTTCAAGAGAGGCCAGCATCAAATGAGGACCAAAATCCATTATTGTCTCACAGTTATTTCAAAGTTCTATTCAGCGATTAAAATGTCTGCGTTGTATAATCGACTTCGTCTTCATATAGGGTGTCTTCAATCGATGTCGTGTGTGCAAGAATAAGTTTTCCATCGGTGACTTTGGAAATATATTGATGTCCGAATGTTTGGTGGGTCTTGCCATTAAAGCGTTTCGTGCCCTGAGGATGATCATCTGATAGTGGCATGTCCGACATTGCTTCTACAGCTTCGATCAGTTTCGCACGATCTTTTGGACCCTGATAGTCGGAGGCTTCCATACCTGCTTTAACGATATTCAGAGTTTCCCAACAGCCAAACATATGAGCGTAGGTGGAGACATCCTTTGAATCACTTGTTGAAGCACCGTTCTCATCAACGCCAACCGCTTCACGATACATTTTGTCGTGAGATGTCTGATCTGCCTGAGCGTAACGAGGCATTCCCTCCCAGAAGTATGTTCCTTCCAAGAATTCTAATCCGGGGCTCGCAAGATCAGTTGCTTCCAGGCTATCGATAAAGCCAAAAATTTCTGGTTTGTTTGGACCAAAGAATTCCCCAAGCTCTTTAACAAATGTTAGAACAGCGGGGCCAACCATGACGTGGTATACAACATCAGTATCACGAGGAATTTTCGGGAAGTACTTTGTAAATGATGTTTCAGCAGGTGGGACAGCAATTTTTGCAACGACAGTTCCTCCTTCGCGTTCAATCGCTTCACTGAAGAAATCTCGGTGGTCATGTCCAAACGCAAAGTCAGGATAGATCATTGTGACCTTCTTACCCAAATTCGCGCCAATATATGGAGCCATTGCCTGCACCTGACTCTTAACATCTGTAATGCCCGGCTGAAGCGTATATCTATTGAGTTTTCCGCTTGCGACGTGGTGACCTTCTGAAACAACAAAATAAGGAAGTTTGAGTTCACCCGCTCGAGGAGCAGAACCAAATACAACATGACTAAATAAGGTACCAAAAGCGATGTCACAATTATGTTGACTTGCAAATTTTTCTACAACTTCCGCACCACGTTTTGGGTCTGTACCATCATCCTCGGCTACGATTTCAACAGATCGCCCGTTGATGCCCCCCATATCGTTAATTCGTTTTACAGCTGCCATTGTTGTGCGATCATACCAGCGACCATAGGCCGATCCGATTCCAGTTCTGTGGACTTGAAATCCAATTTTAATCGGCTCAGAGGTTTGTGCCTGAGCGTAACCCATCATTTTTGGAAGGCCTGTCGTGGCCAATAGAGCACTCGCTCCGATTCCTTTAAGGGCACCGCGACGCGTGAATTGTGATGAACTTTGTTTCTTTTTTGTCATATTGTTCTCTCCAAAAATCTATTATTCAATCCCAATGATTGATAGTTTGTATGTATACTAACGAATTGTCCAGTTTTTTTTAATCGTCGGAATTTGTCTATGCTCCTCTAGGTGAAGCGAGTAACCACAAGCCAAACCAAGTATAGGCCGACATAAATAATGCAATAGGTGTGTGAAAAAGAATGGCGTCTCTGCGCTTTGAGAATAGTTTTGCTATCATGAAATGAGCCATAAGTGCTGCGATAATATGCCCGGCAACCACCACACCTGCTTGTGTTAGCCAGATTTTTTTAACCTCCGAAACATCATTTAAAAAACCTGCTGTAACTTGATAATTTGCTAAGCGGAGATAATTTGCTCCGTTAGAAAGCGGATCAGATATTGCTGCGATGAAATACTGCACGTCCACCATAAGAGATGTTAGATAATGGGAAAAGTGATAAACGGCTGCAATCGGCAAAACGGAAATCGTTAAGGTGCTAAATGCCGTTCCAAAATCAATCGCACTATTTTCCTTAGCAGCGTTTGGTATCGACGCCACGTCTAGTATTTTCAAACCAATATAAATACTCGCTGCAAAAATTGCATAAAGAAGAATATTTGCCATCAACATTCCGCCTGTTGACTGGAAAACAACTGCTGAACGGCCTGGGAATGCAAGCGGATTGATACCTATTTGCCCAAGCCACCAAAATGTCTCATTCACTCCGTCAAAGCTTCCAGATGCGAGTACTGTGAGAAAAAACAAAGCTTGCGATATTGAATATTTTCCATTCTGGACAGCTTTCCAACCCGGTAGCCCAAAAGACAAACCGCCGCCATTCGGCTCGATTTTAATGGGAGATAATAGCGAGAAGAATTTGAATAAGATCGTAAAACATTCAACTCTTTCCAGCCAATCTTTAGCGCCAAAAGTTATCATGCCAATAAAGGTGAAGACGAGGTATACAAACACAACGTTGGATAATCGGGCCGGGTCTGCGGGGGCTATATCGGCAATAATAAAAATGTAAAAAGCAATAAATAGAATTATAGCCGGACTATGCCCAATCTGCGTTGGAAGTTGCAGCCATTTTTTTGAGTTACCTAAAACCTGATTATAAAAACCCGTCCAGGGATTAATCCAACTCCAAATGTTTCCTAGGATGCAATGTACGATGAAAATTGCAATCCACCAGAATGTCCAGATGGTCAACGGAAGTAAATTAGTAAGCGGATCACGTGAGCCAAATGACCCGATGTTAATCAAAGCAATGATAATTATGAGTGACATGATGCTGACCATGTCTTTTAAGAAGTGGTTTTCTAGTATAAAATCACAATTTGAAAACCTGATCTTGAACGGAGTGAAAATCAGAAATATTTTATCGTGTTGTAAAAAAGCCAGGATGATCATAGATACGATCACGGCAAGGCAGCCGCTTAAGATATAGGTGTCCGTTGGCAATAGAAGAACAATGCCTTGTTCGGAAACGTGAGCGTTCACAAATTCTGAATTAATAAGCAGAACGAGCATTGTCATCAAAGCTGTTTTACCGACATAACAAACATTCATATCTTGATACCTAAAGAATAGACAGCAACGTTAGTATGCCAATAAAATGGACATGTGCAATGAAATCCAAAATCAAACAACTTATTCTTATCATATTGATTTTTGTATCAATTGGAATGCTTTGGATCCTAAATGGTTCGAAATCACCAATATTGTTCTCGGATGTTCGCGCCGTTCCAGTGAGCGAGAACATGTATGCTGTGTATATGTCGATGGAGAATAATGGTGCACCAGACACCCTTACTTCAGTGACAGCAAAGGATGCTGAAAAGGCGTTCTTCATGGGGAATACATCCGATAAAGGGTTGGCAGTTCCGCAAGGTGCCAAGCCAAGCCTGTCGCCCGATGGTGTGCATGTAATGCTTATGCTTAACGGTGTAAACAAGAAAAATGGTGAATTCATTCCTCTTGTTCTGCAGTTTGCGAAAGCTGGATCTGTTCCCGTCAAAGCTGTTATATCAGATATGTCGAAAATGGGTGATATGTCGTCGGATGCAGTGGATGGGAAAATGGACCATTCAATGCATAGTGCAGATGCTGTCTTTAATGTCGAAAGTGGGCTTAATATTCCGCGAGTGGAAATGTCAGTTCAAAAAGCTGAAAATCATGAATGGATGATTGATTTGACCACTCAAAACTTTGAATTCTTTGAACCAGAAACTGATCCAGCTGCACACAAGAACGGACAGGGGCACGGTCACCTATATCTAAATGGGTTAAAGCTCCAAAGAATGTATTCCTTGAATGCAAGAATTGGCAAACTTCCACCCGGAGAGCATATCGTATCCATCACACTAAATACCAATGACCATAGAGCCTACGCTACCAATGGGATGCCCATATCTGCAAGCATGACTATCCGTGAAGAATAGTATGTACATTTAGAATAGTTGCTCTGTCTATGATGATTTAGCGTTCGGTATTGCGATTCCAAACCACAATTAGAGTATCAGATATATTCGAATTTAATTTTTGATGATATGTACTTCTCATCTCAGGCACTAGAGAAGAGTTGTAGTTCGTGATAACATTTCCGCTTGTTTGGATTGTGAGCATCTTAACAATCATCGCTGCATTTGCCCTTTCGCAAAATGACCGGGTCATTTTCCAAGCACGGTTTTATCTAACTGCATTTTTTCTATTGTTGGCTGTGATTGGACTGCTTTTAGGAATGCGTTTATCATTCCAATCTCAATTGGCGGCAGATCTACAGCCTCTCATCGCCGTAATGATTGCGCCGTCGGCTTATCTTGGTTTTAGGGCACTCACACAAGAGACGCCGTCACCCTTTAAACAGCTATTTTATTGGAACTGGTTGCCTGTACTGGTCTCACAAGCTGTGATGATAGCAAAAATCTTGGTGTCGGCTGATTTTTTTATACTCGGGATTACTGGTATCTATCTCATTAAAACTGCTGGATTATTAAGGTATGAAAGTGATGCTTTTAAGCAAATTCCACCCAATGGATTGAACATCGTGCGGGCAGCTATATCTGCGACAGTGTTTTTGTTTGCGATGATGGTTACTCTCGATGGTTTGATAATTGTAGCGGCGATTTTTGCTGACAATGTATCCGTTGTAAAATATGTAACTGGCGTATCAGGCCTGTTTACCGCATTTATTTTCATTGTTGCCTTACTCGGCTTGCCTTTGATTTTACGAACTTCAATTTCAGATACAACTGCTTGCAAAGAACCAACCGATCAGGACGTTGAGATGATAGCTAGATTGGAAAAAATGATGGTTGAAAAGAGGCTATACACTGATAGCAATTTAACGCTGGCGCGTGTTGCTAAAAGGTTATCTGTCCCGGTTCGTAATGTCTCCGAAGCTATTAACAGATCAACGGGTGAAAATTTTTCCCGTTATATAAATAATTATCGCATATCGCTTGCAAAAAAGATTTTGAGTGAAACAGATTTGCCAATAACTGAAGTGATGTTTGAAGCTGGATTTGTTAGCAAATCCAGCTTCAATACAGAGTTTCGCCGGCTCACAGGTTTGACACCCTCACTTTATAGGGAAAGTCTGAGTAATAGTAATTAATATTAGTACGTATTGGACTGATTTCAGAGCATTTAATAGATGTTATTTCGGGTCCAAAAATATCAGCAAACAAAGAGCTTCCAACATTTACTATAAAGCCGTAGTTATGTTCAAAACCGTCTTCAACAATGATATCAGCAGATGGGTCATTATTGAGGCTACTTGTTCTAAACATATCGCTTACGATATCTTCGCCTCTTTGTATGTTTTCGATGATACGTTTATTACGCAATATCATTTGAATTGGCGGGGCTTTATGAGCAGAAATATTTCGGCCTTCAAAATCGCCGGCAATGAACCTTACACGAAGTGTTTGGCATTTGTTTGTTTGAGCGCTTCTTAAATATGCCACTCCCGTTCCTGCAATACCTCTAAGTTGGAGTAGCGTAATTTCTCGTGGAGACTTTATGATGATAATCCCGTATGCTCCAGCAGGTATAATATGCCCCGTACTTGTTTTAACTGCCGAGGTTATTGGCCAATCTGTACTCGGCAGCAAACCTGATGCATGGGATGGACATGATGTCAGCAGAAGCGAGAATAGCATGACGCGGAATTTGATACGGTTATTTTTTAACATAAGCTAAAGTGTCCTTGGTTCAGATGAATAGGGAAGCGGTTTGCTTCTTATGTTTTCATCTAACTAAGGTCATTTTGTTTAACGCCCGAGATCATGTATTCAAACGTTCGGTATCACGATTGAGAACTGCCGGAGCGTAATCGGACACTCCACGAGACTCGATATTTATGTCATTGCATGGTTGAACAACGTAATAATATGGATGTATTTCGGTTTGAGAACGTCATGCGGCTTTACGCTGTGGATGATCTAACATATCCCATAGAGCTTTTAAGAAGATGCTTTGTATAGTCGGCCTTTGGTTGCATATTTCGCATGTCTTCGACGGACATAATTTCGACTATTTTTCCGTTTTGCATAACAGCAATCTGCGAGCACATATGACTAACCACGGCCAAATCATGAGAAACCATGACATAGGTTAATTTATATTCGCGCCTTAGGTCATCAAACAAATTCAAAATTTCAGCCTGAACTGAAACATCCAGAGCTGAGGTTGGTTCATCCAGCAATAGGATTTTTGGTTCGGCACAGAGGGCTCGTGCAATCGCAACCCGTTGCCGCTGACCACCTGAGAGTTGGTGAGGATATCTGAACCGGAATGCGCCACCCAGACCAACATCATCCAGAAGTTTGATAATTTTATTGTCTATATCTTTCATGCCATGAAGATAAAGCGTTTCGCTTAAAACTTGATCGATTGTATGCCGTGGATGAAGGGATGCGTAAGGGTCCTGAAACACCATTTGTACTGTGCGATAAAAGTCAGTCGAACGTTGCTTATCCAGAGCCTTCCCAGCAATTTCTATCGTGCCAGACCAATCGGGTACTAAGCCGGTAATCGCTCTCAAAATAGTAGATTTTCCAGACCCGCTTTCGCCGACCAGGCCAAAAGATTGACCAGATTCAACATATAGGGACGCATCAATAACGGCATCTACCCGGTTAGCGCCTGCGCCAAACCAAACATTCAGTTTTTCAATCTTTAGATTACTCATTATACGCTCTCTACACTCTCAGCGTCGCGCCATGCTGGATCTCGTTTCAACACTTCAAGGCGTTTGCTTGGTTGGTCCAACCGTGGAAGGGAGTTTAATAATCCTCTGGTATAGGGATGCTTGGCGTTGTGTAGCTCGCTTGCAAGACATGTTTCAACAACTCGTCCAGCATACATAATCAAAACGCGGTCACAAAAGGATGAAACCAGATTTAAATCATGACTGATGAAAATAAGCCCCATTCCTCTTGCAGTCACCAGCTTATCCATGATCGACAAAACTTCTGTTTGAACAGAAACATCCAGTGCAGAAGTTGGTTCATCCGCGATTAGAATTTCTGGATCGGGAATAAGCATCATGGCAATCATGATACGCTGCCCCATACCACCAGACATTTCATGCGGGTAAGCATTGAACACCCTTTCAGGATCACGAATAGAAACGGCTTCCAGCATTTCAATAGACTTACGCCTGGCGTCCGCTTTAGTCGTTTTCGCATGAAGGCTATAGGCCTCCATTATTTGATCACCAACCGTCATAACCGGATTGAGAGAAAATTTGGGGTCCTGCATGACCATGGATATCTTTTGACCGCGAACTGCACGCATGTCCCGTTCTGACAGCTTCATCAGATCCTGACCATGAAGGTTTATATGATCTGCTGCCACGATACCCGGCTTTCTGATTAATCTTAGAATCGCTCGACCTGTCATCGATTTACCAGAGCCAGACTCTCCTACAATGCCCAGTCGCTCACGACCGAGGGAGAATGAGACACCACGAACGGCATCAAAAGTACCTGATCGTGTAGGGAATTTGACCCAAAGGTTGGAAACATCAAGTAAGTTTTCATCAGATTTATTCATCTCCGGCATCCTTCGGATCGAGAACATCGCGAAGTCCATCTCCTAGGAGGTTGAACCCCAGACTAACAGTGAAAATTGCCAAACCAGGCAATGTTGCAACCCACCAGAAATCAAGAATAAACCGTCGTCCTTCCGAAACCATTGCACCCCATTCTGGTGATGGAGGTTGAGCGCCTAATCCGAGAAAGCCCAGACCAGCTGCGGCGAGAATAATTCCTGCCATATCCAGTGTTACTCGGACGATTAGAGAAGAAATGCAAAGCGGCCAGATGTGTTTCGTTACAATTCGTAACGGCCCGGCACCTTGCAGTTTTACTGCGTTGATATAGTCCGCACCACGTATAGTAAGTGTTTCGGCACGCGCAATGCGGGCATAAGGCGGCCACGCGGTAAGGGAAATAGCGATGACCGCATTTTCAATACCTGCACCTAAAGCGGCAACAAATGCCAACGCTAGCACAAGGCGAGGAAACGCTAAAAAGACATCAGTGATCCGCATCAATACGGCATCAGTCCAGCCACCAAGATATCCGGCAACTGTTCCAACAAATAAACCTACGATTGGAGCAATCAATGCAACAAGCGCCACGATATATAGAGTAATTTGAGACCCGTAAATTAGGCGACTTAAGATATCTCGCCCGAGAGAATCTGTTCCTAAAATATGACCTTCAGTGCCCATTGGAGATAATCGGTTAGCCAGATCTTGAGCGAATGGGTCTTTAGGGGCAAGCCATGATGCGAAGAAAGCAATCAGGACTAGGCCGATTAAAATGCCCAAACCGATCATGGCAAGCTTGTTAGCTTTAAGCGTTAACCAACCTTGATAAAAAGATGCAAGACGAGCATGACGTCGCGAGGTTGGTGTTTGCGTTAGTAGCCACTGACGCAAAGTTTCCTTTTCGTCGGGAATGATGTTTGGTGTACTCATTTTGCCCTCGGATCAAATACTTTATAAAGAAGGTCAGAAAGGATGTTGAGGCAGACAAAAATAAGTCCAACGACAATCGTGCCGGCTAAAACCGCATTCATATCGGCTGATAAAAGTGCGGTTGTGATATATGAGCCAATACCCGGCCAAGAAAAAATGATTTCCGTCAGAACTGAACCTTCAAGAAGATTGGCGTAGCTAAGTGCGATAACGGTGATAAGCGGAACCTTGATATTGGCAAATGCGTGACGCCATATCACAGCCCATTCAGACATTCCTTTTACGCGTGCCGTTGTGATATATTCAGCGCTCATTTGCTCGAGCATGAAAGAACGTGTCATACGGCTGATATAGGCTAAGCTATAATATCCAAGCAGCGAGGCGGGCAAAATAATGTGACTTACAGCATCCCAAAATACATCCCATTGATTATCTAAAATACTATCAACAAGAATAAGGCCAGTGACAGTGGGAACTATATCTACATAGAAAATGCCAAGGCGCCCGGGTCCACCAACCCAACCTAAAATGCCATAGAAAACTAAAAGGCCCATAAGGCCAAGCCAGAAAATTGGCATCGAATAGCCAACAAGTGCGACAACACGTGCGATCTGATCAATCCAACTACCGCGTTTGACTGCAGCGACAACGCCGAGTGGAACACCAAGCACAACACCAATGATGGTACCAATCGTGGCTAGTTCCAGAGTTGCGGGAAAGACGCGAATAATGTCCTCGACCACGGGACGGCCATTTAAACGTGAAAACCCGAAGTCTCCGTTTAGAACATCCCAAACATAGCTTGCAAATTGGGCGATAACAGGCCGATCAAGACCCATTTCAATGTACATAGCATCATATGCTTCTTTTGATGCGCGTTCACCCAGTACAGAGATAACAGGATCGATGGGCATAACACGCCCAATCACAAATGTTATGAATAACAGGCCCAACATCGTGACCGCGATTGAACCAAGAGTTTTAAGCACTTTGATTCCGGCAGAAGTAAAGGGCAGCGTTAGCCGCCCTTTCTCCGATTTTTCGATTACTGACATAAAAGCCAAATCCTACTTCGTTACTTTCCAGTATGCCGCAGCTGTAATAGCGCCACCGATATCGAAGTTTTTGACGTCCTCATCACGAGCTGTCTGTTCAATTTTCTGGAACATAACCGTAAATGGAGATTCCATTTGGTGCTTACGTTGCATGTCCATGTACATCTGCGCACGTTTCTCACGGTCTGGCTCGATAACAGCAGCTTCAACTGCTTGGTTCATATCACCTGGATCCCAAGCATTACGATAAGCCAGCAAGCCTGTAGCTTTAACTTCGTCAGAGTTATCTGGATTATATGCAAATGTACCAGCATTTGTTTGTGGATCAGGATAATCAGGTCCCCATGCGCCCATATACATATCAAGCTCACGAGCGCGATAACGCGTCAAGATCTGCTTTGCTGTACCAACAGTGATGTTGAGCTTAATACCAACTTGAGCAAATGTGTTTTGCAGAGATTGTGAAATTTCAATGCGTTCTTGTGCTTCGCGCACACCAACTTCGATCTCAAATTCACCAGCACCAGCTTCTTTCAGTAAAGCCTTTGCTTTTTCAATATCGAGACTAAATGGTTTTTCTTCCAGTGCACCAAGATATGTTTGTGGCAAGAAAGCCTGATGAATAGCATACTGCCCTTTAAGGAAGCTGTTTTTCATACCTTCATAGTCAACCAGATAACGCATTGCTAAACGAACTTTCGGTTTTGAAAGTTCAGGGTGTTTTTGGTTAACCGCAGTGTACATAAGGCGCCCGCGCAAATCGTTATCGATTACAATGCCTTCTGCTTTCGAAGCGCCTGCGATATCTTCTGGGTTGAGGTTACGCGCGATATCAATGTCGCCTTTTTCAAGAAGTAGGCGCTGTGTCGCGCTTTCTTGTACGTGACGTACGATAACGCGTTTCATGGCTGGTGCACCGAGGTAGAAATCCTCATTCGCCTGTAGTGTAACAGACTCATTTGGTTTCCAATTCACAACACTATACGCCCCCGCGCCAGCAGAGTTGGTTTTTAGCCAAAGGTTACCCATGTCACCGTCGGCCTCATTGGCCATGACAGTTTTCATGTCAACAATGCCGCCAATTGTTGCGGTTAGGCAGTTGAGAACGAATGAAGTTGCATACTTTCTATCAGTCGTAATGCTTAGTTTGTTGCCGTCAGCTTTGATCGTTTGTTCAATATTTTCAGGTGTGAAACCAAACTGAGTCAAAATAAATGATGGTGTCTTCTTCAAGATCACAGCTCTACGCAAAGAAAATTCTGCATCTGCCGCGGTAACCGGATTTCCAGATTGGAACTTCACACCTTCACGCATTGTGAATGTAATGGTTTTTCCATCTTCTGAGACTTCCCAGCTTTCGGCCAGGTCTGGCTTATAGCCAGCCTTCAAATCCAATGGATCCAAATTGACGAGTTTTGCATAAACATTGCGGATCACATCACTGCCGGCAAACTCAAAAGATTCAGCCGGATCAAGTGTTGTTATGTCATCAATGCGGTTTGCAATAACCAGCATGTCTGCCGGTGTTTCAGCCATTGCAGCGGGAAGCCCGCCAAAGGCAATTGTCAGGCCGATTGTCGTACCGGCCATTAATTTCGTAAATCTATTCATGAGTTTTACTCCCTTACTCATTTAGTTTTTGATTATTGTTATTTATTCGTTCCATGTTTTCCCAAGTACTCTTAGCCAATTGTTGTGGCATAACTTGATAAGTAGGTTCTCATCAAAGCCATAAGAGCGCATTGTTTCCAGCAAGTTGGGTAAATCAGAAATGCTGGAAATTTTATCTGGTACAACCGCACCATCATAATCAGATCCAAACCCAACTCGGTCTTCTCCTAACTTTTCTATTAGGTAATCAAAGTGACGAACAACAAGTTCCAAGTCAATATTTGAGATTTTTTGACCGTCAGACCGCAAAAAAGAAACAGAAAAGTTTACACCGACCATTCCGTCACTTTCAGCGATAGCTGCCAGTTGTTTATCTGTCAGGTTTCGTGAGCTTTCACACAATTTATGCGGGTTTGAATGTGTTGCAACCAATGGTGCATCACTATGTTTTGCAACATCCCAAAAACCAGCTTCGTTAAGGTGTGAGAGGTCAATCAGAATACCTAGCTCGTTGCAACGTTTCACGAGTCGGACACCGTGCTCAGTCAAACCCTCCCCAATATCGCCATCGCTCGGGAAACGAAAGGGAACGCCGTGACCGAAAATGGTTGATCGGCTCCAAACCGGACCTAGCGAGCGTAATCCTGCCCGATAAAATAAATCAAGCGCATAAAGGTCCTCATCTATCGCTTCCGCGCCTTCTATATGCATGATTGCAGCTATTATGCCATTTGCCATACATTCGCGTAATTCTGAAGTTGTCGTACAAACTTTAAGCGCGCCAATTTTTTCCAAATGATGGAGAATGGCGACTTGTTCTTGTGCGAAAGGTGTCGCTTTGGAAAATGGAATAGGTTCCGGCAATGGCAAATCAAATGATGGTTGGCTCATTGCTTTGAGACGAAGCTTTTCGTCGGTGGGTGAGGGGATATAAATCGCAAAGAAACCGCCGCCAAACCCGCCAGTTTTAGCGCGTTTGACATCAATTGCTCCATCCCAACCTGTTAAAAAACTATCAGCTACGTCCAGTCCGCCAATTTTCATGAGTTTTGACAGGACATCATTATGTCCATCAAAGACCAGAGGAAAACCTGTCTCGGATATCAAATCGGCATTACTGGAATGCATTTAGCTATTCAACTCCCCAGATATAAAGAACGTGAAATGAGGTTATCACTAAATTTCATAATTCCCATCAAATAAGTTATGAGTTTATATCATAGACCAATGCATAATATTAAAACGGAGTCACCCATGAGGGAAAACTGGCATAGCCTTCGAGAATATCAGACATTACGATCAATCTTGGAAGGTGGAACAACGATATCGGCGGCGCGACGTTTAGGATTGTCTCAATCGGCTATTAGCCGCTCATTAAGCAGCCTTGAGGCGCGCATTGGTCATGCTTTGTTTAATCGCGAAGGCGGACGGCTTGTACCAACGATTGAAGCGATAGAATTAAATGCGAAACTGGACAATCTGTTTCTGGCTCTCAATGAAATAGATCAGCCAAAGTTACCTGCAAAAGAAACATTACGGATTATAGCACCGCCCAGTTACGCTCATCGGTTGCTTATTCCCCATATTGCCAAGTTTCTTACCCATAACCCGAACTTTTTTATCAGCCTGGAGGTTGGAACCACAGATGATGTCATTAGCGGTGTTTTGGAAAATAGATTTGATATCGGCTTTACTGGCGTGGAGCAAAGTCGAGCTGGGTTAAGTCTTACACCTTTTCGTAAATCAGGTGCAGTCTGTGTCATGCCATTAAACCATGAATTGGCGAAGTTAGATGCCATAACGCCAATGGATTTAGATCGACAACGGTTGATTGCGCTTACATCTCGCCATCAACGTCGCAATCAGTTGGAAAAACTCGTTCATGAAGCAGGGGTAAGCATCGAGATTGTCGCGGAGGTCGGAACATCGGTGTCTGCGATCGAGCTTGCTCGGCGTAATCTTGGTATTGCAATCGTCAATCCATTTCCGACAATTGCCGACGAAAATAAAAATTTGGAAGTTCGGACATTTATCTCTCCCATCAGGTATCACAGTTACTTTGCTCTCAATGACTTGCAGCCAGTATCAAGAGTGGCACGAGCGTTCATGGGGCATATCAGAAGCTTCTCGCGAGATAACCAGTTCTCCGATAGGGTCTAGATATTTGCCCGCGATGGATTAGCCATATTCAGATTTGTATTTCGAACTTTCCAACGAGGAGCTCATGATCAGATAATGGGACACCGTAATCATCAAGTGCTTCAATGATCTGCGTTCTCTCAGCTTTCAAGTCTCTGTGTGCCAGCCAGTCCAGTTTCATCTTTTTGTCAGGAAATCTGGTCAGTCGACTTGGTCTTGTCGTTGTGCCATCATCATTGCTGGACCATGAATATCCTTGCCGCTCAGCAGCTTCAAACAATGTTTCCCGTTTCCAGTCGGGGTCGGGAAGATTGTTTCCGGTGTTTAGATCGCCACCAATTATCACGGGCATATCAGGCGCAAAAATATCCACGGCTGCCATAATCCGATCCATTTGTGACTGACGAGCAGCGATACTTCCCGCACTTTCTAAATGTGTTGAAACGGTGCAAATAAGACCACCCGCTGTTTCCAAAATAGCAGCAACAGCAACGCGGCCGCCAACGCGTGGCTCGTTAGCATTGGCATCGGACTTACAGAACCAATGGCCATGGTCATCAAGGCGAATAAGCGCAACGTCTTTAGGCTTGGTTCGGCTTAGTAAGGCATTCCCGTGCCACCCAAATTCATTGAAATTATCTGTCGCCAGTTCAATTTCAATGGCGCTACCAAGATCAAGCTCATAAAATTCCAACACATAAGCATAGTTCATGCCCAACAGTTCGGCGATTTCGCGCGTTGTGTTTTTCTGACCGGTCCGAGCCATACCACTGTCCATTTCAGACAGAAGTACAATGTCAGGCGCACGACTTTGTAATAATTTTGCACTGCCCTTTACATCGAGGCAGCGTTCTACATTCCACGCAGCAACCGTCAGATCGTGAGGTAGGGGCGCGTCTTGTGATACTACTCCCCCAATCTCAATGAGATGCATTGCTGAAAGCTCGTCCATCAAAGCGCGGTGGTGAGATGATGTTCTCTCTGCAGTCTCAATCTCTTGTTTTAGCTGAGGCGGAACTTGTGGAAGTTTACCGCATGTCTTGGTTTCGAACAGCTTCATGTGTTCTTTAACTCGATACGTGTGCCTTTATCTTTGTCGAATATGTGCAAATTTTCTGGATTCAACGCTATGTGTAGATCACCATCAGGCAATCTGTTTTCTTGTGGAAGATTAACTATGAAAGGTGTATGTCCCAGCTTGCCATGAACCAATCTTGTCGCGCCGAGTTCTTCTGTAAAATCATGAGAAAACGGCTGTGTCACCCCGTTTGGAACATTGGAGATCTGAACTTTTTCCGGCCGAATGCCGACAAGAACATCACCATCTTCTGTTGGTTCGGATGAAAGTTTAATATCTCCCAACTCCCCCAGTGAAAGTTTTCCAGTTTTATCGAGTTCCCCCGGTATCATATTCATCGGAGGAGCTCCCATGAAGCTGGCGACGAATGTGCTGGCTGGTTTATTATAGATTTCATCAGGCGTTCCAACCTGTTCGATATGTCCACCATTTAGTACTACAATTCTGTCGGCCATTGTCATGGCTTCCACCTGATCATGTGTCACATAAATCGATGTTGTTCCTAATTGGCGTTGAAGCTTACGAATTTCGATGCGCATTTGACTGCGTAACTTGGCGTCCAAGTTAGAAAGGGGCTCATCAAATAAAAACAATGCAGGATTACGCACAGTTGCCCGACCCATGGCA
Organism: Lentilitoribacter sp. Alg239-R112; assembly: GCF_900537175.1. Taxonomy (GTDB): domain Bacteria; phylum Pseudomonadota; class Alphaproteobacteria; order Rhizobiales; family Rhizobiaceae; genus Lentilitoribacter. Next base: position 991,043 of record NZ_LS999833.1, on the reverse strand, counting down.
ACGCGTTGTCGTTGACCGCCTGACAATTGACTTGGTTTGCGATCTAGAAAATCCTCTAAGTTTAACATCTTGGCAGCTTTTTTCACCGCCGCATCAATTTGAGCCTTATCGAATTTACGATTACGCAGGCCATAGGCCATATTGTTGTAAACAGTCATGTGAGGATAGAGCGCGTAGTTTTGAAACACCATCGCAATGTCCCGCTCGGCAGGGTCGACATCATTGACCTTTTTGTTGCCGATAAACAAATCACCATTTGTTATTTCTTCAAGGCCTGCCACCATGCGCAGTAAAGTGGATTTACCGCAGCCAGACGGTCCGACAAGTACAATGAATTCGCCATCCTGAATATCCAAATTTGCTCCATGCACAGCTTTAAAGCCGTTGGAATATACTTTTTGAATGGTTTTGAGTGATACAGTCGCCATTGGGATTTCCTATTTATCAGACTCTGTCAGGCCCTTGACGAACCAGGATTGGAAGAAGATGACGATGAGAACCGGGGGAAGCATTGTGATGATCGTTAATGCTAGTCCTACGCCATATTGAGGGATTGCGTTGCTGTCGGTAAACGACTGAATGATGTTCTTAATGCCGCGCACTAAAGTGAACATGCTTTCTTCTGTCGTAATCAGAGTGGGCCATAAATACTGGTTCCAGCCGAAGACAAACATGATGATGAACATGGCGGCAATCATTGTACGTGATAAAGGTATCAAAATGTCGATAAAGAATTTGAAAGAACCTGCACCATCAATACGTGCGGCCTCTACTAACTCTTCTGGCACTGAGCGGAAAAACTGCCGGAAGAAAAACGTACCTGTTGCAGATGCAATGAGAGGCACGATTAGACCTGTGTAGGTGTTTGCCAGCCCAAAACTATGGACAACTTCGTACGAAGGCAGAATGCGAACTTCCAAGGGTAGAAGTAAAGTGGTGAAGATGATCCAAAAAGCAAAAGTTGCAAATCGAAACCGGAAATAAACAATCGCATAAGCTGCCATCATAGATACGATAATTTTGCCAATGGCAAATCCTAGTCCCAATATGAGCGAGTTGGAGAGCATCGTTAGGCCATCAATGGTGCCACTAAAACCACCAGCTTCAAACATGGCCCGGTCATAGTTCTCAATAAATTTGTCGCCCCACGTCCATTGAAGGCCGGTTCGTGAAAATGCTAAATCATCGTGGCTGGATGTCAAAAATGTTAGAACCACTGGCGTTAACATAAATAAGGATCCCAGTACTAAAATCGCGTGATCACCAATGATTTCCCATTTGATGGGTTTTCGCGATTTGGTTTGGATCGCAGCACTTGCGGTTTGCGCAGGATTTAAAATGGTCATGACATTCTCACGTATAATGTATCCGGCGCTCAATCAGCCGGAATTGAAAAATGGTCAGGGCTAAGACAAGGAGCATCAATATGACCGATTGCGCTGACGAACCGCCCAGATCATTTCCTCGAAAGCCATCGACAAATACTTTGTAAACCAGTGTAAATGGATTGTTCCCGGGTTCGCTGCGCAACATCACATCAATCACACCAAACGTATCAAACAATGCATAGGTAATATTCGTGATCAGGAGGAAGAATGAGGTGGGCGCGAGTAAAGGAAATGTAATTGTCCAAAAACGATTTATACCGGAATTATTATCAATAATTGCCGCTTCACGGATAGAACGTGGAACCGATTGCAGGCCAGACAGGAAGAAGATAAAATTAACAGGCACCTGTTTCCAGATAGATACGATAATCATGGCAATGGCGGTATCATTGTAATTTACACCGACAATAAATTCATAGCCAAAAAGCGCAAATAACTGGGTCAAGAGGCCATGGTTTTGATAAAATAAACTGACACCTAGTAATCCGGCTACAGGCGGTGCAACTGCATATACCCACATCAATAATGTCTTGTAGGATGATGCGCCTTTCAGAACTTTATCGGCTTTTACAGCAAATAATAAACCCAAGGCGAGGGAGAAGAATGTGACAGAGCCTGTAAAGAGAAGCGTGAACCCTGCAACACGTATATATTCGGAATTGTTAAACAGGTTTGTATAATTGTCTACACCCACAAAAGAAGAGCTAAACCCAAATGGGTCTTGTAGATAGAAAGACGATGAGACCGCTTGCAGAGCTGGCCAATAAAAAAATATTACAATGATGCTTAGCTGAGGGATCAGCAGGAAAAGTGGCATCCAGGGGTTGGAAAAGGCGGCGCGCTTCACGATAGATGACTTTCTAAATATTTGGGTGGATGGTCAAAGACCACCCACCCAACTTGTTGATGGTAGAAATTTATGAGTTGTTCTGTGTTTTCGCAAAGCGAGCCAGAAGCTCATTAGCTTCTTTTTCAATTGCAGCAAAACCATCTTCAACAGTTGTTTCACCTGTTAGGATACGGCCGTATTCACGGTTCATAACGTCACGAATTTGAACATAGAAGCCCATACGGTAGCCTTTAGTCCAATCACCAGCTGGCAAAGACAATTGCTGGATGCCAACTTCAGCGGCAGGCGCTTCTTTATAGTAACCATCTTTTTGAGCTAGCTCGTAAGCAGCTTCGGTAATTGGCACATAACCTGTTGCCTTATGCCAAAAATATTGCGTTTTTGCAGATGTAAGGAAACGAAAAAACTCAGCAGTCGCTTTGTTTTCAGCTTCTGATTTTCCTGACATTGCAAACAATGCAGCGCCACCGATAAATGTTTGTTTCGGCTCTTTCGTCACACCTTCCCAATAAGGAAGCATTGTTGCCGAAAACTTGAAATCAACTTTTTGCTGCAAACCACCGAATGAGCCTGAAGAACCAAGCCACATTGCAGATTTACCTTCTTCGAAAGGTTTCGCATTGTCGCCCCAGCCAGTGCCGAGCCATTCAAACAAACCTGCATCTTTCCACTCCTTTAAAGCAGTAAAGTGAGCTTTGATTGCTGGGTGGTTAATGTTGATTGTTGTATCAGCGCCATCATAACCATTGTTGTTGGATGCAAACTGGATGTCGTGACGAGAAAAGAAGTTCTCAGTAAAAATCCATGGAAGATGCGATTGAGTAAGAGGGATATAGCCCGCTTCTTTCAATGCTGGTGCTGTTACTGAAGCATATTCTTCCCATGTTTTTGGAGCTGTTACACCAGCTTTAGCCATGGCTTCTTCGTTGAAATACATAATTGGTGTTGAAGAGTTAAACGGCATGCCGATCATCTTGCCATTTGTATCTGCGTAGAAATAACGGACACCGGCGATATAATCATTAATGTCGAAGTCAACGCCATTTTCAGAAAGCAGGTCTTGCACAGGAACTGTTGCGCCTTTTGCGCCAATTACAGTGGCAGCGCCAGCATCGAATACTTGCAGGATATTTGGTTGCTCACCTGCACGGAAAGCCGCGATTCCAGCTGTCAAAGCTTCCTCATAAGTGCCTTTAAAAACTGGTGTGATTTTATACTCATCCTGACTGGCATTGAAGTCTTCAGCGATCTGATTAACAGTTTCACCAAGCTGGCCGCCCATAGCGTGCCACCAGTTAATGTTAGTTTCAGCAAGTGCTGCTGTGCTGGATGCCGACGCGAGCAGAGCGGCTAATACGATTTTACGAAGGGACATTTTGATCTCTTTCAAATTGATGGATACGAGTAGGGCTAGCTTTCAGCAAATTTTGAAGAAGCTAATTACCCGCTATTTACAATTTCAGTGACCTACCGCTTAAGTTTTTCATTTTGCTGACAGTTTCATGTCTTTTACGTGACAGAAGAAGTTCTTTTGTTGCCAAGAAACAGCATAATTCTCGATGAAAGTTTAGGCATTTGAATTGCTTGACACATATTTGGTCAGCTCATATTGTTTGTGTGAAATCATCAAAAAAGGAACGGCTTTATGACGAAAAATAATAATGATGCTCTTGTCTCACGGCGATTTATGCTTGCTTCAGGCTTGGCACTGGGTGCGAGTGCTTTGGTGCCTTCAGTACGTGCCGCAAGCCCAATCAAGGTTGCAGGTATTCACGGCTCACCTGTCGAAAATGCATGGAATTCAGTTCTTCATAAAGCCTTGCAAGACGCTGCAGCAGAAGGTGTGATCGAGTATGTGTTCTCAGAAGGCGTGTCAGGTACAGATTATCCACGCGCGATGAGCGAGTATGCTGAACAAGGTGCTAAACTAATAATCGGTGAAACTTTCCCTGTGGAAAAACAAGCTCGTTCAGTTGCAGCTGATTATCCTGAAACATCGTTTGTTATGGGGTCAAGCGGTACGTTCTCAGGCGATAATTTCGGAACATTTGGAACCTGGAACTTTGATGGCGCCTATCTTGCAGGTATGCTTGCGGGTAAAATGACAAAATCCAATATTGTTGGTTCTGTTGGTGCTATTCCAATTCCTGAAGTTAATATGCTTATCAATGCATTTGCAGCTGGTGTTAAGGCAGTTAATCCGGATGCTAAACATCTTACGAGCTTTATTGGTACATTCTTTGATCCTCCGAAAGCACGTGAAGCTGGTTTGGCTCAAATCGATGCGGGTGCTGATATCCTGTTTGGTGAGCGAATCGGTACAGCTGATGCAGCCAAAGAGCGTGGAATTAAGTCCATTGGTTCTCTGATCGATTATACATCGCGCTATCCTGATACAGTTTTTGCAAATGCATTGTGGAATTTCCGTCCAATATTAAATGCTGCAATTGCTGATGCTGTTGCTGGAAAACCTGTTGGGCGTGAATATACATCTTATGGTTTGATGAAAGAAGGTGGCAGCGATATCGTCTATGTAAAAGGGTCTGCCCCTGCTGAAGTGGAAGCAGAGATGGAAGCCGTTCGAGCACAGATTAAAGCGAGAACATTTGAAGTTCCACAAAATATGGCTGAACCGACTTAACGCACGATGCATTCAGATGCGATTGCGCTTGCCAATGCAATTCGCGTTGGCGACCTAACAGCAAGCGAGGCAATGAAAGCCTCGCTTGATATGTTAGGGGAAAACTCATTTCTTGGTTCTGTTGTTTATTGTGATCCCGAGAAGGGAAAGCAAGCGGCAGCAGAATTTGACAACGCTTATAAATACAAATCAAAAAGTATCAGTTTAGATTTTGGTGGTGTTCCAACCTTAGCAAAAGATTTGGGTGGTCCTTTTGAAGGTTTTCCAGTTCGGGTTGGCTCAAATGCTGTTCCGAAAGATAGCGCTTATGGAGAGGATTCAATCTTTGCCGCACGCTGTCGTGCAAGTGGATTTTGTTTGTTTGGCGTTACAACAAGTCCGGAATTTGGTCTTTCACTCGCGAGTGAGCCAGCTATCGGACCTATATGTCGTAATCCACTCAACACGGATCTGTCCTCTGGCGGATCATCTGGCGGTGCCGCCGCCGCTGTCGCGTCAGGTATTGTCTCAATTGCCCATGCCACAGACGCAGGTGGGTCAATTCGTGTTCCTGCTGCGTGCTGTGGACTTGTTGGGCTTAAGCCAAGCCGAGGCATTGTTCCCGCGGGTCCAAGCTTTGGCAACCATTTAGGCGGTATTGCAAGTGAACTGGCCGTTTGTCGTTCTGTGCGAGATGCAGCTTCCATATTTGATATTGTTGCTGGAGATGTAAGAGGTCCATTCCCACCCGTTGAACAAATTCCCGTACCCGCTGGTAAATTGCGTATCGGTATGATTTCTGAAACTGGCGAAGACTATCCTACATCAATTGAACGTGTTGAAGTAGTCGAAGCTGCTGCTAAATCTCTTGAAGCTGATGGACACAAAATCGTCCCATTGGATTGGTCAAAGATTGCTCGCTTGATTGATGTGAGTACAGGCGTATTTGCAGATATTATAACAATCAATCTTGCTGAATTGGAAAGAAGTACCAACTGGGACTTTTCGCAATCTGAGTTGATCACTCAAGCTGCGCTTGAGCGTGGACAAAGCATGAGTGGTACAAGGCTTTGGCATTCATTGAATGAGATGGTTTTGGTGAGTCGGGATCTGTGGCAATTTTTCGAAAATTTTGATTGCCTGTTTACACCAATGTTATCAACAGCGCCTAAGCCGATTGGTTCATTTCCGACAGACCATCGCGATATAGATTTACACTTTGATCGGATGACAGCTTTTTCTCCCTTGGCAATGCTTGCAAATATTTCAGGATTTCCTGCAATCACCTTGCCATTTGGTACTGATGCAGATTCACTTCCGTTGCCTATACAGATATTAGCTCCAATGGGTTGTGAGAAGCTTCTTCTAAGTCTTGCCGCGCGGTTAGAAACCGAGTTACGTTGGCAACATCGCTTCCCTATTGCTGGATTAAATCAATGACGGAAAACGCACTTGAAATTTCTGGTGTTAGCAAACGCTTCGGCGATAATTTAGCTAATGATAATATTTCACTAAACCTTGCAAAGGGCGAGATTGTCGCGTTGCTGGGTGAAAATGGCGCTGGCAAAACAACGCTCATGAATATTCTGTTTGGTCATTATGTGCCTGATACTGGCAACGTCATGGTAATGGGGTCTGAATTGCCACAAGGTAAACCACGGGAAGCTATTCGTGCGGGCGTTGGTATGGTGCACCAGCATTTTTCACTTGCGCCAAATCTAACGGTCCTTGAAAATGTAATCACCGGAACGCAAGATATTTGGTCGATAGCAACCGATGTGAAAACAGCACGTGCTAAATTGATGGAAATCTCAAAGCGTTTTGGCTTGATTGTCGATCCCGATGCACGCCTTGGTGATCTATCCGTTGGGGAGCAACAACGTGTCGAAATTTTAAAAGCGCTTTACAATGATGCCCGCATACTTGTGCTGGATGAGCCGACAGCGGTTCTGACCAACATTGAAGCTGAGCAAATGTTTTCCACCTTGAAGGATATGGCAAAACAGGGGCTGTCTTTAATCTTTATTTCTCACAAGTTAGATGAAGTAATGGCAACGGCAGATCGAATTTTTGTTTTGCGGGGCGGCAAATCAGTTGCTGAGCGTCTGGTAAACGAAACCAATAAAGCAGAGTTAGCGGAATTAATGGTTGGGCGTGAAGTTAACCGACCTGTCCGTGCGGCCGCAACTCCCGGCGATGTCATTTTGGAAGCCACAGGAGTGACAGTTCGCGTGGAAGGAGTGGACCGCTTGAAGGAGGTGGATTTCCATGTCCGCGAAGGTGAAGTCTTGGGCATAATAGGCGTATCCGGAAATGGGCAGGCGGCGTTAGCTCAGTTGCTCAGCGGCACAGCAAAACGGGCATTAGGTTCGATGATGCTATTTGGTGAATCTGTTGGAGATCTCTCTGTTCCCGAGATTGTTAACGCGGGTATTGGGCGCATACCTGAGGATCGAAACCATGAGGGCGTCATTGGTGAGATGGCAATTTGGGAAAATGCAATTCTTGAGCGTTTACCGGAATTTTCTAAAAACGGATTGGTTGACCGAAACGCCGGAATGGCTTTTGCAAGTGAGGTGATAGACACATTTGATGTACGTGGTGGTACACCATCAAGCCGTATAAGGCTCCTCTCCGGTGGCAATATGCAGAAGCTGATATTGGGGCGTAATCTTATTAAACAACCGCGTTTGCTGCTGGCCGCCCAACCTGCTCGCGGTCTTGATGAGGGTGCAGTTGCAGCTGTTCATCAGCGCATTTTAGAAGCTCGAAAAGCCGGAGCAGGTGTTCTGCTGATCTCAGAAGATTTAGATGAAGTTCTAGCGCTTGCCGATCGAATACAAGCAATTGTTGGCGGACGGCTTTCGCCTGATGTAGATGCCAAAGATGCAAATGCGCGCAAAATGGGGCTTATGATGTCCGGCGAGTGGGGCGATGAGGAGGTGCAAAATGCGATTTGAGCGGCGTGAACGCCAACCCATATTGCTTGTCGTAGCAACACCAATTATCGCAATCGTTGTTGCGCTGGCTCTATCTGGTGTATTAATTGCATTAGCAGGCGCACCGGTGTTCGAAGCTTACTGGAATATTGCAGTAGGTGCATTTGGGTCGCGACTTTCAGCAACAGAAACTCTGACCCGTGCCATACCATTGATGTTCACTGGTCTTGCCGCCGCCATCGCATTTCGCGCCAAGCTGTGGAATATTGGAGCGGAAGGACAGCTCTATATGGGCGCAATTGCAGTGTCTGCGATCAGCTCACAGTTTTTGGGTGGATTACCCGGCATCGTTCAGATTCCATTGCTTCTCATTTGTGGTGCAATAGCTGGCATGATCCTGCTTTTAATCCCTCTTTGGCTACGCTTGCGGTTTTCAGTTGATGAAGTGGTAACGACACTTTTGCTTAATTTCGTTGCAATTCTATTTGTTTCAATGCTTATCGACACTGTCTTGAAAGATCCGTTGGCATTTGGTTGGCCACAATCCGTACCTGTTGATGACGAGGCTATGCTGCCGCGGCTCCTAACACGTTCTCGCCTTCATATTGGCTTGCTCATTGCTATTGTACTTGCGGTGGTCGTATATTTTGTTCAGTCGCGGACGGTATTTGGTATCCAGTCTCGTGCCGCTGGGCTTAATCCGGAGGCCGCAATTTTTGCAGGCGTTCCATTGGGGAAAACATTGGTTTTAGTCGCCATGATGTCTGGTGGCTTTGCGGGCCTGGCTGGTTCAATTGAGGTCATGGGTGTGCAAGGCTATGTGACGACGGAGCTCTCTCCCGGGTTTGGATATTCAGGTATTGTTGTAGCGATGCTGGCAAACCTTAATCCAATCGGAGTTGTTTTCGCTGCATTGTTCATTGCTGCCATGTTTGTAGGTGCGGACGGGATGAGCCGGGTGATGGAAATCCCGACCTATATCGCAGATGTAACTGTGGCGCTGTCACTATTGTCGATGTTGGTCGCAATATTTTTCACTCAATATAGGATCCGCAGATGAACGAGATAATCGACATACTTTCGTCAGCTGGCCTATGGGCTGCTGTGCTACGCATCGCGACTCCGCTGATATTTGGTACTCTGGGTGCTTTGTTATGTGAGCGCGCAGGCGTTCTTAATTTGGGTATAGAGGGCATTATGACGTTCGGAGCCATGATTGGGTGGCTTGCAGTTTTCAATGGTGCGGATTTATGGACGGGTATCTTAGTTGCCGCAATTGCTGGCGGCATATTCGGGCTGCTGCATGCTTTGTTCACTGTTACCCTAGGTCTATCTCAACATGTTAGCGGTTTAGGTGTCACTCTATTTGCGTCGAGCTTCTCCTATTATGTTTTCCGACTTCTGGTGCCCGTTGCGGGTACGCCGCCAACAATTGAGGCTTTTCAGCCAATTGATATTCCTGGTCTGTCGTCAATACCTTTTTTTGGCCCCGCATTTTTCTCACAAACACCACCAACTTATCTTGCCATCGTGCTGGCATTCGTTTTGGCCTATGTCATATTTAGAACGCCCCTTGGTCTTGCAATAAGGATGACTGGTGAGAACCCTCATGCCGCAGAGGCGCAAGGAATAAATCCGATTGTCGTTCGTTATGGTGCCGTTATTGTTGGTAGCGCATTGATGGGAGTAGGCGGTGCATTTTTAACGCTTTCTGCATTTAACAGTTTCTTCCCGACCATGGTACAGGGTCGTGGCTGGATTTGTATTGCACTCGTTGTTTTTGCCTCATGGCGACCTTCACGAGCGTTGTTGGGCGCTCTGCTATTTGCATTCTTTGATGGATTTCAGTTCCGCTTGCAAACAGTACTCAGCGGTGTTGTGCCCTACCAGATATTCTTGATGATACCTTATATTCTTTCCATCGCTGCCCTTGCGGTGATGGCTCGTCGCGCGCGCGTACCGCAAGCGCTTATGCAGCCATTCCGCCGCGGCGAACGCTAGAAACTGAACGCTACGTCCACTTATTGGAGATAGACTATGTTTGATCTTATTATCCGCAATGCAAACCTTACCTCTGGTCAAAGTGGTTTTGATGTTGGGATTTCATCGGGCAAGATCACTGCGATTGAAAAACGATTAGAGGGTGAGAGCGGCAATGAGATTGACGCTAGTGGTCGTCTTTTAAGCCCAGCATTTTGTGATCCACATTTTCACATGGATGCTACTTTATCCCTCGGAAAACCGCGGATGAACGTGTCGGGTACTTTATTGGAGGGAATTACCCTTTGGGGTGAGTTAAGACCGATTGTTACAAAGGAAGAGCTGGTCGATCGTGCTTTGCGTTATTGCGATTTAGCCGTCAGCCAGGGTCTGCTGTTTATTCGAAGTCACGTCGATACATCTGATCCACGGCTGGTAACGGCAGAGGCGATGTTGGAAGTTCGGGAAAAAGTTGCTCCTTATATTGATCTGCAATTGGTGGCGTTCCCTCAGGATGGATATCTTCGTGCACCTGACGGTGTAGCTGCACTCAACCGAGCGCTTGATATGGGTATTGAAATTGTCGGTGGTATTCCGCATTTTGAACGCACCATGGAGGATGGTCGCGCATCTTTGGAAGCGCTGTGTCGAATTGCTGCCGACCGAGGACTATGTGTGGATATCCATTGCGATGAAACAGATGACCCAATGTCACGCCATATAGAAACTCTTGCAGCGCAAACAATACGTTTTGGTTTAGAAGGGCAGGTAGCTGGTTCGCACCTTACATCTATGCATTCAATGGATAATTATTACGTCTCAAAACTCATTCCACTCATGGCCGAGGCCAAGATTAATGTGATCCCAAATCCGCTTATAAATATGATGTTGCAGGGGCGTCATGATACATATCCCAAACGCCGCGGATTAACACGCGTGCGCGAACTAATGGATGCTGGTTTAAATGTTTCGTTCGGTCAGGATTGCACAATGGACCCTTGGTATTCTATGGGATCAGCGGATATGCTCGAGGTCGCTCATATGGGTATCCATGCTACCCAAATGGGAAGCATCGAGGATAAGAAAAAGATTTTTGACGCCATAACACTTAACTCTGCCCGCACTATGGGACTGGAGAAATACGGTCTGAATGTTGGGTGCAATGCAGATCTGGTAATTTTGCAAGCTAGTGATGTAATTGAAGCATTGCGTTTAAAACCGACCCGACTGTTCGTCATCAAAGGTGGAAAAGTTATTAGTCAAACGCCGCCGCGCATAAGCTCTTTATCAATCGAAGGTCGCCCGGATTCGGTTGATAGTGGCAGTGATTTTGTCCCAGAAACGCTTTGATGATCTCAAAACTTCAACGTTTTTATTCTAATTGCTAGCTTGCAGGTTCGGCGAGTTAACTGCCACTAACTCTAGCAATGAATTCAGCCCTCCGGTACCGCCGCGACCTTGTACGGCAGCTGTTCCACAGGCATTTCCTGTTCGCAGACACTGATCAATAGGTGAATTTCTGAGCCATTCATATATGAAGCCGCCATTGAATGCATCGCCTGCACCTGTCGCATCAATTACATCCACAGACCAGGTTTCCGCCGAAAAAAAATCGTTCTTTGTATGCGCGCGTGCACCATCAGAGCCACATTTTATAACGGTAAGGGGAGCGGTGTTTTCAGCGATCCCAAGTCGCTTTAACTGGTTAGCTTCCATTTCATTCGGCAAGAATATGTCAACGCTGGCAATCAGCTTCGCTAAGCCATTTGCGTCATTCATGAGCTCATCATCCCATCCGCAATCGAGTGAAATCGTAAGCTTTGCATCTCGCGCGAGGTCAATGAGTTCAGGATGCTCCTTGAGGGTGCGGAGTTCCCCAATATGTAAATGATGAAAACCATTCATTTTATCTGCATGTATTTTAGGTAGAGCAGCCCCACTCTTCCGGCTAAGAAATGCGCGATCATTTTTAGATGCGATAGCTACTGTTACTTGTGGATCACTACCCAAAGGCGCCTCGGCGCACAGGTCGATATTGATATCATTTTGTAGAATTTCAATTTCTGTTAGTTTGTTAAATGGCGCGGCGGGAAAAGTAGACAGCAACGATAACCTCTGCCCAAGTTTGGCTAAAGTAACGGCAGTAATAAACGCACCTCCGCCTGTATGCAGCCCAAGCCCGCCGGCAAAGGTTTCCGTACCCATTGTTGGCAATCTAGGAACATCTGTGAAGACCAGATCACAATAAAGACGGCCTGCGCATAATACTGAAAATGGTTGAGATGGCTGGGTCAAACGATTGCCGCTCCGGTCTTTGCATCGAATAGATGCATATTCTCAGGTTCAACACCAAGAGATACTTCTTCGCCAATGGCCGGTGGCATTTTACCATCCGCTTTTGCTATAACTTCACCAGTTTTCGTCTCAACATAAATAAGTGTTTCCGGCCCAAGAGGTTCTCGAACAGTCACATGACCTTTGATGATTGGAGTTTTACTGCCAAGAGTTAAGTCGTCAGGTCTCACGCCAAGCAAAATTTCTTCATTAGCAGATCTACTGCCATTCAGCTGCGTAGAAAGACCAGACTCTAACTTCACGGTATTATTTGAGTAAGAACCTTTGAGCATATTCATTGAAGGAGCTCCAATGAATTGAGCAACAAACGTATTTGCGGGCTTGTGGTAAACCTCTTCAGGAGTGCCGACTTGTTGAATATGACCATCTTTCATGATCACAATTCGGTCGGCCAGTGTCATGGCTTCAACCTGATCATGGGTTACAAAAATGATCGTACTGTTCACACGTTGATGCAGCTTCTTTATTTCCAAGCGCATTTGGGTGCGAAGCTGGGCATCTAAATTTGACAAAGGCTCATCAAATAAAAATACCGCTGGGTCACGAACCATAGCGCGGCCAATAGCGACACGCTGGCGTTGGCCACCGGACAATTCGTTGGGGCGTCGCTCAAGTAGATCTGTCATATCCAAGATGCCTGCGACCTCGAGTATACGTGCTTCTTTTTCAGCCTTGGAGGCTTTGGAGGACCGTAAGCCAAAGGCAATATTCTTCTTCACCGACATGTGCGGATAGATGGCGTAGTTTTGAAACACCATTGCAATATTGCGCTCTTTGGGTTCCAAGTTGTTAACTTCTCGGTCAGCGATATTAATAATGCCTGATGTGATTTCTTCAAGCCCGGCGATCATTCGAAGTGTAGTGGATTTACCACAACCAGATGGACCAACAAAAACCAGAAATTCACCATCGTGAACTTCCAAGTTTATGCCGTGAACTACTTCAACTTTTCCGTAGGCCTTGGTGAGGTTTTGTAAATTAAGATTAGCCAAGTTAGTGCTCCATCAGGGATGAGAAAGCAACATCAAGACGGGCTTGAGCATCGCTGCGCTTCGTGTGTCTTTGAATTTGCTTCATATGTAATTGTGAAGTCTGGTTTGTATACGATTTGAGTGCTGTATTTAGCGCTATCGGTGCAGGGCCACCTGTACGATCTCGCTTTGCAATGAAATTTTCAACAGATACGATATTTCGGAAAGTATCATCCGAAATATGTGTTTTCCGACCTTCTTCCGCTTCAAAGGCTTTGATAAATGCATCATATCCCTCTCGGAGCGGTTTGTTTTGTGCGATAACGGACTTGGCTGTTGCTGCAGCAATCTCATGTGCTTGTCGGAATGTAAGGTTTTCGTCTCTCACCAATGTATCGGCAAGCTCTGTGATCGTAATACATGCTGCATCGGTATTTCGCTGCACTGCGTCTGCATTAATTGAACATGCAGGAAGGAAAGCTGTGAGAAGTTCTAACACTCGGCTGCCACTTTCAAATGTTACGTATCCTGCCTGCTGAACCTCACCTTCACTATCATTCATATCAGTATAAGGGGTGTTATGCATCGTATTGACAATGGTGTCACATCGGCCAACTGTGACAGATGCTAAATGGCGCATATGTTCAATAGGAACCGGATTACGTTTTTGCGGCATGATCGAGCTAATCTGAACGAGTTCATTTGGCACATATAATTGACTGACTTCAAACGCCGACCAAAAAGCAAGATCCTGTATGACGCGACCTAAATGTATGAAAACCAATTTAATCGCTGAATATAATCCTGTGATATAGTCAACGCTTGCAATGCATCCATATGAATTTACTAATGGACCATCAAAACCTAAAAGATCCGCCATGCGTTCGCGATCAATTGGAAAACCTGATGTAGTAATCGCAGCTGCCCCCATTGGGCAATGGCTAAGGTCATTGATTGCCGTTTCAAGCCGCGTTGCATCTCGAATTAACACTTCAATCATAGCACCTAAATAGTGCCCGAAAGTCGAAGGTTGTGCAGGTTGCCCGTGAGTATAGGCAACGATTGGGGTCTTGTGTTCTTTACTGGCCTTTTCAATCAATGCATCCGTAAGTTGTAGCACTTGCACAAGCATTGTTTCTGCGCGTGTTCTGAGAGCTATTTTAAACAGCGTGTGGTCCATATCATTTCGAGAACGAGCGGTATGTAATGCACCGCCAAGATCACCAAGTAAATCACGAAGCCGAGCTTCAACAAAGAAGAAGTAATCCTCGTGCTCACCTGTGTAGGTTAGGGAGGGAATATCAGTGTCTTTATCAATCTTGCTTAAAGCGTCAGCAATTATCTTACCTTGATCATTGCTCAGAATCCCTGTTTCAACAAGCATGACCAAATGTGCTTTATTGATTTTGGACATATGCGAAGCATAGTGATTTTTGACACCCTCAAACAAAGGCGCAAGCACCGTTTCTTTGTAGATAGGATTGGGGAATTTAGAAGTATCAATCATCCTTTAAGTCCAGCCATAACAACGCCGCGAATGATGAAGCGTTGGAAAATTAAAAATACGATGAGGGTTGGAATTGTTGAGATTGCTGCACCAGTCATAATCAATTCCCATGCAACATCAACCTCATCGCCAAAGCCAGATAGGCCAACGGGGATGGTGTACATATCCGGTGAATTGGTGACAATAAGCGGCCACAAGAATGCTGTCCAATTGCCTAAGAAAACAAATATTGCCAGTGCGGCTAGGGCTGGTTTGACAAGCGGCATCGCAACAGTCCACCAAATTTGCAACTCGTTTAGACCATCAATTCGTGCGGCTTCAATGAAATCATCGGGAACCGATTCAAAAAACTGCTTCATTAAAAATGTTCCAAAACCAGTCATAAGGCCCGGGAACATGATACCCCAATAACTATCGAGCCAACCAAATTCTTGGCTCATTAAATACCACGGAATAACAAGCATCTCGGTCGGTATCATAAGTGTTGATAAGATCGCGATGAAAACAAGTGTTCGACCTGGAAACTTGAACTTACATAATGTGTAACCAACCAGGCTATCAAAGAGCAAATTTGAGATTGTTGTAAGTGTAGCAATGATCGTAGAATTAACGAACCACCAGTAAAAACGCCCATCTTCCAGCACATAGTTATAATTGTCTAAAGTTGGTTCATCTGGGATGAGGTTGATGTTATAAACTTCATGCGGCCATTTCAATGATGTAGAGATCATATAGACAATTGGCATAATCATAACAATGCCACCTGCAAACAGCAAAAGCCAACGAATGATTTGCCCCATATTCTGAGGTTTTCCGGCAGGTTTTGTATCTAAAAGCGTTGCGCTGGATGCGCGAATTGTATCAGCAGAAGCCATCTATTTGCTCCTCAATAAGCGGAGTTGAATAAGGCTGACAACCAGCAATATGAGAAATAGAACAACGGTTTGTGCCGATGCATACCCCATGTCAAAGCCATTAAAAGCTGTGTCGTAAATCATAAGCACCAGAGGTT
The DNA here is from genome assembly GCF_900537175.1 of Lentilitoribacter sp. Alg239-R112. Classification (GTDB taxonomy): domain Bacteria; phylum Pseudomonadota; class Alphaproteobacteria; order Rhizobiales; family Rhizobiaceae; genus Lentilitoribacter. The sequence goes on along the minus strand of NZ_LS999833.1, from coordinate 975,421 downwards.
TTGTTGCGTTTAGCGGACCACCAGGATTGTTTGTTGTCATGTTGAATACGTGATCGAAAATGCGCAAAAATCCGATCGATGAAAACACGACGATAAAAACAATTGTTGGTCGCAAAAGCGGAATTGTAATTTGAGTTAAAATAGTCCACCAACCAACGCCATCGATACGCGCGGCCTCATAGTAAGTGGTAGGAATTGCGCGAATTCCAGCCATGAAGATTATGATCTGAAAACCCAGACCCGCCCAAACCGCGGGAGCCAAGACAGCAGGCAACGCATTTGTGGTGGAGTTTAAAAATTCAATTTGTGGAATACCAAATCCGGCAAGAAAATTATTAAACAGTCCTATTGGTACATCTTGATAAAACCAGCGCCAAACCCATGCCATCGCAACGGCACTTGTCATAAACGGAAGAAAATACAACATCCGCAGAAAGCCATGCATGAAGCGCAGTTTATCAAGATGATAGGCAACAATAAAAGAAATAATGAGCGAGATAGGAGTACCCAGTAGAAGGTAGATAAACGTGTTTTTAAAAACCTTCCAAAATACTGGATCGTTGAAAAGTTTTATATAATTATCCAATCCAGCCCAAGTGCGAGAGCCCAAAAGATTCCAATTTTGGAAAGAAATCAGGATAGCATTTCCGGTTGGATAAAACCTAATCACTCCGTAGAAGAGAACAGGCAGAGCGAGGAAAGTCCATGCCCAGACTATCTGTTTCTGTTTGATTGATAGGTTTTTATAAAAAAGCATAGTCCCACATTCTTAGAGATATCTATAATTTCCCAGCGACGTGCCCCATAAACACTATGGAAACACGCCTCAGGGAGAAGAGGTTGGATGCAGAAAACCTCTGCATCACTAGTTATTTTGTATAATATTCAGTCAGTATTTTTTGTTCCTGCTCAGCAGCTTGGGCAAGGCTGTCTTTTGCAGCTTGTCCTTCGATGTCTGTGCGAGAAACCATATCCATCAAGACTTGACGTTGAGAACTTTCATTCGCAAACTTTGTCGTATGTGCATATGCAAGACCTTTGATAAATGGTCCAAAGACTTCATTGTTAGCATTCTTGTCAGTCAAACCAACGCTCGGCTTGGCTGGCAACTCGCCTACCACATCAAGCCAAACCTGCATCGCATCATCTGATGTAATATACTGCATGAACTTGACCGAAGCTTCGTACTTTTCATCTTTTGCTTTGGTGGTAATCGCATTCACCCAGTAAGATGAGTAATTGGATTTTGTGCCATCTGGTCCAGCAGGAAGTTCAGCGACACCCCAATCTAGTCCGCGAATTTTATTAAGTGAACCAATACGGAAAGAGCCGTCGATATGCATACCTGCACGTCCGGCTTTAAATGCAGCTTGTGGCTCATCCATAAAGCCAAATGCAGTTACACCATGCTCTTTTTCCAATGATGTGTAGAAGTTAAGAGCAGCTAATCCGGCATCATCATTGTAATTTACTTGTTTGTAATCATCTTTATAAGCCTCGCCACCAAACTGGCGAACAAGTACTTCACGCCACCAATGATGATCCTGCGCATTCATACCAGTTGTAAATCCAACAGTTGTTAGATTTCCTGCACCATCACGCTTTGCTATTTTCTTTGCGGTTTCAACCAACTCGTCCAGATTTGCCGGCGGCGCATCAATTCCCGCTTCTTTAAAGAGGCGCTTATTGTAAAACAACGCAAGCGAACGAACAGCTGTTGGAAGGGCAAAATACTGACCATCAACCTTCATGGCTTGCACCATTGGGAAAAATTCTTCATCAATCTTAGCTGCAGGAAAATCTGATTCCGATAAAGGCTGAATGAGGTTTGCCGCTCTATAGTCATTCAACCAGCCATAAAATAGTTGAACAACATCCGGTCCTTCACCTGCAGGAATAGCAGCTGAAACCTTTGTGCGATAATCCGCATAGGGAAAATGGGTCATTTTAACTGTTATGTCAGGGTTAGCAGCTTCAAACCCATCGATCAGTTGTTCCATGGCATCCACACGCGCATCGAAAAAATACTGCCAATATTCGATTTCGACCGCTTGCGCGCTCGTACTTCCTAGTACTGCTATGGACGACGTTAGGCCGGCCACAACTAGATTTCTTACTCGTTTCATCATTATTGTTCTCCCAGTTTATATGTCATCTCATTCAAATTGAGCTGACTTCGAATATCTTTTCAGTTTCTTACTTCTATCATTACTCAATCGACTTGAATTATCAACTGGCTTGAGTTAATTAATTTACATGGCTATAATTTCATCACCCAAAGGCAGTAATGCAGAGCGTTCCAGATCGAGTAATCGGCGGGCCGTTATGGGCTATATTCATAGTGCGGGGGAAATGGGGAGAGCGGAAATCGCTCGCAATCTTAGTCTTTCGACGCAAGCAGTTAGCAATATTATCGCTGAGTTGCTTGAAGATGGGCTGCTTCATGAAAAGGGAACACGAGCCAGTGGCCGAGGATTACCTGCCTTACAATATGGCGTCAATCCAGACGGTGGATATGCGTTTGGAATAGAAGTCCGCCCAAATGCTATCCTTGCAGCACTTTTAGATATGCAAGGTAAGACCGTTTTCAAACATAGAATAACATTCAAAGATGCACGCCCTGCCGCCGTAATAAGTCATGTTACTGCTCTGCGGGATGAGATGATTGCAGCTATTCCATCGGCACAAGACAAGTTACTTGGTGCAGGCATTGTGATGCCCGGACCGTTTGGAACAACTGGCCTTATCGGGCAGGGTTCTGACTTGCCCGAATGGAGCGAAGTTGATCCAGCTAAGCTATTTCACGAGGCGTTGGAGATTCCCATTATGGTGAGTAATGATGCAAATGCATCTGCGATGGCAGAACGTATAACAGGTGTTGCTCAGGGTCTATCAACTTATGCGTATCTTTATTTTGGTACAGGTCTTGGCCTGGGTTTGGTAAGTCAAGGGCATTTGATTTCTGGCGCATTTGGAAATGCAGGTGAAATTGGCCATGTATCTGTTCTGGTCAATGGAGAATATGCATCATTGGAAAGCGTTCTAAGTCGGCTTTCTGTGCAACGTTATTTGCAAAATAATGGTCAGGGTTCGGTCGATTTTGAGCGCTTGACCGAGTTATTTTCCGATAAGGACCCTTATCTGTTTGAATGGCTGGATACAGCGAGCCAAGCTTTGGGACATGCAACACAAATTATCGAAAACATGTTTGATCCCCAGACAATTATCGTCGGCGGGGCGATGCCATCTGGGGTGCTTGATCATCTAGTTGCGAATGCACCTTTGCCGGATCTGTCAGTATCCAATCGATTAGAGCGAGAGCAACCAAGACTGAAAACAGGGGAATCAAGCCGCCTTACGGCGACGCTTGGCGCCGCCGCACTCGTTCTCAATCAAACCTATACACCTCAATTTATCCCGGTGCATTAGCACCAATATAGCGGCCAAGATATTGGCCATTTAATTTGGAGATAAGATGCCTCTCACGGATCAAGAACGTATTGTTAATGAAAAGCAAACGCCTCATTTGTTGCAGCTATGGCGCTCCTTAACACCGTTACAAACCATAGTTTCATTTATGAATACTGGTGCGCATCCAGATGATGAGACATCAGCTATGCTGGCGGCGATGGCTTTCCGCGATGGTATTGACATCAGTTATGCTTGTTCAACCAGGGGTGAGGGTGGTCAGAACGATATTGGAACGGAAACGGGCCAAGCTTTGGGAGTATTGCGTACAGCTGAAATGGAGCGAGCATGTGACATTCTCAATCTGCGTATGTATTGGCATTCTCAAACTCCGGATGACAGTATATTTGACTTCGGGTTTTCCAAATCTGGTATCGAGACGTTAGGAAAATGGGATAAGAAGCGCACCTTGAAACGGTTTGTTGAGATTATCCGCACAGAACGTCCGGATATCATATGTCCAACATTCCTTGATATTCCAGGTCAACATGGCCATCACAGAGCAATGACTGAAGCTGCGCATTTGGTTATGGATTTAGCAGCTGACCCAAATTATGATGAATGCGACTTAGAGCCTTGGCAAGTGAAGAAAATGTATCTTCCTGCCTGGTCGGGAGCAGGGCAGGCTTATGATGATGACTTGCCACCACCGCCTGCGACTTTAACGATCTCAGGAGATGGAATTGAGGCGGGTAGCGGTTGGGGTTACCATCGCATTGGACAACAATCGCGCGCATTTCATCGCACACAGGCTATGGGAAGGTGGGTGCCATCGGGAGAGGAGCACCATTTTCCGTTGCATCTAGCGGATAGTCGGCTCGATGGCCCTGATGTTGTGCTCGAATCCGGCCTGGCTAAAACTTTGGCCGATGTTAATGTTTCAGAAATTTCAACGATTTTAAAGAAGGCTCAGGCGCAAATGGATGCGGCTAGGGCTTCTTTTCCCGATAATGTGAAGATCTTAAAACATGCCAACTCTGCGCTGGAAAGTGTACGAGAGGCCATTAAATTCTGTCCAGAAAATGCTAAAGCTGATGTTCTGCATAAATTGGTTCGCAAGGAAACACAGCTTTCTAATCTTATTCGTGTTGCAGCAAGAGTGGAGGTCATTAGTCGAACAGATTTAGATGTGTTGCGTCCTGGTGAAGCAACGCCCTTGACAATTGAGGTTAGAAAGGGCCGATCAGATCAAGTTGTTGTCACCCCAGAACTTCCAGATGACTGGAGTTATATAGATGGGCAAATATCAATAGATGATCGCGCCGATGTTAGCGACCCATATCCCTCTATTTACCTTCCAGATACGCCGACAGTCCCTTGTTTAAACGTTGAGGTGACGGTTTATGGCGTTACTTCTTGTTCACGGGTTCAGCTGGAAGTTCAACCAAATGTTATTCCGTTAAAATCCGCTATCATGACCCCTGTTACACAGATTATTAATGTGAACGCAAACAGACGTCAGATAGATGTTGCTGTGGACGGCGTTATGAATGACGCTGAGCGAACAAACTTAATTGTTCCAGATGGTTGGGTGGCAAATGCAACGAATATGGGTTTTGAAGTAACTGCACCAGATAATGTAGATGTAGGGCTCTATGAATTATCTCTGACTGTGAGTGATGTTCCTGCGCAAAGTGTGACAGAAATTAATTATCCTCATGTTGCTCCCAGGGCATTAGCACAGCCTGCGAAGGTTAAAGTATTAGTGATTGATACAAAATTATCTAATTCACGCATTGGTTATGTCGGGGGAGGTAATGACCGCGTAGATTATTGGTTGGCGCAGATGGGCCTTAATGTAACATCGCTTACCGATACAGACCTGCAAAGTGATCAAACGCTTGCGACGTATGATTCAATTGTTATTGGCATATTTGCAATGAAGTTTCGCGATGGTCTTCTTGAGCAGATGCCACGTCTTCATAAATGGTGTGAAAATGGCGGAAACTTAGTGACGTTATATCATCGACCGTGGGATAACTGGAACCCGGATGCCGTACCACCTAAGTACCTTAAAATAGGGCAACCATCCTTGCGGTGGCGTGTGACGGATGAGAATGCAGAGGTAGAAATTCTGCAGCCAGAACATTCGATTTTTAACTTACCGAATATAATTTCCAGTAATGATTGGGAGGGATGGCACAAAGAACGCGGCTTGTATTTTGCAATGGACTGGGATGCATCTTACACACCCTTGCTATCAATGCATGATCCCGATGAACAGGCCCTTTTGGGGTCAATGCTGACCGCCAAAATTAATAAGGGCCGTCATACTCATACATCGCTAATTTTGCACCATCAGATGGAAAAGCTAACGCCTGGTGCTTTTAACATTATGGCCAACCTGATTTATAATGATGGTTGAAAAACCTAGAAATTTTCTAGGTGGCGTGTGGTTGCTTGCTGATATGAGTCTCAATATTTGGGCGCTGACAATCGTCAAGTCTGTGGGGCTTGAATATACTGCATGGCAGATTGTTTTTCTTCGCGCCATTATCGGGTTCTTTATGATGGTTCCTTGGATTTTAAGTCAGCCAAGTGCATTTAAGGACATTCAGCACCTGCAACTTCATGCATTGAGAGTAGGACTGTCTGCATTAACTTTGACGACCAGTTTTTTCGCAATCGCACGCATACCATTTGCATTGTTTACCGCCATTAATTTTACACGGCCGCTGGTTTTAATGGTCATGGCTGCATTTATTTTGCGAGAAACCATTTCCTCAAGACAATGGATTGCGGCTGTCATCGGTTTGATTGGTGTAATCATCGCCCTCGAGCCTGGCGAACTGGTCCTAACTTGGGGGCTTCCTGCTTTATTCCTGACCGTAATATTTGGTACGTCTGCAATCATTGTCACACGTAAATTGTCGGGCGCGCCAACGGTTGTGATGATGACATTTTACACGGCCGGCTTATCAATATTAACCCTTCCATTTGCGCTCTGGTCATGGGTGCCAATGCAACTAAATGACTGGCCAATTTTGCTAGCCATAGGCTTATTTGCCCAATCTGCGCAGTTCTGTTTCTTAAAAGCACACAAATGGGGCGAAGCAGGATTTCTAGCTCTGTTAAGTTATTCAAGCCTGCTTCTAAGTACAAGTGTTGGCTATTTTGTATTTGACGAAATTCCTCAATTGGGCTTTGTATTTGGTGCAGTACTTATTGTTGGAGCAACGCTTTGGGCAACTTTATCAGCACGTCGTAAATCAATTAATTTGGAGAAGACTAAATTATGAAAACTAAACAAGTTCAACCAACGCTATATGGTGGGCCGACGTCGCCATTTGCTCGTATGACCAAAATATATGGAGAGGTACTTGGGGCTAATTTTACCTATGAACAAATCGATATTTATAGTGCAGAGTTTATAGATCAATTTAACCCACTGCGCCAAATTCCAACAATGGTTGCCGACGATATGGCCATTTTTGATAGTAGAACCATATTTGAATATTTTGAAAACTCGACTGGTCATAAAACTAACAAAACAGATTTTCAACAGGCTACCCGAATTTCTTTGGCGCTGGGAATGACAGATGCCTGCCTTCAATATCGTATGGAAATGATGTTACCAGAGGATGAACGGAATGTCGCTCGAATTTCGAAACTTAAAGCCCGTATGGGACGTTGCGTTGAACAGTTGGAAGCGTGGGCTGATTTGATTACCGAGGGTGAAATCAGATTAGAGCAAATTGTGATTGCGTGCGCTCTTGAATATCTTGACTTTAGATACACAAGCGGTTGGCGTCGGGATTGTACAGCGCTCGATGCTTGGGTGCAGGTATTCTCAGAACGAACTGATATGCAACAGACGAGGCCTGTGGGGTGATAACCGAACCCTAAAATGTTCGATCTAAAATGCTGGCAGTTCCTTCGGAGAACGTTTCATATCTTCAAAATTTTCCATGGTAAAATCAACAGCGCTGCCAGTTATCCAATCATAGAGATCGCGCTTAACCTTTGTTAGAGGACCAAGATAAACATGCAGCGCATGGCTATGTGTATCTCCAATGGCGGTCACTGCATGCAGGGCATCAGCACCAATTGACAGGATCTCGCCGGGACCAACAATCTCCGTTTTGACGTGTTTTAGTACGCCATTATTTTGCTCGAACATGATGTTCTTTTCTTGACCTGATACAACACCAATATGAACTTCCATCTTGTGCTCGTGTGGTGGCATGACAAATTCCGGATTAAATCGGCAAGACCATATCGAAACCGTGTCGTCCTCAAATAGAAGAATTTCATCTTCATGTTGCTCAGGTAAGCCAGACTTTTGCAATTCTTCGCTTGCTAATGTGGATACAAGTTCTTCGCGAACTGATATTGTTGGCGTTTGAGAACTGGCAGCAACACGCATTTTTTCTACAAAGCCCGAGTAACTAAATGGCATATGGGGGAGCACCTTTCAAAACAAACTGTATAACAAAATAATAACATAATAAGCTTGATATGAATATGGCATTTGAGATTGTAAGCGAGTAAATAGATACGCGAGAATTATGTTTGTCTGGAGGTATCGCTTTGACCAATGTCACATCTACAGGTCTTTACTCAGATCCGGAACTTGCGCAATTTTATGAAGTTAATGATCACAATCGGCAAGATTATGATGTGATTTGTAGATTAGCTAAGGGTTCGAAGACGATTTTGGATTTAGGTTGCGGGACTGGCGTCTTATCTGCACGACTTGCCAAGAGCGCTAATGTTGTCGCGGTTGATCCAGCTGGTGCGATGCTTGATATCGGACAAGAGAGATATAATGAGTTAGATATCGAGTGGGTTGAAGGTGATGCTCGCAACGTAAGTTTGGATCGCAAGTTTGATCTTATTGTTTTAAGTGGGCATGCATTTCAGTGCTTTTTAACAAAGACAGATCAACAAGAAGTACTAAATACGATTTCCGCGCATCTAGCCATTGAAGGTAGGTTCGTGTTTGATAGCAGAAACCCATATTTTCCACACAGTAAAGAGCGCACAAAAGATCAAACATATCGTAGATTTAATCACAGCAAATTTGGTGAGGTCGAGGCTTGGAATGAATCTAATTACGATGAGAAATCCGGTATTTTGACCTATTCAAATAGTTATAAATTACCTGGCACCGGTGAGACTAAATCCGCTGAGGAACAGATAAAATATTCACCAAAACCAGAGCTTATCGAATTAGTGAATAAGGCAGGGCTTGATGTGGTCGAGTGTTTTGGAGCGTGGGATGAGACACCGTTTATGGAAACCTCGCGAGAAATAATTTTCATTGGAAAGTTGCAATAAAAATGCGAGTTAATGACAAAATTTTAGGCGAATAGGAATTTTACATGAAAGTTTTAATATTTGATACACCCGAAGAGGCTGTGAAACGCACTGCACGAATGATTACTGATCAAGTTCAGGCAAAGCCAGATAGCGTTCTTGGGCTTGCAACGGGTGGTACGATGCCTCCAGTATATGAGCAGCTTTCGAACGAATATAAAAATGGTACGGTTAGCTTTGCCAACGCGACAAGCTTCAATCTTGACGAGTATGTCGGGCTGTCGCCGACACATCCATGTTCATACCATGAGTTTATGAGACAAGAGCTGTTTTCTAAAACTGATTTCAATCCTGCCAATACGTTCTTGCCAAGAGGAGATGCTCCAGTTCCTAATAGCGAGGCAGACCGTTATGAAACCCTGATTAAAGAAAAAGGGCCTATCGACCTCCAGCTTCTTGGAATCGGTAGTAATGGCCATATTGGCTTTAACGAACCAACCTCTAGCCTGGCCTCACGCACGAGGGTTAAAACATTGACTGCGTCAACACGAGATGCAAACAAGCAATTTTTCGCGGATGGTGAGACACCACCTAACCATGCGATTACGACCGGTATTGGGACTATTTTCGACAGTAAGACGATCGTATTGTTGGCGTTGGGTGAAAAGAAGGCAGATGCTGTGGCAGGTATGGCCGAAGGTCCGATGGGAGCACATAATCCTGCATCGGCGTTACAAATGCATCCATCGGTTACTGTGATTTTAGATCAAGCAGCGTCCGCCAAATTGAAGTTGCGAGAATATTACTTCTTGGCGCATCCTGATGGCGAAGAGCCAGAATATCGTTAGGGATAATTTAGCATCTGTATGAGGTGGACGTAATTGAGCTGTAGCCTGCCTCCACATTTTGTGGGGCAGGTTACGGTTTTCACTTCTACCTCAAATCAAAACTCGACAACTGCACGAATACTTTTTCCCTCATGCATAAGATCAAAGCCATGATTGATCTCATCTAGTGTTAATTTGTGCGTGATCATTGGATCGATTTCAATTTTTCCATCCATATACCAGTCAACGATTTTTGGTACATCCGTACGTCCGGAGGCTCCACCAAACGCGGTACCGCGCCAGCTGCGGCCCGTTACAAGCTGGAATGGGCGAGTTGATATTTCTGCGCCAGCAGGTGCAACACCAATGATAATACTTTCACCCCAGCCTTTATGTGCTGCTTCAAGCGCATCGCGCATGACCTTCACGTTGCCCGTTGCGTCAAATGTATAATCTGCGCCACCCTTGGTAAGCTCCACGAGGTGAGCAACCAGATTACCTTCAATTTTTGATGGGTTTACAAAATCGGTCATACCAAAATGTGTTGCCATTTCGACTTTGCCTTCATTGATATCAACACCAACAATCTGATCAGCTCCAGCGAGCTTAAGTCCCTGAATAACATTAAGGCCAATGCCACCTAAACCGAAGACAATGCCTCGTGAACCCAGCTCCACTTTGGCGGTGTTGATCACCGCGCCGATGCCTGTTGTTACACCGCAGCCAATGTAGCAAATCTTATCAAATGGTGCATCTTTGCGAACTTTCGCAAGCGCTATTTCAGGTACAACCGTGTGGTTGGCAAATGTTGAGCAGCCCATATAGTGGTGGATTGGTGTGCCATCCATCATAGAAAAGCGAGTGGAGCCATCAGGTAAGAGGCCTTGGCCTTGTGTGGAGCGGATGGCCTGGCAAAGATTGGTTTTTGGATTTAGGCAATATTCGCATTCGCGACATTCGGGCGTATAAAGCGGGATAACATGATCTCCAACTTCAAGACCAGTAACGCCTTCGCCAACTTCGATAACAATACCAGCGCCTTCATGGCCCAAAATTGCAGGAAAGATGCCTTCGGGATCTGCCCCGGAGCGTGTGAACTCATCAGTGTGACATAGCCCTGTCGCTTTGATTTCTACCAGCACTTCGCCAGCGCGTGGCGCATCAAGCATAACATCCATAACCTCAAGCGGTTTTCCGGCGGCGACGGCTACAGCAGCACGAGTTTTCATAGGGCTTCCTCCAAATAAGTTTATTCGTTATCTTATGTTTATCATTGAGATTGGATAATCGTCCAGTTGATTAATTGAGGGTGAAGAATTGGGATTTGAGTCTTCAGCCTCAAATCAAATTGACATTATTTTCACGCATCAGCTTTTGAGCTGCGGTAAGAGAGCCATCTAAATCAATACCTCGGCATAAAGATTGGTCAACATTCATTTTAAATCCAAGTTTGGCACCATCAACTGCCGAATAGTTTACGCAAAAGTCTGTTGCCAGGCCAACTATCGTCAGTATTTCGACACCTCGTGTGCGCAGGTAACCTTCAAGGCCCGTAGGTGTTTCGTGATCATTCTCAAAAAAAGCAGAATAGCTGTCAATTTGCTTTCGAAACCCCTTACGTACAATCATGTGTGCTTGGTCTACGTCGAGGTCGGAATGAAATTGTGCGCCGTTACTTCCCTGAACGCAATGATCAGGCCATAAGACTTGCGGACCGTAAGGCATATCAATCATGGAAAATGGCTCTTTTCCATCGTGGGATGAGGCGAATGACGAATGGCCTGTTGGGTGCCAATCCTGTGTTAAAATAATTGTTTGGTATGCAGGCATTAGAGTGTTGATGCCTTTGATGATTTTGTCACCCTCATCTACCGCAAGTGCACCGCCGGGGCAAAAATCATTTTGAACATCGATGACAATCAGGGCTTCAGATTGAGGTTTCATAATTTATCTCACTCAAATGGTTAGGTGCGTTGATCGCTATAATTTGGAACCATTATCTAACGAAATTTCAAATTTATGTCGATGAAATTATGCCTATCTGCATATTGCCGTTAGTTATCCAGAGTGCAGAAAATGAGTTCATTGAGTTTGTTCAATCAGGCCTAACGTCGAAGGTATTAAATAAGTAAGTAATATCAACGGAGTAAAGATAATACAATCTATGATTGCTTTTACTTGCTTCTCTATTTTACCGTACTGTCTTAGTAATATTCCATGCAAAATGGAGTGGTTGATGATTGATGAATATGTAACTTGCTCACCTGAGTTGGGTGTAAAAGTTATTCAGGCCATGCGGGACAAAGATGTCCCGGCACTTGTTGATGCTCTGGAAGAGTATTTTCGTCTTAATGAGATCGAATTATCAGAAGAACTTGTGCTTCATTTGAGTTCCTATCGGCGGATGAAACACCTTAACTAACTAACTAACCTGAAGCAGAAAGCAGCGCGCTGGCCTCTTGTTCGCCTAGGCGTTCGTAAATTTGGGCGGATAACATAGCTGCAAGAAATGAAATCATTTCGTCTTTTTGCTCAGTTGCATCTGAATGTATGGTTTCTGCCATATTGTGCCAATGCTTTAGCATTGCGATATCACTTGTTGGTTTTTGCAATTTATTTTTCATGCGAAATCCCGCCTTTGTTTCTATGCTGCTATTCGCGTGTTTGGTGAAAGAACTGATTGATAAATTGAACCTGCTTTGGCGAGCTGATCTATCATGGATTGGTTGGTCTCAAATAAGCCCGCATAGGCCTTGACCTTTCCGATCTTCTGCGGCGTTCCGATGATTGTTGACGTGCATTTTGCCGAGCGAAAAATTCTGGCCATTCTCGCATCATAGACAGACACGATAAAATCTATACCTACTTTCATACCAACCTCGGTAAGACCAAGCAGCAATTCAAATGTAATGTGATTGACGAGTTTTTTATTGAAATTCTCACCTTCTTGCATCACGTCCGGGTTGATCGAAAAACGTGAACTTTCCCAAATAAGCGGGCTTTCAATAACCTCGTCGTCATCTAGAAGACAATTGAACACATCGCGCAACATATTTGGTCCCGTTGTTCGCAGGAGGCGAACGGATCCATAAAACTGCTTCATGTCATCATCTGTGGAGATAAGGTATAAAGGGTTTGCGTCGTCAAATTGATCGATTTCAAGGTCATTTACAACATTCACATCCCAGCCGAGACGTTCGCTAAAGACGCGTGCTCTGGTTCTGTACATATCTTCCACAAGCTGCGGAAATTGATCGAGGTTTGATTGTTCAACAATAGTAATCATGATCGCTCCAATTCGTTTGATCAAATTATTGTAGAAAAATCATGGATGTGAATACGGTAAATTTACCGGGTTACTGTTTCTGATTACCAACTACGGGTAAGCTGATTGGTATATATGGCATTCGCTACGGCTTGTGCAACCGTGTTCGCCTTTAGCTTGTATCTGGCGGTTTCCAGATAGAAACGCACTGTCCGCTCCGAAAGGTCTAGTATGTCGGCGATTTCGGACGCTGTTTTTCCTGCAGAAACCCATTTCAGACATTCAATCTCGCGTTTGGCTAACAAAACAGTCTCCCGCTCGACACCGCGAATGCGTAAGTAAGTTTCAAAAGCTTCAAAACTATAAAGCTGTAGAAGGCGCAAATACCCATTCAAAAAGCTGTCCCATTCCCAGTCTTTCATGTCGCTGTTTATTGAAAAAAGAGCACGTTCTGCATTGCGACCTTTAACAGAAAATGTGATGCCTTGCCGACCGATGCCAAATTCTCTAGCTTCGCCAAACATACGTTTGACTTTTCGTCCAGAGGTCGGAATATCTCTCCAATCTATGGGTATCATGGAGTTAAACCCCATAGAGAGCACAGGATCGATATTCGCGAAATTTTCGTCAACATAGTGCTGTATCCACTCGCCGGAATATGTCACTGCAAGACTAGGCGCCTCATCCGCGCGGCCGGTTATTCCAACACAAAACAATGCCACATGACTCAAGTTATAAAATCGTGCCAAAGATCTGAATTCATTGACCAATTCTACATCGGATTTAGCTCTAGCCAGAGGTCCGAGGAAATCTTCAATTGTGTCATCCAGCTCAGCCATATTGTAACGTCAATCATATGAGCTTGTGCTCATTTCACTATTATTGACGTTAGTAAGTATAACAATTTTCAATAGTAAACAACACTTAAAATTGTATCTAAAAAAATAGCTATTTAAAGTTGTGTTTGATTGCAAAGAAAAGTTCAACTGAGTTTTAACTGCAATACAAAAGCACGGTGTTAAACACCGAGATATCGTTTTGATATATTTTCATTAATATCGCTCGGGTTTCCCGCCCAGACATTTGCTCCTCGTTCGAGGATTACACAATGATCAGAAATTCGGATGAGCTCTTTTAATGTTTTATCGATGACCAATATTGAAATGCCTTGACGTTTGAGCTCTCCTATGGCTGTCCAAATCTCCTGCCTGATAGTTGGAGCTAAACCTTCGGTGGCCTCGTCTAGAATTAGAAGATAAGGATTTGTCATTAAGGCGCGTGCGATCACCAGCATTTGTTGCTCTCCGCCTGAAAGTGTGGATGAGAGTTGAGAGGTTCTCTCTCCAAGACGTGGAAACAAGTGATGAATAGACTTCTCATTCCAAGGCCCGTTAGTGGATGCGGCATGAAGGTTTTCTGACACTGTGAGATTACCAAACGCTCGTCGTCCTTCAGGTACAAGACCCAGTCCACACCGAGCTATCTTGTAGGAAGGTTGCCCCAAAAGCTCCTGGTTTTGAAATTTGATGCTACCTTTTGTGGTTTTCATCATTCCAAATATGGATTTAACAACGGTCGACTTCCCCATACCGTTTCGGCCCATCAAAGATACGACTTGCCCTTCGTTGATGGAAAGATTAACGCCAAAGAGAGCTTGGCTTGCGCCATACCAAGTGTGGAGATTTCGTACATCAAGAAGAAGAGTCATCGATCATCATCCCCCAAATAAGCTTTGCGAACCTCAGCATTATTCTGGATGGTATCCTTATCTCCGGTCGCGATGATTTTGCCAGAAACAAGCACCGAAATTCGATCTGCAAGCGCAAAAACTGCATCCATATCGTGTTCAACAAGAAAAATGGGAGCTTTATGCTTCAGTTTAGACAGCAAAGCGATCATGCCCCGCACACCCTCAATGCCCAAACCGGCCATGGGTTCATCCAGTAAGAATGCTTTTGGTTCCAGAGCCAAAGCAACGGCAAGTTCTAACCGTCTGCGTTCACCGTGACTTAGGGTTGAGGTTTGCACATTTTGTCGGTCCAGAAGATCGAGCTCAGTGAGATAACTTCGCGCAAGTTCAACATGACTTTCATCCTTCATAAACGGTGTAAAAAAGCTGAACGTTCCCCCAGCATTTCCCTGTACCGAAAGCAAGACGTTCTCAAGTGCAGTAAAATTGGTGATGGCAGATGAGATCTGAAAACTTCGCGCAAGCCCAGCTTTCGCTCGCTCTGAAGGTTTAAGCTGGTTTACATCTTCATTGCAGAGATGAATGCTTCCAGCATCAGGTTTAAGTGTTCCGCAAATTTGCCCGATCAGAGTTGATTTTCCAGCCCCGTTCGGTCCAATTAGAGCATGAATTTCGCCCTCACGTAGTTCGATATTAAGATTGTCGCTTGCAATAATGGCTCCAAATTTCTTAGTGAGATTTCTGATTGAGATAACGGGATTAGACATCAGTTCTTCTCCGCGCAAGCAGCCCAACGATACCGCCACGTGCATAAAGGACGACAATCAGCAAAAGAATTCCGAGCCAAAACTGCCAATTCTCAGTCAGGCCACCCAAAATTTGTTCCAATATGATGAAGAGCGCAGCGCCAACTAAAGGACCGTAGAGGCGCGCGACGCCACCCAAAATTACAAAGATCATAATCTCGCCGGATGTATGCCAACTCAACACAGATGGGCTAACAAAACGGTTGAGATCGGTGTAGAGTGCACCGGCAAGGCCGGTTATGACGCCTGAAATAATAAAGGCAATCAGCTTTATACGTTGAGGATTAATGCCGACAGAAGAGACGCGAACAGTGTTTTCTTTAGTGGCTCGTAATGCCAGTCCAAACTTCGAATTTGTAACAAGATGACTGAAATATATGGCCATCATGAGCCAGATAAAACAAATACTGAAGAAGTTTAAACCATCCATAGTGTTTAACCCGGGGAAACTTCCTCTAAGATAAACGGACAGCCCATCTTCTCCGCCATAAGTCGGCCAACTGATCGCAAAGTAGTAGATCATTTGCGCAAAGGCTAAAGTGATCATGATGAAATAGACGCCGCTTGTCCGCAGCGATAGATAGCCAATAATACACGCCACCAATCCGCAAACTATTGCTGCAATAGGCCAGATGATAAGCATTTGGGTTGTGCCTTCAAATTCAAATGGCCAGCTGAACATGGTCTCATAATTGAGGGCATGGCTTGCTAAGATGCCTGCAACATATCCACCAATACCAAAGAACGCGGCATGTCCAAAAGATACTAAGCCACCATATCCAAGCGCTAGATTTAACCCAATCCCTGCCATTGCGAGAATGGTAACTTTGGTCGCCAACGTTATGAAATAAGGTTCGTCGAATAAAGTTCCATATACAGGAACAAGCACAAGCAACAAAATACAGGCCAGGTTGACATGAAATTCCTTCATTAAACAGACCTTCCATATAATCCAGAAGGTTTGAAGATCAGAACCAGCGCCATCAGAATATAAATAAGCATAGAGGCAAGTGCGGAACCGATGGAAATAGCGGCTGCTGGATCAAGAAAACTTTTGAATATGATCGGCAGAACAAAACGTCCTAAGGTATCAGTAAGGCCTACCAGGATTGCGCCAACCAAGGCGCCCTTTATTGAGCCTATGCCTCCAATAACGATTACGACAAATGCCAGAATTAGCACTGGTTCTCCCATGCCGACTTCCACAGATTGGATGGCGCCAATAAGTGCGCCTGCTAAACCCGCCAGTGCTGCACCCAAAGCAAAGACGATGGTGTATAACTTGGAAATATCGACACCAAGTGCAGATATCATTTCTCGATCCACTTGGCCGGCACGAATGCGAATACCCAATCGTGTTTTTGAGATGAGTAGAAATAAACCAATGGCGATCAATATGCCGATAAGGATAATAGCCAATCGATATTTTGAATAAACAATTCCCATTGGTAGTTCAATACTTCCTGATAAAGCGGTGGGAATGTCGAGAAAAAGCGGGAACGCGCCAAACAACCAGCGTGTACCCTCAGAGAAAATCAGGATGAGGGCAAATGTCGCTAGGACTTGATCAAGATGATCTCGATCATAAAGACGGCGGATGACAACGATCTCGACAATTGCCCCTGCGATTGCAGCGGCCATGAGGCTTGCTGCCAGTCCGAACCAAAATGAACCTGTTGCACCGGCAACTGCAGCAGCAGCAAACGCACCGATCATATATAGAGATCCATGGGCAAGATTTATGAGACCCATGACACCAAAAACAAGCGTTAGACCTGCTGACATTAAAAACAACATAATGCCAAACTGAAGACCATTAAGTACTTGTTCGATAACTAAACTAACGGCCATCAACCCCAACCTCAAACACGTTTGATAAGGGGTTTACATCAGTTTAGTATGCTTTGCCAATATGCTCGTTCTTTGCCTTGTGATAACTTGTTTTTACTGCTAGATCGCAGGAATGAATTCTCTTAATATGAGGAGCTAAATATGGCTGCAAAACTCTACAATATTGCGATCGTGGGCGTGGGTGAAATTGCTCGAAATCAGCATATTCCAGCTATCTTGAAAAATGGTGACTTCAAGTTTTGTGCCGCTGTCAGCCGTCATCAAAAAGCCGATGGGGTTCCGAATTTCATATCACTTTCTGACATGCTCGAAAGTGATACTAACGTTGATGCTGTATCACTTTGTGTGCCGCCTCAGGTGCGGTTTGATATGGCTTGTGAAGCATTACTCGCCAAGAAGCATGTATTGTTGGAGAAGCCGCCAGGGATTTCTGTTGTTGAAGTCGAGCGTTTAATTGATCTTGCAAATCGTCAAGGTGTTTCATTGTTTGCAACGTGGCATTCACGTTATGCAGCAGCTGTAGAAACAGCCAAACAATGGCTCTCTGATAAGAGAATTAAATCTGTGAAAATTATCTGGAAAGAGGATGTAAAACATTGGCATCCTGGTCAAAAATGGATTTGGCAGGCTGGAGGAATGGGTGTTTTTGATCCGGGCATCAATGCATTATCGATTCTAACCTACATAATGAATGTGCCATTTCATCTTCAGAAAGCAGAGCTAAAATTCCCACAAAATTGCGAGACGCCGATTGCTGCAGATATGGCGTTTACTGGTGAAAATCGACTTGAGATAGAGGCTGAATTTGATTGGCGCCAAGAGGGTGCCCAACAATGGGATATTTATGTTCAGACCGATGCTGGCAATATGCATCTTGCTGAGGGTGGTAGTCAGATGCTGATAGATGGTGCATTGCATTTTGAAGCGCCGGAAGCTGAATACCCAAATATTTATGCGCGGCTTTCGGATCTATTAAATTCAAATCAATCAGACGTTGATATTATGCCACTTAAACATGTTGCAGATGCTTTCATGTTAGGTAAACGCACCATTGTAGAGCAATTTCATGATGACCGGAGTGGGCACTAATCCACATAGAATTTCAAGGCAATCCAAAGAAATACTACACCCCAAAAACACATATTGATGAAGGAACGCATGACGCCGCCATCTTCTTCAATCGAGATGCCTAAACGTTTGAGAACCAGAGTTCCGGGTAATAAAAACCCAGCTAGCAATAATTTGAAGATACTCATTTTTCAATCCTGTCATTTGGTTTGAGTTGCCATTTAGGAGGTTGAGCAAATGGGTCTTGGTTGCGTGAAAGCCAAAGGCTGGTCGCGATGTTTTTTGCTGCACCAAATACGAGAGGTGCAGCATCCGAGTGGAATATCGAATATGCTGTGTCAGCGAAGAGAATGAGCCATTGTTCAAAATTTTCTTCCGTCAATCCATCAATCTTTTGGTGAATTGGAACAGGCTGCCCTTTATATTCGCCAGACTTGAGTAACACAGATCTCCAGAACACCTTCATACGTTCAAGATGTACTGGCCAAGTATTTTGTATATTATTTGCAAAAATCGGTGCAAGAGCATCGTCTTTTTGAACACGGGCATAAAATGTTTCAACCATTTCAGAAATCTGTTCCTCTGTAATGGTTGGATGTAATGCTATTCGTGCAGATCTTGGGTGAATATGATGTGTCATTTTGCTCAATTAATCATTCATATAATTTGCATCTTTAAACTAATGTAACTTAATGTTAAAAGCAACATATAAAATGAATGATTAAATGGTGCTCTTATGCGATTAAACCAAGCAAGTGACTTTGCTCTACGAATTTTGATGTTGCTGGCAAGAGAGAAGCAACCGCTGACAGTTGAAGTCATCGCAGAAAAGCTGAACTTGGCAAAGTCTCATACTATGAAAATTGTTGCCAAATTGGTCAAAGTAGAGATTTTGCTTTCCCACCGTGGGCGACATGGTGGCATCAGTCTTGCCCTGCCACCGGAAGACATTCATGTTGGCGAAGTTGTGCGTGTCATTGAGCAGGACTTTGCGATGGTGGAATGTATGCAAGCTGGAAAGCAAACATGCCTATTCTTGCCTCAATGTAAACTCAAAGGTTTGATGCATGAGGCAAGATCGGCGTTTCTAACGGTCCTTGATAAGCAGACCCTTGCGGCGATCATGCCATAATTCCCATAAACCAGAGAATTATTCGCCGTAAGGAACCCAGACGTTTTTGATCTCAGTCGAATGACGTAAAAACTCTTCCGAGGCACCTTGCGCCTCATCGAGCCAGTCGATTGCAAGACCATTATTGACCCAAGTTCGCTTCATATTGTGAGCTGCGGCATCTTCCACAAGTTTGCACCCATTTTTGTCGCCATGATACCAAAGGCCATCAATATCGGCGTGCTCTGCAAGTGTTTTTGCAAGTACATTCCGATCGCCTGTGACGATATTCACAACACCTGCTGGCAAATCTGATGTATCGAAGACTTGATATAAATCTGTCGCAGCAAGCGGAGATATAGATGAGGGCACAATGATTACTCGGTTACCCATAGCAATTGCTGGCGCAATCATTGATGTGAAGGCCAGAAGCGGATTCTCATCGGGACATAATAGACCTAAGTTTCCAACAGCTTCACGCATAGCAAGCGCGACACCACGAATGGGGACAGAGTGCACGTTCCCGTCATATTTGTCGGCCCATGCCGCATAGGTAAAGAGGCGATCAATGGATGTCGCAACCTCTTGCGTAGCAGTTTTGGCAGTTACACCGGTCATTGAGCGAATGCGTTCTTCAAATTCTGATGCGCGTGCAGAGAGGTTTTCGCCGATATAATAAAGGATTTGCGCGCGAAGATGCCCCGTTGTTTTCGCCCAGTTTGCCGCCTTGTTTGCGGCCTCAACGGCATTTCGAATATCTTTTCTATTACCCTCACCAACATGGCCGATAAGTTTGCCCTTGGTGTCTAATACCTCGCGAGCATAAGCGCTATCCGGTCGGGATTGCTTGCCGCCTATATAGAGCTTTGCTGTTCGATCAACCGATGCCTCTACGACACCAGTTTTCTCTTTCATATCTAAAGCTTTTATGAGCTGAAGCGACTTGAGGTAGGTGGGTTTTACATATTCGTACAGACCTTCCTTGCCTCCTTCGCGTCCAAATCCACTTTCGCGCATGCCGCCAAATCCAGCGGCAGCGTCAAGTTGGTTTGTACAGTTAACCCAAACAACGCCTGCCTTA
This sequence comes from Lentilitoribacter sp. Alg239-R112, assembly GCF_900537175.1. Taxonomy (GTDB): domain Bacteria; phylum Pseudomonadota; class Alphaproteobacteria; order Rhizobiales; family Rhizobiaceae; genus Lentilitoribacter. The sequence goes on along the minus strand of NZ_LS999833.1, from coordinate 954,995 downwards.
ATTTTTGGCGCCATATCCATGGCAAGATTAATGTTTTCGGTCCAAACACTCGCGGCTAATCCATAGCGCGTATTATTTGCAAGTTGGACAGCCTCCGCTGGGGTTCTAAATGTCATGGAAACAAGAACGGGTCCGAAGATTTCGTCCTGTGCTAATTTGGAAGCCGTGTCGACATTGGTTAGCAATGTTGGTGGGAAGAAAAACCCTTCTTTTGGTAGTTCTCCAGACGGGCGGATGGGCTCCGCTCCGTCATCAATTCCATATTGAACAAGTGTCGTGATTTGCTTGAGCTGATTTTCATCAATAATGGCGCCGATGTCCGTCGACTTATCCAATGGATCGCCAACGCGCAAGTTTTCAATGCGGTAACGCAACTTGTCATAGAGTTTTTGGGCAACAGGTTCGTGTACCAAAAGGCGTGAGCCTGCACAGCAAACCTGGCCTTGATTAAACCAGATAGCATCAACAATACCCTCAACAGCGCTATCGATATCTGCGTCATCAAATATAATAAAAGGAGATTTTCCGCCCAGTTCGAGCGTCAGTTTTTTGCCAGATCCTGCAATACGCGAACGGATGATGCGACCAACATCAGTTGAACCGGTGAAGGCAACTTTATCAACGTCTTTATGTTCGGTGAGCGCTGCACCGATGGCACCATCGCCCATGACGATATTAACTACACCTTTTGGCAGTCCTGCCTCGGCGCATATTTGGGAAAATAGCATTGCGGTCACAGGTGTTAATTCAGCGGGTTTAAGGACAACGGTATTGCCCATTGCAAGTGCAGGGGCAATCTTCCATGCCAACATGAGAAGCGGGAAGTTCCATGGGATAACCTGACCGACCACGCCAACAGATTCCATGTCGGGAAGTTCTCGTTCCATGAGCTGTGCCCAGCCCGCGTGGTGATAGAAATGACGTGCGACTAACGGTACATCAATATCACGACTTTCTCGTATCGGCTTACCATTATCCAGTGTCTCTAGCACAGCCAGAAGGCGTGAATGTTTTTGTACAAGGCGGGCGATGGCATAAAGGTATTTCGCGCGCTCATGGCCGCGTAATGCAGCCCAGGATTTTTGTGCTTTGCGTGCAGCTTTTACTGCTTTGTCGATGTCGTTCTTCGAGGCAGGTTGAACGCGCGCGAGCACTTCCCCTGTACCCGGATTAACGGTATTAAAAAAACCATCTTCGGCAACTGACAGAAATTCGCCATCAATGAATGAACGAATTGTCCATTCTTGCTCCTCAAGCCATTTTAATGCTGGGGCTGAATCTTCTGGCGCCTTGCCATAGTCCATCGTGTCCAAAATCTCGTTGATTGTCATCTATTTATCCTAAAGCTAGTCGCTCTTATTAACCAATTGGGTGACGGAAGGAAGCCGAATACCGACCAGTAATATAATGTTCAAGCTGGCGTTCAATATCGCCAAGAAGTGAAGATGCGCCAAAGCGGAACAGTTCTGGTTCCAGCCAATTGCGACCCAACTCTTCCTTCATTAGGGTGAGATAAACCAATGAGTCTTTGGCTTTTGAAATCCCGCCAGCTGGTTTATAGCCAACCGCATAGCCCGTTCGTGCACCGTACTCGCGGATGGCACGAACCATGACGAGGCTAACAGGTAGCGTTGCATTGACGCTTTCTTTGCCTGTCGACGTTTTAATAAAATCAGCACCCGCCATCATGCAAACAAGCGACGCACGGGCAACATTTCGCAATGTGCCAAGTTCACCAGTTGCTAAAATTGCCTTAACATGTGCTTCGCCGCAGGCTTCGCGAAATTCTCGCATTTCCTGATAGAGTGCGTGCCAGTTACCTTCAAGCACATGGCGACGAGAGATCACGATGTCTATCTCGCTGGCGCCAGCTTCAACAGACATTTCAATTTCTTTGAGTTTGAGCACGTGCGGTGTCAACCCGGCAGGGAAACCTGTCGAAACGGCAGCCACTGGAATGCCTGTTCCTTCGAGCGCGTGAACGGCTGTTTCTATCATTTCATGATAAACGCAGACAGCGCCCGTAGTAATGTTACGGTTTTCCAAGCCAAGCGCTTTGATCAGATCGGCGCGAATGGGTTGTTTGGCCTTCGCGCATAGGCGGCGCACACGATTTGGCGTATCATCGCCCGACAATGTTGTGAGGTCCATACATTCCACGGCCTTGATCATCCATGCAGCTTGCCATTGTTTTTTAATGCTACGGCGTGCAGGGATGGTAGCGGCCCTGCGCTCAATAGCTGATGTATTGGCCTGCACTGCTTCAACCCAATCAAGGTCAAGATCCATACCCGCATTGCGGTCAATGACCCCTGAATTCTGCTTTAGCAAGGCATCTATGCTTTGTTGTGTCATATCATCATCTCATTCTCGCGAAAATGTGTATATCCGCATTACACTTTGTACTTTGTGGCGATCTTACTTTTGATATATCTCTTTTCCAAGTGTTATGTTTGATCTTATGAAGGTTTGTTTTGAACAATGTAAATAAAAGTATCGACCGCTTACTTAAAGATGTGCGCTCTTGCCAAGTATGCGAGGGGTTACCGCTCGGCCCAAGACCGATTTTACAAATGAGTGGAGACGCTAAAATTTTAATAGTCGGGCAGGCACCTGGACGTATCACACATAACAAAGGTATCCCATTTGACGACCCATCGGGTAATCGTTTGCGTGACTGGTTAGGTATCTCACGTCAGACTTTTTATGATGCGAAGAAAATGGCAATCGTTCCAATGGGGTTTTGTTTCCCAGGGACAGGTAAGGGCGGAGATCTTCCACCGAGGTCTGAATGCGCTGAAACATGGCGTGAAAAGCTGCTTGCAGAACTGAAGAATGTCGAACTTACATTGGTCATAGGTCAATACGCGCTTGATTGGCATATTAATGATGGTCAAAAAATGACGCTTACAAAACGTGTGTCTATGTGGCAGAATTATATGCCAAACATGTTGCCTTTGCCGCACCCTAGTCCGCGAAACAACCGTTGGTTAAAGACAAATCCATGGTTTGAGATCGAGATTTTGCCTGCGTTGAAAGCGCGCGTAGACGAACTTCTCTAGTGTTCGATCCACGTAGCGCCCGCTGCCGACAACACGATATCATCAAGGACCTGTTCATTTTTCGAGTAATTAAAGAAAAAAGTATGGTCGCGCGTGCGCTTTAGGCGAACCCCAGTTGGTAGTTCGAGTGTCTCAATATCCAGTTCAGAAAGAATTCTTTTAAAGGTTAGTTTAAGTGCTTCGTCATCAAGCCAAGCCGCAAGGTATAACAAGTTATTTTTACGAATTAAGATGGGAGCGCCATCTGCTGTTTTCTCGATGACATCTTCGCTGGTCTCAATTTCTTCCACCCAATTTATGGCTTTGCCGCCGTTTTTGAGTTTGCGGTCGACATTCGAACGCAGTGTTTCGACGCGCGAAACAGTTATATCCAACTGATCTAGATCAGGTGCAAGGTTTTGCGGAATTTGAAAATCTTTGGTTTTCGAATTGAAACGAGGGCCTGCGAGAACCAAGCCATCAAATGTATTTAATGAGTGCTTCAAATCATCATCAAGAGTGAATAATCCTGGGAGTAGGACGAGTTTATAGCCCTCTAATTTGGGTCCATTCCCGCTGATGATATCTACATCTACGCCCATAGCGCGCAGACTTTTATAGCAATTAAACAGCAGTTGGAAGTAATCAAAACTCGCGCCTTGCGGTTGAACCTCACTTGCCCATTGGGATGGGTAGTCAAAGATCAATGCAACGGGTGCTTGTATCTGAGTAACATCACCAAACGCTTCGATATCATCCTTGACTTGTTTAGCTTCTACAAGGCCTTGCGCGTCCTTATGGTCGGGTCGCAAAAGGCCTGCATGCATTTGCTCTTGGGCAAATGGCGCTTGCCGCCATCGAAAATAATTAACGGATTCGGCACCATGGGCAATAGCTTCCAAACTCCATAAGCGAACCATACCATTAAGGGGTGCTGGATTAAAATGCGCCCAGTTCACCGGCCCAGGCTGTTGTTCCATGACCCATAAGCGGCCATTTCCCACATTGCGGTACAGGTCATGATGAAAAGCCTGGAAATCAGGGTCACCTTGCTGATAATATTCAGCTTTGTGTTCTTCACTAGCCTTAATGATCATTTCAAGGAAACCAAGTGGATAGCTGTCCCAACTGGCAATATCTAAATCTGCGCCAATATCAAAATGATCAAAGCCGGTGACCTTTCCCATATAATTATGAACAAGCGGCATATCAGTATATCGACGCAAAATATCAGCCTGCAACTTATTGAATGCTACAACTTGATCTGACGAAAAACGGCGAAAATCCATAACATGCGATGGGTTTGGTTCTGTTACTGTAAGGTTCGGAACATCAATCTGATTAAAATCATCATATTCCATCGACCAGAAAATATTACCCCATGCCCGGTTTAAAGCCTCAGGTGATTGGTACTTTTGTGCAAGCCAATTCCGAAATTCGTCGCGTGCAGATGGACCGAAAGATAGCGTTGTTTCGTGGCATCCATATTCATTATCGGTCTGCCAAGCTTGCACCGCAGGATGTTTTCCATAACGCTCCGCCATCAAAGTTACGATATTTGCGCATTGTTGTTTATAACCTTGATGAGAGAAGCAATAATGGCGACGTGAACCAAATTTGCGCGGCTGACCATTTTGATCCATGGCAATCATATCGGGGTACTTTTCAATAACCCAATTTGGCGGTGTCGCCGTTGGTGTTCCCATGATGATTTTCAGGTTTGCATCGCTCAGAATATTGACTGCGCGATCTAGCCAACCCCAATCTAATTGGCCTTCTTTTGGCTCGATCCGGCTCCATGCAAACTCGCCAATGCGAACCCAGTCAATGCCTGCATCACGCATACGTGCCGCATCATCACGCCAAATTTTTTCATCCCAATGTTCAGGATAATAACAGGTGCCTATTGTCGGTTTCATAAAATTTTCTGTCCTTCAACAACCCACATCGTTGCGGGGAAAGCTAATGGTAATCGTATGCCCATATGCATCAGGCTTTGGCCTGATAATTCAAGCGGCCCATCTCTTAAAGCGACTTGGCCACGGCTCGTACGGTGAGCATCTTCCGGGTTTCGTAAAGATAGCTTGTATCGAGCATTTGGATCAAGGCCAGTAAGTGCAGTGGGTCGCGCGAAAATAGCATCGGTTGTTCTCATCTGCCCAACAAATACGACGAAGCGATCACCGTTTTCTGATATACATATTTCAGCGATCTGCGATTGATCACTCGTGTCAAGACGATGCGTAAAACCTTGATGCATCCAGACCCGGTTCTCGCGATACCAAGATGTTACATCCTTTAGGATGCGCGTTTCATCGTCGGTGAGTTCGCGCGGGTCCATTTCAAAACCCATATGACGACTGGCAGCAACCCATGCTCTGAAAGACATCGGCAAAATGCGTGCAGATGTATGACATAGGCGCGGTCCGACATGAGAACCCACCGCATCATTCGGAAGCCACATTGCAGCATTATTTTGAATCTCGAAACGTTCAAGCGCATCATTGCTGTCAGATAACCACACGCGCTGGCAATGTTGCAATACACCAAAATCTATTCGCCCACCGCCAGATGCGCAAGATTCAAACTCAACATCCGGGTGTATTTGCCGTAAACGAGCTAACAGAGCATAAAACCCATCTGTTTGCTTAGAGCTTGTATAGGGTAGAACACGATTGTGATCCCACTTCACATAAGTGATTTTATGAGAGCTTAATATTGCGCTTACCTTCTCAAATAAGTAATCACTCACCTCAGCCTTGTCGAGATTGAGCACCATCTGCTGCCTGCCGAGTAATTGATTATGATCACCCAAAATCCAGTCTGGATGTGCACGGTAAAGATCACTGTCAGGATTAATCATCTCAGGCTCGAACCAAAGGCCAAATTCCATCCCAAGATCATTGATGTGATCGATAAGCGGAGTAAGGCCATCTGGATATTTACTTCGATCAATATTCCAATCACCTAGACTCGATGTATCATCGTTGCGTCCTTTTGTAGGCGAACCAAACCAACCATCATCAAGAACAAATCGCTCCGCGCCAAGCGTCTGAGCGTGTTCCGCTATTTCCTTCAATTCATCTAACTTATGATCAAAATAGACCGCTTCCCAACAATTGTAATGTACAAGGCGAGGGCGGGTTGCGGCTTTAAATGGGAGGATTTCCTCTCGCGCATGTTTTTGAAAACTATGTGCAATACCGTTTAGTCCATCACCAGAATAACATGCAAATAGCGATGCTGTTTTCTTGTGTGTTGTTGGGCAATTATTAGCATCTGAAGAATGGCCAAATTGAATTTGCCGACGCCCATCTTGCAGCTCTTCGGTGATCATGCGGTGTCCGCCGGACCAACCGTAATGCAAGCCAAAACACCCACCTTTAGAATTTGTGGTGCCTGTTTCGGGGATCAGAACGCCTGGATAGGATTCATGCCCTGATCGACCTGACGGGGTTTCGCGTAGCCTTGCGCCAGATACCCAGGGAACCTCTTTCATTTGAAATTCGCGACACCAACGGCCAGAGATTTCTATCGTATTGGTCGAATTCTGTGGAGCCGGTAGAACCGGTGCGGATAACCAATCGATAAAGATAGGTTCCTTACTATCTACACGGGTCTGCATTTCCAGTATGTCAGAGCTTTGATGCGCAGTAATTTCAAAACGAATTGATATGTCATCACTGGCCGCTTTGCAGACAAATACTAACTTATCTTTCGAAACATTTACGTCAGTATGCGTGAAGTCGGGACACAAGCTGGCACCATCAGGACGCCTGAAGATATTGCCATACTGGCCTTGAAATGTTGTCGTGATTTTTGGTGATAATGTAATATCAGGCACTGCATCCAGCATACCACCTGCGACATCCATATTCGTGGATAATGCAAGTTGGGTTAGGTCTTCAGTTTCTGGTAAAGGCGCACCCCAGTAGCACACAGAGGGAAGCTGCTGCTTCTCACCCTGCTTAAAAACTATGCTCTGACGTGGCGTGTTAAGACGCCATGTCTTCATTATTTGACGGCTCCTAATGTAAGGCCAGCAATAAAGTGCTTTTGCATCAGGAAGAACATAAGCACAGGAGGAGCAGCTGCCAATAAGGATGCTGCAGAAATTAATTGCCATTGTTGCACAAATTCGCCGTTTAACGAACGAACACCCACGGTAATCGGCAAGCTGGCCTCGTCTTGGATCATCACAGTTGCCCAGAAGAAGTCATTCCAGATAAATGTGAAGATCAAAACGGCCAAGGCTGCAATAGCCGGTTTTACTAATGGCACGACCACATACCAGAAAATCTTGAACTCACCGACGCCTTCAATGCGCGCAGATTCAATCAAGTCAAAAGGTAGGGCTTTCATGAAATTACGCATGAAGAGTGTGCAGAAACCTGTCTGGAATGCAGCATGAAAAAGTACGAGACCAGGCACTGTATTGTAGATTTCTAAGCTGTTTGATAGGTCAATAACCGGCAGCATTAATATCTGAAATGGCACAAAATTGCCCGCGACAAAAATGAAAAATAGCGGCAGCGCCCAGCGGAATTTGTAGGTTGCAAGCGCATAACCGGTAATGCAAGCAAGCGCCACTGATACAACCACAGTTGGTATAGTAATAATGAACGTATTGACCATGAAATTCAATGCATCTGGATGCGTCAGAACTTGAGTGTAGTTTTCAATGAAATTGAATTCACTCGGAACACCAAAGACGTTACCAGTATTGATGTCCTTTGACGAACGAATAGACGTCATAAAGATCGCGAGAATTGGCAAAAGCCAAATAAGAAGCGAGAATGGAAGAATTGTTTTGTAGGCTAGTTGCATTCTAGCGGATGATTTTTCAATTGGAGAAGGAAACATTTATCTGCCCTCCCTTTCATCTTGATACATTCTGTAGAGAAAGCCGCTTATGAAAACGAGCATGATCGCAAATAGAACCGTTGCAATTGATGAGCCATAGCCGTAACGGCCAACACCTTCGCCTACAGCTTGGTCGAACATATAATAAGATAGAACATTCGTTGATCCAAACGGGCCGCCTTGGGTCATTGTCGCAACCATATCAAATGAACGAAGCGCCCCGACAACAGTTACAACCACAGCGATGAATGTCGCAGGCTGCAGTTGGGGCCATATAATGAAACGTAGCATGTTCCAACCCTTGGCATTATCTAAGCGGGCTGCCTCGATTTGATCGTGGGCTACATTGTTAAGGCCCGTTAGATATAAAATCATGCAGTAGGCTATTTGGGGCCACAGACCAGCCGCAATAATCCCGTATGTTGCATAGTCCTCGTCGCCTAAAATGGATGGTGGATCGATGGAGCAAACAGTCGTAAGATTTCCCATGATATTTGTTTTGTCTTCGCAGAAGAATATGCCCCATGCTTCAGCCAGGAGGCCAAATTCAGGATTATATGCCCAAGCAAATATTAGCCCGACAACAACTTGCGAGATTACAAATGGGAAAAAGAAGAGGGATTTATAAATCCGGATACCACGAACGGTTTGGTTCAAGAATAATGCAAGAGCAAGACCAATTGGAACAGCAAGCATGAATAACCCAAGCCAAAGAAAGTTGTTCCAAAGTGACGTCCAGAATTTTGGATCATCCCAAAGCACGACATAGTTATGCAAGCCAATCCATTCACCAGTCCAAACGCCGTTGATGTCATAAAGACCATCCCAACGAGTGAAAGAATAGGAGATTGACTGAAAAATCGGGATGATGACGTAGACAGAGAAAAACACAAGACCGACTGATAAGAATATCCAGGGTGAAAATGCAATCTTGTTCCGTTTGTAAATGGCTGAATTGGTGATCGCAATAAACAAAGCAATTAACGCAACGACCAGAAGCGTAACCCGGATTAAAAATGCGGGGACGCGGGCCAAAGTACGTTTTTCGTAGTTAAATGTGGACATAACGCTGTCAATATTGATGTTATACATAGCAACAAGTGCCGCGACAGCAAAAAGTACACAAACCACTACCAGTGGCATGTTGGAATCTGTTCGATTTATCTGCATTGAAGTGTCTAACGCCATTGGTCCCTCCACAAGGCATTGATCAAAACTCAGATCATTAGCCTTCAACTTAATCCTATGATCAAATTTTATATCATTAGAGGCAAGTGTCTAACGATATGAAATGTGGTCAGTGTTGGAGAAGAGGGCCGGCAATAGCCGACCCTACAGATTTTTAACGAACCTATTTGTAAACTTCAGCCTGAACTTTATCGAGATCAGCCAAAATTTCATCAACCTTGCTTGGATCAAGCATGAACTTTTGGAAGCCTTCCATACCGGCCTTTGCCATTGCAGCCGGTGCGTCACGGTCATAGAATTGAGCTAGACCAGAAGCCGTTGATACTGTTTCAAAGCCTTCAACAATGAATTTGTCATCTTTGTTGATTTCTGCATCTGAGTTTGGTGGAAGTTGACCAAGAGTTTTATTCCATTCGCCCTGAATTTGTGGCGTTGCAATGAAAGACAAGAACTTCTTCGCGTCTTCTTTGTTCTTGGCATTTGCTGGAATGAACAGCGCATCCGCAGGAGCTTCCTCAGCACGAGCTAACCCAGGTGTGATTTCTGGAAATTGGAAGAAATCGATTTGATCATCCGTCAAACCAGCATCTTTATAGCTGGATACTGAGAAGTTGCCCATGACGTACATTGCTGCATCGCCATTTGCAAAAGGTGCAATCGCATCTTGCCAAGACATCGTTGCATGGTTTTTAACAGGTGTACATTTGTCGATCATTTCTGCCCAGTTAGCAAAAGTTTTCTTAATCCGGTCATCTGTGTATTTGATTTCACCTGCGGTCAATGCATTGTGCACTTCATAGCCATTGGTGCGAAGATTGATGTAATCGAATACACCTGCGGCAGTCCAAAGGAATTTTGTACCAATTGTAAATGGTGTAACCCCAGCGTCTTTCATCGTGCCGCAAGCCTGAAGCATTTCGCCCCAGTTTGATGGTTCTGAAAGATTAAGCTTATCAAAGATGTCTTTGCGGTAATAAACGCCCCATTGGTAATATGTGTATGGAACACCCCATTGCTTACCATCACGCGTCATGGTCGGTTTAATGGCTTCAAATTTTGAAGATAGATTTGCATCCGATGCCCATAGGTCAGAGATATCTTCAAAAAGGCCAGCATCAACAAACGGAGCCATTCGGTTGCCCGGGTACCATGATGTGATATCAGGCGCATCGTTGGTCAAAAAGTTACGGATCGCTGATTTGTGAGCTTCACGGTCTGTGTTGTTTACAGTCACATTGATATCTGGATTTGCAGCTTTAAAAGCTTCTACAGCTGCTTCGAAAGCCGCTTTTGGTGCTGGGTTCAAGTCATCAAAGTTAATGACGAGATCACCGGCCATCGCGGCTGTCGACAACATAGATGTCGCAAACAATCCCACAATACCTGATTTTAAAATTGAATTCATTTCTCTCTCCCTTTGTTCCAAATAATGAAACATAATTTTGAATATTGAAATCTTAAATCGTTTGCGGTAGGGTTGTCAATAATATTTATCGCTAGGTAACGGCGATGGGGGAGGGATGACAGAAATGGCGCAGGCAAATGTTGGAGATGGGACTGTTGGAAAGGCACTGGCTGCTTTAGACCAAGTTGCGTCTATGGGGCGGCCTGTTAGGTTTGGGGAGCTATTAGAAAATAGCGAATATCCTAAAGCGACACTTTATAGGTTTCTTCAGACACTAACCAATCAAGGCATGTTATCCTTTGATAAGCACACGCAAACCTATAGTTTGGGCGTACGCCTGATTAGGCTTGCCCATGCTGCATGGCGCCAAAGTTCACTTGCTCCAATCGCACGCCCGTTTGTCAAAGAACTTGCTCAAGACGTACAGATGACAGTTCATTTAGCACAACTTGATGCTGGGCAGGTGCTTTATGTGGATAAGCGTAACCCTGCAAATCCGATTGAAATGTATTCTGAATCTGGCAAAGTTGGGCCGGGTTATTGCACAGGTGTTGGCAAGGCTATGCTTGCGTATCTAGAAGAAGAAGAACTGCAACAAGCACTTCAGCAACAATCCTTCCACAAATTTACGGCAAATACACTAGATAATGCAGATGCACTGATCGCTCATCTATCCGAAATCAGAAAATCTGGAATTTCGTTCGATAGGGAGGAGCACGAGTTGGGTATTATCTGTATTGCCGTTCCAATACTGAGCGTGAAAAACCATGTTTTAGGTGCCATTTCCGTTACGAACTCAACCCATAGATCATCACTTGATGAGATGGAGAAACTTGCGCCGCGTGTTCTTGAATGCGCGAAACAAATTGCTACGGCCTCGGAAACATGGCGTTTTCCGGAGCACAACTAAAACCACTAAGGAGCCCTGCATGTCTGGTCTTAAGCTTTCAAATATTATTAAAAAGTACGGCAAAGTAGAAGTCATACACGGTGTCGATTTAGATATTGATGATGGTGAATTTGTGGTTTTTGTCGGCCCGTCTGGTTGTGGTAAATCAACACTTCTTAGAATGATTGCTGGCCTGGAAGAAACAACAGGCGGTCAAATCGATATCGGCGGTAACGACGTTACACATGCTGATCCCGCAGAGCGTGGCATTGCCATGGTTTTCCAAACATATGCACTTTATCCGCATATGACCGTGGCAGAAAATATGGGCTTTGGTCTTCGTATGAATAAAGTGCCTAAGGATGTCATTGATGAGAAAGTGGCAAAAGCGGCGGCGATCTTGAAGCTTGAAGAATATATGGACCGTAAACCAAAAGCGATGTCTGGTGGTCAAAGACAAAGAGTAGCCATTGGTCGCGCAATTGTTCGTGGACCGGAAGTATTTTTATTTGATGAGCCTTTGTCAAACCTGGATGCCGAGCTTCGGCTCGAGATGCGCGTCGAAATTGCCCGCCTTCATCGTGAACTTGGTACAACCATGATTTATGTGACCCATGATCAGGTTGAAGCGATGACGCTTGCTGATAAAATTGTTGTTTTGCGTGATGGTCTTATTGAGCAAGTTGGTGCACCGCTTGAACTCTACGAAAATCCTTGCAACCAGTTTGTGGCCGGTTTTATAGGTTCACCTGCAATGAATTTTGTTAGCGGTGAACTGAAAGCTGGAAGTGTAACAGCGGAAGCATTAGCTGGAGCTAAACTGTCTCCAAAGTTTAAAGATGCCATCGCTGATGGGTCTGTTACAATAGGTATACGTCCAGAGCACATTGAAACTACTGACAAGCCAGGTAACTTAAGCGTTGATCTCGTTGAAGAACTTGGCGGCGTATCGTTTATCTATCTATCGACCCAGTCGGGAGAAAAGATCATCGCAGAAAAGAACGGTCGAGCGAATGTCAAACTTGGTGATAGCGCCGGCGTTTCTTTTGACGAAAAAGATGTTCTTTACTTTGAAACTTCAACTGGTAAGCGTCTGTACTAAACGGTTTCATTTTAAGCACTATTGTTCAGATTATGAAAGGACAGGCGTATTTTTATGTTAGATGATCGCAAAGACACAAGCCTAGACAGGGGCGAAGACACGTGGATTGCGGTTGATTGGGGTACCAGTAATTTACGTGTTTGGCTGATGTCATACAGGCAGGTGGTCGACGCAAAAACAGCAGATACAGGCATGAGTTCACTTGAACCTTGCGAATTTGAAGCCGCATTGCTTGAGTTAATTTCGGATTGGCTTGATGATCATTCAGGTACCAGAATGCAAATTGTTGCTTGTGGAATGGTCGGCGCACGGCAGGGGTGGATAGAAGCACCTTATGTGCAAGTCCCTTGCAATCCTGTTGCAAGTAAAATTGTTCAACCCAAGACACATGATCAACGTTTGGATGTGAATATACTATCTGGTCTCAGCCAAATGGACCCTCCCGATGTTATGCGCGGTGAAGAAACTCAGATTGCAGGTTTTATATCAGGTCGTGAAGACGTGTCGGGTATTCTATGTATGCCAGGAACGCACAGTAAATGGATTTGTCTTAATCGGGGCATGGTCGAACAATTTACGACAGCTTTAACTGGTGAGCTTTATTCGCTGATCTGTGAGCATTCTGTCCTAAAAACGCTGACAGATAAAAAAAGTGCCGATGCAGATGAATTTGCGAAAGGCATAGCAAGGGCTGTTCATGCGCCAGATATGGTTTTGAATAGTATTTTTTCCTTACGCGCTCGTGCTGTTTTGCAGGGAGCAAATCAAATTGAAACAGCTGCTTTTCTTTCCGGCTTATTGATTGGTTCTGAGATCGTATCGATTATGAAGAACATGCCGTCAGGAAAGCTCTATTTATTAGGGGCTGGCAAGTTAGGCGAGCTTTACAGTCAGGCTCTTCATATTCTTGGTCATGATTTTGAAAAGATAAATGTGACCGAACTCACGCTTAAAGGTCTAATTCAAGCACGAGAAACTCTTACAAAGGTAAAATAATGTCAAGAAATTTGATCGCGATTTTGCGCGGTGTTGAAAATCATGAAGTGTTAGAAATCTGCCAAGAATTGGTAGCAATCGGGTTTAATAAGATTGAAGTTCCACTCAATTCACCGAATGCTTTGAAAAGTATTGAAATATTATCAAATGCCTTTGATGATGATATTATGATTGGTGCAGGCACTGTGTTAAGCGCCGATGATGTTCTCAACGTAAAGAAAGCAGGTGGTACTTTGATTGTCTCACCTGATTGTAACCCTGATGTGATTGATGCAACGATAGCAAACGGTATGGAAAGTTGGCCCGGTGTCGCAACTGCGACAGAAGCGTTTACTGCCATTCGTCACGGTGCAACAGGTTTGAAATTATTCCCCGGTTTTGCACTTAAGCCAGAAGGTCTCTCCGCACTAAAAGCAGTACTGCCGAAACATGTGCCTGTTTATGCGGTGGGTGGTGCAGGTCCGTCTAACTTTGCGGAATGGGTCAAGGCTGGTGCCTCAGGCTTTGGTCTTGGTTCAGCGCTTTATCAGGCAGGATTATCTGCGGGTGAAGTTGCCGCACGTGGCAAAGATATTCTTGAAGCTTACGACAAGGCATTTCAAAACTAACCCTTCCAGACACTCGTAAGATATATTATCCCTCTGACGGTCAGAGGTTTTTGTGCTGGTAATCTATGCGACATACAAAAAGGGCGCTCTGTTTGATGATAACAGAGCGCCCTAATATGTCGGTTCCTTTAAAACTGAGTCAGCAAGTATAAAGAAATGACTGACTCAGATAAGTGTTTAGTACATGGAACCTATGTCGCTTAATAATGGTTGCATACTACTGGCTCATCCAAGCTGGCAGCCAAAGCACCAACTGAGGGAAGATCAACAGCAGGACCAGGCCGGTCAGCTGTACTAGCATGAACTGCATCATACCAAGATAGATGTCCTTAAGATCCCAGTTCGGCACAACCCCCTTCAAGAAGTAGGCCGAAAGAGCAACAGGCGGACTGAGCCAAGCTGTTTGCAGGTTAACCGCCACAAGGATGCCGAACCAGACCATCAGATCATAGCGATCTAGCCCATGCAGATCCAACGCTTGAACCACAGGTAACAGGATTGGAACAACGATTAGAACAATCGGAACCCATTCCAGTGGCCAGCCAAGCAAGAAGATCAGCGCCATCACCAGCAAGAGCATAATGTATGGCGACAGATCCGTGCCAAGCAATATATCAGTCAACAATTGCGGTGTACCTAGTGAACTGAACTGTGCGCCAAAGAAGTTGGATGCGGCCACGAGGAACATAATCAGCACTGTTAGTTCCAGTGTTTTGATCATGCTATCAAAGAAGCCCTTGATGGTGAACTTTCGGTACCCGATGGACAGCAGGATCGCTCCAAAGGCACCCATTGCCGCAGCTTCTGCAGGTGTCGCAAAACCAAGTAGAATTGAACCAAGCGCAAACGAGATCAAGATCGTTGGCGGCATCAGCCCTGCAAAGAACTCATCCCATAGCGGTGCAAAGTAGAATTTTTCCTCCGCCTCTTGGCCATAAATATGACGCCCCAAGAAAGCCAACAGCAGAATGAACGCGGCCATCACAATTGACATAACGGACAGGCTGCCATCATCACCACGGTTCGCAAAGACCATGTATAGGTGGAACAGAACCGCCACAGGCAGAGCTATGCGCAGTATAGGTAATTTGCGATAGGCTTGATAAGCAACCGCCAGCACGATCAACAGCGCAAGCAATCCACCAAATGGGATCACACTAAACGTTCCGCCAATACCAAGGCCAAAGACCCTGCATATTGTTAAAACGCCCAGACAGATTAAAGCAACCTCTGCACCATAGAATTTGGACGTTTCAGGCTGATCTTCTTCCGAAAGGATAGGCCCCAAACTAGGGTTCAGCCAGCACCGTCCAAGCGTGTACAACAGATACAAGGCTGCGAGCATCGCACCGGGAACAAACGCCGCCCGGAATAAATCAAGCGTGGATACCTCAAGCACTGGCCCCAGCACGATTAGCATGATCGACGGTGGAATCAGAATACCCAAGGTTCCGCCCGCTGTAATGGTCCCTGCAGCCAGTTTCACATCATAGCCGGCACGGCTCATCGTGGCGCCCGCCATAATACCAAGCATGGTCACAGATGCACCAACAATACCCGTCGCTGCCGCAAAGATCGTAGACACAATCAACACGGCAATGAACAATGCACCACGCACGCGCGACATGATCATTTGGATGGACGAGAATAGTCGCTCCATCAGGCCGGCACTTTCCATTACGATCCCCATCAGCACGAACAATGGCACCGCCATAAGTTGATCGTTTAGCATTGAAGAGTTAGTTTGGAGAGTGAAAATAAATGTTGTTTTCAAGAAGCTATCACCCCAGATCCCGAACACAAATGCCAAGAAGACAAGGGTAAACGCGATTGGGAAGCCGATGAAGATCACGAACAACATTGCTGCAAGCATGATGAGACCGATGATAGGCTTATCCAGAGACGATTTGGCTTTTGTTAAAGCCTCGAACCATTCACCACCAGGTACCATTTGTGGTTCAAACACTGCGAGCACGAGCCAAACTAAACCGATGAGATAAATTGGCAATAGTCTTACAAAGATGCGCTCTCGCTCTTTTCCCATTTTGTGGAATGCTCGGAAGATCTCAGGCAAACCCTGCAACAGCAATAGTGCACCACCAATTGGCATTGCTATACGCGCAGGCCACAATAGAGGGCCCCATGCACTATCCACTTGGTTTGTTTCTCCGTTAATGAAGGCTTTCCACCAAAATTCAGACGCCACCCATGTAAAGAAAATCATGGAAGGAATAAAGAACAGCAAATACAGGGAAGCATCGACTGTGGCCTGAGTTTTGTCCGACCAATTCCGATAAAGAAAATCAGCGCGGATATGTACGCCGCGCATTAGGCCATAGCCAGCCCCTGCCATCCAAAGGACACCCGCGATCATTCGACTCATGTCATAAGCGATCAATGTGGGTCCCAAGCCAAGGGCATCAGATATCCAGCCCAAGCCAGCATTCGTCAAAATTGAGTCACCATTACGAGAGAACACCTCCCAGACCACAATAGCGATTAAGGGCACCAACATCAGAGCAATTAGCTGACCCGCGCGATGGTTAATAACATCAATGACAGCTGTAATAGGGCGCTGCCAAGATGTCATATCCTCAGGTGTTTCCCCTGGCTCTTCTGCGCGACGTTCTGCAATCAGCTCGTCGGCAATTTCAAGATCTTCCGGATTTGGTTCCTCTGCGGCCATGTCTACACTCCCTCCCGTGGTAAGTCTTCAGATCTAAGATTTATTTGATCTGAGGTTTCCTTTTCGAAAAGGATCTTAATCCCTTTCGAAAAAGAAACACGAGGCCCTCAAAAGGGCCTCGCGAAACTATGTGAAAGTATTATTTCAATGTGTCAGCGTGGGCTTTGCCTAAGCTAGCATTTGATGCTTGTGCGCCAGCCCAAAATGGAACAGCGATATCAGCAAAATCTTTCTGCGATTGCCATACTTCAGCGAAGAATTCATTTTCGTCAGCTGCAGCTTGCAGAGATTTCTTCGCAGCAGCCATGTATTCTGTGAAATAATCAGCTGGTGTATCTTCAAGAATAACGCCATGGTTATCCGTCAAGTCTTTTAGAGCTTTACCATTTTCATAAATACGGTAAGACATAGACTTTGACAAAGACGCATTAGCAGCAACTTCAAGAGCTTTTTTCTCGATGTCAGTCAAACCGTCATAAAAATCACCGTTCACGTACAAATCAGCGTTCACAACAACTTGGTGTAGACCTTGCAAGTAGTAGTGCTTTAGAACCTTTTGGAAACCAAACACACTGTCAGGTTTTGGGCAACACCATTCAGCCGCGTCAATTGTGCCTTTTTCCAGAGCTGGTAGAATATCACCACCACCCATAGCAACAGCAGGAACACCGACTTCAGCGTAAGCGGCGCCAACCATTCCTGGAGGTGCGCGGAAACGCATTTTACGGAAGTCATCCATAGATGCGATTGGTTTTGGGAACCAACCTAGAGCTTCCGGGCCAACTGGTTGTAGCATGAAGCCTTTTACATTTACGCCCATTTCATCCCATAAACGGTCATAAAGCTCTTTACCACCGCCAAACTGGAACCAAGATAAGAATGCGATGTTGTCCATTCCAACACCAGCACCAGCAACTGGTGCACCAAACAGGTTGGCTGCAACGTGCTTACCACCCCAATAGTGGGTCCATGCAAAGCCACCTTCTACTAGGCCAGCATCAACTGCATCCATGATGTCGCGTGGGCCTACAACAGCACCAGCTGGCAGAACCTCAATCTTAAGCGAACCATTTGTTAATTCTGAAACATCGTCACCAAATGCTTTCAACATTACAACTTCGTCGGCTGTTGTTGGCAACACTGATTGAACGCGGATAACTTTCTCTGCCAAGGCAGAAGAAGCCATTAAAGTTAGGCCGACAGCTGTTGCTGCGATACCTTTAGTAAGTTTGGATAAATTCATTGATTTATTCCTCCCAATGTTACGCCTTCTCCCTAAGTCTACGGCCAAGACACGAAGGCATCTCTCTCAGCCTGATTTGGCAGTTCAATTATGTCTCAATTGAACTACAATTTCCACCATTAAATAATTGATTATTTTATCTTTTTAAGAAATAATCACAATTTAAAGGATACCTAACAAATGACCGACCCCGTTCGGTGCATCAAATATTCCACGTTTCATCATTTCGCCCGCTACATAGAGCAGAACGATAAGGCCCAGCCATGAAATCCAGGGGTACTTTGCAAGTAATTTCATAATAAGTGTGGCAGCAAATGCCATGAGGATAATTGCCAGACCAAGACCAAACACGAGCGTTGTAGTATTTCCATCTGCAATTGCTGCAACCGCAAGAACATTATCAAGTGACATCGAAACGTCAGCGATCGTGATGGAGACAAGTGCCGAGAACATTGTACGGCGCGGCGCGCCAGTATATCCTGCCTCCAGATTGTCTGCGATTTCCATCGCGTCCTCTGCTTCTTCAGATTGTCCTTCTCTGATTTCTTTGAAAAGGGTCCAGCATACCCAAAATAGCAGCAAGGCACCAATAAACAATATGCCCGGAACATCAAGAAGGCTGGTTGCAATAACTGCAAAAACGATACGCATAACAGCAGCAATAATCATGCCATAAAGAATTGCTTTCTTACGCAATTCCGGCGAAAGGCCAGCTGCCGCCATTCCAATGACCAAGGCATTGTCGCCTGATAAGATCAAATCAGCAATAATAATTTGACTGTAATCAATGATAAGTTCAAGCATTCGCAGCGTCCTCTAAAATCATGTCAGAAACTTTTTCACCAATCATAATGCATGGAGCATTCGTGTTGCCCGACATGATTTGGGGCATGATGGATGCATCGGCTACACGTAAACTTTTAATACCGCGGACACGAAGTCGTGCATCAACAACAGACAACTTGTCGCTTTCGGGGCCCATTTTGCATGTTCCGGTTGGGTGATAAATTGTAACAGCGGTATTGCGAGCCCAATTGAGCGTGCCTTCATAATCGTCAAATGCGACTTCTTTACCGGGGGAAAATTCTTCAGTCACATGAGATTTCAACGGTTCGAAATCCGCAATTTTACGAGCAATTTGAATGCCTTTTACAATGGTATCTTGGTCAAGTTGTGTCGCAAGATAATTCGGATGAATTTCCGGGTGGTCGCGATAATCGGCAGACTTAAGCTGTAAGTGACCTGCGCTTTCAGGCCGCATTTGCAGCACAGAAGCTGTAAAGGCTGAGAACTTATGTGGCCCATCAGCAGGATTAGTTGCACTAAATGGCTGAATATGGAATTGGATATCCGGTGTCGATAATGATGGATCTGTTTTTAAAAAACCAGTGCCAAGGCTTGCTGCCATTGCCATAGGGCCTGTCCGCTTAAGTGCGTATTCAAGAGCAATCATACCTTGTTTAAAGATGTTGTTTGTCTCGATGTTGATTGTCGATAGATCGGTCTTGAAAACAGGTCGTGCTTGCAAATGATCTTGCAGGTTTTTGCCAACCCCCTTGAGTTCAATTCTTGTCTCAATCCCAACGGCCGAGAGTTCTTCGCTTGCCCCAATGCCGGATAACATCAAAATTTGTGGAGAACCGATTGCTCCGGCGGATAAAATTACCTCTCGTCGTGCCTTGATGGTTTTTTTCTTGCCACGAGTAACTGCAGCTACACCTGTTGCACGTCCGTCTTCGATGATGACTTTTTCAACTTGGGTATTGGTAATAATTTCAAGATTCGAGCGATTTCGTGCAGGTTTAAGATATGCAACAGCTGAACTGCAACGTTTGCCATTGACCATGGTCAGTTGGAAATAACCAACACCTTCTTGGTCGCCGCTATTATAATCTGAATTCTTTTTATAACCGGCAGCTTCTGCCGCATCGACCCATTTATCGACAACGTCACGTTTTAAACGAGTTGGCGAAACAGATAGAGGGCCGTTTTCACCACGGTCTTTATTTTTTTGCTCGCCAATCCACGATTCAGATCGTTTAAAGAATGGGAGTACATCGTCCCAGGCCCAACCCTCGTTTCCTAGCTGACGCCAATGATCATAGTCTTCGGCCTGTCCGCGTACATACAAAAGTCCATTAATGGAACTAGAGCCACCCAACACTTTACCGCGGGGCCATGGGATGGATCGTCCATTAATACCAGGGTCATTTTCAGTTTTGTAGCGCCAATCAGTATTTGGGTTGTTCATAGTTTTGAAATACCCAACTGGTATGTGGATCCATGGGTTCGTATCGCGACCACCAGCCTCAATCATAGCAACAGTATATTTACCATTTTCGGAAAGTCGGCTCGCAACTGCACATCCAGCGGAACCAGCACCTATAACAACGTAATCAAATTCCAAAAAACCCTCCAACGGTGAAAAATGAGACTTTTTGTCTTGTTTTTCATTATTTTTTACTTTATAGCCTTTTCATGGAGGATGTAAAGAGGGAGATAGGAAGGTGAACGAGGAAAATCGAATTCCGACGAATTTACGCACGCTTATGATTTTGGAAATCATGGGACGGAGCGAAAGTGCTATGACACCAACGCAGATTAATGCTGAGTTAGGCTTGCCAAAACAAACAGTTCATCGTCTTTGTACGACGTTGGAGAATGAGGGTTATCTCGTGCGTGAGGCTGACGGTAAGCGTTTGCGCCCTTCAAGAAAACTTCGCTTAATTGCAAATGGTTTGCTGCATGCATCACGTTTTCATATTACTCGTCATCAGATTCTGGTGGATGTTGCAAATAAGGTGCAAGAAACTGTGAACATGGTCGTGCCTGAAGAAACAGGCATGAATTATATTGATCGTGTGGAAACCGATTGGCCATTTCGTATCCAGCTACCTGTTGGATCAAACGTGCCTTTTCATTGCACGGCAAGTGGTAAGACCTTTATGGCGAGTATGCCTAAATCAAAACGTGAACAATTTGTTGCTGGATTAAAGCTAAAAAAATGGACTGATAAAACACATCAGACTGCTGCGTCTTTGTTGGAGGATTTAAAGCAAACACGCAAGCGTGGATATGCCATCGATGATGAGGAGTTTATGGATGACATGGTCGCTATCGCAGTACCTGTCACGGATGCGAAAGGGCGTTTTGTTGCATCGCTTGCTTTCCATGGACCGATACAGAGAATATCAATTGATGAGATGATATCCCGAAAGCAGCATTTATTCGATGGGGCCGTGGCGCTTTCTACAGCGCTTTTCGATGATTAAATTGATCTGATGCTAAGGCTTGAGAACAATTTTTGGTGCGCAAACATTGCCAGCAAGAATATCCTCAAAGGCAGATTGCCCGTCATTTAAGTTGCGAAATTCAACCCAGTCGAGTGACCCTAAACCACCATTAAAGATTGCTTCGGCTGTCTCGCAAAAATGTTCGTGTGTATAGGTATAACATCCAATGAATGAAATCTCTTGCAGAGTCATGCGTCTGATATCAAGACCATCTTGACTGTCGCCTAAACCAATATGGGCAATCACACCGCCTGGTTTGGCAACACGGCAGGCCATCTCCCGTGTCGGCTTGATGCCAACACCATCAATAATCAAGTCAAAACATTGATCTTCGGTTAGTCCAGCAGGCGCAACAACTTTGAAATCAGTCTTTTCAGTTATAAAATTACGACGTTTTTCATTTGCTTCGACAATAACTACATCCTGGTAGCCATTTGCTTTTAGACTCAAAGCTGCTCCCAAACCAATTGCGCCGCCGCCGATAGCTAGTGCGCTCGTGTTTTCATGTGAGGATGTTAGAACGCGTTCTGCCAAGCGAACTGCATGCCAACCGCAGGCAATTGGTTCGCATAATGCAGCTTGATCGAATGAAACATTGTCTGGAACTTCGACGAGGTTTTGCATAGGCATAGATATGTATTCTGCGAAAGCACCCTCGCGTGGTGGCATAGATATGATCTGCCTGTTAGCGCAAATATTTCCGCGTCCATTTTTACAATTATCGCAAGTGCCGCAAGTCACAAGCGGGTTAACGGTTACGCGCTTGCCACTATCGGGGCCGGATACAATCGTTCCAGCCGCTTCATGACCCAGGATTAATGGGGCGGGACGTCGTTCATCGTGGCCAAGAAAAGCATGCATATCTGACCCACACAGACCAACACTTTCGACCTTAATGAGAACGTCGTTGTCAACGGTTTCAGGGTTTGGCGTTTCACGATATTCAAGTGTTTTTTCGCTCGTATAGACTAGTGCCTTCATTTTGCGGTAAATCCCCCATCAACCATCAGTATTTGCCCGGTTATATATGCTGAAGCATCGGAACTTAAGAAGAGGACTGGGCCGTCAAGGTCAGCCATTTCGCCATTACGGCCAATACATGTTTGTTCCGCATTGCGGTTAGCTCGTTCGGGATCGTCAAAAACCTTTGCAGTCAATTCTGTTTTAAAAAAACCAGGTCCAATCGCATTCGTATTGATACCATCTTTTGACCAAGCTTCAGACATTGCGCGGGTCATCTGCGCAACAGCACCTTTCGCTGATCCATAAGAAATACCATTTGGAAATGCGCGAAAACTTTGTAGGGACGCAAAATTTATGATGCGGCCCCAGCCTTTTGCTTTCATAGCTGGCACAAGTTTCTGACTGAGGAAAAATGGGGCAGCTAAGTTTACGGACTGTGTTAAGTCCCAAATTTCTTCAGTGACTTCATCCGCAGATGTGCGGGTGTTAATGCCCGCACCATTTATTAATATATCAGGTGCTCCAAATGGTTTGGAAACAAGTTGTGCCAGTTCCCCCATTCTGCATTTGTCAGACAGATCAAACGCAAGAGATGCGGTCTGTCCGTCGGTTTCATTTTCCCAAGCTTCAAGTTGGTCTGCCCTGCGTGCGACGCCTACTACTTTGGCGCCGCGATTAGCAAGCATTGTCGCCGTATGACGACAAATGCCTGAGCTTGCTCCTGTTACGCAGACAACTTTGCCTGAAACATCAAACAATTGATCGCTTGTGTTCACAACTATTCCTCAGACGTAAGGTCAAACGTTTCGTTCGGGAAGTATTTCGCCAAGCGGATGTCAGCAGTACGAGCATGCCCTTCCATACCTTCAAGACGAGATATGCGTGCTGTTGCTTCGGCAACTGGTTTTGCACCTTCACGTGTTGCCTGCTGCCACGTCACAATTTTCATATATTTATGAACAGACAAACCACCAGTGTAACTTGCAGCACCTGATGTTGGAAGCACATGGTTTGTACCTGACGCTTTATCCCCAAATGCAACTGTTGTTTCTTCACCAAGGAAGAGTGAACCATAACATGCAAGGCGATCGAGCCACCAAGGGAGATCCTGCGCTTGAACAGTTAAGTGCTCGGGGGCATATTCATCACTTGTTGCGGCCATTTCTTCGCGGTTATCGCAAACGATCACCTCGGCATAATCACGCCAAGCTGCTTCTGCGTTTTTGCTATTGAGTTCAGGAAGGTCAGCGATAAGCGGTGGTACAAGTTCCATCACTTTTTCTGCAAGCGCCTTATCATCGGTCACGAGCCAAACTGGTGAATTGTAACCATGCTCTGCTTGTCCAACCAGATCAGCCGCTACAATGTCAGCATCCGCAGTCGCATCCGCCAAAATGAGACTGTCGGTAGGACCTGCAAACATATCAATGCCAACGCGGCCGAACAGAATGCGTTTTGCTTCGGCTACAAACTGGTTGCCTGGACCGACCAGAATGTCAGCTTTTGGCAAGTCAAACAATCCAAAAGTCATCGACGCAATTGCCTGAATTCCACCCATTGCCAGAATTGTATCTGCACCACATAGGTCTGCCGCATAGACAATTGCAGGTGCTATACCAACGCCTGGGCGAGGGGGGGAGCATGCCATAATATGATCAACACCGGCAACTTTTGCTGTTGTAACTGTCATAATGGCCGATGCAATGTGGCTATATCGACCACCTGGAATATAACAACCAGCAGCTTGAACTGGAATACTTTTTTGCCCTGCGGTTAAGCCAGGAACAACTTCAATAGAAATATCTTTAAGTGTTTCTTTTTGTGCTTCAGCAAACTTCTTTACATTCGCATGGGCAAACTGGATATCGCGCTTAAGTTTTTCTGGTACCAGCGCTGACGCAGCATCAATATCCGCACGGCTTAGTTTAAGCGTACCTTCATATTTATCGAATTTTTTTGCATATTCGAGTGCAGTTTTATCACCGCCCTTTTCGATATCATCCAATACCTGTTGAACAGTTGCGCGAACGTCACCCGCGTCGCTTGATGATGTTAGATCTGCTTTCTTTAAATATGTACGTGCCATTTTTATCTCTATCTGTAAAATTCGTCTGGCTAAATGTAAGCGCTTACATTTAGCTTGGCAAGTCTTTTTTTATAAGTTACATGTTTATTGTGAAAACGAAGGGGAATCCTGTTGAGAGGTAATGATTTACCGAAACTGGAAGATGTGGCGCGATTGGCTGGTGTATCAACCGCAACCGTTTCGCGTTGTCTTAATTCGCCTGGTCAGGTTGTTTCTAAAACGCGTGAGAAGGTTTTAAATGCAGTTAATGAGTTAGGTTATCTTCCAAACTCTAATGCAAGAGCTCTTGCTGCAAATCGTTCGAATATCATTGGTGCGATTATTCCAACCATGGAAAATTCTATTTTTGCGAGCGGCCTGCAGGCCTTTCAAGAGGTTTTAAATGGTGCAGGATTTGATTTGCTTGTCGCAAGCTCCTCCTATGATCAGGGAACTGAAGAAAAACAAATTCGATCACTGGTATCGCGGGGGGCAGAAGGACTTTTCCTAATCGGGACGGACAGAAGTTCTGCAATTTACGATTTTCTGAATGAAAGAAATGTCCCTTTTGTTGTTTCATGGAGCCATCATTCATCAGGCAAGCGAAGAGAAGCCGGGCATTTTGTTGGATTTGATAATAGAGCGGCCATGCAAGAAATGACGGAAAAAGTTATATCATTTGGTCACCGTCGTGTCGCTTTAATTTCAGGCATATTAAAGAATAATAACCGCTCTGTTGAACGCGTTGCTGGATATACAAAAGCAGTTGAAGATGCTAATTTGCCGGTTCATGTTTATGAGAGCCCATTTGATTTTGATGCGGCTACAGAAGTTTTCAAATCGATCATGAAGGACGTAGATCCACCAACAGCCGTGGTTTGCAACAACGATGTTTTGGCTGCTGCGTCAGTCTTAGCTGCAAAGGCGTTGGGTCTGCGTGTGCCAGAAGATATATCCATTACTGGATTTGACGATATCCAGCTTGCATCTGTTGTTGAGCCTCATTTAACAACCGTTCGTGTTCCTCACCGAAGAATGGGTGCAGATGCAGCTAAGTCGCTAATAAGACAAATTTCCAATGATGCTGGTTTTGAAAATATCAAACTTGAGACACGCATAGTCGAGCGCGCATCATTAGCTCAGCCTCGCGCGCATGTAATTAAAATCTAGAGGCCCAATTCGATTGCTATCTTTGTAAGCATGACAGCATTTCCGCCACCTGTTTTTTCTCGGATTGACATGCGATGGCTTTCAACTGTTCGTACCGAAATTTTCATACTATCTGCAATTTGTTTATTGGGCATGCCTTTCGATATCGCAGATAAGACCTGTTTTTCTCTGTTGGTAAGCCCGTAGTCAGACTGACCAGATCGCCCATTTGCGTTGCCATTCATGCTTTGTGATAGTGATTTGCTAAGCTTTGGTCCAAGATATGTCGCACCTTCTGACGCCATCGCAATCGCGTTGAGCATTTCCGCTTTAGATGCATCTTTGAGCACGAAGCCATTTGCACCAATGCGTAATGCCTCTTGCACGTATTCTTCATTGTCGTAGACGGAGAGGAACAAGATCTTTATGTCGGGCATGTCTTGTCGGATGATTTTAGCTGCTTCTAGCCCGTTAAGCTCGGGCATAGAAATATCCAGAAGTAACAGATCAGGTTCATATAGTCCGCACAATTCAACGGCTTCGCGCCCGTTCTTGGCCTCACCAACAAGATCGATATTTGCCTCGTTCACAAGCCGCGAATGAATACCCTCACGAACAAGGTCGTGATCGTCAGCAATAATGAGTCTGATTTTCTGAGAGTTCATTGAAATACTATGTTCGCTCCCCACAACAATAGTGCCGTCACCATACATCACTTTTCCGTTTGCTCCAACTTCTTATCAATTGGAATCCCTATTTCAATGATCAGGCCGCTGGGAGTGGCATTTTTGAAATTTATTGTGCCCCCTATGGCGTCAATTCGTTCTTGCATATTGCGTATGCCGAGGCCAGAACCTGTTGGAGGCCATTTGGTGTGGTGGCTAATTCCGACACCATTATCTTCAAGCAATAACAAGAATCTTGAACGTTCTCGCTTCAAGGAGATGTTTATTTCGGTCGCTTTTGAATGACGATCGGCATTGGTTAAGGCCTCTTGGATGACCCGATAAACGGCAATACGTGTTTCATCGGTTATTAGTTTCTTAGGTTGTTTTGCATTCACATGGACTGAAATGCCTGTCTGTTTGGAATATTCTGCACCCAAACTTTTAACGGCTGAAACAAGGCCCATATCATCAAGAACGGAAGGTCGAAGCGCCATCGAGATTCGGCGAACTTCGTTGATTGTATCGTCGATTGTCTGAATAGACTTATCGAGTGGTTCGCGCACACCAACGCTTTTTGCTTTTGATACAGCGGCTTCAAGTCCGTATCGTGCTGAAACAAGTAACTGGCTGATACCATCATGTAACTCATGTGCCACCCGTTTTCGTTCTTCTTCCTGCACGTCGACAATTCTAGCTGTTAGTAATCGTAATCGTTCATCGGCAAAGCGTTGTTCACTAACTCTGGCCAGAGTCAAAATAATCGCTGTCAAGATAAGTGAGCCGAGTGCGAGTAATAAGATAATAAGTCGCGTTTCTCCGATTCTAATTTCCGTTTGATCTTGGATTTTCCTAATTTGATCAGATACATCATCAAGATAAATACCGGTGCCCAACATCCAGTCCCATTTGGGTAGATAGACTGAGAATCCGAGTTTATCGACATATTCACCGCTGGAAGGTTTCTTCCATGTGTAGGTATAGGCATCGCCCGTTTTGGCACGTGCTATGAGGTCCTTGATTACGGTTTTGCCATTTTCATCGCGCAAACCTATCCAATTGCTGCCGATGAGGTGGGTATGCCGCGGGTTGACAATATTGGTTCCATTTCCATCATAAATGTAGAAATAATTATCTTCACCAAAAGTCATCTTGCGAACAATTCGGCGTGCTTCATATTGGGCCTTGCGTTCCGACTTGAGATAGGAGCCGTAACTAGGAGTAAGAGCATTTTTTGCCAATGCGACATAATTTAGAAGTTCCGCTTGTTTTTGCTCTAGATAAAACTCTTCAATGGCTTTGGCCTGTGATTGCGCCAGACGGGATGCCAGAACATCGATAATATAGGTTGAGGCTAATGCAATTAAGATTGTTGGCAATACGGTGATGACAAGAAGTTTTGTTTTAAAATTCATAACCCATTCCAAAATATGAACGCATTTTATCAAGTTACATTGGCATAACTATAACAAATTTCCAAAAAATCCGTAGTTCTACCGATGTGAAGCGGTAGTAACACGTGTTGTTCTTTATTTCTTACATTTGTAAGGAGTGAGACAGGGTATCAAAACGGTGCTCTGGTTTTTTATGTTCTTGGGAGGACCTAATGGAACGTCGTAAATTTCTAAAAGGCGCAGCACTTGCTGGTGCCGCTACAACTCTTGCCGCACCTGCTGTTGCGCAAGGCAAAACCGAAATGGTTATCGTATCAACTTGGCCACGGGATTTCCCTGGTCTTGGGCTTCCAGCTCAGCGTCTAGCCGCACGCATTTCCGAACTGACTGATGGTCGTATTGATACACAGTACTTTGCTGCCGGTGAGCGCGTTGGCGCGTTTGATTCGTTCGATGAAGTCGCGTCCGGTAATGCGCAAGCGTATATTGGCGCTGATTACTACTGGAAAGGTAAGCACCCAGGTTGGGCTCCGTTTACTGCTATTCCGTTCGGCATGACTTACACAGAGATCGATGCATGGATTAAATATGCTGGTGGTCAAGAGCTTTGGGATGAGTTGGCAGGCGAATTTGGCCTTAAAAACTTTGCTATGGGTAATACTGGCGTTCAAATGGGCGGTTGGTTCAATAAAGAAATCAACTCACCGGACGACCTTAAAGGTCTTAAAATGCGTATTCCTGGTCTTGGTGGCGACGTTATGTCTAAATTGGGCGCGTCTCCTGTTTCACTTCCAGGTGGTCAGATTTATGAAAACCTTGTTTCAGGTGCGATTGACGCGACTGAGTGGGTTGGTCCATTCAACGATTACTTCATGAAGTTCTACGAAGCGGCTAAATATTATTACTGGCCTGGTATGCACGAACCAGGTGCTCAGCTTGCGCTTGGTATGAATGCGTCTTGGTGGGCTGGCCTGTCTAAAAATGATCAAGCTATCATTGAAGCAGCATGTAACGAAGAGAACGCGCGCACAATGGCAGAAACAAATGCCAATAATGGTGCATATCTCAACCGCTTGATCAACGATCATGGTGTCCAGCTTCGTGAATTCAACGATGACGTCTATGAGGCCTTTGGTGAGGCCGCTCAGGAAGTTATTGAAGAAGCACGCGATCATTCTCCACTATCTGCAAAAATTTACGATGCAGTGGTTGAAAAACGTGACGAGCTTGGTGCTTGGACATCCCTATCTGATATGGCTTACGTTCAAAAACGTAATGCTGTTCTTAATCAGTAGAATCAAGGTTTTAACGTAACCTTTGGTGAGGCGGATATCTGCCTCACCCTTTTATGCATGAGAAATGCATATGACGAATCAGGGGACCCATAATGGTTGATCAAGCGGCAACGCCTGAAGGCAGTGCGTCGGCGGGCAATGATGCGGTGAACAATACTTCATTTGTAATGTCTGATAGAGCTTCAATGCTTATTCGCCTTTTTGGGTGGACAAATCTGGCAATTATGCTCGTTTACCTCATTAACAATTTTCTATCAAATGGTGCAGGTTTCCCTGGCGCAGGTCTTGGCTTTGCGACAGGTGGAGATCTTGGCGCCGATTTCTTTCAATTTGCGCTATATCCTATCGCAATTGGTGTAACATTTGCTTATGTGCTGGCTTGCCGCCAAACATCATTACGAACCGATAGCTTTACCGTCTCATCACTCAATGCCTTCTTTATTAGAGCTGCATTCTGGGCAGTGCTTTTTGTCGGGCTTGCAGACACGTTAATTTCATTTTTGCGGATTGAGGGTTTCTTGGATGTATTCGTGAGTGAACAATTCTCTAAGGATCTCGGGCGGGCCCAATTTCGCGGCCCTTATGTGCATGTTCCCCTTATTGGTCTGGGCGTTGTCATGGCTTTTTTCACACGTACACTTGGTTTTCATTGGCTCGCTCTTCTCATAGTGGTGGCTGAGCTTCTGATTGTGTTCTCGCGGTTTATTTTTTCTTATGAACAGGCCTTTATGTCTGACCTTGTTCGTTTTTGGTATGGGGCACTTTTCCTTTTTGCCAGTGCCTATACATTGCTGGAAGAAGGCCATGTGCGAGTGGATATTTTCTACGCCGGATTTGAGGAGAAATCTAAAGGCTATGTAAACGCTTATGGTTCGGTTTTCCTAGGCATATCATTATGTTGGATTATCCTGTTTGTCGGCATGGATAATAAGGCATCAATTATTAACAGCCCATTGTTTAACTTCGAAACATCGCAATCGGGTTTTGGGCTTTACGTAAAATACCTTATGGCCGCATTCTTAGGTGTCTTCGCCATATCAATGATGATTCAATTTGTGTCCTATCTCTTCGGGGCTGTAGCAGATATACGCGGTGAAGCGGGCAAACATATGCCTAAACCATCAGACGCGCATTAGAGGAAGTTATTATGGAACTGTTTTTTCTCTTTCTCCTTGTCGTACTTATGGCAATTGCTTTGGGTGTCGGCTACCCGGTGGCCTTTGCCCTGCCTGGCTCATCCATCATCACAATCTTGCTGGCTGCGGGTGCCGGATATTTATTTCTGGGCGATAGCGATATTTTCTTCGCGCAGGGTGGCCCCGCGCAATGGCTAAGTGCCGGTGTAACCAACCTTCGTGGGGTCTATTGGGAACCCGAACGAGACACCCTCATTGCCATTCCGCTGTTCATCTTTATGGGTATTATGCTTCAGCGTTCAAAAATCGCGGAAGACTTGCTCATCACAATGGCCAGACTTTTTGGTCCTGTGCCAGGTGGCCTCGGTATTTCAGTCGTTTTTGTGGGTGCATTGCTTGCTGCAACAACTGGTATTGTAGGCGCGACAGTAGTTGCAATGGGCCTTATCTCCCTGCCTGCAATGTTACGTAATAATTATTCGCAGCCTCTTGCCACAGGTACGATTGCGGCATCAGGAACATTAGGTCAGATCATCCCACCGTCTATTGTGTTGATTATTCTTGCCGACCAATTATCCAGTGCTGCGGATCAAGCTGGTACTGCGCGCAAAGCGCTCTTTAAGGATGCGACAGGCGAATTGTCTATGCCGTCGATTTTTGATGTCGTATCCACAAGCGCCGGCGAAATGTTCTTAGGTGCATTTATTCCGGGCATTGTGCTTGTCGTGCTCTATATGGCCTATATTTTGATTTATGCATTCTTCAACCCAAAAGCAGCACCGCCAGTTGCTTCTGAAGGGAAGATTGACGGTGCGTTTTTAGTCAAAGTGGTCTTGACCCTGGTTCCTCCACTTCTTCTGATTTTCCTTGTTCTTGGTTCAATCATTGGCGGTATTGCAACGGTGAATCAAGCAGGCGCAATCGGTGCAGGTGGCGCACTCATAATGGCGGGTTATCGTCTCAGAGAAGGGCACTCCCGCGCCTATTATCCAGCATTGTTGGCCATCGCTTCGTTAGTTCTCATCACAATTACGCTTTCGCTCTACAATACCAACGTGAAAAGCATTAATTCAGCCGAAGACCAATTTGGTATCGCGCTTGCAATTATTGGTACAACTGGTCTGATTACAGCCCTTGTTTGGAGTGGTATTCGAGCACTCAAAATTGAAAATACGCTTCATGGCGTTATGATTGAAACAGCGAAAACGACATCACTTGTTTTCATTATTCTGCTTGGTGCTGCCATTCTGACAGCTGCCTTCCGCGCATTTGGTGGAGAGCATTTGGTTAAAGAGTTTCTCGAAGGATTACCGGGCGGTTTTTGGACAAAGTTTCTTATTGTTATGGCTGTGATTTTCGTCCTTGGTTTCTTTCTTGATTTTATTGAAATTGCTGTTGTTGTGGTACCAATTGTTGCGCCGATTTTGCTGGCTGATCCAGAGGCAAATGTGACTGCTGTTTGGTTGGGCGTGATGATTGGTCTGAACATTCAAACATCATTCCTCACACCACCATTTGGGTTTGCGCTGTTTTATCTGCGAGGCGTTGCGCCAGCTGTGGTTAAAACGATCAATATGTATAAGGGAGTGATCCCATTCATCTTGTTGCAATTATCTGCTCTAGCCATTGTTGGCGCTGTGCCACAATTGGTAAATTACCTGCCAAATAGAGTGTCGTTGCTTTCGGAAAATTCCCCGCCCCCGCGCAACCCAAAACTGGGTTATTGTGTTGATAATTATCTGGTTAAAGAATTCGCAACAAACAAGGCTGGTTTGCTGCAAAATATTTCGATGGCGCGTAATATTGATTTATCCACATTGCCATCTGGTATGAGCAAAGATTTGGCTAAAAGTTTTGACAGTGCTGAGCAATCATTTGCACTTCTAGACGGCGCTATCGCAGCAGAGCAGGTTGTGCTTGATGCGTCTGATGCCTATCGTCCCGATCATCATTTTGTACGGGAAGTCGAACGCGATATCAGGCGTTTAGAAACTCATAAGGCCGAACTTGAGACTGAGTTAAGCCGTTTGCCTGAAGGTTCTGAAAAGCGAGCAGTGGCCATCAACCAAAAGCTAGAGAACATCGATAAAGATATTACTGAGCTTACAGCTAAAATTCCATCGGATTGGGAAGGAAAGTTTGAAACTTATAGCAAGCTACGAAAAACAGTAACTTCTGAAAGAGGTAAATTCTATCGTGCGTCTCAGGAAGGTTATGAGCCGGTGGTTGAGATGATGAATGTACTAAATTCGACAGATGCATTTAATGAGCTAAAAGATGAACTCTACGCGGCATCAGCACAAATTGAAGATAATCAACCTGTCGATATGGTAGAGCCTTTAGCTGCCCTTGCTAAAAAGTTTGGCGATGTTGCGGGTGCTGATAAAGTAAAATCAGCTATCTCCAAAGCCCGCCGCGCTATTAAGGCTAGAAAACCAAATAAAGAAAAGGCGCTTAAAGAGATTGCAAAAGCAGTTAAGCTTTATGATGAGCAGATTGAATGGCGTAAAGCAGGCGTGACGAATATTTTGCCGAAATTAGGCGAATATGAGCAATCAATTCGTCATAATATTGGTATTCGCCAGCAACCAAAATTGACAAGAGAGCAAGCGTTATCTGTGGCAGGTTGTCTGTCTGATCATCGCGATATTTCGTTGAACTTCTAAGAACCTGATTGGAAGGTATCTTCTTTAGATTAGTCTTTGTAGTTAAGTGATTAATCGAGTTCAGCGATGTCGCCCATAAGATATCGTGCGCCTGCACCTTTCTTTGCAGCGCGATCTTCAGCGTTGTAAAGTTTGCATTTGTCGAGTGATAGGCATCCACAACCAATGCAGCCGTCGAGTTTATCTCTCAATTGAATGAGGCTTTCAATTTTTGCGTCTATATTAGTGCGAAAGTTCTCACTCATTTCGGCCCAGTCTTTAGCGGTGGGTGTTCGCTGATTTGGCAGTCTGTTAAGTTGTTCTCGGATTTGATCGAGTGAAAATCCTAAATCTTGTGCGATTATTACAAATGAAAGACGACGTATGTCGGATCGTAGAAATCGCCTCTGTCCTCCATTATTTCTTTCAGAGTGTACCAATCCTTGTTCTTCATAGTAGCGAATGGCAGATACTGCCAAGCCAGTTCTCGCAGCTATTGCACCAATAGCCAAAGTTGTCTCAATTTTCTTCTTCATGGGGCTAAATAACCTCTTGACCTCAAGTTAACTTGAGAGATTACCATGCCTTCGATCAACATTAAAGAAGGAAAGATTACAATGACAATTGCGGAGAAAGTGCAAAATGAAACCTATCTTGAACATATCAATGTGACGGTGATCGATGTTGAAAAGACGGCAGAGACATATTGTAAATTATTTGGCTGGAAAGTTCGTTGGAAAGGAGATTCTATACATGGAGGAACATCGATTCATGTTGGAGGCGAGGGCAGTTACTTAGCTATTTATGAAAATGGCAACTCAAAAGGTTCAACAGAAGATACCTACCATCGTTACAATGGATTAAACCACATAGGTGTTGTTGTTGATGATCTTGACGATGTGGAGAAACGAATAGTTGATTTGGGCTATATCACCACGTCTCACGCCGATTATGAACCTGGTCGCCGTTTCTACTTTGATGATGAGAATGGCATAGAGATTGAGGTCATTAGTTATAACTAGATGAGTGATAGTGGAGGATTTCTTGGCTCGTAAGAAAGGGTGGTACTCAGGATTTTCTTAAGCATCGGAAATATTGGATTTTCCTATCCCATTAAAAATACTAGATTTTTGGTATTTTTATTGGGGTCCAAGATTAATCTTCTTTTTACTCATTTCAACGAAGCTTACTTAAACAATAAGTACAAATGTATTTGATGAACGAGTATAAATTTGTCTGAGAAGAACAATTTTCCAATGTTCCGAGCGTTAGTGATCAGCAGCTCGGATATCGATCAAGAGCTATATCAGGAACAATTGCGTTCTCTGAACATAGACAGCTGCGCGACTGAATGTCTAGCTGAAGCTCAAAAGGTAATAAACGTGGTCGCGGAAAAAAATATATCAGTAGATTTGATTGTGATTGACTGTGAACAGATTGAATCTATGCATGAAAAATTTGTCGCTGATTTAAGGAAACACTTGAGTTTTAAAAATACAGTAATTCTGCAGGCAACCGATGGCAACGCGACTGAAAGCCAGATCTTTTCTATTTCCAAGAATGTTGACGCAACATTCACTAGGCCGATATCGCCATCTCTGTTTGAAGATAAAATCGTAGAACTTCTCAATATTCAGATGGCTGGTTCAGATGATCTACCTGAGGAAGAAACATCGAATTTCGGTCTTGATATTCTCATTGCAGAGGATAACGAGGTTAATCAAATCGTTTTTACTGAAGTATTAAATGATCTGGGAGCAAACTTTAAAATTGCTGGAAACGGGCAGGAAGCTGTTGAGCTTTGGAAGACGCATAATCCTGCCATCGTTTTGATGGATGTTTCTATGCCAGTGATGAGCGGACATGAAGCTACGAAAGCGATCCGTGCAATTGAAGAAGAAAATGACCTTCGACATACGCCCATTTGCGCGATTACTGCACATGCGTTGAAGGGTGATAAAGAAGATTGTTTCGCCGCCGGTATGGATGACTATCTATCTAAGCCCGTTAGCCCGGATATGATGGCAGCAAAAATTGGTAGTCTACTTCCAAAATCGCATCCATTAAATAAAACATTTGCGGTAGGAGAAGCAGCCTAAACTGCAGGTGATCATGCTTAAGCTAACAATTTAACTCCTCTAATCATATCTCGTTTGCCAGCATATCCTTGGCATTTTTTGATGGTAAATCCGGCGGCTTGCAGATTTCGGCGTACCCAGCCAGCAGCTGTATAGCTCGCCAATGTACCATTGGAATTGGTGTGATCCGATACGGCTTGCATGAGATTTTCATTCCACATGGCATGATTTCTGGCTGGTGAAAATCCATCAAGATACCAAGCATCTGCACGCAGGTCTGTTTGATGGATTATCTCATTCACATCACCAACATGCAGATGAAGGCTAATGTTTGGCTTAAATTGAAAAACTTGATACATCTCGAATGAAGAAGGCCAAATGTTCAGAAGTCTTTGTTTTTCTGCTTCTATTTCTGGCCATACCGCAAGCGCTTTATCAATCTCATTGCTCATCATGGGAAAAAGTTCAAAACTATGAAATTCAAGCTTGGCACCATCAGGTGAAAGGGTGTGGAACAGGCGAGCTGTTTCCAAAAAATTCAACCCCGTTCCGAAACCCAATTCGGCGATGACAAATGATTGTTCAGATGTAAAACGGGTTTGAAGGTCATTTCCATTTATAAAAACGTGATTGCATTCTAAGCGGCCGTCGGTTTTTGAATAAAAATAGTCGCCAAATTGTGTGGAATAGGGCATATCACCCTCACGCCATTCAATTTCGTTTTTAATCTCTTCTTTTACTTCAAGGTTCTTATTCATGAGTTCAGGCGATAACGTTGGTTTTATTGATCGTCAAACAGAATTTGATGTTCTTGTGGTTGGTGGTGGTATTATTGGTTGCTGGACTGCCTATAAAGCCGGAAAACGCGGATTAAAAACATTGCTGATTGATCAGGACGAGGTCGGCGCAGGAGGAAGTGGTGGTGTCCTTGGCGCACTCATGCCACATATGCCTGAACGCTGGGATGGCAAGAAACAGTTCCAATTCGAGGCATTGCACGCGCTGCCAGAGGAAATTAAACTGCTGGAAGATGAAACATCGCTCTCATGTGGTTATAATAGGTGTGGCCGTGTTGCTCCTATCATGAATGATACAAAACGCGGGCAAATGGCGGGTCACCTGCCAAATGCGGAAAAACATTGGCTTGGGGTCTATGAATGGAAAATTCTGAACAAGTCACCGATTGATAATTGGCCAATTGCATCCAAGGCAGAGCATGGTGTTGTTTATGACACGCTGTCAGCGCGTGTTAATCCTCGTAGGATTTTGGCCGCGCTCAAGCAGGCTATTTTACAAGATAGCATGATTACACTTCGTGAAAATATTGGATTGTTGAAATATGATGAAACGGTATGCCGGGCGACATTGAGTGATCTATCAGAGATCAAATTCTCGCATATTGTTTTGGCAGCTGGTACCAACACATTTGGCTTCGTTGCGCCGTCATTGTCCGTACCAGTACTTGCATTGGGTAAACCCATAAAGGGGCAGGCGGCAATATTAAAGGCTGATCTTGATCCAACTTGGCCAATTATGTTCGATATGGGGCTTTACGTTATAGTTCATAAAGATGGTCATGTTGCCATTGGAAGTACGAGCGAAATAGAATTTGATGACCCTATGAGCACTGATCAGCAGTTGGAAACGCTCATAAAACGGGCGAGAGAGTTTTGCCCGCAGCTAAAAGATGCGGATGTGATGGAACGTTGGGCGGGCTTGCGACCACGAGCGATAGGGCGAGATCCTCTTATCGATCATATGCCTAAAGCAAAAAATGTTATTGTTGCAACAAGCGGCTTTAAAATTACTTTTGGTGTTGCGCACAAAATGGCAGATGTCGCGATTGAGCATATTTTGGATGAGAAAAGGACCGAAGTGCCTGAGAGCTTTCGAATTCCGGCCCATCTTGCCAAAGCTAGAAAGCAAGCAAGAAGGGCAGAAATATAAGACAAATTGTCTTTGAAAATTCAGCCACGTGGCAGTACATCCGTGCTCACGCAGCTTGCTCAGAACTATGTTCTAAGTGTCTTATTGTTACTATACTTAGTTAACAGTTTCTTGACAATCAAGGGAAGGTTTCACAAGTTATTGAAAGTATTGAGTTAAAATTTGTATTGGATGCAATATTTTAGCTGTGAATGTTCGAGATATTAAGAAATTCAGCGTCTAAATCAACAGATGAGTGTTTTCCAACAGCCTCAAAATGAGTTTGGCACCACTCTTTCGCTACGCCTCTGCCACGATCTCGCAAGTCAGTCAAAAACGGCCAACTAATATCATATTTCGTCGCAACACTGAGATCATCAAGCGCATCATCTGAGTGTATTGAATGGACATAAACATCGCGAATATTATTATGATATTCGTCTTTGAGCCAATGTTCCTGCACAAGTTTGCTGGCAAATTTGATAGCACGTAATTCACTGATAAGCGAACTATTGAAAGAAATCTCGTTGAGGCGGTTCATGATTTCAGGTGCGGTTTTTGGAATGCTCTCACGTCGCATCGGGTTGATGTGCACGATCAGAACATCTCGACTTTCGCATTTATAAAAGAATGGAAATAAAGCTGGATTGCCAATAAACCCACCATCCCAATATGCTTCACCATCTATTTCGACAGCCTTATACAGGCTCGGCAGACAGGCAGATGCCATGACAGCATCGAGACTGATATCAGACGTTTCAAAAATACGAGCTTTGCCTGTTTTAACGTTTGTTGCGTTGATAAACAGTTTCACATCTGTGCAGCATCGAAGCCGTTCGAAATCAACGCACTTTTCCAATAAATCGCGTAGTGGGTTGAAATCAAAAGGGTTAAGTTCATAGGGTGACATGGTTCGGGTCAATGTATCGAGCGCATTGTAAGTGGCTGCAACCATGGGACCAGTGCCGCCGAAGGAGGCACCAATCATTTTCTTCCAAGGTTCCATCATGTCGCCGAAAGGAGATGTCCCGGCTTCGCTCATAGCTTTCCAAAACTCGTCTAGCTTGGCTCGAGCGCCGTCGTGACCGCCAACTTGTAGACCGTGGGCTAGAAGAACAGAGTTGACCGCGCCTGCACTGGTGCCAGAAAGGCCATCGAGTTTTATTCTGCCATCTTCAAGCAAGTAGTCAAGCACACCCCAGGTGAAAGCTCCGTGAGCGCCACCACCTTGGAGGGCAAGGTTAATTGTTTTTGTCTGGGGCGTGGCCTTTGCCATTATTGTGCAGACCAACCGCCGTCAACAGGCAGGGCTGTACCTGTGATTTGGGCCGCATCATCGGACGTAAGGTAAAGTGCAAGTGCAGCAACTTGATCAATTTGCACAAACTGTTTCGTGGCTTGAGCTTTGAGGATCACATTTTTGATCACCTCTTCTTCGCTCATTCCGCGAGCCTTTGCCGTGTCAGCAATTTGCCCGGTTACAAGCGGTGTCTCAACATAGCCAGGGCAGACTGCATTTGCAGTCACGCCATGTTCTGCACCTTCAAGCGCGAGCGTTTTGGTGAGGCCCAAAATACCATGCTTAGCTGTCACATAGGCACTCTTATAAGGAGAGGCGATAAGGCTATGTACTGATCCGACGTTGATTATTCGCCCAAAGCCACGTTCCTTCATTCCTCCGAAAGCTACGCGCGTTGTGTGGAATGCGCTTGACATATTGATCGCGATAATTGCGTCCCATTTACTGGTTGGAAAATCTTCAACTTTTTCTACAAATTGAATACCAGCATTGTTGACGATGATATCAACTTGACCAAACTTATCTTCTGTTGACTGCACCAAATCTTTAATCTGTTCAGGTTGCATCATATTCGCACCGTGAAAAGCTGTCTTGCCAGAACCAAGCGCATTGACTTCAGCGCGCGCTGGCTCATTGTCTTCTGCGCTACCAAGTCCGTTGATAACCACATTCATGCCAGCTTTTGCAAATGCTTTGGCAATGCCGAGACCAATGCCACTTGTTGAACCCGTGATAATTGCGGTTTTTGTCATCTTGATGCCCTTACCTGATAGATGGTTTTTATGTTGCGTTGCACAATTACAAGATTAAACTAGGAATGGAAAGTGGTAAATGTGGATCAGGATCAAATTGCGATCACATTAATGTAGCTTGTTGTGTTTCTTGCAAGGCCTTATAAACAATCAAAATTACGAATCGCGATACAGATAATTGCGCGAATAACAAAGGTTGAAATTTTGTTTAGATCCTTTTTTCCTGACCCTAAGCTATTCTTTTTTTCGGCGATCATATGGACTGTGATTGCAATTGGTATTTGGTTTGGCTTTGTTGAAACCTATCAACCATTTTTGGATACTCTGGCCGGTTACGCTCAACAAGCCGTCGAAGGAGAACGTCCACCGTTTCTTACCGCTGATAAATTATTGATATATATCTATATGGCCTTAGCGGGTTTCGGTTTTGCAGTCGTGTGGATGTTTTTAGATAAGAATACGTGGTCGAGATGGTCTGTTTTGGGTTCGACGATCATCATACTTGTCACGTATTACAATGTTCAATTGTCGGTCTTTTTAAATGATTGGTATGGTGGGTTTAATGATCTGCTACAAAAAGCTTTATCGGAAAAAAATTCGGTAACATTGGAAGAGTTCTATAGTCAGTTGATGACCGTAGCCCCTATTCTATTGGTCAATATTACTGTACTTGTTTTACTTGATTTCTTTGTGTCCCATTATGTTTTTCGTTGGCGCACAGCGATGAATAATTACTTCATGGATCATTGGCCTAAGTTGCGACATATCGAAGGTGCTGCACAACGTGTGCAGGAAGACACCCAAAGGTTTGCCCGCATTGTTGAGGGGCTTGGAGTAGCCTTTGTTCGCTCGATGATGACGTTGATCGCATTCCTGCCACTCTTATATACGCTCTCTCAAAATATTACGGAAATACCATTTATCGGTAAAGTTGATGGATCGATGGTCTATGTTGCGATCATGTCCGCTCTCTTGGGAACTGCACTGCTCGCGATTGTTGGTATTAAACTGCCAGGTCTTGAATTTAACAATCAAAAAGTGGAAGCCGCCTACCGTAAAGAGCTCGTTTATGGTGAGGATCGTGCAGATCGCGCGCAACCAGCAACTGTCAAAGAATTATATGAAGGTGTGCGCAAAAACTACTATCGACTGTATTTCAATTATCTTTACTTCAATGTTGCGCGTTTTGGGTATCTGAACGTTTCAAGCTTTATTCCGCTTGTTGCACTCGCTCCAACAGTGGTGTCCGGTACGATCACGCTTGGCATTTTTGCGCAGATTAACAATGCTTTTGATAAAGTGGAAGAAAGCTTTAAATTCTTTGCGAATGTATGGACGAC
Source organism: Lentilitoribacter sp. Alg239-R112 (assembly GCF_900537175.1). Lineage (GTDB taxonomy): Bacteria > Pseudomonadota > Alphaproteobacteria > Rhizobiales > Rhizobiaceae > Lentilitoribacter. The sequence goes on along the minus strand of NZ_LS999833.1, from coordinate 914,973 downwards.
CATCATTGATCTTATGTCGATTTACAAACGTCTTATATCATTCGAAAGTATCATCTATCAGGATGAAGAAACGGCAACTGACGAAGCTCCTCAAAACGCTTAACCGTTTTTACCCGACGTATTCTTGAGGCGCGAAAGCGCCTCTTGGTATGTGATGCAGTCAACATCTGGCTTGTTGCAGACATTGATCGCAAAGCGTTCAAGTGCGCGCCAATAGGCACCCGCATTCATTTCAACAAAGTGATAACCAATCTGAAGCGGTATGCGGTCGCCATTATATTGCTTTTCAAATGCAGCATTAAATGCATCCAACGTGCGCGCTTCAAATTTTTCTGATTGTGCAGCGTTTTCTTCGGCTTTGGAATGTCTTACATAAAGGTTGTAATCCATTGCAATAATGGGACGTTTTGAAGGTCCTTCTGGGATGAGAGGAAGTGCAAATTCCACAACATCGTTAGCCATGTTTGGTATTTTTGGTCCGCGTGATACGGTGCTGGCATCGTAGGCAAAGCCATTACTTTTGAGTGCTTTGAACAGGCCGTTGCCGACAGATAAATAAGGCGCACGAAACCCCTTAATCTCGTCTTTGACAAACTTTTTCCATCCAATGGGTTCAAGATGCGCTAATCCGTTGCGCGACCATGCAGAAGATAAGATATCGTTAAACTGCGCAAGCTCTGAAGACCATTGATCAGCACTCCAGTTCGCACCATCAAAATGTCCGCAAGTATGATTTCCTATCTCATGTCCAAAATTACGAGCTGCCCAAACGTGCTCAAGTCGTGTGGTAACGTCTTCAACAGAAGGAGCAAAACCAATATTGGATGTGCCTCTGGTCCTGCCTGGTGCTTTGTAAATGCCTTTGGCATCGCGCTTTTGCATGTAAAATACACAGGAGAGAAAGTAGGTGAATTTTGCTGAACTTTGTTCCGCGATGCGTAGGCTTTTCTCCCATAATTTGTTGTCATGAGCGCCATCAAATGAGATCAAAACGATCTGGTTTTCCTTTGCATAAACAGGCTCGCTTTGGAAGCCAAACGCTAAACTCATGCTACATATACATGATAATAGGGGTAAGTTTTTGGTCAAAAAAATCTTTCAGATGGACGACCTCAATGAGGTGAGGTTGTCGCATAATTTTGTTATCTGTTGTGCATATATCAAACTAGAAATTATGGCAAACCTATGACTTGAGCTTGGATTCCCTATACATTTTCCGCACAAGTTACGCAGCGTTCCGCCATTGGGTCAATCTCAAGCCGTTTATCAGGAATTTCTTCGCCGCAATTGACGCAATAGCCATATTCATCTTCGTTCATTCTGCGATGAGCCATTTCAATACGCACGAGGTCGCGTGTGCGGTTGCGTTCCTGCGCTTGTGCCATGGCCTGCTGCTGCATAGAATCCATCCGCGATAAACGGCCGACCGAATTTTGATCAAGGATAACAGGTTCGCGAAATTCTGCCGACAGTTTAGAAAACGCCTCGAGTTCTTTTTGTACTCCATCCAGACGCATCTTGGCTTTTTTAATATCGATGGCCATGCTTGTGTCTCTCCCAAACGCCTGTAAATTAAACGTAATGTGATCATTTTACCGTATTTCTGGCGTTTAAGCACGTTAATGCCGCTCTTTTATCAAAAAGCTCTTTTAACTTTTCCAAAATCGTTTAGAAGGCGGCATAATCAATATTTTAAATAGAAGACGATCTTATCATGAGTAGTGAAGACGACAATTTTATTCGCGAAGTCAATGAAGAGCTACGTTCCGATGCTGCAACGGCCATTTGGAAGAAATACGGCAAGTTCATTATTGGTGGTGCTGTGGCCATCGTTGTCGGTGTGGCAGGCAATGTTGCTTATAAGGAATATACTGCCAATCAAGCCGCTGCATCAGGTGATATCTTCCTAGAAGCACTAACTGCTGCGCGAGAAGGTCGACAAGATGAAGCTATTGAAGGTTTTGATAAGCTTGAAGCAGAGGGATACGGTGCCTATCCTTTGATGGCTAAGCTCCGTGCTGCAACAGTGTTGGCCGATAAAGGCGACGCCAGTTCTGCGATTGCAGCCTTTCAGGCTGTATCTGGCGACAATGGTGTGCCAAAAGCGTTGCAAGATATCGCAAAAATTAGAGCTGCCTATCTGCTTGTTGATCACGGATCGTACGATGATGTATCGCGTGAAGTTGAGGTTTTAACTGATACAGAAAATGCAATGCGCCATTCTGCTCGTGAGGCGCTTGGATTAGCTGCCTATAAAGCAAATGATTTTGCCCGCGCAAAAGAGTGGATGCAGCTAATTGTTGATGATCGTCGTTCTCCGCAGCAGATGAGTTCGCGCGCGCAAGTTATTCTCGATCTTATTGCTGGTCGCAGCGCAGCATCGTAATTAAGCAATTAAATACCCAAACAGATATCTAAAATGATATATGGGGCATGATTGGATGCACAAATGAGTTTCACACTAGCTATCGTTGGTCGCCCAAATGTGGGTAAGTCAACATTATTTAACCGCCTGGCAGGCAAAAAGCTGGCGCTTGTTGACGATACGCCCGGCGTTACGCGTGACCGGAGACCGGGCGATGCGAAACTTGTAGATCTTCATTTCCAGATGATTGATACAGCTGGATTGGAAGAATCTGGCCCTGATACGCTTGAAGGCCGTATGCGTGCGCAAACTGAAGCTGCGATTGATGAAGCAGATATTGCGCTTTTTTTGGTTGATGCAAAGATGGGTATCACCCCAGCAGATGAAACGCTCGCAAAGCTTTTGCGCAAGCGTGGTAAGAAGGTGGTCTTGGTCGCCAATAAATCCGAGGCTAGGGGAGCTGAATCCGGCCTGCTTGATGCGTATCGCTTAGGCCTCGGTGAACCGTGCCCAATTTCTGCCGAACATGGTGAAGGTCTGCTCGATCTACGTGATGCAATTGTCGACGCTGTGGGAGAAGATGTCGCATTTGATGATGACGAAGAGGATTTCGACGAAGCTGAAACCGATGTCGATGTGTACGATGATGACTTTGAAGATGATGAGGAAGAGCTCGAGATTGATACGAGTAAGCCACTTCGAGTCGCTGTCGTCGGTCGTCCAAATGCCGGGAAATCTACGCTGATTAACGAGTTTTTAGGGCAAGATAGACTGCTTACTGGCCCGGAAGCTGGCATAACGCGCGATTCTATTTCTGTCGAATGGGAATGGAACGATCGCAAGATCAAGATGTTTGACACTGCTGGTATGCGTAAGCGTGCTCGGGTTCAAGAAAAGCTTGAGAAACTTTCAGTTGCAGATGCATTGCGTGCAATCCGGTTTGCAGAAGTTGTTGTCGTTGTCCTCGACGCAACAATTCCTTTTGAGAAACAGGACTTGCATATTGCTGATCTGATTATCAAAGAAGGCCGTGCATGTGTGATTGCGATAAATAAATGGGATTTGGTGGAAAATCGCCAAGAGCATTTGAAATATTTGCATGAAGAAACAAGACGTCTTTTGCCGCAAGTGCGCGGAATACTGGCTGTGCCCATTTCAGGTCAGATGGGCAATGGGCTCGACAAGCTTATGCAAGCTGTTATCGATACTCATAAAACGTGGAACCGCCGTATTCCAACGGCACGTTTGAATCGCTGGTTGAATATAACAACGGCACAGCATCCGCCACCGGCAGTATCGGGCCGCCGTTTGAAATTGAAATATATGACGCAGGTTAAATCACGACCACCTGGCTTTATGATTTCCTGTACTCGCCCAGATTCTTTGCCAACATCTTATTCACGTTATTTGATCAATAAAATGCGTGAAGATTTTGATATGCCGGCCATTCCGATCCGCATACATTATCGATCTGGTGATAATCCGTTTGAAGGTCGCCGACGCCGGCGTTAATTTAAATGGGTGAGATTATCCGTTTAGGCTTTTTCTTCATTCTTTAAAAGGATAAGAAGCGCGATTGTTGTAATGGCAACGCCAACACTTATTTTTAGGTCTGGCAGACCATTACCAATCACCCACTCCCATAAAATCACCCAACTTGGGACAAGGTATGTGTAAGCCATGACTTTTGCAGAGGGAAGGCGCAATGCTGCAAATTGTGTCAGAAAAAATGTCAGCGATGTTGTAATAAGCACGAGATAGGTAAAAATGAGCCAAAATCTTGCCGGAAGTTCTAACCAGTTCGTATCAAGAATATTTTGATAGCTATAGATTATAAGAGCAATAGCACCTCCTACCATAACGCCAAATGTCGAAACAGTGACAGGTTCGCCCCGGTTTAGTTTTCGAAACAGTACAGTATAAAGCGCATGCGCGGCTGCGCCAAAGAAAAAGATAAATTCTCCCAAACCAAGATCAAATTTCACAAACGCGTTCAGATCAGCTTTAAAAATTACCCATAAAGCTCCACAAGCGCCGATAGCGAGTGCCAAGGCCATGCGTTTTGTCATAGCTTGTCTAAGTAGTGCATAGCCGAAGATAGCCGTCATGAGCGGAATTAGTGTGGCGACTGCGCTTGTCGAAACCGGTGCCGTTATTTTCAATGCTTCAAACATGGCGACGAAGTAGACAGAGAAAACCGCACCCAATAATAAAAAACGCCATGGTGCTGCAAAATGTCTGCGTTTTGCCTTGCCATTTAGTGTGATGATACATCCCATAAATATTGCGGCAGTTACAAAGCGTATTGCCGTAAGTGCATCTGGTAAAACAACGTTTGCAATTTCTGATCCAAGACTAAAAGACCCTGCGATGCAAAAGGACATAAGGAGCATAGCGAGATGGCCGTGGAGTTGTGATTTTGGCATGGGCTACTTTTGTTTAGTAAGGTTCTGAAGTTTGGATCATATGTTATTGCTAATATATCTCAAATACCCACTAATTTAGGTATCTCCCGCATGGATAAAAATTTTGTCGCACCATGAGATATCAAATCATTTGCATTAGTATCCGCTGCATAGCCTAAACATTTCATATCAGCACGCTTTGCTGCCAATGCTCCTGTTGGACTGTCTTCGATGACAATACACTCAGAAACATCTTCACGCATCTGACCCGCTGCGTGTAAAAAAAGCCCCGGGTCTGGTTTCCAAACACCCACATCGTGTGCTGAATAGATGTATTCATCGAAATGACTTAGTAGCCCGCTTGCACCGAGCATGATCTCCATTTTTTTTCGGCTTCCATTGGAAGCGATGCAAATCTTTATTTGTTCTGCTTTGATTTGTTTTAAAACATCCTCGATGCCATCTATGAGTGGAACTCCCTGTTCGAGGCGTGTGAAAATCTCATAATAGATTTCGTCTAGCCAGTGGTCAGGTAATGATGCACCAAGTTTTTGTGCTGCATTGCCAATTTCAGACATTTTTCCTGCACCGAGTTTGTCGCGACAGTCAATCGGGCTGATCTCTAAGCCGTATTTTGCAAAGTTCGCGGATAAGACTTCGCAATGCGCCATCACGCTGTCTACCAGCACACCATCGCAATCAAATATAATGAGATTAGGAGTTGTCTTTGTCACGTATCTATTCCGTACCTGAGGCTTGCTTTGACAGATGATGCTCACGATATAATGTGTAAATACCGGATGTGCTGATTATTGCTGCTCCAACCCATGTCCAAATATCGGGCAGGTCATTAAATATAACATAGCCATACATCGTACCCCAGATGATCAGACTATAATGAACAGGGGCTACAATTACAGCTTCGGTGAATTCCAGAGCCTTGATAATGCAGATTTCCGCAGCGGCTGCGATGATTGCCAATCCAACAAAAATCAAAACTGCCTGACCTGTTTGAGGCGTTTTCCACACAAATGGTAGCGCTGCTGACAGTATCGCGCCACTGACAAGAGCCGTGTAAGCAATGGTTGTCGTTGTCTTATCATCACTCAATGCACGTGATAGAATCTGCCGTGTGGCAAATAACCCAGCGGCGATAAGAACCAAAAATACGGCCGGATGGACAGCATCAGCACCTGGGCGTATAACAACAAGCGTGCCTAGAAATCCAATAATGACAGCGGTCCAACGCCTGATGCCAACCTTCTCGCCTAAAAAGAGTGCGCCCATGATGGTGACCATAAACGGTGCAACAAAGCTAACGGCAACCGCATCCGCCAATGGCACATAGGCGACCGCGAAAATAAATATCGTCCCAGAACCAGCCGCCGCTGCGCCTCGTGTGATTTGAAGACGTGGATGGGTTGAACGGAAAACAGATAAACCTCGGAAGGCAATTAGAATGACAACGCCTCCCATAAGGCCTGCCTGTCTTGACCACATGATTTGAACTGCGTGGAAGTCTGCAGTCAGGTATTTCGCGAGCATATCGCCTGCCGAAAATAAAAACATTCCGACTGCCATAAATATAAGCCCACGGGTCGCGCTGGATCGTGGTTTAGTTTTAGAAACTGGATTAATAACTGTATTGCTGATTTTGATGTCGGACATATGTTAAATTGATGCGCCTTTATTTTAAGAAGAGCAATTGTTTTTTTAAATCCCGACGAAAATTCCTGAACTTGGAAATTAATCCGTTCAATCGTGACTGCGAAAGCCTCGCTTTGGTCATAATTATCATCGCTTATCAAATTGGGGAGCGGCATATTAACTTTCCATCAAGGTTAACCGATTATGATCCATTTCAGTAAAGTAAAGCGTATTTGTATCTGTTGGAGTAGTGTGTTGCGTAAGAATAGTTCTTTGGCGAGCCGGGTGTTGGCACGCATAAGCGCCGTAGTTGCGCCCGTCTTATTCGGTCTAGCCGGATTTATGATGTCCCCCACAGTTGTTGCAAATTCTGATACAGCATCAATCCTGGCGCAGATGTCTGGTAAGGGTGATCGCTGGAAAATGCACATCACGTCAGCCCCCGCAGGTGCTATTCAAAAAGCTGAGATGGCGTTTGCTGATCCTATTTTGACCGGTTCGACCGTTCCCGCCGCTAGCCTTAGTCTTGGTAATGGTGAGACAGTTTCTTTTAACGCCAAAATTGGTATTTCTGAAATTACTCCTGACGAAAAGCGTGTGACACGACATCTGAAAAAAGGCCGGGTGATGGCGGTATCTCCATCGCAACCACCTAAGAATTTTTCTGCCGGATCGATCATAGGAGAGCAAAGCTCGCTTCAGCTCCCGAGAGAGAGTAAAGATGTTACAATGATTTTTGAAAAATCAAAAATCCAAGGGCGCGAGATTGAAATTGCCTCTGCCTTCTACAAGAAGGGAAAGCCCAAAGTCTCCAAAAACGTGCCTAAAATACTTAGGTCACTTATAACCAATAATAATGCAGACATTCTAGCGACTGCCTATGCTCCGCCTCCGGCGGATTATGCGCGTGAAACGCCCTTTGCTTCCATCTTAACTGAGAAAGCTAAGCGTGGTCGTTTTATTCCACCAATCGAAAAAGGTGATCACGCCTGGGCTGCCAAGCCGCTCCCCGCGCGGGTTTTTGCTGCAAGTGAGCAGCGTTGCCTTGCCGCAGGGATATATTTTGAAGCCCGCGGTGAACCCATAAGAGGGCAGGCAGCCGTTGCTCAGGTGATTCTCAATCGCGTTAGAAACCCGACCTATCCAAATACAATTTGCGGCGTTGTGTATCAAAACAAGAGCTGGCGCAATCGGTGTCAATTCTCGTTTGCGTGTGATGGTATTCGCGACCGCGTAAAATCACCCAAACTATGGAATCAGGCCGAAGAGGTTGCGCTTGCCACAACGGCTGGCAAAATCTGGTTCAAAGAAGTTGGCTCTTCCACACATTATCATGCGACATATGTCCGTCCAAGATGGGCAAAATCTATGCGTCGCGTTGGAAAAATAGGTTTACACATCTTTTATGTGACCTATGGCGGTGGTTGGAGTTAGATTCTCCACCCTCAAGTCTCTGATTTACTGTGTAACACTGTCGCAATTTCCATCTCGTTTAGCAGCTTTGAGCTAATAAAAATACGTCAATCGGTTAAGTCTTTGATTTATAAGACTTAATCTTTTGTGTTTTTGGTCGCTACAACGGCTTGACTATGAGCACTTGTAAAACTATGTTGCGGCGAAATTCGACAATAGCCTTACGGGCTGTTTTTCGCATGTTCAATAATAAGGGAATGTGGTTTTATGGGCTACTTCTTTGGAGATGCAGGCAGACGTAAAGTGAGGTCAAATGGTAGATAGTCTTGAGACCCGTCGCCAGAAGCTGGAAGACAAACTTGCAGCTAAAAAACTGGATGATGAAAAAGAGGCAGCTGATAAATCAGAAGAGCGACAGGGCTATGGCCTTGCTATTAAGCTCTCAAGCGAATTTATAGCTGCAATATTTGTTGGTGCTCTTTTAGGTTATCTGCTGGATACATATGCAGGCACTGCGCCATGGGGAATGATTGTATTTCTTCTTTTGGGTTTTGCCGCAGGTGTATTGAATGTTTTACGCTCCATAGGAGCGGTGGAAAAACCTAAAGTGGGTTATTCCAAAAAAGAAGATTAATGCCTTAGAAGGCAAATGTATTTAGACCGGTTAAACCCGGAAAATGAGGAGAAACAAACGTGGCTAACGATCCTATCAGCCAGTTCCAGCTTTCAAGACTTGTTCCGATCGAGATTGGTGGCATGGATTTTTCCTTCACGAATTCTTCATTGTTTATGGTTGCAACAACAGTTGTCGCCGCTGGATTCTTGATGGCAACAACAGCTAACCGTGGATTAATTCCAACGCGTTTGCAGTCCATCTCTGAAATGGCTTACGAGTTTGTTGCTTCAATGCTGCGAGATGGTGCGGGATCGCAGGGTATGCGTTTCTTCCCACTTGTCTTTTCATTGTTTATGTTCGTTCTTATTGCCAACTTAATTGGCATGTTCCCTTATTTCTTCACAGTCACAAGCCATCTAATTGTAACCTTCGCACTTGCTATGCTCGTCATCGGCACTGTTGTTGTCTACGGCTTTATGAAGCACGGTTTGGGCTTTTTAAAATTATTTGTGCCATCGGGGATCCCTGGGGTCCTTATGCCATTGGTCGTTATGATTGAGGTTATTTCTTTCCTCTCACGCCCGATTAGCCTTTCTGTTCGTTTGTTTGCGAATATGTTGGCCGGCCACATCACCTTAAAAGTGTTTGCTGGATTTATCGTTGCTATGGGTGCTCAAGGCGCACTTGGCTTCATGGGTGCTGCACTGCCATTGTTTATGACGGTTGCACTTACAGGTTTGGAATTCTTAGTAGCTTTCTTGCAGGCTTATGTCTTTGCGGTACTGACTTGTATGTACCTCAATGATGCTTTGCACCCTAGTCACTAAGTTGAAGTTGCAGATAGGCATGTCGCTTATTTGAAAATATTTGAATGAATAACATAATTTCTAAGGAGTTTAATTATGGAAGCAGAAGCAGCTAAATACATCGGCGCAGGTATTGCATGTCTAGGCATGGGTGGCGCAGGTATCGGTCTTGGTAACATCTTCGGTAGCTACCTTTCTGGTGCACTTCGCAATCCTTCAGCAGCTGATGGTCAATTCGGTCGTTTGATCTTTGGTTTTGCTGTGACAGAAGCTTTGGGCATTTTCTCATTGCTTGTTGCACTTCTTCTTCTTTTCGCTGTTTAATATTTAAGCGAATAGAAAATGTTTGGTCGCGTGGGGCATTTGCCCCCGATGATCACACTATTTGGAGGTGAGATATGTTTGTGACCGCCGCACATGCGGAGTCCAATACGACTCAAAACGCAAATACTGAAGTTGCTGGTCACGGCGAAGGTGGCGGAGGTTCGTTTCCTCCGTTTGATCCTGGTCTATACCCATCACAGCTTTTATGGTTAGCAATTACGTTTGGTATTTTTTACCTGCTAATTTCCAAAGTTATTTCACCACGTATTGGTGGGATTTTGGAAACACGCCATGACCGTATTGCAGAAGATTTAGATGAAGCCAATCGGCTTAAAGACGAATCTGACGCAGCTGTGGCTGCATATGAGCAAGAACTAGCTGAAGCTCGTCAAAAAGCATCAGATATAGCTGCTAGCTCTCGTGAGAAGGCTAAGTTAGAATCTGAAGCTGAGCGTGCAAAACACGAAGCAGCGTTGAATAAGCGTCTTGCTGAAAGTGAAGCACATGTTGCTGACGTTAAAGCGAAAGCATTAGCCGAAGTCGACGGCATTGCTGGTGATACAGCTCAAGCTGTTGTTGAGCAATTACTAGGTGCAAAGCTAACCAAAGCAGAAGTTTCTGCAGCGGTTCGTAGCGCAGCTAAATAGGAGATAAGATTATGCATATCGATGCTACATTTTTCGCATTTGTCGGTCTTATCATATTCCTAGGCATAATTTTTAAGGCTGGAGTTCCGGCAAAAATTACAGCTGCTTTGGACGGCAGAGCGGATAAAATTCGCGATGAACTTGAAGAAGCTAAACGTTTGCGTGAAGAAGCCCAGCAGTTAATGGCTGAATATCAGCGTAAGCGCAAAGAAGCCGAAGAAGAAGCCAAAGACATTCTGGAGATTGCAAAACGAGAAGCTGATTCTATGAAGGATGAAGCTCGCCGCAAGTCCGAAGAGTATGTTGTCCGTCGTCAGGCAATGGCAGAACAAAAAATTGCTCAAGCTGAAAATGATGCTGTTGCAGAGGTTCGTTCTACAGCTGTTGAAGTTGCAATTTCTGCGGCTGAAAAGTTGATGAGTGATAAGATTACAACGCGAAATCATTCAGATCTTTTCAAGGCTTCGTTAAGCGAAGTTAAAGAGCGCATGAACTAGCGTTTATATATTTGAATTTTGAAAGCCCGCTGATATGTTCTCAGCGGGTTTTTTATTTTGGAGATCAAGATGCCGCATATAGTTTTAGAATATTCATCGGATTCTATTGATGATGATCAACTAAATAATGCGCTAGAAAGCTGTTTTGATACGTGCATAGAGTTTGATTGCATCCGCCCTAAAGCTTTAAAACTGCGTGCGCATGCCATCCTAAATGCTTACTATGGAAATCAGGCTGATAGCTTTGTGCATGTAACGGCTCATCTTTTGAAGGGGCGATCGACTGAAAGAAAATCGGCTATCTCAAAAGCTATTCTGGACAGCGTGATGAAGTCTTTACCGCAAATCGATACATTCAGTGTTGATGTTCTGGAGATAGATGGTGACGTGTATCATAAGAATAAGTGACGTAAGCTCAATCTTTGCGAAGAGGGCGAAATGTCATTCTGTGAAGGATTGATGCGCCATGCTCTTTGATTGCTTGTTTGTGTATCTTCGTTCCATAACCTGCATGTCTCTCAAATTTGTATTCAGGTAATGTAGTGGCAGCTTGTTCCATCATATGGTCTCTGGTGACCTTGGCGATGATAGATGCTGCAGCTATTGATATCGAGCGCGCATCGCCTTTAATGAGAGCGTCAGCAGGTATGGATAGTTTTGGTGGAATATCTCTTCCGTCCACAAGTGCATAGCTAGCAGCGATCGGTAGTGCATTTAAGGCCCGCTGCATTGCATCTAATGAAGCTTTCCTGATGTCCGTTTGATCAATAGTTTGTGCACAGTTTGAGCAGATAGCAACGGTTGCAGTATCAAGTATCTGAAAGAAGAGCGCTTCACGTTTTTTATGCGAAAGCTTTTTACTGTCATTAAGCCCTTCGGGGATATTATTTTCATCAAGGATGACTGCAGCGGCAACAACAGGACCTGCCAATGGGCCGCGTCCTGCCTCATCAAGTCCAGCTACTGGCCAAATACCACGCGTCTTAAGATCTAGCTCAAATTGGAAGTTTGGCTTCTCTGGCATATCAAAAAGACTATCTCTTGTTTTTGGTTTAATTTTTTGAGGCATCGAATCGGGTGAGTATTACAATCTGTAAGGGGACAATTGCATACCCACCCGATCTCTCGCAAGGTCCACAGCCAGCGGCTAAGATGACTGTGGTGCAGATCACTCAGGGGACAGAGAACGATCTGCTTGGCGCATCGGTTTGTTCTCATGAGGCGGTGGAGAGAATAAACCCGTATGATGCGCAAGGGGACGCGTAAATTAGAAGAGTTTAAGTTGAGTGTTTTCCCCTTCAGGCGCAGTGAAAAGGTCAGTACGTGGTGTTGAAATCCGTTTTGAAAGTCCAAGACGTTTGCATGTCATTTCAAATCGGCGCTTTATTTGCCACGCATAAGGACCGCTGCCGTGCATACGAGAGCCGAACTCCGCATCATAATCTTTTCCGCCCCGCATAGATCGAATAAGCGACATGACGTGACGGTACCGATCTGGATAATGACGTAATAACCAATCTCTGAAAAGAGGACTAACTTCACGTGGTAAGCGAAGAAGAATATAGCTAGCCTGCTCGACACCCACACTGTGAGCGCTATCCAAAATGCGCTCAATCTCAAAATCAGTCAGACCGGGTATAACCGGAGCGATCATAATTGATGTGGGAATACCAGCCTTCTTCAAGGTATCTAACGCTTCGAGACGTTTTGTCGGTGTTGAAGCTCGCGGTTCCATAGCACGTGCTAACTTGCGGTCAATTGTGGTAATCGACAAAGCCACTTTTACCAGCCCATCTTGCGCCATTTGAGATAAGATATCGATATCACGTAAAACCAATGCAGATTTCGTAACTATACCAATAGGGTGCTTTGCTTCTGCAAGGACTTCCAAAATCTGACGCATGATCCGCATTTTGCGTTCTATGGGTTGATAAGGGTCTGTATTCGTTCCTATCGCAATGCTCTTGGGTATGTAGTTATCTTTCGCAAGTTCTCGCTTTAAAAGCCGTGCCGCATCTGGTTTGGCAAAGAGTTTGGATTCAAAATCCAGACCAGAGGAAAGACCAACATGGGCGTGAGATGGACGAGCGAAACAATAAATACAGCCATGCTCGCAACCTCTATAAGGATTTATAGAGCGGTCAAATGGAATATCAGGTGATGTATTGCGTGTGATGACACTGCGTGCCCGTTCAACCTGTACGTCGGTTTTAAAAGGTTCAAGTTGTTCCAGTGTTTCCCATCCATCATCAAAACCATGACGGGACTGAATTTCATAACGTCCGCTTGGGTTAAGGCCTGCGGCACGACCACGGCGGCGGGTCTTGTCCACCTTAATGCTCTGGTCAGCCAATAGTTGCCGCGTGACATCAGCGTGATTATAGCCCGGTGACATATCCTGATTGTGGTTGTTCATTTTGTTCTCCCGGCGCATGATTTTTTGATTCCGCCTGTTGAATATATTCCTAACATGAAAGTTAGAACATATCAAGAACAAAGTGCAGATTATGTTCTATGGATTTTCATCCTGTCATCAGTTAGAACGCAGCTATGATCTCTGTGTTTGTTCAATGCCATAACCAAGAAGCTGAGCTTGCTCGGACTCTAAGTGCGCTTATCTCTGGTGCTGTTGAAGGTCTAATATCTGATGTGACGATACTGGATTTGGGATCAAGTGATGGAAGTTCCATAGTTGCAGACGCTGCGGGCTGTAATTTCTGTAGTTTATCTCAGCTTGATCATGCCGTTCAGAAAATGAGAGGTGAGTGGGCTTTGTTAATTGAGCCTGGAGCACGTCCTGCGATAGGTTGGATTGATGTATTGGGTGAACATATAGCAACATCTGATGCGAGTGCGCGGTTCTGCGCATCTAAAACTTATAAACTTCCCATTATGACACGTATATTTGGACCTAAGACCCGACTACAACATGGTGTAATCATTCCGAAACATAAATTCCTTGAAAGAGCGGTATCTGCTCCGGATTTGGAGCAGCTTGTGAAAGGTCTAAGAACCATCAGGCTGGAATGCGAAATGGTGCCAGCTGCTTATTTGAAGGTGGCAGTTTAGAGTTGCTTATGAGCCAGCACCGCGTTTTAAATGCTCATCAAGGCGCGGCATAATTTCTACAAAATTGCAGGGCAAATGACGGTAGTCGAATTGCTTCTCTAGAATGCCATCCCACGCATCTTTGCAAGCACCTGGCGAACCTGGAAGAACGAACACAAAAGTACTATTGATTAGACCAGCCGTGGCACGAGATTGGATAGTCGATGTGCCGATCTTTGTCTCTGAGAGATTGTGGAACAGGGTTGAAAACCCGTCCATCCGTTTTTCAAACAATGGTTCCAGTGCATCAGGTGTAACGTCTCGTCCGGTAAAACCGGTTCCGCCAGTGGTTATAATGGCGTCAATGTCGTCCTTTTTACACCAAGACAAGACGCGAGCAGCTATTTTATCCTTATCATCGGTAACAATGTCCCGATTGATAAGTGTGTGACCTGTTTTTGCGATACGATCTACGAGTGTTTGACCTGACCTGTCGTCATCAATCTTTCGCGTATCTGAGATCGTTAGAACAGCAAATTTAACCGGAATAAAAGATCGTGTTTCATCTATGCGTGACATTATGAACCTCTTAAGGGTGTGGCGGTGGTAAACCAATTTGGGTATTGAGATTTGACTAGGTGGTAAGCCACCTGCGCGCTTTCCATATTTTTGTATATACCAAAACAACTTGCACCTGAACCTGACATGCGATGGAATAGAGGCTTTGTTGAACATAATGCATCAAGGCATTGCTCGATCTCTGGCGCCACGTCTATTGCAGGCTCTTGTAGATCATTTCGGTAGCCATTTAATACTGAAAGAAAATCATCCAAACCGCATGGCACTTCAACATGATCAAAACCCGGATTTGATTTTGATTTGAGTTTTGAAAAAATTCCAGGCGTTGAAACTTCAATCAGAGGGTTCGCAAGAACCAACGCAAATTGTGGAAGGTTTGAGACCACATCAATTCCTTCGCCGATGCCTTTCGCAATCAATGGAATGCTACTGAGGCACATCGGAACATCCGCTCCAAGTTTGAGCGCAATGGCGGTTAAGTCAGTTTCGGCAATATCCAACTGCCAAATTTTTATCAGTAATCGCAATGTCGCCGCAGCATCCGCCGAACCACCACCAAGACCTGAAGCGACAGGAAGGTTTTTTTCACATGTAAGAGCTATAGGGGGTGTGCTAATGCCATGTGCAAGAGCAAAATCTGCAAGAGCAGTACGCGCTTTATAAATGAGATTATCTGAGGGTTCGCAGGCGTTCATCTCCGTAGAAAATGGGCCAGTTATTGAAAGGTTATTCTTATCGGAAATTGATCCGCTAATTCGATCACCAAATTTAGTGAACACAACAAGGCTTTCTAAAAGGTGAAAGCCATCGGCACGTTGGCCAGTCACATGAAGTGCGAGGTTGACCTTTGCTGGTGCATCTTCAAATAAAACCTTATTAGCCATCGTTGGCAGCAGTTTTGTCCGTTAAGCCCTCTTTGAGCTTTCGTTTTAAGATAGGCACTTGGCTTTCGTCGAAGTCCGCCATTGAAAGTAGTGCACGTTCCCACTGAAATTTTGCTTCAATCTTGCGTCCAACCTGCCAAAAGGCATCGCCTAAATGATCATTGATGGTTGGATCAGCAGGGCGAAGTTCAACTGCACGCTCGAGTTCACGCGTCGCCTCTTCATATTTTCCTTGGCGATAGTAGGCCCAGCCGAGAGAATCCACAATATAGCCGTCATTCGGACGAAGATCGACGGCAGCCTTGATCATATCTATACCTTCCTCGAGTTTGATATTCATATCAACCCAAGAATAGCCCAAGTAATTCATGACGCTTGGTTGGTTTGGCGAAAGCTCGAGTGATCGTAAGAAAGCTTTCTCAGCTTTGTCCCAAACCTTTAAGCGCTCGTAACCGATACCCAATTGATAAAAGAGATTCCAGTGGGTGCGATCATGAATTGGTCCAACGGCCTTAATTGCGTTCTCATAATTATCAACAACGGCTTGATAATTCTTCTCGCGCGATAAAATATTACCATAACCAAGATAGGCGCGGATATCGTTTGGATAAGCTTTAATGAGCTCCGATATATGCGCAAGGGCTTCCTCGACTTGGCCCACATCAGCAAGATTGAGGCCTAGCTGTAACTCTGAAAGCCGTTTCATAGGTGAGTTGTCCGGTACAGTGCGATAAATAGCAATTGCTTTGTCCGACTGTCCTAGTTGTTCTTTTAACTCCGCAAGCATAACCAAGGCAGCTGCATTTTTGACATCAAGTGCGCGGGCGAATTGAAGATACAGAGCGACAATATCTTCATTACCTTCACGGTTCAGTGCAGCGCCAATTGTATAAAGCGCAAAGGATGCACCAGATTGGGCATTAGCGACAGAATATGGGGTTTCAATATCTTGTTCAATTTTCTTTTTAAGCGCATCAGCTGGTGCAAATGCTGCGCGGATAGTATCGGTTAAAACAGCAAGTGCTTCATCTTTCTTGCCATCCTGATTGTGCAAAGTAGCTAGAGCCATAACCCCTTGAAGGTAAGTATCGGGCGCGATTTGAATTGCATCTTGATTTGCAATTAAAGAACCAAAATAGGTCTTCGCCGCTTCATAGTCGCCAGAGGCTGCTGCCATCATACCAAGATTGAAGTCTTGAAATGCCGAATACCATGTTGGTCCTTCAAGGCCTTTAACCTGAGCAATGGCTTCCTTTACTTTGTTATCACCTAATTTGGCCCACGCAGAAAGAAGTTGGTTGATCAATTTATCGACCGGATTTGTCTCTTCGAGATCTAAAAATTTATCTGCTCGACGATATTCACGCTTTTGTATTGATCTAACGGCTAGCGCACGTTCGGCCAGCATAGCAACTTCGGCATCATCCTTTAAGGTTTCTGCAAGACCGCTTGCTGTTTCAAAGTCGCCAGAAATAATAAGTGTTGTAAACAGTCTTCGTTTTGCTTCGCGATTTTCAGGGTCAAATTCCAACGCACGGTTATAAAAATCAATTGCGTTTTCGATGTCACTATCTGAATCCGCTATTTGGCCCGATAGATATGCGCCTGTAAATGAAGGAATATCTGCTGCAACAAGGTCAACGACCTCTTTTTCACTCTTGGCCGCACGCACATCGTTGAAAGAAATTGTCGTGGCGGCGGATGCCATCAGAACCATCAGTGACAGCGATATGGAGGAGCGAAGCAATTTGTTGCGCATAAACGAAGCCTTTATTAACTCAATGATTCGACATTGTTACCAAACGTGATGGCGATATTATGCACAAATCATGGAGTTTTGAAGGTCATATCGCAATTGATTTCAAGAAAATGCAACTTTCTTCAAACAATAAGGCGCGCGAGAATGGCAACATCAACGATTTATTTTCAAAATGTTGGCCACTATCAGCGAAATTGATTAGCTAACGCGGCTAAGACAGAAATCAACAACTTCTAAAAGTGCTGCTTTTTCGGGCGTGTCGGGCAATGGGGCTAATGCATCCCGTGCTTTAGCACTATAAAGTTCAGCGCGTGCAATTGTGTCTGTTATACCGGAATATTTTGCAATCAACCCAGTTGCGCGTTCTAGTGCAGCATCATCAGTGTTGTCATCTTCAATCGCACTTTTCCAAAATGCACGTTCTTCATCATTGCCTCTGCGATAGGCGAGAATAACGGGAAGTGTAATTTTGCCTTCGCGGAAATCATCACCAGTGTTCTTACCCAGATCTTTTGCTGAACCGCCATAATCAAGCGCATCATCTATCATTTGAAATGCAAGGCCAAGATTTGTACCAAATGACTTAAGCGCATCGCGCTCAGCCTTAGGGCTCTCAGCAATGATTGGGCCAACTTCGGCTGCGGCGGAAAATAAAGCTGCGGTCTTTGCGTGAATAACTTCTAGATAATCATCTTCAGTCGTTTCCATATTCTTTGCTATAGAGAGTTGTAGCACTTCTCCCTCGGCAATAACGGAAGCAGCTGAAGATAGAACATCCAGCGCGTCGAGCGAGCCGACTTCAACCATCATTTTAAACGCCTGACCGAGCAGAAAGTCACCAACAAGTACACTCGCTTGGTTGCCCCATATCATGCGAGCGGTAGATTTTCCTCGTCGCATGTCGCTTTCGTCTACCACATCATCGTGCAAAAGGGTTGCTGTATGCATGAACTCGACGCTCGTGGCCAAACGAATATGACCTTCGCCTTTATATCCAAGCATATTAGCGGCAGCGATTGTAAGCATTGGGCGCAAACGCTTGCCGCCCGACGAGATCAGATGTTCAGCGACTTCAGGAATCATCTCAACGTCTGACCCTGCTTTGGATAGAATCAACTTATTGACCAAATCCATGTCAGGTTTTGTTAAATCAACAAGCGGTTTAACTGATGCTTTAGAGTTTTTCTTCTCTTCCAGTGAAATTACGACGCCCAACTGATTGATCTCCTGCGAAATATAATTAGGTTGAAACATAATTGCCTAGCTAACATGGGGCAAGTGGCGAATTGGCGCGGTTCATATCAATTCACCATAAAAATATAACATCTTCGCGAGAAGTCATGACAGTTGAGAATTGGGGGCGCCATTTTGGACGAATTAATGAGAACGAATAATGCCGTTACACTTTCATTGGCGCAAACCCTTCTGAAAGATGCGGATATCATGTTTTTGCTTGCCGACGAGAATATGAGTATTTTGGAGGGATCAATTGGTCTTCTGCCAAAACGTTTATTGGTCGATTCTGATGAAATCATGCGCGCGCGCCGTTTGATGAGCGATGCAGGTCTGGGCAATGAGCTGCGAGATAAAAAATAACGATGCCCGAAGCAGAGATAAGTGAACTCCCCCAATCTACAATTGATGCCTTTCACAAGGGTAAGTTTTATATCGAGCAACCAAAAGGTGTTGGCCATCGATCAGGTATCGATGCGATGTTGCTTGGTGCGACAGTTCCACTTGATGCGACAGGAAAATTAGCAGATCTAGGTGCAGGAGCTGGCGCGGCTGGACTAAGCGTAGCCTCGCGGTCAGGCGTTGAAACAGTTCTGGTTGAAAAAACGGAGACCATGTCTGAATTCGCTCGGCGCACTCTAGCGCTCGATCAAAACAGAGACTTTGCCCAGCAATGTTCGGTCCTAAACGCTGATGTTGAATTATCGGGGTTAGCTCGTTTGAGTGCTGGATTGTTAGATAATCATTTTGACTTTGTGATCATGAACCCACCTTTT
Source organism: Lentilitoribacter sp. Alg239-R112 (assembly GCF_900537175.1). Taxonomy (GTDB): domain Bacteria; phylum Pseudomonadota; class Alphaproteobacteria; order Rhizobiales; family Rhizobiaceae; genus Lentilitoribacter. The sequence continues at coordinate 895,974 of NZ_LS999833.1, read as the reverse complement.
AACGAGACTGCAGACCGGACAACACCCGATGCGCTGAAAGCAACCGCCCATGCGATGTCAGACAATATGTTTGAGAAATGGATTAAAACTGCCGCAGCAATTTTAAAAGCAAGAGGGCAATTGTCATTGATTGCGCGACCTTCTTCGTTGCAAAATATTTTGAATGCTTGCGAAGGGCGCTTTGGTCAACTTGAAATCACCAATGTTTTTCCGAGGTCTGATGGTGATGCAATTAGAGTTCTAGTTACAGGTGTGAAATCTAGCAGAGCAAGACTAACGCTCCGTCCGCCGCTAATTATGCATGAGCAGGCCGATGGGACAAGCTCGGGCAAAGGCGTTTATACTCAAGCTGCTGACGATCTCATAAATGGGCGTAAATTTTTGTAAAGATGCAACAAGTGCATTGTTTTTGGTGTAAAAACACCTAAATGAGGTGCAAGATTTAAATTATGGAGCTTAAGGCATGCGCCGATTGAAAAAACTACTACCAAAAAAGTTTCGCAGCGAAAATGTAGAAATCCCTGTGGTTCGACTACACGGCGCAATTATGTCAGGTGGTAACCAATTCAGCCGGAACCTTAATCTGGCATCTGTTGCCACTCTTCTCGATAAAGCCTTTTCGGATAAAAAAGCACCTGCTGTTGCCTTTAGCATTAATTCGCCTGGTGGTTCGCCTGTTCAGTCGCGTATGATTTACAGCCGTATTCGCCAGTTGGCAGAAGAAAAAGACAAAAAAGTTTTGATGTTTGTTGAAGATGTAGCGGCATCCGGCGGCTACATGATTGCCTGTGCTGGTGACGAGATTTATGTCGACCCATCATCAATTGTCGGTTCCATTGGTGTTATCTCTGGTGGGTTTGGTTTTCCAGAACTTTTGAAAAAAATCGGTGTTGAAAGACGTGTTTATACCGCAGGCAAAAACAAATCGACGCTTGATCCTTTCCAGCCTGAAAAGAAAGCTGACATTGAACGATTAAAAAAATTACAGCTCGAAATTCACGATGTCTTTATCGACATGGTGAAAACCTCTCGTGGCGACAAGTTAGTGGATACAGTTGATCTATTTACGGGTGAGTTTTGGACTGGAATAGAAGGTAAAGAGCTAGGTCTTGTAGATGATATTGGTGATCTACGGTCCGTCTTGAAAGACAAGTTTGGTGAAAAAACGGAAATGAACCTCATCAGCGCGAAACGAGGCATTTTTGGTGGGCGCCCCACACCCGGAATTTCAGGTTTAACGAGTATGAATGGTGAGATGATTGCTGCCGGCTTGTCGCAAGGGTTCGCTACAACTGTGGAAGAGCGTGCACTGTGGGCGCAATACGGCCTGTAGAAATAGAAAAAGGGGAGGGTTATGAACGGAATTATACTACTTGGTGCTCTTAGTTTGATCGGATATTGGGGGTATAAAAACCTGACCAAAACAGCCGAAAAGGTCTCAAAACGTGTAAAAGAGGCCGAAAATGAGCGAAGAACGGGTGCTCAGGGTACACTTATTCAAGATCCTGAGACAGGCGAATATCGTGTGAAACGAGAAGATGAATAAGGTTTATTTTGATAATGCGTCATTTTGGCGCAATTTTCTGTGACTAATTGCAAATATTTCTTCCTACTTCCCAATATGTCTTGCTGGCCACAGGCTGAGTTCTAAACTGCAATTAGCTCAGCAGTGGGGTGCTGTTGGCAAAAAAAGCAGGGAACAGAAATCATGGCAGACAATTCAATAGGGACGGCTGAACAGCTTAAAGATCCCAATTATACGCCGCCGCTGGCAAAGGCGGTACCGCTTGGTATTCAACATGTGCTTGCGATGTTTGCAAGTAACGTAACGCCAGCAATAATCGTCGCAGGTGCAGCCGGTATTGGTTTTGGATCAGACCAAGGTGCGCTTGGTTTTCCAGATATGACATATATGATCCAGATGTCTATGTTGTTTGCAGGTGTTGCGACGCTTATTCAAACGATCGGCATGGGGCCTGTCGGCGCTAAGTTACCAATTGTTCAAGGCACGAGTTTTGCATTTCTACCGGTGATGATCCCAGCGGTGGTCGGCGCCGGTACTGCGGGGCTGGCTGGGTTATTTACCGGTGTGTTAATCGGCGGACTATTTCACTTTTGTATAGGTTTCTTTATCGGTCGCATTCGTTTTGCACTGCCGCCACTTGTAACAGGTCTTATTGTTTTGATGATTGGTTTGGCATTGATTAAAGTCGGTATTCAATACGCGGCCGGTGGCGTTCCGGCCATGGGTAAATTGGCCGCTGCAAAAGCCGCTGGTGGAGACATAAGCGGCATGACATTTGGTTCGCTTTCAATGTGGATCCCGGCTCTGGTTGTTATCATTGTCACACTAGCCTTGAAGTTTTTCACGAAAGGTATGACGGCAGTTGCCGCGGTTCTTGTCGGTATTATTGTTGGTTACATTGTCGCCTATATGATGGGTCAGGTGAGTTTCGGTAATGTTGGTAAAGCAGCAGCTTTTGGCCTTCCAAACCCATTTAAGTATGGATTTGAGATTAATTGGGCAATTATCATTGGCATGATTTTAATGTCATTTATTTCCGCAATAGAAACTGTTGGCGATGTTTCTGGTATCACAAAAGGTGGTGCAGGACGCGAGGCGACGGACAAGGAAATCCAAGGGGCAACATTTGCTGATGGTTTGGGGACCGCCGTCGCTGGTGTATTCGGTGGTTTGCCTAATACATCTTTCTCGCAAAATGTCGGTTTGATATCGATGACAGGAATTATGAGCCGTCATGTTGTGACTATCGGTGGAATTTTCCTTATTATCTGTGGTCTTTTGCCAATTGTTGGCGCGTCAATCAATACGATACCAATTAATGTTCTTGGTGGCGGTGTTATTGTTATGTTTGGTATGGTCGCCGCGGCGGGTTTAAACATGCTATCTGATGTTGTTTGGACACGTCGGAATATGGTGATCCTTGCTACGGCTCTATCCGTTGGTTTGGGTCTTCAATTGGTGCCGGACGCATTGATCCATATGCCTAAGACCATGCAAATACTGCTTACATCTGGTTTGTTACCTGCGGCAGTGATTGCAATTGTTCTTAATTTGGTCATTCCAGAAGACGCTGAGTAAACCTAAGAAATCTAAGTAAAAAGGCCGGGCCTGATCGCTTACATCACGTCCGGCCTTTTGCATTTCATCTTGACCGCAAGCCGTCTCCATGCGAATGAGCGACAACTAAATATTCACTAGCACTGAGCTTGCATTAAGATTGATTATGACAACACCATCTAAAGACCATATGGACCCGAAACGCTCTTTTCAGGGCCTGATTTTGACGCTTCATAATTATTGGGCAGATTATGGCTGTGTGATCTTGCAACCGTACGATATGGAAGTTGGCGCTGGAACATTCCACCCGGTAACAACGTTGCGTGCACTTGGTCCCAAACCTTGGAATGCCGCATACGTTCAACCATCGCGCCGCCCAACTGATGGGCGCTATGGCGAAAACCCAAACCGTTTGCAGCATTTTTACCAGTATCAGGTGATCTTAAAGCCAAACCCTTCCAACTTGCAGGAATTATATCTTGGCTCGCTTGAGGCTATTGGCCTTGACCCGCTGGTTCATGATGTGCGCTTTGTAGAAGATGATTGGGAAAGTCCGACACTTGGCGCTTGGGGTCTTGGTTGGGAGTGCTGGTGCGATGGTATGGAAGTCTCGCAATTCACGTATTTTCAGCAGGTCTGTGGTATTGAGTGCACGCCCGTTGCTGGCGAGTTGACTTATGGTATCGAGCGCTTAGCGATGTATGTTCAAGGCGTTGATAATGTTTATGATTTGAATTTCAATGGCCGTGAAGGTGATGACAAAGTTACCTATGGCGAGGTGTTCCTTCAAGCTGAACAAGAGTATTCGCGCTATAACTTTGAATATGCCAATACTGCCATGTTGCTAAGGCACTTTGAAGATGCTGAAGGCGAGTGCGAAGCACTTCTTAAGGCTGGCGATCCAGGTGAAACTGGCAATCTGCACAAATGCGTTATGCCAGCTTATGACCAATGCATCAAAGCATCGCACGTGTTTAATCTGCTCGATGCACGAGGCGTGATTTCAGTAACTGAACGTCAGAGTTATATACTGCGTGTACGCAACCTATCCCGCCAGTGTGGTGAAGCTTTCTTGCAGACCGATGCTGGTGGTGCATTGGTTAAAGCTTAAGTCAAAGATCGAAACGACTCATTTTTATTTGATTTGCGAAAATTCATAAGAACATTATCCTGTCTAGAAAGGATAATGGGAGTTCGTCATGAAGCTTGGAAATTTTTCAACCAGTCTTGTCGTCAAAGACATAAAGATATCTATTAAGTTTTATCAAAACATTGGTTTTGATATTTTCCACGATCAATCTCAACAGGGCTGGGCAATTATGAAAAACCAATCCTGTGTGATTGGGTTGTTTCAAGGTATGTTTGAGAAAAACATTCTTACGTTTAACCCCGGTTGGGATGCGGATGGGCAAGCGGTGCCTGATTACACCGATATTCGGGATATCCAGAAAGAGTTAAAATCCAAAGGCATCAAAATTGCTGAAGAAGTGGACGAAAACACATCTGGTCCAGCAAGTTTTGTCGTTGAGGATCCGGATGGTAATCCGATTATGTTTGATCAGCACGTATAGTAGCACTTATCCAATTTATAAATTTCATACCGAAAGAGGAGCTGTTTTGTTTTTGGGTGACATCTGATCGAACTCTTGTTAAATGCTGGCATAGGTAAAATAACCAGCGGCGAGAATGTAATGGCAAAAGCAAAGCTCATATCTCAGGCACCTGTCCTTATTGTTTCGGACTTTAAAAAAAGTGTTGCCTACTGGCAGGATAAAATTGGGTTTGACGCCCGTCTTTGGGGCGAACCCGCGGATTTCGCAATTTTGCGTCGCGATGCCTGTTTTCTCATGCTAAGCCAAAAGCCTGAAGATCGTAAAACAGAACCAAATTGGCAAATCGTGGAAAATATGTGGAACGCCTATTTCTGGGTGGATGATGCAAAATCACTCTATGAAGAACTAACTGCAAGCGGAGCGGAAATAGACTATCACTTGCATGAAAAGCCCTACGGTGTATTAGAGTTCGGGATCCAAGATCCAGATGGTCATGATATTGGCTTTGGCCAAGATTTAAATGCCTAAAGCACATAACACAAACAAGATTTCGAGTTAACTTAAATGCCTGATTTATTACTAGAACTTCGCTCTGAAGAAATTCCTGCTCGTATGCAGCGTAAAGCAGCTGGCGATTTAAAGAAACTCGTGACTGATGCGCTTGTTGATGCTGGCCTGACTTATGAAGCCGCACGTGAATATTGGACGCCTCGTCGTTTGACGCTTGATGTGCGCGGTGTAACGGCAAAGTCTGCGGATATTCGCGAAGAACGCAAAGGCCCACGTGTCGATGCCCCTGAAAAAGCTATCGAAGGATTCCTGCGTGGAGCGGGACTGTCGTCTGTTGAGGATGCGCAGATTCAATCAGATCCTAAGAAAGGCGAATTTTATGTCGCTGTGATTGAAAAGCCAGGACGTAAAGCAGAAGATATTATTGCTGATGTTATGCCTGCAATTATTAAAAATTTTCCTTGGCCGAAATCTATGCGTTGGGGTGAAGCTTCCAACCGTGCTGGCGCGCTAAAATGGGTTCGCCCTTTGCAGAGTATCATATGTACATTTGGTCCAGAAACAGAAGAGCCGGAAGTTATTGAATTTGAAATCAGCGGTATCAAATCAAGCAATATCACCTTCGGTCACCGTTTCCATGTGCCAGAAGCGATCAAAGTCAGACGTTTTGACGATTATGTATCTGCTTTGGAAAAAGCCAAAGTGATTTTGGATGCTGATCGTCGCAAGGAAATCATCAAATCCGATGCGCAAAATCTTGCTTTTGCATCTGGCTTTGAGCTTGTCGAAGATGAGGGTCTGCTAGATGAAGTTTCAGGACTTGTGGAATGGCCCGTTGTCTTGATGGGTGAATTTGAAGAAGAATTTTTGGCAATTCCCGATGAAGTCATCCGCCTGACAATTAAAACAAACCAGAAGTGCTTTGTATTGCGTGGCAAAGATGGTGCGCTTGCAAACCGCTTTATTCTGATATCAAACATCGAAGCGGCAGATGGAGGCAAAGAAATTGCCTATGGCAATGGAAAAGTTGTTCGCGCCAGATTATCAGATGCGCTTTATTTCTGGCAGACGGATCAGAAGGATTTGCCTGATTTAACAGAGATTGCAAAATCTGCTGATAAATTTGATCTTGATATGAAAAAGCCGCTCGATCAGCGCATGGCGCGTTTGGATTGGTTAAACGTGACGTTCCACGCCAAAATTGGTTCTCAAGGTGCACGCGTTGAACGTATTGCAGCACTGGCTGAACAACTTGCAAATATAACTGGAGCGGATGTTATTGAAGTTAAGCGCGCTGCATATTTGGCAAAGGCTGATTTGCAGACTGAGGCTGTATTTGAGTTCACCGAACTTCAAGGCCTTATGGGCCGTCGTTATGCTGAATTACAAGGCGAGACACCATCTGTCGCTGCTGCCATTGAAGAGCACTACAAGCCACAAGGCCCATCAGATGCAGTGCCAACGAACCCTGTCGCTGTTACGATTGCGTTGGCTGATAAACTCGATACGCTTGTCGGATTTTGGGCAATTGATGAAAAGCCAACGGGATCAAAGGACCCTTATGCGCTTCGACGCGCAGTGCTTGGCGTCATCCGTATAATTCTTGAAAATCACCTTCGTGTTGATTTACGTAGTTTTATAAAAACAACACCGGATTTACTCTCGTTTTTCCATGATCGTTTAAAAATTTATCTTCGCGACAAAGGTGCTCGACACGATCTAATTGATGCAGTTCTGACGGATAATTCTGGTGATTTGGTTTCTTTAACCAACAGGCTTGTTGCGCTTGCAGACTTGGTAGAAAGTGATGCAGGTAAAGACTTACTTGCAGGTTATCGCCGCGCGACAAATATACTAGCTGCCGAAGAGAAAAAGGGCATGGTGATTTCCGATGCTATTGATGAAAAACTCTTTGAGGGTGATGCGGAAGCAAACCTTAACAGCGCGGTGATTGCTGCACAAAGAACCTCATCTTTGGCACTCAACAAGGAAGATTATGCGGCGGCAATGACAGCGCTTGGTGCGCTAAGAGCGCCAATTGATGATTTCTTTGACAATGTTTTGGTGAATGTCGATGATGAAACCATTCGCAAAAACCGTCTCGCATTGCTTGCACAGATTAGAAATAGTATTTTGCTTGTTGCGGATTTTTCAAAGATATCAGGCTAGCTCGAAGTTAATTTAATCGAAGCTCAAGAGTAGTTGCATCAAATTCGGTTGATTTTTGTGGTACAATTTCTTTTGTCTCATCTACAGATGCCATAACGGGGTCTGTATCCGTCGTGTTTAAGACGGCTAAACCTTCGGAGCTGTCTTGTTCAGAGTTAGCTCTTCTAGGTCCAATAATATTAGTATCCAGCATTTTTTGATCCCCGATGGAGGCAACTGCTTCTGTATCAAGTGGTGTTGGCAAAGGCGTTATATCAAGAGGGCCCTCAACCAACGCAGAAAAACGCTTGTCATTTGGATTGGACGGCATGTGAATATAAGAAACAGGGCTGCCACCAAGCCAATTTTCGGTGCGATAAATTTTTAGGTTTTCGCCAACTTTTCGAACATCCAAAATTTGAGAACCTTGCTCCAGCACGACTTCCTCAACTTCAACCTCTGGTTCGCACTTCGGGCATCCAAATATGATCATGCTCCCTTTATTGGTCTCAAGCAAAGGTTTCTTCTCGTCTGCGTGTGAGTATGACGCTATTGAAGCGAGTAAAACTAAACTGATAGCAAGTTGCCTGATCATGATAAAATCCACCGAAAACAAAATTGTTCTCAGTGATAATATCAGAGCGAAGTTAGAGCTTGGTGAGCAGACGTGGTAAATTAATACTTAATCATGTTGGCAAAATGCGACCTTACTTCTGCAAACGTTCAATGGCGCGCCAGCCTATATCTCTACGATAAAAACCTTCAGGCCAATCAATCAAGGACACTGCGTTATAAGCCTTTTCATGTGCTTCGAGAATATTATTACCGGTGGCTGTGATGTTTAAAACACGTCCGCCATTTGCGATAAGCTTTCCCTCTTTTATGGCTGTACCAGCATGGAAAATCTTAACGTCTGGATCGTTTATTTTTTCAAGCCCAGTAATTACAGAACCCTTTTTGGGAGACGCTGGATAACCATCTGCCGCCATAACGACCGTTAGCGCAACACGATCATCCCATGATGCTTTTTTACCCGCAAGCGTGCCATCGGCTGTGGCTTTTAGAAGTGGTAATAGATCGCTCTGTAAGCGCAGCATTAGGAGTTGGCATTCTGGATCACCGAAACGAACGTTATATTCGATAAGTTCAGGGCCCTTTTGAGTTATCATAAGGCCCGCAAAAAACACGCCCTTAAAAGGATAGCCATCTTTTGCCATACCGTCGATGGTAGGTTGAATAATTTCATCCATTGTACGCTGGATCATCTCATCGGTCATAATAGGGGCAGGAGAATAGGCACCCATTCCGCCAGTATTAGGACCTGTGTCACCTTCGCCAACACGTTTATGATCTTGTGCATCAATGAGGGGCAGCGCATTCTTGCCGTCACATAAAACAAAAAAACTTGCCTCTTCGCCGTCGAGATATTCTTCGACAACGACTTCCGCACCAGCTTGGCCAAAGGCTCCTTCAAAGCAATCGTCGATGGCGGCAAGTGCTTCATCCATTTCCATTGCAACCGTCACACCTTTGCCCGCAGCCAAGCCATCCGCTTTGATCACAATCGGAGCGCCTTGTTTCGTTGCATAGGCTTTGGCAGAGGTAGCATCATTAAAGCGTTCATATGCACCCGTTGGAATTGCATATTTCTTGCAAAGGTCTTTGGTAAAACCTTTTGAACCTTCAAGTTGGGAGGCCGCCTTACTGGAGCCAAAAACGCTGATGCCAGCGGCATCCAGTGGATCGGTAATACCGTCTACTAACGGGCCTTCTGGCCCAATTACAACAAGGTTGATATCTTGTAACTTGCAAAAGGCAACGACTGACTGGTGATCGCTAACATCTAGTGCAACAGCTTCACCATGTTCGTTCATGCCCGGATTTCCGGGAGACACAAATAACTTGGTCAAAAGAGGTGATTGGGCAATCTTCCAAGCAAGTGCATGTTCGCGTCCGCCAGAGCCGATGAGGAGTACATTCATAGCCAAGATCCCAGTATTGTGTTGATGTTGCTCTTGCCTAGAGTTTGCGAAGCTTTCGGTCAAGAGCGCGTTAAAATTACCCACTGACCATTGATGAAAAGATATGATAGATGTGGGTAATCACGCGGTTGAATTATTTAGAAAAGATGGCCTCAAACTATGAATGATGAAGCTCTTGCAAGTGGCAAAGTTGCCGATGCCCCATCTGATAACTGGGTCTATAAACTATTACCCCAAAAAGCATGGCCCTATGCGCAGTTAGCGCGATGGGACCGCCCAATAGGGTGGCAACTATTATTGTGGCCTTGCTTATGGTCCGCTACGCTCGCAGCAAGCGTTTTGGTAAAATCTAATCCAGATTTTCATCTACTCATTCAGGCACTTGTCTTCCATTGTTTACTCTTTACCGTTGGCGCGATTGCCATGCGTGGTGCTGGCTGTACATTTAATGATTTGGTTGATCATAAGCTTGATGCGAAGGTTGAACGCACTCGCTCTCGGCCATTACCCGCTGGCCGCATAAGCCGTAAACAGACGAGATTATTTATATTTGCGCAAGTCATAGTTGGTGCGTTGGTTGTTTTACAGTTCAATTGGTTTACAATTTTTCTGTCTATCGCTTCGCTTGTAATTGTAGCGATTTACCCTTTTGCAAAACGCTTTACCGACTGGCCCCAGTTCGTCTTAGGTCTTGCATTTTCATGGGGTGCCCTTGTTGGTTGGGCCGCTGTTTTTGAAGAAGTGAGTTGGACTTCTATTAGTCTTTATATTGCCGCAGTTTGTTGGACTGTTGGCTATGATACGATCTATGCACATCAGGATAGAGATGACGATGCTCTTATTGGAGTGCGTTCCACCGCAAGGTTGTTTGGTGATAAAACTAAATCATGGCTCATGGTATTATATGGGCTAACGCTTTTGTTTCTTACTCTGTCATTTATGTCCGCAGGTGTGGGGCTAGTGGTTTATTTTGGTTTGCTTGTGGCTTCTATTTTATTTATTTGGCAAATTAGAGTGTTGGATATTGATGATGGAGATCAGTGCCTTGCATTGTTTAAATCCAATAGCAAAATTGGACTGGCAATTTTTTTAAGCCTGCTCGCAGGTTTATTTTTATCGTGAGCATTCTGTAATGAAATTAGGCATCTTATTCGTCGCTACATCCGCAACGCTTGCAGGTACATTGGGCACATTTGGCACCGTTTTGTTCGATGCAGGTTTTTCTGGTTTTCAAGTTGCTTCTATTCGTATGCTAATTACATGTGTCGTCCTTTTGGCAGTCTATCCCATTGTTTTTCGTGGTTGCTTTGCACTTATGAGAGATAATTGGAAACTATTGCTACCTCATTCAATCGCTGTTGTATTTGGTTTCAGTATGCTGTTTTTTATTGCAACAGAATATCTAGGCGTGACGCTCGCGGTAGCACTTCTATATACTGCGCCCATTTGGGTGATGATTCTGGCCAGTTTTTTTCTCGGTGAGATATCCGGTCTTGTTAAATGGGCACTGGTTTTTTGTTCTGTTGCAGGTGTCGCATTTGTTCTGAACACCCAAGGACAAGAGATAAAACTCTCGCTTCTCGGCCTTTGCTTTGGTTTCGGATCTGCCATTGGGTACGCAATTTTTGCAGTTTTGGGTAAGATCGCTTTACGGACAATAAGCGCGAAAAATCTTTTGTTTTCAGCGCTTACCTTTGCAATACCCTTGCTTTTGCTTTTCCCATCCACATGGCAAGGCTTGGAACAATTATCTCAATCAAGAGATTTAAATGTTTGGGGCTCATTCGTTGCGGTTAGTTTGCTTGGCACACTTCTGATGAATGTTCTTTATATGAATGGTCTGACCAGAATTAATGCATCGACTGCGACAGTCATTACAACCATAGAGCCTCTGGTTGCAACCTTCTTAGCTGTTTTCATCGTCCAAGAAATACTAGCGCCCTCACAATATTTTGGTGTCCTGCTTATTATTGTCAGCGCGACACTTATTGGAATATTAGATGGGCGCATAAAAAAAGAGAGCAAGAATTAATCTTTGCTCTCTTTTATGGCTTTATGTATCGGGAGGTTGATACACTTTAAGCGCGTGCGATGATCTCTCTACCTGAAATCTGCATGCGACAACCCAGATCTCCTGTTTTGCGACGAAGAAGAAAACGTGGGCGGCGTTTTGCTGATGATGTATTTCTACGGCGCTCATTTGTTGTATGAGTTGCCTTGGCACGTTCTTCGGGAGCTGCATTTGTGCGAGCCATATCTTCATCAAGAGGGCGAGCAACACCATCGGCCTCGACCAAAAGCATCGGTATATTGTAAGCTTCTGACCAGGCGCGCCAGTCATCAGCTATGTTATATAATTCAGTATCAACAAGAAGGGGAATGCAAAGGTCCACATCATCATGGTGAAGTTCAAGCGTAACGGTAGATTGGCCAGTACCATCATCAATTGCGCGAGCGGCAATACCTCTAAACTGTGTTGTTGGAAGTGCGACAGAGATAGGCAGATCTGACTTTTCTAATACTCTATCTATCACAGCACCACGTTCACTTAATGTAACGTGGATGTCTTTCTTCGAGCCAGCCGATTTAAAGCTGAAACGGTGCGGGAATTGTCCCGGCAAAATTCTAAAATCAAAACTAGCCCATTCGGGCTTTCTTATAGTCGTCGCCATTATATTCGCCTCTTAAACTCTTGAGCGCCCGTTTTCGGATCTTCTCATTAACTGGAGCTTTTGCTCTCTCGTTGATATGCAATTTACATGAGAGCAGTTCGAGACCACTTAAATTTCAAGGTTAAGAAATTCTGAGTTTCCAAGATGGTTATCAAAAGTAAACCAAGGGCTTAGACTTTTATTTACTTTATAAAGCAGGACTATGTTAACGCTGCAAAACCTTGTTCGGATTCATAATGCCGTTGGGGTCAAAAGTGTGCTTAATACCCTGCATTAGCTCGATTTCGATAGGGTCTCGGATTGCCGCAAGTTCATCTCTTTTGAGTTGCCCAATGCCGTGTTCGGCTGAAATCGAACCGTTCATTTGCAAAACTATGTCGTGAACGATCTTATTCATGGGCACCCAGTGCGATAAAAAATCTTGTTTGTCCGCGTTAACAGGCTGAGAAATATTATAGTGAATGTTACCGTCTCCCATGTGGCCAAAGGCACAAATTCGGATTCCTGACATATATTTAGAGACTGCATCGGAGGCTGTTTCTAAAAAATCAGGAACCTTTGCAATCGGAACTGAAACATCATGTTTGATTGAGCCACCTTCTGGCTTCTGAGCCTCCGACATAGACTCGCGCATATTCCAAAAAGCTTGTTTTTGGCCCTCGCTTTCCGCCATTGCACCGTCTTTAGCAAAGCCTTTCTCATAGCCCTCCATAAAAAAAGCTTCTGCAAGATCACGTGCAGCTTTTTCTGATTGGCCGGATGATATCTCAACCAGCACATACCAAGGGTGAGGATCGCTAAGTGGATCTCGGCAACCATCTATATGTTTGATGGTAATTTCAACACCAAAACGCGGCATAAGTTCAAAGCCCGTCAGTGATGGACCGCAAAGCCTACGCGCAATATTAAACAATTCCAGTGCTGCTGATGGACTATCAAGACCCACATACATAACCTCGCGGCCAATAGGTTGCGGAACAAGTTTTAAAACGGCGGCCGTGATAATGCCTAATGTGCCTTCGGCCCCAATAAAAAGATCACGCAGATCATAGCCGGTGTTGTCCTTCTTAAGACGCCTTAGCCCATTCCAAATTTCCCCATTGGGTAGAACAACTTCCAGCCCCATGCACAATTCACGAGAATTACCGTAGGCTAATACGCCTGTGCCACCCGCATTGGAGGAAAGATTGCCCCCGATTTGACATGTGCCTTCTGAGCCAAGCGAAAGTGGGAAAAGAAGATCGTGTTCTTCTGCTGCAGCTTGTGCGTTGGCAAGAATAGTTCCCGCTTCAACTACCATGACACTGCCTAAAACATCAACTTCGCGGATTTTATTCATGCGGGAAAGTGAGATGATTATGTCGCCATCAGGAACTTGCCCACCGACAAGGCCAGTATTGCCACCTTGCGGAACGACGGAAATTTTGTGTTCGTTTGCAAGCTTCACTATCGCGCTAACCTCAACTGTTGAGCCGGGCTTGAGTAAAAGCGGCGAATTGCCATGATATAGACCGCGGTTCTCAACCAGGTGTGGTGCGATATCATCCTGATTGGTTACAGCATTATTTACACCAACAATATCGCGAAATTGTTCGATCAGTTCAGATGAAAGTTCCATTAGCTTTGGTTTTCTAATCTCGTGGTGCCGCAGCACGTTTTAAACGGTCATTGATGGCTTCGCCCAATCCATCATTCGGGATTGGGGCAACAGCTATCATATCCGCCTCGACTTTATCAGCCATGATCATCATATCAAACAGATTGTGTGCTGCTTCTTTTAAATTGCCCGAGGTGCTGAGGTTGAATTGCGCACGCGCAACATCAGCATCTATGATTTTCACATCACCAAATGTAATGAGCACGTCTTCGGGCGATACCGCGTTCACGTTCAATCGCACCTTAGCATTCGGAGCATAATGTGATTTGAGCATTCCGGGAGCCTCTATGTCTACATTCTCGTCTAAGCGCATCAGGGGTTTACCGACGACATTTTCTATATCGGTTGCAGAAATACCCCCCGGACGCAAAAGATATACATCATCCCCCATAACTTTGATAATTGTGGATTCAACACCAAGTTCGCATGCCCCTTGATCGAGGATAAGTTCTATTTTTTGTCCCAGATCATCCTGCACGTGCTGTGCAGTTGTTGGGCTTATTTTGCCGGAGGAATTTGCGCTCGGCGCTGCCAATGGTTTTCCAAATTTAGCGATCAGTTTTGATGCAGAACCTTTGGGAATACGAATGCCAACAGTATCAAGACCAGCTGTTGCAAGTTTGTGAATGCCGCTGTCTGCTTTAAGGGTTAATATGATAGTGAGCGCACCCGGCCAGAAAGTTTTGGCCAACTTAAGCGAAAGAGCATCAAATTCGGCATATCTATTCGCCATGATAAGATCCGACATATGGCAGATGAGTGGGTTGAATTGTGGTCGACCCTTGGTTTCATATATCGACGTGATGGCCTCAGGGTTTGTTGCATCTGCCGCAAGCCCGTAGACGGTTTCAGTGGGCATGGCAATTGGCTTGCCACGTTGCAGGAGCTCAATAGCTTTTTGCAGTGCGCTGTTTTTATTATCAGTTAGCGATAGAATGCGTGCCATTATTTGCGCTCTAACAATGCCACGACCTCCACATGCGCGGAGAATAGAAATTGGTCAATTGCAGTAATTGATTTGATTTTAAAGCCCCCGCCTGTCAAGATTGTCAGGTCGCGTGCCAGCGTAATAGGATTGCATGATACTGCTGCGATCTTCTTCACAACCGAACGCGCGAGTTGTTTGGCCTGTGTTTCGGCACCAGCGCGCGGTGGATCAAATACAACACCTTGGAAGTGCTTCAATTCATCTCGCATGAGCGGGCGGCGGGCTAGATCACGTCGTTCGGTTGTGATTTGTTTTAGGCCTTGTTGAATTCGAAATGCATTGTCAATTGTATTAAGCGCGGCTCCGCTCATCTCAACTGCATGCACTTGGCTCTTTTTCGCCAATGGAAAAGTAAATGTGCCGCAGCCAGAAAACAGATCAGCGACCTTTTTCGAGCTTTTAAGATGTTTGCTTACGATATCCACCATCAACAATTCGGCGCGTTTGCTGGCTTGCAAAAATGAACCGGATGGAGGGTATACCGTAATATCGCCGAAACTTGTGGTGAGTGCTTCGGTTTCAACTAAAGTTTGATCATTGAAGGCAAGTCTTTTGATTACCCTACCTGCAACTACCTTCTTGATGATTGCTTGAATCTCACTCTCGCCAATTTTGGATTCCGCCGAGATCGCAATATCTAGACCGTTATCCAATGCGGTGATTGTTAAATGTGCAGGTTTTGAATGAAGCGTAACTATTCTTGCAACATCATTAATATGGGATAGGTGGTCGACAATTCTTCTTGTGGCAACGGGACATTCTTCAATCGCGATAAGCTGATTGCTTGCGGCCTTGTGATATCCCAGCTCTGTACCTTTATTTGTCTTATTAGCTGTCAGAGTAACACGTCGTCGTTCACCCACCTGGCAATCGCTTATCATTTCAATTGGTGTGTCGACGTCAGCTTTTTGGAGTGCATCCTTTACAATGCTTAACTTCCAGTCTGAGTAAGTTTCTGCATTCATATGTTGGGTTGCGCATCCACCACATTCGCCAAAATGCTTGCAGATAGGAGTTACACGTGATGGACTTGCATCCAGTATTTGCAATACGTCGCCGCGAGAATTTGAAACATTTGCCGATACATGTTCCCCTTTAAGTGTAAATGGGATGTAGATTGGACCTTGATCATTTTGCGCAATTCCGTCACCACGAACGCCCACGTGATCAATTGTAAGTTCTACTGTAGTCAAATTTTGACGCCCCCGATAAGAAACTCTCTATTACCATCTCCACCTAAAATGGGAGACGGGATAACGTCTAATGCAGACCAATTGGGCTGCGCGTCAAGCCACAGACGTAAATCTTCTGCTATTTTCTCCGCCAAGGTGGGGTCTTTTAGAAGTCCACCCTTTCCAATTGCATCTTTTCCAGCCTCAAATTGTGGTTTGATGAGCAAAATTGCAACGGCTCCACTCTTGGCTAGAGATAGGGCAGGCGGCAGTGCCAGTTTTAAAGATATAAAACTCACGTCGCTGACCACAATATCTATCTGATGCCCAGTAAGGTGTTCAATACCAAGTTCACGCGCGTTGAGCCCATCATATTGTGTAATAGACGGGTGATTAACTAATGATGCGTGCAGTTGGTTATGTCCGACATCGACAGCAATGACGTGTTTTGCATCTTGTTCCAGAAGCACTTGCGTAAAGCCACCTGTAGATGCCCCGATATCAATCGCTGTTTTGTCTGCAACGTCAAAGCCATAATATTCAAGGCCAGCTTTTAGTTTAAGCGCTGCTCGGGATACATATGTGCTTGCGGGATCATCAACATTGATATCGGCATCGTTGCCAACTTTCTGTCCTGCTTTTTTTGCCATATTTCCGTTTATGGACACTGCACCGCGAGAAATAGCATCGCTTGCCCGTGCGCGCGTTTGATAATAACCGAGTTCGACAAGTCTTTGATCAAGTCGCATGACGCTTCCTCTTATGAGGCGGCATTAAGCTCCAGAGAGCGGCAGAATTTTCCGCTCTGCACCCAATGCTTTAAAGGCGGTATCTATGATACCCGCACGATCAAGACCTGCTTTGAGATACATATCTTCAGGCTTAGCTTGGTCCATATAGATATCAGGCATAACAAGGGGACGGAATTTAAGACCGTGATCGAGCAAGCCTTCATGAGATAGGAAATGCGACACATGTGAGCCGAAGCCGCCAACAGCTCCTTCTTCGATTGTAATTAAAACTTCGTGTTCTTTTGCAAGCCTGCGAATAAGGTCATGGTCCAAAGGTTTTGCAAACCGTGCGTCGACTACAGTTGTTGATAGTCCGGCTGCATCTAAATCTTCAGCTGCCAATACGCAATCTGCCAAACGAGTGCCAAAAGATAGTAGCGCAACTTTTGTACCCTCTTTGACGACGCGGCCTTTACCGATTTGAAGAATTTGCCCACGATCAGGCATTTCCACACCAACGCCCTCGCCACGCGGAAAGCGGAATGAGATCGGACCTTCATCATATTCGGCAGCGGTACGCGTCATATGCATAAGCTCTGCTTCGTCACTCGCTGCCATGACAACCATGTTGGGAAGCGTTGCAAGATAAGTTGTATCAAAGCTACCTGCGTGAGTTGGGCCGTCTGCACCAACAAATCCAGCGCGGTCAATAGGAAAGCGTACTGGTAGGTTTTGGATCGCTACGTCATGCACGACTTGGTCATAAGCGCGTTGCAAGAAGGTTGAATAAAGTGCAACGAAAGGCCTTAAACCTTCGCTTGCCATGCCGGCCGCAAATGTCACAGCATGCTGTTCGGCGATGCCCACATCAAAACAACGTGACGGATATTCAGCAAGAAATTTGTCCAAGCCTGTACCAGATGGCATTGCTGCAGTAACGGCGACGATCTTTTCATCAATCCCACCTTCTTGCACGAGTGATTTTGCAAATACGCTGGTGTAGGATGGTGCATTTGGTATCGACTTGCTTTGTGTCCCAGTTATGACATCAAATTTGCTGACGCCATGATATTTATCGCTTGCAGCTTCAGCAGGTGCATAGCCTTTGCCTTTTTGTGTCATAACATGAATAATGACTGGCCCATTTGAATGATCCCGAACATTCCGCAAAACAGGAAGAAGATGTTCCAGGTTATGCCCGTCAATTGGACCTATATGATAAAAGCCAAGTTCTTCGAACATTGTACCACCGGTGACATAGCCACGCGCATGTTCAACAGCTCGTGTGATAGCACGATCAATCGTTTGTCCAAGATAGGCGGTCATTTTTTTGCCAATATCGCGCATGCCCAAATAAGCACGGCCTGATGCGAGGCGGGCGAGGTAGGCACTCATGGCACCTGTGGGTTGGGCAATCGACATATCATTATCATTGAGAATGACAATGAGACGAGCATCTAATGAACCCGCATTGTTCAATGCTTCATAGGCCATACCGGCGCTCATAGAACCGTCACCGATGACGGCAACTACATTGCGTGGATCGTCCTGAATTTCACTTGCGACTGCCATGCCGAGACCAGCAGAAATAGATGTTGATGAGTGGGCTGCACCAAACGGATCATATTCACTTTCAGCACGTTTGGTAAATCCCGATAAACCTTCTTCCTGACGAAGCGTGCGGATACGATCACGACGGCCTGTTAGAATTTTATGTGGATAGCATTGGTGACCGACATCAAAAATCAAACGATCATGCGGCGTGTTAAAGACTTTATGAATTGCCAACGTTAGCTCAACAACGCCGAGACCTGCCCCAAGGTGCCCACCCGTTTGGGAAACGGCGTCGATCATTTCAGCGCGAAGCTCTTCAGCCAGTTGCGGAAGATCAGCATCTTCAATGTGCTCAAGGTCATCGGGTTCGAGAACTTTATCCAGAAGTGGTGTTTTAGGCGGTTGTTTCACAAATATTCCTCACATCTAGATAAGGCCTAAAGGTTCAGCCTTGTTCTGTAAATAGGAATTCATAGATGAACGTTGCGTCAAATCAGCTTACGAACCCAGATTAACAACAAAAAGGGGAGTAAAAGAGGCCTTTTATTGATTATTCAGCATCCAAAGGCTCTGTACCCTGCGGTGCGCCAGATTTATCAAGTCGAATTTTTTCAATTCGTTTTTCCGCAGCATCAAGTAGCTTCTTGCTGTGCTTTTTTAAAGCTTCACCGCGTTCGTAAATTTCGATTGATTTCTCAAGCTCAACATTGCCGCTCTCAAGTTTGGTGACAATGTTCTCAAGTTCAGAGACGGCTTGTTCAAAACTCATCTGTTCGATGTCTGAATTATTTTCGCTCATATCAACCTCTCATCAAACGATAGATGTGTGCCCCTGCCGACTCGGCAAGACCGAGGAGATCATACCCCCCTTCAAGCACGCTGACGAGACGATTATTGGCAGTTTTTTCAGCTATATCCATGATTTTCGCTGTAGCCCAGTCAAAATCATCGGCAACAAGATTAATTTGCGCCAGCGGATCGCGGTGATGTGCATCAAATCCAGCAGAAATCAAGATAAGATCCGCACCTGCTTCTTCTAATGCTGGCAATATGCGCGTCTTAAACGCTTCACGGAAATGATCGCTCCCATCATTGGCTGACAGCGGAGCGTTGGTTATATTACCTTTACCTGTCTCGCCTTTTGCACCTGTTCCCGGAAAAAGCGGCATTTGGTGTGTCGAACAATATATGACGCTCGCATCATCATAGAAAATATCTTGAGTTCCATTCCCATGGTGAACATCAAAATCTACAATAGCAACGCGTTCGGCACCATGTTTTTGTTGTGCATGACGAGCGGCAATCGCGACTTGATTGAATAGGCAAAACCCCATGGCAGTATCACGCTCCGCGTGATGGCCCGGCGGACGCGTTGCAACAAATGCGTTATCCGTCTTCTGTTCAAAAACGTCATCAACCGCTTTCATCGCACCACCAATTGCGGTGAGGGCAGCTTCATAGCTAAACGGTGACATGGTAGTCTCGCCGTCTATTTTAATGATACCGGTTTCTGGAACTGCATTCTGAACTTTTTTTAAATGATGCTCTGGATGTGCTAGTAATACAGCGTCTGGAGACGCCGCCTTTGCCTCGCAAGTGACAAGAGTTTGAAAGTTTTCATGTTCAAAAAGCTGTTCAAGTGCACGCAATCGATCAGGGCGTTCGGGATGGCCGACGGGGACAATATGCTCAAGGCAAATTGGATTCTTGAAAAGTTCAGTTGTCATACAACTTTATCCATACGCGTTGAGCCATATAATTCCATATGCGACCAATATTAAGTTTCGACAATTTCAGTTTCAGAAATCTTAATACCAAATCCCTCTAAACCGACATAATGCCGTTCTTTTGATGCTAGCAGGCGAATAGACGTTGTGCCAAGATCTTTTAAGATTTGTGCGCCAAGGCCAATTTCAAGCCATTCTTCTTCGCGGCTTTGCGCTTCTGCGTGGGCTTCTTCACCGGAAACTTCCAGTCTCCGCGATGCTTCTTTACCAACACCAACTGAACCTTCACGAAGATAAACTACGATCCCGCGATCATGCTCAGAAATTTTCTTCATGATGTCT
Organism: Lentilitoribacter sp. Alg239-R112; assembly: GCF_900537175.1. GTDB lineage: Bacteria > Pseudomonadota > Alphaproteobacteria > Rhizobiales > Rhizobiaceae > Lentilitoribacter. The sequence continues at coordinate 875,856 of NZ_LS999833.1, read as the reverse complement.
TGAAGAGGTGGCTTTCCTCCAAATACATCTTCTGCAACAGATTCAAGATGTAGTCTGACAGGTATATCCACACCATCGCGAATGTCGCCAAAGACAACAGCCAGATGTTGCATTGGGTCCCACGGCAAAGAATAAGAATGTGCTGTTGCCGGACCGTTCGCTGTTTCTATTGTAAAGCTTTCATTGCGAACAATAAGCGTTTCTTGTCTTTGGCGGTAGGCAATTAGATCCGCAACAGATACTTCTTTTAGTCCATTTTTTGCAGCAAAATCACTAACTTGTACGCCGCGCATAACAGAGCCGTCATCATTGACGAGTTCGCAAATAACTCCGACCGGTGGCAGATCTGCCAGTTTGCATAGATCAACAGCGGCTTCGGTGTGTCCGGAACGCATGAGAACGCCACCTTCTCGCGCGACAAGCGGAAAAATGTGACCCGGTCGGACGAAATCTACGGCACCAGAGTTCGGGTTTGCCAAATTTCTTACCGTTAATGTGCGATCCTCAGCAGAAATTCCTGTCGTTGTCCCATGTTTATAATCAACAGAAACAGTAAAAGCCGTCGAATGCGGTGCATCATTCTCAGCGACCATTGCATTCAGGTTGAGCCGTTTAGCTTCCGAGCGCGGCATAGGCGTGCAGACAATGCCCGATGTGTGGCGAACAATGAAACCCATATTTTCCGGTGTACAATGGACGGCAGCCATAATGAGGTCACCCTCATTCTCGCGGTCATTATCATCTGTAACAACAACCATCTCTCCACTTTCAATTGCACGGATAGCTTCGACGACTCGAGTTTGATCATATGACATTGAACGCTTATTCCTATCTTCTAATCTAAAGTTCTAGATTGCCGTTAAGTCGACCAGTTTGGCCTCGATCTCGTAAGTAATGATCTGCAATCGCACATGCAACCATGGCTTCTCCAATTGGCACAGCGCGGATGCCAACGCACGGATCATGTCGTCCTTTGGTGCGAACATCAACTTCATTACCGTCTTTATCGATGCTTTTTCGTGTCGATAAGATTGATGATGTTGGTTTGACTGCAAAGCGAGCAACAACAGGCATACCCGTTGAAATTCCGCCTAAAATTCCACCAGCATTATTAGACAAAAATTCAGGCTTGCCATTCTCTCCGATGCGCATTTCGTCGGCATTTTCTTCGCCAGTTATTCTTGCTGCTTCAAAACCATTTCCAATTTCAACGCCTTTCACCGCGTTGATGGACATTAGATTTGCCGCGATATCGGTATCAAGTTTTGCGTAAATCGGTGCGCCAAGTCCGACAGGTACATTTTCTGCGACAACTTCAATAATTGCGCCGACAGATGATCCTTTTTTACGAATATCATCTAGATATTCTTCCCATATGGGGACGATATCTTTATCAGGTGCAAAAAAAGGATTGTTGTCAACTTCAGACCAATCCCAATTATCGCGATTAATGGCTTTGTCGCCAATCTGGACAAGTGCTGCGCGAACACTAAGATTGGGAACGACGCGACGCGCAAGGCCACCAGCTGCTACGCGAGTTGCTGTTTCTCGGGCTGATGAACGTCCACCACCCCGATAATCACGTAAGCCATACTTCTCATCATAGGTGTAATCTGCATGGCCAGGGCGATACCGTTTTGAAATTTCAGAATAGTCTTTTGAGCGTTGATCAGTATTCTGAATTTCGAGCGAAATTGGTGTGCCAGTTGAGATAAATGAACCATCTTCCTGCGGTAGAACACCTGAGAGAACGCGTACTTCATCGGCTTCGCGTCGTTGGGTCACAAAACGAGATTGACCAGGTTTGCGTTTATCAAGCCAGTGTTGCAATTCTTCGGTAGTGAAGTGGATGCCAGGAGGACAGCCATCAACAACACAACCAATGGCAATGCCATGGCTTTCGCCCCAGGTTGTTACTCTAAATAGATGTCCAAATGTGTTGTGAGACATGAAGTTATACAATTCTGTTTGTAAAAGTTTGGTCTGTTAAATGAAACCTCGACCGAGTTAAAATAGATCTGAGTGATCTTTTAGGTTAATTTATCTGATTGTGGAATAGCTGCGCATGTAATTTCATTCATCCAGCATGAATTTTAAATCCATTCCGCATTTGTGCCTTTGATGCTCAAAAATTCATCCTGAGGTATTTGAGTAATCGCAGCATTGTGACCGAAAACTTCACCTTTGATTTGCAACATCACGCGTATCACACCCCCATGGCAAACACAAATTGTAGGTTTTTGAAATTCTTCAAACACAGGCGTAATCCGTTCAGCTAAGCTGGCATAACTTTCTGCACGTTCACCTGGGGGCGTAAATGTCCATTTATTCGCCTCCCGTTGAGCGTAAAGTTCAGGAAATTTTTGCTCCAGTTCATATGCAGTATGACCTTCCCAATCGCCGAAATTAATTTCGGTTAAGCGCTTATCTATTCGATAATCTGCTTTTGGCAACTCCAATTCGGATCGAATGATCTCCATTGTTTCACGCGCACGACCTAACGGGCTGCACACGAAATCAAACTTAGAACTATTTCCCCTTAGAATTTCATTCAGTTTCTTACCATTCCTTAGGGCTTGGCCTCTACCGATATCATTTAGTGGAATATCCATACTGCCTTGGAAACGGGCTTGCGCGTTGAAATCGGTTTGGCCGTGTCGAATTATATATAGTGACATTTAATAACTCTGATATATTGCAACTTTAAGTTTTTCAGACAGTAAAAAGGGGCCCGAAGGCCCCTTGAAAACTTGGTCATTTAGACTGTACTAATGTCGGGCGCATCAACTGCTTTCATACCAACGGTGTGATAACCGGAATCGACGTGATGAACTTCGCCTGTTACCGCAGATGATAGATCCGACAATAAATAAAGTGCCGAGCTTCCAACTTCTTCAATTGTTACGGTGCGCTTAAGTGGCGAGTTATATTCGTTCCATTTCAGGATATAACGGAAATCGCCAATGCCAGAAGCTGCTAGTGTTTTAATTGGGCCGGCAGAAAGAGCATTCACGCGGACATTGCTGCTACCTAAATCAACGGCTAAGTAACGAACACTCGCCTCAAGCGCAGCTTTTGCAACACCCATAACATTATAATGCGGCATAACACGCTCAGCGCCATAATAGGTCAGGGTCAGCATCGAGCCACCATCAGCCATCAGTTTCTCTGCACGCTGAGCTACGGCGGTGAATGAGTAGACGGAGATGTCCATCGTTTTCATAAAATTATCGTGGCTTGTGTTTACATAACGGCCAGTGAGTTCGTCTTTATCAGAGAAAGCAATGGCATGAACAAGAAAATCAATCTTGCCCCATTCTGCTTCTAATTTGGCAAAAACATCATCAATAGTGCTTTCGTCCGTCACATCGCAATGTCCCGCAACAATTGCGCCCAGTTCATCAGCTAGCGGTTCGACCCGTTTTTTAAGAGCTTCGCCCTGATATGTTAGCGCTAATTCCGCGCCAGCGTCTGCGCAAGCCTTTGCGATACCCCATGCAATTGACCTGTTATTGGCAACGCCCATAACCAAGCCGCGTTTGCCTTTCATAAGGCCATTTGTATCTGTCATTTAGTTATCCTCGTGCTTCAATGATGAAACCATGCAATATAAAAATGGCTATGACACAGCAAGGCCATGCATTCAAGCGTTGAAGCAGTTTCATTATGCCTTGCTAAGCGTTTAAGCTAAAAAAGTGACTATGGTTTTCCTGAAAGTACTTAGAATTTGATATTTTCTATACAAACCAGCTTTTACGGGTCGATTTAAGGATTGTTTTTAAGTCTTCGTTTTGTCGTTCAGGTAAAAGGATGCAAACATTTGCACATAGATCGCCCCTTTCTCCATTCAAATTCGGTAAACCTCGGTTTGGAATGCGGATTACATGATTTGAGCTTGTCCATTCGGGCAATTGAAATGTTGCCGGTCCTTCGGGTGTTTGTGCCACAACTTCACCACCGAGAACTGCATCAGCAAGATCAACAGCGAGGTGCGTATGTAGTTCACCATTTCGTATCCAAAATTTTTCGTTCGGACGATAGCGCACTTTCACAATTATATCACCAGGAATCTCTCCCTTTCGGCAATCCCCCATGCCAGCCAGGCGTACTTCGCCACCATCAGGCGTTCCAGCGGGAATATGAACTTTTACGCCATTTTTGCGCTCTGGTTGAACAGGAAGCGTAACACCTGTAAATATATCTGCCAGTTCGACATCGAGAATGAAGTTTCGGTCTGGAGCCTGTGTTGTTGATTTTTCTCTGTGCTGTTCAAATTTTGTAAATGCGCTATCAAGTGCTGAGATGGCTTCATGTTGGTAGTTTTTTTCACGTTCAGCTGCAATTTTTCTTGCTTTCGCTTCAAATGCAACACGTTCTTCTTCTGTACCAAATATTTGGCCAATCATGTCACCAAAAGAGGCATTTGCAAATGGATTTTCAGTTTCATTGCGACGTTGTTCTGTTGAAGGTTTCGTCGCAGATGTTGGCTTTGAAGCCGCTGATGTAGTGTTTGTATTTACATTAGCTTTCTGCTTTCCCTCAGTTTTTTCGTCGCCACTGGCCGCTGTTTTTGATTTTGCAAACGGATTAAAGCCTTGATTTACAAAAGTATGTTTCTTCTTACGTCGACCATTCGCGTCAATTTTTCCACCATCGAAAAGTTTTCGACGCGGACCATCTGTTAATAGTTGGTAGGCATTATTAATCTCGGAGAAAACTTCAGCAGCTTTCGGGTCAGACGGGTTTTGATCAGGGTGCCAAATCTTTGCCAACTTGCGATAGGCGGTTTTGATATCATCGTCTTTTGCAGACTTATTAATACCCAATACAGAATAGGGGCTACGCATTACTCATACCTTTAACTAACTACAGAGCTAAGTTAGCAAGTAGATATTAACCACAAGTATATGAGAGATGCTCAATAGTAATTATGCGAAATCAGGGAGACGTTACTTTATGCTTAAATGACGGGATAGAAACTGTGAAGCTTCCAGCCTCCATTAGATGTGCTGCAACTAACACCTTTGTAACTCGATACACCTTCAAAGCTTAGTCGAGTTGATTTGAAGTGTTTGCAGACGCCATTGCCGGATGCTTTTTCGGATAAATAGGAGATCTCTCCCTGGCTACCAGTTACATTATTAGACCAAAAGAGGGGTGAAATATTTGAGTTATCTACTGAAGCTAATGCATCAACATTAAATGGTTTTGCCTTTGATACTGCGTGCTGAATGCTCATCGCATCGGCTAAAATTTCATCTGAAAGATCAAGATCCTGCAAAGCAGCTATCGAATAATTACCAATTTGTTGTGTTGCCTGGACCGTAGGTCCAACCGAACTCATACAGCCTCCAAGCGCGAATACGCTCACTATGAAACACAATTTTGCGACAAGACGGCACATTGTACTTTTAGTGGAAATACTGGATTCTACGGCGAGACTCATTCAACAAACCTAAAAAACAAATGAACTTGTTAAGCAATTGGAAAGCATTATGACTGAGAAAATGTTAACAAATAATGACTTCACACAATCTGATGACCCGTTTGAGCTGTTCGCAACGTGGATGGCCGATGCAGATGCAAGCGAGCCGAATGACCCAAATGCGATGTCGGTCGCAACAGTAGATGAAGACGGCATGCCAAATGTGAGAATTTTGTTGCTCAAGGATTTCAGTGTTGATGGCTTTACATTTTACACCAATTTCGAAAGCACCAAAGGGTTAGAGCTGCTTGCCTCAAAAAAGGCATCCCTTTGTTTTCATTGGAAAAGCCTGCGTCGTCAAGTGCGTATTCGTGGTGGTGTTACGCAAGTATCGGAAGCCGAGGCAGATGAGTATTATAACTCTCGACCAAGAGGTAGCCGGGTAGGAGCTTGGGCATCAGCACAGTCGCGAGAGTTGTCCGAACGTAGTGAATTGGAAGGTCTTGTTAACCAGTTTACCGAGAAGTTTGGTGATGGTGATATCCCCCGTCCTTCACATTGGTCTGGCTTTAGACTAACACCGCTTTCGATTGAGTTTTGGCATGATCGTCCATATCGGCTGCATGACCGGATTGTGTTTGAAAGAGCAGCAAGTTCTGACGATTGGACGACAAAGCGCCTTTTTCCATAACGGTTATCCAGCCTTCATAAGCTTAAACGGAATGCCAGAAGCTAGTGCTTTAACATATCGGCTTCGCTGATAATATCCGTTGAGTGAAATACGTTTGAGTGCGAATAGGTTTTGACAGGCGGTTTGATCAAGCACATTTGGCTCAGTGGTAACAGATAAATCAAAACCCGAGTTGCGCGCCTTCTCAAATTCTCTTTTGCCTGCATTTTCTAGTTTTCCATAAGGGAAAGCGAAATGGGGAGCAGGCATGCCCGTTATTGTTTCAATGTGGTCTTTTGAAAACGCCATCTCAAAACCAAGTTTCTGATCATTTACCAGTGCCAAATTGGCGTGACTGATAGTGTGCGCGCCAATGTCTGCCAATGGTTCTCTAGATAGGTTTCGCAATTCTTCATCTGTTAAAATGAGATCATTGGTAATATTTTGAGCATTAATTCCGTGCTCAGAAGCGAGTTGATCCAATCTTTCGACAGCAGCGCTATGCTCTAGCATTGTCATATCTTGAGATATTTGCTCGAATGCGGCATATTTTTGCGCAGCCGATTTTACTTCAAAACGACGTTCGCCCTTGCCAATATCGTAGTTGAGTTCATCAACTTTCATCAATAATTCAGCGGTTGTTTCCCACCACATGGTATGGGAACGCTCAACGAAACCACTACAGGCAAATACCGTGAAAGGTACATTGTGCTTTTTAAACACCGGCAACGCATATTCGAGATTATTTTTATACCCATCATCAAGAGTAAAAAACATCGCAGGTTGGCGAGGGTTTGGGTCTTTTAAATAGGCCTTTAAATCGTTTAGTGAGTAAGCGCGGTAATTCTTTGCTTTCAATGCCAGAATTGTTTTTTCCAAAAAATCCGGGGTCACGCTCAAATGCGCACTTGGGTTAAACAATGGGTCAGGTGTGGGTTCAACCCGGTGCATCGTGAAAATAGCGCCAATGCCCGATAATTCAGACATCATACCTAAGCTATTGATCCCGGAAATTGTTTCCAAACCAGCTTGAATCATTGCCTTTTTCATTGATCTGCGAAGAGCTATCGCAAGGGGTTTGTTCATTTCATATGGCCTTGAGCTAAGATACTCGCGATAATAAATGAATTCTATTAAGTTAGATTGAATTTGAAACGCATTTACGCTTTATATTGCAGAACCTCTCTTTGTAGTTAAAATCGAGTAAATCATTTTCATGCCAGATGTACCTGTAAAATCAAGATTAGTCTTTAACTTTCAAGGGTTTGAAGCGAGTGCGGGTGAGAAGATGCTTGGTCGTGTGGTGTATTGCGCAAAAAAAACAAGTGAAATTTGGGGTATTTCGACGGAACAAAAAAAGCAAAACCAGCATTTAGATGACCATTTCGTTGAATGCGATTTAGAAATCACGGGAGAAAATTGGCAGGTTAATACCCGTATTATCCAGTTTTCATTTGGTGATATTGTTGCGCCGTATTTGGATGGTTTCATAGTTGGGAATATGTTGAAAAATGTTCCAAAATATCTGGCGTTTTTCTCTGATGGAACGGTTTTTAGATACTTCAAACAAAGTAAACTTTATGGTGGTTTTGCACTCTTCCCAATCATAATGATGATACTCTTTGCCGGTCTGTCGTATGGTGCTACCTCCTCGCTTGTGGGCATACTTAATTTTGATGACCAGATACGAACCGTTTCCGTTACCATCCTTTCCATCATTCTGTTTTTTGTATTTTGCAAATGGCCTGGCGATAGGTTGCTTTTCCCACTAACAATAGGACATTGGGGATATGCAAGAGATATGGCTGTCGGTGCCAATGAGGATATCGAAAAACGCTACGAGATTTTCGCGCAGGTGGTGTCCCGTGAACTGACAATAAGCCAGCATGATGAAGTGGTTTTTGCTGGGCACAGTTTCGGTGCGGTTTGGGTGCCCATAGTTTTGGCAAAAGTTCTAGATCAAAATCCATCTTTATTGGAAGGGCGACGCGTTACTTTCTTGAGCATGGGTGGAAGTCTGCTGAGTACTGCATTGGTTCCCAAGGCGTCGTTTTTTAGAGAAAAGATAAGCAAGCTTCTTAAATTAAAGGAGCTGTTTTGGCATGATTATCAATGCAAAGATGATCCTGTTTGCTTCTATAAATCTGATATGTTCAAAGCTTTAGGATTAGGTGCTCCTGAGGGAGGATATCAAATTTCTCGTGTAAATTTCAAACATTCGATGGATATAAAACGCTACCGTAAAACGAAGAAATCAATTTATGATATTCATCGTCAGTATGGGCTTTATCAAGACAAATGCATTTCATTTGATTATTTCCTGCGCTTGCTTGGCCCGGTTTACTCTGACGAACTTGCAAAACAGCCCAGCAAAGCAAAGCTTGTAAGTACAAAGAAAGACGTGATCGTGCAGGATGGAATTATCCAGCACCACTAACACTAAGTCTGTGTACCACCAATTGTCATCTGATCCATACGAAGATGAGGCTGCCCAACGCCAACTGGAACGCCTTGGCCTTGTTTGCCACACATACCAATGCCAGTATCAAGTTCCATATCATTGCCAACCATTGATACGCGATGCATCGCTTCGGGGCCATTGCCAATCATCATAGCACCCTTGACAGGTGCACCAATTTTCCCGTTTTCAATCATATAAGCTTCTGTGCAACCAAAAACGAATTTACCTGATGTAATATCAACCTGACCGCCGCCAAATGAGACGGCATAGATGCCATTTTTAACGGATTCAATAATCTCCGCAGGCTCTTTATCTCCACCCAGCATGTAGGTGTTTGTCATGCGCGGCATAGGTTGATGTGCGTAACCTTGGCGGCGACCATTTCCAGTAGGTTTTACGCCCATAAGACGCGCATTCTGCCGATCTTGCATATAGCCAACGAGTTTTCCATCATCGATAAGAACATTATAGCCAGTGGGTGTGCCTTCATCGTCAACAGAAAGAGAACCTCGACGGTTATCAATCGTGCCGTCATCCACGACGGTGACACCTTTTGCTGCAACTTGCTCACCCAAAAGACCAGCAAACGCCGATGTCTTTTTACGATTAAAATCGCCTTCCAGCCCGTGGCCCACTGCCTCATGTAACATCACGCCAGGCCAACCAGCGCCAAGAACAACATCCATTGTGCCAGCGGGCGCGGCAATTGCTTCAAGATTGACCAATCCTTGGCGTAGCGCTTCGTCGGCACCATGTTTCCAGCTATCAATTGCAATGAACTCGCCGAAGTCCTGACGCCCGCCAATGCCAAATGAACCTGTTTCCTGACGATCACCTTTACCAACAACGACCGAGATATTCATTCGCGTGAGAGGGCGAATATCGCGCACAATATGGCCATCAGCGCGCAGGATATTCACAACCTGCCAACTTGCACTTAGCGAAGCGGTAACTTGTCGAACGCTTTCATCCTTATCGCGCAGATAGGCATCAATATCCTGCAGAAGAGTGACTTTTGCTTCAAAGTTTGGTGAGCTAAGGGGATTGTTTTCTGAATAGAGTTTACGGTTGGTGCCAACTGGCGGTTCGGAATATGTACCTTTGTAACCACGTGTAACCGCGCTGACGGAATCAACAGCCCTCATGAGCGCCTGTTCTGTCATCTCGCCAGAATGCGCATAGCCAGTTGCTTCGCCTGCGACAGAGCGTAGTCCAAAACCTTGATCACTATGAAAGCTGCCGCCTTTGAGACGACCATTGTCAAACGTAAGAGACTCAGCTTCCGAATATTCAACATAAAGCTCGCCATCATCTGCGTTCGAAAGGCTGTTTGCCACAATCGACTGAATCCTTGCTTCGTCGATGTCAAAATTTTCAAACAAATTGTCAGCCATTACGAACTCCGTATTATCGTTTGTGCGTACATCAATGAACTAATATGGAGCTGAACCTTTGAAAGTACAAATATATTCAGCTCATGATAGCTTCAAATAGGTGTGAACTTATTCGAGTGCTTCAAAGCCTTTTGAAAAACCGGTTAGGTCAACTGGTAGGCCTATGCCTTCTTCTTCGCTTTGGAAAATGAAAAAGATAGCAGTATCTCCGCTTTTCAATGCGTTAAGCATATCATCATCCATAATAACTTGAACAAAGCATCCGTCCGTAAAGCAACGTGTGAAATAAGCGCGACCAAGATCTTTACCGTCAATGATAAGACCTAAACCATTGGGCAGAAGAACACCGAGCGGAGCCAAGATGCGAAGAATACGTGCCTTTTTATCCGCTGTTTTAATTACAATGACTGAAAGGCCAACGTCAGCTCTGTCATCGGCGACTACATTCTGCATTAGAACACATTGATCACCGGGTGCCCCCGCAGGTTGGTCACAAACTAGATGCCACTCGCCAAATTTTTCCTTGATATAGCCAGGAGGTTGACTGCTTGTGCCATTAGGGTTCGGAATAACTTGCCGCTCAGGGTTGGCTTCAGAAGTTTGAGCCATACTATGAAGAGGAAATATCAAAGACAAAAACATTGAAAGGCAAACAGCAATTTTGGAAAGGCGCATCGAGTTTCTCATCATCAAAATTAATTAAGCCCCCATTCAGGCGAATCAGTACTCTACTGTTGATTTATATGTGCATAAAAGAAAATGCATATTAAATCACTATATTAGTTCTTTTCCAGCTTGATAAGGGTTTTGAAATTCGTCCAAATTGAGGAATTCCACGTTTTTTTTAATAATTGGAATTCTTTTTTGTAAAGTTGACGCAAGCCTTTGCTGAAATGATGGTATAAATATGCTCACAATTGTGGATTTATAAGGGTTTTTGGGCCCCCGCGCAAAAATGCCGCATGAATTCAGCAATACGTATATTGCGATAGAGGCCATTGTGTGGTTTTAACAGCAACAATTATTTTGGGATTCTGCGTGGTTTTCTGACGCGCAGATGTATGTGAGGGAGACCTAACGTGAAAAAATTGGCTTATGCAGCTATGGCTATTTCAAGCTTGCTGCTTTCAGTGACCGCGGTGTTTGCGGCGCAACCAGTCGATTGGCAAACGCGATTGCAGCCTGCTGCAACCGATATGATGAGTCAAATTATTGGATTTGAAGTTTACACTTTGTGGTTCATCATTCCAATTACATTGTTTGTGGCGGTTTTACTGGCTTATGTAGCTTGGAAATTCAGCGCAAAACGTAATCCTGAGCCCTCCACTACATCGCACAATACTGCGATTGAAGTTGTTTGGACTTTAGGCCCTGTTTTGATCCTCCTTGCAATTGCGGTTCCGTCATTCAATATTTTGACACAGCAACTTGTACCTGAAGAAGAACCTAAGATTACAATCAAGGCAACTGGATACCAGTGGTACTGGGGCTATGAGTATCAGACAGAAAACGAAGTTTCCTTCGATGCGCTGATGTTGCAAGAGGGTGACCGTGTGGAAGCTGGTAAAGAAGATAAAGCAGCGTATCCTCGTTTGTTGGCTGTCGATAATGAAGTTGTCGTTCCTGTGAATACTCAAGTTCGGTTGATCGTAACAGCCGCTGACGTAATCCACGCATTTGCGATGCCTTCATTTGGCGTTAAGATTGATGCCATCCCAGGTCGATTAAACGAAACTTGGTTCAACGCTCAAAAAGAAGGCTTGTACTATGGTCAGTGTTCGGAGCTTTGCGGCAAGGATCATGCATATATGCCGATCGCAATCCGTGTTGTCTCACAAGAACAGTATGACACTTGGTTAGCTGCAGCTGCAGACGACATTGAAGATGCTAATAAAGCCCTTATGGCTTCCGTAGAGACTGGCAAGTCAAAAGTTCAACTTGCTGCTTCTCAGTCTGAATAAAGAAGGCGATAGAGGAAATTATGACAGATACTACTGCTTCTCATGATGATCACAATCACGGCGTGCCTCAGGGCTTTGTCCGCCGTTGGTTGTATTCAACAAATCACAAAGATATTGGTACGCTTTATCTGATTTTTGCGATTATTGCCGGAATTATCGGTTTTGCGCTTTCAGTTGCGATGCGTATGGAATTGCAAGAGCCGGGAATTCAATACTTCCACGGCTTTGCACAAATGCTATATAGTGACGTAACCGAGGCAAATTCTATAGATGCTGGTAAACATATGTATAATGTGTTTACAACGGCGCATGCTTTGATCATGATTTTCTTTATGGTTATGCCTGCGCTTATCGGTGGCTTTGCCAATTGGATGGTTCCAATTATGATTGGTGCGCCGGATATGGCATTTCCGCGCATGAACAACATCTCATTTTGGTTGTTGCCGCCTGCGATTATTCTGCTTCTTCTTTCAATGTTTGTCGAAGGTCCGGCAGGCTCATATGGTACTGGTGGTGGTTGGACAATTTATCCGCCATTATCAACAACTGGCCAACCCGGTCCTGCTATGGATTTTGCAATCCTTGCGCTTCATGTCGCAGGTGCATCATCCATCCTTGGTGCGATTAACTTCATCACAACCATCTTGAATATGCGTGCCCCTGGTATGACATTGCACAAGATGCCATTGTTTGCTTGGTCAGTGCTAGTTACAGCTTTCTTGTTGTTGCTTTCATTGCCAGTTCTTGCAGGTGGCATCACAATGCTCCTAACCGATCGGAATTTTGGGACGGCCTTTTTCAGCCCTGATGGCGGTGGCGATCCAATTTTGTTCCAACACTTGTTCTGGTTCTTTGGTCATCCCGAAGTTTATATTTTGATCTTGCCTGGTTTTGGTATCGTTTCGCACATCATTTCAACATTTTCTCGTAAGCCAATCTTTGGCTATATGGGTATGGCTTATGCAATGGTTGGTATCGGTGTCGTTGGCTTTGTCGTGTGGGCCCACCATATGTACACAGTTGGCCTGTCACTCAATGCACAGCGCTACTTTGTATTTGCAACAATGGTGATTGCTGTTCCAACAGGGATTAAAATCTTCTCATGGATTGCAACAATGTGGGGTGGTTCAATTACTTTCCGCACACCAATGCTTTGGGCAATTGGTTTCATTTTCCTATTCACTGTTGGTGGTGTGACGGGTGTTCAGTTGGCTAATGCTGGTCTGGATCGTGCTTATCATGATACATATTATGTGGTTGCTCACTTCCACTACGTGCTATCACTTGGTGCTGTGTTTGCGATCTTTGCTGGTTGGTATTACTGGTTCCCTAAAATTACGGGCTATATGTACAATTCATTCCTTGCTAAATCGCACTTCTGGGTGACGTTTATCGGAGTGAACATCGTATTCTTCCCGCAGCACTTCTTGGGTCTTGCTGGCATGCCGCGCCGTTACATCGACTACCCTGATGCATTTGCTGGCTGGAATGCAATCTCATCATACGGCTCATACATTTCGGCTGTCGGTGTTGTGATCTTCCTCGTGTGTGTATGGGAAGCGTTCGCGAAAAAACGTGCTGCTGGAAACAATCCTTGGGGTGAAGGTGCTGATACTCTTGAGTGGGAATTGTCTTCTCCTCCGCCGTATCACCAGTGGGAACAGCTTCCGAAGATTAAATAATCTTCCAAAAACGAGAATTTGAAACCGCCTTTTGGCGGTTTCAATATAAATAACAAACTGATTTTTGGATCATTCGTCAAATGGCAAGTAGTCAAAATATAGAACTAACCGCAGAGCTGCCCGACACTCATTTGTCCGAGGCTTTAGCTGGTGACTATTTTGAGTTGTTAAAGCCACGTGTCATGTCGCTTGTCGTATTTACTGCCGCAGTAGGTTTGATTATTGCCCCAGGGAATATTCACCCGGTTATTGGTATCATTGCGATTCTTTGTATTGCCATTGGTGCTGGTGCCAGTGGTGCGCTCAACATGTGGTATGATGCTGATATTGACGTCATCATGACACGTACTCAGAAGCGCCCGATTCCATCAGGACGAATTACTGGTCAAGAAGCACTTGGTTTTGGTGTCGTTTTATCAGTCTTCGCGACAATTATCCTCGGCCTTGCCACAAATTGGTTAGCTGCCGGTATTCTAGCGTTCACTATCTTCTTTTATGCTGTGGTTTATACCATGTGGCTTAAGCGCTCGACACCGCAGAATATTGTGATTGGTGGCGCAGCTGGTGCATTTCCGCCAATGATTGGTTGGGCCGCTGTGACCGGCACTGTCACGCTTGAGAGTGTTGTTCTCTTTTCTATTATTTTTCTGTGGACACCGCCTCACTTTTGGGCTTTGGCACTATTCAAGCAAACGGATTATGAAGCCGTTGGTGTTCCAATGATGCCGAATGTTGTTGGCGCGCATAAAACTAAAATACAGATGCTAGCATATGCCATCTTAACCGCAATTTGTGGTGTTTTACCAACCCTTATGGGCTTTGCGGGGCTTGCATATGGCACTGTTGCACTTGCTCTTGGTCTGGGTTTTGTTTTTTACTCCTGGAAAACTTATAGGATGGACGAAGCGGATTCCAAGATGACAGCCGCTAAGAAGTTGTTTGGCTTCTCTATTATTTATCTATTTGCTATTTTCTCAATGTTTATCATTGATCGCGGCATCGAACTTGCTATCGGAGTTCTTTAATGTCTGAGATTGAAAAAGTAACTCTGACCGAGAAACAGGCAAAAGCTAGGAAAGCCCGCTCTGTAGCTCTGGGAATTGTGCTGATTGTTTTTGTCGTCATAGTTTACATTCTAACCGTTGTTAAAATTGGTCCTGATGTTGCATCAGGAAAGTTTTAGGAAGCTGTCATGACTGATAACCAAGCAGAAAACAAAGCAGTTAAAAACAGCAATGGTAAAGTCGCCATCGCCTGTGTAGCTTTTGTTGGTGCTATGGTCGGTGTGAGCTATGCTGCTGTACCGCTTTATGAAATTTTTTGTCAGGTTACGGGGTATGGTGGTACTACATCTCGTGTTGAGCAGGCATCTGACGTTATTCTTGACCAGAAAATTAAAATTCGTTTTGACGCAAATGTTTCAGGAGATCTACCCTGGGATTTCAAACCCAAGGTTCGCGAAATTGAGATTGCAATTGGCGAAACAGCTCAAATTGAGTATTTGGCAAAGAATATTGCTGGCATGACAACGAATGGACAAGCTACATTTAATGTGACGCCTCAATCTGCTGGTGCCTATTTTAATAAGGTGGAGTGTTTCTGCTTTACTGAAACAGACTTAGAGCCAGGTGAAAGCTTGGATATGCCGGTGATATTTTTCGTTGATCCAGAAATTGTTGATTACGAAGAAACTAAGGACATCAAAACCATTACACTTTCTTACACTTTTTTCTCCCATGAGAGTGAAAAACCTGTTGCAGCTTTGTCTGAAACGGTGGATGCGGAGAAGAAATTATGAGATATGAACAATTAACATATTCGTTTTATACGAATTTTGCGATTATGACCTGCGCTTGTGGCGTAGATAAGACCATTGAGGGGTAATTCTTATGGCGGGAACTAAAAATCACGATTATCACATCATCGACCCGAGCCCTTGGCCGTTTTTGGGTTCAGCTAGCGCTTTAATCATGGCTATTGGTGGTATCGGCTATATGCGATATCTATCAGATGATACAACTGCCTTGTTCGGCTTGGAGTTCTTAGCTACTCCTTGGCTCTTTTTCATCGGCCTTACCGGTGTGCTGGCGACAATGGTGTTCTGGTGGGCTGATACGATCAAAGAAGCGCATGAGGGGCATCACACACGAGTTGTGTCCATTCACCTTCGCTACGGCATGATCATGTTCATAGCATCAGAAGTGATGTTCTTTGTCGCCTGGTTCTGGGCGTTCTTTGATGCAAGTCTTTATCCGGCTGAAGCTGTACAGGAAGCACGTGTTGCTTATACGGGGGGGCAGTGGCCTCCTGCGGGTATCGAGGTTCTCGACCCACTTCATTTGCCGCTTTATAACACTGTGATCCTGCTCTGGTCTGGTACAGCCGTGACTTGGGCTCACCACGCATTGCTACATGGCGATCGTAAAGGCCTTATATATGGTCTTTTGGCTACAGTTGTTCTTGGTCTTTTATTCTCAGGCGTACAAGCTTATGAGTATGCTGCTGCACCATTTGCATTTAAAGATTCAATCTACGGATCAACATTCTTCATGGCGACAGGCTTTCATGGTTTTCATGTGCTTGTAGGAACAATCTTCCTGCTTATCTGCCTGATCCGTGCGCTTAAAGGCCACTTTAAAGAAGACCAGCATTTTGGCTTTGAAGCTGCTGCTTGGTATTGGCATTTTGTTGATGTTGTCTGGCTATTCCTGTTCTTTGCGGTATATGTTTGGGCCTCTTGGGGTGCTGCTATCCACTAGTTGGAAAATGTATTATGATAGTTTTGGAGGGCGGCTTTTTGGTCGCCCTTTATTATTTGGAAAGTAATTTAAGCGGAAATGCGATGGGCCATGATCATGCAAGATATGCACCTGTTGATCCTGTTTCAACCGGGTTCAAAGGGAGGTGCCCGCGTTGCGCCCAAGGGCAGTTGTTTGACGGCTTTCTTGCGCTGAAGAAAGAATGCCTAAATTGTAAGCTCGATTATGCATTTGCTGACTCAGGTGATGGACCTGCTGTTTTCGTTATGACTGGTTTAGGGTTTGTTGTCGTTGGGTTGGCCTTATGGCTTGAAGTAAATTATTCGCCGCCCTTATGGCTTCACCTTGCCATATGGTTCCCACTCACCATCGGACTAGGTCTATATCTATTAAGAGCAATAAAGGGCATAATGATTTGTTTGCAATATAGAAACAAAGCCGCTCAGGGTGAAATTGATCGGGGATAACTATATGGAACAACAGAAAATTCAAAAATTCTCTATCGCTAACTTACTCATTTTGACCTTAACGATAATAGTGTTTGCGACCCTTATCGTGCTGGGGACATGGCAGGTTAATCGGCTGGAATGGAAAGAAAATCTTCTTAGCCAGATAGACGAGAGGCTTAAGTCGCAACCAGTAACGATTGATCAGATTATCGAGAATGTAAAAGATGAAAAGGCTTTTGAATATCAACCCGTCACGGTTGAGGGTGTTTTTGATCATTCCAAAGAACAGCATTTTTTTGCCACGCATCAAGGCCGCACGGGGTATTATGTTTATACGCCATTGAGCTTTGAAGGTGGCACCGTGTTCATCAATCGTGGTTTTGTTGAATTTGACCTTAAGAATCCGGAATTACGTCCGCAAGGACAAATTACAGGTCGTGTGTCGGTCACAGGTCTTGCTCGAAAAATGTTAAATGAAAAACCATCCAGTTTGGTTCCTGATAATGATCCGGTTAAAAACATATTTTATTGGAAAGATCTCATTTTGATGGCGAAGATGAGTGAGTTAACGATCGCAGATGATCAGGTGCAACCGTTTTTCATCGATGCCGTTAAGTCAGATATTCCTGGCGGCTATCCAATTGGTGGTGTGACACTTATTGATCTTCCCAATAACCATCTATCATATGCTTTCACCTGGTATGGACTTGCTGCAACATTATTGGTTATCGCTGGTGTATTTTTGTTTCGGCGCAAGACATTGAAAGCTTAAAGATCATCGTTGCTTCCTCTTGACATCGTGAGGCAGGCCACCCACTAAGGTTATGAAAATAGGATGTAACTTTGATGCAAAAATCTGAATTGACAATTCGATTATGTGGCCCGCGCGGATTTTGTGCAGGTGTGGATAGAGCTATTCAAATTGTAGTGCTTGCGCTCAAAAAATATGGAGCGCCCGTTTATGTGCGCCACGAAATTGTGCATAACCGTTTTGTTGTCGAAGGGCTCGAGCAACTTGGCGCAATCTTCGTTGAAGAACTTGATGAGATACCGACAGAACACCACGATCAACCGGTGGTTTTCTCGGCTCATGGCGTACCGAAATCCGTGCCAGAAGATGCTGTTGAGAGAAATTTATTTTATCTAGATGCGACCTGCCCGCTGGTGTCAAAAGTCCATAAACAAGCCATGCGCCATGTACGTTTGGGGCGTCATGTTATCTTGGTTGGACACAAAGGTCACCCTGAAGTCATTGGAACAATGGGGCAGTTGGAAGCAGGTGAAGTTACACTTATCGAAACGGTGGAGGACGTGGACGCGTTCTCGCCAAGCGATCCAAATGCTTTAGGGTTTGTAACGCAGACCACACTATCGGTCGATGATACACAAGATGTGATCAAACGGATGAAGGAGCGCTTTCCGAATATTCATGCACCTGCTGCTGAATCGATTTGCTACGCGACAACCAATCGCCAAGAAGCTGTAAAACAGGCCGCGGAAGGTTGTGATTTCTTCATTATAGTTGGCGCGCCGAATTCGTCGAACTCCAAGCGTCTTGTCGAAGTTGCTAAGCGAGCAGGGGCAAAGAATTCGCTTTTGGTTCAACGAGCATCAGAAATCAATTGGGATCAATTTGAAGATGTACGCACGCTCGGCATGTCGGCCGGGGCCTCAGCACCCGAGGTTATTGTTGATGAGATTATCGAAGCATTCCGCGAACGGTTTGATGTTAAAATTGAGCTTGCCGAAATTGTCAAAGAGACCGAGAACTTTCTTGTTAACCGCGAGATTAGAGATGTCGAACTTACGGTTCAAGACATGGCTTTTGTGAACGGGCAGTAGAATGGCAGTTTATACAGATATTAATGAAGTTGAGTTGGCGGATTGCCTCAAAAAATATGATATCGGAACGTTACTCTCCTACAAAGGGATTGCCGAAGGCGTTGAAAATTCTAACTATCTGTTACGTACAACAGAAGGCACCTTTATTCTCACCCTCTATGAAAAGCGGGTCAATAAGGATGATTTACCGTTTTTCTTGGGATTGATGGAACATTTAGCGGCGCGCGATGTGAGCTGCCCACTGCCTGTTCATAGAAAAGATGGGGAGATCTTATCAGAGTTAGCTGGTCGCCCAGCCGCAATTATTACCTTTTTAGAAGGCATGTGGCTCAGAAAACCCCAAGCCAAGCATTGCCGTGAACTAGGTGCAGCCATTGCAAGTTTCCATCTCAAAGGGCAGGACTTCCCGATAAAGCGAAAAAACGGGCTTGAGCTTTCAGATTGGCGACCTCTTTGGAATCAGGCACGAGATAAAGCCGATACGGTTCAAAAGGGCTTGGTTGCAGAAATAGACGGACAGCTTGATGAGTTGGAAAATAATTGGCCAAGGGGGCTACCAAGTGGAGTTATCCATGCAGATCTCTTTCCCGATAATGTCTTTTTTATCGGCGATGACCTGTCTGGCCTGATAGACTTTTATTTTGCTTGTAACGATACATTTTCCTATGACATTTCCATCTGCATAAATGCATGGTGTTTTGAGGTTGATGGTTCTTTCAATATGACCAAAGCTATGGCTTTTTTCAAAGGGTATGAAAGCATACGCAAGTTGGAGCCAGCAGAGCGTGATGCGATGCCGTTGCTCGCTCGCGGGTCTGCCATGAGGTTCTTCCTCACCCGCCTTTACGATTGGATCAATGTTCCCGATGGTGCCTTTGTTGTAAAAAAAGATCCGCTTGAATATCTGCGTCGGCTGCGTTTTCACCAAAGTATCAAGAGCCCATCTGAGTACGGGTTGAATTAATTCATGAAACATATCGAAATTTATACAGACGGCGCCTGTTCCGGTAATCCGGGACCAGGTGGTTGGGGTGCGATCCTTCGTTATCAAGATAATCAAAAAGAATTAAAAGGTGGCGAGGCCAACACCACCAATAACAGGATGGAATTAACCGCTGCAATCGAATCATTGAATGCTTTGAAGCAAACCTGCAAAATTGATCTATATACAGATTCTGTATATGTGCGCGATGGAATTTTGAAATGGATTGATGGTTGGAAGAAAAATAATTGGCGCACAGCTGCCAAGAAACCAGTAAAAAACGTAGAGCTTTGGCAAGCGTTAGATGAGGCGCGTAGTCACCATGATGTGACATGGCATTGGGTCAAGGGGCATGCAGGCCATCCCGACAATGAACGTGCTGATGAGCTCGCTCGTGCCGGAATGGAGCCGTTTAAAAAATCGTAATTTAAAGTTGCTCGAGCAGTTTTACTGCGCCCGAACTAACTGCTTCGCTTGGCACATCTTCGACATTGAGCGCAGTAACTTTGCCATTTTCAACGATCATGGAATAGCGCTTGGAACGAATGCCCAATGTTCCTGCAGAAAGATCAGTTTCCAAACCAATTGCTTTGGTAAAGCTCGCGTCCCAGTCTGATAGATAACGTATTTTATCTGCCCCGCCGGTAACATCTGCCCATGAACCCATAACAAAAGCATCGTTGACGGAGACAACAGCAATGTCGTCAACGCCTTTGGCTTTGATCGCATCGTGATGTTCAAGGTAGCCGGGGAGGTGATTTAAATGACAAGTAGGGGTAAACGCGCCTGGTACTGCAAAAAGAACAATTTTCTTGCCGTCAAAGATGTCATTTACACTGACTTCGGATAATCCATCGGGCGTTTTCTCTTTAAAAACAGCTGTTGGGAGAGAATCACCAATTGAAATTGACATACATATTTCCTTATAAATTTTATTTAACGAAGATAGTGGAGCTTGTTCGCATAATCTAGTTATATGACCAGAGCGGTGTAGGTTTGGATGTTAGAAACTTTAATTTAGCGTGTCCAGATTTATAGAGGTTTCTACAGATCTTTGTCCGAGCTTTATTAAAACATACATCTCTCCAGATAGGGTCTCATCTACTTTTAGTTTTTTGAAGAGCTTTGTTTTAAATTTGGCTTGAGTCTCATTGATCTCTATAAGTTGGGGTTGGGACAACGATAATTTTGACGGCCCATGCAAAAATACTTCTGGTTTGAATGATTTGGGATAAAAGCTTGGAAGTTCTATATTCAAATCAATCGAATTTTCCACGTTATTAAAGCTTGCTTTATTAAGTTTGAGATCATCGCCTTGTTTAAGCGGAAGCCCTATGCGAGCCAGTTCGATGACTTCTTTTTCCGCTGCATTTGTCTGCAAATTAGATAAGTCGAGATCGATTTTGGCAGAAAAAGGGACGCATATATGGCTGCAAACACCAATAAAAATATCTGAAATTAGATGCAGATTCTCACCATTGCTTTTAATTTCAATTGGCAAAGCAACGGATTTTTTATAACCCGCATATCGTGAATACCCATCGTCAATCATAACGGGTGTGGGGAAAAGCACGCGTGCTTCTTTGATGTTTTTACTTTGGGAAAAGTCAATACTGGGAGGAATTCCCGAAGAACCTGGTTCCCTCCAATAGGTTTTCCAACCGGGTTCAAGCTCGATCTGCAACACAGCATCAATTATGTCATTACTATTTGGAATAGTTTCCGAAATAAATCGAAGCTTAGCGCCGTCTGTCTCGAACCAATCGGTACTTGCTGCCAAACTGGGAAGAGTTGGAAGACACAGCGCAAGAAGAATGAATGTGAAATATGACTTAATACGTTTCATACCCTTTACCGTAAACCACGCTTGTTAATAATACCAATCAAATAGAATTGACTAGCTTGTGAGATTATAATTTGTATATCCTTATCAAAAGTTCAGAGAATAGTTCTTGTTTTGTGAACAGTTTGCGTGGAAAATAAAGTCTGCTAGGTTATCAAATATGGATAGATCAAACGATATATTACAGCGTGGGGGTGGTTATCTAGAGAATAACCTCCTTATTGCTATGCCCGGACTTTATGATACGCCGTTTGCACAAAGTGTTATATTGATTTGTTCTCATTCAGATGACGGTGCGATGGGGTTTGTATTGAATAAACAGTCTGATATTCTGTTTTCGGAATTCATGCAGAAGCTTCAGGTCGAAGCTAAACCTGGCGTCATTTTACCAGAAGGTGTTAGCGATCTGTTGCCAGTTCATATTGGTGGTCCAGTTGATAGTGGGCGTGGGTTTGTACTTCACTCAGATGATTATACCAATTCCTCGTCTATGCATCTATCTGCCGGGCTGGCCGTTACCGCAACGCTAGATGTTTTGACGGCTATCGCAGCTGGTGTCGGTCCAAAAAAAGCTGTGCTTTGTCTAGGTTATGCGGGTTGGTCGCCAGGGCAGCTTGAAGAAGAAATCGAAGCAAATAGCTGGCTTAGTTGCCCGCTAAATGAAGAAGCCGTATTTGACCCTGATATCGATAAAATTTATACGAACACGCTCTCAGCCATGGGTGTAGAGGCTGCTCAATTGTCAAGCTTCAGCGGTCGTGCATAGGTCTGGTTTAGCTTTTTACATTTGATGAAAAACGTTCGCGTAGTAGTTTGAGCGTTTCGTCGGAGCTGCCTGGTTTTCCGAGCAGGTAACTTTGGCCATAATCACACCCAAGCGCTGAAAGCTCCTCAACATCACTTGTTGTTTCAACACCTTCTGCAACAATTTGTAGATCTAGGTCTTTAGCGAGATTAACGATTGATTTTCGCATCTTGCTGTGTTTTTCACTTTTGCCCACAATGATGTTACGATCTATTTTCAACACGTCAAACGGGAATTGTGTCAGATATGACATTGATGAATAGCCTGTACCAAAATCATCAAGGGAAAGTCCCATACCTGCCTGTCTGATTTTCTCGAAGGTCGCCGCAGCGATATCTGGGTTACCCATCACAACCGTTTCGGTTAGCTCAAACTTAAATTTTGAGGCAGCGCATTTTGAACGACTAATTTCCGCTTGAATATCGTCAAACAGATCTGTCTTCATTAACTGGGCCGCTGATAAATTGATGGACATAAAAATTGGTAGGTCCCCCAAAATTGAGTGCCAGCTAGACATATCTTCAACAGCAGTTTTTAGTGCTAGGAGACCAAGTTCAAATATATAGCTATTTTTTTCTGCGAGCGGAATAAATTCAGAAGGTGGAATAATGCCTTTTTTAGGGTCTTCCCATCTTAGAAGAGCCTCAAAGCCACTAATCTCCAAGCTGTCCAATTTCACGATGGGTTGATAAACGACAGTTATCTCACCGCGGGCAATCGCATTTTTCATGTTCTCTTGCAGGCTGAGGAAGCTAAGACCGGTTGACCTGTAAGCAGGTTTAAATGGTTCAATACGGTCACCACCAAAACGTTTTGCATGTAGCATTGCAAGTTCAGCATCTGCCAATATTTCCGTCGCCGATGCATTTGTATTCACAACTGTGAACATGCCTATTGAAGCGGTGACACTGAACGCTTTTTTTGCAAAATCTATTGGGGCTTTAACCGCTTGGCTGATTGCATCTGCAAGCTCGGCTATGTTTTTTGGATCAGATTCAGACATTAAGATTACGCCAAATTGATCTCCACTCATTCTCGCCATCAGATCTTCTTCTTTGAGTAGTCGCCTGATGCGCCTTGTTAACGCCAGCATGATTGTATCACCAGCGGCCATACCAATAGCCTTATTGACCTGTTTAAAGCTATCCAGATCAATTATTAAAACGGTCGGTAGAAGGTTACTGTCGCGATTTCCCATCACAAGATGCGTTTGAAGCCTATCCAGAAAGAGCTCTTCATTTGGAAGCCCCGTCAAACTGTCTGTAACAGCATTTTTCAGAAGGCGTGCCTCGATAATTTTTTGTTCCGTAATGTCTTGAATGGTTCCCACGCAGCGAAGGATTTCACCATTAGCACCTATCACTGGGCGCGCTTTTAATGAAAACCAATGGTAATGATTGTCTGAGGCGCGAATACGAAACTCCTGATGAATGCGACCTTTCTTGACCTCAAGCATGATATCCAGTGTTGTGCTAAAGGAATCGCGATCATTTGGATGCATCAAGGGAAGCCAGTTTCGCAATGAACCGTGGAGGCTGTTTGGCGCAAGCCCGAGGGGTTTTGATATGTCAGGGTTTGTTGTCAGACGATCTCTTGCGACATCCCAATCCCAAACTATATCGCCGGATCCTGTAAGGGCAAGCGATTGACGTTCTGCATCTGAAAATAAACCCTGTTGGTATATGCCGCTTGTAAAAACATGCTGCATCACAGTGAAACTTAGGAGTAATACGACAAGGACCATGCCCCCGCCGAGAGCTGGTTGTAAAATGTCATTATCATACTGACCTGTAATCGTCATACCGGCAGCGAGTAACCAACATAGGAGTAAAAGCCATGTTGGGATGAGCATAACTGCGCGATCATATTTATGGTAAGCAAGAAAACCAATAACAAAGACACCAAGCACAACTGTAGTCGCTAACGAAATACGTGCAATGCCAGAAGCAACAGCAGCATCGATTAAGATTATCGAAAATAAACCCGCAAGACCCAAGAGCCACACAAGAGTTAAATATGACAAATTTGTATGCCAGTTATGAAGGCTCAGGTAAGTGAAGAGGAAAATAATTAAACTGCCTGCAAGTAAAACCTCAGCGCCAGCACGCCAATATTGAAGCTCTTCTGGTCCAATGCTCAAAAGTTCAGGCAGAAAGCCAAAATCAACACTGATATAGGTCAAAACTGTCCATGCCAGCATTGCAGTTGCGGGCAACATAGCTGTCCATCGAACGATAAAAAGATTTGTAAGAAATACAGCCAGCAAGCCTGCTATACCGATCAAAATTCCCTTATATAAGGTGAATGAGTTGACTGTATCTTTGTATGCTCCTGGTTCCCAAAGATACATTTGCGGCAAATTATCACTGGTGAGTTCAACGACAAACGTAACAACGGTTCCCGGATTAAGCGTAATTCGGAAAATATCGGCATCATCACTTTGTTCCCGGTCAAGAGCAAAACCTTCGCTGGGTGTAATGCTGTTAATACGTTTCGAGCCTAAGTCAGGCCAAATAATTCCTGCATTTACAATGCGATAATGTGGCGCGACAATTAACCGATCAATCTGTTCACTCGTACCATTTGCGAGCACAAATACGGCCCAGTTCCCTGCATGTTGCTCGCCAGTTGCACGTACTTCAATCCGGCGGACAATACCATCAGTGCCGGGGGCTGTGGAAACTTGAAAAGCAGCCCCCTGCTGCGGAAATATCTCAACAGCACTCGTTAAATTAATAGCCCTATCTTCAGAGGTGATTTGAACTGGATCATAGGCAAGAACTTGATTTGGTACAGTAATAATTGAGAATAGTACCAAAATTAGAACTAGTAAAAAGGCATGGCCATTGGCAGCCAGAGAGCCTTTTAAAGCCTTACCCTTATTGCAAAAAAATGGCGTCATATAGGGCCCTTATGGCGCTTTACTCAGCTGCATTTAGCATTGAGCCTGGCGTTTTGAGTTGCTTCTCAAGATCTTCAATACCAGCGAGATGGTCAATTGGACCTACCGCCGATGTCGTCATTTTTTGACCAAAAAACAAGCGCTGGGAAAGGTCTGTGAGACGATCAGGTGTAATGTTCACAAGTCTTTCCATTAATTCTTCATTTGAAATTGGGCGCCCAAAGAGCATCATTTGGCGTGCAATCTGACCGGCACGAGCTGCAGGGCTTTCGTGAGTCATCAAAAGACCCGCACGAATTTGTGCTCGTGCGCGGTCAATTTCTTGTTCTTCAACATGTTCAGAGATTCGCACAAGCTCTTTCAAAATGAGAGGTATGAGAGCCTTAACATCTTCTGAGCCTGTTGCCGCTTGGATGCCAAAAATCCCGCAATCAGATAAGCCCCAATGAAATGCATAAATCGAATAACATAAGCCGTGGCGTTCTCGTACTTCCTGAAAAAGACGCGATGACATGCCGCCGCCTAAAATATTTGCAAGCACTTGTGATGCATAAAAATCACGTACATGGTATGCTCGACCTTCGAAGCCAAGTAATATATGTGCATCCATTAAGTCGCGTTTTTCGCGAAACGTGCCACCTGTGTAGATAGCTGCTGGATATTCGCGGCCCTTATCGCTGGCTGGATAAAATGCTGTTCCATGATCTTCAAGCAGTTTACAAATTTCATCGTGATCTACTGCACCAACTGCCACAAATGTGAGGCGGTCGGCGGTGTAATTTCGCTTCATGTAGTTACGAATCTGATCGGGCGTAAAACTTTCAACAGTTTCCGGTGTTCCTAAAATTGGCCGTCCGACTGTTTGATTTTTGAAGGCGGCAGAGGAAAATCTGTCAAAGACAATATCGTCAGGTGTATCATTTGCAGCGCCAATTTCTTGCAAAATGACGTGTTTTTCCCGCGTAAGTTCATCTTGCTCAAATGTTGAGTTTGTCAAAATATCAATCAGAATATCAACGGCCAGCGGGACATCATCTTTCAAAACACGGGCATAAAAAGCTGTTGTTTCAGTTGATGTCGACGCATTGAGTTCACCGCCGACATTCTCGATTTCTTCAGCGATTTGTCGAGCCGTTCTCTTGCCCGTACCTTTAAAAGCCATGTGTTCTAAAAGGTGGGCAATGCCGTGCTCTTCGTCTGTTTCATCACGCGAGCCAGCTTTGACCCATATTCCTAAAGCGGCACTTTCAAGATGCGGCATATATTCGGTAACAATTGTCAGGCCATTGTTAAGTTGGGTTGTCTTGATACTCATATAATTATTAAATTCAAAGGCTTGCACGTGTATGCATTGAGATAAATTCCTCCACGAATTTTAACTCTGCTGGCAATACTCTAAACGTTTCCTCCCGTTGCATCAGATCGCTTAACCAGTTTGGCAGTGCTGGGTCAATTCCGCAAGCGGTTTTAACCGCTGTCGGAAACTTTGCCGGATGTGCAGTTGCAAGAGTAATCATAGGCGCTGTAGGGCGTATATTCTTCTCGGCAACATACATGCCAACGGCAGTATGAGGGTCAAGCAAGTAACCATTTTCCTGATGATATTTCAAAATCGTGGCGTCGACATTTTTACCAAGTGCTTTTCCTGTTGTAAATTCTCGGCGGATAGCTTTAAGAATGTCATCTTCAATCGTAAATGAACCTGATTGTTTTAGTGCGTCCATCGCGTTGCGAATTTTCACACCATCGCGCCCATAGGCTTCAAAGAGTAAGCGTTCAAAGTTCGATGAGATTTGAATATCCATCGACGGAGAACTGGTTGCCGAAACACTCTTCATTTCATAGGTGCCGGTTTTAAGTGTGCGAACGAGAATGTCGTTGTCGTTGGAGGCAATTGTCAATTTGGCGATCGGTAGCCCCATTTTCTTCGCTGCATAACCTGCAAAGATGTCGCCGAAATTTCCAGTTGGAACGGTGAAAGATACTTTGCGATCAGGCCCGCCTATGGCTAGGCTTGCAGTGAAATAGTAGACAATTTGAGCCATTATACGACCCCAATTGATGGAATTCACACCAGAAAGCTGTACATCTTGTCTAAAGTCGGAATGATTAAACATTGCTTTGACAAGGTTTTGGCAATCATCAAATGTACCTTCAATCGCAATGGAATGCACATTTTTTGCTTTTGACGTTGTCATCTGGCGTTGTTGCACGGGCGAAACCCGATTATGCGGGAACAAAATGAACAAGTCTGTACGATCTCGATTAGCAAATGCTTCAATCGCTGCACCGCCGGTATCGCCTGATGTCGCGCCAACTATTGTTGCACGTTGGTCGCGTTGCTCAAGCACATAATCCATCATGCGACCGAGTAATTGCATAGCAACATCTTTAAATGCCAATGTCGGACCATGGAATAATTCAAGCAAATAAGAATTATCATCCATCTGAATAATTGGTGTTACTGCATTGTGGCGAAAGCCTGCATAAGCTTCATCGATCATTTTCTTTAACTGATCATCGGGAATATCACCGTCAACAAATGGCTGCAAAATCGTAAAAGCAACATCGGCATAAGGCTTGCCGCGTAACGCTTTTATTTCTCGTTTGCTAAATTCTGGCCATGTTTTAGGAACATAAAGGCCGCCGTCTGTTGCAAGACCTGCGAGAAGAGTATCGCTAAAGTCTAATTCAGGTGCTTCACCTCGCGTGGATACATATTGCAAAGCTATTTTCTCCATGTGCTAGCATCAAAGATTATTTTTATAGATGCTCTGCATCGATTTTTTGTTCAGGCGCTGATATAAACTAACATGACAGACATGCAAAGCCTTTGCGTCATGCATGTTACAATTTAAAATTTTGAAAAAAAGTAGAGTTTGTTCCTGTGTTCCATATAATTCGAAATTCATTACCAATTTTATCAGTTTTTTTGATACTCTCAGGTTGTAAATCAACAGAGCCGGCAAATACGTTAGATGTTGCAAATACAGCGGAACAGACAGCGCCAATTATTCAGGGTAGCTGTCCGCGCGTAAGTTTCCGAGAGGGTACAACATATTACCGCGCTTATACCCGAAAAGGTGAGGGTGATCCATCCAAGATCACATATCAGTCCTCATTGGCGGATGCGACGAGATCTTGCACTATTTCGGGCGGACAGCTCAATGTAAGTGTATTTGCTGCGGGTCGTTTACTTGCAGGGCCTCAAGGCAAGGCCGGCGAGGTTCAATTGCCTATTCGTGTCGTTGTGGTCGATAAAAAAACAAAGAGTGTCCTCTATTCAGAACTTTCAACGCAGGTTGTATCTTTAATTGGCCCGAATTTGACAGCTCAATTCGTATTTAATGACCCCAATGTTATAATTCCTGCGGGCGCTGGCGGCGAAACAGAGGTTTTTGTCGGTTTCGATTCAGGTCCAAAAAGCTAGAGCGGCTATTTAAGTTCGGTCCATTCAGCCAGAACTTCGATCATTTGTGGCAAGTCTGACATGCGGTTAATGACCGTCTCAGCGCCCGCGTCAATGAGTTTGTCTGAATGGCTGGGATAGCTGTGAGAAGCGCCGGTAAAGCCAATGACACGTGCGCCTGCAGCCCTTGCCGCTTTGACGCCCGATTCTGAATCCTCGATCACGATTGTATAGTCGGGTTCTGCATCGAGCACATCGATCGCGTATAAGAAAACATCAGGGTGCGGCTTTGGTCGCTTCTCTCCCACGTTTCTTGACGAATAGATGCGGTCACCAAAATAGCCAATGAGCTGATTTTTGGTCAACATCATCTCAAGGCGACTTTCTGGCGAGTTAGAGCAAACACACATTTGGGTCGTTATTTTTTTAAGTGCATCCGCTGCACCTTCAATGGCAATCGCCTCTGCTGGGATGCGTCTATTCAAAATATCATGTGTCTCTTCCAGTAGCGTCGCTTGAAGGGGGATATTTTCCTGTCGCTCAACTTCCATCATGATATTCTTGGTCGTCATTCCTGCAAAGCGTTCAGCAAACTCCTCAACGGGGATATCAAAGCCAGCCTGTCTTAGTTGTTCTGATTCTATCTGCGCCGCTAGAAATTCGCTGTCGATCAGCGTGCCGTCACAATCGAATATGATGAGATCAAGGTCAGCCATTGGAAATCCGTTCATGTAGATGGAGTTTAAGGTGCCCGTTTTTCCTTATTCCAGTTCATAAAGCAAGTCACTGTGGGATATTTTTAGACGTTCATTTTCTGTTTACCATGTCCAGTAATTCAATATTTACCGTAAGCAGTAACAATGTGCTCATTATGTTTTGAGTATTTGTGTGAGTATCCCATGTCGTCTGTTGTTTCTCTGAAAGAAATCCGGTCCGCTTCTGAAGATAAGGCCCCTTATCTGAACTCAATTATCAAGGGTGATTGTGTCGCAGCTCTTGAAGCGCTTCCTGATAATTCTGTCGATATGATATTTGCCGACCCACCTTATAATCTGCAGCTCGGTGGTGATCTTCATCGCCCGGACCATTCAAAAGTTGATGCTGTTGACAATGCTTGGGATCAATTTTCATCATTTGAAGCCTATGACAGCTTTTGCCGTGCTTGGTTGTTGGCCTGTCGCCGTGTTTTAAAGCCAAATGGCACAATTTGGGTGATTGGGTCTTACCATAATATATTCCGCGTTGGTGCTATTTTGCAGGATCTAGAATTTTGGCTGCTTAATGATGTGATTTGGCGTAAAACAAATCCGATGCCAAATTTTCGTGGCCGTCGTTTTCAAAATGCACACGAAACCATGATTTGGGCAAGCCGCGATGAGAAAGCTAAGGGTTACACTTTTAACTATGACGCGTTAAAGGCGTCAAATGACGATGTGCAAATGCGTTCTGATTGGTTATTTCCGATCTGCAATGGTGGTGAGCGTCTTAAAGGTGACGATGGTAAAAAAGTCCATCCGACACAAAAGCCGGAAGCATTGCTTGCACGTGTGATCATGTCATCCACAAAACCCGGTGATGTTATTCTGGACCCGTTCTTCGGTTCTGGTACAACGGGCGCCGTAGCTAAACGTCTTGAGCGTAATTTCATCGGGATTGAACGCGAGCAAGACTATATTGATGCAGCAACAGCCCGTATTGATAGTGTTACACCACTTGGCAAAGCGGAGCTGAAGGTCATTACCGGCAAGAAGGCCGAGCCACGTGTCGCATTTCTCACGCTTTTGGAATCTGGACTGATCAAACCTGGTACAACATTGACGGATTCAAAACGTCGATACATGGCAAACGTACGTGCTGATGGAACCATTGAAGCAAATGGTGAAGCTGGTTCCATCCATAAGATGGGTGCAAAAGTCCAGGGCTTTGATGCTTGCAACGGATGGACATTCTGGCATTATGAGGATCAAGGTAAACTCAAGCAAATTGATGAGTTTCGTACGGTTATTCGTGCTGAAATGGCAAAGGCCGGGTAGTTTTACCGTAAGTTGACCGGGCCGACTATTAGGTCGGTCCTTCTTACAATCAGTAAAACCTTCACTGCTTTGAAGATATTATTGTTACGATATCTATGTGGTATTATCGAAATCTACTTTCGCTTTCGATCAGTCGCTTTTAAAACAACTTTTTTCATAAGATTTGGTAACGCTTCACCTTCAATTTCATTTTGTGCGGACCACCAACCGTTTAACGTAGGTCGTATGTCCACTTTTATGTGGTAGACAATCAGACTAAGTTCAAAATGGGTAAATACATGCCTGATTTCTCCCCTTTTTTGCCAGTCACCACTAAACGGAGCAGACTGGATATCAGTTTCTCCGTCTTGATTTGAGTTCCAATCTGTCGTTGGAACTTCGCTCATACCGCCAAGAAGTCCGGTTTCAGGTCGCTTCTGTATATAAATTGCACCATCCATATCTTCGATAACGAATGCCGCGCCTCTGCGCTTTGCTTTAACTTTTTTAGGGGTTTTTACGGGATAGCTTTCTTGAGAGCCAAGTTTTGAAGCTTTGCATATATCCTGCAACGGGCAGAGCAGGCAATTGGGTTTTTTAGGAGTACAAATTGATGAGCCTAGATCCATAAGCCCTTGTGCAAAGTCACCGGGTCGCGCCGCGGGTAAATGCTTGGCCACTTTTTCTTTTATCGGTACTTTGGCTTGTGGTAATGGGGTATTAATCGTGAAGAGACGCGCAAAAACTCGCTCGATGTTGCCATCAACTACGGCTACGGGTTGTTGAAAAGCAATGCTGGCGATTGCTGCTGCCGTATATGGACCAACACCTGGTAGCTTGATTAGTTCGGTTTCATTGTCGGGGAAGCGACCTTGGAGCTCGGAAACAACATATTCGGCGCATTTCTTTAAATTTCGCGCGCGGGAATAATAGCCTAATCCGGCCCATGCTTGCATAACGCTTTCGTTGCTAGTTTCAGCTAAAGCTGTGATGTTTGGCCAGAGTTTTAAAAACTTCTCATAATAGGGTTTCACTGCAGTGACCGTGGTTTGCTGCAACATAATTTCTGATAGCCAGACATGATATGGATCAGGTAAAATACCTGATTTACTATCTCCTGGCGGTATTCGCCACGGCAGAGTGCGGTGGTATTTATCATACCATACCAGTAGCTTGCCAGAAATTTCACTCAATCTGATCACCTTCTAAGTTAGGTATTATTCATTGCGATGCTACTTATATTACGAATTCACTTCTTTGTAAGATCAAGTGCTTTTAAAAAGTAGCAAAACCCCAATAATGCGTTTAATGATGAGTTGAATATAAAGCAAAACTCGAACATAGGATCGAATGCCTTGGCAGGGAACTATAAAAAAAACGGATATGGAGGCAAACCAGCCTCACAAATTGCCGAGATTGCCAATGTCTTAATTGATCCAATTTTGGCTAAAAAGGCTGGCATTAATACGATGCTAATCGGTGTTTGGGATGAAATTGTCGGTCCTGAATTTGAGGAATGTTCACGCCCTGAGAAAATCACCTGGCCACGCCAAAGAGGGCATCTACAGTCTGATCCTGAAAGTGGCGGCGGCTTGGAGCCAGGGCAACTAACGATAGCCTGCGAAGGATCTTGTGCGCTTTTTTTGTCTCATCAACAAAATGAAATTATTTCGCGGATCAACTCGTTTTTTGGCTTTCCCGCCATCAATCGCATAAAAATTATTCAAAAAGCAGTACAAAAACACGACAAAATTCGTAAAAAACCTCGAAAATTACAAAAAAGCGAAAAACAAGAGCTCAACAATATGCTTGGTGGTGTTGAAGATTCAAACCTAAAACAGGCATTGACAAAATTGGGCGAGGCTGTTTTGTCAAAGCGACAGAAATAATCATTGAGACGGGTAATGGAATTGGGTCATGAAAATGCCTCAAACTTGTCCTCTTTAGTTTTCGACGGTTAAGTTAAAATTGTGAAATGGTTGGATGGGCCGGCTTGCAATTTTGGTTGGTTATGTAAAAGCAATTGAATGCTCTTTAATGCTCAATAAAACTCTCTGGGGGGAGGGTAAGAGTAAGGTGGGCACTTTAGAAAGGGTTATAAATGTTGGTTGAAATGGGCAAAAATTTAAAGAAATTCTCTGGCAACGGTATCCGCATTGGTCTCTTAGCAGGTGTGGCGCTTACACTTGTGGCCTGTAGCGAAGCGCAGGATGTATCCGAAGCATCTGGCGAAGCTGACAGTTCAACAGTGCAAGTAACAAATGATGCAACTGCGGAAGCTACAAAAATTGACAATATCACAACATCAGCGGCTGATGTTCCGCCTTCAGATGGTGATGTCGATATGGCCGAGGTCTTAAAAGCAAGTCCACTTAAAGAGATGGAATTAGGTGATGCAAATGCACCTGTCACGATTGTGGAATATATGTCCATGACATGTCCTCATTGTGCGAATTTCCACGCTAGAACGTTTAAAGAAATTGAAAAGAAATATATCGAAACTGGTAAAGTTCGCTTTATATTGCGCGAATTCCCGTTCGATCCACGCGCTGCGGCAGCTATTATGCTGGCACGTTGTGCACCAGAAGAGCAGTTTTTCCCGATGGTTGATATGTTCTTTCAACAGCAATCTTCATGGTCAAGAGCCGAAGATGCGCGTGCTGAACTCCTAAAATTGACCAAATTGGCTGGTTTTACACAAGAGACATTCAACACTTGCTTGACGAACCAACAGCTTCTTGATGATGTTACAGAGGTTAGAAACCGCGGCGCGAACGATTATGGCATTCAGTCTACGCCAAGCTTTATAGTGAATGGGAAGCGCTACTCGGGGGATATGTCTGTTGAATCAATGTCGGCGCTTATCGACAGTTTCTTATAAGACCCAAATTTTTGGAGCCGGATACGTGCGTCTAGTGCCCGGCCTTCCATCGAAAAGCTTGAAATTAAACTTTATGACGAAGGGATTTCGTCATGAAGTTTAATAAATTACGACTATTAGGGTTTAAATCTTTTGTTGAACCTTCCGAGTTTGTAATTGAACGTGGGCTAACAGGTATTGTTGGCCCCAATGGTTGCGGCAAGTCCAATCTTGTAGAAGCCATGCGCTGGGTGATGGGTGAAAATTCATACAAAAATATGCGTGCATCTGGCATGGATGATGTCATTTTCTCAGGTTCTGGCAATCGTCCTGCACGAAATACTGCTGAGGTTGCTTTGTTTCTAGATAATAGTGATCGCACGGCACCAGCTGCCTTTAATGATCAAGATGAAGTACATGTTTCGCGTCGAATTGAGCGCGAGTCTGGCTCTGCCTACCGTATCAATGGGAAAGACGCACGTGCAAAAGACGTTCAATTGCTTTTTGCGGATGCATCAACAGGTGCGCGTTCTCCGTCTATGGTCGGGCAGGGGCGGATTGGCGAACTTATTCAGGCAAAGCCTCAAGCGCGCCGCCAACTGCTTGAAGAAGCGGCCGGCATATCAGGATTATACTCTCGCCGACATGAAGCTGAGTTACGGTTGCGAGCTGCAGAAAATAATCTTGAACGTTTGGAAGATGTCACAGGACAGCTCGACAGCCAGATTGAGAGCCTGAAA
Organism: Lentilitoribacter sp. Alg239-R112; assembly: GCF_900537175.1. Classification (GTDB taxonomy): domain Bacteria; phylum Pseudomonadota; class Alphaproteobacteria; order Rhizobiales; family Rhizobiaceae; genus Lentilitoribacter. The sequence goes on along the minus strand of NZ_LS999833.1, from coordinate 841,660 downwards.
CGTCAATCGCGACAAGCCAATCGCTTTAAGTCAATTTCAGCTGACATTCGCAAAAGTGAGGCAACGCTGCTGCATATTCGTTGGCAGCAGGCCAAGAAAACGGAAGCGCAATCACAGTCTGATTTGTCAGAAGCAACGAAAAAAGTTGCTGAAATGGCTGCAAAGCAAAGCGAAGCTGCGCGAAATCAAGCTGTTGAAGCACATAAATTGCCGGAATTGCGCGATGCTGAGGCAAAAGCTGCCGCCGCATTGCAACGTTTGCAGATCAGCAAAACACAGTTGGAGGAAGAGGCAAAGCGCCTTGAACGGCGAAAAAATGAATTAGATCAACGTCTCATGCAGTTTGGTGCAGATATTGATCGCGAGAAGCAAATGGTTGCCGATAATGCTGAGATATTAGCGCGATTGGATACAGAAGAGGCTGAACTATCCGAGCTTTTGGCCAATAGTGACACGCATGCTGCCAAATTGAAGCAGGTGTTTGAAACCGCTGGCGCCGCACTTTCTGCCAGCGAAACAGCTTTAACAGCAGTTACCTCCGAACGTGCGGAAGCTGCGGCAAGTAAATCTCAACTTGAGCGACGGAATTCGGAATTATCTGATCGCAAGGCACGAATTGAACGTCAGATGACAGATCATCGTGCTGAGCTTGTTGGAATTGAATCACAAATCGCTGGCTTGCCTGATCCACACATAAAACAAACTGAACTTGAGCAAGCAGAAGTAAATGCTGAAATTGCTGCAAAAGCCTCGAATGCTGCGGAAATTGCGTTGGAGGAAGCGCGGCAGGCGGAAGGTCATTCGCGCCAACCGGTAACCGATGCCAATGCACATCTCAATGAGATAGAAACCGAAGCCCGCACCATTCGTAAAATCTTAAATGCTGGTGGTGAAACGGGGTTATTCCCACCAATTGTAGATAAGCTTGATGTCGAACGTGGTTTTGAAACAGCGCTTGGGGCCGCCATTGGCGATGATCTTGATCTGCCAATGGACGCGAATGCACCCGCATTTTGGCAAGAGATTGATGGTCCAGATATTAGCCAGAAATTGCCGGAAGGCATAAAGCCACTCTCAGCTTTTGTAAAAGCGCCAAAAGCGTTGGCTCGCCGTTTATCCCAAGTTGGTGTGGCTGACACAGATGCGCAAGGGGAACGATTGCAGTCTCAACTTTTACCTGGTCAGCGATTGGTCACCATTGAGGGTGCATTATGGCGTTGGGATGGTTATGTAGCATCCGCCGATGCACCAACGCCTGCGGCTATGCGTTTGGCGCAAAAAAATCGTTTAGCAGAACTTGATCGAGAAGCCGTTGAAGCTACAAAAGCTCTTCGCAAAGTTGAAGAAAGTCTTGAAGCTGCGAAAGTTAAAGTTACGACAGCACAGCAAGATTTGCAGACAAAGCGGGAAGCTATCCGAACCACAGCTGATATTGTCATACGCGCCCGCCAATCCTTGAAAGAGGCACAAGATGCATCTGGGGCATTATCAAATCGTGCAGCTGTTTTGCGTGAGGCGGAAAATCAATTTGTAACACAATTAGATGAGGTTAAGGCGGCTTTAGTCGAAGTCGAAGCTGCATTGTTGGCGGCACCAGATCTTAGTCAGCTTGAAAAGAACTTTAATGACACAAGCACAAAAGTTGCTACCGATCGCGGTGCTTTAGCAGAAGCACGTGCTGCGCATGAAGGCATGGAGCGGGAGAATCGTTCTAGGCAGCAACGCATAGACTCAATCAAGATAGAGCGTGAAAACTGGACACTCCGTGCAAAAAACGCAGAGAGCCAAATCTCATCGTTGAAAGAACGCTCATCGGTTGCGGAAGAGGAAGCTAAAACACTCGCTGATGCGCCAGATAATATGTCCCAGCGCCGCATTCAACTAATGAATCAGCTTACAGAAGCTGAAAGTCTGCGAAAAGAAGCTGCCGATATATTAGCTATCGCTGAAAGTAAATCTAAAGAGGCGGATAGGCTTGCAACGGAAGCAATCTCAGACTTATCAACAACACGAGAAGCGCGAGGACGAACGGAAGAGCGCACGGTCGCGGCAAAAGAACGTCGTCTGGAAAGCGAAGCCAGAATTCGTGAAGCACTGAACTGCGAACCACACGAGGCAATGAAACTGGCACAAATCGAAGGAGATGAGAACAATCTCGATCCGGATAAAATTGAACGCTCTGTGGAGCGATTGAAAGTCGAACGAGAGCGTTTGGGTGCTGTGAACCTTCGTGCTGAGGAAGAACAGAAAGAACTCTCCGAACAGCTAAATACGATTGTTTCCGAGCGAGAAGATGTCATAGAGGCAATTCGTAAGTTACGATCTGCTATTCAAAGCTTGAATAAGGAGGGTCGCGAACGATTACTTGCAGCATTTGATGTTGTTAATGAACAATTTAAGCGCCTCTTCACGCATTTGTTCGGTGGCGGAACGGCTGAGCTGCAGCTTGTGGAGTCTGATGATCCACTTGAGGCTGGACTTGAGATTTTAGCTCGCCCGCCCGGCAAGAAACCACAAACCATGACGCTTCTTTCTGGCGGCGAGCAGGCTTTGACCGCTATGGCATTGATATTTGCGGTGTTCCTTACAAATCCTGCACCCATTTGTGTGCTCGATGAGGTTGATGCACCGCTTGATGATCATAATGTTGAGCGCTTTTGTAACCTCATGGATGAAATGGCATCATCTACAGAAACGCGCTTTGTATTGATTACGCACAATCCTATTACCATGTCACGCATGAACCGCCTGTTTGGTGTTACAATGGCCGAGCAAGGTGTCTCCCAACTTGTATCGGTTGATTTACAAACGGCTGAAGGTATGCGTGATGCAGGGTAATCTGCATGACATTGAGCTGGAACATCGTTGATGAAATGCCTTGTTGTCATTGCTCATCCTCTTACCGATAGTCTTTGCAATTCACTAGCAGCAGAAGCAATTGAGCAACTTAATAGAAATGGTCATAAGGTTGTTGAAGAAAATCTATATGATGTTGATTTTAAACCAGTATTAACGGCAGATGAACGTCTCTCATATTACGGTAATTTTGATACTTCTGGCTTGGATAACAGCGTTTCTAGATTGCAAGAAGCGGATGCTCTGGTTCTGGCGTTTCCAACATGGTGGTTTGGTTTTCCCGCTATTTTAAAAGGCTGGTTTGACCGGGTATGGGCACCTGGAATTGCATTTGAAAATGCAGATGATCTGGATGCGATAAAGCCAAAATTGGATGGTCTTCGGAATGTTTTGGTGATCACCACACTAGGATCTCCCTGGTGGGTGGATCGATTGGTGATGTTTAGGCCAGTTAAACGGATCGTAAAGCATGCCTTACTTGGCGCGTGCGCAAAAAATGCCAAGCTGGATTATTTATCACTCTATCGCAGCGAAAAGCTTGCGCCGGATGTAGTCGAAAGATTTAAGGTTAAAATCGCGAGGAAAATTGACGCGTGGCCGCGATAATAGACTAGCAAATTTGCTCTTCAAAAAAGAAATCGATCTCGTAAAACACCTTTAACTGGTGTATTAATTATCGTGATGCATTTTTACTGAGCAAATAGGAAACGTTATGAGCCTAAAGAACGATGAATTAGACGCTTTTAGGCTTGTCTTTGATCACTCAATTTCATATCGCAACGGACTATCAGATCGTCCGATAGAGCCACGAATTGATGCTGCAGAAGCAGCCCAACGGTTTAGCGGTGATCTTAATGAAGTTGGAGAAGCCGCGGATGTTGTTATCAAGGATATCATTAGCAAAGGTGAAGACGGTCTGATGCGAATGATCTCACCACGTTTTTTTGGTTATGTAATTGGCGCTTCTCATCCGGTCGGAACGGCAGCTGACATGCTTTCATCCAGCTGGGCGCAGGTGAGTGGTTATGCAGAGCTTACGCCAACTGTTTCCATTATGGAAAATAAGGTTTGCGAATGGATCATCAATCTTCTAGCGCTTCCAAAGGAGAGCGGGGCAGGCATTGTTACTGGCGCAACACAAGGAAATGCGGTCGCTGTGATGGCGGCTCGAAATGCTTTGCTTAACCGACATAACTGGGATGTCGAAAAACAAGGTCTGTTTGATGCACCTAAAATCCATGTTGTGATTGGTGATGAAGCACATTCTGCGACCGCTGCGGCTTTACGTTATGCAGGTCTAGGATCTGAGCGGGTTCATAAAGTCAAAACGAATGAACAAGGTTGTATTCAAACAGAATATTTTCGCAAGGTTATACAAAAGCTTGATGGGCCAATTCTGGTTATTCTACAAGCTGGCCATATAAATTCAGGTGGGTTTGATCCATTTTCTGAAATTATCCCAATAGCCCGCAGGAAGAATGCGTGGATACATGTGGATGGTGCGTTTGGCTTGTGGGTACATGCTGTTCCGAAGCTAGCCCATCGACTCGCGGGAGTAAATGAAGCAGACAGTTGGGCTGTCGATCTGCATAAGTGGTTGAACGCACCATATGATGCAGGGATGGTTATCACGCGTGATCGCGAACCGCTTGTTGCTTCCATGTCAGCCAAAGGAGCATATCTTCCAAGTGTAAGCGATGCGTGGGACCCGAATGATTCAACACCTGAATTATCCCGGCGCGCGCGCGGCGTTCCCAGCTATGCAATCTTGCGTACGCTCGGAAAACAAGGTGTTCGTGATATGGTGACTGGGCATTGTGAAATGGCAGAATGGGTTGGTGAGCAACTTAGGAAAATACCGGAAGTAACCGTTCTTAATGATATCACCTGTAATCAAGTTGCCTTTTATTGCGGTGAGGGGGATGCTCGCGATGAGACGACACAGAAAATACTTGAAGCAATCCATGACGACGGTCGTGTATACCCTACCCACGGTCAATGGCGTGATGGTGAAATTATTCGGGTGTCAATCATTGGGCATCAGACGAGCAGATTGGATGTGGAGGAGCTGGTTACTTCCATCCAAAATGCAATACGCAAGGTGATGGGGTCTGCATGATTGTTCTGTTTGTTTCTTGAGGCTTCATTAATCTGCTATTCGCCTGCTGCATAGCTGGTGTTAATTATCAACGCTTCTCATTTTCCCTAACTCTATTATATTGAGGAGGCTACAAAAGATAAGATATAAGCGAGAAACATTATGAAATTCTTTGATTTGTTTAACCATGATAAACACCGTCGCGATGCTGAAAATGAGTATCTAAATACAGCTAGAAATCTGGTAGACCTTGAAAACCGTATGCGCGAAATTGACCGTGGTAAATTCCGCAATGGTAACCCAATCTACCGCTAGGCTGAAATTGGTACTGGTTTAGTTTAAAGCCTGCTTGAAAAAATCAACGGCTTTCTCCTCACTGCCAAATTTTTCCAGGTCGCTATGCCGACCGCCTATAATTTCGACGAAATTTGTTCCTTTAGGCGCCGCTTCCAGTAGGCGCCTTCCGTGTTTTATGGGAACTGTTGTATCCAAATCACCATGCATAATGAGTATTTTCGCATCAAGGTCTTTGATATAGATATCTGATTGAAACTTATGTTTGATAAGCTGCCAAACTGGTATTAACGGATAACGATCAGCCGCTACTGCAGCCAATGCATCAAATGGACCTTCAAGAACAAGTGCAAAAACATCTCGCTCAGACGCTAAGTAGGTAGAGACGCCTGATCCAAGTGAATGACCATAAAGGCCAATTTTCTGGGGTCTTTGTTCGATTATGTAATCGTAAAATGCCAGAGCGTCGGTGAAAAGCCCAACCTCACTTGCTGTCCCTGTGCTGCCAGGGTAGCCACGGTATTCCGCCAAGAGCACTCCAAAGCCTGCCTTTATGAGTTTTAGCCCACGTGATTTTTGATGAATAGCTGCATCACCATTTCCATGAAATACGATGATCGTCGCCTCATTTTTTTGAGAGGGGTGGTGCAATGCAAATAGCTTCTCCCCATCTGGCGTTTGCACTCCAATTTGTACGAAATTTTCGTCTGCTTCAATGCCAATCTGGTCGTCAGGAGCAGGAAAGATCATTCCGTCTTGGAAGAAATAAAGATAACCAGTAGCTACAATATAGATCGCTACAAGAATTGTGACTATTGATTTTAAAAATTTCATGGTCATACAAGTCCATTTAAGGTACGGAAACAATCTATCATGGTTTTACTGCAATAGAACCGGAATATAATGATTAGAAACGTTCATCCCTGAGTACTTCAACATCACTGATACTGACGATGCCGATATGATCACCTAGTAGATCAGACAATTGTTCGAGTGCTTTTGTCGCTGTTTCTTCTGTTGTTATGGTGACAATGGTCACCATGTCGCGGCTGCCAGAAATATCAGTGTCACGTGACCACATACCACTGTCACCAAAGCCTGCGAGAGCAGGCGAGACCGTATAGCCTGTTACACCTGCACGTTGCAAAACACGGCCTGCACGTTTGTAGGCAGGTTTTTCAATAATAATTTCAATTCGTTTTTTTGCATACATGTTTTGGGTTCCTATGCCGATACAAACTCAGCGAGCAAAATATAGATTGGAATGCCTGCAATAATATTAAATGGAAATGTTATGCCAAGTGATAATGTTAAGTAAATTCCAGGCTGCGCAGCCGGAAGAGCGAGACGCATTGCAGCTGGCACCGCTATATACGAAGCAGAAGCTGCAAGCACAATAAGAAGCGCCGCATCACCTGTGCTGAGTCCTAGGATGTAAGATGTACCTGCCGCAAAAACAGCAGAAATCAGCGGCATGTATATCCCAAACATGATGGTGGTCCATTGCAATTGTTTCCAACCTTGACGTAAACCACGGCCAGCTGAAAGCCCCATATCAAGCAAGAATAGGCACAGAACACCTTGAAAGGGTGATACAAAGAATGGTGCAATTTTTTGAATACCTTCTTCTCCATTAATCCAGCCGACTGCAAGAGCACCTAGCAGAACAACAACAGATGCATTGAGTAAAACTTCGCGAACAAGTTCACCTTTTTCCGAACCTGCGACGGGGTTACTCTTGTCTCTCTTTACGAGTAAAAGCGCGCTGATAATTGCAGGAGTTTCCATAAGCGCAGCAACAGCTACCAAATGTCCAGACGCTTCAAAACCTGCAAGTCGAATGGCTTCACTTGCCGCAACAAACGTAACAATAGAGATTGAACCGTAGTGAGCTGCCGCTGCGGCGGCATCAATTTTCGATAGACCCGTTGTTACTTGTAACAATCTGAATGCGATAATTGGAAGCAAGAATGAAAGAGCAAGTGCTGCGACAAATAAACTAATGACCTCCGGTGTGAGCGTATTTTTGGACATCTCAACACCACCTTTTAAGCCTATTGCCATCATCAAATAGATGGCAAGTCCTTTTGCAAAAGCTTCTGGTACGGACATTTGAGATCGGAGTAAAGCAGCGCTCAAGCCAAGCAGAAAGAATAGTACAATTGGTGAGAGGAGGGTTGAAAATGCAAGTTCCATTGCTTCGATATATGCCTCTTTGTTATAAAAAACCTGCTTGCACGCGAAATGCAAGCAGGTTGTATTCATGTTATACCAAAGGTCGGGCAAGGCGTAAGCAAAATGGGGGTATCCTTAAGCCCTATGAACCGAACTTCTTTCCATGATTCTGATAGTTTGAGAGCGAACACGTTCTATCAGATAGGCTTCTGTTAATACTCATATACAAAGCAAACGCATCTCGTAAGCATATGTAAATTGTATCTCTAAAAGCGTGGGTATAACATGTTTACTGATGGTCAAACTATCATAGTTTGCTTCATATTTCTTCCTTTACGGAACAGATAAGCTCTTTTCTTTAATAATTCCAATTGATAGAATAAATAATATCGATAGATTATGACTATGGGGACACATATGGTTTTTCGCCCAACGCCAAAACAATTGGAGTATCTAATCGCCGTGGTCGAGGCTGGTCATTTTGGGAGAGCTGCCGATATGTGTAATGTGGCGCAGCCAACCCTGTCTGTGCAACTCAAATTATTAGAAGACCGCTTAGGGGTGCAGCTAATTGAACGAGGGATGAAGCGAGCGTTGGCTACGCCCGCGGGCCTGCGACTGCTACCTTATGCGAGATTGGTGCTTAACACGCTTGATGACATGCGGGCTGCGGCGGATGTATCTTCAAATAATCTAGGTGGCCTTATTCGTCTGGGAGCTGCGCCAACATTTGGACCGTATATTCTGCCCGGTATTTTATCCCGTTTACATGAGCAATACCAAGATTTAGAGATTTATATTCGTGAAGATAGGCCGGTAGAGTTAGAGGCAGACTTGGTCAATGGTAAACTGGATTGTGTGATCACGCCTGCACCAATCTTATCTGAAAATTTACAATCTGAGTTGATTTGTGAGGAGACTATTTTTCTTGGCATTCCTGTTGAGGACCCAATAGCTGAATGTTCGATGATTGAAGTAGAGGCGTTAAATGGTAGGATGATGTTGACCATGGGTAGCGGACACAGACTTTATGAAAATGTGCGAAGCCTTTGTGATAGGTCTGGCGCGATTATGCGAGAAGATTATGAGGGTACTAGTCTCGATGCTGTGCGTCAGATGGTGTCGATTGGCATGGGGATATCGCTTTTTCCCGCAGCTTACATATCATCTGAATTTGAAAAGGCTGAAGGTGTTGCAATTCGTCGGATTGAAGGTAATCCAATGACGCGAATGCTAGCCTTAGCTTGGCGCAAAAACAGTCCTCGAGAAGCTAGCTTTAAAATCTTGCTTGAAGAGTTGCGCGATGCCTGCAAGCGCTTTGCTCCCGAACAAGGAATAAAGCCTTACTAGAATACCCTGAGGTTTAGTTTACGCCTACAGCTTAACGCTAAGACTGTGCTTTTAAAGCGCTATCGATATGTTCGATAATGTATTCTTGGGTGGGTGCGTCCAAATAAGGGTGCATCGGCAGGCTTAAGACATCTTTTGATAGCGCATCAGTTATAGGTAACTCACCGCCTGCAATGATATTATGTCCGTATGCTTCTTGTCTATGCAATGGTTTTGCGTAGTAAACGGCTGTCGGAATGCCTTTGTTCGTCAGGTATTCTTGTAATTGAGCGCGATCAATACCCTCAGGTAAACGCGTGGTATATTGTGCCCAAACTGACATGCGACCATGTGGGATATGTGGAACGGTTACCAAATCTTTCAAGCCATCAGTATATATGCCTGCAACTTTTTGGCGTGTCTCAATTTCGTCTTCAAAAATCTTAAGTTTTTCAAGTAGGACTGCAGCCTGCATAGTATCCAGGCGACCTGTCATACCAATGCGGACATTGTCATATTGGTTTTTGCCCATTCCATGAAAAAGGATAGAGCGCAATTCTTCTGCCAGTTGGTCATCATCAGTGAACATGGCGCCACCATCGCCATAGGCGCCCAGTGGTTTGGCTGGGAAAAAGCTAGTTGTTGTCGCCAGCCCCATTGTGCCTACTGGCTTATTGTTATAGCGAGCACCAAAACTTTGGGCTGCATCTGACAATATCCAAAGGTCATGTTCGGTAGCGATTTTATCTAGTTCCTGATGCGCGACTGGGAGACCAAAGAGATCTACGGAGATGATGCCAGCAAGGTCCATCCCGTTCGCTTTCGTCTCAATAATAGCGGCCTGAAGTGCCTTTGGATCAATGTTAAATGTATCGGGTTCAACATCTACAAAACAAACTTTAGCGCCAAGCCAAGCGACAACTTCTGCAGTCGCCACAAAAGTAAATGATGGGCAAAAAATAATCTGTCCGGGCTTGATACTTTTTGCCATCAGAACCATTGCAAGTGCATCTGTGCCAGACGAACAACCAATCGCATGTTTTGCACCGCAATATTTAGCTAACGCCTCTTCCAATTCGCCGACTTCAGGTCCCATAATGTATCGCCCGTGATCAAGAACGCGGGCCATAGCAATATCTACATCCTTTCGGATACGGTTTTGTTGGGCTGCAAGGTCTACGAAAGGAATATTGGGTCTGTCAGTCATTTATGGTTTTCTTATGATTTTTTACTGATAAGTCGCGAGAATTACTGAGATTTCGTTACGCTTTCATTTTAGTTGCGTCTAGGGCTTTGCCCTAAGTTTCTTTCTGTGACGTTAATTTGACGCACACAATAATTGACTGTTTGAGATATTTTGTGAGAATTTACAGAAATTAGCCATAAATGAGCAATATACGTAGTTTAGTGCTATGTTACGATAGCGCTCGTATCACACCGCCTCCAGTTAGCACCATCACTAAAAGCAATGATCGCACCAGATGCGGCATCTGAAACGTATATAACCTGACCTGATGGGCTTGGAGTAGGTAAACTTGCAGCGTTGAAAGTAGCTAGGACAAGTGGCAGGTTTGTTTCCATATGTGTGTGGTTTGCGGTTAAAGCGGTGGTGAATGAACTTCCGTCTGCGCTTACTTTGATACGGAACTGATCGTCACCAGACAGGCCAAATTCCGCGCGCCCAGAAAAACCTGTTTGGAACAATAAGCTTGCATTATCAGAAGCGGTTGATTTGTTAATTTTTAGTTGGTGGCCATTGCCGACGTTATTAAAGAGGCTAGCAGATGATGAGACTGACAATTTATTTGTTGTATCAGCATTTGTATGGATACCTATTTGTTCAAAACGGGCATTTGAGTTGATAAATTCAGCCCAGGAACTGCCATCAAAATATCGCCAACTGGTTTCATCCACAATGTAACAAAGCCAGCCAATTTGCGGGTCCGAAAACTGGAATGCTCCATCTTGAAAGGTCGCAAGTTTTCCTGTCTTTCCGGCAAAACCTCCCGTTGCAGACGCTGGCACAATATAGCGGCTACCAGCATCTGGAGATGTGGGAGGTGTTGCTAGGTTTCTGCTTTGAACGCTTAATTGAATGATCGCATCAAGCTTTAATAACGCTTCATTATGGGTGACATGTTTTTGCGCTTGTGAGGGCAAAATGAAGGGAAGTGATAAATTGTCTGTTTGGCTCAAGTTCTTGTTCCTTAATTTGTCGTCGAAGAATAAGTTAAAGAACAGGGCGGCGCATAAAAAACCCTAGAAGAGGAAGTAGATTTGAAATGAGATTCAACCTTTTCAGGCCGATAGATAGAATTTTCGTTGATGAAAATATTTTTTTATTCAGTTTTTCTGCACCACCACTAAAACTATGTTATGAGCGGTTCGCGAGGGGTCTCAAACATTACTTTTGTGATAAATATTGATATTTGGTATTTGAAATGGACTAATATTTCCGGGGAGTGTACCTAGATATCAAAATTTTGTTGCGTTGCAGCATAAAAGACGTTTACACAAGTTTGAAAGTTTATTGAGAATATTTCGACATTATTTTGTCGTAAATAATCAGGATCGTTCAAGGAGGGCGAATCTGATGACAGTGTGGATTGAACAACTTGGCGCAGATACTGAAAATGCTTCTGCGAACTCAGACGCTAACTTAGATAGTCTTGGCTACGCTGGCGCACGTCTAAATACTCTTTCATCAAGTGGTTTTCCTGTTCAGTCAGGCTTTATTGTTAAAGCAGACACATGTCGATATTTTCTCGAACATCACTCATTGCCTGATGGTTTTGAAGCCGAACTTGCCGCGGCTGTGCAGAAAATCGATGCGGGTAGATCAGATGCCAGTGACACGGGCAAGCTTCCGCTATTTCTGACACATAAAGTAAGCCCTAAGTCACGAATAGCCGGAATTGTCAGCCCAATTTACCACCTTGGTATGAATGCGCAGAATGCACGAAAAGTCGCAAATGTCATGCGCGAGATAGATCCCGAGTTTGAGGAAATCTCTTCAAGTGACAGCCGAGCTGCCGGACAATTTAGGCGATTCTTATATCAGTTTTCTGAGTTTGCACTGGGTATTACGCCCGACGTACTCGAAGATCTTTTTGATGAACGAAAGAATGAGTTAAATCTCGATAGTGAAGCCGAATTTTCGCTTGAACAGGTGATTACCCTATCAGGCGACTTTCGTGCACTTTTATCAGATGAACATGGGATTGAGTTTCCAGATGATCTCCATTCACAACTGCGCCAAGCCATTATTGCAGCGCTAAAAAGCTGGATGTCACCGCGAGCTGTAATGCAGCGCCAGATTCAAGAAATTGATGACAATGAAGGTCTTGCACTTCTAGTCCGGCGTGGTGTTTTTGCTGATTTTGATGGCAGAAGTGGACAGGGCTTTTTAGATACAAGGAATCGTAAAACTGGTGTGAATGAAATTCGTGGCAAGTTTGGTTGGAACATTGTGGGAGATCAATCTGCGCGAACAACAGAATTTGGCATGAGCCTGACAGAGCAAGAGATTGGTGAAAAACTGAGTCTGTTTCAGGATGATCCTGAGTTGCATGCGAAATTGGCCAAATTAGGTAGAGCTATAGAACTTCACTTTGAGCGATCTCAACGAATTGGGTTCGTGGTCCAATCGGGCGAGTGTTTCATAGGAGAAAGCGTAGATTTGCAACTTTCGGCAATTGCGCAGCTAAGAACGTCGGTTGATCTGGCCCGTGAAGGCATGATTTCAAAGAATGAAGCCATCATGCGTATTGATGCAACTTCATTGGAACAGATACTACATCCATCAATTGATCCGGAAGCCAAGCGTGACGTGATTGGTTCAGGCGTATCTGCCTCACCAGGTGCTGCAAGTGGTGAGATTGTATTCACCGCGGAAGATGCCATCTCAGCTAGTCGGGAGGGCCATAAAGTTATTTTGGTGCGAACGGAAACAAGCCCAGAAGATGTTCATGGCATGCAGCGTGCTGAAGGAATTTTAACCATTCGTGGAGGTATGACCAGCCATGCTGCGGTGATCGCGCGTGGAATGGGTACTCCCTGTGTTTGTGGTGCGGGAAATCTACGCCTGGATTTAGCAAATGAAACCCTTCTTGCCGCGGGTAAGCAACTTAAGAAAGGTGATTTGATAACTCTTGATGGTACGCGCGGGGAAGTACTGCAGGGCGAAATTTTAATGCAGGAAGCTGTATTGTCGGATGAGTTCCGCGAGTTAATGGAATGGACTGATGATGCACGTCGCATGGATGTGCGCACAAATGCCGAAGCGCCGCTCGATGTGCTTGCTGCGCGTCAATTCGGTGCGACAGGCATTGGCTTGTGCCGCACAGAACATATGTTCTTTGAGGGCGACCGAATTCTTGCCATGCGCGAGATGATTTTGGCGGAAACCGAAGAAGGAAGAAGAACCGCTCTTGATAAACTGCTTCCCATGCAGCGTTCTGATTTTATTGAATTATTTGAAGCTGGAAATGGTCAACCAATCACTATCCGCCTACTAGATCCACCATTGCATGAATTTTTGCCAAAGGCAGAAGAGGAAATTCTGCATACGGCAAATGCAATGGGTGTAGATGCGTCTGTTCTGCATCGTCGCATTGAGGAACTGGAAGAATTTAACCCCATGTTGGGTCATCGAGGGTGCCGGTTAGCAATTTCGCATCCAGAAATTACGGAAATGCAGGCACGCGCCATTTTCCAAGCTGCAATTGAAGCGGCGAAAATTACTGGTGCTCCCGTTGTGCCGGAAATCATGGTGCCGCTGGTTGCGCTTAAAAAAGAATTAGACTTTGTTAAAGAACGTATCAATGCTGTTGCCAAAGAGGTTATGGAGGAGATGGGTGCACAAGTGCATTACCTCGTTGGTACAATGATCGAGTTACCACGCGCCGTTATTCGTGCAGATGCAATTGCTGAATCCGCGGAGTTTTTCTCCTTTGGTACAAACGATCTAACTCAAATGACTTACGGAATATCGCGTGATGATGCTTCACCGTTTCTCAGAACATACCGCCAAAAAGCGATTGTAGATGAAGATCCATTTGTTTCACTCGACATGGAGGGTGTCGCCGAACTTATTCAAATGGCGATTGAGCGCGGACGAGCCACGAAGCCTGATCTAAAAATAGGAATTTGTGGTGAGCATGGTGGCGATCCAGCATCAGTAAAGTTCTTTGATCAGATTGGCCTTGATTATGTCAGCTGCTCGCCTTTTCGCGTGCCTATCGCTCGTCTTGCTGCAGCTCAAGCTAATATCGAGGCGCAAATGACAACGTCTAGTGAAGCGGAATAGCAGCAAGATGCCTGTAATTTATAAGCGCCCGAAGTCTGTTGCTGCGATTTGGTCTCGGCGGATCGGATATTTTGCACTTCTTCTATTGATCATTGTTTGGGGTTTTCATCGATTTGGTGGGTTTCCAACTCCGGAAGCCGTGGGAGTGGGACTTGTGGCAAGCACAATTGCTGCATTTGGATTAGGGTTAGCGATTATCGGGCTTTCTATGCTTTGGGCAATTGGCGCTAAAGGAGGCCGAGCTTCGTTTGTCGGACTTTGCCTCAATCTAGTTGCTTTGTTGCCATTTGGTCTGAGTGCATATCGATATGTGTCTTTGCCACAACAATACGATGTCAGTACATCCGAGCAAGAACTTTTAAATTGGCTGCAAGAGCCAAAGCACCCGCAATCGTGGTTGCCGAGAGGATATTCAGGCGAAGTCCTCATAAATCTAAAAAATACCCGGATCTATAGTCAATTATCAGAACGACGTTACCAAGGTGCGATTGATCGGGTCTATCAAGCGGTACAGGACATAGTTATCAGTGAAAAGTTCTCTGTTGTTTCTAGTGAGGGTAATGAATTTTTATCGCCAATAGAAGCAGAGCCCCAATCGAAAAGGCAAACTCAAAGTGGTGAAAATCTGGGTATCCCAACTCCAACTCCAACACCGATTATAAGGTCCGGAGCATCCGACAGCACTGCTGGGTTTCAAGGTACAACAATTCGCATACAATTAACAAAGAAATCATTCATTCTTGGTGTTGAGCAGGATGTCATGTTGCTTCTTACTGAAGATGAATCCGCGACATTTGTGGAAATGCGCTCGGCAACGAGATACGGACCGCACGATCTTGGAATCAATGCTGAGTTAATCAATAGTTTCCTTACTAAAGTTGATAACAATCTCTTGGGTATTGTTGGTGCTAATTAAACTCGTTGATATCTGCTTTTGAGAGAAACTGTATCATTAGTCTTTATCTCCCCCTGTTCGACAAGATCTTCCAAGTGCGCAAGCGTGGAAAGACTTGCGGCTAGTTTTAAGCGCTCATCCAAGTCTTGATAGACTAAACCAATGATTTCAGAGATCAAAAGACTACCATTTTCTTTGATTGCCTCCAGAATCGCCTGCTCACGGGATTTGCGATGTTTATGGAGACCCAACAGAAAATCTTTCGGTGCTATAACTTCTGGTCCGTGGCCGGGTAGAATATGTCTGTCATCTCGATCAATCAGTATCTTGAGCGAAGTCATATAATCACTCATTGAGCCATCAGGCGGGCCGATAAACGATGTTGACCATGCCATTACGTGATCGGCTGAAAACAGCGTTTCGCGCTCAAGATATGCAAATGCACAATGATTGGCCGTGTGACCGGGTGTATGAACAGCTTGGATTTGCCAATCTCCACCATCAATGATTTGCCCATGAGAAAGTTCAACGTCGGGTGAAAAATCGAGGTCAGAACTTTCTGTCAACAGATTATTCTCACCAGCTTGTAAACTTCTTGCGGCTCTATGAGGCCCTTCGGCATAAATTGTGGCACCTGTTAAAGATTGTAACTCTTTCGCCAGTGGAGAATGGTCTTTGTGGGTATGACTCACAAAAATATGGGAAAGAGGTCGCCCTTCAAGCGCATTTAGAATCACTTTTAAATGATCAGAATCAACCGGGCCAGGGTCGATGATAGCCATGTTTTCCTTGCCTATAAGGTAAGTATTGGTACCTTCAAACGTCATTGGTCCGCGGTTATTTGCAGTGATGCGATAAATACCGTCTTCAAGCTCGGTAACACTGCCATGATTTGGTTTAAACTTAGTATTGAAAGTAAGAGTACTCAAAAGACGTAGCCTATTCTCTGTTCAAAATTGCTTTCTTTGGCCTTCATAGACCTTAGTTGCAAATTTTTGTCAATTTTATGAAATATAGTGCTTGTAGGATGAGGATACATTTGCTATTTGCCAATCGCGGTAACGTTGGGGCATGGCCAAGCGGTAAGGCACCGGTTTTTGGTATCGGTATCCCTGGTTCGAATCCAGGTGCCCCAGCCACCGCATTTTTCTTTTTCAGCCGAGCTTATGTCTCTCCGCGAATTTCATAATGAATTCATGGGTTTGTTTTTATGTCTACGCTATAAATATGCGATAAATGGGCGTATTGGCGCGCGAGTTTATAAAAAGTCTCTGTCGGAATGTTTGGAGGTGCAGGTTTGGGAGTTTTGCATCGCGTTGATTGATCGCTGATGCTTAGGTCATGCAAATATATTTATGACCATGGGCTGGGAATAAAATGCAGATCTTAGTTTAGACGAATTTGCGAACCATCTCACGCTGTTCTTCCCAATCAAAGGGAAGGTGTGATTTGAGTAACTTTGCTGATGTGAGGCCATGTGGCTGAAGACCTTGAAGGATAGTATCTGTGATATCAGGTGCTAGGCAGGCCAGTTTGATAAGAAGAGAAACAGGCCTAGCAGTGATCGTTGTTTTTGATTTGATAGAATAGGTTTGCGCAATCTGTTCAGGACTTCTTCCCAATTTAAGCTGATCCATAAAATGATGTGCTTGGGCTAGGTTTCTAACAAGTATCTCATCATGGTTTGTAATCTGATTTCCAATAGTGAATTTGGTCTCAACACCACGTTTTCTGTATTGGAATGGAGTCCCGAACGTGAGCATGTCTTCATTGGTTAGTTTGTGATCGATCGAAAGCTGCGTTGTAGTTTCTTCTCCGTTGAGTTTTATAGTGATAGATCCAGCTTGCAGATCAATGCGCTCGATCAATTCAAAATGGTTGAGTTTCAGCTGTTGAGATTTATCACTCTTGTGCGTAATGGATTTGATGGTTTCCGAGAGTGACTTGACTTGTTCCGTAGGAGCGTTTTCTGCCAGTAACTTGTGTTGGTTCTTGGTAAGGTGATCCATGATTACCATTCCAATCATATCTTCAAAGTGCTTTGCTGGAAGTCGCCAGTTAGGTTTGCTGTTCCCTTTGTTTAATGAATTCGTTTGATCTGACGGTTTGTTGGTATCTTGAATAAGATGGTGAGACACATAATAGCGATAACGCCGTTTGCCTTTCTTTGAGTGGCTCGGTGTAAGGCGGGCACCATTCTCATCAAAGATCTTGCCAAGAAGCTTTGATGGATCAACAGAGCTAGTCTGTTTGGTTCTGGTTTTACGCGCATCCGTTTGTAGTTGAGATTGAACTTCATCCCATATCTCTGGGTTGATGATAGCTGGATGCTGACCATTATAAACTGTATCTTTGTGGCGTATGCGTCCTGCATAGATAGGATTGGTCAGGATGAAGTGAATATGTCCTTTGCCGAAAGATACATCGCCAATCTGTTTCGGGTGCCTCTCACCATCTATGGGCTTCTTGGTAATCAGCCTGCTTTTTGACCGAAGCCCAAGCTTATCAACCTCATCTTTTACCAAACGGATATTGCCGTGTTTCCGATAGAGGCTATAGATGATGCGAATAGTCTCTGCTTCTTTCTCGTCTATTTTTAAACTTCTTCCATCAGCCACATATCCAATTGGCACTGAACCACCCATCCATAGGCCCTTCTTCTTGGATGCTGATATCTTATCTCTAATCCATTCGGCAGTGATTTCTCGCTCAAACTGGGCAAATGACAATAGGACATTCAGTGTTAGTCGCCCCATGCTGGTGGATGTATTAAAACTCTGGGTGACGGATACGAATGAAGCCTCAGCTGCATCAAGCTGATCAACCAGTTTTGCAAAGTCTGATAAGGACCGAGTAAGCCAATCAATCTTGTAAACAATGATCTGATCTACAAGGCCTTCATCAATGTCATTGAGCAGCCTTTGAAGGGCAGGGCGATCCATAGTCCCGCCTGATATACCTCCATCATCATAATGGTCAGGTAGTAAGACCCAGCCTTCATGCTTTTGACTGGCGACATAAGCCGCACACGCTTCCCGTTGAGCATCAAGTGAATTGAAGTCCTGATCCAAACCTTCCTCGGATGACTTACGGGTGTAGATGGCACAACGGATCTTCTTCATTGTGCGGCTCCGGTAGCCACGCCAGCAATAGCATCAGAAGCTTTCATTGGTTTAGATGTACTAAGACCAAAGAACCGTGGTCCTGACCAATGGGTGCCTGTTATCTTCTTGGCGATGGCTGACAGAGACTGATAGCTCTTCCCATCGAGAATGAAGCCACCGTCAGTCACTTCAGCACGATATGGTCTGCCATTCCATTCTCTGATCAATTGAGTACCTGCAGATAGAAGGGGGGGCTGAGAGGTTGGATGTTTTGTAGCGGCTACTTGGCTATCAGGTTTTCCATTTACCGCACTGGGTTCATGCAAGACGCTCATAGCTTGTTTTTGATATGAGGCCTTTAGTTCTTTGCGCAATGCTCGCTTCGATGAAGAACTTAATCCTCCAAAAACTCTGCTTTGTATTTTATGTGCCATGACACGAATTAGAATAGATGATGAGGTGTTTTTAGCTGGAGCAGTTCCAAAAAAGTTCTGCCATTTCTCAACCAATGCTGACCTGTCATACTTAGATATTTCCGCAAACATATCAGCTGCACTTGGGGCATGAATTACTCTGTTTGCTTTTATTTGACTTCGCATCAACTACACTCCTCGATCACTCGATAACGGCGAGTACCTGATCTAGTGAGGTCTGAAGATACATTCAGTTTTTTCTTCTTACGTAATGTCCCTGATATATGTCCGCGAATTGAATGGGCTTGCCACCCCGTGATTATGCAGAGTTCATCAAGAGATGCACCACGTTTGCGTTGTAACGCATGTAAGATGATCTCAGACTTTTTGCGTGGTTTACTAGACGTTTTTTGAGGTTTTGAATACACGGTCCTGTGTTGCGACAAAACTATGTTACCGGACGTGTTGATCATGATCGTTCCTTTCCTGGTCAAGCCACATATGTTCCTGTGCAGCTACCGGAAAGAGCCCGATGATCGGGCAGCATGAGGTATGAATTGCTTCCTTTGGCCCAAAAGTCCAGTCAAATAACACTAGGTGTCAATATTCAGGAGTTCTCAATTGCCAACTCAAGTGATTACTGATGTTGCAATATCTAATCTGCAAAGTCTGCACTGAAGTGATAAGCTGAAATAATAATGCTGGGGTGGAACAGGCACTGTGTGCCAATTGCAGAATATTAGAATCTCGGCTGTATATTTAAGCGTATGCTGCTAATTCATATAAATATTATTATGTCTGTATGCAGGCTTTATCTATTAATTCTTGCATTGAGTTTCATTCTGTCAATGTCACTCCCTGATATTCATACCATAGGTAATTCTCGCTCAGAATCCTGCTATTGAACCGATGCAATGATTGGCTATGTGGAATGTGGTGAAGCAGTTATTTCCGGTTATTTGAAAGAACTTCTGTATAACTTATGGTTAAGTCTTTTGATTTCCCCTATAATCACAGTCCTGCAAATGAACCTAAAATTTACCGTGATATCAATCTTGATGTAAGCACCGATATGCTTGCTAGTTTACTACGTCTATTCTCGCCGACAAATTAAATTAATTATTTGCAGGTGATTGTCGCGTAATTCCGCAATTGGCCAATTCTCACCCTGATAAGGCTGCCTTAGAACTTTTGATCTTAAAGTAACAACAGTTCTCTTGAAATCAAATGAGGACTTCGGGCTCGTGCCTGATGGAGATACTTTAGCCGTGATCAGAGTTCATTTTTCCATGGCGGATTTGCACCAGATCGCGAAACTGTAACAGCAGCAATTTTTGCAGCATATGATAGCGCTTCTTCCAATGTGGCTTGTTCAATATTTTGAAGGGCTGATTTTTCAAGTAATTTTAAACTCGATAGTTTTGCCAAAAATCCAGCATTGAATGTATCGCCTGCGCCGACAGTATCGACAACTTCAACGGCTTGCCCGTTAACAGATACATTCTGACCATTGCCATAAAGAGCGATTGCGCCATCCTCACCCTTGGTAAGAATAACGATGGATGGTCCTAGAGACTTCACATGTTCCAACTTGACATCAAGGCTAGCATTATCTGGAATAATCCAGTTGAGGTCTTCATCTGATATTTTGACGATATCTGCCATTTTCATCAGTTTATTAAGTCTGGCGCGATAACGCCCCTCATCTGCAATGAATGAACGGCGAATGTTTGGATCAAGCATCACGATATGGTCTGGCGCAAGATGTGCAGCTAAATCAGAATAGACGTCTCCACATGGCTCTGATGCGAGACTTATTCCGCCGAAGTAACAAGCTTTATATCCATCGACATTTTCTGGCAATGTATAAGACGTAAGCATTCTGCCTGCTGAATTTTCATCAAAAAATGAATATCTGGCATGCCCATTTTCCAATTGCACAAATGCCAGTGTTGTTGGTCTGTCTGAGCGAATAAGCGGAGACACATCGACATTACTTTCCAGCAGTGACTTGATGAGTTGTTTGCCAAATAGATCTGTTGAGACGCCCGATAGAAGGCCAACGTCTATATCCAACCGACCTAAAGCAATGGCTGTATTAAATATAGCGCCGCCACAGTAAGGCGCAAAAGCCTGTTTACCATCACCAATGTCCGTGGCAATCATATCTATTAGAGCTTCACCGCAGCATAATATCATTTAATGCGTTGCTCGGTTTGTTTATCGAATAAATGAACTCTGCTTGGATCCATAGCAAGGTGAATAATTCCACCTTTTTTATCGCTGCTGAAATCTTCAGCTTTTGCAACGAACTCAACACCATCTTCGCGAATGAGATGGGCAATCACGTGATCACCTAACTGTTCAATAAGGTCGAGCCTCCCGCTAATAACGGCTTCTTCTGGTTTGCAGCAAATAAGATGCTCAGGACGTAGGCCCACAACAATTTCGCCGTTCGAGTTTTTAGGTGTCGGCGCGACTGCTACGGGGCCGCCAACAAAGACGTTTTCTGCATCGGGTTTAACGTCGAACATGTTCATAGCCGGACTGCCAATAAATTTGGCAACGAATAGATTGTCCGGCGTGGAATAAAGTTCCATAGGTTTGCCAACTTGTTCAATCAACCCGTCACGCAACACCACAATTTTGTCTGCCAGTGTCATCGCTTCAACTTGATCGTGGGTCACATAAATCATCGTTGAACCTAGGCGCTCATGCAAACGGGCGATTTCAAGCCGTGTTTGCCCACGTAGCGCTGCATCAAGATTTGACAAAGGCTCATCAAACAAGAACACTTCTGGCTCTCGAACAATGGCGCGCCCAATAGCGACACGTTGTCGTTGGCCACCTGAAAGCGCACGGGGCGTGCGTTGTAGATATTCCTCTATGTGGAGTATTTTCGCTGCCGCATTTACACGACGATCAATCTCATCTTTGGGCGTTTTAGCCTGTTTTAAGCCAAATGCCATATTGTTGAAAACCGTCATATGGGGGTAAAGGGCGTAGGTTTGGAACACCATGGCCACACCGCGTTTTGCAGGCGCAACTTCGTTCACAACGCGATCACCAATTGAGATTTCACCTCCAGAAATTTCTTCCAAACCAGCAATCATTCTCAACAGGGTGGATTTACCACAACCTGATGGTCCGACAAATACAACGAACTCTCCATCGTCAATGTCAAGGTCCACTCCATGCATAACTTTTGTAGTGCCATAGGATTTTACAACGTCTCTTATCGTTAAACCGGCCATCGTTTTTCTACCTCTCTGATGGCATTGGTCATGCCATCAATAAATGCTGGATACTGATTGGGTAATTCGGCCCAAAGCTGTTTTGATTGCGCAAATTTGGCCTCTGCTCCATCAGCAAGAAGCGGTTTTAAATCCTGCCAAAATGGATCGTGATAATTGACTTTGAGCTGTCCGTTGGCAAATCGCCTTGCATAGACATACCAACTTGCGACACATAGATATGTGTGAACAGGAACAATTC
Source organism: Lentilitoribacter sp. Alg239-R112 (assembly GCF_900537175.1). Lineage (GTDB taxonomy): Bacteria > Pseudomonadota > Alphaproteobacteria > Rhizobiales > Rhizobiaceae > Lentilitoribacter. The sequence goes on along the minus strand of NZ_LS999833.1, from coordinate 819,693 downwards.
CTTGATGCAAACATGATTCTAATGTCGGTCGAATAAAGATGGGCATCTTGGAATACCCATCCATGCAAATTCGCTCCAGTTGATCTGCGATTGCTTGATTGGAAAAGCGAGCTGTGATTTCAGCCAAATAGTCAGCCTTATCAAAGGGCAAATCAATATTTAACCCGGGCAAAACCTCAATTTTCTCAAAATTATCGAAAATAGCACTCAATTCAGGGTCTAGGATGGCTTGATCATAAGTCGTGTGACCTTTGATGGTGCCGAAATAACACAAACCTGTATGTCCACCATTTAAGATGCGGATTTTGGCTTCTTCATAAGGGTCAACATCTTCAACAACTTCGACGCCGACTTTGGCAATATCGGGCATAGGTGCCTTAAAGTGATCTTCCAAAACCCACTGAATAAATGTTTCTGCATGAATTGGGTCATCGTTAAGAGAACCTGTTACGGCAGAAATCTCTCCGCGCAACCCACCGCTGGCGCGCGGTGTAATTCGGTCCACCATTGAACAGGGGAAGCTTACATTTCTTTCCACCCAATTAAGCAGCTCACTTTCACCAAGTTGCTTAAGATATGCGCAAAAACTCCGCTCAAGCATTTTACCATTTGCCCGGATGTTATCGCAGCACAATAGATTAAGTGGATTGCCGTGCGCATGCTGGCGTTTCTTTAGTGCAGATGTCAAAAATGCATATACAGACTGTTTTTCACCACCCTGTAATTCAGCGACAATAACGGGTTCATTCAAATTGAGAGAAAAATCATTGTTGAGATAATATCCACTTTCAGTCACAGTGATGGAGACGACAAAAACACTTTCGCGAGAGATTAAATTTTCCGTAGCTTGTTGATTGTTTGTCCAATCTGAAAACGCGCAATGCGGGCGTATGCGTTGATACCTTTTTTCTCCATCCGGTGTTGTTGTTTTAAGAACATAGCCGCCTTTTGCTTTCGCGGATTCTGCGAAATTTTCAGCTTCTGAAGCGCGTAAGTTTACAGCAGCAATACCCCAACGCAGATCGCCGGACTTCTGCATATATTCATCAATATACACAGCCATATGGGCGCGATGGAAAGCGCCGTATCCGATATGCACAATCCCGATCTCGCATGCAGTTCTATCATAATCAGACGCGGGGATCTCCCGATTTATGTCAACTGACATAACTGTCATGACGAAAATCTTTGTTTTGGTGCTAGTTCACTTAATGCCAAATCACGATACTCCGTTGGTGTCATGTTCTTCATTTTTAAAAAATGTCGATTAAAGTTTGCAAGATTGTGGAAGCCTACTGAAAAGCAGATGGATGCGACTTGCTCGTCGGTAGAGTAAAGCATGGAACAAGCTTGGCTAATTCGAATTCTATTCACAAACTCGACGAATTTATTCCCTGTAAAACGTTGGAAGTTCCGTGAGAAAGCAGCCGAACTCATTCTCGCCATTTCGGCTGCCATTTCAACGGAAATATCTTCTGCAAAATGTTTGGTGATATGATCGATAACCTCGGCGATACGCGCTTGTTTAGAATTGCCCTCTGGTTGCACCATTCCAGCAACAGATAATGGTAGTTTCTCTACGTGTTCATTCACACGTACAAGAAACCGCAAGAATGCAACGATGCGTTCTGATCCTCTTGTGCTTCTAATGCGTTCCAAATGCCCTTTTGCAAAAATTGGATTGAAACCGGTAAATTCAATGCCAGATTTTGCCAGCTCAAACATGGCTTCCATCTCTTGAAATTCAGGGAAAGCTTCTGCAAGTTTATCAACACTCTCTTGGCTGAACTGTACCATCATATCGCGGATTTCAACCGGCTCCGGATGAGCAACTTCATCCGTTACCCAATTATGTGGTAGTTGTGGCCCGGTCATAAAGAGAGACCCCGGTACAAACTCACCTATGTAATCCCCGACAAATGCTTTACCACGTGTTGCCACGACTAAGTGAAGTTCATATTCGGCGTGACTATGCCAACGACAAAGATTGGTTGGCCAACCGTGTTCGAGATAGCGGATAGTTTCCGTCGCACGGTCCACGTATTCCAATTCGGGTAAGAGGATTGACATTTGGCTACCTCAACACATTTCCACCATCAACGCTTAATGTTTGCGCTGTGATATACATAGATTGTTCTGAGGCAAGAAAAATCGCAATACGAGCAACGTCTCTTGGCGTCCCCATATAGCCAAGAGGAATAGCCTCCCCAACGTCATTTTTTTTCTGCAGTAGCTCTTTACTTTCAATTTTGGCAAAGAGTGCATCTATAACACTGGGAGAATTTGCATTGACGCGAATTTCATAGGGAAACAGTGCGAGTGCTGCAAAGTGTTCTGCAATGATACCTCCGATGCCTCCAATGGCATTATTTACCAAGCAGTTTTTGCCTTTTAAATTTACGGGTGCGGGATTAAAGCTCATTTCACCGCTCCGAATGTAAGACCCTGTACAAGTTGCTTTTGGCAGAACCATCCGAGAACCACGATGGGACCAACAGCCGCTGCAGAGACTGCTGACAAACGACCAAAGAACAAACCTTCAGGTGCACGGTTACCTTCAATTAACGTTGCGAGCGTTGCTGCATCGATTGTGGTAAGACGAACCGTCCAATAGGCCTCGTTCCAGCAAAAAATAAAAGTCAAAAGTGCCGTGGATGCAACACCGCCCCATGCTAGCGGGATAAGGATATCTTTGATCTCACCCCAAGTTGTCACGCCGTCCATCTTACCTGCTTCGATGATTTCTTTTGGAATTTCTTTGAAGTATGTAAACAACATCCATATCGCAATGGGTAAGTTAATGAGACATAAAACGACGATGACAAGGAAATGTGTGTCATAAATCTGCAGGAAGTTTTTTGTCAAAAAAGTCATCGGGTAGAGAACAGCTGCTGCGGGTAGCATCTTGGTGGAGAGCATCCACATTAAAATATCTTTAGTGTGGCGGCTAGGATTAAACGCCATCGCATAGGCGGCTGGCACGCCAACAAACAAGGCAAAAGCGGTTGCAAATGTTGATGTAATGACCGAATTGATGGCAAAGCGCCAATAATCATAGTTTTCCGTCATATTGAGATAGTTCTCAAGTGTCGGTGTGAATACAAACAGGAATTCAGGTTTTACCGCATCCGCATCCGTTTTGAAGCTTGTAAAAACCAACCAGAAAATCGGAAAGAAGAAGATGATCGCAACAGTCCAAGCCAAAACAGGCAAGAAGGTTTTTCCAAATTTGGATCTTTGAGCAACAATAGCCATAATCTAATCCTCTAATCCATCAAACTTTTGCCGATCATGCGCAGTAAAAATAATGCTACGATGTTCGCCAATATGACTGCAAATATACCCGTGGCACTTGCGGCACCAATATTATTTGAAGCAAATTCACCAATGAGATATGGTAGGTTTTTATTCCCGTTACCTCTACTTACAATTTCTATTTCCGCGTAGAGTGATAAGTGAAAAATTGATTGTATCATCACCACAATCGCCATCGGTCTTGCCAAATGTGGCAGTGTTAAATTGCGGAATTGTGACCAAGCGTTCGCACCATCCAGAACTGCCGCTTCCTTTTGCTGCTGGTCTTCTGACTGTAAAGACGTCATAAAGATTAGCACTGCAAATGGCGTCCATTGCCAAGCAACCATAATAATTACAGCGTAAGATGCTGTTTGTGTTGCTCGGAAAGATATTGGTTGTAACTCAGGCCATAGCGAGAAAAAGTCGCCGAGAACGGGGAAGTCTTTCAAGCCGTTGATGAGTTCGTTCAACGCGCCAACGGCAAGTCCGTTAAGCCCCAAAACCGGATCAAGTATCATGTTAATCCAAAGAACGGCATTTACCGCAGGCATTACAAAAAACGGTGAAATAAGGAGAACGCGGACAGCGCCACGCCCGGGAAACGATCTGTTGATAAGGACGGCGATTGCCAGCCCCAAAGTCACAGTTATAGCCAAAATGCTACCGACAATGAATAAGCTGTTTTGTACTGCATACCAAAAGTCTTTCGCGTTTAGAACATATTCGAAGTTCCCTAGCCCGCGCCAGTTACTGAGGCTTGGTGTCGTCCATTCCGGTCTACGTGCGCTATTTAGAACATAACGAATAAAAGAGAAATATAGGGTCATCCCTAAAGGGACGATCATCCAGATGAGTAATAGCAAAACAGCTGGTGTTTGAAGCAAACGTGGAAGAGTTCTTTTAGACATGATCTGGTAACTCCTACAGGGCTGATCGCTCGCGAAACTCATAATTCGGTTGATTATTATCAACCAGTTTATGATGCCAAGTTCGACAAATTAAATGTTTGGCAATTCACATTCAGGGTAACAGGTTTGGCGGCGGACCGCCGAACCAATTTGTTTACTACCAGATTATTAGTAGTAACCAGCTTCTGCCATGATAGCGTCTGCAGCTTTTTGAGCTGCTGCTAGTGCTTCATCAACTGATTTTGCACCAGAAAGAGCTGCTGCCATTTCTTGTGCAACCGCTGAACCAACCTCTGGGAATTCCGGGATAGCAGCGAACTGAACACCAACATATGGCTTCAGGTCTGTTGCTTCAGGAGCAGCTGATTCAATCGCAGCCATTTCAGCAGACGCAAATTTAGCAACTGCTTTGAACTCTGGATACGAATAAGTTGATGCACGTGTACCTGTTGGTACTTTGCCCCAACCAAACTCTGGATGGTCAGCAACAGCTTTGATGTATTCTTTAGATGTTGACCATTCGATGAATTTCTTAGCTTCATCTGAATTTGGTGAGCCAGCTGGAACAGCCATTGCCCATGCCCACAACCAGTTTGCACCTACAGGGTTACCGGCATTTGGAGACTGAGCGTAAGCAACACCGTCAACTTCTAGGAAAGAAGCAGCAATTGTTGCATCAATCCACATGCCACATTTACCTTCGTTGTAAAGAGCAAGGATTTCGTTAAATGAGTTACCTTCTGAACCTGGAGGTCCGTAGTTACCCAAAAGATCAACGTAGAAGTTGATTGCAGCTTTCCATTCAGCAGACTCAAGCTGAGGTTTGAAATCTTTGTCAAACCATGCGCCACCGAATGAGTTTACGACAGTTGTGATGAACGCCATGTTATCACCCCAGCCTGGCTTACCACGCAAACATGCGCCATAAACACCATTGTCTGGATCGTGCATTGCAGCTGCAGCTTTTTTGATGTTGTCCCAAGAATCATTGTCTGCAACAGAAACACCAACAGCATCTGCTAGATCTTTGCGGTACATGACCATTGATGACTCACCATAAAATGGTGCTGCATATAGTGTGCCTTCGTGTGACAAACCATTGCGCATTGCTGGTAGCATGTCTTCGATGTCGTATTCAGCGCCAAACTCAAGCGGCTCAATCCAGCCTGCAGCACCCCAGATTGGAGCTTCTTGCATGCCGATATTGATGATGTCGTATTGTCCGCCACCAGTTGCAGTGTCAGAAGTTACTTGCTCGCGTAGAACGCCTTCTTCCAAAGAAACCCAGTTTAGCTTAACGCCAGTTTCTTCAGTATAAGCTTCAGCAACTTTTTGCATATTGATCATGTGACCGTTGTTCACGATCGCGATTGTTAATTCTGCACCAAATGCAGGAATTGCAGTTGTTGTACACAGGGCAAGTGCAAATGCACCATTACGAAGTGTCTTCATATTATCCTCCCAAGGAACAGACGCACCATGCGTCTTGGGCTAATACTCGGCGAAAATTCATACGCGCGTCTAATATTTTTTCCGCTATAAACTATACTTTTTTGCACATTTTTTAACAAACACGCAAAAAAAATAATGTTTTTCTACCATCTACGATAGTTGTGGCTTGAATAATTAGAAAATCCTAGAACAGGATCATGCTAAAATATGTAGAGCTTTCAAGATTTCACTTTGTGCCATTTTCGGCATTACTAAATAAAAAAGTAGACGATGCTTGCTGGTAAACTTCCGGATTGGGCCAGAAGTTGCCTAACAACGTTTAGGCATTCATGTCTGATGTTCATCGCAGATCAGAACTCACTTGAAGATTGAAATGCTTCGTGAGTGTGCCAATCACAGACATTGAGGTTATTTAAAGGGGTTATAGCCTCCATGCCAATCAAGCAGTCTATAGAAGCTCACAATCCTGTTCCGCGCTTGCGGAACAGGATTGTAGTTAATAAATGTCCGAATTCAGCGTTTAGCGATATTCTTACTCACACGCTTGAACGTTGTTTTGGGCTTTAATGGAATTGGGTCAATTCCACTATTAGTCTGTAATTGACTTGGTGTAACAACCGTTGTGTTCGACACACCGCCATGATCTGCACATGCAATTTCATCCGTAATTTCATCACCTAGCTTGAACACTGTGCCATCCGCACATTGTACAGACCGCATAAGGGGTGTCGCGTTAGATGCAACGACTGTACTCATCATTGTGCCAGCTGTTAATGTCGCTAATGCTGCTAAAATTAACTTGTTCATTGTCTTTCTCCATTTTTAAATTATTACCAACTAGATTGCTGGTGAAGCCAAAATGGAGGGGGAATTTTTCTCGATGACGTCGAGAAACGTCTCAACAGTATCGATAAATATAAAAACTGATACAATTGATACAATTTACGATATCATTTCGATACGTGTGTCTTATTTATGTTTGTTGAACATGACTTAAGTGCGAGGTTGAGCAGCAGTGATGGGGATGAGATCAATTGGAGAATGAATCTGATAAAATACCTTCATCCTCCATGCTGTCATTATTGGAAGATGCCATAGGTGCACTCGAAGAGGGGTTTGCACTCTATGACCCAAACATGCGTTTCATGTTATGCAATAATCGATACTATGATTTGGTTTTCGTCGGGCCACATCAGAAATTCGAACCAGGTCAAGGTGCAGTGGACATCGCAAAGCAGGTGTTTGACACAGGTGCCTTTATGCTACCAGATAATATTGAACCTGATGAAATGGCTGAGCAGACAGTTCAATTTATCAAGTCATTCGGAAGAGATTTAGTTCTTGAAAGAATGGACGAAAAAATCATTCAATGTTCGTCTAGCAGAACCAATCTTGGCGGTTATCTCATTACAATTATTGACATCACGGATCGGCGCAAGTTGGAAGATGGCGCTCGAAAAATGCTGAACGATGTTGTTGAATCGCTAGATCAGGCGATCGCACTTTATGATTCTGAAATGAATTTCTTATTCTCCAATAAACTGTATCTTGAAGAATATTTTAATAGATCAAACGTCCAAATGCCATCGCTTGGAGAGAATTTGGCTGACCACATACGAAGATTAGCGGATGCCAAACATTTCAAGTCCACAGAAGGTCTGACAACCGAAGACATCGTAAATTTTACAATTCATAACACAGCCAATTATTTAAAAAATGAAGAGCTGGAGCTGACTGACGGTCGAGTGGTTTCAGGGTCATCACATGCAACAGAACTTGGTGGTTATCTCATCACGCTCAGTGATCTCACCATTAAGCGGCAAACAGAAAGGCGCGTTCGTGAGATGTTCAATGACGTTCTGGAAACCCTGCATGAAGGAGTTGTGTTGCTGGATGACGATGGACGACTTGTTCTTTTCAATGATAAGTTTCTACAAATGTTCGATATCCCTCCAGATCCTTCTTTATACGGGATGCAAATCAAGGACATACTCAAGTTTCTCATTGAAACTGATTCAATTTATCTTTCTTCAAACTTGAGATCAGACAAATACATACAGTCAAACACGGACCACATCAGAGATGCTGCACAAGGTATCGAGTTTCCAATAAAAGACGGCATGTTGCTCGGAACGTCCAGCGTGACGCCATTAGGTGGACGCCTCATTACAATCGAGGATGTTACGGATAAATTGAGATCGGAAGAGAGGAGCCTTTCTGCCGTAAATGACGCTATACAAGCATTGGATTTGGGGCTGGTTCTTTGGGATGCGAACCTGGATCTTGTGATGGCTAATGAGCAATGGTTCAGGATCTTCTTCCTTGAAGGCGAGCGCCCTCAGACCGGCGAGAGCATCACAAGCGTAATGGAAAAACTGCTTGTAGCTGATTTCTTTAGTGTCCCAGATGGAATGTCTGGACATGAATATAACGCAATGCTCACCGAGCTTGTTAAAAATTATTCCAAGAAGGTCATTTTTGAAACGAATGATGGCCGTGTTATTGATGCATCGTCCAACGCAACCGGTTTGGGTGGTTATCTTATCTCATTTTCAGACATAACTGAGCAACAGAAGGTTCAAAAAGAGTTAGAGCGACAACGTGAGATTTCTCATCAAAATGAAAAACTATCAGCATTAGGTGAGCTGCTTGCAGGTGTTGCACACGAATTAAACAACCCACTTTCTATTATCGTGGGGTATGCTCAATTATTGGAAGGTAATGTGGATGATCCACGTTTAGTGCGCCGGATTGAGAGAATTGAACAAGCTGCAGAACGAAGTGCAAAAATTGTTAAAACATTTCTCGCTATGGCTCGCCAGCGCCCCACCAAACTTGAAGTATGTTCGCTAAATGAGATTGTCCTGTCAGCTTTGGATATTTCGGGTTATGGCCTTAAGACCAATGGAACAGACATCAAGGTTGAACTTGAAGAAGACCTGCCATTAGTTTTCTGCGATGAAGATCAACTCACTCAAGTCCTTACCAACCTGATAGTGAATGCGGAACATGCGCTCGCTGACAAAGGTATGAATGGACAACTTATATTAAGAAGCTCCTTTGATAAGGAGGCAAATTGTTCAACCATTGAAGTTAGAGATAATGGTGAAGGCATACCAAAAGATATTCAATCGAGGATATTTGAACCATTTTTTACGACCAAAGATGTAGGGGTGGGTACAGGTATTGGTCTGGCATTTTCTCACAGAATAGTTGACAGCCATGGCGGTCAACTAACATTGGAGTCTGAACCTGGTAACGGATGTAGCTTCTTCGTTCATCTAAATATAGCCTCTACAGAAGAAATCGAGAATACGACCTCCGAGGTTGCAGAATTCCCCGACGTCATTTGCAGGGTTCTGGTAATTGATGACGAAGAAGATGTCGTCGACCTGATTCAGGAAATACTGGAGGAACGTGGAATGATTGTTGAAACCGCAACGAACGTTCAAGAAGCACTGGGCTTACTGAAACGTCAAAAATTCGACGTAGTGCTCAGTGATTATAAGATGCCAGAATTAAATGGGCAGGATTTCCTAAAGTTGATTGAAGTGGAAATTCCTCACTATGCAATGCGAATTGGATTCATCACTGGTGATTCTATGAGTAGTGAGGTTTCAGAATTTTTTGAAAGTACGAAAAGTCTTCATATAGAAAAACCGGTCACTGCCAATGATTTGCTGAGCCTTATCAGGGAACTATATGAAAGAACGCAGGAGGAGAAGTCATGAATGACCATCGAACCCAAATTCTCCTTTGTGATGATGAAACCCATTTACGCGAGATGGTTGGAGAATATCTAGAAGAAAGCGGCTATGATGTCATTAGTACATCAGGCGCAGCTGAACTCCACGAACAACTCGAAAAAAATGAACCTGAACTCATCATTCTTGATGTGAAGATGCCTCGTGTTGACGGACTTACTGCACTTAAAGAACTGCGGGCAAAATCCAACGTTCCTGTCATAATGCTAACAGCTGCAACAGATGTCGTTGATCGTATTGTTGGTTTAGAATTGGGGGCTGATGATTATATTTGTAAGCCAGTAGATTTAAGGGAGTTAGGAGCAAGAATAAAAGCGCATATTCGCCGCAAAAAGTTTAATAATGATGACAAAGAAGAAGAACAACTTCTAAAGGGGACAATTGCATTTGGATCTTGCCGATTAGATATAGATGCAGCCAAGCTTTATAGGGCTGACGGTGTAGAAATAGCCCTTACTGCGATGGAGTTTAGCCTCCTTAAGGTATTCGCTGAAAATCGTGGCCGCATACTTAATCGAGATCAGTTGCTTGAGAAAGCTCATGACAAGGGATGGGAACCTTTTGATAGATCAATAGACCTTAGAATTTCTCGAATACGACGAAAGATTGAGATCAATCCCAATAAACCTGAGACAATACGCACGGTGCGCGGTCTAGGCTATATCTTCGGTTAGGGAGTAATTTCATAAAATCGCCTATCTTTCGTAGCAATCACGCATACATAATCTGTGTTTAATTCCTAGCTTGACTGATACAATTGATACGCTAGTGAACACGTTCCGACACAGCAATTGAATATCCAGAATAATGAAACCTGATCGCCATTGGTCACATTATTTTGGATGTCAATATGAAAAATCAAAAGATAAATTCACATCGTTCCAGATTGTTCAAAACAGCTTTGCTTGCGATGGTATCGGTAGCCGCAGTTATGCCAGCCATATTTGCTATGGCAGAACCTGCGGCAACAATCACCCAAGGCACAATTAATGCAAATGATGTGACTGGTGTAGATGTATCTGGCACTGGTACTGACGATATCGTTTTGGATGTCAATCTTGCGCCGATTGTAGCAAATAATCCTGGTGTTAAAACCAGCGCCGTCGATGGCGATACAACGATTACAATATCAAACAAGGTGATTGGAAATTGGGGCATTGATGCGAAAGCGACAGGTGTTGGTAACTTTCGCATCGATGTAAACGCGGACATTTATGGCACTTCAGGCGAAGGAATAAATGTTTTTGCGGATTCTGGTGAAACCATAATCAATATTGACGACGATATATCTATCAAAAGCAACTCGGGCGAAGGTATCCGCGGTGAGATACTCGCAAATGGCGCAGATTTTACGGTTCAGGGAAATGGCAGTGGAACAATAATCGGAACTAAATCCGGTATTATTGTTGGCTCTAAGGGAAACATACTGATTGATGGAATTGGCATTGTTGGTGGTTTCATCGAAAATGGGATTGCAACAAATTCAAGTAATGGAGATATTGTCATAACGAATATCGGTGACGCCATTGGCGGAAAAGTCGGAATTTCAGCGGAAAGTACCGGTGTTGGCGAAATTCGAATTTCAACTCAAAATGCATCAGGTGGAGTACACGGTATTCAGGCCGAAAACTCAGTATCCGGAACTTCCATTTTTATCGATACAACCGGAGACGTTGAGGGCTTGCAATCAGGCATAGAAGCCTTCAATAATGGTTCAGGCGTGTTGATAATTAACTCCAATAATGTGATTGGCCAAGGTAATAGCGGAATCTCAGCCGCCTCATCTGGCAACGCCGATAAAATTGAAATTAATACCAATGGCTCTATCATCGGAAATGAAGATGGAATTTCGATTAGCAATTTCGGTCAGGGAAATAGCACGATTAATGTCCTCGGAGGGTCGGTTCTTGGGGGCGCAATCGCTAACTTGAGCGATGCCATAGATATAGAATCCTCAATTGGTCTCACCAATACTATCAATTTATCTACAGGGACAAATATTACAAGCCTAATTGATAGCGCAATCAATGCGGGGGATGGAAATGATATTATCAGTAATCAGGGAACAATTGTTGGTAACGTCGAACTAGGTGGAGGAACAAATGCATTTAACAATCTTTCAAACGGTATATTTGAATCAGGGTTTAATGCAAATATTGGAATTGGAAACACGTTAGCAAATGATGGATTAATATCCCCCGGTGGTAGCGGGACAATCACAACAACTAATGTGAAAGGTAATTTTACTCAATCTGCAATCGGTCAACTGAACATTGACTTAGATGCTGCCTCAGCAACAAATGATCTGTTGTCTGTAAATGGTTCTGCCGCTTTGGATGGTGTACTACGACCGACGTTAATCAATCCTGTTGCACAACAACAGGACTTCACCATTTTGAGTGCTACTGGAGGCGTTACCAACAACGGATTTACTGTTGTAAATGGCCCTGTCACAAACTTTCAGCTGCAATACCCAAACATAAATGATGTGGTTGTTTCAGCGAGCGTGGATTTTGCCATCGAAGGCCTTAATCCAAACCAAACCAAACTAGCAAACCATTTGAACGAAGCATTGGCGATTGGCGGTGGTGGTTTAACGCCCGTATTAAGTGGGCTTACTGAATTGCCTGATGCCGCAAGTATCGCAGATGCACTTGATCAACTCGGTGGAGAAAGCTTCTTAAATCTTGAACAAGTTTCGTTACAATCTTCACTTAGTTTTACCAGTAATCTTCTAAGTTGTCTGCAGGCGACAGGTGCATTTATGGCCATTTCAGAAGGTCAATGTATATGGATGCAACCTCATGGTCGATTTATAAATCGCGATCAATCAATAAATAATATAGGTTACAGCGAGAATACGGGCGGCCTGAGTGCCGGAGTACAATATTCATTTACGGATAACTGGCATTTGGGGGTCGCCCTTGGTTATGAGAGTGGTTCATTGAATACTCAAGCCAATGCATTTGCTGAGTATAAGCGATACCAAGGAGGAGCTATACTAAAGCATCAGCGCGACGCGTGGCTTTTTGCTGCCGGCATATCTGCTGGCATCAGTCAAAATAACCTCACCAGAAACATATCCTTTGGAGGTTTAGATCTTGCCGCACATTCCAAACCAAATACTAGCTTCGTAACTAGCCAATTCCGAGCCGCATATCTGACCGAGAAAGATGGCTGGTCATTCAAACCAATTATGGACTTGTCGGCTACCCACCTTGGAAGAGATGACGTGTCTGAAACGGGCGGTGGTGCCGCCAACCTAAATGTAGTTGGAAGCAAAGGTACGATTTGGGGAATTTCCCCTTCCTTAGAGATTAGCCGCAATTATATTTTGGAAAATGGTACGCGCGTTCGCGCATTTGCGGACCTGGGATTTTCAGCTTTTTCCGATAGTAACCAAGATTTTTCAGGCAGCTTTGTTGCCGACCCTGTGGGCGTCAACTCGTTTACAGCACAGACACATTCTGATCGCGCGATTGGAGAAATAGATCTAGGTGCATCCATCTTTACCGAAAGGGGGCATAATGTGAGCCTAAAATACCAGGGACGCTTCTCCGCGCATATGAGTGCAAGTGCTTTTCAACTACGAGCGAGCCTAAAATTCTAGTTGGCGATGTTTCTGTAGATCCTAATAATAAGGTCCTTACATGACCTTCCAAATTTTTCCTATTAAATCTACAAAAAAACCGAGGTTGCAAATTCAAGGCAATCTCGGTTTTATTTTCTACGCTCTAATACAAAGTTACGAATCGAGGCATTTTTCCAAAAGCTCATTGTTCGGTTTCTCTGCATTGGGGCCGTACTGGGCATAACAACCAGCCGTCCATGCATGGATAACTTTGTTGCTAATCTTTTTTGGTTGCTGCGCATTATTACTTGCTACATTTTCGATTTGATGCTGGGCTTGGATCGTCAGATGAGATTCCATCATGTTGGAATATTGCTCAGCATCTGTCTTGATCGTAAGTGCGTTTGCCATGGTTGGCGCTATCATTGTTGCTGTTGCACTTGCAGCAATCGTAATCGCTGCCACGGTGGTCATAGTAATTTTTCTTATATCCATTGAGTTTCCCTTTCTGCATGTTGAAAGCAATAGGCTTTCCTATTTTCAAGGGTACTCGATTAATGTACCAAAAATGTGCTGTTTCAGGTGTCAATTGTATCTGCATATCCAATGCGACACCTGGAAATTCAGATAGCTTTTGCAGACAAAATAATTGGGACACGACCATTCCTGATAACATGGAAACGATACGTTTTACCTGATTTGATTGACTTAAATTGTTCTTTAGTTTCGAATTGATAAATGCGCCATCGGAAACGAAAATAGTATGCCGTGCCTAATGTTGCTCTATACCTGTTTTTGATATCTTTTGACCAGGTTTTCAACTTGCCTTCAAAACAAGTGACCGTTGGCCTTTTGAGGTGACGACGTTGAAAATATATATGTAAATAAACGCCCCCAAAAATCGCCAGAACGCATGATGAAAAGGTCAGAAGGAACGGGCGAGCTTGTTCGATTCCTTGAACATTTGCAAACAAGGAAAAACCAAATGATGCCAAGCATAAAGCACCCATAATAAACAGAAATAAATTTCCTCCTCGGCGACTTATTTTCAGATGGGAGTTCAGGCGCATTTTCTGGTTTGGCGATAAACAGCCGCTCTCATTTAGAAGATACTCCTCTTCCGAGAATTGAAAAGCTGACTTTAGATCATTGGACATTTTATCTAATGCCAAAAATTCTGGCAAAACGGCGCCAAGTATGCGCTAACCCCTTTGTGGGCCAAAGCCCGGTTCTTCGCTGTATAGTATATGTATCAACATCGCCATTAAGGATAAGATCGACATTTATCGAGATCAAAATATCTTCCCTGATAGAGGTCGGTAGATACATTATCTGATTTGCATATTTTGCAATTGATCGCACAGGATCAACTAGAGACGAGGTAACTTCATTTACACCTTTTTCTGCAATTGGTTTGCCACTCCAGATTTTATCCAAGTCAGTTATTTCAACTTGGTAAATTCTGATTTTATCAGGCTTATTCATCACATCACTGTTTAACCATATCTCAAATTCAATGATCTGCGCAGAACCGGGGTTTTGCTTTTGAATGCTATCCCTCGCATTAGTTTTCGATCGAAGGTATTCATCTGTAGTTGGTCGAAAATTTGCAGTTATTGCGAAGTCAGGACGATCAAAAAGAACAGCCTCATAATGGTATGATGGTTTTGGATTATCACAGCCTGTTAGCAAGAATGCGAAGCAGCAGATACATTTACTCTTTAATCCAAGTGTTTTCATATATCTAGATTAGGGGAGCTTTGTATCAATCTGATGGTTCAGAATTTACCTTTTGTATCATTTGTATCCACCTTATCAGAGAGATGGAGCACACCGATACAATTATTACCAATGACACCAATATCAATATCTATCTGACATATCCACTCGATAACTTTTCCTGAAAGTTCCTTTTTGGACCCAAAAAATATCTAGGAAAGGTGATATTATGAAAAGTTGTAAACTTGCGTTGCTGGGCGCATCCATCTCAATTCTGACAACCGCGGCAAGCGCATGTGATATTATTCATATCGTTAAATATGAAGTGATGGACGGTAGCTTCGCAATGTTACACAACGGGGCAATTGTTCATCATGGAAGTGCGGGAGATATTGGGCAATTTCCACTCCGAGATTGGATTGTTGAAGGAGAGAACAGAGTTACCATCAAATACCACGGAAATTCTTTAGAACCCCCGTCCACATTTTCACTAGAAGAAGGATGTCACGGAGAGTTTGAGACTAAATCGGTGGGGGAAATAACCTTTAACAATTCCGGCGCGAAAGAACTTCAGTATATGAACAATTCAAATGTTAGTGCAGAGTATACCCGTGCCGCAGTTGAAGGTGACAATGGATTGTTAGAAGCTGTAATCGCTTTTCAAACCGCTGTGAAAACTGGAGATATCGAAACAGCCATGACAGCTCATGAGCCTGCACTTCGCGAATTTGCCAGACACGGTGTTCCACTTGATCGAGTTAAGGAGCACATGCGTGAGATGTTGGCTGCTGAGGAGTACTTTATTGCAGAGAAGCTCGTAGTCCGACCAATTATGGGTGGCCGCGTTTATCAAGTCACCGATTCTGATTTCAATTCGCCGTTACAAGTTCAATTTGAGATGAATGGTGGTGTTCTATCATGGAAAACCGCTACCTTCTGGGGTAAATTCGATGGGAAATGGGCAATTATCGGTCTATAATTAGATCACTTTTATTAAAGAAGAGAGATATGACTATGAGGAAAACTGCTACTATATTGGCTGTAATAATTGGTTGCTCTCTTCTCTTATCAAGTTTGCATTTGGATATTGCCAATGCGGCGGCTGGGACTTTGGTTGACTTGAGTGAGGCTCACAACTGCCCGCAAGGTCGCCACATGCAACCCAACGGCAATTTTGCGGTGGACGTTTATTGTGATGACGCTTTAGGGACAAATATCGCCTTCACACTTGTCGGAATAAACGCACCCATTCAAGGTAAATATTCTCTCACGCAACGAACATGGCAAGGTGGAGATTGGGCCGCATCCGCAAGCAGCGTATTTTGGAGTAATGACCTAAATACGGTGTTGGTTGCCACAGACATGGTTTATGGTACAGGTACAATTTACAGGCTGAAGCTACTAGAACAAGGAGCAGAAACCATATGGTCAATGCAGCCAGGAAGCGGATGTATTCCTGTGATCAAATCGCTATCAGGCACAACACTCGTAATTGATATAATCCCTTGTGAAAGTGGCTTACCTCGACAAGAAACAATATCGATCAACTAGTTCTGACAGGTCCATGATACCTATTTGGCGAGAGTTATACTTACATAACTGAATGTCCGCTCTGAGCCAATTTCATTCGTTTTAATTGATGTTTGATACTTCTGCTTCCAGGCCAACTTCAACCTTTTAACTAACGATGATATTGCTGTGCGAGCAGCCGGATCATTCATGCGCAACTTGTAATCTTCCGCGGTTGTGATTGCATCTGCAAATCCGGATCGATAACCATCATAGAATAATACTTGTTGGGGAATTTCTACTGGTACGGAGGTATCTGAAGAGCGGATGTTGGTTAATGCCTCTTGCCTAAAATGAACTTCCCTTTGATGTACAAGTTGGCGCAAAATACTGTCTTTATGCTTTAAATCCCGTAGTGACATTGTGATCTCATCCGCAACCATAAAATAGATGTGTTTTTTGGTGTCTGTACTCGAATGTACATACTGATCTATGCCATGCTGAACATCACGAAGAGCACGTCGATATCCGCGGAACCAAGGTGATATGCTCGTCATAATACGGCCTCCTGTTGTCGCTGAATGGCTAGGTGCCCATTGTCAGGTACTCAGCCATTAATCGTGAACCTTTTCAATAGCGTTCAAAGGGCTTTCGAAGTCTTCTCAAAAGGCAGTCAAAGCGTCATGAACTTATCCGCTAGTTTGCGTGCAATTGCGTCAGTAATGCGTCCATATGACGAATTGCTCGTGCATTGCCGAGATACTGGTTTCCGTTTCGACTAATAATAATCTTACAGGCTACTTGGTGACTTACGCATTCACCTCTGCAAATGCAGCTTTGGCCGATGTGATGATATCACTGAGGTCATCTATCTCATCTTGGCTCGGTGGTTCTTCTGAACGTGGCAGGTTACGACAATATTCTAGAAGGTCTGTATAAAGCAGTTTGATAGCTTCTACTCCATGGAAATGAAATCCTCTGCGCATAGAACCTGGTTTGTAGCCGGCTTTCCCTCTTAGTATTTTATCCCAGCTCGCGCGAAGTTTCTTGAGGAGTTGACGCTTAGTCATGCTTTCAGCGTCTAGCATGGCATCAAACCATTCATGTTCCGTCAGTTTCATGCGCTCAGGTAAAGCTTTATCCATCAGATGAGCCAGTACATCAGCACCGGTAACCCCGTGTTTAGTTTGTTCTTTGTTATCGCGCGTATTAAGTTCAGACCGAAGGATCAGAGTATTCCTCAACTTGACGGTCTCAAAACATCTTTCCAGCTGATCTTTATCCATTGGGCCTTTGAATGTAATAATGTTATCCCAGCTGATGTGTACATCGTCTGGATGAGATAATTGATGGTTTTCATCAAAGGCTTCATCCTGATCACGCATGTGTTGGAATTGAGTAGAATGATGCGCCTTATATGCTCTCCAGCTATCGGCTGTCTCAGCCTGTAATATCAGTAACTTTTCTTCTGTGCGTTCAGATCGATCAAGTCGATCTTTTAAAGCATGGGAGTTACCACCCAATGCCAATTTTGCCTGCGCTTCAAGCAATGCCTCCTGACCAGTCATCGTCCGCGTTTTACCGCCAGAGTTTAGAGAAAGGACGCGATTGGCAAACTCCATAATATGGATATCAATCGATAGTTCACCAGCATACATGCTGCGTTGTTTGATTTTCGTCTTGGGTCTGCCTTTTGGATTGCCCGATTGCCCCTTTTTAAAACGCGTGTCGCGTTGTTGCTGTGGCAATTCAGCTCGCTGGCCTGACATCACCTCTCGTTTGAGTGCATCAACTTTTGTGCCATTCAAAACACCTGAGGATGAACTATCCAATCCAGACTGATTTCCCGTTGGTTTTGATTTATCGGTCATCGCTCACTTCCAACGTTTGCAAATTCATCCATCTTCAATCCATGACTTTTCTGTATCAATGGACGGTCATTATGCTGCGTTTCTGCCTCGATATCATTGAACTCACGACCATCTTTTTTCAGGATAGCTTTCTGCCCCGTGAACTGCTGCCAGCGCTTGATGATCGTGTCACAGTATGATGATTCATATTCCAACAGTCGTGCAGACCTACCAGTTCGCTCAGCAGCAATAAGCGTTGAACCTGACCCACCAAATATATCCAAAATGATCTCTCTTCGGCGGGAGCAGTCTCTAATTGCATCTTCTATCATCGCCACAGGTTTAACCGTGGGATGCATTTCTAACTCATTGCTTCGTGTGGAACTCATAGAACTAATACCAGCGTAATCCCATACATTAGTGCGATAACGCCCAGTATCACCAAGACCAAAGGAATTGGTATGGGGTGCAGACCCTTTCTTATAAACAAAGATTAGCTCATGTTTGGATCGATAGAAACTACCCATCCCGCCATTGGTTTTATTCCAAACGCAAAGGTTCTTAAGTTCATCAAAGGCGACACTACCTGCATCCATCAGCTCACGCATATGACGCCAATCCATACAAATGAATGCAACCGCTCCACCCTTACAAACCAATGCAGCATTGGAAAGCGTCTTAGTTAGAAACCGCGTAAACTCATCAGCTGACATCTCACCAGATGCAAAGGCGAACTCCTTGTGTTTAATGCTACCCTTGCCACATACGTTGCCATCGATCTCAACATTGTATGGCGGGTCGGTAAAAACCATATCAACTCTACGGGAACCAACAAGGCGATCAACATCTGTTTCTTTTTGAGCATCACCACATAAAAGTCGGTGATTGCCCAACACCCAAAGGTCACCCATTTGTGTGATAGGAGCGTGATCTGGCATCTCATGAACAACATCTGCTTGATCTTCCTCAATACCATCCTCAGTAAAACTCAAAGCCAGATCAATTTCAGCTAACTCAAAGCCAGTAACGCTTAGGTCAAAATCGAGATCAATTAGGCCCTGCAGTTCAATCGCCAAGATCTCATCATCCCAACCCGCATTAAGAGCCAGTTTGTTGTCAGCCAGAATATAGGCTTTTCGTTCTGCTTCATCCAAATGAGAGAGCTTTAGAGTAGGTACGTCAGTCATACCCAAAAGCTCTGCTGCTCGAACGCGCCCATGTCCTGCGATAATGTCACCATCATCTGCAATTAGAACTGGGTTGGTAAATCCAAATCGTTCGATACTATTGGCGATCTGTTTGATTTGCCGTTTTGAATGGGTTCGGGCATTGTTCTGATAAGGGGAGATATCTGCAATGGGGCGGTATTTAACATGTAGGTCTGGGGAGGGCATCGTTCTGTTTCCTTGGATACGATTGACGAGCGTAAAGTCAGTGGTCGTTGATAAAATACGCCTCAAACAACGCCGGAAAAGGCGTTTGTCCTAGAACAGGCCTCAAATGGATTTAAAGTAAAATCTCATCTTAAAGGATCCTATACCTTCAAGATTCAAACGGTGTTTTACCCCCTTTGAAGTCCTTTGAAAATACTTTGAAAATGGCCCTGTTTTGAGGGTCTATCAGAACGAGGAAAACATCTCTGTTGAAAACCTTTTAGTTTGATTTACTAACTCGTGTGATAAGGCCTTCCGAGTTCAAAAAGTTAAGTAAAACTTCTGCTTCATTGTCAGAAGCTGAAAAAGCAAATCAATAAAACAATGTGGAAAATGGCCCATTTCGGACATTTTCTAGGTTCCTAAACTCAACTTTACAACTTGAGACAAATTACAAGATGAGATCGTATCTGCTCTCAGTGAGAACGAGCTGTTATTCCACCTTACCTAATGAGACTAACCCTTTTCCATCGTCACTGTCACCCTAGTTTGGTCCGATAAACCTAGGTTCTCCGCCAATATTATCGCCACCTGAGTTTGGGCCGACAAATTGAGGGCCACCACCAAAACTTGGTATCGCGGGCAATTGGAAGCTCGGGTCCTGAAAGCCCTCGTTAATATCAGAACCATCACGAACTCCTTTCAACTTTGATACAGTGTCTGCCACAGCATCTCCGGTTTTAGAACGAAAACCATTTGAAAATCTGGACCCACCCTCATTGATATCTTTCAGTGCTACCGCGATGAGGCGACCTTGCTCATCTCGCAACATTTCCGCAGAAGGCTTGGCACTATTGAAATCAACAGCAATGCAAAGCCCCACTTTATCCTCTGGACCAAATGGTGGAATAATGTTGCCAGTTTTATGATTGAGATAAACAGAATCCTCAGGGATCCCAAAGCCATTGATTACATTACCCGGAGATGTGTTCATGAGTGGTCCGCAGCCAAAGCTTGCTGCATCTAAAACATCTACCACCAGCACATTTGGCTTGTCACATTTATCTTCGTCATTTGCAAAACTTGGATACGATATTTTCAAATCCGATAAGCTCTTGCCTTTCGTACAGAGTTCCGCATTGCATATCTCCAATTTTTTGATAGCTAAAGCTTCTTTTGTGCGCAGTTCACTCGTCCGTTGCCGAAGCACCAGTGTTTGTTCACGATTCTTATTAATGACTTTTACTTGCTGCGAAATTGCTTTTGCGTCGCTCGTCTTTCTTCGTATCTGTGAGCCGATATCAGAGAGTTCCTGCATCGCATCATCAGTCAAGTTAATTAAACGTCGAGTGTAACTACCATCGGTTTTTCTGTTATATTCATCCTGCAATTCCTTGGCGTCATGAAGAGCAATATCCCGTTTTGCATTTAGTGATCTTAGTTGACGACCGTCATCTAGCTGATCTAATTGCCAAAGAATATATTTACGCTCGCGTGATGCAGTAACATAGTCATGTTGATATCTCTCACACTCTGGACAATTTGCTTCATATTTGGATTCGAAGAAATTAAGTGGTAAAACTTTAGTTCCGCTGGGATAGTTTGGATTTGATCCGCCTTGATTAGCGAGATTTTCAGAAAGAGATTGAGTGATAGCTGTAAGAATGGGCGCTATCGTTGCCTGTGCCGCGGCGTATTGCAAATTCCCGTCTTCGCGCTTTAACATCGGTGATAAAATTACAATATCAATTGAATTGACTTCATGTGCACAATTGTTGAATGCACATTCTCGCAACTGATTGGTTACAGCTCTGACCCGCTCCAACAAACTTGCAGCTTTGCGGCTTCTATCACGCACCTGATCGCGCTCTTCGATGGTTTTCAAATACCGATCACCAGATTTCAACGCCTGGCTACGAAGCTGAGCAATTCGATCCCGAAAAGCGTTCAATTTTTCAGTTGAATAGTATGTTTGTACTGCTCTTGCCGCAATCTGTGTAAGGACCAGAGCGGTCTGATGTTTGGTGCTCTTCGCTGAACCAGATATAACCTTCTTTTGTTTCTGTAGTTCCTTTTTAAAACTTTTGTCCAGAATTTTGCGTGTTTGTGCAGATGCATCTTTTGTGTAGCGTCTGTAATACTCTTCTAGCGTGTCGATCTTTCCGCCAGCATCTTTTATGGTCTGTGCATGATCTATTATTTCTTGCGATATACTGATAACATCTGCAAAATTACTGGTATTCTGTTTCACAAATTTCTTTGTACCAGTTGTTTTCTTTGAAACACTTTCTGGCAATAAATCGCTGGCAGCATTT
This sequence comes from Lentilitoribacter sp. Alg239-R112, assembly GCF_900537175.1. Lineage (GTDB taxonomy): Bacteria > Pseudomonadota > Alphaproteobacteria > Rhizobiales > Rhizobiaceae > Lentilitoribacter. Next base: position 797,935 of record NZ_LS999833.1, on the reverse strand, counting down.
AAGCCTACACTCCAGATATCGATATATATATCTTCAATAGCTTTGAGATTAACACCGGTCCCCTGTCCTGATTGTAGCGTGGGGTCATAATTGATGCTTTCAATATAATTTCCGGTTTGGTTGATGCTATCGTAAAGCCGATTAGCGACGGAATTGATATCTTTGGCAAACTCCCAAACTGAAAGAGGGTCGTTTGATTTTGTAGCTATTGTATTGACTATGCCGTTCAGCTCAATAACCGCGCCAAGTGCTTGATCGGATGTATGGGTCAACATTGCAGCCATTCGAGCTCCCTCTAGTGCTGCGGCACTGAGATCACTCGCTGCGATCGCATCATCTATACCACGAGTTAATATTGCATCTTCTGCGTTCAGTGTTTGAACATATTGCTCCAAAATTGGTGCTAAATTTGTCAGATCACGAAAAACATCTAACTGCCCTTCACAAACTGGCGGTCCACATTCATGACCTTCGCAGTTCTTAGAAAGGCTGGATGCAACTGGCAGCAATTGCTCAATCTTATCCAACTGCACATCAAAAATTGTTGGATTAGGCGCTTGTGCCCAAGCCAGATTTGGCAACATAAGTGAGCCAACTGCTAGTAGTTTTAGGAACATGATGTATATAAATGAAATTCTAATTTTCGGGAACATGTCTCTACTTTCTATCTATCAACCAGTTTGATTAGTTGCCCGTCAAAATACTCAAGTCGAGCCAAAGGTTTTTCTTTGTCTGCGCCTACGAGCTCAAAGATCGGTCCAAAATCACCTGTAGGTTGGATAACTACAAGTTTCTCAAAGTCCTGCTCGTAAGGCCCAATTACATCGACGCCGCTAGCAGATGCAGTGACCAACATTAATTGCTCGCCCTGACTTGCACCGCCTTGCCATGCGCGGAAAACAAATAACGTCTCAACATCATCACCATCGCCAATTGTCAAAGTATCTTGCAATGTTAGGGATTGCATTTGCGAAAAGCGACTGAGGCGGATTATTCCTAATTCGACATAGGGAGCAACCTCCTCAATATCACCATCTGCCGTTTCTTTTGAAACACGATCAGACCAAGTTAGCCCGGGTAAATCCAGCGCATGGGCGGCGTGCTGAGGAATGAGTAAAGATAGGGCGATTGCAGCATAATATAGATATTTCACACTTTTCATAATCTATCCTGCTAGAACTTCAATCCATTTGCCATAGACCCAGCCTTTTTTGCCTATGGTATCGACCGGACGATCTTTCTCAACCGGACTGCAGTTTTGGTCGTCTACGCCATACACGATGCCGTACCAGCCATCTTTCTCTTCAAAGAGCCAAACTTTATCATTGTTTTTAAGCTCGTCGAATGAATCATATGTTGTTCCTGGCCCTCGACGTACGAATAGGAAACCATCACCATCTGCCCTAAGGCCAGCAACCTGACCATAAGCGCAGGTGTCCAGACCATCGTCGGCGCGCTCCATGACCTCAACATCAAGTTGTTGCGCCTGCAGCACATTCAACGATGCGATCAACAATGATGATACAAGAATAGTTTTCAAAAATGTTTTCATGTCAATTCTCCTATTATTCACCATCACGGGAATTCAATGTTTAGTTCGCGAACTTCACCGGCGACGATCTCAATTGGCCCAGTTGTAAGAAATTTATCTCCGACACGAACCCGAAATTTATATGTGCCTTCGGGTGCAACACCTGGATATTTGGCATTTCGTGAAAAACCAATTTCTCTGGTGCTTTTTCCGTCTTCACTGATACGGTCCAACCAGACACCGCCGATGGACGCCCCTGATGCAGACGACATGTTGTATTCAAATCGTCCGACATTCATGACATATGGCCCACTGATCGTTTCACCAGCTTTGATTTCAACTGGAAACTTGATGTTCGCACTACCTATGAAGTTTGGTGAAGAATATTGTACACGCAAATCATACTTACCTGGTTTTGCGGGTATCGGTTCATCGCCCCTACCGGTTACTCCAGCCAATTCATTGCCAGTTTCAGCATCCAACAAGCGGTAGTACATTCCGCGGTTAATTTCTCCGCCTTCAAACAGCACCACATCTGGGCGGATATAACCAACCCGAAGATCAAACTCAAAAGGGGTTTCTTGTCCGGCGACAATTTCAATTTCAGCAGATGCTTCAATCTTATTAATTTGAGCGGTGATTTTATACATTCCAGCGGGTAGCCAGGTGATTCTGTCATTCCCACTGGCTTCGGTAAGTTGGTCTTGCACTTTGCTATCGACAATTGGGAAGAACCTGAAAAATACCTCCTGCGGGGTAACTTTATCATCAGTTGCAAAAGCTGTTATATTAGCACTACCTGCGTTGAGATTTAGCTCGCCAATTTGTTCGCCATCGGCACCAAATTCAATTTCGCCACTAGCGGTTGCTACAGACGTACCCAAACGCGCGCCAACTTGATATTTACCTTGCTCAAAAATGGCCTTGCTCGATGATGCTGCGCCAATACCTTGGTAATGTTGTTGGCCGTTCTTGCTCACATTCCAGCGAACTTCAAGCGGGTCCAGTCGTTCGCACGTTTCGCAAAGTTTAGCATAAAGATAGCTGGTTTCTAAAGGTTTAGCGGGTGCCGCTTCAACCGCTTCACTTTGAACAGCGGCCAGTGTCTGCGCCAAAGCATCTTTCAGCTCATTTGCATTATTTGCGCGGAAGAATTTTCCACCGGTCTCATCGGCGATGCACTGCAAGCTCGCAGATTCTTCTTTCGTCACATCAAAACCAATCACGTGAACATCGAAACCCGGATTGACAGTTTCCAAGGAGCGAGCTTGCGCACACGGATCTGCGTTACATGTCTCTAACCCATCGCTTACTAAGACAACGGACGATTTTCCGGAAAAGTATTCAACACTAAAGGCGCCCAAGAATAACGCCTGTGTTAGAGGTGTTTTACCGCGCGGCGTGATGTTTTGAACATGTTCAATCATTTGCTGTCGGTTAACAGGACCCGGCAAAGCTAAAACTTCGATATCTTTACAATCGTTTTTTCGGCGGTGGCCATAGGCCATCAAACCCATATTGATGTCTGGATCCAGATTAGTGATCAGATCTGTCATTACATCTTTTGCAATGGATATTTTTGCGGTCCCCTTGATCTGACCCCACATGGAATTTGAGCCATCTAGAATAAACATAACCTCGTTTGCTTGTTCGATTTGCTGAGATGTCGCAAATCCCGCAGAGGAAAGAAGTGCAATACCGCCTATGATTGAAGTTTTCAAAAGTCTATTCATTTGCCACCGCTTTAAATATTCTGTTTTCACACGATAAATTGATTAAGTGATGGGAAGGTAACAAGAAAAAATACATTGAGAAATACTTTAAGGGTCTATAAATTGGAAATCTAAGTTTCTTTCCGGAAATTTCCATTTATTTATTATTGAAAACAAACAGTTAGATATTCGCCTGCGTCTCATGCCTATTCAAAAAAATCATAATTCCTTCGGAGAATACTTGACTTCAATAATGCGAGAACGTGGTTTTAAGTCTGATGAGCAGCTTGCCCGCCGCGCGATGCAAATACAGCAACAGCAGACACAGCGCGTTAATGTACAGCGACGAACCATCAATAATTGGCGTAATGATAAAAGCACCCCGCGTGATATCTCTGATCAACAATTTCAATTAGTGGCCCAGGCATTGAAATTATCTGATGAGGAAATCCAAACAATTGAAAATCTGGTTAATGATCAATCTTTATCCCAAAACAGGCAGGGAACGATTGAACCGCAACCAGTTAAGCTCACCCAAATGATAAACACAAAATACTGGTTTATTGGGGGTGGGTTGGTCTTATTGCTTTTCGCTAGCTTAATATATTTAACCACATATAACATTCAGAAAATAACCTATTTTGATCAAATACCGCCCACGCAATTGCGACTTTCTGAAGACGGGTTTGTTTTGCCAAATACCCATGCTGAAGTTGTTAGTGAACGGCAACTTGAAAATTTGTCGGGTTGGGAGCTTTATGTAGCCCGAAATGAAATCTTTGCCCGCAAGGGGCGACCATTCGTAAAGGTCAGCTCTATGTGCTTGCAAAGACATTTCGACAGTTGGTCGAAATCAGAACAAAATCCAAATGGCTGGTACAATAAGAAATCGGGAGATGTCCGACTGACAGATTTGGAATATCGAAATGCCGAGATCATCCGCAACTATGAATGCAAAGTAAGAGGTGGGCAATATAATTGTAGCGGCATGTTAAATCAGTGCTATTGATGTCTGTAATTGGCAATGAGCTTCCGTCCTTATCAGCCAATTTGATTTCAGTTTATACATCGAGAGCGGACGCCCCGTAGTTACGATAACTCATAACTCATAACTCCTTGCATAAGTTATTTTCTGGATATGAGAGAGGAGGTTATAGAAGCGATGCATTTATGACTAACCATATAGGCGCCGTATTGAAAAAACGAATTTGGGTTCTTACTTCTAATATTCAATGCAGGAGATTTGAACATGCGGAAGTTTCTCACCTTTTTCTTATTCCAAGTCAGTATTATATTTACAGTCAGTAGCTTATCGGCAGCTCAGACTGCTGATAATTTGAAGGCGAGGGTGATTGAAATCGAGGTGCCCGCTCCAGCATTAACTGGCAACCTACTTGAGACTTCTGACATTCAAAGTGCCGCAGTTTATCTTCCGCCAGGATATGACGAACAACCGGATCGACGTTACCCGGTTTTATATTTGCTTCATGGAATTTTTGACAATTATGGTGTGTGGATTGAGAACTACGATGTGCCCGCAATTCTGGACCGCTTAATCTTATCCAGGGAAGTTCCAGAACTAATAGTAATTATGCCCAATGGTGGTAACAAATATGGTGGTGGGTATTATCGAAACTCGCCAGTAAGCGGAAATTGGGGCGACTATGTTGCAGATGATCTCGTTGGGTTTGTTGATGATAACTTTCGCACATTAGCTGGTGCAGATAGTCGGGCTTTAGTTGGTCATTCAATGGGTGGATATGGCGCTTTGAATTTGGCCATGAACCATTCCGGTATCTTTTCTGTGGTTTGGGCTATTAGCCCCTGCTGTTTGGCTGCTAATGATGATTTTAGTTTTGGGAATGATGCATGGAAGCGTGCTTCTGCTATCAAGTCACATGAAGATATACAAAGCCTTATCGAGAAAAGAGATTTTTATCCCGTAGCCACAATGGGCATTGTTACCGCATTCAGCCCAGACGTAAACGCTCCTCCATTATATGGTGATTTTCCATTCGATATCGTGCGCGGCGAAGTCAATCTGGATGATCCATCCTATGACCGCTATTTGGATGCATTGCCATCGCGTCAAGTGCGTAACTCTCGCAATGCACTTCGCAATTTGCGAGGTTTAGCAATTGGTGTTGGCCTTGGGGATCAGTTTTTGCATATCCCGACCGGAACATTAGAGTTCTCGCAGCGTCTTGGCGAGGAGCGTATACCTCATAGGCTTGATGTCTATGCTGGAGACCATCGCCAATTTGTTGGTGAGCGACTTGAGACCATCATTTTGCCGTGGGTGGTCAATAGATTGATAGTGATAGAGTGATTTTTCGGTCGTTAAATCACCTTTCCATCGCGTGGTTTCAAAAGATAAAGCGTGATTGGAGCTTGTGAAATTTCTATGATTTAGAAGTCAGTTTAGTGCGCCAAAGCCGTCACTAATTTAAGGACGGCAGTAGTCTTTGATTGTGCTGGTTTTCAGACTAAGGCTGTCGTGGAACAAGTGGATCATATGATGGCGGAGCAGCGCCCATGGCTCAACTACCTTCGCTATCTCAATGAATTAACAGATCCGAATTTAAAAATTCACAAAAGTTCGGGCCAAGTTCAATTGATTTAATTCCGTAGGGGCCATCAACTCCTGTCGGATAAATATTTTTGCAATTACCCAAACGCGATATAGGCTTAATGGAGCCAACTCGGAGCGAATATTGCGGCACAATTTAGAACGAGGGCAGATCTAAAGTGATAGGCAACAACATTCCTAAAAACAGTATTTCAAAATCAGATAAGAGCACTCGAGTGTCATTGAATGACAGTAGGTTCCCGTTAAACAACAACTCAATCTCACACAACAGTAATTGAAACCCGTTTATCGACAATGCAATCCCGTTTAATGACAATTTGATCCCACGTTACGACAATCGTATCCCAGCTAACGACAAGCATAAACCCGGAAAATCCCATCTAACCGCCCAAAAGGCAGTGAATTCCTACTTAACGGAAATACATACTCTTGGTATAAGTGGATGATTACGTTTAATAAAAATGAATACGTTGCCAATTACAGGGAGCCTTGGCCTGTTTTGCGAGTGTTCGGCCCAAAACAGGGTAAACAGGAATAACAGGCAAGAGACTGGTTAGCTTACGACTGTGTACACAGCCACCGCGATTTTCCTTTTCACCTGAGGTGCTTGTTACTCGCGAATTAGATAATGAATTCAGCGGTATGTTTTTACATGAATAAAGTTTCGGTTCGGGATTTTCGAGGCGCTGGTTTGGGGTGAGTTGCATCGGGCGCTGGGGGTAATGTGCGGGTGCGAGATGCTTCGTGTCTTGTTTAATGCGAATGAAATAGTTCTGGTAGATATATCAAGGTAGAGGCAGTGACCTTGAACTAGCTGAGATTTGCGGCCATCTTACGCTGGTCCGACCAGACAAACGGTAGGGGTGCTTTCAGAAGCCTTGCCGATGTAAGGCCATGTGGTTGAATGCCTTGCAGGATCATATCGGTAATATCAGGTGCCAAACATGCAAGTTTAATGAGAATCGTGACACGCTTTGTAGTGAGTTTCGTTTTTTGTTTTTCGCCCGTATGAGGATGCAATTTCAGGGATGCTCATTCCGGATTGTAACTGATCTAAAAAGTAATGTGCCTGAGCTATGTTTTTAACAAGTATCTCATCATGATTGCTTGCTATGTTGCCGAGTACGATTTTGGTTTCAACACCCCGCTTTTTGATCTGAAAGGGTATGCTTAAAGTCAGAATGTTGTCATTGATCAGCTCAGGGCTTATCGAAGAGGCATTTGCTATTTCTGTTTCATTGAGATTGATCTCGGCGCTACCGGGTTTTATGTCGATGCGGTGGATGCAGTTAAAACCAATTGTGTATGTAGTCTGCTTTTGAACATTTTTATTTTTATACAATGTAGTTTTGAGCTTTTGTGTCTGGTCCGATAATTTCTTGATGTGTTCAACTGAGGTATTGTCGTTCAAAATCCGAGCCTGATTTTGGATCAGATGATTGGTGATGGCAGCTAGTATCTCATCTTCAAGACGTTTGGCTGGAAGTCGCCAATTGGAACCGTTTGCTGATTTTGTGTTGGCGATCAGACGATGAGAGACATAATAGCGATATCGACGTTTGCCTTTCTTAGTATGGCTGGGTGTCAGGCTTTCACCATTTTCATCAAACAACTTGCCTTGTAATTTAGAACCATCAACAAGACCGGTTTTTCTATCTCGTTTCTTTCTGGCATGGCTTTCTAGCTGGGCCTGCACTTGGTCCCAGAGGATGGGATCTATGATAAAAGGATGCTGGCCTTCAAATGTCTTGTCTTTATGCCGAATGCGCCCTGCATAGATAGGATTGGTTAGAATAAAATGGATATGCCCGCGACTAAATGGATGTTTGCCAGAGTTCATCTGCGAGCCGATGGATTTTGAGTTCTTCTGATTATTGCTCTCACATGGCGGCTGACCTGTGTTCTCAGTATTATTTTGATCTGCATTCTTGCTAAGCGATCTTTCTCTGGAATAGATCTTCATTCTATCCAGCTCTTCTTTAATGGTTCTGATATTACGGTGCTTGTGATACAGTGAATAAATCAGCTCAATCATTTTGGCTTCTTCATCATGGATTTTAAGCGTTCGACCATTTGCAATGTACCCAATGGGTACAGAACCTCCCATCCATAGGCCCTTTTGTTTTGATGCTGCAATTTTGTCACGGATACTTTCAGCTGTGACTTCTCGTTCAAACTGAGCAAATGACAATAGAACATTCAAAGGCAATGTAAACTTAACGCTGTGAAACCAAAGTTCGGGATAGTACCCTTAAATCAGGCAGCATGAAGACGCGCGATTTTGCGCCATTCTTGCATGGCTGTTGCTCGCAATTCGCGATAGCGGTCGGATGGAATATCGTGGCGGGGAATGTGAAAGAGATTTGCAATCGGATCGTGGATGGAAACGAAACGCTGAAGCTGTCGTGCTGACTTGAAGCGCTTCATGATCCTCTCCCGCCGTCGTATCGGTTGATGAGAATTCTCGGCCCGATTGTTCAGTCCCTTGTGCGAACGATGCTCGACACCCGGCATGATCTCTCGTTTGGCCGCACCATAAGACCTTAACTTATCGGTGATCAACACACGCGGAGAACGCCTTTGCGCTTTCATGAGTTTGCGCATCAAACGCTTTGCAGCCTTGGTATTGCGACGGCTTTGCACCAGTACATCAAGAACAAAGCCGTCTTGGTCAACGGCGCGCCAAAGCCAATGTTTCCTCCCACCGATGGTGATAACAACCTCGTCGAGATACCATTTGTCTCCAAACTTACCAGCGGATCGCTTGCGGATATCATTGGCAAAGTCTCTGCCAAATTTATCAGCCCAAGTCGCACGGTTTGGTGAGAAACAATGACGTCACGTGTTGCCAGCATATCCTCGACCATTCGCAGGCTGAGCGGAAACCGGAAATAGAGCCAAACGGCATGGCTAATCACCTCAGATGGGAAGCGGTGGCGACGATAAAGAGGATCTCGGGCAAATTTGATCATCCAGAAAGATCCCACATTTTGATCGATACTTGGTTAACTTTACAGTGCCGTATTTTACTCTTGATCGTAGATAGTGCGTAAAACTAATTAAGTTCTAAATATAAGCTGGGATACAGACCTTACCATCGAAAAGTTTGCGAGATGTGCGTAGCAGACCTGCGGAATGTAATTCAAATCCATGCTTGTCGATGCCATAATCAAATATCACATCAATTGACCCTGTTGGATGTTCTATCTTTATTTTTGCTGGGTTTTCATTTGGAGTAACGGCCAAACCTTCAGCAACTGTATTGGACGCTAATAAGCACGAACCTGTGCAAATAGAACCTGTGACCGCAAATGCGGGATGCGCCGTCCATGGCATAAAGTAGCGCGCGGCAATTGCACCACCTTCTTTTGGTGGGGCCAGAAGACCGAACTTAGGAACAACTGATTTACCCACATCGCCAAGGCCCATGAGTTCCCCAGCTTTTATGCGAAGTGGTTCGAATAATTCAAACAGTTTTTTGTTTTTGTCTAACTCTTCACGCGTCTCATAACCAGTGATCCCAAAATCGGTCGCACGACCAATAACCATTGGCATTGCAACATCAATGCAGGTTAATTCAATACCATCGATCATATCCATCGCATTGCCAGTGGGAAATAATTTCCCGGTTTTTGACCCGATAACATCCTTGAAATTCAAAACAATTGGCGCTGCGGTTCCCGGCACACCATTCACGCTGGCCGCGCCCTGGTAGTTTACATGCGCTACTTCATTATTAGATGGAGTTTCGATAATCGCTTCCACGCGCGCGCCTGTATTGGTACTTAGGATTTTAACGGCTGTTGTCTCACCCATTATGGGCATCAAACCCATTTCGATAGCCGCAGGTCCAACACCTGCTAATATGTTTCCGCATGTTGGTGAATAATCTACACGTCTTTCATCAACCGAAACTTGGGCAAAAAAATAATCAATATCCGCCCAGTCATCATTAGATTGCGATAACATCGCAACTTTTGTTGTCACGGCACTGCCGCCACCAATGCCATCAATGTTCAGCGAATGCCCTGCGCCTACTGCGGCGATTAAAACCTCTGAAAGCTGATCCAGATCTTCTGGCAAATCTTTGCGATTGAAATACGGCCCTTTGGAGGTTCCTCCTCGCATTAGCACACAGGGAATTTCACGCTGTTTCATATCTAAGCGCTCCCAAGAGGCCAAGGCAGATCAACAAAATCCTGCAACAAACCAGGAGGAAAATCACGATTTAACGTCCATGCCATAAAGCACATAAACACAACACCAATAACGGTCAGCATTACAGATTTACGCCAAGTTTCACCGGCACGAATTTTAAAGAAACTTAATAGGAAAATACCCAAAGCAATGATGAAGCCAAATAAACCGCTGAGTGCTAGTAATCCAGCAAACCATGCCAAAGTTGGCCACAAACCATGAGCAGCTTCCGCATCTTCTCCATCAGCCTCACGGTCAGCGAAAATCATATCTGTTTCTGGCTGTCGGATCATTTTAACGATCAAAACAAGACAACAGATAATCGCGACGATTGAGATCACCATCGGGATGATTTTGTCCCCCATCATTCTGTCACTGATCAGCGAGGCATTCCAGTATGTGACAACGAAATAAGCCGTGATCAAACTGAGGAAAATAAACGGTGCACGTTTAGAACCTGATTTCACATCGCCCTCTGCCAAAATGGATTTTGCCTGACGGATGCCAATTGCGATGGAAATAACCGTTATGACCAAAAGCACAAGAACTATCGGGCTAAAGATATATTCAAGACCAGCTTCCATACTTTCGCGAAAACGAAAACGTGCAATTTGGAAAGCCTGATTGGTAAATTTCTCAACTGGATTGGACAACACAAATCCAATTAGAAATGCCGGGCGTGACCAATCAAATCGGCGAAGGAAAATTCCCAGTAAACCAATAGCAAATAGCGCAACAAGATCGGCAAAGTTTTGGCCTGATTGAAACGCAGCAAACGAGATCAGCATGAATAGAAATGGTGCTAGCAGGGTAAATCTGATGGTCGTTAATTTTGCGATCATCCCTGATGAGGCAATGCACAAAACCGTTCCCACAACATTGGCAAGTGCAAGCAGCCAAACAATCGAATAGGTGAAGTTTAGATTGTCTTTTAGCATTGAAGGGCCAACTTCAATTGAACCTGAACCTAATAACGCCACCGCTCCGATGAAAATCGCCATTGAGCCTGAACCGGGAATACCAAATAGCAATGTTGGGACCAACCCACCGCCTTCTTTGGCATTGTTTGAGCTTTCCGGCCCAATAACACCGCGGACTTCGCCACTGCCAAAGTTGGATTTATCTTTTGTGGTTTGAACCGAATGACCATAGGCGATCCAATCGACCACCGATCCACCTAAACCTGGGATGATACCAACAACAACACCGATGATAGAACAGCGAACCGACAGCCAGATATTTGCCCACCAGTCTTTAACGCCCTCAAACCATCCCGCACCCAAAGTTGCGGATTTTGAGATCGCTCGGTCTTGTCTCAACAAAGAAATGATTTCTGGAATAGCAAAGATTCCCAAGCCGACGATGACAAGTTTTAGACCATCAGTGAGATATGGAATGTCATAACTTGCCATGCGCAAGCTACCACCTGCATCCGCTTCACCAATGGTGCCCACAACAAGACCAAGACCGGCGGCTGCTATGCCTTTAATCGCTACCCTACCGGCAAGAATAGCAACCATTGAAAGGCCTAAAATGGTGATCATCAGCATTTCGGGAAGGCCGAAAGACAATACAATTGGCCGCGCAACCAAAATGAAGACCGTTAGAAAAGAGGCACCGATCAATCCGCCAAACAAGGACGACGCAAACGCGGCTGAGAGCGCCCGAGCAGCCTCCCCCTTTTTGGCCATTGGAAATCCATCAAGCACAGTTGCCTGCGAAGCTGAAGAACCCGGAATACCCATCAATACCGATGCGAACGTATCGGATGTGGGCACCACAGCGACCATGCCGATCATCAACGCAAGACCAAGGATTGGATCCATGCCGAACATAAATGGCAATAAGAGAGATAATCCAGCGATCCCGCCTAATCCAGGGAACACGCCAATACATAAACCCATCACCACGCCAAGGATGAGATATCCCAGTACGATGGGTTGAAGTATGAGCGCAAATGCGTCGCCAAGGGCTGGTAACGCCTGAGTAAAGACGTCCATTCCGGCCTCCAATAGATTACAAATTTATTTTATGAAGGCCCTGCCGCGGTGAGCGACAGAGCCAAAATTAAAGCTGTTAGTTCAGCTCAATACCGTAGGCTTCTTTGAGCCAATTAGTCACAAAGGCTTTCGCTGAATCTGGCACTGTTGTTGCCACGCCCAAAGCTTTTACAGCCTCATCGCCCACATACATCGGATATTTGCCAACGCGTTTTGCTGAAATTTCAGCGAAGTCTGGGCGAGCTTTCACTGCAGCAAATGCTGTTACAAATGCATCGATAATTGCTTGATCTGTACCAGCAGGCAGGAACGCGATTTTCTGAGACGGGAAGCCTGCTACAAAGAACGCTTTCCATGCATCCCATGCTTCACCAGACGTTTCACATCCGTCTGTTGCTTCACACACTTCTTTAAATGTCGGCATATCAGGGAATGTTGGATCGCGAACAATATTGCCATCGCTATCTAATGAACCCCAAGACATCATCGGTACGGCAGTGCCTGCTTCGACCAATGGTGCTGAACCGCCAAGATATCCTGATGTTGTTTGGTAATCGATGTTTGCTTCGCCACGCTCGAACATTAGACGACCATCACCGCGACCTTTAATGCCAAATACAGGCTCAACATTCATGCCAAGCATTTGCCAAGCAAGAAGCGGAACAAGATCAAGACGTGTTGCACCTTGTGAACCATAAATGAAGTTCATGTCTTTAAGACCATTAGCTGAACCATCAAATTTTGCGCCAGCTTCGGCGTTTAGATACGCAACACCGCCAGTTCCTGTTGCCATAACAGGGTTCCAGTCTTTGTACTCGTATTTCACACGTGGATCGCCCAAAAGATAAGGGAATTGAGTTGAACCAGATGAGCCGAACATAACAGATCCATCACCATCTTTTTGCTGCTGGAACCAGTTTGCACCTTTGGTTGAACCAGCACCTGGCATAAATTTAACAACAACAGTTGGTGCACCTGGCAATGCTTCTGATAAAAGCGGAGCAAAGAAATTTGCCCACTTAGCCGAACCACCAGTTTCTGAAAATGGAATTGTCCATTCGATTGTTTTGCCTGACATATCCATCGCGTTTGCTGATGTTACCATAGACAAAGCCATTGCTGCTGCAGATGCAGTCAAAGCAAGTTTAGTTAGAGTTTTCATATATTCCTCCCAAGAATTTATCTCTACGGCTTACGCAATGAAGCAATGAACCGCAGGCAACTGTATTTTCCCAAATACTATGTTGACAAACATATGAGTAAATGGCGAACCTTTCATTCAGCTTTCACGATGAAAGTTTTTTAAATGGGGAAAGTTTTTTAAATTGGCATTGGATAGACGATGAGAATTGCAGTTGTAGAGGATAACAGGCCATTGGCGGATGGGATCGCGCGTGCATTTCGCGACGATGGCCATGGGGTGGATGAGCTGCATGATGGGGTTTCTGCAAATCAATTTCTTACACAAGAAACCGTTGATCTGATCATTCTAGATATCAATCTACCGGGCAAATCGGGCCTTGATGTTTTAAGTTCACTTAGGCGACACGAAATTCAAACCCCTATTCTTATGCTCACTGCAAAGGATACAATCAACGATAAAATTGGCGGTCTAGATTTGGGTGCTGATGATTACATGACCAAGCCATTTGATTTAGCTGAACTGAAAGCAAGAGCCCGTGCTCTGCTTAGACGATCAGAAAAAGATATCGCCAAGGTTCTAACTTTCGGCGAAATTGAATTTGATGTGACTGCGCGCGAAATTCGCCTTCATGGAGAACAATTGGATTTGCCGCGGCGCGAATTTGCGCTTGCCGAGATTTTACTTAATCGGCGCGGGCATGTGATTTCCAAACAACAGATCATCACGCATTTATATGGTGCTGGGGCGGATGTCGAAGACAGTACTGTTGAACTTTATGTGCACAGACTTCGAAAGAAATTTGGTGATTATGGTTCTTGCATCAAAACCGTTCGCGGACTTGGATATTGCTTTAGGGAAACATCATGACATCCATACGCAGGCGATTATTATTGTGGTTGATTATTCCGCTCACTGCAGTGGCCGTTATTGTGTCGATAGAAACGTTCGTTTCTGCGCAAAAAATTTCAAATGATCTACATGATAAAACGCTACTCGCCGCTATGCTGACGATTTCAGAAAATGTAGTGGCATCCAACGGAACCCTGCTTGCAGAGCAAACACTTAAAGTGCTTACGGAAAATTTGGGCGATGAGTTTTTCTACCATATGTTAGGCCCTAATGGTGCCTTTGTAACTGGCTATAGCGGATACCCCAGATTACCCGGCAATATCAAACTAGAAGATGGTGTCCCTATATTTTATGATGGAAGCTATCAGGGAAATACAGTTCGTGTGACGACCATGCGCCAGCTATTGTCTGGGCGCGATCTGAACGGTTGGACGACGATCACCACATGGCAGGAAACAACTCAGCGTGCTGATCTAACATTAAGCTTGTTTGGTCGTTCTCTCATCCGCCTTGCAGCTCTCGTGATCGCCGCAGGTGTGATCGTTTGGTTTGCGGTTACCCAAGGTCTTCAACCCTTAAGACGACTACAGCAAGCGATTGATACTAGAACGCCGCTCGACTTAACCCCGATAAAGCGCCAGATGCCGATTGAGTTGAAAGGCATTGTTGCATCAATGAATGATTTGTTTGCGCGCGTGGCGCGTTCAAAAACTAACCGAGAGCGTTTTATTGGCGATGCTGCCCACCAGCTACGCAATCCAATTGCAGCATTAAAAGTGCAAGCAGAAGTCGCGCTTCAGGCAAAAGATGGAAAAGCAAGAAATCAAAGCCTCAAGCAAGTTGTAAGCGTGAGTGATCAAACTAGCGAACTTGTTAGCCAGATGCTGACCAATGCGCGGGCAAATGCAATTGAAAAGGACGCTGGCGAGACGTTTGATTTATCCGAGCTGACGCTGGACGCTGCACGCTCTGTTGCGCCAAAAGCGATTGAAAAAGATCAAGACTTTTCAACTGATGTGGCGAAGGAAATTTGGCTAAAAGGCGATAAAGTTCTCATCCGAGAAGCAATAGTGAACTTGATGGATAACGCAGTTAAATATTCGCCTCACAACGCAAAAGTATCAGTCTCGTTGCTTACTGAGAATGACAATATTCTCATACAAATTAGCGATGATGGCCAACCGATTTCAGATGAAGAGTTTTTCCAATATTGCCAACCGTTTTATACAAATGACAATGCTCATTCTGGCTCTGGATTAGGCTTGGCAATCGCCAAAGATGTAAGTGCGAATCACGGTGGTTATCTCGTCAATAAAGCTGGTGAGAACGGTGGAGGAAAAACCATCTCAATCATATTGCCGAAACCCAAATAAGCGAAATACTTACTTCTGGAAACGATCTGCAAGCTTTGACGGGAGGCCCAAAGTTTCAAGGTCTTTTGAAGAAAATTTTCTGTTTCGCTCAAATGCATTTGTCATGTTTTGAGCAGCTCTAATTTGACTAAAGAAGTTTAACTGTCTCATTTTTACTTTCCTTCTATACACCAAGAACATAGCATTATTTGCATGTGAGTAGGTGTGCGATTTTGATATATCAGGCATGCTTTGGCTAGATGGATTTTGCCGCCCCATAGCCAGCGCGACGACCAAATACAGCACCCGATGTTAAGCCTGCCCCACCTGGATAACCGTTAAAAAACACTCCGCCAACCAGCTCACCGCAGGCATACAACCCATCAATAATTTCACCATTTTCGGTTAGCACATTGCCATTTTCGTTTACCTTCAAGCCGCCATAGGTGAACGTAATCCCACAGGTAACAGGATAGGCTTTAAAGGGTGGCTTATCAAAAACCTGCGCCCAGTTTGATTTCGCTAATTCAAGACCATGTGTGCATTTTCCGTCTTTTATCGTAGGATCAAAAGACGTGTTTTGATCCACGGCGTTATTAAACTTATCAATTGTATTACGTGCAGCATTTTTATCTTCGATACCATCGAGTTTATCGACCAGTTCATCGAGCGTATCCGCCTCAACGAAATGCGCATCATGAAAAGTATATTCGCCGTATAACAAGTCATCGACTTTTGCATCGAAGATTTGCCAGGCAAAATGCCCCGGTTGTTCGATGATTGCTCGGCCAAATTGGGCATAGGTGTAATTGCGGAAATCTATCCCTTCATCAACGAAACGCTCACCATTAGCGTTCAGCATAATGCCAAGGAAATAGCAGATCTTACGATAGTTTTTTCGCTCAAAATGCGGGATGTCCAGATTTCCATAGTTTTTCATATGTAAATCCATCGGGGTTGCGTGGCAGCCCTTATAAAACCCATATTCCGATGCGCCCAATTCAAGCGCCATTTTAAGCCCCTGGCCGGTATTATGCGGGGTGCCGCGAACCTTCGCCTTATCCCAATCTGAACCGATATATTTCTTGCGAAGTTCTGAGTTTGCTTCAAAACCGCCAGAGCCAAGAATAATTGCACTTGCAAATAACTCGTCTTGAACACCATTTTCATCTTCCACTCTGATGCCAATTACAGTGTTATTTTGTATGATGAGTTCCACACCCGAGCAATTATGTCGAATGCGACCACCTTTGTTTTTGAACACTTCAAGTTCAGCGTCGACAAGACCAACACCTTCACCATCGGCTGCGAGCGTTAACCCGCCCCAAAAGACAAAGCGTCCGTCTTTTTCAAATGATTGACGCTCATAAATAGGTTCAAACTTAATGCCATTTTCCGCAAGCCAAAGCATGGTTTCATATGAGTGATCAATTAGGATATTTTGCTCAACCGATAATGCGCGGCCATCATTAAACCCAAGCAGGTCGTTACGAAATTTGTCAGCTGTATATGAGCCAAAATCAGTGTTTGACAGGCGCGTATCTTCAGGAGATTTCAATAATGGCAAGAGGTCTTGATTTGAATTATAAACAAAGCGCATCGCGCCCGCGGTATATTTCGAATTTCCACCCGCAAGCTCCTCATTCGCCTTTTCGATGATTAAAACATCCGCACCTTTTTCTATGGCTGCAATCCCGGCGCAAAGAGCCGCATTTCCTGAACCAACAACAATAACGTCTGCTATGATGTCTGGGTTTTTAGTCATTTTGATATACCTCAGGATTGATCATATTAATCGGAGCACCTTTGGCATAAGCAACAATCTGATCATAAATATCGCTAAACTGCAGCTCGTATTCATCTTCGGTTACAAATCCAATATGCGGCGTTGCGATCACACTTGGATGTGAGGCCAACGGATCATCTTTCCAAGTAATTGGTTCCTTATCAAGCACATCAATTGCAGCTGTCCCAGGATGACCTTTACTAAGAGCTTCAAGCAGCGCGTTTGGCTCGATTAACCCCGCGCGCGAGGTATTTATAAACACCGCATCATCGCGCATACTTGAAAAATCATCAGCTGTTATGATGCCTTTGGTCTCTGGCTTCATGCGCACATGAACGGAAATTATGTCTGGTCTTGCGAAAAAATCTTCCCGCGATGAAGCGATGTTTTTCCCATCATCTTTAAGGCGTTGCTGACCGTTTTGTGATCCCCACCAGATCACGTTCATGCCAAAGGCTTGTGCGATATGCTCAACCCCTTTTGCGATCCGCCCATAGCCATAAAGCCCAAGTGTTCGACCTTGAAGAGTTCGGCCCACCCCCATTTGCCATTCTCCGTTTTTAAGAGAAGCGACTTGTTGAGGTATCTGCCGGTAGCTTGCAAGGATGAGTGCCCAAACATGTTCAACGGTTGCAAATGAAGGCGTCCCTGCATGCATATTTGAACATAAAAGCACGTTGTTTTTTGTGCACGCATCCACATCAACATGAGGATAAACACTACGCTGGCTAATTAATTTTAAATTCGGCAACTTGTCTAATAATTGCGCTGCAATTTGCGTACGCTCACGAAAAAGAACAAGCGCATCAATGTCTGCGAGGCGTTCAGCTAAGATATTGATGTCTTTGACGTGATCATTAAAAACAGTCACGTGATGTTCGTTTAGTTTTTCAAACGATGGTAGCTTTTTAAGCGTATCGAACCAATCATCTAGAATAGCAATTTTCATTATGTCTCAGTGACCTTTTTGAATGAGTTCCGTTGTTTCAGCATCGAGAACTGCAAGAGCCGATGCGATTTTCTGACGTTGCCCCAAAAGGTAGTTGAACTGGCAATCACAAACAGCGATCGGCGTTGGATACGAACTAATTTCTTTTGCCAAGATCTTTCGCGCCACATTCAGCTCGGCCTTGGCAAGTTCAAGACACTCTTCAGGTGTTGTTGTATTGCTCTGCATATTCAGCTCCTTTTGATAGGATTATAAGGCAGATCATAGACAAATTTTTCATTATAGATATTATATGAAATACGTAAAATTCATATATTTTGGATATGCTTTATGGAACTTCGTCATCTAAGATATTTCAAAACCGTCGCTGAGGAAGAGCATATCACCCGGGCTGCGGAAAAGCTCAATATGCAGCAACCGCCTCTTAGTTTGCAAATTAAGGCGCTCGAACAAGAGCTTGGGGTTCAACTTTTTCGTCGATTGCCACGCGGTGTGGATTTGACAGAAGCTGGCAAGTCTTTTTACTCAGACACAAAAAGGCTACTTGATGATTTGGATCGCGCAGTTTCTAAAACACAACGCATCGAGCGTGGCGAGCAGGGTTCGGTCACAATCGGATTTACCAGCTCTGTGATCTTTCACCCATCAACCAAATTATCAATCCAGAACTTCCGAGAAAACAATAACGGGATTGAGTTGAACCTTGTGGAGGATGGGTCTGCTGAACTTGTCCACGATATTGCAGAACAAAAACTCGACGCGGCTTTTATTAGAACCAATATCTCCCATATCGATAATATTAAAACTTATAAACTAGCCGACGAAGAAATCATGTTAGCAATGCCTGTTGGCCATCCACTGTTAGTATTTGATACAATTTCTGCAACGCAACTTGGCGAACACCCGCTGATCCTTTATCGACGTTCTGCAGGTCCCGGGATTTACGATAGTGTTATTTCAGCACTTAATAAAAGCGATTCCTCACCCAATATTATCCAGGAAGCCCCGCGTGTAGGCGCCGCGCTCAATCTAGTTGCGACCGGCATGGGAATAAGCTTCGTTCCTGCATCACTTTGTAGTGCACATTCAGAAGATATTCGCTATCGCCCGATTGACATTGATCCGCCATTGACTGCTTCAATATTGCTTGCATGCCGCAAGAATGAAAACTCTGTTTCCGTTCGCTCTTTTATTACCAGCGCCAGAAAAACTTTCGAATAAACTTAATTACGTCTGTAATTGGCACATCTTATTGAAAACCAGTTGAGGTGAAACGTTTCCGCTCCACCTCTGTGTTCAGACTTCAATCTTTTCTGCTATTTCCAGTGCATCATCGACCTCAACACCAAGATACCTGACGGTACTCTCGATTTTGGTGTGTCCCAGTAAAAGCTGGACTGCTCTCAGGTTTCCTGTCTTTTTGTAAATCAACGCGGCTTTGGTCCTTCTGAGTGAATGGGTACCAAATCTTTTCCGATCCAAACCAACCAATTCCACCCAATCGCCAACGAGGCGAGCATATTGCCTTGTTGTTAGGTGATCGTGTCTTCCTTTGAAGAGATATCGTTCTTCTTTGAGGCTAAATTTGGAAATATAGACATCAAGTGCAGTTCTTGTTTGTTCGGTTATTTCAAATTTGACAGGTCGCCCTGTTTTTTGCTGCCGAACAGCCGCCCGATCAATTGCATATCCATGCGGTGCTACATCTTCGACCAGTATCGATACCACATCACAACCTCGAAGCTTGCTATCTATCGCGAGATTAAATAGGGCAAGATCCCGAACTTTTCCAGTAAGCTGTAATTGTGTCCGTATAGACCAAATATGCTTTGGTTGAAGTGGTGGCTTCTGGCCAAGTAGTTTTCCTCTATTCCATGGAATATGCCGAGACAGATTTAGGTTCATTTGGATATTTTCCATCATTTTTCCTCCTGGTTTTAAATGAAGGAAATATAATGATGGAATCAAATGGCCGTTTTCAGGTTTATGAAAGGAATAGCAGACATAAGTAATCAAATCGGGGTGATCAAAAGCTGACCCAGTGCGGAAGTTTACAAGAAAATGAATTCGTCATGATACATTATCAATTAGACTTTGAAATTTACCTGTTGCAAATGAAGATATCACATTATCTGTTTTCTCAGAAATAAGAATGTCAATCTGCAATTCATTGGCTAGTTTGATAGCTTTTTCCCTACCTATGACAAGAAATGCTGTCGCCCATGCGTCTGCTGAGATGCCGTGGTCGAGCGCAACGGTAACCGATGCTATATTGTTTTGTACCGGCCTACCTTTTTTTGTATCTATGCTGTGCGAGATAGTGGTTTCACCTACATGTTTGAAATGCCGGTAATTGCCCGAGGTTGCGAGCGCTATGTTCGTTACTTCTATCGTAAGTGCTGTGTCGCGCAGATTATAATCTGGTTTCTCAATCCCAATTGACCATGGTTCGTTATTAAGAGTTAAGCCGCTTGCTTTTAGTTCCCCATCAATAGATACGAGGAAGTTTTCGATATTAAACTCAAGTAGCACTCGCGCCATTTCATCAACACCGAAACCCTTAGCAATGCCGCAGAGGTCTATATCAATTGGTGCATGTTTCCGTAGTTTGAACTGATCCAAGTCAAGTTCTAGAATTTCGTGCGCTGGCAATATCTCGAAAATGTTCTTTACGAGGTCGCTATTTACCTTTTGATTAGGCCCAAAGCCCCAGTCATCAACGAGTTTTCCAACGCCAATATTAAATGCACCCTTGGTCAGTTTTCCGATATAAAGTGCCTCGTTTAGAACTACTGCAAGCTCCCGTGGAATATCGACCCAAGTATTTATAGGCGTGCGATTAACTCGCATCAAATCTGAGTTAGGCTTCCATGTAGACATTTGATTGTCGACGCGGTCAACAGCATATTGAAGTGCACTTATAATCTTTTCTACATCGGTGTTTTCAGGTGCAACAAATATCGCGGAAAAACGTGTTCCCATTGTTGATCCGTCGACCTCAAACCTTTGCATGGTTTTACTCATGTTCATCATTTCCGTATGGTTGATATTGTGATTAGTAAACATCTTCGAGATACCGATTTTGGAGTTGAAGTGAGGTGATAGTTTCGCCTTGTGGAACGAGAATGGAGTTGATCGTCTCGCGTACAGAGTTAGCCATTTCTGGGCCGCCGCACACCATGATTTGGGCCCCTTGAGCAACAAGAGATTTCAGTAATTCAGCTTCAAGCTTCAAGCGATCTTGGACGTAAAGACGATTTGCAAATCTTGAGAAAGCCAGAAAGATTTTACTCAATCTATTTCGGTTCATGAGGTCAACCAGAGTGTCTTTATATATGAAATCAGTGTGTGGGTTACGCCCACCCCAGAACAGATAAGTCGGTCGCTGCTCAGTATTTTGTCTTGCAATTCCGGCAAGTGGTGCAATTCCCGTTCCAGCGCCAATCATAACGATAGGAGCATCTGTTTGATCCGGTTTAAATCGCAGGTTTTCTTTAAGGAAGAAGTTAATTAACTCGCCTTCTTCTAAATTGAGAAGATAGTTTGAGCAGAGACCACATTTGTGCAGTTTAACGCAAATCTCGATAAATCCATCATCTGAACTAGACGCGATCGAGTAATAGCGTGGCACTGAACTAATAGGCGGAATTACACCTATAAGATCTCCAGCTTCAAAGGTTTTCATTTTCGAGCTTAGAAGTTCTTGCCTTAAAGCAAAGCGCAAGATAGCTGTGGGTGCATCGTTTTCCTGTGAGCGTGCTACAATTTTCGAAAGTGCGATCTGCTGTGTTTTGATGTTTCGCGGAACGTGCTCCAAGTCCAGATTAACACCCATTTTTTGGCCAATAGTTTTGCCCCAATCCTTGAAGCTCTGCGATGATTGTTGATTTATCTTGGAAAGTGGATCAAGAAAATTTGCCTGTTTTTTGCGAAGCAAAATTTCAACTTTATTTGCAAAGGCGCAGAAATCAGTGAACTGTTTGTCGCCAAAGCCTAAGACATTAAATTTTGTCAGGGGATTGAGTTCCAGTGCGCGCAGCTTTGCCTCAAACTGATCTGCTGAGCTCGGAGCTATACCATCACCATATGTTGAAGTGAGGATGAAAACATGCGCCACATCAAGATGATCTTGTGAAATGCTGTTCATCGCTTCGGTTCTTACTTTTTTGCCTTGCTCGGTAAGCGCTTTATGCAATGTTGATGCAAACCCCCATGTGGCATTACCTTCGCTTCCAACGAGAATAATTGTGTCCGCTGTTTCTAAATCAGAATTTTGTTCGATGCGCCCTCCACTACGACGTCGTTTTAGCCATATGATAATTCCTGTGAATGAAAGCACCGGAATTGCAAGTGCAGATAGACCTAGAATGATTGCAAACAGAGCCGATGTTAACCCTCCACCTTGCCCCGTGTGCAGCATATATATTTTCTCATAGGTTTTCTGTGCTCTTCCATTTTCAGAAAAAGCAATTATCTCGCCTGTAACTTGATCTATAAAGCCCGCGCCAGAAGCGGTTTTGATTGTAAATACATCTGTAGGGTCGTCGGGATACGGAAATGTAAGTTCGCGCAAGTTTGATAATGGTACGCTTAATAGCGCACTCATATCTGCTGGCGAGATCGGCGACCCAATGGCAACCTCTTCTGGAAATGGTAGAGTTTCAGTGCTTGCGTCGGGTAGGACAGCAAATGTCACCATAGACATATATAGGCCCGTTATTGCAGATAATGTGAAACCTGCCATTGTGACACGGGCAATATCAATATGAAGGCGTTGTGATTTGGTCCCGCGCGCAGATGAGAAGATCTTTGTCCAACCACCCATGCGTTTTGCCAGCATCACTAAGCCAGAATAAGAGATGAACAAGAGGCAAATCGCGCTAATGCCTGCAATAATTCGCCCAAAATCACCTAAAAATATCGATCGATGCAGTTCGTTCATGAAGCTCATAGTTACTGACCTCGGTGTCTGAGGCGTGACTTCACCCGTCTTTGTGTTCAAAACAGATGTTGAGACTTCATTTTGAGAAAGCCCGTGTATGAGAACTGCACCGCTCGCTTTGCGTTCTATTCTTTCAATACCGGTTACTTTTTGATTTGCCATATGCGTTATTTCAGCAACGCTTATACCATGTGACGTGGCAACAGGAATACGTTCAAGCATGGGCTCGACCGAAAGGTATGCACCCGTAAACGCAACGACACTGACTAATAACCCAATGATTAATCCAGATAATGAATGAACAGAACGCATGTTTATACCCTCTCTAGTTCCATTGAACTTTAACGGATTTAACGAAGCCTTTGCCGTTTGCAACTGCACTTGATTGCGTCGAGTTCATCACAACAGCAGCGTCGCTTTTAAACTCGCCGCGGTCTTCAACAGCTGTATCAACATGAACTTGATAACCTGCACTAAGCAAAGCGTCTTTCACGTTGGCGCTCACGGTAAATGTGCGACCTGATCCAACGCTCGCACCAGATAAACCATCCAATTTCTGTTTCGAGCGCGATGAACCCCGTATCCAGCCCCGGAGATGTTTTCTATATTTGTTTTTACTTCCTTTTATGGAAAGAGTTGAGTGGAACTGTCCATTAGGTTTTGTCAGATAAACTGCAACATAGGCAGGCGGGCCTCGGAACCCTTTCATTGTGACAGTTGCGGAAATTGTTTTTGCATACGCTAGACTGGGTGCCATAAGTGCAGTTGAAAGCGCCAAAGCTGTGATAATTTTCCTCATGATGTTACCTTTCTCAATTTTGCTCAGATATGGTGTTGTGCTAGAGCTAATCAGAGAAGCTGACGGCACCCTTACAGTTAAAGATAATTTCGTTCAGCTTCCTGTAAGCTTTGTGTCGCAAATGTGGGCAAGAAGGGAATTCACTTGCGTATTCTATTTGTTGAAGATGACCACGTTTTGGGTGGTGCTATTCGCGACCATATGTTGGCAACCGGGCATAGTGTTGACTGGATGAAGCGAAAGGACGAGACGCTGCTTGCATTGCAAACGGTCAGTTATGAACTCATTCTTCTTGATTTTGGTCTACCAGATGGCAAAGGAATTGATATTCTCAATCATGTAAGGGGCGACAAAAATGATGTGCCTGTTATTATTTCAACAGCTCAAGATCAGATTGAAATGAGAATTGAAGGTCTTAATTCAGGCGCCGATGATTATCTTGTTAAACCTTATGATCTTCATGAATTGTCTGCTCGATTAATGGCAGTTTCCCGCCGTTATTCAAACCAATCTTTGCCAGCGATTGATATTGGTTCTTTATCGGTTAACCTTGGTCGTAAAATTATCTCTCTTGATGGAAAGCAGCTGATATTGACTGCTCGCGAATGGTCGGTGCTTGAGCGCCTTGTGCGAAATAGAGGTGGTATCGTTCCCAAGGCGGACATTGAAGATTCACTCTATGAATTCGGTGCCGAAATCGAGAGCAATGCTGTTGAGGTTTATATCAGCAGACTACGTAAGAAAATTGGCAAGGATGTCATTAAAACCATACGCGGTATCGGTTATCAGGTTGAGCAGTGAAGAAGACATCATCCATCACAAAAAGACTGACAATCGGACTTGTTTCTGGTGTGGTTTTATTCTGGCTAAGCGCAACGCTAATAGCTGGTCTCGTTGTTCAGTATGAATTAAACGAAGCATTTGATCAATCGCTTGAACAGGCTGCTATTCGTCTTCTCCCGCTGGCGATCCATGATATTGAAGAGCGTGCGGAAGGTGAAGTCAGTGAGGAATACCGCATAGCGTCCTTGGAAAATTTCGACAGTCGTTTCACTTATTATATAAGAGACGAAAACGGTAACAAAGTTACACTGCCGGATGATTTTCAACCTGATATTCAATTGCAAAATGTGCCGGATGGGTTTTCAGATATTAGCGCCGTGAGATATTTTGCTATTACGGATTTAGATTCCGGTTTTGGCATCGTAATTGCAGAGAATACAGATCACCGTATAGTTGCATTATGGGAAAGCGTTCTTGCCTTGATATTGCCTTTAGCGGCACTAATACCGATGATGATAATAGGTATTCTATACGCAATCAAAAAAGCAATGATGCCCATCAAGGCTTTACAAGACGATATTGCAAAACGAGACGGGTCAAACCTCGCTCCGCTTTCAAGTAAACAATATCCAAATGAACTTGCGCCAATTTCTGAAGCGGTAGCAAGTTTACTTGAACGGCTCGGCAAAGCACTCAATGCAGAACGTGCATTTGCCGCAAGTAGTGCTCATGAACTTCGAACACCATTGGCAGGTGCGTTAGCTCAAGTTCAACGCCTAGCTCTGGAGTTGGAAAATGGTAATGGACAACAACGTATTGCCGATATTGAAAAGTCTTTGAAGCATCTGTCTGATTTGTCAGAGAAGTTACTCCAACTTTCACGTACTGAAACTGGTTTTGCGAAATCTGAAAGCCGGGTGAAACTCATACCGATACTTAAGCTCTTGCTGGATGACTTCTCTGCGGGTAGCAAACACATGGGGCAGATTGTTTTGCATAACCCAGACGATGTTCAGCTATATGCCAAAATCACACAAGATGCATTTGCCATTATCATTCGCAATCTTGTTGAAAATGCGAGAAAACATGGCGCCCCAGATAAACCTATCTACGTAGCTATAGAGAGTGAAATATCGTTTTCAGTTATAAATGATAGCCCGATCATTTCAACTGAAATATTACAACGCTTAGACCAGCCCTTTGTGCGTGGCGAAACAAGTGCAAAGGGAACTGGTCTTGGTTTATCAATTGTAAAGTCAATTCTCGACCAGTGCGGTGGGGATTTAGAATTAGTTTCACCATGTAATAATGAGCAAGGCTTTAAAGCAGTTGTGCATCTTAATTAAGTGACCATGAATTCCACTTCTGGCATAAAACAGACCATATTAGTTTGGATTTCTAGATCGCTTTAGTGTCCAAAAGCAGACATTGAGGAGTCGTCAGACTAAGGGTGTCGTGGAGCTAGTGGATCATATGATTGCTGAGCAAAGCCCATGGCTCGACTACGTTCGCTAATCTCAATGAATTAACAGGTCCGAATTTAGATTTTCACAAAAGTTCGGGCCAAATTCAATTGATTTAATTCCGCAGGAGCCATCGACTCCAGTCGAATAAATAATTTTCAATTACCCAAACGCGATAGATACTTATAGGGGCCAACTCGGAGCCAATATTGCGGCACAATATGGAACAGGGGCAGATCTGAGGCGATCGGCAACAACGTTCCTATTAACAGTATTTCAAAACCGTATAAGTGCAATCGTAAGTCGCCGAATGACATTCTGTTCCCGTGAAACAGCAATGAACCTCACATAACAGCAATTGAAACCCATTTAACGACAATGAATTCCCGTTTAACGGAAACTCTTACCTTCTGTATAAGTTGATGATTACGCTTAATAAAACTGAATAAATTACCAAATACAGCGAGAATTGCCCTGTTTTGTTAGGAATTGGCCGAAACAGGTAGAACAGGAATAACAGACTAGAGGCTGGTTAGCTTGAGACTGGTTACACAGCCACCGCATTTTTATTTTTCAGTCGAGCTTTTGTCTCTCCGAAAATTTCATAATGAATTCATGGGTTTGTTTTTATCTCTGCGCTATAAATACGCGATAAATGGGCGTATTGGCGCGCGAGTTTATAAAAAGTCTCTGTAGGAATGTTTGGAGGTGCAGGTTTGGGGATTTTGCATCGCGTTATTTGATCGCTGATGCTTAGGTCATGCAAATATATTTATGACCTTGGGCTGGGAACAAATGCAGATCTCAGTTTAGTAGAGTTTGCGAATTATCTCAAGCTGTTCGTCTCAATCAAAGGGTAGGGGTGATTTGAGTAATTTAGCAGATGTAAGACCATGTGGCTGAAGACCTTGAAGGGTTGAATCTGTGATATCAGGTGCTAGGCAGGCGAGTTTAATGAGAAGAGAAACACGCCTAGCAGTGATCGTTGTTTTGGATTTGTCCTGTTTTGTTTCCGTGTCCTAGTATCGTTTAACTCATTTTCGTTCAAATTTGATGGGTGATAGTCCTCCTAGTGCTGAGTATCGTCGATGTGTTGTAGAAGTCATTTATGTCTTAAAACATGGCTTGTGTGATCTGTTGACGGGTATCGCCATTTGGGCATCTGTTTCTGAGGACGTCGATGCCAAGATCCGTGAGCAGATAAAAGCGGGGAGTCTTTCCTATTCGTTTACAGCAGGATGATTGGGCATCTGGATCAATCAATTGGCTTTTTGACGTGATTGCGCAAAATCAACAATTGGCGGCATTTGTAACCGCAAATTTTAAACAGGTTACCAAAGAAGGTGATTTACTCATTCATCCTCTGGTTACATGTCTCATCGATCCAGAGATACTGAAAAAGATGGGTGCTAAATCTGTTAAGAAACAGGAATAGACTTAATCACCCTTTTTCTCGCGTAGGTTTTCTCTCAGGGAATTCTCATTCATTTGCTATCACAAGATCGAAGGTCAATTTTTACTCTGAACCTAATGAAGACCGGCTGTAGCTGTTTGAACATCAGATAATTGAATCTAGCAAAAAACTCATCTGGGTTAGTCACTTTTTATACATGATTTTTATCGCGCGAATTATTTGATAATTTTGAGCTCCATTTTACCAAGAGTCTGCAAATTAATAGAAATATTTAGGGATTTTTACATTATACAAAATTCCAAATTACGCGACAATCCGCCACATCCTAAATATGATAGTATGAATTGCTGTTTAGGTTGTGTTTACTATCTGAAAGGTGAGAATTCCTATTTGTGTATTTGTGTATTTGCGGATTTCTTTTTGGATGTTTGGTGTGTTTACGAAAGTTTTTTCGGGCCTGTCGTATTCTAAATGCGTAGTCAGCCCGATTGTCTGCAAGTCTGGTTGCTGGTCAGATATTCATGGATCCGAATGAATCCGATCAAAATCATAACAGGTAGGAAGACAGGTAGATGTACCTTGCCGGATGCGAGGAGGTATGCGGCATGAAGGCGGTTTCAACTGGTCTTGTGCTGATCATTGGGTTTTTGACATTGGCCTATTGGCAGGCTTATACGAATTATTCATGGAACCAAAAAGTGACCAAAACCGTACAAACACCGGATGGCTTTGTTGCCGCCTCTAGTGTTGGGTGTATGGTTGTTTCTGAAAAGGTTAGTCTTGGCATTGCTGATTTTCATCAAGATGATTTAAGGTTTGCATAAATGCGTATTGCAGAGGGTTAGTTTTGAGTAATTCAGATAAACGACAGAACGAGATGGTCCGCAATGCATTTAAGTCTTTGCGGACTTCTTACATAGGCGTCGGCGTTGTAAGTATGGTGATTAACCTGCTGATGCTAACTGGCCCCTTGTTCATGTTGCAGGTTTATGATCGTGTGCTGGCAAGCGGGTCGGTTCCAACTCTCGTCGTGATTGGCTCCTTGGCAATTGGGCTCTATGTTTTCTATGGCGTGCTTGAGGCTTTTCGCGGCAGAATTTTAGCACGTATAGGTCAGCGTGTAGATGCGCAATTGTCCGCCGAGAGTTATGATATCTCAACAAACCTACCATTGTTGCTAGGTCCAAAAGCCACACAGTTACGTCCTGTGCAAGACTTGGATACATTACGGCAGTTTTTATCTGGGCCGGGGCCAGCAGCAATCTTTGATGTTCCATGGATGCCACTTTATCTCTGTATTGTCTTTCTTTTCCATCCTTTGTTGGGCTTTATTGCCTTAGGCGGCGGCGTAATCATTTGCATATTGATTGGCCTCAAAGAGATTGTCTCTCGTAAGCCAGTACAAGAGTTCTCGCGTGAGAATAGTCGCCGTGCAAATCTTGTAGAGATTGCTCGTAGAAATGCTGAAGTCGTGCGTGCCATGGGGATGATGCCGTCGCTTAAAAAACGTTGGGATTTACGCAATGGTGAATACCTTGACAAACAACGTGTTACAGTTGATCGAGCTGGAACTTTTGGCACGATTGTTAAGACGTTTAGATTGTTGTTGCAGTCCGCTGTTTTAGGTGTTGGTGCGTGGCTTGCCATTGGGCAAGAAGTATCGCCCGGTATTATGATTGCAGCATCGATTATGACCTCTCGTGCTTTAGCACCTATTGAACAGGCCGTTGCGCATTGGTCTGGGTTTGTCGCGGCTCGTCAGAGTAAAAAACGCCTTCAGGATGTTATTGAACAACGTGTTGAAACTGATGATGTCATGGAGTTGCCTATTCCAACGAATACGCTCAATGTCAGTCAATTGGCCTGCGGTCCTGCGGGCAGTAGGCAAATTGTTGCACAAGGTATTGCGTTTGATCTTGAAGCTGGTGATGGA
Organism: Lentilitoribacter sp. Alg239-R112; assembly: GCF_900537175.1. GTDB lineage: Bacteria > Pseudomonadota > Alphaproteobacteria > Rhizobiales > Rhizobiaceae > Lentilitoribacter. The sequence continues at coordinate 768,491 of NZ_LS999833.1, read as the reverse complement.
CTTGGTATCATTGGTCCATCTGGTTCTGGTAAATCTACCGTAGCTCGTGCTATTGTTGGTGTAACGCCTGCTTTAAAAGGTGCGATCCGATTTGATGGTGCTGAGTTGGAACAGTTTGCACCCGAACGTGTAGGGCAATTCATTGGCTACCTGCCGCAAGACATTCAGTTGTTTGATGGCTCAGTTAATGAAAACATCTCGCGTTTTATGGAAAATGCAGAGCCTGAGGCAGTAATTGAGGCCGCTAAGCTTGCTGATGTATACCAGATGATTATCGCATTACCTGATGGATTTAACACTATGATTGGTGTTTCTGGTTATACGTTATCTGCGGGGCAACAACAGCGAATTGCTTTAGCGAGGGCGCTTTATAAGAACCCATTTCTGGTCGTTCTGGATGAGCCGAATTCAAACCTGGATGCCGAAGGCGAGGGTGCGCTCACCAATGCTATTAAATCCCTGCGAGAGGCAGGGTCGATTGTTATCGTTATTGCTCATAGACCAAGTGCTATTGCAGCAGTGAATAAAGTATTGGTGATGAAAGACGGTCAGCAAATGGCCTTCGGTCCCAAGGAAGAGGTTTTGCAAAAAGTTATCGCTCCTGTTCAGGTAAAGAGCACAAGCTAGGAGATAGATGATGGAAAAAGCTGAACTAGATAAAACCCTAAAGTCCAGTGTTCGTACGCATGTTTTGATGTCGTTCGCCATTATTTTTTTATTGCTTGGTGGAATTGTTGCTTGGGCCACAATGACTGAGATTGCCGGCGCTGTTGTCGCTTCCGGTACAGTTGTGGTGGAAAGTAATATCAAACAAGTTCAGCACCAAGAAGGTGGGACTGTTCAGAGTATCCATGTAAGGAACGGCGATGTTATCGGCGTCGGCGATCTTCTAATTGGATTGGATGATACTGTAACACGGGCAAATCTTGCAGTGGTTACAAAACAGCTTGATAGCCTTTATGCTCAAGAGGCACGTCTTATCGCCGAACAGGATGGTTTAGCCGTGATTAAGTTCTCCGATGAGCGGGCTGATGATGCCGTTAGAGCAACCTCCATTGAGATCATCAAAGACAGTCAGCAACGGTTGTTTGAAGCACGACGTAATTCTCTCAATGGGCAAAAGCAACAGCTCGGCGAACAAATCGTTCAGTTTGAAAAGCAGATTGAGGGTTATCAAGCACAAAAAAAATCGAAAGTTACTGAGACTGAGTTTGTTACAAAAGAATTGGAAGATCTTGATGGCCTACTCTCGCAGCAATTGGTCTCAGCTAGCCGTGTTTCGGTACTCAATCGTGAGAAGGCGCAGCTTGAGGGCGAGTTAGGTGGTTTTACAGCTCAGATTGCGCAAACGAAAGAAGCAATCAGCGAACGCAATATGCAGATATTGCAACTGGATGAAGATTTTTTAGCAAGCGTTTTACAACAGTTGCAAGATACCCGGGTTCAAATCGCCCAACTGGAAGAACAAAGTATTGCAGCACAAGATCAGCTTACGCGCATTGAAATTAGAGCGCCACGGTCGGGACTTGTACATAACCTTAATGTTCACACGATCGGGCAGGTGATAGCCTCAGGTGAGGTCACCATGCTGATCGTGCCACAAGATGATGAACTCATTATCGAGGCACAAGTCCAACCGATCAATATTGATCAGATCGCTGCTCATCAGCAAGCAACCATCCGCCTACCAAGTTTTGATCAGCGAACAACGCCAGAACTAAAGGCAAATGTAAAAACCATCTCAGCCGATCTTCTTCAGGACGAAGTAACGGGTTTGAGTTTCTATCAAGTTCGCTTGGTTATTCCCGAAGAGGAGCTTTCTAAGCTAGGTGATAAAATCCTAGTACCCGGCATGCCTGTTGAAGCATTCATTAAAACAGAGGATAGGACTGTGATCTCATACTTGACAAAACCAATCACCGATCAGATAAAACATGCGATGAGAGAGCGGTGAAATTATTCACATGATTGCTTAAGAGGGCTACAACATCGGGTAAGTGCAATTGAATGCCGCTAAATGACATTTAGTTCCCGTTAAATAGCAATTGAAACCCATTTAACAATAGCGCAATCCCGTATAGTGACAATCCGATCCCACGTTACGACAATCGTATCCCGCCTAACGACAATCATAAACGTAGAAAATCCCAACTAACAGTCCAAAAGGCAGTGGATTGCCACTTAACGGGAACTCTAGTCTCCTGCGTAAGAGATTGATTGCGCGCCATAAAATCGAAAATTACCAAATGCAGTGAGAATTGACCTGTTTTGCGAAGATCTGACCGAAACAGGCAGAACAAGAATAACGTACAAGAGACTGTTTAGTTTGAGACTGCGTACACAGCCACCGCATTTTCTGTTTTGTAATCCAATTGGGAGTTTGTATTTGCTTGTCGGTTTTTCTACTATTTGTGCCGTTTGATGAGAAATTGCCTTATTTGGGTGCGCAGTAAAGATTATAGAGCGTTTCCATAACGGTTGAGACCTCAATACCATATAAAGAATAGAAGATAGTTTGAGCCTCACGTCTTGTTTTCACAAGTTCTGCCGTTCGTAGTTTTTTTAAATGATGAGACATGCCGGGTTGGGACATGCCAACTTGCTCCGATAGATCCAGAACGCTCTGTTCACCATTTAACAGAATACATAGGATGCGTAGCCTCGCTGGCTGAGATAGCATTTCCATAAGATTGGCTGCTTGAGCAATTTTAGGTTCAAGCTCTTTTATGTCCAAATTCATATATAGTCCTTGCATATTCGTGATTGCTTATATAAGAGATATTTTATATAAGCAACATGAAAGGTTTATTATGTTCAAATCATCTAATGTCGGTACGTCAGATCGTCTTATCCGTGTTATTCTTGGCGTAGCCCTTCTTCTTGCACCTTACTTATTCGTTTCTTCCTTCTTGGCCAACCCAATTATGCGCTGGGTAATGTTGATCGCTGGCGCTGTATTAATATTCACCGCAATAATGCGATTTTGTCCACTCTATCGCTTATTTGGACTAAATAGTTGTAAGGCTAAGGACGTTTAGAATGGAATCTGTTACCGAATTTACGCCTTGGACCTCATTGGGTGGAGGTGTTCTGATCGGAATATCCGCCATATTATTGATGGCTTTCCATGGGCGAATTGCCGGAATGACAGGTATTATGACCGGTCTTATCCCACCTTTCGTATCCGATTGGGGCTGGCGAGCCGCATTTTTGTTGGGCGCTATCATAGCTCCAATGGTCTTTATCCAGCTTGGAGGGACGGTGCCATTTGCTGTTCCGGTATCTTCTTTTGCGTTGATGGTCGGAGGATTCATCGTTGGTGTAGGGGTTTTCTTCGGTTCAGGCTGCACGAGCGGGCACGGTGTCTGCGGGATGGCGCGGTTCTCACCCAGATCAATCGCAGCAACTATTGTTTTCATGATCACGTGCTTCATAACAGTTTACTTTGTTCGTCACGTAATGGGGCCATAGTAATATGAAACTATTTTCAGCGTTAATTATAGGTGCGATTTTTGGCATTGGGATTGCTATATCCGGCATGGCTAACCCGGCAAAAGTATTAAACTTTTTTGATCTCGCCGGATCTTGGGACCCGAGTTTACTATTTGTTATGGGCGGCGCGTTGGTGACAACGGCGATCGGATACCAAATTGTTTTTCGCAGTCAATCGAAATCCTTACTGGGTGCGCCGTTCTCAATTCAGGTTAAGAATGTCATTGATGCGCGATTACTTATGGGGTCAGCATCATTCGGTGTTGGCTGGGGTATAGCCGGATTTTGTCCGGGCGGTGCAATACCGGCACTTGGTCTAGGTTATTCGCAAACATATGTTTTTGTGGTCGCGCTTGTCGCAGGCATAGCGTTTGCAAGAACAGTCAGCAATAGAGCTTTGAAAATAGCCTAATGAGGACAGTATTTGGGCTAAAGCAATATCTACATTCATAAAGTTGTATTTAAAATATATCTTATTGTGTTCAGAAAAATGAAAGGATAATCAAATGAATTCTTACCCTGTAAATATGAATAACAAACCAGAGGTTAAGGCGTTTTTTGATGAGGCAACAAATACGATTAGTTATGTTGTTAAAGACCCTACGTCGAGTTCATGCGCGATTATCGATTCAGTTATGGATATTGATTATGCTGCAGGTCGCATCACTTACGAACACGCTGACATGATCATTGCATATATTCAATCCAATGACCTGCAATTGGAATGGATTATTGAAACCCATGTTCATGCGGATCACTTATCTGCAGCACCTTACATTCAGCAAAAGCTGGGTGGTAAAATCGGTATCGGGGATAAGATATTAGTGGTTCAAGATACATTTGGAAAAGTGTTTAACGAAGGAACCGAGTTTCAACGTGATGGATCGCAGTTTGATGCGTTGTTTAAAGATGGTGATACCTACAAGATAGGTAATCTCGAGGCCTTCACAATTTATACGCCCGGCCACACACCGGCCTGCATGGTTCATGTAATGGGGAACGCTACATTTGTCGGGGACACGCTGTTTATGCCAGATGGAGGTTCTGCGCGCGCTGATTTTCCAGGTGGAGATGCGCATGAGCTGTACGATTCAATAATGAAAATTTTAGAACTACCTGACGAGATGCGCCTGTTTATGTGCCATGACTATGGTCCTAACGGCAGAGATATTCAGTGGGAAACAACTGTTGGCGATGAGAAGAAATATAACGTTCATGTTGGAGCCGGAAAAACAAAAGAAGAATTCGTAAAGTTTAGAACAGAGCGTGATGCGCAGCTTGATATGCCTAAACTCATTATCCCGTCTTTACAGGTTAACATGCGGGCTGGCGACCTCCCTAAGGATGAAGATGGGAATCCGGTTCTTAAAGTGCCTGTGAATAGCCTTTAATCTGGCTGCACATAAATAACAATGTCGGGAATTTAGTAGGGGAGTGCGGTATATGGATATTAAGAAGATAAGCGATCAACTATCAGTTAGCGGGCAAGTTTTGCCCGGCGATATTATCGCGCTTAAGAAGGGTGGCTTTAGATCTATTATCTGTAATCGACCTGACGGGGAGGGGGCAGATCAACCAACTTATAATGAGATTGAGGCTGCAGCTAAGAAAGCTGGTATTCAGGCAAGGCATATCCCTGTTACGGCAGGTAAAGTTCGCGATCAGGAAGTGAGTGCATTTGGTGTTGCCTTGCGTGAACTGCCCGGACCAGTATTTGCTTATTGTCGCACAGGAACACGCTCGGCGACATTATGGTCGCTCAATGAGGGAGCGAACCAAACGCCAATCCCGGATATATTAAGTGCAACAAAAGCTGCAGGCTATGATATGAATGGTGTGGTTCGGCGTATTGCAAACGGTGGCAAAACACCGACGGATGTCGCTGATACTACTCATGATATTGTTATCGTTGGCGGCGGAGCAGGTGGTATTTCGGTTGCGTCAAGCTTGCTTGTCCGTTCTAACGATCTTGATATTGCAATTATTGATCCGGCCGATGTGCATTATTATCAACCTGGTTGGACTATGGTTGGGGGCGGTATTTTTAATGCTGATCAAACCGCCAAAACTATGGCATCTATCATTCCGTCAGGTGTTAAGTGGATCAAGGCCGCTGTTTCTGCGTTTGAGCCAGATAATAATGCGGTAATTCTTGATGGATGTCGTGTCGTAAAATATAAACGCCTCATTGTCGCGCCTGGATTGAAGTTAAACTGGAATGGCATTGAAGGCCTTACCGATACTCTAGGTCGTAATGGTGTAACATCAAATTACAGATATGATCTCGCCCCTTATACATGGGAGCTAGTCCAAAATTTAAAAACTGGACGTGCCCTTTTCACCCAGCCGCCCATGCCTATTAAATGTGCTGGCGCACCTCAGAAAGCTTTATATTTATCCGCTGACTATTGGTTTAAAAATAGGACGATTTCAAATATCGATATTGAGTTTTACAATTCTGGTGGCGTGCTATTTGGAGTTAAAGAATATGTTCCCGCTTTGATGGATTACATCGAGCGTTATGATGCCAAATTAAATTTTATGCATACTTTAACGAAAGTCGATGGGTCCAATAAAAGAGCCTGGTTTAATAAAGTCGATGGTGAGGGAAATACTGAACTCATTGAGGCAGAGTTTGACATGTTGCACGTGGTGCCACCTCAAATAGCGCCAGATTTTATTCGGGCTTCGCCTTTGGTGGATGAAAATGGGTGGATTGATGTAGATCAAGCCACACTGCGTCATAAAGCCTACGATAATATATGGTCTTTGGGTGATGTTATGAATGCGCCAAATGCCAAAACCGCTGCGGCTGCACGTGCGCAAGCACCCGTTGTCGCTAACAATATTATGTACGATGTAGGGCAAGCTGAGGGATTGTCCCACTATAATGGTTATGGTTCATGCCCGCTGACAGTTGAACGCGGGAAAATTGTTTTGGCGGAGTTTGGTTACGGTGGCAAACTTTTACCAAGTTTCCCCAGATGGATGCTCAATGGACAAAAACCATCGCGGATGGCTTGGCTTCTGAAGGAAAAAATCCTGCCACCAATTTATTGGAAGGCAATGCTGAAAGGTAAGGAATGGTTGGTCAAACCAGAAGCTATTACGGTTGCGAAAGATTAGTTTTATTGAGTTTGAACCACAAAGGTTAGCTGTGGTTTTTATTGAGGTTCCCAGATCATGTTGCAAAAATGAAATCGGTTAATCTGTCAAATTATCTGCCCATTTTGCAATGGGGTAGGACCTACAATCAAGCTACTTTAGTCAATGATTTGGTCGCTGCGGTTATTGTAACTATCATGCTCATACCGCAATCATTGGCTTACGCATTGCTTGCTGGTTTGCCTGCAGAGATGGGGCTGTACGCGTCCATTATTCCGATTGCGCTTTATGCAATTTTCGGTACAAGCCGAGCATTGGCGGTTGGTCCAGTAGCGGTGGTCTCTCTTATGACTGCGGCAGCAATCGGCAAAATCGCGTTGCCGGGAACATCTGAATATGTCATAGCAGCAATTACTCTTGCATTCCTGTCCGGTATATTTCTTCTATTGATGGGTGTTTTGAAGCTCGGGTTTCTTGCAAATTTTCTTTCTCACCCAGTGATTGCGGGTTTTATTACCGCATCTGGTATTATTATCGCTGCCAGCCAGCTCAAACATATTCTAGGTATCCAGGCCAATGGCCATAATCTATTAGAGCTTGTCGTATCACTCATTGAAAATGCGGTCGATGCAAACTGGTTTACCGTTGGTATTGGTGTAACCGCGACAGTATTTTTATTCTGGGCGCGTAAAGGCATTAAACCGCTTCTGTTGAAGTTAGGAGTTCCTGTTTGGTTTGCCAGAATAGGGGCAAAGGTTGGTCCTGTTTTTGCAGTTGCAGCGACCATTTTAGTCGTTTGGTTGTATGATTTGGGTGCACGTGGCGTGGCCTTGGTCGGGGATGTTCCTCAAGGTTTGCCGCCGTTGACTATTCCTTCATTTTCGCAAGAGCTTTGGGTGAGTTTGATAGGGTCAGCTGTTTTAATATCAGTGATTGGCTTTGTGGAATCCATATCCGTTGCCCAGACCCTTGCCGCTAAAAAGCGATTGCGTATTAATCCAGATCAAGAATTAATCGGGCTTGGCAGTGCTAACATTGGTGCAGCTTTTTCAGGCGGCTTTCCGGTAACCGGTGGGTTCTCTCGATCAGTTGTCAATTTTGATGCGGGAGCTGATACACCCGCTGCAGGAGCTTATACTGCCGTTGGACTTGCGCTTGCATCGCTATTTCTAACTCCGCTCATTTACTTTTTACCCAAGGCTACATTGGCAGCAACAATTATTGTTGCAGTTTTATCTTTGGTTGATTTTTCTATTCTTAAAAAAACGTGGGCCTACTCAAAAGCTGATTTCATAGCGGTGCTGGCCACAATTTTAATCACTCTTGGGTTTGGTGTTGAGTTGGGCGTGAGTGCTGGCGTTGTCATTTCCGTTCTTATTCACCTTTATAAATCCTCCAAACCTCATATGGCTGTTGTTGGTCAGGTCCCCGGGTCAGAACATTATCGCAATGTGTTGCGACATGAAGTTATAACTCATCCTAACATCATTACGGTTCGTATTGATGAAAGTCTTTATTTTGCCAATGCACGTTTTTTGGAAGATGCAATATATAATCTGGTGGCAAATAAAGACGAGGTGAAGCATGTGATTTTATTGTGTTCTGCCGTCAATGCAATCGACATGAGCGCACTGGAATCCATTGAAGCGATCAACGAACGCCTAGTTGATCTCGGTATTAGTTTTCATCTCAGCGAAGTAAAAGGCCCTGTTATGGATCGCCTCATGCGAGCCTCTTTTCAAGAGCATCTATCGGGTGAAATTTACCTATCACAACATCAAGCCGTTTTGGAGTTATCGAAAGCGTGTTTGAAGAATAACTGCAAATAGGTGATGCGGGTTTGCAGTCCTCCCATAAGCATCAAATAGCAAAAAATGGAGTACAAGATGACATTACGAATTGGCGATATCGCCCCTAATTTCGACGTCGAAACCACCAAAGGGAAAATTAACTTCCACGATTGGATTGGGGGTAGTTGGGCATTCTTCTTCAGTCACCCGGCGGACTATACCCCCGTTTGCACAACTGAGATGGGTCGTACAGCACAACTGGCTGATGAATTTAAAAAGAGAAATACCAAACCAATTGGCCTCTCGACCGATACGATTGAAGAGCATAATACATGGATTTTGGATGTTAATGATACGCAAAATACCAACTTAACATTCCCTATTGTTGCTGATGCGGATCTAAGCATAGCAAAGCTCTATGACATGATACATCCGTCAGAAAGTGAGACCGCTGCGGTGCGTAGTGTGTTTATTATTGATCCTAACAAAAAAATCAGATTAACAATGACATATCCTATGTCTGTTGGGCGGAACTTTGATGAAATCCTACGCGTGATTGATGCCCTGCAGTTGGGTGATGAAAAGCATATTGCAACACCCGCAGATTGGCGCTCTGGTGATAAGGTTATCATTCCACCTTCTATCAATAACGAAGAAGCAAAAGATATCTTTCCGCAAGGGTGGGATGAAGTAAGATCCTACCTCCGGTTTACAGAAGTATAGTTTAGTTTTCTCAGAAGAAATAAGCGCGCCATATGTAATGCATATTTATGGCGCGCTTTTATAAGCAGTAGGTCTTAATCGAGGCAAAGTGCTGTATTAATGCGACCCATCAATTCGTTGCGGTTTGAGGCAATATCGGCAACTGTTAAGCCATCCAAAACCGCCATGAATGCCTCTGTTGCTTTGGTCATCGCCTTTGAAAGCTTGCATATACCCATAAGCGGGCAGGTATTCGTGTCTGGGTTAAAGCACTCAACAACATCCAGTGGACCTTCTGTTAGCCGAACAACGTCGCCGACAACAATTTTATTGGCGTCCTTCGCTAACCTGAAGCCACCATTTCGGCCACGAACTGTTTCCACATAACCTGCTTTGCCGAGTTCATGCACGATTTTGACGATATGTGGTCGAGACAATTTATGAGCATTTGCGACATCGTCCACGCGTATGAGGTTTGGCGTATGCATTGCTGCTAACTGAAGTGAGCGGAGCGCATAATTTGAATAGCTTGTTAATTTCATGGGTTTTCTGCAATTTTGTGCGACAATTTGTTATTGGTGGTGTGCGACAATAAGTTATATATTAAATATTGTTTTTAGCTACAAGCATGATTAAACTTATATTTATTATAGAACTTTAATTGTTGTTTGGAGCGATCAATGTTTTTTGATTTAAGCGCAGAGTTCCTAGCCCGCCTTCAATTTGCATTTACAGTCTCATTTCATATTATTTTTCCAGCGTTCTCTATTGGTTTAGCAAGCTTTCTAGCTGTGTTGAACGGACTTTGGCTTTGGAAAAAAGAGGCTAAATATCTCGTCTTATTTAATTACTGGTCGAAGATTTTTGCGTTAGCTTTTGGCATGGGTGTCGTGTCAGGTATCGTCATGTCATATCAATTTGGCACCAACTGGAGTGTTTTCTCTGATATTACAGGGCCAATCCTCGGCCCTCTCATGGCTTATGAAGTCTTGTCAGCATTCTTCCTTGAGGCAGGATTTCTTGGTATCATGCTTTTTGGCCGTGAGCGCGTTGGTCCAGGCTTGCATATGTTCGCAACGGCAATGGTTGCTTTCGGAACTTTAATGTCAGCGACTTGGATTCTATCCGTAAACTCATGGATGCAAACGCCACAGGGCTATTTGGTCAATGAAGTTGGTCAATTTGTGCCCGATGATTGGTGGGCGATAGTATTTAATCCTTCATTTCCTTATCGCCTGGCACATATGGTGCTTGCTGCCTTTTTAACTGTTGCGTTTGTGGTCGGTGGGGTTGGTGCTTGGCATCTTCTGAAAAAGCAGGCAGGACCGGCTACCAAAACAATGTTTTCAATGGCTATGTGGATGGCCGCAATTGTAACGCCTGTGCAAATCTTTGCAGGTGATTTACATGGTTTGAACACATTGGAATATCAACCGGTCAAAATAATGGCTATGGAAGGCCATTATGAAAGCCATCCTGAGGGCGCACCACTCATTCTATTTGGTCTACCCAATGCAGAGAAAAAGCGGGTCGATTACGCCTTAGAAATTCCAAAACTTTCGAGCTTGATATTAAAGCATGACCTAAACGCACCGCTTGATGGGCTTGATACGGTACCTGATAAAGACGAACCGCCTGTGGCCATTGTTTTTTGGAGTTTTCGAATTATGGTCGCAATTGGTTTTGCGATGTTAGGCGTTGGTCTGTGGAGCCTTTGGGCGAGATGGCGTGGCATGATCTATTCATCTAAGTGGCTCCATAGGACGGCCCTCCTTCTCGGTCCAAGCGGCTTTGTTGCTGTACTTGCAGGGTGGATCACTACGGAGGTTGGTCGACAACCATTTACTGTTTACGGGTTGCTCAGAACATCCGATTCACTTGCACCCGTTGAAGCGCCAGCGGTTGCCACATCTCTTCTGGCATTCATTGTCGTATATTTCTTTGTTTTTGGAGCTGGTGCATTTTATATTGTCCGATTAATGAGTAAACCGCCGTCTGAAGAAGAAACAATGCTGGACGATGGTCCCCTAAGAGCAGCAGGAACAACACCCGTTATTCAAATCAAGCCATCTGTTCTTCAATCAAATAATTCGGAGCAACCATGATGATCGATCTACCTTTTATTTGGGCAGGTATTATTGCTTTCTCTGTTCTCACATATGTTATTCTGGATGGGTTTGACCTTGGGGTGGGCATACTTTTTCCTTTCGCTGACGAGAACCAAGATCGCGATATTATGATGAATTCCATTGCCCCTGTTTGGGATGGAAATGAGACTTGGCTGGTTATGGGCGGCGGCGGCTTGTTCGCGGTTTTTCCGCTCGCCTACGCTACTGTTTTACCAGCACTATATATGCCGATTATCATCATGCTGTTGGCCTTAATTTTTCGCGGTGTCGCGTTTGAATATCGCTGGCGAACTCAGCGATGGAAGCGTGTTTGGGATTTGTCATTTTTTGGAGGGTCTTTTATCGCAGCTTTTATGCAGGGCATTGCATTGGGGGCTCTCGTTCAAGGTATTGCGGTAGAAAACCGTGAGTATGTTGGTGGCTGGTGGGACTGGTTAACGCCATTTTCCCTTCTGACTGGTTTTGCGGTTGTCTCCGGTTATGCATTGCTTGGTTCAACTTGGCTTATTATGAAAACAAATGATGAATTGCAGATACGCATGCGGAATATTACTTGGATATTTGCTGTGAGTACTCTCATTTTCATTGGGCTTATTAGCATCGTAACGCCATTTCTAAATCCGGTGTATTTCGAGCGGTGGTTTGCATTTCCGACCATGATTTATACAAGCTTGGTTCCGCTCTTGGTCATTTATGCCTCGTGGAAATTATTTGTCGGGCTGATCCAGCAAAGTGATTTTGCGCCGTTTTTTTCATCTTTAGTGATATTTGTGCTTTGCTTCATCGGAATAGGAATTAGTTTCTATCCTAATATTGTGCCTCCCTCTCTAACAATTTCTGAAGCCGCTGCACCTGATAGTAGTTTACTTTTTACCCTCTACGGAACGGTTGTGCTTGTGCCTCTCATATTGGGTTACACGGCATATGCCTACTGGGTTTTCCGGGGGAAAGTTGACCCACGCGAAGGGTATCACTGATGGCACAGCAAGGATCTACACTTTTAAAGCGACTAACTGCATTTATTGGCCTCTGGCTATTAGGTGTCGCTGCGCTTGCAATTATTGCCTATGCAATTAAGCTTGTAATCTTGTAGGAAAAGGTTCTTGAAGCAACATGCAACATTAGTTGAACTCGGCGCCAATTTCCTTGACCGCTTCAAGCGTTACATATGTCGATGAGCTGGCGACATGTGGCAATGTAGATATTTGCTCGCCTAAAACACGCCGATAGGCTGTAATATCTTTCGTACGAACTTTCAGAAGATAATCAAACGACCCTGCGATCATATGGCACTGTTCAATTTCCACGATTGATTGGACTGCTTCATTAAATGCCTTGAGCGCAGCCTCGGTTGTATCGTGTAGTTTAACCTCAGCAAATGCAATATGGCTCATATCAAGTTTTACAGGGTTCAGAACCGCTCGAAAACCCAAAATAAAACCATCGTTTATTAGGCGTTTTACTCTCACACCGCAGGGGGTTTTTGACATGCCCACTTGTTTGGCAAGGTCTGTGATCGCCATTCGTCCATCGACAGATAAAATCGCGATGATTTTTTGGTCTAAAAAGTCAAGTTCACTATCTGGATCGGTTCTATGTCCATTTTTCACTAAAAAATCCCCGTATTTAAGTGTGTATGCCTAAGAAAATAAAAAACTAAGGAAAATGTCCTTTTGTAATAATGTTAGAATATGGGCAGATAAGCAAGGAATAAACCTATGAACCAATTACTCGACATCCGATCTCGTATCAGAAACTTACATATGATCGATGAAACATCCGCTCTGAAGGAGCTGTCTAGGGATCATGGTTTAGGCGATAAAAGTCGTGCAGAGGTTTCTGCTGGAGCCGCTGAGTTGGTTCGAAATATTCGTAAAGCAAGTAATCCCGGTCTTATGGAGGTATTCCTTGCTGAATACGGCTTGTCGACGCAAGAAGGTATTGCATTGATGTGTCTTGCAGAAGCGTTGCTTCGTGTTCCAGATGCGCACACAATTGATGAGCTGATCGAAGATAAGATCGCACCGTCTTCGTGGGGTGAGCATCTTGGACAATCCAGTTCATCACTTGTTAATGCCTCTACGTGGGCGCTTATGTTAACTGGTAAAGTTCTGCAAGAACCTGAATCTGAAGGGCTTGCAGATACTTTGCATGCTGCAGTACGCCGACTTGGCGAACCATTGATCCGCACCGCGGTTAAACGAGCAATGAAAGAGATGGGGCATCAGTTCGTGCTCGGCCAGACGATATCAGAGGCAGTTAAACGTGGCCAAGCGATGGAGAAGAAGGGGTTTACTTACTCCTATGACATGTTGGGAGAAGCAGCATTAACGGCAAAAGATGCGGATGCATTTTTTACTTCCTACAGTGATGCAATCAAAAAGCTTGCGCGTTATGCAAAGCATGAAGACATTCGTAAAAACCCTGGCATATCGATCAAACTTTCAGCTCTGCATCCTCGATATGAAGTTGCCCAACGAGAGAGGGTCATGAAGGAATTGGTACCACGGGTTAAGGTGCTCGCAGATATGGCCAAAGAAGCGCAAATGGGTTTAAATATTGATGCCGAAGAAGCTGATCGTCTGGATCTATCTCTTGATGTGATTGAGGAAGTCCTGCGTGCACCACAATATGCCGGTTGGAATGGATTTGGTGTTGTTGTTCAAGCCTATAGCAAACGCTGCCCTGCGGTTATTGACTGGCTTTATTCTCTCGCAAATGAGACCGATCGAAATATTATGGTTCGCTTAGTTAAAGGTGCGTACTGGGATACAGAAATCAAGCAGGCCCAGGTTGACGGTGTGAATGATTTCCCTGTTTTTACCGATAAAGCAGCAACAGATGTTTCTTACATTTGTTGTGCCCGAAAACTATTGAACTACTCTGATCGTATTTACCCGCAATTTGCCACACATAACGCCCATACGGTGAGCGCGATACTTCATATGGCTGAAAAAGGTCAGTCTTTTGAATTTCAGCGATTGCATGGGATGGGTGAAGAACTACACAAGCTTGTGCTTGATCAGGAAGGAACCCGTTGCAGAATTTATGCACCTGTCGGTGCGCATCGCGATTTGCTGGCTTATCTGGTGCGAAGACTTTTGGAAAATGGCGCTAATTCCTCTTTTGTTAATCAACTGGTTGATGAGGATGTAAGCCCGGAAACTATTGCTGAGGACCCTTTTAGAATTCTCCGAAGTGACGCGACTATTGGAAGTAAATTTGTTAAAAATCCAAATGACATCTATCAGCCAGAAAGGCCAAATTCTGTAGGTTGGGATCTGCGTAATTTTGATGATTTAGTTGCATTTGAGAAGGCCCGCGAAACGTTTAAATCCCATGAATGGATCGTAAAACCAATGATCTCTGGTTCGATTTGGTGTGACCGGCCGACAGCTGTTTATAGTCCAAATAACGCCGAAGATCAGGTAGGATTTGTAACTAAGGCTTCTCTTGAACAAGTTGAGAATGCGTTGGTATCTGCAAGAAACTGGGGCAATATATCTTGTGAGAAAAGGTCCGCTATACTGAATAAAGCTGCTGATCTTTATGAAGAAAATGCCGGCGAAATCTTCGCAGCTCTTTGTCGCGAAGCAGGTAAAACTGCACTTGATGCGGTGGCAGAAATTCGCGAAGCTGTTGATTTTTTAAGATATTATGGTGCGGAAGCAATTCGACTTGGGGATTTGCCTGAGCGCGGAATTATAACGTGCATCTCACCGTGGAATTTTCCGTTGGCAATTTTTACCGGACAAATTTCTGCAGGCTTGGCCGCAGGGAATGGTGTGTTGGCAAAACCGGCCGATCCAACCCCGATCATTGCATCTATCGGTGTTCGTTTGATGCATAAAGCAGGCGTCCCAAAGGCAGTTTTACAGCTCATTCCAGGCAAGGGTTCTGTTGTGGGTGCGAAATTGACCACTGATAAACGCATTAATGGGATTTGTTTCACAGGCTCAACGGGTGTTGCGCAGATGATCTATCGTGACTCGGCGGCCAAACTGGAACCCGATTCCACATTTATTGCGGAAACTGGAGGTCTTAATGCGATGATCGTTGATTCAACAGCACTTCCAGAACAAGCAATTAAAGACATAGTGGATTCCTCGTTCCGCTCTTGCGGCCAACGCTGCTCCGCCTTGCGTATGTTATATTTACAAAAAGATATTGCTGATGAGTTTCTGGAAATGCTCTATGGCGCTATGGATGAATTGGAAATTTCAGACCCATGGAACATGTCATCTGATGTTGGTCCGGTCATAACAGCATCAGCTCGTCGCGAGATTGTCGATCATATTGATCAAGCTAGGGCGGAAGGTACTTTACTTAAACAGTTGGATGCACCGCAGGACAGTTTGTTCGTAGGGCCAGCCGTCATCAAGGTCGGCGGTGTCTTGTCTCTCGAAAAGGAGATATTTGGTCCTGTTCTCCATATTTGCACGTTTGAGGCAACAGAGATCGACCAGATTATCTCTGATATCAATGCAAGTGGCTATGGTCTGACTTTCGGCCTGCATACTCGTATTGATGATCGAGTCGAATACATTACGAGCAAAATTAATGTAGGTAATATTTATGTAAATCGAAATCAGATCGGCGCGGTTGTTGGATCGCAGCCATTCGGAGGAGAGGGGCTTTCTGGAACAGGTCCAAAAGCGGGTGGCTCGCATTATGTGAGGCGTTTCAAGCGCCTTACTCTACCGGAACATGATTTTGTTGAAGGCAATGAAGTTGAGGTTAGCAGAGTGCAAACGGCTTTAAATGAAGCCATCACTGATACACATACCGCTCTTGAAACCATCGATATGCCGGGTCCGACCGGAGAGTCTAACAGATGGTCAATTTTCGCCAAAGGCACCATTTTATGTTTGGGTCCAACTGCATCTCTTGCGGAAAGTCAGATGGAGATTGCCCATGAAATGGGTTGCGCCGCTGTAGGCGTGGCGCCGGGTCTTACAGGTGCCAACACTATATCTGGAGTCCTTCCTAGGGCGGCATTATCAGAGTTAAAGGGGTTCGAGGCCGTTGCATTATGGTCTGATCGAAACGACCTTCTAGCAGCCCGTCAAGCGCTTGCCAGCAGAGCTGGTGCGCTTCTGCCACTTATCGCAACCAATGATATGAAGGATTTATGCTTATTAGAGCGTCATCTTTGTATTGATACAACAGCGGCGGGAGGTAATACTTCACTTCTGGCTGCCCAATAGAAGCTTATCATGAGGGTCGAAGTGGTGGGTTAACAGCCAGGTCATTACCTGGTTAGCGTTACAATGTTAGATTTGAGTGCGATTTTTCATATGCAAGTGCTGCTGCAAAGAGATCTTCCAATGCTGTTCCAACTGATTTGAAAACTGTGATTTCACTATCGTTTTTGCGCCCAGCGTGTTTCTGCCGAGTAAGATCAAACAAATCAGCCAGAATGTCGTTTTCGGAAATTACACCATCCGCAATTGGTTGAACGATATCGCCTGCTTCTTTCATAGCTCCAGCCCGCGTATCTACAAAGATGTTTGCCCGTCGCATAACCTCGTCATCACTTTCACGCATATCTGGCTTAAATGCTCCGGCCAAATCTAGGTGAGTACCTGGCCGCAACCATTCTCCTTTTACCAAAGCTGTTTTAGATACTGTTGCGCAAGAAATAACATCCGCTGATTTAGCTGCCTCCTCCAAATCGGATACCGCTGTAGCGTTTAAACCAAATTCAAACAATGATTTGGACATCTCTTGTGCTTTATCTAATCGACGTCCCCAAATAGAGATTTTTTTAATGGGTCGGACTGCACAATGAGCTTGCACAAGCGATTTTGACAAGCCTCCTGTGCCAACCACCAATAAGTGAGACGCATCTGATCGCGATAGATATTTCGATGCCAATGCAGAGGCCGCTGCCGTTCTTCTATTTGTAAGTACTGCGCCATCAATCAACGCTATTGTCTGGCCATCAGTAGCTTGAATTAATTGATAATTTGCTGAAACCGCCGGTAAGCCTCGGGCCCCGTTTTCCGGCACAACAACCGCGGTCTTGATGCCCAGATATTTCCCCGGAATCCAGGCAGGCATAAGAAGCAGAGTGCCATCAAGCTCTCCCGGAATTTGAAAATCATGATGATGTCTTACGGGCATTTCACAGCCTGCTTCAAACCCTTTTTGTAGCGCTTCAACCAGTTCAGGCCACGCGAGTGCTTCTTGAGTTGCTTGTGCATCAAGGATGATCATTTATTAAGCTTTCATTCTTGTAATTTTCTAAACTCTACACGAAAATTAGGAGTAGCCAAGTGTGTATTCGGGTGTTGTGTTGTTTGAAACTGAATACTCCAGCCAAATGAATGCAGTTTGTTGTTTAAGAAATAATGAAATTTACAAATCATACCTCTTGACCTCAACCATACTTGAGAAATTAACCTGTAGAGAGAATTGAAAATTAAAGCAGTTAATAAGAGGTGCAACTATGAGAATTTCCAATATTAAAGTGTGTGTATGGTCGAAATGCACATGATTCGCTATTTCATCTTTGTCAACTTTTTATCCTCTGTTTCGATAGGAGTTTTTTTAATCGCTCTGCCTTGGTTGATCATAAAAACACAAGGTAGTGATTCACTTATCGCTGTTAATGCAGCGGCGATGATGTTTCTTTTTTTGCTGCGCAAGAGAAGTGGCATCTTGGTAGATTCAATCTCCCGAGCTGGATTATTCGCTACAGCAATGCTTCTAATGGCTTTGTTTCTCGCAATTTTGGCCTTTCAACCGGACAATGTGGTGTTATTGCTCGGCGTATTTTTCTTTGGCCATATCTATCTGTTTTTTTATTATGTCATTCGTTCCGCGATCACTCGTGACATTGTGCCTGATGGACAGTTTGGACGCTACAACGGAATATTGGAGATTGAGGGCCAAGTATCGACCTTTGTGGCGGGAGGATTAACGGCGTATATCTTCGCGCAAAATGTTGCTTCATTGTCGCTGGTATTTGGATGCGCTGCGGCAGGGATGATTATTTCAGCATCGATCGTATTGATGAAGTTACACATAAATGTACCTAGTGCTCAGAAAGAAATTGAGCCAGATGGATTAGCCTATAAGCAATATCCATTATCATTACTGCTTCTGTCTTATTGTGGAAGCGTGCCTTTTATTTGTGTTATGCTTTTGAATATAATTAAGCCAATTGTGATAGTAGATTTTCTTCAATATTCAGGCGAAGTTTTAGCGCTTACAAGCGTTTTTTATACGGTAGGTGCAACCAGCGCCGGTACACTCGGAAGCAGAAGTTGGATTGAAACAGCCAGCGAGAGGGTGGTTTTTCTAACCTTAGTAATCTTTCTTCTCTCTTGTGCTTTGTTGGTCATTAATTCG
Source organism: Lentilitoribacter sp. Alg239-R112 (assembly GCF_900537175.1). GTDB lineage: Bacteria > Pseudomonadota > Alphaproteobacteria > Rhizobiales > Rhizobiaceae > Lentilitoribacter. Next base: position 749,917 of record NZ_LS999833.1, on the reverse strand, counting down.
TCCGCGGTGATGCTCTACTTTAGCTCAATCATATGGGGAGTGAGTAATGGTCTTAGTCGTATAACGTGGCAGACAGCGGCTATGAACAAAGTTGGTACACAAGATATTGGCAAATTTCTTTCTTCTATTTCTGCCGGTGTTGGCGTTGGTCGTATTTGTTTGCTGCTAATATATTGGGTTCTAATGTCGCTGTGGGGCGGATATGAGTTATCCTTTATTTACTTAGCGGCTATTTGTGCGACGGGACTCATCGTCTTTGTAGCAGGCTGTGGCATTAATGTAATTGCTGACCGCGACGCCAAACATTCTTAATCTCATTTTTTGTACCAATATGGATGATATCTGCACTGGCACCAGAATTTAGAGTTCCTATATGCCCAGAGATTCCCATACACTGAGCGGGGTAAAGAGTTGCCATTCGTATGGCTTCTTCCGGATCCATGTCGGTTAGTTTTTGAATGTTCAATACAGCAGATATCATATCGAGATCTGCTCCTGCCAGAGTTCCATTTTCAAGAGTAAGTATGCCGTTGTTTCGATAAATCGTGCGATCATTCAGTGTAAAGCTGGTGAGGTCTGTCCCAATTGTGGACATTGCATCGGTCACCAAGAAGGCCTTGCCGGGGCCTCGTTTTGCTGCAAGCGCAATAGATAAGGGGGCAGGGTGTACATGATGCCCATCGGCGATAAGTCCGCAGAAGAATGCTCCCTCGTTGATTGCAGCTCCCACTAAACCAGGTTCGCGATGCGTGAGTGGGCTCATGGCATTGAAAAGATGTGTCGCGCATGTTGCGCCGGATTCTGAAGCTTCAACGGCTTGTTCATACGTACAATTTGTGTGCCCCAAACTGACAATGATGTTTGCCTCAGAGAGTACTTTAATCTGTTGCAACGTGACTGTTTCAATGCCAACTGTGATCATTAGGTTTGGCAGGTTTTTGCGGCCATCTATCAAAATCTTTACATCTTCATCTGTCATTTTGCGAATAAGTGACGGGTCATGGGCACCTTTTTTTTGTGTAGACAGGTGTGGCCCTTCAAGATGCAGGCCCAAGAAACCGGGAACATTTTGTTTGTGCGCTTCGATACCTGCTTCAATAGCTCGTTTTGTGTTATCAAAATCATCTGTGATAAGTGTCGGTAATAGTGAGGTTGTGCCAAATTTTGCATGTGCGTCACAGATCGTTCGAATACCATCGATGGTCGGCTCATCATTGAGTAGAACTCCACCACCGCCATTGACCTGTAGATCAATAAAGCCAGGAGTAAGTGTACCTCCATCAACTGAAATCACTTCATATTCTGAAGGTACTTCGTGGTCGGCTACAATCGCAATGATTTTACCATCTGAAAGTAACAGCGCGCTGTTCTTGTGGGTTTTCTCCGCATCAAAAATATTGGCACCAATGATTGCTTTATTATTCATAATGTTTTCGTAACTTTCCGTAACTTCGGTGGAATATCAGGATTGAAGCCCTTGTCCCGCGAAAGTTGCTATGAGTTTCGGGTTCAAATCTCTCAGGGCATCTGCTGCCTTTTGGATTTTGTTTTCCGGGGCACTGAGAAGTCGCTCGATTGCGAGAGGGATTTCTTCAATCTCCTTACGCATATCTGTTTTACTGACGATGTTTAGCATTCTAATTCTCGTTTGAAATCTGCATCTCGGCAACGAAATCATATGCGTCACCTCGGTAAATAGACGATGTAAATTCAACTATCTGGCCAGAATTCGAGTATGAAATACGCTCAATATTTAATCCGGCAACACCTTCAGGTACTGCAAGCAATTTAGCGTCTTCAATTCCAATATTGGCGGCCGAAATACGTTGTATGGCTCTACTCGGTTTGTTTCCGCTCTTTTCGAGATGTGCGTATAAGGATACATCAACATTTTCTGGGTCAGGTAGAAATTGTGTTGATAGTGACGCACGTTCGATTGCCATTGGTATTCCATCAGCATGGCGCAAACGCCAAATTCTGGCTACCAACTGTGATGGTCTTAGACCCAATGCCATAATTTCTTTTGGCGAAGGAGAGGATATTCGTTTCTCTAGGAATGTGGATTTAATTTCCATTCCGCGTCGTGCCATGTCCTCGCTAAAAGAAGTTAAGCTTGAGAGTGATTGCTCGACCCGTTCTACCTTCGGTGCAACTGATGTTCCCGAACCCTGTTTTTGCACTACTAAGTTGGCCCGAACTAATTCTTGCACTGCTTTTCGAACTGTAATTCGCGAGACGTCTGAAAACTCAGCTATTTCTCGTTCGGATGGTAGTGGCTCTCCAGCTTTGAAATGACCGGAACTTATTATAGTTTCAAGGTGGTCGCGTAACTGAATATAAAGAGGTCCGGCTCCTGAGCTATTCCAGTTTTCACGACTAAATATATTCTCTGATGTTGCGGTACTCAAGCTGCTACCTCCTGTTCAAATGACTGGATTGCGAGTGCTACGGCACCTTGTGTAGGGCTTTGCTTTGGTTCGCGTATTCGATGGCGCAAACTACTATTTAATAATGAGGCATATTTGCCACCCAAGCCCCCTAATAGGTGAAATTCTTGGTTTTCATCTTCTAAGGAAGCATTCAGCACTTCCTCAAGATCCGTGATTGCCTTCTCTACGATTTTTATCGCAACTGGGTCTCCAAGCTCATAGTGTTCAAAAATTTCAGGAGCGAATTTCCCGCATTCGCTTGGGCTTGCATTTTTTGCAAACTCAACAATCTGACGAGGATCGTTTCCAAATTGTTCCAATACAGATCGCGTTAGATCCGTATTTTGGCGAATTTTATCATAGCTTAACAACACGTCCTCTAGTAGTGCTCGACCTATCCGCGCGCCCCCAGACAGATCACTAACCAAATTCCCCCAGCCTCCGATAGAGCGTACGACGCCCTCTTTTCGGTGCATAAATACCGAACCAGTCCCAATAATGGCAGCAAAGCCATCTTCGTTGCCTATTGCTCCTTGTAAAGAAATTGCCGCATCGGAATCAATCTGAGCTTTGCGAAAGGGCAGCTGGTGCAACAAGCGATCTGAATAATCATCAAGGTTAGCACCTGCGAGGCCTAAAAAAGCAACTGAATCTTCGATGATTTTGAAGTCGAGTCCAGCTTCTGAAAGTGCAGATTTGCAGGCCGTTAGTATATTATTTCTAGCGGCATCTAAGTTTGTAACGATGTTCGCGGATCCCGACACGCCAGTACCCAGTTGCTCTCCGTGAGAATTGCAAATGAGCGCACGGCAACCTGTACCACCACCATCGACACCAATAAAATAAGTCATAAAAACCTCCAGAGGCTATAATACCAATTTAATACCATTAACCAAATAGTTTTTCAGATATTTTTTACAAACAAAAATAACTAGTTGATTTTTAACAATTAAAAATGTTTTTTCAAATTTTTGTCATAAAAATGATTAACAGCCCTAGACAAGTGGTATTAGATTGGTATTATTGTCGCAAGAGGAAACTAATATGACTAATGTTGCAGTAAAGCTTCAAACGGAGCAGCTAAATACAAAATCAATTGGGATTGACGCGCAGCCCTCAAAAGCGGTGTTGCGAGAGTTGTTGGCAGGGCAGATTTCTGCCGCCAAAAGCGTAGAAAGTGCAGTTCCTGAAATTGAAGCTGCAGCTATTGCGCTTACAAATACACTTTCATCATCCAATAAGATTATTTATGTAGCAGCAGGCAGTTCGGCCTTGATGGCTATCGCTGACGGTTTGGAGCTGCCGGGTACCTACGGCATTTCTAACGATAATATCAGAATAGTTATGGCTGGTGGCGCTGGTAGCCTTACGCAGATGCTCGGAGGGCCGGAAGATGATCGTGATCAAGGCGGTAAGGACGTTGCTGACGCAGGCATGAAGCGTGGCGATTGTGTTATTTGTCTTTCTGCCAGCGGTTCCACACCTTATGTTTTGGGGGCAATTGAAGTTGCCAAGGCAGAAGGCGCAACAGTTGTTGGGATCGCTAATAATCCTGATACGCCATTGCTTAATGAAGCTGACATATCGATATTTTTGCCAACGCCGCCAGAGGTGATCGCAGGTTCGACACGAATGGGCGCGGGTACAGCGCAAAAGGTGGCCTTGAATATGATGTCCACTCTTATGGCAATTCAACTTGGCCATGTTCATGATGGCCATATGGTCAATTTGCAAGTTGAAAATTTGAAGTTGCAAAAACGTGCTCAAGGTATGGTTAGATCTATTGCTGATTGTGATGAGGTAACTGCTAACGCAGCACTTAGGGATGCAGATGGCAATGTAAAACTTGCGGTTCTGCTTGCAAGTGGAGCAAAAGACACAAAACAGGGAACAGAAATTCTTGAACGAAACGGTCATAAGCTAAGACCGTCTCTTTCAGAGCTATAGCAGAGCAATTCGCTCTGTCATTGAAAGCCTATTGCGGGCGTAAACTAGGGAGAATAGTCAACATGAAAACGAAAATTTTAAAATCAATTTTACTCGGTTCAACAGGACTTGCTATGGCAACTGTTGCTGCTGCAGCAGACGTAACAATTACGATTGAGAGCTGGAGAAATGATGATTTGACAATCTGGCAGGAAAAAATCATTCCTGCGTTTGAAGCTCAAAATCCAGAAATTAAAGTTAAGTTCACACCGTCTGCTCCTGCGGAATATAATGCTGTACTAAATTCTAAGCTTGATGCTGGTTCTGCTGGTGATATTATTACTTGTCGTCCATTTGATGCATCATTGAGCCTTTATGAAAAAGGACATCTAGCATCTCTCGCGGATCTTGAAGGGATGTCAAAATTCTCTGATGTGGCTAAATCCGCTTGGATCACTGACGATGGAAAAAATCCATTTTGTGTACCAATGGCATCGGTTATTCATGGTTTCATCTACAATAAAGAAGCTTTGGCTGATGCAGGCGTTAGCGTTCCAACTACGGAAGAAGAATTCTTCGCTGTTCTAGAAGCCATTAAAGCTAAAGGTAATTATACACCATTGGCAATGGGTACAAATGATCAGTGGGAAGCTGCCACTATGGGTTATAACAACATCGGTCCAAATTACTGGAAAGGTGAAGAAGGTCGTACGGCGCTGATTAAAGGCGAACAAAAACTTACTGATGAAGGTTGGGTTGCTCCATATCGTCAACTTGCTAAGTGGAAAGACTACCTTGGTGATGGTTTTGAAGCTCAGACTTACCCTGATAGCCAAAATCTATTCACACTTGGTCGTGCTGCAGTATATCCTGCAGGTTCATGGGAAATTACGGGCTTTAATGCAAATGCAGATTTTGAAATGGGTGCGTTTAATCCACCTGTGCCAAAATCAGGTGACGAGTGCTACATTTCCGATCACACAGATATTGGCATCGGCATGAACGCAGCATCACCAAATGCAGAAGCAGCAAAAACATTCCTAAATTGGGTGGCAACTTCTGAATTTGCAAGCCTTTACGCAAATGCACTACCTGGCTTCTTCCCGCTTTCAAGCGAACCGGTAACGCTAGAAGATCCACTTGCTCAGGAATTTATTTCATGGCGCGAGAAATGTAACTCAAGTATCCGTTCAACATATCAAATTTTGTCTCGTGGTGAGCCAAATCTAGAGAACGAAACTTGGAACGCTTCTGTCGCAACAATCAAGGGAACAGAAAGCCCTGAAGATGCTGGTAAGCGTCTGCAAGACGGTCTGGCTTCTTGGTATAAGCCACAACAGTAAAATAAATATATGCAGGTCGCGATATTTAGTTGCGACCTGCTTTAAACTTTAGATTTTGGGTGAGGGGAATTCAATGAAACAGACACGAAAACGAACATCGTTTCGCTGGCATATTCTAGTTTTTCTTGCGCCAGCGACACTGATCTACACTGCCATTATGGTTATTCCGCTATTTGCGACAATTCAGCTGTCGTTATTTCAGACTGTTGAAAGTAATCAAGTCTTTGTAGGGCTTGCAAATTTCAAGAAGCTATTCGGAGATGAGCGGTGGTCAGCAGATTTTTGGAACGCCTTTAGCAATAATACTTGGTTCTTCGTCATTCATATGCTGGTTCAAAACCCTATCGGCATTATACTTGCGGCTATATTGAGCAGCAATAAGTTGCGTATGCGAAGTTTTTACCGAACATCAATTTTTGTACCAACTATCCTCTCATTTGTGATTGTAGGATTTGCTTGGAAACTTATTTTAAGTCCTTTATGGGGTGTTGCGCCTTCTATGCTTGATGCTGTTGGTCTTAAGAGCCTATTTGCCCCATGGCTTGGTAAAGAAGAATATGCGTTGACAACATTGGCCTTGGTATCTGTTTGGCAGTTCGTCGGGATACCGATGATGCTGATTTACGCCGCGCTATTGTCAATTCCTGATGAGATATTAGAAGCTGCTGAATGTGATGGAATTTATGGTATCTCGCAATTTTTCAAAATTAAGTTGCCACTTATTTTGCCATCAATCGGCATTATCTCGGTGCTAACCTTTGTTGCTAACTTCAATGCATTTGATCTGATATATGCAACACAGGGCGCATTGGCGGGACCAAACTATTCCACTGATATTCTCGGCACACTTATGTTCCGAACATTCTTCGGATTTCAGTTGCAGTTGGGTGATCCAAACATGGGATCAACCATAGCGTCAGCCATGTTCCTGATCATCTTGATTGGAGTATCGCTCTATCTATTCGGCATTCAAACGCGGCTGCGCCGCTATCAATTCTAGGGGTGTATGATGAGTAATTCAAACGGTATTTCAAATACATCGCGCCAAACGTTTCAAGCATTTGCAGCACATGGAATTTTGATAACATATACATTGATCGCCTTGTTCCCTGTATTCGTGATTTTGATCAATTCGTTCAAATCTCGAAAAGCAATATTCAAGTCACCTTTATCATTACCCAATGCGGAATCGTTCAGCTTGATCGGGTATGAAACGGTGATCAAACAAGGCGACTTTCTACTCTATTTTCAAAATAGTCTAGTCGTTACAGTCGTCACGCTCACAATGGTGCTTTTGTTCGGCGCTATGGCAGCTTTTGCACTTGCCGAATATCGCTTCCGTGGCAATCTTTTGATGGGACTGTACCTGGCGTTGGGTATTATGATTCCAATCCGTTTAGGAACAGTCGCGATCTTGGATATTATGGTCGCGAGCGGCCTTGTAAATACTCTGACGGCGCTTATCCTAGTTTATACTGCGCAGGGTCTGCCACTTGCCATATTTATTTTATCGGAGTTTATGCAAGGTATTTCAGATGATTTAAAAAATGCAGGGCGCATAGATGGTCTTTCTGAGTATCGAATATTTGGGCGCTTGGTTCTGCCTTTAATCAGGCCAGCAATGGCGACAGTTGCCGTCTTTACAATGATCCCAATATGGAACGATCTTTGGTTCCCATTAATATTGGCACCAGCGGAGGAAACTAAAACTGTAACTTTAGGTGCACAAGTATTTATCGGGCAATTTGTAACTGACTGGAATGCTGTTCTTTCTTCCCTGTCACTTGCCATTATACCGGTACTCATTCTGTATCTTATTTTCTCAAAGCAGTTGATCAAGGGTATCACCGCTGGAGCAGTAAAATGATAGACCGAAAACCCATTCGGGTTCTGGCTGTTGGTCTCGGAAATATGGGAAAAAGCCATGCTTTGGCTTATCACAACGATCCTGATTTCGAAATTGTTGGTCTTGTAAATCGTTCGAAAGTAGATTTGCCTGAGGATTTGCACGGCTACACAGTCCATCATTCATATGAAGTTGCGCTTGCGGAATTTAAACCTGAACTTGTGTCAATCAATACATATTCTGATACGCATGCAGACTACTCCATAATGGCGATGGAAGCAGGTGCGCATGTATTTGTGGAAAAACCTATTGCGACAACAGTTGCAGATGCAAAGCGTGTTGCAGACACTGCAAAACGTTTGAAGAAAAAGCTTGTTGTTGGTTACATCTTACGGCATCATCCTTCCTGGATCACGCTGATCGAAAAGGCGCGGGATCTGGGAGGGCCGTACGTTTTTCGCTTGAACTTGAATCAACAATCTTCAGGCCCAACTTGGCAAACACATAAAAGCCTTATGAAGACGACATCGCCCATTGTGGACTGTGGCGTTCATTATGTTGACGTTATGTGTCAGATTACCGATGCAAAACCTGTGAAAGTGCACGGTATGGGCTTGCGGATGAGCGATGAAATAAGTCCGGATATGTATAATTATGGTCACTTTCAAGTGATTTTTGAAGACAAATCTGTCGGGTGGTATGAAGCCGGTTGGGGGCCGATGATGTCAGAAACAGCATTCTTTGTGAAAGATATCATATCTCCAAATGGGAGCGTATCCATTGTGGTGCCTGAGGGTACAAAATCTGATGATGTTGATGCACACACAAAAACATCATTGATCCGTATTCACAGCGCAGAAATTGATGCTTCGGGTGAGTTTAAAAAACTCGATGAAAATTTGTCGATGGCAGATGAACCGGGGCATGATGAACTTTGTGCACGTGAACAGGAATATATGGCGCGGGTTATATATGAAGACTTGGACACTCATCGTCATGTTGATGATGCTGTTCAATCTCTCAGCATTTGCCTTGCGGCAGATGAAAGTATTCGCACTGGCGTTGAAATAGAACTTTAAGATTAGGAAATCGTTTTGGGATCTTTATTACTTAAAAATATTCGGAAATCCTTCGGCTCAGTAGACGTTCTCAAAGGGATCGATCTAGATGTGCCAGATGGAGAGTTTGTCGTTTTTGTTGGCCCATCTGGCTGCGGGAAATCTACATTATTGCGCATCATCGCCGGCCTTGAAAATGAAACTGATGGTGTCATCGAGATTGATGGACGTGAAGTAAATGCTGAACCGCCGACTAAGCGCGGTATTGCAATGGTCTTTCAAACTTATGCGCTTTATCCGCATCTGTCGGTTAAAGAGAATATGAGCCTTGGTTTAAAGCAAGCAAAACGCCCTAAGCAAGAAATTGCGGATAAGGTGGAAGCTGCTTCGGCAATGCTATCATTAGATGAGTATCTCGAGCGTCGGCCTGCCGAGCTATCGGGTGGACAACGACAACGAGTAGCTATTGGTAGAGCGCTTGTGCGCAAACCGTCACTCTTCCTGTTTGACGAGCCTTTATCAAATTTGGATGCTGCTTTGCGGGTAAATACGCGTTTAGAGATCGCACGTCTCCATCGTCAACTAGACACGACAATGGTATATGTAACGCATGACCAAACAGAGGCAATGACTTTAGCTGATAGAATTGTTGTGCTGCAAGATGGCAGGATTGAACAGGTTGGGGCTCCTATGGAGTTGTATAATAGTCCTGCCAACATGTTTGTTGCAGGGTTTATAGGTTCTCCCAAAATGAATTTTATTTCTGGTCAGGATGTAGGTTCGTCAAAAGCAAAAACTATTGGTGTGCGGCCTGAGCATTTGCTGCTTAATGCAAAAGAAGGTGATTGGAAATGCACTGTCTCACACGTTGAACATCTAGGTGCAGACACAAATGTTTATCTCGATGGTGAAAGTGCAGGATCAATAACAGTACGCCTGTTCGGCGAGCATTCATTTGAAGAAGGGCAGACTGTTTATGCTACTCCTGAGAATGGTCGCGTTCATGAGTTTGACAATGAAGGTAATGCCATCAGGTAACGGAAGTTATAACATTGTCCATCAGAACTGAAATATGTATCGATTCTGTTGAAGGTGTTCTCGCCGCGAAAGAAGCAGGCGCGAATGGGGTGGAGCTATGTTCGGCGTTATTGGAGGGCGGACTTACACCGTCATACGGGTTAGTAAAACGCGCTGTTGCTGTTTCTGGAAATGTCGATATTCAAGTTATGATCAGGCCGCGTGGTGGTGACTTTCTTTACACCGAAGAAGAGTTTTGCTCCATGAAAGAAGATATCATAGCTTTGAAATGTTTGGGTGTTGAAGGGTTCGTATTTGGCTTGCTCGATGCTGATGGTAGCGTAGATATTTCAAGAACTGCCGAGTTGATTGAATTATCCCGCCCCGTAGCAGTGACATTTCATCGAGCGATAGATATGGCTTATGATCCTCTATCTGCGCTAGATACACTAATTGATTTGGGTGTTGAGCGCATATTAACATCAGGCCATTCTCCAAATGCGCTTGAGGGAGCACCGGTGATCCACCAGATGGTGAAACGTGCGAAAGGTCGGATTAGAATTATGGCTGGGTGCGGAATTACACCCAATAATGTTGTCAGAATTCTTGACGAAACAGGTGTCAATGAAATTCACTTCTCAGCATTCGAAAAACAAGCAGGCCCTATGCTTTACAGGAACAATCGAGTATCTATGGGGGGCACATTGCGTCCGCCAGAGTTTGATCGATCTGTGACATCTACCTACCGGATAGATGGTATATTATCTGCAATAGAATAATTTATAAATAACCTAAGTTTATTCCTGATTAAGTTACTTAAAACTCTGAAATTGTCGTTCTGATGCATGATTTTTGTGAGTTCTGGCCAAGATTTGAAGGCCGAAAACTGAGAATATATGCATGATCCAGATCGGATCGGATCTACTTAGAACAAACGCCTCCATCAAAGATAATAGTATTGTAAAGGCAATGACCATCATAAACATGTCCGCCAGATGTCGTTTTGATGGATCATTATATGCTCGTACATAGTTGATCATAGGTAGGATGTAGACAACAAATATGATGATGGGTCCTCCAACGAAACCAAATGCCAACATTGTATCGATGTAACTGTTGTGGCCATGAACAATGTTAAGAAAATCCCATTTTGAATAGGCCGGAATAACCCCATTTTTGACCATATCGGTTTGCCAGAAATTGTCGAAACCAAATCCAAAGAATGGGCGTGTTAGAACATTATCTATCCCAAAGTGCCAAAGATCATCCCGCCCCGTGAATGTGGTATCATCTAGGAAAAGGCTCGTTATGGTTTTTAAATTTTCGCTATAAACGGTGCCAACTGATAAAAGCGCGGCTCCCAAGAATGTTATAATCACCGTAAAAATAGCTGTTTTAGAACTCCCAAAGAGACGTGCGGTCAAGATTGCAAAAATAGCCATGGGCAGGAAGCCTGTCGTAGTCTTAGAGCCCGTTTTCAATACGAAGATAAACGAAAGAAGTGCGATGACTACGCCCATGGCTTTATCCCCAGATCTGTAGATGTAAACGCCAAAAATGGTGAGAATAGAAAAAATTGGGCCGGCTATATTCTTATGACGGAATGGACCGCGCCAAAGTCCTTCGTGTTGAGCCTCATATCCGCCAGAGGAATGAACTGCTGCGTCAGGGAAAAGTACAAGTCCTATATAGGAAATAACTATAACTAAAGTTGATGTTAACACCAGGACTGCTCGGAAATCACGAACAGATGCCGGTACCATGATGATATTTAATGCCACAAAAGCTGAAATAAGGGCCAATGCCAATGCTCTACCAGCAGCAATACTGTCATTGGACATGTAAACGGCAACAGCCATTGCGCCTAAGGCTAATATCCATGCTGGCGATGCCACTGCACGTAATTTGCGCGAGCTGACCTGCGTAAGCATCATAAACCCAGAAATTACCAATAAGGTTATGAAACCAATCTGATTAACGGCGTCGCCGCCAGTTATTCTCGGGGCATCGGAGCTTGCATTGAATGGGCGAAAAGAAAGAATGATTGTTACAAATATTATGCTTGAAAACAGAACTAGGAGTGCGCGCCGTACATGATCACTTGCAATAAAATCTCGTAAACGCAACTGGTCGGAAACCTGTGTTGCCCCCCTACTATCAGCGACGGGCTGATTCACTCCGGAAATGTTACCTGCATAGGGCATAGATCAATACTTCGTAGACGTTAAATTCACTTTCACTTTGGCCAAAACATGGTTAATGAAGAATTAAAGTTTAGTCTTGGTTACAGAAATTGAGGACAATTTGGTGATTAATCCGACCCTAGTAGAACTTACGCGCGGCAGAAGTGTTGAGAGTAAGCATTGTGGGGCCTATGCCGTTTCTGATGGTTCGGGGAAAATAGTGATGTCTGCGGGCAACATAGAAAGTCCAATATTCCCTCGTTCTGCCGTCAAAGCGATGCAGGCATTGTTGCTTGTCGAAAGTGGTGCAGCAAGCACTTATGGGTTTGGAAATCGCGAACTGGCGCTTGCATGTGCCTCACATTCCGGCGAACAAAAACATGCTGAGCTTGCCGCGCAGATGTTGGCGAAGGCAGGACTTGATCAAACCAACATGGAGTGTGGCACGCACTGGTCTTTTCATCCAAATATATTGATTGAGCAAGCTAAATTTGGGGTCGAACCATCTTGTTTGCATAATAATTGTTCAGGAAAACACGCCGGTTTTTTATGTGTTGCATGCCATTGTAATCTCCCCTTGCGCGGGTATGTTAATTCTCAACACACAGTTCAGCAAGAAGTTGCTCGGAGCCTAGAAGCGATGACTGGCAGCAAGTTGGACATGGATCTTTGTGGCATAGATGGCTGCGCGATACCGACATACGCAGTACCACTTAAAAAACTGGCACACGGATTTGCAAAAATGGCGACAGGGGAAGGTCTTACTTCTGAGCGTGCAAAAGCATCTAAAACTCTGATAGATGCTTGTATGGCTGAACCGTTTTATGTGGCTGGAACAGATAGAGCTTGTACAAAGTTAATGGAAATCGCGCCGGGTGAGATATTTGTAAAAACTGGCGCGGAAGGTGTTTATACCGCAGCCCTGCCGAAACTTGGTCTTGGTATGGCGCTTAAAATCGACGATGGAGCAACGCGTGCAGCGGAAGTCGTAATTGCGGAGTTGATTGCAAATTATATGGAGGCTGAGGAACCAATTGCAGCTAACTTGAAGGCATTTGCCAATCGAGAACTCACTAATTGGAACGGCGACATTGTCGGTAAAATTACTGCGTCACTTCAATCATAGGTTCCTGATCGGAAACTTTTGTTCCTTGTTTTTGCAATCCCAATTAGTTTACGATGTTGTCAACAATTCTAAGATGCGAAAATCTGGATTTGGTCGACAAAGCTAGATCACTTGTGACAGGTTTCGACCATTCATGACCCATAATGGCGCCATGAGATATCTCATCGAATATATTGTTGGTGATGGATGTACTCTTTGCTCCCTTGACCACTGATACAGCAATTCCAATGGGCGCTTTGCGAATAACATTCCCATTGATATTGACGGAACGGAGAAATGGTCCCCAACCCAAGAGCATGCCCCATTTTGCAACATTATCAATCGTATTACCTGTTACACTTGCATCAGCTTCCACCGCGATCCCGTGTCCAAAACCTGGCCCTTCCTGCGGGTAGGGGCCTTTATCTATAATATTGCGAACAAGGTTGCCAGAGATCACGCTCATTCGGCCACCGCTATCAAAATTTGCGATTGAGATCCCTATTGTTCCGCCATCAATCAGGTTGCCAGTAACAACCGCACCTTGGAATGCGAATTCGACATAAAGCGCAGTTTCACCCGAACCAAAACACGAGTTATCTGAAATGCGAATATTTGATGCTGAGTTTGCTCTAATGGCGGAAAATGCACAATCGGAAATATGATTGTCACTGATCGATACATTGCCAGCGCGAAAGATATTAATCCCATTACCCCATGGGCCCGTGCCACCATTCATAGCTGCAATTCGAGCAATTCTATTGTTTGACACTGAGGTGTTGTCTTCGCCAACCTCCCAACGATGAATGAGAATACCACCATTAGCACAATCATGAATATGGTTGTTGCGAACATTCAAGCCTGTGTTTTGTACCGCATAAATGGCGGCTTCTCGTACATGTGAGATGTCACAGTTTTTAATACTACCGCCGCAACTTTCTAAGTATATTCCATAAAATGCACTGTTTCGAACAACAATATTATCAAGCAAGAGGCCAGGACAGTTGGAAATGTGTAGCAGCCCCTTCGCATAGTTTGAAAATACATTGGATGCGCCATCTAGAACGATATCCCGCAACTCGATATGCTGTGCCGATCGCGCACGCATTCCATGGCCGCGGCCCGTGTAAATAATGCGAGATGCATTGGCAATACCCAAGATGCGCGTGTTATCTGGAAGTTCAATATTAGATACGTAATAATTGCCGGCGGGAATGAAGAGTATCTCCTGTTTTGATGCTGTTTTATTAATTAGGTTCTGTAATGAAGAGCTTTGGTCTTTACCGCTTTGAGGGGATAATCCATTTTTACTAGCGTCTACAATGCCACGTAACTCACCTAAATTAAGGGGAGTTTGCGCATTTGAATGATACGGAGTTATCGTAATACAGGCAGCAACACCTAAAAGTAATTCGCGACGATGGAGCAGGTTTTTGGACAATTTGATATCCCGTTTATCCATATTTTCTGACCAAATTGTAGATCAAAATGATTAAGCTTTAACTTATCAGAAGAGAACAAATATTGATAACGGATTGCAGGTCGCAAATGCCTCCCCTATAAGGAGATAATAACAAAATCAGACACCTGTGACAGGTGACGCCTAATTGAGAGATCTGTAATGCTAAAAGATGATCATATTTACCTTGGCACCAGCCGCCATCCGGATGATAGCACCAATAAGGGCGAGTATTTAAAACTTAAATACGCAAATCGACATGGACTGATTACCGGCGCAACGGGCACGGGTAAAACTGTGACGCTGCAGATTTTAGCTGAAAGCTTCTCAAATGCTGGTGTCCCCGTGTTTTGCGCTGACGTGAAGGGTGATTTGTCCGGCATTGCTACAATTGGAGAACATAAGGATTTCCTGGAGAAGCGAGCCGCTACCATCGGTTTAGATCCTTATGAGTTTCAAGAATTTCCAGTGATTTTCTGGGATCTTTTTGGTGAAAAAGGGCATCGTGTTCGCACGACAATGACTGAGATGGGACCGCTTCTTTTATCACGATTAATGGATGCAACCGATGCGCAAGAAGGCGTTATTAATATTGCATTCAAAATCGCTGATGAACACGGCCTTCCATTGGTGGATATGAAAGATTTACTCGCCATGCTCAAATATATGGGTGAAAATGCGAAGGAGCTTTCAGGGCTTTATGGCAATATTTCAAATTCATCTATCGGTGCTATTCAGCGCGATCTTCTGGTGTTGGAACAACAAGGAGCGGAAGAGTTCTTCGGTGAACCTGCATTGCAAATCAAGGATATTATGCGCACAACAAATGATGGTCGTGGTGCGATCAGCGTATTGGCCGCTGATAAGCTGATGATGAACCCACGCCTTTATGCAACCTTTTTGCTTTGGTTGTTATCGGAGCTGTTTGAAGAATTGCCTGAAGTCGGTGATCCAGATGTGCCGCGTTTGGTTTTCTTTTTCGATGAAGCGCACTTGCTTTTTGATGAGGCACCTAAAATTCTCATTGATCGTGTTGAACAGGTTGTCCGCCTGATCCGGTCCAAGGGTGTGGGGATTTATTTTGTAACGCAAAACCCACTCGATGTGCCAGATACGGTCCTTTCGCAGCTTGGTAATCGCATCCAGCATGCCTTACGTGCTTATACACCACGTGAGCAAAAGGCTGTAAAAGTGGCAGCGTCTACCTTCCGGCCAAATCCTGAGTTCGATTGCTTTGAGACGATAACTCAATTGGGAGTGGGTGAAGCATTGGTCTCGACGCTGGAGTCAAAGGGTGTGCCGTCAATGGTCGAACGCACGCTTATTCGCCCGCCTTCGTCACGTCTTGGTCCGATAGAGGACCATGAGCGCAAAGATGTGATTAAGGTTAGCCCTGTCGCATCAGAATATGATCGCGAGATTGATCGAGAATCTGCGTTTGAAATCTTACGGGAACGTTCAGAAAAAGCTGCGCGTCGCGAGGAAGAAGAGCGTGAGCGCGAGGCTCGCGAAGAAGAGAAAGAGCTTAAAGAAAGCCGTCGTTGGACACTGCCTGGTTTTGATGACGAGGACGACGACGATGATTATGATCGCCGGGGACGTAAGCGCTCAACACGACGAAAAAAGACTACGCGCAAGCGTTCGTCAGGTCGCAGAAGACAATCAGTGGCGGAAGCTGCGCTGAAGTCTGCTGCTCGCTCGATGGCAAGCTCTTTTGGTAGGGCAATTGTACGAGGTATTTTGGGAAGCATCAAAAAAGGATTTTGATGTTTGTGATAAGTCCAGTAAATTTTGTCTTTCGTACTAAGTATGGGTGAGCTTAAGTATGAATAGAAAGTTTTCTAGCGCTTGATAAAAATTAGATCAATTATTTACCTCAATCGCTTGCTGATTGGTCAATGGTTGACTATCTAGATATTAAACTTTGAACTAAATGGAGACGATAAAATGGCTTTTGAATTGCCTGACCTACCTTATGACTATGATGCGCTGGCGCCTTATATGTCACGCGAAACACTTGAGTTTCACCACGATAAGCACCACAATGCCTATGTAACTAAGGGTAATGAGCTTGCCGAAGCTGCGGGCATGGCTGATCTGTCTCTGGAAGAGATTGTAAAGAAGTCTTATGGCACCAATGCAGGTTTGTTTAACAATGCCGGCCAGCATTATAACCATATCCACTTCTGGAAGTGGATGAAGAAAGATGGTGGTGGCACATCTTTGCCAGCCGCTTTGCAATCAGCGATCGATAGCGATCTGGGCGGTTATGACAAATTCCGCGCTGACTTCATCAATGCAGGCATGACGCAATTTGGTTCAGGCTGGGCTTGGCTAACTGTTAAAGATGGTAAGTTAGAAATTACAAAAACACCAAATGGTGAAAATCCACTAGTGCACGGCGCATCGCCAATTCTTGGTTGCGATGTTTGGGAACATTCATATTACATTGATTACCGCAATGCCCGCCCTAAATATCTCGAAGCATTTGTCGATAACATGATCAATTGGGATTATGTATTGGAAATGTACGAGGCAGCAACTGCTTAAGTTATTTAAAAGTTAGAGTAGATAAACCCCGGAAAGTTTAGTTCTCCGGGGTTTTGTTGTTTTAGTTTAGGAGGCGCGTTTTCAACGGCTCTGATGATGACTTGGCAATTTCGCTAAATGCTGCAATTAGTTCGCTCGCAGTTTCTGGACTGTAGTAATTTTCAGGCGATGTTGCACAATTCCTAAGTAGAGCCTGGCCGCCAGGAGGTGCCGCAAATGCGACAGTATATATGGTTATGCCATCCTTCTCAGCTTGTTTGCACTTTGCTTCCGTTGCAGTGTTATCGGAAGAGTAGTTGTTGTCTCCATCTGTCATGAAGACAATAAACTTATCAGGGTCAGCTTGTCCTGATTTTGCTTTGTGCGCATTTGCTTCAGTCTTATTTTTTGACTCTAGTTTACTATATGCCCATTTCATAGATGCTGTTGATGAAGTTCCCCCTCCATCCGTCATCTTTGAAGTGTAAAGCAATGCTGCGTCAGTACCCCATTCCATCTCAGTTGTGCCTTGTACACTGCTGCTGTATGCACTGAGACCTGTACGAACGTACTTTTTATCTTTGTCCGCGGCGCTTAGTTGGTTGAACAATTCAGCAGTCGCATCTCGAAGGGCTTCAATCTTGGTATCTTCCAGATAAGGTAGAATTAAATTGAGGTTGTTTTTAAGTTTATTTTTCTTGCCGCCAGCATCAAGGTATTCGTCAAGTGCATTAACTGGGGTTACGCAATAATTATATGCGGTGTTTGCATCTGTCCATAAAGGTTTGCTGATAGCTCTCAAGAAATTTTTGCGTTTGTTTTTCTTGTAGTAAACCTTATCGCATTTATCATAATTATAGCTATTAATAACTTTTTTAATCGCCTGATTGGAAAGCTTATGATTTAATTTAGACACTTGCAGATAATCGGTAATGTAACCCAATGTTACATAGTTTATACCGAGTGCTATCTCAGCAGGCTGTGAATATTCTGAAACCAACCAACCCATCGAGCCAGAAACATCCACGACGACGGCCATGGATAAGGCACCTTGAGCGGATATCGTGCTGTTGGTAGATGTTGAAGCAATTTCAACTTCCATTTCATCGTAGCCCATGAGCTTCGAAAAAGGTGTCGTGCTTTGGCTTACTCTGCCGCCCACCTTCACGTTCCAAGTCGTATTACCTCCAGATTTAATCTCTTGGATATTGACTTCAGGTAGTACCTTCAGGTCTGAGAAGCGGGAGTTATCACTCGTCATTTGCGCTAAGAGTAACTTTTCTCCAAAATCTTCCGCATTTGCTACAGTCAAGTCGCCGTTCGCGATACGCGTTGCGACAGTAAGAGAAACAGAATCCGCTGCTGCCTGAAATCGTGTTTTCATAGC
This sequence comes from Lentilitoribacter sp. Alg239-R112, assembly GCF_900537175.1. GTDB lineage: Bacteria > Pseudomonadota > Alphaproteobacteria > Rhizobiales > Rhizobiaceae > Lentilitoribacter. The sequence continues at coordinate 731,635 of NZ_LS999833.1, read as the reverse complement.
TGTCTGGTTGGCTAGATCCAATGCAACGCCACCTCCTGCTAACAGTAATGGAGTAACAATAGCGGCCATCATTGCAAAATTGCCGCGCTTATCCTTCGATAGCTGCGTAAACGTCTGTTTCAATGGGTTTGTAAACATTGTAATTCCCCGTAGTTGCGCAACGTCAATCATGACGTTTTGATCCAAAATATTTTGGTATTAGTGTGTATACTAACCAAGAAACATGAAATAATAGCTATCGAACACTGTTAAGAGAAACCTAACTGGGTGCGAATAATTTTAGTTATGATCTGATTATTCGTCTGAATTTTCTCAAATGTTATTGTGTCAAACGTGTTAGTGTTTTTGTGGATGACACACCAATATTTTTAAACGCAGTTATAAGTTCAGAAGCTGTTTCAGGTTCATAGTAATTGTCTTCTGATGACGCACAGTAACTCAGAAGCTCTTGACCACCTTCTGGGGCAGCGAAGGCAACTGAAAAGATAGTAATATTATCAGCCTTGGCCTGATCGCAGTAGCTTTTGGTTGAAGTATCGTCGCTTGAATAGTTATTGTCACCATCTGTCATAAATAGAATGAAACGATCAGGTGTCTGTCCATTTTTATTGTAATGTTCGGTAGCTTCTGTCGCGTTTGAGCTCTTCAATTCATTGTAAGCCCATTTGACCGAATTGGTAGAGGCCGTTCCGCCGCTAGCGTACATAGCCGAGGCGTAGTTGCTAGCTGAGCTTGTACCCCATTCTAAATCTGTGTCACCTCTAACACCGTAGGCATAGGCACTTAATCCAGTACGAACATATGATTGGGTAGGGTCTGCTGTGCTAAACTGGGTAAACAACTCGCCCAAGGCTTGTTTAAGTGCGTCAATTTTAATCTGAGGATGCGCGACAGAGACAAGCGTTTGAACATTGTCAATTGCAGTTTGCTGTGAAATCCAACCGTTTTTACTAGAAAATGTTGTTAGTTTACACATCTGCTTGGTGTCATATTTAGATGTATTTGTAGGCATTCCTATGGCCGTAAGAAAAGCTATTCTATCAGTCTTGTTGTTCCCCATTGAACCGCAGTCATCGAAGACAAAATTTTCCAAAATGTAAGTCATGTTCTCAGCTGTAAGATAGTAGGGATAGGCTGCAGCCTCATTCATTTTTGTGCTGACCTTGTTCGATTGAGCGGTCGTTAGTCCTAAAGTCTCACTTAAATATTTCGGCGATGTTGGGTCAAGTTCCCAGCCCATTGATCCTGATACATCAACAACAACTGCCATTGAGAGTGCGCCTTGAATTTCTTCGGTTCCTGTTACAGCGCTGGCGGATGTTGAAACGTCCATTCGGTCTTTGCCAAAAAATCCGGCAAACGGTGTTGTATCTTGACTGGCGGTTCCGCCAATTTTAACATTCCACGTTTTGTTAATCCCGATGCTAGTTTCGGTAACTTCAACGGTTGGGGTTACTGTTAGGTTTGAAAAACGCGCATCATCACTTTCCATCTGAGCAAGAAGTAATGCGGATCCGAAGCTTTCTGCGTTTGCTATTGATAAATCACCATTTGCTATTCGAGAAGCGACTGCCAGTGAAACAGAATCCGATGCAGATTGAAAGCGAGTTTTTAAAGCAGTCATGTTGGAAATATCTATGGCAAGACCGGCTCCCATTAATAGAACAGGCGTTACAAGAGCAGTCATCATCGCCATACTTCCTTCTTGAGATCTTAAAAGTTTCTCAATAGGTAGTAGTCCAGATCGTAATTTCCCCATAACAGCACTCCGCGTTTACACCAGATTTGTTGTAATACCTCTGCATTGATGAGGTGTTTCTGGTTCTAAAACTCGTCCGTAATCGGACCTAATCGGAGCGACCGTAATGGTTAAACTTGAACATTATTTTAGTTTAGATAGGTGTATTTAAATCAAATTTTATCGTAATTCATTCGATTTTACTTCGTTATCCCACTAGATTTGAGAGCGAATGCATACTCCTCGGCTACTTCAATAAGACGCTGGAAACGGCCCGCGGATCCGCCATGCCCTGCGCCCATGTTGGTTTTGAGTAAGACTGGCGCATCATTGGTTTTCACCTCGCGCAGTTTGGCAATCCATTTTGCAGGCTCCCAATAAGTTACACGTGGATCGGTTAGACCGCCAATAGCGAAGATGGGTGGATATGCTTTTGCTTCAACATTGTCATAAGGTGAGTAAGAGGCAATATACTCATAGTCATCTTTTGATGTAATGGGGTTACCCCATTCGGGCCATTCAGGCGGTGTGAGCGGTAATGTATCATCTAACATGGTGTTCAATACATCGACAAATGGAACGGCTGCGATAATTGCACCGAAATTATGCGGTGCCATATTTATGCAAGCGCCCATTAACATGCCGCCAGCGGAACCGCCTTGTGCAACAATACGGTCGTGTGAGGTAAAGCCCTCGGATACAAGATGTTCTGATGCTGCGATGAAATCTTTAAATGTGTTGATTTTCTTTTCGCGTTTGCCATCTTCATACCATTGAAATCCCTTATCTTTTCCGCCGCGCATGTGTGCGATGGCATAGATAAATCCTCGATCAACAAGTGATAAGCAATTGGTATTAAATGATGCAGGTATCGACATGCCATAAGAGCCATAACCATATAACAGGGCAGGGGCCGATCCATCGAGTTTCGTATCTTTGTGATATAAAATACTAACAGGAACAAGGACACCATCATGGGAAGGGGCCATGATCCGGCGTGTTATATAATCATCTATATTATGACCGGAAGGAACGTCTTGTGTTTTTAATAAGGTGCGCTCACGAGTACGCATATTATAATCATAGAGCTGTGACGGTGTTGTCATAGATGAATATGAGAATCTGACGATTTCAGTATCGTATTCAGCAGCTCCAGAAAAACCGAGTGAGAATGCTTCTTCGTCAAATTCGATGGAGTGAATTTCGCCAGTTGTACGATCTTTGATATTGATCTTCGGCAAGCCTTCATCACGCTCCATCCACACAAGGTAATTTTTATATGCAGCATGACTGAGGATGAGCCGCCCTGGCGTATGAGGAACAACTTCCACCCAGTTATCTTTTTCAGGCGTTGCAAATGGCACAGACATGATTTTGAAATCTTTTGCATTACCGTCATTAGTTAGAACAAAAAACTCCTCACCACCCTCTGTAAAGTCATATTCAATGCCAGTTTCGCGCTTGGCAACGAGTTTTGGTTTTGCGAACGGGTCATCGGCAGCAATGAGCCAAAGTTCAGATGTTTGATGGTCATGAATGTCGATATAAACTACATCATCAAGCGAACTGCCGCCAACACTCATGAAAAAACCAGCGTCTTTTTCTTCATGAATGAGTTTGTCATCAGATTGTTTGGTGCCAAGGACGTGATAATAAATCTTTGACGGACGATGGTTTTCATCAAGTGCAGTATAGAAGAAACCAGTTCCATCAGCGGACCACACTCCACCACCACCAGTGTTCAGGATTTCATCATCAAGGTCTTCGTTACTTTCAAGGTCACGGATTTTTAGTGTGAAATACTCAGATCCTTTATCGTCATACCCCCAAATTCCCAAACTATGATCAGGGGAGTTGTTGACAGCCGACAGACGGAAGTATTCGCTTCCCTCTGCCTCGATATCGCCGTTCAGAAATACATTCTTATCACCGCCATCTCTTGGCGTACGGAAATAATGTGGTTGTTCGCCACCGGTTACAAACTCAAGCCCGTAAGCAAATGGGCCATCTTTAACCGGGATAGATGCGTCATCCTCCTTAATTCGCCCCTTCATTTCATCAAATAAAGACTTCTGAAGATCTTTGGTATCCTCAAGTGCTGCTTCTTGATAGGTGTTTTCCGCCTCAAGGTATGCACGAATATCTTTATCAAGCACATCGGGGTTTTGGAAAACTTCCTGCCAGTTATCCGCTCGAAGCCAAGCATAATTATCAACGCGCGTGATACCGTGACGTGTATCTTCCTGTGGTCGAATTTCGGCAAGAGGTGGTTTGGGCAGATTGTTAAATTGGCTCACGGTGTGGGCTCCGATTAGATAATTGATGTATGAAAAATTGGTCTTATGTCTATTTGTCTGAATTTTCGGCTGGTTGGAAATCAAGCACCGCACCATTGATGCAGTATCTCAATCCAGTCGGGTTCGGTCCATCGGGAAAGACATGGCCTAGATGACTTTCGCAATTTGCACACCTAACTTCTGTGCGCGTCATGAAAAAAGAGCGATCTTTATGCTCCGAGACAGCGTTATCTGTCATGGGTTTAAAGTAACTGGGCCAACCAGTGCCTGAATCAAATTTTGCATCTGAGGCAAATAGTTCTGTACCGCAGGCAACACAATTATAACTACCTGCGGCTTTGTTTTCATTAAAAGGACTGGTGAAAGCCCGTTCAGTTCCATGCTTGCGAGCAATCTTATATTGCTCTGGCGTCAAACGTTCACGCCATTCAGCATCAGATAAAACAAGTTTTTCAATTTTTTTTTCACTCATTTTTTTGCTCCCTTTTTCAACTTCCCTATTAAATAAGTGTCGTTCTCCTCAGCCGCAATGCCTTTGAGGCATTTTGTCAACAATTACCGTGACTAATGATCTTGTTTAATTGGCATTACGTAGTTAATTGTAGGTGATATTAGAGGGGCCATCATGGTCAGATTGGGAGTTTAGATGTTTGGTAATGCCAGCGGCATGATGATGTTTATGATGCTGTTGCCTTTTTTGGCCGCTCTCGTCGCTCCGTCTTTAACAAAGATGATGGGTGCCAAGGCAGCTTGGGTCTTAGCACTAGTTCCGCTTGCTATTTTTTTACATGTCTTGGGTTTTGTTCCCCAGATTTCGGAAGGCGAGAACATTACTGGAGGCTATTTGTGGGTCCCAGAATTTGGTGTTAGCTTTTCGTGGTTTTTAGATGGCCTTTCCGCCACCTTTGCATTGCTGATTTCCGGCATCGGTACCCTGATCATTCTATATGCTGGAGGATATTTGGGAGGGCATCCACAACATGGACGTTTTTTCTCATTCTTGTTCTTGTTCATGGGGGCAATGCTTGGCGTTGTATTAGCCGATAGCTTCTTTACGTTCTTCATCTATTGGGAATTAACGTCAATCACATCGTTCTTGTTGATTGGCTTTAATCACAAAAGCGAAGCATCACGCAGGTCTGCAATTCAGGCGTTGGTTGTTACTGGCGGTGGCGGTTTAGCGCTTATGGCTGGCTTGATTGTCTTGTGGAATATCACTGGCATCAATCATTTCTCGTTCCTGCTTGAAATGGATGGTGGCGCTGTTGTTCAAAGTCCGTATTATTTGGCGGCGTTGCTACTCGTGTTAGGCGGAGCGTTTACAAAGTCAGCACAATTTCCGTTTCACTTTTGGTTGCCAAACGCGATGGAAGCCCCGACGCCGGTATCTGCTTATTTGCACTCAGCCACTATGGTCAAGGCCGGTGTTTATCTATTAATGCGTCTTAACCCTGTGCTTGGTGGAACAGAAGCATGGATCACCATATTGCCAATTTTCGGCGGCATCACTTTGATCATTGGGACGTTGTTGGCCATCCGCCAGACAGATCTCAAATTAATGCTCGCCTATACAACTGTTTCCTCGCTCGGACTTTTGGTCATGTTGATTGGGTTCGGCACAGAGAAAGCTATAGCTGCAGCAGTTTTGTATCTTGTCGCTCATTCGCTCTTTAAGGGTGCATTGTTCATGGTGGCGGGAATTGTTGATCATGAAACCGGTACGCGTGACGTTACCAAGCTTGGCGGTTTGCGAAAAGCTATGCCGATTACGTTTGGTGCGGCGCTTGTTGCTGCCGTTTCTATGGCGGGCCTTCCGCCACTTTTTGGTTTTTTGGCAAAAGAAGAAATTTATTACGCTCTTTGGGGAACAGATCCATGGTCGCTTGTCTTCACCATCGTTGCAGTTGTTGGCAATGGGTTGATGTTCGTAATTGGCTTTGCTGTTGCACTTAAACCATTCCTAGGGCCGCAAGTTAAGACGCCAAAACATGCGCATGAAGGTCCGCCATTACTTTGGCTTGGACCGTTAATTCTTGGCGCGGCTGCGATATTGGCGGGTGTCCTTTCAACATACAGTCACTACTATATTTCAATACCGATGAGTTCAGCCATTTGGGGTGAGCTTGTTGAAGTTAATATTTCCATCGTTCCACATTTTGGACCTGCACTTACCTTGTCTTTGACCACTGTTGTGTTCGGAATTATTGCTTATCGAAATGTTGATCGCTTGCGGGCAGGTATAGACGGGTTCTACAATTGGTTCTGCGGTGGATGGGGCCCCGATAAGGGCTTTGATCAATTTATCGCCATCATGGTTCGGATGTCATTTCACATCACACAATTCATCCAGCGTGGTAAGTTAGAAGTCTATATGACCTCGACATTTGCAGTCATTGGCGCGTCATTATTGTTCTCGATGTACTATTTCGATGAACTGCCAAATATGCCTGATCTAAACGGCGAAATAACTTTCTATGAAGCTATTGTCATGGCTATTGTTGTGATAGGCCTGCTCGCCGTCATCTATGCAAAAGACCGCCTGACTGCCATTGTTGCCCTTGGTATTCAAGGTTTTGCCGTAGCGGTTATTTATATGTTGTTTGGTGCACCGGATTTATCCTTTACGCAGTTCATGGTTGAGACATTGTCTGTTGTTATTCTTGCCTTGGTTATGACCCGCCTTCGCTTGTCGCCTTCTGACCCACGCCCTATCTGGGAGCAGATTACAGATATGGTCGTCGCCCTTTCATGTGGTGTTGGCTTTGCTCTTTATCTACTGCGGGTCACGCAAGACAAGTTTGATTTTTTCATGTCCGATTTCTTCTCCGCTTATTCAAAAATCATTGCGCATGGCACTAATATAGTAAACGTTATTATTGTTGATTACCGTGGCACAGATACCTGGGGTGAAATCGCAGTGGTACTGGTGGCGGGCCTTGCTATTCTTGCTCTTGTCCGTATCAGGCCAAAGGGCGATGATGTAAAAGTTGCAGATAATAATCCGGATGAAGAACATGGCCCGGAGGTAAAAGCATGAGAACGCTGATTTTTCGTACAGTAGCGCCTTATCTTACAGCTTTAATGGTGTTATTTTCCATTTTCGTATTACTCCGAGGTCATAACGAACCGGGTGGTGGTTTTATTGGCGGGCTGATTGCAGCCTCTGCTTTTGCGATTTATGGTATTTCCAACGGTGTTGTACCTGTACGCCGCGCGCTACATTTCCACCCACTGGCAATTGCTAGTTTTGGGCTTTTGATGTCATCTCTGGCTGGCATGATGTCGGTGTTCTCGCACGTTCCATTTATGACGGGCATTTGGGGCGGTTTTTATTTTCTGGGTGCGAAAATAGATATCTCAACAATTTTATTTTTTGACGTTGGCGTGTATTTAGTCGTGGTCGGTACGATCACATCTATTGCGCTTTCTCTGGAAGAAAGGGAGCGCGACTGATGGAAGCTTGGATGGCTATTGTTGTTGGTGTACTTTTTTCAGTATCAATATATTTGATGCTATCAAAAAGTATTATTCGAATATTGATCGGTGTTGCCATATTAGGTAATGCCGTCAATTTATTAATTTTCACGAATGGTCGTCTCGTACGTGAAGTGCCGCCAATTATCTCAGGTGGTTTTGATATATTGCAAGTGCAAAGCGCAAACCCGCTTCCACAGGCATTGATCCTAACGGCTATTGTGATTTCATTTTCATTTTTTGCATTTCTATTGGTGCTTGGTTACAGGGCCTATCAAGAACTTGGTTCAGATGACACTGATGAAATGCGTGTTGCAGAGCCGGCGGATGATCAACTCCCGCCTCTAGGATACTAAGATGGGTATTAGGGTAGAATAGATGGCTGGTGATGTTGTAAAAGATCCTGAGATTTTAAAGCAAGCTCTTAATCTAGAGCCTGTTGCGCTTGCCGACTGGCTCATCGTAATGCCGGTGGCATGGTGCATCATCATTGGTGCCGCGCTTCTGATGTTCCGTAAGCGTACGGACTGGCAGCATTTAATGGCCGTACCTTCAATGGGTGTGCTTGTTTTGATTACCGGTGCGCTTTTGATGCAGGTGCTTGAAAATGGTACCATGACAATGGTTATGGGCAGGTGGTTGCCCCCATTCGGGATTGCATTCACCGTTGATATTTTAGGTGCTTTGCTGGCATTTACATCTGCAGTCGTTGCCTTTGCCTGCACACTTTATGGTGTGGGCGATGTTAATGATACAGGTCGCCGTTATGGCTTTTACCCCTTCTTATTTATGTTGATGGCTGGTGTAAGTGGTGCATTTTTAACGGGTGACATCTTCAATCTTTATGTTTGGTTTGAAGTGTTGTTAATCTCATCGTTCGGTCTTCTGATATTAGGGTCCGAAAAAGGCCAACTTGACGGTGCAACGAAATATGCGTTTCTTAATCTTGTTGCGACAACTTTGTTTTTGATCGCAACTGGTTATCTTTATGGTATTTTCGGAACGCTCAATATGGCAGAAATCGCCGCGCGTTCAATCGGTGATTATCGCTCTGCACCTTTGGGGACGCTTGCTGTTCTATATTTTGTGGCGTTTGCAATGAAGGCTGCTGCATTTCCGGTTAATTTCTGGCTGCCCGCATCTTATCACACACCTCGTGTGGTTGTATCCGCGCTTTTCGCTGGCTTGCTAACGAAAGTGGGTATCTATGCGATGATCCGTGTTCTTATCATGCTTTTGCCATTCGAACGTGATTTACTAAGTTTCCCAATTTCTTATGTAGCCTGTGCGACCATGTTGCTTGGTGCCATTGGTGCACTTGCACAGGTCAATATTCGTCGAGCACTTGGTTTTTTGGTCGTATCAGGTATCGGTGTCATGATGATGGGTGTTGCTATCGGTACAGAAGCTGCTCTCGGTGGTGCAATATTTTATGCGATGCACTCTATACTCGTTATGACTGCTTTGTATTTGGCAGTCGGGCTTGCGTCACGCGCAACAGGCGGAGTTGAGGGGCTTGATAATATGCGTGGCATTTATCAGAAGAACACGTTCATCGCAGCACTTACGCTAATGTTATTTTTCGCTGTTGCGGGTTTGCCACCATTCTCCGGGTTCTGGCCAAAGTTAATGTTGGTAAAGGCAACAATTGAGGGGGCATCTTGGTGGGCACCGACGTCTATTTTGGTGACGGGTTTTATCTCTATGATTGCAGTGGGTCGGATTTGGGCGCTATCTTATTGGCAGCCAGAAGTTGAAGAGACCATAGATGAAGAGCAGATTCAGCTAGGCTTTATTGATTACGCACCATTGGTTATGCTTACCGCTATAGTCGTAGCAATTGGGGTCTATCCGCAGCCGATTTTTGAAATGGTTTATGCTGCTGCCAACCAGTTGATCGACCCAACGTCATATTACGAATCCGTTTTCGGAAGTGAGGTAGCGCAATAATGTTGTTTATCTTCAATATTCTTCTTACATTTGCCTGGGCGGCTATCACCGGTTCATTTTCGGCGTTAAATATGTTGTTCGGATTTGTATTGTCGATCTTTGCCCTCTGGATTATCCGCGGTGAAGTAGGCTCGCAAGGTTACTTTTCACGCTCTTGGCGGATTATTAAGCTTTTCACATTGTTCCTCTATGAATTGGTTATGTCTGCCTGGAAAGTTATGGTCCTTGTTCTATCACCCAGGCTTGATGTGAAGCCTGGGATTTTCAAGTTTCCTCTCTCACTTGAGGATGACATGGAAATTACGCTTCTTGCGAGTATGATCACCCTTACACCTGGAACTTTATCTGTTGATACGTCCGAAGATAAGAAATTCATATACGTTCATGCTATTGATGCTTCTGACCCAGAGGGCGCGCGTCGGGATATTGCCGATGGGTTTGAGCGTAAGATCAAAGAGGCTTTTCACTGATGACTGCACAGGCTGTACTAGATCTTAGTATTACAATTGCACTTGTTTTGCTTAGTGGCTCATTTCTTTTAACTGTGTATCGGATCATCAAGGGTCCGACCTTGCCAGACCGTGTTTTGGGTCTTGATATGCTTGTTGCAGTTGCTATCGGTTATATAGCAGTTATAGGCATTAAGACTGGATATACGCTCTATGTAGACATTGCTATCGCGTTGGGTCTGGTAGGATTTCTGGCTACGATTGCCTTTGCTCGGTTCATTATGGTTCGCGGACAGGCAGACGAAGAAGGTATGGGCGATAGCCATGAAATCGCCGATGAAGGCACGACAAAGGCGATAGAGGTGGAAAAACAATCATGATAGATGATGCTGTTACATATATTGTCGCTGCCCTTATTGTTATCGGGGCTTTTTTCTCTCTCGCTGCTGCTATTGGTTTGTTGCGTTTACCAGACGTTTACTCCCGAATGCATGCAGCCTCTAAAGCTGGTACATTGGGTTCAGGTTTAATGCTCATCGCACTTGCTATCTATTCCGATGATTTAGCAACAACAACGCGAGCTATTGCAGGTGTGATATTCTTTTTGTTAACTGCACCAATTTCCGCGCACCTGTTAGCTAAGGCTGCTTATGCTGTGGGGTACCGTTTATCTGATCAATCTGTGATTGATGAGATGAAAAAACAAGTGTAAAACTTGAAAAGTTTTTAAATCTACTTTTGCTGCAAAGCTGAGATTTTTTTTTTAAAAATTGCTCAAAATTTATATATATAAAATTTTTATGCCCTTTTTTCTGGAAGTTCGTGGGAAAAATATTTTGCTTTAAGATAAAATCCTGTTTGAGAATTGGTGTGAGCTTGATTACTCGTGTTTTTTTATCTACCTGTAGTATGTTGGCCTTTTTAGTGGACTAATCGAGCGAAGGTTTTTCTACCAACGGGTCGCATGGGGAAACAAAAATTGAGTTAAACAGATGCCAGAAAACGCAAATTTTCAGCGTTCCAGTTTTATGGTAAAGGTTACGTCAGAAATTGTATCATCGTTTGTAGCGAAAAACGAAATTGATTCTTCTGAGTTGCCAGGACTTATAAAAGAAGTTTACGGCACTATATATGATATAGTTACGCAAGAAGATGGAACTACTTCACCGCAAAGTCGCAGGCCAGCGGTTGATGCGGGTGAGTCTATACAAGACGACTATTTGATTTGCCTTGAAGATGGCAAACAATTTAAATCTCTTAAACGACATCTGATGACGCATTATAATTTGACGCCTGAAGAGTATCGTGAGAAGTGGGGTCTGCCATTTGACTATCCGATGGTAGCACCCGCTTATGCGAAAGCGCGTTCGCGCCTTGCTAAAGAGATGGGGCTTGGCCAAAAACGCTGAGCATTTCTAAATTGTGCTTTTTTCACGATTCGATTATAAGATTTTATTCCTATATTTGAAGCGGTGAATTAATTGTGCCCATGAGTATATTTTCTTCTGAAAAGCTATGTGAATGGGGTAGTATACGTTCCTTAGCTGATGAGGGTAAACTTGTTACCTTGTCTGAGCGCCAACTAGTAGATCTGCCACAAATCCTGCAGTCTGTAGTTCATGAGCTATTAGATTTAAAATATAGCAACTCCCGCGCTACCGCGACAAAAAGAAAAACTCATGTTCGCCAAGTGGTAATTTACGTATTAAACGTAAGTTTCGGTATTCCAATGCGTCAATTAGCAAAGATGTTTAATTTAAACCGCTCTACGATAGCTTATACTTGCCAAACAATTGAAGATCGGCGAGATAACCCAAGCTATGACCGGTTTGTGTCGGCAGTGGAACGTATAGCAATGCTTACTGTAGCCCGTTATGTATAACTTAGGCGTTAGCTGCATGCTGCTTTATGCGAGCGACCATAGATCTAAGCCCATTCGCCCGTTGTGGCGTAAGGTGTTCTACCAAGCCTAGCTTCTCGAATAACTGGTTTTCATCCCGTGCACCGATTTCTTTTGCCGAAAGACCTGAAAAAGCGATCAGCATAATGGCGACTAAACCACGCACAATATGGGCGTCAGAATCACCTCGAAAGTTCAAAATTGGAAGATCCGGATTTGAATGATCTACATCAGCAATTAGCCAAACTTGGCTAACGCAACCTTGAACTTTATATTCATCAGTCTTTTCGCCATCATTCAAAGCAGGTAGTTGTTTTCCCAAATCAATCACATATTTATATCGATCTTCCCAATCATCTATGAATTCGAAATCGTCGATGATGCTTTGAATGTTAGTCATAATTACTTTCCAATTCTATTACATGTCTCATATAGGAGACATCACAACAAAAATCACCCCCCATGCATGACGACACGGAGGGCGATGTCACTCGAGTAATGAGTGTAGTAAGTACTAGTTCGGTGCAGGAATTGATGCCGTACTTAAATCACTGTTGGGCGTAAGTTTATCCTGATCGCCAAATTGATTGTCCAGAAAATTGTACGCAATACGTGCGCCTTCTTTGGCGCGTGCTCCAAGTACGCCAATTGTGTGCGTGCCAACGGTGCAAACTTCTGGCTCTCGCTCACAAATTGAGATGACATCTTGGTAAAGTGCCATTACTGCGGAAGCGCTGCCAGCAGATTCAAAAGTTGGTCCAGATTCTAATCGCTCCGCGCTTTCCGGGTTAAATAGCGGTAAAGCTATTAAAACCAATGAAAACCAAAACGCACCCTTTATAAGCGTCCACATTATAATTCGTCCCTTATTGCGGAATTGATCGTCGCTATGGGATACGTTTTAATGTAAAACTCCGAACAGCCATTTGATTTGTATCGCTGCTTTTTATTCAAGTTTTTCTAAAATTTTATCTATCTGCATATTTGGTGGCTCATAACAGGTGTATACGGCGAAACAATTGTTTCATTCACCTTCCTAAACAGCCTGAGAATAAGCGGCGAACGTGCTTTCATAACCATCAATTAACTATGAAATTAGTTCTCGGTCATTTTGTGGCAAATTGTTCGAATTAGGCGCAAAAAAACTCCTGTAATGTGGACTGCTTTATCCATTCGTTAAGGTCAAGATGGGATTTTAGGTTATATTAGAAACGCTCGAATTAGGATTTGAGTTATTGTATTGCGTAATGTCTAAAATCATTGAAGCCTTTAAGGCACGTACCAACCAACTGTCACGCGACTGGCTAACGGGCCGTTCTAAAGACGGACAGGCGCCTTGTGCGCTCCTGCACGTAGTGAGCAGCTTCATTGGTTGGACTGTTGCAGCATCGGTTTTATGCTTAGTTCTCCTCCTTCCTCACTTCTCTCTTCCAACGTCTTTTGCTTTGGCATTAACCATTGCTGGGGTCTTTATGTTGGCGACAGGCATTATCTGCCAAACAGGTCAAATCAAAGTGGCTAGCGCGATGGTGTTCGTTAGCGTAAGTGCATTGATTATGATGTTGGTGTTGAGCACTGGCGGTGTTTCATCTTTATACCTTTCATTGTTTGTTATTCTCCCATTAGAGGCAAAACATATTGGAAAGAGCCGTGCAGCAATCTCCACTGGGTTAGCTGTGGCAGGTGCAAGTATCGTCGCTGTTATTGGATTGCAGTATGGCGACCTAGTCTTGGTGGCAGATATATCTGCGCATGAACTTTCCACTCTCTCATCTGTTCTGCTGGTACTCGTATCTTACGCCCTCGTTCGCAGCGGGTTGCTAAGTGTGGAACCCAGTTTTGATGAGTTGCAAGATATATTGATCAATGAGCCGACCACCAAAGCCCTTTCTGGTGAAGTAAAGAATACCAATAGAGGTGTTCTCGATAATATAGTTGGTTTAGTTACTTTCCATAGTTTAAATGGAGATGTGCAATCGGTACATGGTTCGGAACCGGATCTGATTTGCGATCGCCCTAATAATATGTTGGGGCAGGGCTTTTTGAATCAGATTCACGTCTCTGACCGTATTTCTTATCTTTCCGCAATTGATAAGTTACGCCAAGGTAGTGCATCAACAAAGACATTGCTACGCTTTGAGGCTAAGCCCTCCGGTGATGAGCAATTTAGATATATACAAGTAAGTTTTATGGGCAGGTTTGACGTGAATGGTGATCTGCAAGACTTTTACGCCCAATCGCAAGATATGACTTCATACATCTCGGCGATGGATAAAATTGAATCGCTTGAAAACATCTCTCATGAAAATGAAGTCAATAAGACAAGATTTCTTGCAGGTGTGAGCCATGAATTGCGAACGCCGCTTAATTCCATTATGGGTTTCTCAGATGTCTTATTGCATGAGGTAATAGCACCGTTGCCGGATGAGCGTCAGCGTGAATATGTGAGCCTCATTCGACAATCCGGTGAGCATTTGCTTAATGTTGTGAATACCATGTTGGATATGAGCAAAATTCAAAATGGTCACTACAAACTTCATTGTGATGAATTTGATCTCCAGCCATTGCTTGAGCGCACAAAAAGTATGCTCGACATACAAGCAAAGAATAAGAAAGTTGATCTAACATGTCGTATCGCAAAAGGTTTACCAGATATATATGCTGATAATGGCGCCTTGACACAAATCATCATCAATTTAGTAGGCAATGCAATTAAATTTACAGAAGAAGGTGGTATCGTATCTGTGGATGCAGAGATGGATGGGAGCAACTTTGTTTTGCGCGTATCGGACACAGGTATTGGCATACCGGAAGATAAAATATCTCAAATTGGGCAACCATTTATGCAAGTTGATAGTTCATTAGCACGTGAATTTGAGGGCACGGGCCTTGGCCTTTCGCTGGTCAAAGGTCTAGTGGAGCTTCACAATGGCAAGATGCTGGTAGCGAGTATACTTGGAGAAGGTACAAAAGTGACAGTCTGCATTCCGCAGACGGAACTGGAACGCGCGCCGATCCCCGAGATCAAAAATCGAATGCAGGGTGAAGCAGTGAGTTCATCTGGTGCAGTTTACAAAGGAGATGAAGCAAATGTCGCATAGAGCTGGACCTATTCATGTCAAGCGTGAGCGAGATAGCTTCTTTAGTGAATTACTATCGAGTGTCGGACAACTAGTCGTTAAACACCCCTCCATTGTCGGCGGAGGAACGGCATTTATCATTATTTTCAGCTTTATTGCCTCCAATGCGCTTCATTATCAAAAAACAGAGCATCCGGCTCCTATATTGAATATGCGTGGGCCACAACATCTAATTTCAGGCTCAACGCGTCCTATTC
Organism: Lentilitoribacter sp. Alg239-R112; assembly: GCF_900537175.1. Lineage (GTDB taxonomy): Bacteria > Pseudomonadota > Alphaproteobacteria > Rhizobiales > Rhizobiaceae > Lentilitoribacter. The sequence goes on along the minus strand of NZ_LS999833.1, from coordinate 716,490 downwards.
CGTCTAGGCGAACAGTCGAAAGAGAATTAATGGGAGTAAAGGGTGAGAACGGTACAACCTACCGCGTTTCCCATAGTGATGACATCCAGACATCTAGCGTAAAGCTGCCGGTTCCTGTCCTCACCAAGGAACGATCTGCACTCGAACAAAGGGTCGTCGAGCCTCAGGATAATGATGAATTCAAAGGCGACACACTTGTTCTAGCGATTCAAAGAGAGCTTTCAGAGCAAAATATCTACCTCGATTCCGTTGATGGGCTAACGGGACCAAATACCCGCGCTGCTATAAAGAAATTTCAGATCAGGCATGGCTATCCAATTGATGTAACCGTTTCAAAGAAAATGTTGCAACAGATCAAAAAAGTTAGTGCGCGGAAAGAAGCAGGTAGCCCTGCCAAACCGAAGGCCAACGAAATTTCCAATAGTCAGCCGTTGTCTAATGAAATGGTGCGCAAAATCCAAATTGGGCTCAAAAAAGCAGCTTATCCTGATATCGAAGTTGACGGTTTAATTGGGGAAGAAACAAGAAATGCCATTCGGTTATTTGAAAAACACTACCGTCTTCCTGTAACTGGTTCACCAAGTCAGGTTATTCTGGATACTTTGAAGAGTACAGGGGCTCTTTAGCTGACTGCTTTGGCTCTAACTTGAAAGTATGGTACCCAAATTGCGAGTAAAATCAGCAATCTATATTTCAGCCCTCACGCGCCGCTTGTTTAGTGACGGTCTTGCAGGTGCTATTGAAAAGAAAGGTGCTGAGGACGCTGGTGCTATCTTCATTCGTGTTTTAAAGCGCGATCGCAGTCAGATGCTACTCTCACCAGCACCGCAATCACTGACAGAGGGCGAGACGGCTGATCGTTGTTTTGAAATCAGACTTGAAAATGCAACTGAGTCCGAGGTTGATCAAAAATTGGCTCGCGAGAAGTCTTTTGATAGTGATATTTGGATTGCCGAGATCGAAACTGATGATCCGGAGAGATATCTCAAAATATTATAGATAAAATAATACAAGCAAACTTAAGAACTAGTTGTTTATTGCTTCCAACCAGTCATCTTCCAAATCCTCATCGTTCCATTTCGATATAATATCGGCATTATCTGCGACTGGTTTTGCATAGGGTAAGTCGCTAATATCGATTGAGCTATAGTCTATATCTGCATCCGTCATAGACAATTCTGCGACCACCGTTTTGCTTGTAAGCTTATCAGCACGCAGCCATGTAATAAGTTTTTCTTGTGATGGTGCATGGTGCCAGTTCTGGAGTAATGTTTCAGCACCTTCTTCGGTACCTTCCATCATACTTACATGTGGGAAGAACTTATTAAGCGCTTCAATACACATATCCTTTGGCATAAAGATGGCATTAAAAGTCATGGACAATTGGCGTCCGGTCATGTCGCTCATTATACGTTCGGCAAGTGAGTAACTTGACCCAATAGCGTCAGCTAAAGCAGTGGTGAAGTAACCAACATGATTGTTATACACGTGCTTAGATAGCAGTTTCACATGTCTACGATGTTGAATTTCATTCTGGTTAATCGGAATGAGAATTTCATCCGCGTCTATATCGGCAAATTGACCATTATCGTGAGCTGTTTGCAGTATTTCAGCATCTTCGGGTGTAATGTCACCAGTAGCAAGATCGCGCAGCGTTTGTCGAAGGTGTTCTTCTGCTGCAAATTGTTTATCTGAAATAGCCTCAGAGTCTGATATTTGATTTTCAATATCAGTATTTTCTGTTTGCTCGACTGTGAGGTTAGCCTCTTGAGATATGGTATCCTCATTAGTGCGTATTTTTATCTCAAAACGAGATTTGGTTGTTGCCTGAACTTTTGGCTGCAAGACCGGAATGGCTTTTTGATTTAAGGTAGCCGAGCTGGTTAGTTGCTCTCTCATGGCAACAGCTTTTGCTTCAAGCTTACGCGCCATAACAGCGAGAACTTTTTCAGGGAACAGATCAGCATCGCCAGTGAACAATTCAAGCTCTCCCACCTGAATAGAGGCATTCTGTGCTGGTTCTCTCATTGAGATACGCGTTTCCGCGTTTTCAATATGCATCGCATTATCAGATTTATACCCGCGTAGCTGAAGTGCGAGATTTACACCATGGTCATCCAGTGCTTCTAATGAGCGAACGACACTGCGATGCAAATTGCTACGTTTTGCGATGATGCGCGCGTGATATTCACTCTTCTTGGCAATAACATAACAAAGGATAGGATTTGTTACGGCTGGTGAGTGTGACAGAAATGGGGCAGAAATTTCTAAGGCCTGCATGCAGATGCATTCGGCAATTCTAGTTGGTACAAAAGTACAGCGTGAAAGTGCAGATGCGACTTGGCGCTTGGTATCTAGTGGTGCTGTGTCGAATAACGGGACAAAAAGTTCACTGACTTTTTTTGCTTCCGCCGGGTTGGGTTCTCGTAGTTCATCAATCCGTGCGACAAGCGCCAAAAGGATTGCTGATTTTCGTTGATCTTCGCTCACGTTTTCTAAATCCCTAAAGCAATAAGACATTTTACTCATACTTACCCCCGATATCAGAAATCGTCATAACACTGATATCTCACTCAAAAACACAGGCTTGTTACTCATAGAAAAGCCCAAAACCACTTACATTAATCGTCAGATTATAGTCAAAGTGTTAGCGTTTCATTAACTATGGGCCTGCTTAATAGGGATATTACTACGGATGAAAATTAAGGCGTACATCTGTCCACAAACTGGAGACGGTTAAATGGCAAAAATAATACGTTTGTTAGATTATGAACCTGTAGATAGGCCTCAAGGGTTTCAACCAAAAGAACCTGCAAAAATTCTATTCTTCACCGGCGTGAGATATGAACGTCCGCCGAACAAAAAGAATAAACGATCAAAGCGCAATGAGCGTGCACCAAAGATAAAGCGTACTGGTGCATGAAAACATGAATGCTTGAGTTTGGCTTCAGCTATCTCAAAGAATAGCGCAAGATGCGCTTGATAAAAAACTACGTGCTTCTGATACTTGGCTAAAATCCGGCGCTATCGCCCTAAGTACTACATAACCTTGGGTATCAGACACTTCGATGGCAATTGATCTGGAAACAAGGTCAGGTTCTTCGCTTTTTAGAGCTAAAATCTGAGCTCTCGTAACTATCAAAAAATTGACGTCTCCGCGGATAGATGAGCGCGCACTCATGCTAAAGACTTCATTCGCATCGGCATCAAATGCACCAAATGTCCACATGTCGGTTGATTTATCAGCTACGATTTGTACAGGACCAGCTTCAAGGTCAAAGTAGCAAGCCGCCGATTGAATATGGATATCTTCGTTATACAATCCAGTAGAGTTTTTTTGGTTGGCGAGAACATGGAACTCATTTTCCGGACCTAAATTTATAATCTTGCTCCATGCATCGCTGCCTGTATAAAGCGGCAAAACCAGAATGATTAGGATGTGTAGAACCGCAGCACCTATTAACCCGGTCATAATCGCAATTATTGTTTTGGTCATGATGCACATTCCAGCTGAACTATGCTCGGCATTTCAAATTCTCGAATGCCACTGTCGTTAGATGTGGGAGTATCTATCAGTGTAAGTTGAAGTTCGAATGTACCGTTCTGAGCCAAAGCAAGCCAGTTACCTGTCTCTGCAGAAGATGAAAGCGTTATAGAAATATTCCCGTTTCGATCTTTAAGTACTTTGTGAGCATTAACCACACTTGGCCAACCCACCGGCAGTTCAGGAGACGTTTTATCAGGATAAGTTGCACGTAATGTCCAGAAGAGAGAAGGCGGTACGCGCCCCTCAACCAGATATCGGCATCTTGCATTTAAAGCTTGTTCATTTTGATCTGTATCTGCACGAAAGACAAGTCCTTCCGCACGCCCAAGCAATAAGTGACCATCATTTGCTCTATGGGCTTTCGCATAGGGGTCAGCATCAATTGTCTGAATATCAGGATAAGCCGTCCAACCATTTACGCTCAAGCCTCCAAATCCGCGTGTAGCATCGAGCGCCCAAAGTGAAACTTGCACGGCGCCTAGAAAGGTGATGGCCAGCGCAATCAAGATGAGCAATGGGATACGTAACAAGCTAAAGCCTTCCGTGCATTATTGAGAAATTTTCACAGGGGCCGTACTCTGATTAAGGACAGCAAATTCATCAGGAGTTTTTTCAGATTGCTGTTCTGTTGTCTTTGTTACCTCAAACTCTTTCATTAATTCACGTAGGGCTTCTGCTGCCTGGCGGTTTAGAATCCGTGCACGCGAAGGAAGTGAAATATTATCACTTCCATCATCCTTAACGGCAATCAAGGGACCAAATGTTTCTGGTAATGCATCTTCAATTCCCGGAATTGCCCGCAACTCGATGCCTTGGTGTGCAAATTCCATTATCCGTTTGAAGGTCATTGCAGGTAGTGAGCCACCTGTCATGCGGGCAGTGGAGGTGAAGTCATCATTGCCGAACCACACTGCAGATGTAAAGTTGCCAGTATATCCAACAAACCAACCATCGCGGTAAGCCTGAGTGGTTCCTGTTTTTCCTGCAGTTTTAATGCCTTCCAGCTTCGCGCGACGTCCAGTGCCCCATTCTGGAACTTGGCTCAGGATTTGATTCATTGCGTTCGCTGCTTCTTCAGTTAACACCCGATTTGGCTTCGTCGCATCTTTGTTATGATCATAAAGGACTTTCCCTTCATAATTCATTATTTGCGCAACTCCATGTCGATTGGACTCAAGGCCGCCCGCAGGAAATACAGCATATCCCGTTGCTTGGTCTAGCACTGTAACTTCAGATGTTCCAAGCGGCATAGTCTTGTTGGCATGTACAGTTGATTGAATGCCCATAGCAACTGCTTTTTCTGCAATTTTTGGGATACTCAAATGGTCGCGAGCAAGACGAACTGGCACGGTGTTAATGGACTTGACCAATGCTCGTGTAAGGTCAACGCGGCCAGAGTAGGATCGTCCGTAATTTCGAGGCGACCAGCCGCGCCACGTAATGGGGCCGTCACTTATAATTGATTGTGGTGTAAAACCATTTTCCATCGCGAGTGCATAAACATAAGGTTTGAACGATGAACCCGGTTGACGAAGTGCACTTGTTGCCCGATTAAATTGGCTTCTGCCATAATCCCGACCACCAACCATGGCACGTACTGCGCCGCCGTGCTCTATGACAACCGCCCCACCTTGGCCTACTCGATAGCGTTGACCTAATTCACGTAGGCCTGTTTCGACTGCAATCTCAGATGCACCTTGTAATGCAAGATCAATGGTTGTTCTTACAACCAGTGCTTTCTGGCCATAGCCAGCAGCTATGCGTCTAACCTCATCATAGGCCCAATCTAGAAAAAAATCGGGGCTTTCAACATCGCCACGATCAATTACGTTTGCCGGATTGCGCCGCGCGCCGACGACTTGCCCTTCAGTCATCATTCCGCCCTGTACAAGGTTGGTCAGAACTTCATTCGCGCGCGCGCGAGCTGCGGGTAAATTCACATGGGGCGCATATTTTGCAGGAGCCTTGAAAAGGCCCGATAACATCGCAGCTTCCGCAAGAGTGACATCCTGCACATCTTTGCCGAAGTAAAATTGTGCGGCCGCTCCGACACCAAATGCGCCACCGCCCATATAAGCTCGATCAAGATAAAGTTGCAGGATTTCATTTTTGGAAAGGTTGGCTTCGAGCCAAAGGGAAAGAAATGCTTCTTTTATTTTGCGAGTAAGTGTTCTTTCGTTCGTCAGAAATATGTTTTTTGCTAATTGTTGCGTTAGTGTTGAACCGCCTTGAACAACTGAATTGGCACGGGCATTTTCAGCCATTGCGCGGGCAAGACCGATGAAATCAAGGCCGAAATGCTGGTAAAAGCGACGGTCTTCCGTTGCAAGGACAGTTTGAACAAGATGTTCAGGAAGTTGATCTATAGGTAGCGATTCTTCCCGAATGTTCCCACGATGTCCAATCTCATTACCGTAGCGATCAAGAAAAGTAACCGAATACTCATCTTGAGCGCGCCAATTTCCATTCGTGGCTTCAAACGATGGGAGAGCAAGCGCAAGTAGAAGAACAAGTCCAACCGTGCCTAGGTTAGCGGCTTCCTCAACGACTTCAATTAATACCTTCTTAAAACCGGTAACACGAAATTTATGAGAAAAAATTGTAAGGTTTTCCCATGTGTCGCTTAACTTTCTGAACGACCCCCAAATGGATGAATCAATCCATGAATCGAACCGCAAGAAAAACAGTTTTATTCGCGTGAGAAATTTGGGCTTTTTATTTAGTTCTGACATAAGCTTCTTTTCGACTTCTCATCCTGAATGTTTTTGCCGCATTTTTACGCGAAGAACAAGCAAAATACACGATCATTTCGCTTGATCTTTTACTTAAGTGGCATATTTATCGCGCAAGCCTTGTCCAAAGATGTTGAATTGGACTGATATATGAGTATGCAAAATGACGGATGACTTGCCCTTTTGGAAGACGAAATCACTTGATAATATGAATGAGGTAGAGTGGGAATCGCTCTGTGACGGTTGCGCACGCTGTTGTTTAAACAAATTAGAAGATTGGGATACCAGTGAGATTGTCTGGACCAACGTTGCTTGCACGTTGCTCAACGATCAATCTTGCCGCTGTAATGACTATGCAAACCGGCAAAAAAAAGTGTCAGATTGTGTGCAGTTGACACCAAATGAGGTACGAGAATTATCTTGGTTGCCTGCAACTTGTGCTTATCGTTTAATTTCAGAAAATCATGATCTTTACTGGTGGCATCCCTTGATTTCAGGTGATCCCGAAACCGTCCATCAGGCTGGAATTTCAGCGCGTTCACGAACAGTATCTGAAGATGGAATGGAGCCAGAAGAATATGAAGATTACATTGTTTCGTGGCCGGGCGAAACGTATGAAGACAAAAATCAACAAACTAAATAGGAAAATAATCCTTGACTAATGACAGGTCGTTTGATATAAAACTGTCATCATCCCAAAATTGAAACAACACAATATGCAGTAGCTTCCAGCATATTGTTGGCAGTAGGTATTCTCCGTTTTGCAAACATCAGATGAAGAAGAAACACTTGCTGCATTATCGCAGGCAAGAGCGCAGCTTCACGATCAATTATCCAAGATAGAGTTTGATGATAAAAAACATGATGCAGCGGTTAATTCTATTTCGCTCATCATCCGCACATTGGACAAAATTGAACAGATGACAAAATCCTTGCGCCAGGAACAAGTGGCGATTGAAGATGAAATAAATCGTGAGGCACATGACAAGCTTAGAGAAAAAGTCAAAACCCTCATCCTCGCAGCAGCGAAAAGGGAGCAGAAACAAAAATAGAAGCCTCTTCAATAAAAAGGTCGACGAGTTTCTCTCTAAGCTTGATAGACGTGAACTTCAATTGCTAGTCAATGACTGGCAACTTAACGCGCGTACGGAACAACTACCGCCTCAAGGCGACTGGTTTATCTGGCTGTTATTAGGTGGCCGTGGAGCAGGAAAAACGCGCGCAGGCTCAGAATGGGTGCACAATATTGCCACATGTCAAGGTCACGTTTTAGACGGACTAAACTGCGGTCGAATAGCGCTTGTTGCTGAAACACTGAGTGATGCCCGTGAGATTATGGTGGATGGTGACAGCGGCATCTTGAATATTGCAAAACATGATCGTCCACTTTATCAAAGTACGCGACGACGTTTGGTTTGGCCAAACGGTGCTATTGCGCAAATTTTCTCGTCTGAAGACCCTGAAAGCCTGCGAGGTCCGCAATTTGATGCGGCTTGGTGTGACGAGTTATGTAAATGGCAATATCCGCAAGAGACTTGGGATATGCTGCAATTTGGATTGCGACTGGGTGAAAATCCACGCCAACTCGTGACAACGACACCTAAACCAATCGCATTATTAAAAGCCATTATGGCAGATAAAAATACTGCGATAGTCAAAATGCGAACAGATGACAATGCTGAAAACTTAGCGAAAAACTTCTTAGCAAATGTGAGATCTCGTTATGGAAATACTCGTCTTGGTAGGCAAGAGTTAAACGGCGAGATTTTAGAAGACCAAGAAGGTACGCTCTGGACGAGGGATCGACTTGACGAATTGCGCCTGACTGAAATGCCACAATTAATGCGAATTGTTATTGCAGTCGACCCGCCTGCTTCATCGAAAGCGCAAGGGTCGTGTTGTGGCATAGTTGTGGTCGGGCTAAATAGCCGGGGACATGCCATTGTCTTAAAAGATGCATCAATCGAACAAGCTACACCCAGTCAATGGGCGAATATTACAGCCAAGTGTTATCAAGATTTTGATGCAGACCTTATCGTAGCAGAAGTAAATCAGGGCGGCGATATGGTAAAGTCAGTACTTCACGCGAGCGACGCACAATTACCCATTCAAATGGTTCGAGCTTCACGAGGAAAGTGGCTTCGTGCTGAGCCTGTCGCAGCCTTATATGAACAGGGTAAAGTTTGGCATTTAGATGGTCTGGACAGCCTTGAAGACCAAATGTGCAATTTCACGCACCAAGGACTTCTCGGTGGTGGATCGCCTGATAGGTTAGATGCTTTGGTCTGGGCGGTCACGGCACTACTGCTAGATAAAAGCAGCAAACCGATCATTCGATCTATTTAACATCGTAATCATAAAGTAAAGGAAAACTGGATGAGCTGGTTGGCATCAATCGGCGCATGGCGAGATCGTGCGCGAAAAAATAATTCAATGACAAAGAGCCCACAGATAAGCGAAAGAAACGAAGTGAAGTCGTTCTCTTCATCTGGTCTTATAAGTCTGCATGAAACACAGAATGCAAGTTGGTCATCACGTAATTATTTATCGATGTCTCGTGAGGGGTTTATGCGAAACCCTATCGCCCATAGAGCCATTAGAATGATTGCGGAAACAGCTGCAAATGTGTCGTGGACTTTGATTGATGGAGATCGGGTTTTAACAGATCATCCCGCACTTGCTTTGATAAAGAAGCCAAATTCATATTCTGCGGGTGCTGATTTTTTGGAAACCATTTATGGGCATCTTTTGTTATCAGGAAATTCATTTGTCAAATGCGTCCAAACAGATGGTGATCCCATCGAATTACACACATTGAGGCCTGACAGAATTCGAGTGATTTCTGATCGGAATGGATGGCCATCTGCACTTGAATATCAGGTCGGAAACAGTAAACAACAGTTTCCAATTGACGGTGAAAATGGTCATCAGATATTGCATCTCAAGCTCTTTCACCCGCTTGATGATCATATGGGGTTTGCCCCGCTTGAAGCGGCGATGACAGCACTTGATCTTCACAATTCTGCCAGTGCGTGGAACAAGGCGTTGCTTGATAATTCTGCAAGGCCTTCAGGTGCGCTGGTCTATCAACCAAAAGATGGTGGCAATCTTTCACAAGAACAATTTGATCGATTAAAAACGGAACTGGAGAATGGATATTCTGGCGTTAAACGTGCGGGCCGCCCTTTGCTTCTGGAAGGTGGCCTCGATTGGAAAGCTATCGGTTTAACACCCAAAGATATGGACTTTGTTGACGCAAAGAATGGCGCTAGCAGAGATATCGCTTTAGCACTTGGCGTGCCACCCATGCTGCTCGGTATTCCAGGTGACAATACATATGCAAATTATCAAGAAGCCAACCGGGCATTTTCTCGTTTAACGGTGTTGCCACTTGTCACACGTATCGCGGCTAGTATGAGCTCCTGGCTGAGTGAATATTATGATAAAGATATCCGTTTTGAGCCAGACGCGGATAAGATGTCGGGCCTTGCTTCCGAACGAGAATCTTTATGGTCCCGGATGCAGAACGCAACCTTTTTGAGCGATGAAGAGAAGCGAAAAGCTGTTGGGTACCAGCGGTTTGACCATGATTCTTGAATCAAAAATCAAATGTATTGAATCACATTTTAAATTGCCTAAATCAAACTGGGAAATCTCGCATGAGTGTTAGAAAAAATGCCGGAAAAATTAAGTTTCCGATTGAAAATAAACGCGCCGAATTCTCGTTGGAAAATATTTCACATGACGGATATTTTAGTGGATATGCCAGCCTTTTTGGGATCGTTGATTTAGCCAATGATATTGTGGAATTTGGCGCTTTTTCAAAGACCCTAGAACGACATTCTTCACGTCCCGTACGCATGCTTTTTCAGCATGATCCCGATCAAGTGATAGGCCGTTGGGTGACTATCTATGAAGATCGGAAAGGCCTCTATGTGGAGGGTCAATTGTCTCTTGATGTTGTTCGCGCAAAAGACATTCATGCACTTATGTTGTCTGGAGCGCTTGATGGCCTATCGATCGGTTTTAAAACGTGTAAATCCTGCAAAGATCCAAAAACTGATGCGCGCCATATTTTGGAAGCCGATTTGTGGGAAATCTCTGTGGTGACGTTTCCTATGCTGCCAGATGCACGAGTAACTCAAGTCAAATCTGAAGCCCCATTAAGTGATGCTTTCGATACTAAAATCGCAGCAAAGATAAAACATGCTGCAATACGTCTTTCGTCCTCCTAAGACGTTTCCTATCCCGATAGATCACATGAAAGGACCCCTGATGATCAAGGAAAAAACAATGACCTCTCCCGAGGTGAAATCTCTTCGAAAAATCGCACCGGAGAAGAAGGCTACCGGCAACGAGGTTGCCTTGGCCTTTGATGACTTTATGCATGCCTTTGAAAGCTACAAAGAGGCCAATGATCTTCGTCTTTCAGAAATGGAAGCGCGGGTTGGTGAAGATGTTGTGACAACGGAAAAAATGGATCGCATTTCACGTTTTATGGATGATCAAAAGCGTAAGATGGATCAGCTTGCGATTAAGGGTGCGCGTCCGGCATTAGGTGGGATGGAAACACCAATATTTGATAGTGAACATAAAACCGCATTTAATGATTATATCCGAAAAGGCAATGAACACGGACTTCGTCAGATTGAGGCGAAGTCTATGTCAGCATCAACGGATTCTGATGGTGGTTATCTGGTCCCTGATGAAATTGATCAGGAAATAGGCCGTCGTTTGTCAGCACTATCTCCTATTCGCTCGATCTCATCTGTGCGTCAGGTTTCAACTTCTGTTTTGAAAAAACCATTCGCACAAAATGGCATGTCCGTCGGATGGGTTGGTGAGACTGATGTTCGTCCTGAAACCAATTCTGCCCAGCTGGTCGAGCTACAATTTCCCACAATGGAATTATATGCCATGCCGGCAGCCACGTCCTCACTTCTAGAGGATGCGGCAGTTGATATTGATAGTTGGATAACGAGTGAGATTGAGGCGGCCTTCGCCGAACAAGAAGGTGCAACGTTCGTCAATGGAGATGGCGTGAATAAGCCAACAGGTTTCCTATCTGCATCAACGGTTGATGATGCAAGTTGGAGTTGGGGAAACCTAGGTTATGTGGCAACAGGCGCCGATGGTGCATTTGCATCGGACCCCTCCGATGCGTTGATTGATACAATCTACTCACTCAAAGCGGGGTATCGTCAGAATGCAAAGTTTGTGATGAACCGCAAAACTCAAAGCGCTATCCGCAAGTTTAAAGATGCAGATGGTAATTACATGTGGCAACCGCCAGCAGCAGCGGGTCAACAAGCCATGTTGCAGGGTTTTTCGATCATTGAGGCAGAGGATATGCCTGATATGGCTTCCAATTCGATGTCGATTGCGTTTGGGGACTTCGAACGCGGATACCTTGTCGTAGATCGCGCTGGTGTTAGTGTTCTTCGTGATCCTTACTCCGCAAAACCTTATGTCCTGTTCTATACAACAAAACGGGTTGGTGGTGGAATTCAGAACTTTGAAGCTATCAAGCTCATGAAGTTCGGCATAAGCTAAATTCTCCCTTCATCCTATGGAAAATAAAACATGTCTCCGGTGAATTTTCATTTTGCCGGAGATCGTAATGGCGGCCGCAATTAGCAATCAAAAGGAAATGATATGATACTCATCTTGTCTCAGCCCCCCATGGCCGAGCCTGTCACATTGCCCGAGTTTAAAAACCATCTGCGGATTGATCATGCTTTGGAAGATACGTTGCTTTCAAGTTTGATTTCGACAGCAAGAGAATATCTTGAAAAACGGACAGGCCTTGCATTGATGGATCAAGAATGGCGACTCTGCTTAGATGAATGGCCCGAAGATCGGTGCATTCAAATTCAGAAATCACCTATACGTTCAATTGATGAAGTTCAGCAGTTTGGTATCGATGGACAACCGAATATTGTGGCTCAGAATAACATGCTATTGGATGGAAAGTCATCACCTGCAAGATTGTTTGTCGGTCCGCAGCTTTCACCAGAGCAAATGATGAATGGGATCGAAATTACATTTACAGCTGGCTACACGAGTGCGAGCGAGGTGCCAGACGCTCTTAAGCGAGCCATTCTAATTCATGCCGCGTGTTTATATGAATTTCGTGGTGTTGTTGCACCTGACATGCAGCCAGCAGCAGTTCCAAATGGTTACGATGCGTTGATCTCACAGTGGGTGAGGAGGCGTATCTAATGTTGATGACATTTATCGATCCTGGCATGTTGCGAACGCCGCTTGACCTACAGAGTTCGACTGACGTCATGGATGGACAGGGCGGCGTGAGCCAAAACTGGACAACTGTCGCGACATTGTTTGCACATATGGAGCCTGTTAGTGCGAAACGCGAAGTGCGGGGTCGCGCACGCGAAGCAAATATCACACATAAAGTTACAATTCGACATCGTGAAGACATTAAAAACGATATGCGCTTGTTGCGAAACGGAAGGACGTTAATGATCCATTCTGTGCATGACCTGGACGAAACATCTCGTTATCTCATCTGCCGTTGTGAGGAGACAAAACGATGAATGTCAGAATTCGAACTAAAAGACTTTCCCCCCAAGAGTTACTTCTAAGGATTGTAGACAAAATCAAGGTAAAAAAACGAAAAAAACTCCTAATAATGGCGACAGGTAAGCAAGAAACATCATCTCATACAATGAATGATCTGGGAGGTTTTAACCCATGGCAATGATGGCAGGATATCTGCAGAAAGCAATTTTTCAAGCTCTTAATAGTGAAAATGCGATCACGGCGCTTATCGGTGTAGATAATATTTTTGACCATGAGATTAAGGATGCAATTTATCCTTATATTTCAATTGATAATTGGGAAACATTCGACTGGTCAACAGACAGTGAGTTTGGTGAGGAGCATCTTTTTGATGTCTTAATTTATGAAGATAAACCGGCGCGCGAAAATTTACAAAATATCGCACAAAAGGTGGTTTCGGCACTTCATGATCAACCCCTTACTCTCGATGTTGGTGCGCTGATTAATCTTCGTTTTGAAAGTGCATCTTTTGCTGAAGAAGGGCGTAATAAGTTGCAGATTGCACGATTAAAATTTCGTGCAAAAATTGAATATAATACATGATGTTAAAGAAGGAAATTCGTTATGACGGCGCAAAAGGGTAAAGATTTATTGATCAAAATCGATCAGAATGGATCATTTGTTACACTTGCAGGACTACGAGCGAAACGGTTAGCATTTAACGCAGAGACAGTTGATATCACAGATGCTGAATCATCAGGCCGTTGGCGTGAGTTGCTCGGCGGTTCTGGTGTGCAGCGAGCAAGCCTTTCCGGTTCCGGTATTTTTAAAGACGCTGCAAGTGATGATCTTATGCGGTCAACGTTCTTCGCATCTCAGATTACGGATTGGGAAATTACAGTTCCCGATTTTGGCAAAATTACCGGTCCCTTTCAAATTACGGCACTCGAATATTCTGGCCAACATGATGGTGAAGTTACATTTGAAGCTGCGCTAGAATCCGCAGGTTCATTGAGCTTTGGAGCTCTGTAATGAATGAAGCATTGAGCATGAAGAGGATTGTTGCAAATCGTCGGCGGGGGGAAGTGGTTGCAGTTATCGATAGTGCACCGCGTATTTTGTGCCTTACTTTAGGAGCGTTAGCGGAACTTGAAGATGCGTTTAATGTTTCAAATCTCTCTGATCTGGGTGATTATTTCTCTCAAGGGAAGTTTTCAAGCGAGGATTTGGTGCATATCATTGGTGCGGGGCTTCGCGGCGGTGGAAATTTATACGCGGATGAAGATGTCCGTTGTATGAGCCTTGACGGGGGTGCATTGGGGCTTGCTCAAATTGCTGCCGATCTTTTGATCGCAACATTTAATCCTATGCAAAATAGGGGTGATGGAGAAAAAGACAATCAAACATCAAACCCCAAGTAGCCGTATCTGAATTTTCTGAAAAGACAATTGATAATCAAAATCTGGTGGAACCATTCCCATGGGAATTTCTGCTAGGTTTTCTATTTTCTCAGATGCGGCTTTCCCCTTCAGAGTTTTGGTCTTTGACACTCCCCGAAGTATCAATAATTCTTGCCTTTCAATCACAAAAACTACCACAGAGGTTATCCCCAATAGGTCGAGATAGCTTGAGCAATCTCATGCAAAAATTTCCAGATAAAGCTTAAGATGGAGCTGTTATATGAACGAAAATGATACAAGCATTGACGTTAAGGTAGATGCAGATACGCAAGATGCCATGCGCAAATTAGGTGATCTTGAAATCCAGGCCAATGCTTTTGGTAAAGCATTAATGGGAGCATTTAAAAGTTCAATTATCGGCGGTAAAGACTTATCGAGTGTTATGAGCAAATTAGCTCTATCGTTATCCAATATGGCTCTTAGCAAAGCGTTAGCTCCGCTTGAGAGGAGTTTTTCGGGTGCAATCGATGGATTGATGGGCGGTCTATTCAAAAGAGGAACTTCTGGCGCAGGCTCACCCTTAAATATTACACCTTTTGCAAATGGTGGAGTGGTATCAAATCCAACTTATTTTCCTATGGGTGGCGCTTCATCTGTTGGTTTGATGGGAGAGGCAGGCAGCGAAGCTATTCTACCACTTAGCCGAGGGCCAGATGGTTCGCTCGGCGTAGCCTCAACAATGGGTGGGTCATCACCCGTCAACATCACATTCAATATCGCAACGCCTGATGTAGAGGGCTTTGCCAGATCAGAAGCGCAAGTTAGCGCTATGCTTGCGCGCGCTGTGGGTCGTGGTCGTCGCGGACTTTAAGCATCGCAATTAACCAGAACTATTGGAGATTTTCATGCCCAACGGATTTCATGAGGTTTCATTTCCTCTATCAATCGCGCTTGAAACAACGGGTGGTCCGGAGCGTCGTACGGACATTACTCAACTTTCTAATGGTCGCGAAAACCGCAACGCGCGTTGGCGAGATTCACGCCGTCGTTATGACGCTGGCAGCGGTATGCGTTCTCGTGATGATCTCATGAAACTTATCGCTTTTTTTGAAGCGCGGCATGGCAGTCTTTATGGATTTCGTTTTAAAGATCCGCTTGATTTCTCATCAGCAAGTTTTGGTAACTCTATTGCGAGTTCTGATCAGATTATTGGTACTGGTGATGGCACGATGACCGTTTTCCAACTTTCAAAAACCTATAGTGATGTCGGCGGAAGTGCAAAACGCACCATCGATAAACCGATTTCTGGTTCAGTTGTCATAGCTGTAGACGGTGTTGACGTTCTCTCACCAGATATTTCAATTAATGATGCAAAGGGCGAGGTTACATTTGTGACTGCACCCATAACAAATGCAATCATTACCGCAGGGTATGAATTCGAAGTTCCCGTGCGGTTCGATATTGAGCGGCTTGATTTCAATCTATCTGCATTTAATGCGGGGCAAATACCTTCCGTACCGCTAGTGGAGATCAAGCCATGAAACAATTAGCATCTGAACTGAAAAACCATCTTGAAGATGATGTGACAACACTTTGCAATGCTTGGCGCGTTACTCGTAGGGATGGCATTGTGTTAGGGTTTACCGATCATGATAATTCACTAGAGTTCGATAATACCATCTTTGTGCCTGAAAGCGGTTTTTTACCAAGCGCTGCTCGGTCTGAACTTGGTTTAAATGTCGACGATGGTGAAGTGGTCGGCGCATTTTCAAGCGATGCAATTACCGAAAGTGACCTTGCAGAAGGGCGCTATGATAATGCACTTGTTGAAGTATTTCTCATTAATTGGCAAGATCCTAACAGCTTTCTGAAAATGCGTACACAGGAGATCGGTGAAGTTAGTTTTGGCGACCATATTTTCCGCGCTGAACTTCGCTCACTTGCTCACAAATTAGATCAGCCGCAGGGTAGGGTATATTCGCGACGTTGCAGTGCAGATCTGGGCGATGATGCGTGCAAGATTAATTTGGATACTGCTCAATACAAAGCTAGCGGATCAGTTGTTTCGGCTTCCGATGACCGCTCATGCGTTATATCTGGCCTGTCCGCATTCGATGCGGGCTGGTTTCGTCATGGGCTTTTAACATGGCAATCAGGCCAGAATGCAAACCTCTCTGTTGAAGTACTTGATCACTCCGCCGACGATAATCAAATCACCATGAAGTTCTTCTCACCGCTCGCGCATGTGCCACAGATAGGAGATACATTCACCGTGACCGCGGGTTGCTCAAAACATTTCGACACGTGCCGTCACAAGTTTGCAAATACTCTCAATTTTCAAGGTTTCCCCCACCTGCCAGGTAGTGACTTTGCTTATGGATATGCGGATGGCGCGACTGTGCATGATGGGAGGCCTTTGGTGACATCATGAGAGATATAGATCGTAAAATTATTGGTGAAGCACAATCATGGTTAGGTACGCCTTATCGTCACCAAGGTGCGCGAAAGCAAATTGGCTGTGATTGTTTGGGGCTCATCAGGGGTGTGTGGGCGCAGGTTTATGAAACCGAACCGGAAGTGCCAAAACCATATTCTCAAGATTGGGCAGAACAGGCATTGGATGAACCAATGTTGATTGCCGCTCGAAAGTATTGTGGCGCAGAATTGCCAATTCAAGACTTGCACAAAGGTTGTCTTGTATTGTTTCGTTGGCAAGCGGGTTCCGCCATAAAACACGCCGGCATCCTCTCGGAATCAAACAAATTCATTCATGCTTATGAGCGCATTTCAGTGACCCAATCTTCACTTGTACCAAGCTGGCAGCGACGGATTGCAGCGGTCTTTGAATTTCCATCTATCTAATTCTTTTCGGCTAGGAGCCTTTTATGGCAACAGTTTTATTGCAATCTGCTGGTACAGCGCTTGGTAGTGTTTTTGGGCCTTTTGGTGCCATATTAGGTCGTGCTGTCGGAGGATTAGCGGGCGCTGCTCTTGATCAATCCCTGTTTGGGAAAACAAGTAACGCCACTGCGCCTTCTTTGTCAGGTGTGCGTATTTCATCTGCGGATGAAGGTACATCTATTGCGCGAGTTTATGGGACTATGCGTGTCGCTGGAAGTTTGATTTGGGCCACACGGTTTGAGGAAGAAGTCACCGTTGAACGTCGAGGTGGAAAAGCAACGAGCCGCCCGAAGCAAACCGTTGAAACTAAAAGCTATTATGCTAACTTTGCAATAGGACTATGCGAAGGTCCAATTCAAAACATTAAACGCGTTTGGGCAGATGGTCGCGAAGTTGATCTGAGCCAAATTGATATGCGCGTTTATTATGGCTCCGATGATCAGCTGCCAGATCCTCTTATTGAAGCCAAGCAGGGAGCGGGTAAAACCCCATCATATCGTGGTCTTGCCTATGTAGTGTTTGATAGGATGCCAATTGAAAATTATGGCAACCGTATCCCCGTGCTTCATTTTGAAGTTACGCGTGTAGTTGGCGCGTTGGAAAATGACGTGAGAGCGGTCACGCTTATCCCCGGAGCAACAGAACACGGCTTGGCGACAAGACAGATATCTGAACGTATAGGCTCTGGCGAAAAAAGGTTCCTCAACCACAACATCACCTATGCACCTAATGATCTACAAGCATCTTTGAATGAATTGCAGCAACTTTGCCCAAATTTAAAGTCGGTCGGTCTGGTGGTTGCTTGGTTTGGTTCTGATTTGCGTGCGGGGCATTGCACACTTCGTCCAGGCGTAGAAGTCCGTTCTCGGGCTGAGGAATCGCGGGTTTGGAAAGTTGGCGGTGTCAACCGTTCGGTAGCACATTTAATATCTAGGCAAAACAACTCGCCGGTTTATGGCGGAACTCCTGATGACGCATCTGTTGTGGATGCCATCATCGAGTTAAAATCACGCGGATTGAAAGTAACATTATATCCGTTTATTTTAATGGATGTACCGGAAGGTAATTCATTACCATCGCCTTATGATGGTTCATCGCAACCAGTGTATCCTTGGCGCGGCAGAATAGCATGTTATCCGGCTATCGGTGAGAGCGGTAGCGCTGATCAAACAGCAGATGGTGCCAGTCAGATTGCGTCATTTACAGGAACAAGTTCCGCAGAAAATTTTTCCATTTCAGGAAGCGGCGTAAACTGGTTAGGTGGTGATCAGCGATATCGTCACATGATCTTGCATTATGCGCATCTAGCAAAGGCTGCAGGCGGAGTGGATGGTTTTGTTATTGGCTCAGAAATGGTGGCTCTCACAAAAGTTCGCGATGATGGTAATGGTTTTCCATTTGTTGATGATTTGAAAATCTTGGCGCAGGATTGTCGGAATGTGATGGGTGCAAATACCAAGCTAACTTATGCGGCTGATTGGAGTGAGTATTTTGGTTACCATCCCCAAGATGGTAGCGGCGACGTTTATTTCCATTTGGATGACCTGTGGGCACATCCAGCGATTGATGCGGTTGGTATTGATAATTACATGCCACTGTCTGATTGGCGTGATGAAGATTTAAGTGCTGCTAATCCAGATGGGTTCCGAATCCAAAATGACGTGACTGCGCTTCAAGGTCAGATTGAGGGTGGTGAGGGGTTTGATTGGTACTATGCCAATAATGCTGACCGCAAAAAACGTGTTCGTACAACAATTACGGATGGATCAGGTAAGCCTTGGGTTTACCGTTACAAAGATTTGCGCTCCTGGTGGCAGAACGATCACTACAATCGAATAGGTGGCATAGAAGTTGGTTCAAAAACAGCTTGGAACCCCCAAGTAAAACCAATCTGGTTTACTGAATTTGGGTGTCCGGCAGTGGACAAGGGGTCGAACCAACCCAATGTTTTTCCTGATCCGAAATCATCTGAAAATGCATTCCCATATTTTAGTTCAAAAAACCGAGATGATTTAGCGCAACGGGCCTACTTAAAGGCGCATCTTGAACATTGGAGTGGTTCGGCCAACTCGCCGAGAATGATAGACTTAGACAATTCGTACATCTGGACTTGGGACGCTCGCCCGTCGCCTGCATTCCCAGAAAATTTGGGTATCTGGTCTGATGGGATAAATTGGCGAACAGGTCATTGGGTGAATGGTCGCTTAGGCACTGCACCCATCGGTGAGCTAATTGCAGCAATTTTATCAGATCACGGTTTTTTTAAATATGATGTGTCTCGTGTTGAAGGCGTAATTACCGGATTTATCCAAAATGAGCCTACATCTGCACGCAACATACTGGAACCACTTTTAAATCTATACCAAATAGATGTCAGCGAAAGTCAAGATGGCTTGGTGTTTACAACACGCACACGTAAATCGCAGAAGCCCGCGATTATAAAGGCATTGGTCGATAATGCGCAAAATCCGTTGATGTCGCATAAGCGTGCGCAAGAAAGCGAGTTGGCTAATGAGGTACATATAAATAGCGTAGCACCAGAACAAGAATATACGCCATCAACTGCTTACTCCCGACGTTTGTCGCGGGGTAGTCAACGGCATGAACGTCTCGCACTATCTGGTGCAATTGAAGCGCAAAGCGCTGGAGTTTTGGCGGATCAATGGTTGCAGGATCACTGGGCTTCGCAGGAAAGCGTAGAATTTACTTTGCCAATATCCGAAGCTCAGTTGGAAATTGGCGATCGCTTGGTATTTGAAGCCCCTGCCGACTTTCTGGCGCCAAAAGGTCAATATGATATTACCCAGATTGAGGATGAAAAGAAACGTACAGTTAGTGCGAAACGTGTCGTATCAGGTATTGCATCAAGTGAAGAAGCAACGTCCTCTCCTACAAAATCGTCCGATGTTAGTGCAGCCTTTTCCCCTGATATTGAGTTTCTCGATTTACCGATTATCAGTGGAGATGATGCAAGTAATTGGGCACGTGCAGCAGGTTATGCCAAGCCGTGGGTGCCTATTACTTTATCAAGCTCGGTTAGTACATCTGGTTTTACTCCACGTGTAAACCTAATTTCTCCGGCCACAATAGGCAAGCTAGCCACAGATTTATTAAATGGTGCAGAAGGGCGTTGGGATTATAAAAACAAGATCATTGTTGATCTGCCATTTGGGGAATTGCAATCTGTAACGACAGAGCAGCTACTAGCAGGTGCTAATATTGCTGCCATACAATCAATCAGTGGCGTTTATGAGATCATCCAGTTTGAAGAAGCATTGGAAATCGCAAGTCATCAATGGCAATTAAGCAAGCTTTTGCGCGGACAAGTTGGAACAGAAGACGCTAGCGAAAGCGGAGCTATAGTAGGTGCAAGATTTGTATTGATAAATGATGCTGTTACTTCACTTGGCCTAAATACTGGTGAGATGGCAAATGTACTAAATTGGCAGATATTTGCGGCATCCCGCGCAAGCGAAAGCATTCCGCTTATACCCTTTGCCGGTGGTGAGCGCGCGAATACTCCCTTATCACCAGCGCATATAAGGGCGAAGCGAATAGATTCTGGCGTCATGTTCGATTGGATCAGACGAAGTAGATATAATGCCGATAGTTGGCTTGGCACCGACGTGCCGCTTGATGAAGACGAGTTGACCTTTCGGATTGATATTTGTTCATCCGGTTCAATCATACATAGCGTAGATGTTTCAGGTACATCTTATCTTTATGAAGCGGCGGACGAAATAACTGATTTTGGTGTAAATCAGACCCAAATTGAGGTGGAAATTCGTCAATTAGGTGGGTATATTGCTTCAGGAGTTGCGCGGAAAGCAATTCTCTCCCTCTGATGCTATTTTAAAACTGTTAAAAAACAAAGAATTAGCAGTAAAATTGCGTTGTTCATTTACCGTTCAGGTTCAGTTTAGTAGAACGGGACAAATGATTTGTTTTGTGGAGTTCAAAAAAATGAACATCAAATTGACTGCAGGCCTAACTTTAGCGGGTTTGTTGCTCGTCTCATCTCTAGCCCAGGCACTGCCTACTGTTAGCGTAAAGACGCAAAATCTTGTTGTGGCTGCGGCCACTGATTGCTCAAGTTCAGCCAGTCAAGTTGTTGCGCAAACTGGTGGTCAGTTGCTTTCTGCGACACCAGCTACGCAAAATGGTCAAGCCGTATGTAAGGTTACAGTTCTTGTAAAAAGCTCATCCGGCCAGCGTCCGAAGAAAATGTCTGTTACAGTTCCCCAATAATTATAATAATTGTATAACCGTTAAAATTGGTCAAATGGTGGGGAGTAAGCCATGCGTATACTTGTTATCGAGGATGATCCGGACTTAAACCGCCAGCTTTGTGAATTACTGAACGAGCGTGGTTATGTCGTTGATAAAGCTATGGATGGTGAAGAAGGTCATTTTCTTGGTGACACTGAACCATATGATGCCGTGGTGCTTGATATTGGTTTGCCGGAAATGGACGGAATAACCGTTTTGGAAAAATGGCGCGCCGATGGCCGTGATATGCCTGTTCTCATTCTAACAGCACGAGATCGGTGGAGTGATAAAGTTGCTGGCATTGATGCTGGCGCAGATGACTATGTTACTAAACCTTTTCATGTTGAAGAAGTATTAGCGCGACTTCGTGCACTCATTCGTCGAGCTTCCGGTCATTCCACATCAGAAATTACCTGCGGCCCGCTGTTGGTTGATACCAAAGCTTCAAAAGTCACCTGCAAAGGTGATGTCCTTAAACTTACATCTCACGAATTCCGCCTTGTTTCCTATCTTGTACATCACATGGGCGAGACAGTGTCACGCTCAGAACTTATCGAGCACATGTATGACCAGGACTTTGATCGTGACTCTAATACAATAGAAGTTTTTGTTGGGCGCCTACGCAAAAAAATTGCCAAGAATTTCGATGGCGACTTGATTGAGACGGTTCGCGGGCTTGGCTACCGCATACAGCCGCCTGATGCCTCAGACTGAAGCCGTTTCTGAATGACGGTTAGCAACACTCCCTCCCAAAGTGATACGCCTCCTAAAAGTAGAGGTTTGTTATCGCGACAATCACTGACTGTCCGTGTTCTTGTTTTTGCCAGTATTTGGACCGTCATTGCATTTGCCGCTGTCGCGTTGATTATTTCCACCCTTTATCGCACTAGCAGCGAGCGTGCATTTGCAGACCTTTTGCGGGCTCATCTCAATACAGTTATTGAGGCTGTCTCAATAGGTGATGATGGTTTGCTGCAAGGCAATCCGCAGCTTGGAAACTTAAAGTTCTCACAACCAAATTCCGGTTGGATCTGGATTGTAGATCCAATTGATGCGGGTAGTAAAGTTACTGGCAGCGGGTTAACATCCCCATCAATTGGCGGTCAAGCGCTGCCGCTCCCCGCCCAGTTTGAAATTGCATTTGATTCCCAGTATATCAGAACATATCGCCTCATAGATCCAAATGAAAATAGTATACTTGTTGCTGAAACTGAGGTTGAGTTAGACGGGCAAGGTAATGCCGTTCGTATTCGTGTTAGCGGCAATTTGGATGTGTTGGAAGCTGATGTAAGCTCATTTATCAATAGAATGGTTATTGCCTTGCTCGTGACGGGGGTTGGCACCTTGGTTATTAACATGCTTGTGATCTTATTTGGTCTCAAACCACTTGATCATGTGCGGGCTTCACTTGAGAAAATTCGTAACGGTGACGCTGATCAGCTTGATGGTGAGTTCCCGCGTGAAATCGCGCCTTTAGCAAGTGAGGTCAATGCGTTGATTGATAGCAACAAACGTGTCGTTGAACGTTCGCGCATGCAAGTTGGTAATCTGGCGCACTCACTAAAAACACCGATCGCGGTGATGTTAAACGAAGCGCGTAATCTTCCAAAAGAACAGGCTGATCTCGTAAAGAATCAGGTTGGATCCATGCAATCTCAAGTAACAACCTATCTTGATCGTGCACGAATTTCTGCGCAGCGTGGTTCCGTACTTGCAAGAACTGATGTGGTGCCAGTAATAGAGCGACTTCTACGGGTAATGAAAAAACTCAATTCACACCTAGAATTTGAACTAGATGTAAGGTCATCTGAGACTTTGATCGGTCTAGAGGCACAGGATTTTGAAGAAATTCTCGGTAATTTGATCGAAAATGCAACGCGTTTTGCTGATAGCAAAATCACTATATCCGTCAAAGATTTGCCAAACCCTATGCAGTTATTAGTATCCGTCGCTGACGATGGTACCGGTCTTGATGATGATGACAAAAAGCAAGCTCTTAAACGAGGTCAACGTTTGGACGAGACGCGCCCGGGCAGCGGGCTAGGTCTATCGATTGTTGGTGAGATTGTGCAAGAATATCAAGGTGAGTTTAGACTTAGTGATGCTGAAGTTGGTGGATTGGATGCAATATTATATCTACCACGGGCTGCAACTTGAGCGGTTTTTCGTTATCCGATGTATTTTCTCGAAAAACATATTCCTGCCGTAAATAATATGTCATAAGGTGCGCCATTAGAGGGCGAGTTATTATGAATTCAAAGCTATTATTGAAAGTCAGTGCCGTAATGTTGGTGCTCGGATTGCTAAGCAGTTGCGCTAGTAACAACAAGAAAGCTGCGCAGGACTTAGGAACAGATCAGACTGGCGTTGCGTCAGGCAAGGAGATTATTAATGCCTTTGATGGGGGTATTTTGCCAGCGGCAGAATTTAAAAAACTCTCTCGCAAGGATAAAACACGCGCATTGTTGGCAGAATATCGCGCATTAGAGAAATCAACAACTGGTCAAACAGTTACTTGGCAAAATCCAAATGGTAAATCATCCGGCACAGTCACGGCCGCCGCGCCGTATCAGGTAGGTTCACAAAATTGCCGACAATACACCCATATTGCGGCAATTAATGGCAAGCCTGTGCAAAGCTCTGGCGCGGCTTGTCGCTCGTTAAATGGCCGCTGGGTTCCGCTTAGATAGTGCATTTATCATCACTTTGTTCTGGACGAGATACACAGAATCGCTCAACCATAATGCATGATCAAACATCCACTTAATACTAGCCGCATTACATCAATATTAGAATTTATGAAGAATGCTGAGCAGTTAAAAAACACGTTACGCAGCGCTCATACTTCGCAACGAAGACCTGAAAGTGTCGCTGAACATACATGGTCCATTTGTCTACTTATGATGTGTTTTGAAGATCAGCTTGTTGATATTGATATGTTACGACTTTTCAAATTGATCATCATTCATGATCTGGGTGAAGCGATATCTGGTGATATTCCAGCAACAGAGCAAAACCCGAATGAGGATAAAGCTAAGCTGGAACGATTAGATTTTATCAATCTATGTACACCGCTTCCCGATGATTTGAAAACAGAAATGCTAGTCTTTTGGGATGAGTACGATGCCGCAGAAACACCTGAAGCGGTTATGGCAAAAGGTTTTGATAAGATCGAGACCATGCTGCAACATCTGGCTGACGGCACAACAGGCAATATCGATTTTCCATTTAATCTGAACTATGGAATTCTGCGCACAGATGCCCATCCTCTTTTGAAGCAAATTCGCGAAATTGTGGATGAACGAACGACGGCGCGAATTCCACCAAATTAGAACACTTTCTTGTCTCTTTTTTGTGCTAACAAGATCTGAAGTCAGATTTGGATCAATGCATGAAATCAGGTGTTGGTCATCGTAGGGGCGGCGTTCATGCGGGTTTACAATTATATTTATACATTTGCGAGCACATGCTTAGTGCTGATTTTGGTGTTGTTACCAGCTGCTTATGCCAATGAGCAGATCACCGATTATCATGCGAGAATTGAGATTGCTAAGAATGGTGATCTGACGGTGACGGAAACTATCAGTGTAATCGCTGAAGGGCGAAACATAAATCGCGGTATCTTTCGCGACTTTCCGCTTTATTTTATATCCTCTAATGGTACTGAGAAGCGTGTCGATTTCGACATTATTTCTATTAAACGAAACGGAAACAAAGAACCGTACCATACATCTTACGTTAACAGTGATATCCGTATATATATAGGCGAAGAAGACTACTATATTGATCGTGGTCCGCACACTTATGAAATTAAATATCAAACTGATAGGCAGATGCAGTTCTTCAATGAGGGTGATGAGCTTTATTGGAACGTGACAGGTAATTTCTGGCAGTTTCAAATTAATAAAGCAAGCGCTGAAGTGCACGCACCTGACAACGGGAAGATCAGCGGTGTAGCTTTTTTTACGGGGCGCGTTGGGCAGCAACTACAGTTCGCAAATGCCAAAATTTCAGACGATGGCAGATCTGCGTTTTTTGAAACAACAAAAGCGTTGTCCCAGGGAGAAGGGCTAACCATCGTAGCGCAGATGCCAGTGGGAACGGTGAACAAGCCGACAGAAAGTCAAGAGTTTTGGTGGTTCATGCGCGACTTCGGGCATGTTGTTGTCGCGACCATCACGCTAATTATTGTCGGGCTCTATTACGGTATTTCATGGCTCATCATTGGGCGGGACCCAACTCCATCTCACATACGTGAACGGCAAACGACCTCGCTCGGCATTTCGCCAGCATTGGTGCGTTATATCTATAATCGAAGTAGAGTTGATGGAACATTCACATCCATTTCCGCAGCAATTTTGAACCTGGCAGTGAAAGATTACATTAAAATTGAAGATATAGATGGTGATCCCCAGCTGGTAGTAAGCGAAAATCGGGAGTTGCAAAAACTACCTGTTGGTGAGGCGGCAATTATGGAGGCGGTGAACAAATACGGCACTTTCCGCATCACTAAATCCAATGGTAAATCATTAACGGCACTTCGGAGCTCCTTTAATAACGCGATATCTAGCGAACATCGTAATATGTTCTATAAACATAATAGCGGCGCGATTGCTCTTGGCATTATCCTCACCATCGTTGGTTTGGGCGCAACGATGGTTTTTAACATCATGGGCTTATTCACGCTCATTACATCCACCATTTTCGCAATTATTGCAGGCGTGCTTCTCATTCCAATATATCTACTGGGTAAATGGTTTTTGAGCTTTGAAAATGATGGGCTTCGTTATCTACTCGTCTCGATCATGAGCGTTATAGGCGTGGTGGGAGCAGGGTTAATAATAGCGGGCATCTATCTTGTGATAGAAGATACAAACACATGGAGCCATATTCCATTTGCCATTGTAGCTGTGTTGCTGGTTGCATTAAATATTTTCTTCTTTGATCTCATGGGACGTCCAACAAATATGGGTGCTGAGCTAATGGCTCAAATTGAAGGGTTGAAGTTGCACCTGGAAAATTATCACGAGCAGCGAATGAACCTTGCCGGAACACCGAGAATGTCTCCGAAATATTTTGAAAAACAACTTCCCTATGCTGTGGCACTGGATATAGAAAAACCTTGGTCTGAGACATTTGACAAATGGCTAGAGAGTGCTGAGGCAAAAACAGCAGGTGTTTCAAGCTACCGACCTAGGTGGGATCGTGATCGTTGGTACCATAATAGGCGTGATAACGATAAGCGCTTTAAGGGCTTCTCCAACCATATGTCCAAATCAATTTCTAGTGCAATGCCCGTCCAGCGATCATCCTCTTCTGGTTCGTCCAGTGGTTCAAGTGGCGGTGGCGGCGGCGGCGGTGGCGGTGGTGGCTGGTAACACCATGAAGTTTGCAATCATCTTGGCGGTTATAAGCATTATTGGCATGATATTTGGTTGGTGGGGTCATGAAACAGCTTCCGGTGAGCATTATTTTAGAGAGAAAACGAGTGCAATTCCATTTTTTGTGGGGCTGGCATCTGTAATCGGGTTCTTGATTGCTATCGTCGTTTACTCAGTTGCAACCAGTTCCATGCATGTGTTTGCTATGGTTTTAGCCCTGTTAAGCATCGGTGGTTTGATATTTGGCTGGTGGGGACTTGAGACTTCTTCTGGGCGATACCATTTTGATGAAATGGCAGGCATGATACCTCTTTTTGTGGGAATTGCATCAACTGTCGCCTTACCAGTTGCCGGTGCAATATATTACTTCGCAAGCCGGTAAAGCAATTTCAAACTCAATATGAATGCGCTTCATTACCTGTAAGGTAATTGAATTATGCATTCGCAAACTCCATTGCTTGGTCAGATATCACGCAACGGAGTTTTAAATGTCTCAATCCAATTTAGCTCGAAAAACCTTAGGTGCTAATGCAGCCTTTTCAACATTTTGCGGTCTTGCAATGGTCTTTGGTGCATCAACCGTTGTCAATACGATCTTTGTAAGTCAAACGCCTTGGCAGACGCCGCTCATAATATTTTTGGGGTTCGCGCTTGTTTTCTTTGCAGCAAATTTGATTTTACTCGCCACAGATCCGCAATTAGTTCCCAAACACATATACCCAGTTATTATTGCTGACATTGGATGGGTGGTTGCTAGTATATTCATATTGATTGTTTGGGGAGGGATATTTTCCTTCTTTGGAAAATCAATAATTATAGCAATCTCGATAATAATTTTGCTCTTTGCATACGGACAGCATATTGGCGGCAAACATGTTAAAGAAGTGGAATTTCATGCAAAAACCCCTAGTCAATATCTTCGTCAAGCTGGTGTGGTTTTTACAAATATCGGATTTGTTGTATCTGTAATAATAGGAGGTTTTGGCATTTTCACGGCAGCCAATCAAACTTCTGCACGTCCATTGGGAGATATGTATAAAATTGGCGACCAATCATTACACATGGTTTGCAAGGGAATCGGCTCTCCGACACTTGTTGTTGATGCTGGTGTTAGTGATTGGTCATTGCATTGGGCTTTGATCCAAGATGAAGTGGCCAAAACAACGCGCGTTTGTTCTTACGATCGTGCGGGGCTTGGGTGGAGTGGTCCGATCAAGGCGCCTTTGACTCCTTCCTCTATGGTTGAAGATCTGCATGAATTATTGCAGCAATCAGGTGAAGTTGAAAATCTTGTCTTGGTTGGCCATTCGTTTGGCGGTTATATGGCTAGATTATATCAAAACCAATATCCTGAAAATGTGCTTGGATTAGCCCTTGTTGAAGCTTCGCATGAAGACCAGTGGGAGGTTATGCCGGAGGCCGTTAGCCAGATGGCACAAGAGGTCGTTGGCATGATGAAAATGGCTAAAGCTATATCCTATACTGGTGGCTTGCAATATATGGATATCCCGATAACCGATCCACTGCCAACGCCGGAACATCAAGAAATACTGTTGGATGCAATGCGTACAACACAATTTTACGATAGTACTATTCAGCATTTTGAAGCCGTGCCAGCTTTTGTAGAAGCGGTTAGGGAAACAGGATCATTAGATAAACTACCACTTCTAGTGATCAGCGCTGGAAAAAGTGCGCAATCTTATTGTGGTCTTCAATTTGGCATTGACGTGCCATGTACACAAACACAGGTATCTTGGGATGAATTGCAATTTGATCTCGCAAAACTTTCTTCAAATAGCCAGCATTTAATATCATCTGATGCTCGCCATTATATACAGCTGGATGACCCTGAGTTTGTGATTAGTTCTCTGGTTAACTTTGCTCTCAGGCTTCGTTGAGAAACTCGGTTTCTATCTAGATAATCGGTAAAGTCCACCACGACGTTCATCGCTTAGCAAATAAATTGCGCCGTCATTCCCGACGGCGACATCTCGTATACGGCCGATTTCTTTTTCCAAAATCACATGTTCAGCTGTTGGGCGACCGTTCTTAAGTTCGACAAGATAAAGGCTTTGAAATTTGAGTGAGCCAACAAGTAACTTGCCATTATACTCAGGAAACATATCGCCGTCATAAAATGCCATTCCGGAGGGCGCGATGGAAGGTATCCAAGTCCACACTGGGTCTTTGAATTGCGGTGCAGACCTCCCAATACCAATTTTACCACCCGAATACTCTTCCCCATGGGAGACCACTGGCCAACCATAATTTGCACCTGGTTTAATGATATTGATTTCATCGCCGCCTCGTGGACCATGTTCATGGAGCCATATTTCATCTGTTTTCGGATTAAGCGCCATGCCTTGTGCATTGCGATGGCCTTTGGAAAATGTTTCCGGCCGCCAGTCTTTAATGTTGGGATTATCTTCCGGCAGGCTGCCATCAAGATTAAACCGAACAACGGAACCTGCGTTGCTGGCAGGTTCTTGTGCAAACTGGCGTGCACCTCTGTCTCCAACCGTCCCATATAAATGCCCGCCTGAAATTTCCAAACGACAGCCAAAATGCCGCCCACCGTCAGAACCATTATTTGCATGAAAAATTGTCTTGCGGTTTGTGAGAGTGTCTCCATTTAATTGCGCCATATCGATAGCTGTGGAAACACCATCTTCACCAGATTTTGCATAGCAATAATATATATGCGTCGGGTTTTTGTCGTTTACCAGCACATCGAGCAATCCACCTTGACCAATATTCTCGACCTCTGGCAGGCCTTGTATTTCTCTGCTTTCTCCGTTTCTAAGGTTAATTTTGAATAATTTCCCGCGACGTTCGCTGACCAATATGTGATCATCATCAACAAAATCCATGCCCCAAGGATGGTTAAGGCGCTCACCAATGCGCTCGACCCTGGTTTCTGCCGCTATCACTGGGCTTGTATATAAACCAAGAATTGACAGGCCAATTATAAGGGGTGTTGATAATAAGCGCATATTTATCTCCCATAGATTAGTTCAAAGCTATAAAATCCGGTTGGTTTACATTTACGTCAGAATTTGATCTTAAAATAGTCTTCTCAATTCAATACACTAGCCTTCACGACACTGATTACCAATCAATTTTGCTTGAAATATTTATGAAATTGAATTAGAACAAAAGTAGAACATTGTTAAGGGTTTCGCGTTATGTTCCGTTTTACAACATAAAGGTATGTTCCGTTTTACAACATAAAGGAATGAGAAAATGACAAATGAAAGCTTCTGGCATGATGTTATGAAAACATTTCAAGCACTACCTATAAAAATGAAAATTATCTGGTTGCTAGCGCCGCCAATGAGCGTCCTTGTTATTGTCGCATATGTGGCAAGTATTACGGAAAAATATGTTCAGCCTCAGGCAGATTTAGCCTCTTAAGCTAGAGGTTGTGTGCTGCGGTCTGTAGTATGCTTTTGAAACGCGCATCAAATTCTTCTCGTGGTGGAGCATCTTTCATATTAGGTTTGGGGCGAGCAAATAGAGCTGCTAAGCCATGGCAAAGCGCCCAATAAGAATTTGCCGCATTCACATCTTTGTCCATGCTTTTGCCTTTATCCTCAAGAACAGCCGTTACATGGTTAACCAGGCATTGATAGGAAAGGGGAGCAACCTCTTTTATTTCGGGTGAGCAATGGTCAATTCGGTTTGATGTAAATTGCAAATCAAACATTGCAGAATTTTGTTCTGCATAGTTGATATAGGCCATGCCAATGGCAACTAATCTTTCATAAGGATCATTGTTTGTATCGCCAGAAGCTTTTTCTGACGCATCGCACATGGCATCATGAAAGCGACGAAAAGAGATAGAGGTGAGGGCGGTTAGCAAACCATCCACATCTGAAAAGTGGTGGGCAGGTGCTGCATGCGATACCCCAGCTCGCTTTGCGATACTGCGCAATGAAAATTTATCGGTGCCTTTTTCAATAAGCTCCATCTCAGCGGCATCAAGCAAGGCGCGACGAAGGTCACCATGGTGATAAGTTTTGGTGGGTTTGATATGATCATTCATAGCCATCTTCATACACCGTTTCCTTCTGTTTGAATAGTTATTTTGACAATGCAAAGATTTATCTTGACAACGACAAGATTGATGTACTATTTATTTTGACAATGTCAAGATAATGCATCTAAGAGGAAAAAATATGATTGGAACATTGTCGCCGGAGAGCATATTCTCCTTTTCATCAAGCATTGTCATGCTTGGCTGGGTGGTATTGCTTATCAGCCCGCTCATTCCTATTTGGAGTAACAGAATTGCGGGTGTTGCCATACCTATTGCGCTGTCTTTGATCTATTGTGTGCTCATTCTGGTTTTTTGGTCTGGTTCAGTTGGTGGGTTTGATACACTCGCAAATGTCAAATTACTTTTCACACAAGATGAACTCTTGCTTGCAGGCTGGGTGCATTATCTCGCATTTGACTTGTTCATTGGTGCTTGGATAGTGCGCACAGCGCGGGCAGAGGGCATATCATTTTGGTTTGTTCTGCCATGTCTACCGGCAACATTTCTTTTCGGGCCAATTGGGTACTTGTTGTTTAAATTTATTCAATTTAGCCTAATCAAATCCAAAAGTTCGAAAACTCAACACATTCAAGGAGTAGCATGATGTCGAATGCGCTTATAATTTCACCAGTTGAACTTGAAGCAACAAAATCGTTACCCTTCGTTGAATTGGTGAAACGTGAATTTGCACGCGTTAAATATGATGCGCCGCAAATGACAGCTTTAACAATTTTCTTAGCTCTTATGATGGTGCCAACACTTGGCGCAATGGCACTGGATGAGCGCTTGCATAACGGTATCAATATATGGATCAAACCATTTAAGTTTGATGTTGCATTGTTCATGTATGTCGCAACGTTGGCGGTTTTTGCCAGATGGATACCGCAATATTCACGTCAAAAAGCTTGGTTCAAGATATTTAATTGGGTAGTGGTTATAGCTATTTTGTTTGAAATTATTTGGATAAAAAGTGCCGCCGCCGCGGGCACGTCTTCCCATTTCAATATTGCAAGCCCATTAATGGCAGCAGCCTATACTTTCGCTGGTCTTGCTGCTGTCACGTTAACATGTGGTTCTCTTGTATACGGCTTTCTAATTTACCGAAATAAAGATACCGGCCTTTCCAATGCCATGCATTTTGCAATCTGGTTTGGTTCAATCTCGATGACTGTCATGACAATTATTGTTGCAAGTTATATGTCTGCGCAAACAGGCCACTTGGTAGGCGGTAACTTGTTTGATACTGAAGCCATGCCAATCATGGGATGGGCGACGGATGGTGGCGATCTGCGCGTGGCCCATTTCTTTGCCAGCCACATTATTCACGTCTTACCGTTATTTGTGTTGTACACATCCTGGGTATTTAAAAGTGAAAATATACGCGCAACGGTTG
Source organism: Lentilitoribacter sp. Alg239-R112 (assembly GCF_900537175.1). GTDB lineage: Bacteria > Pseudomonadota > Alphaproteobacteria > Rhizobiales > Rhizobiaceae > Lentilitoribacter. The sequence goes on along the minus strand of NZ_LS999833.1, from coordinate 684,306 downwards.
GCGTTGCTGTGCTATATTCCGCCTTTACATTCTATACTTTGTGGGAAGCAATGAATGGCCTTCCGTTTCTAGGTGCGGTCTTCGGTTAAATCCATGTCCTTTTGCATTTCGTATAAACTACAAATGCGCAATAGGAATGAATTATGGACCTCGAACTCATCTTTACAATAACGGCTTCAATGTCGCTCGTTGGCTGGGCGGCATTACTTATTTATCCGCTTGCTCCCTACCTGATTGATAAGGTTTCGGGCATTTTATTGCCAATCCTACTTGGACTTGCCTATGCAAGTATGGCGCCGATCTTTTTCTCCGGCTTGGAAGGTGGTTATGATAGTTTAGCAAGTGTCATGCTGCTCTTTAAAAACCCTGAGGCGGTAATGGCAGGCTGGATACATTATCTCGCATTTGACCTTTTTATCGGCGCATGGCAGGCGCGCGAAGCGCGGCTGATTGGTATGTCTCACATTGTCATTCTACCCGCACTCGTTCTCACACTTATTTTAGGTCCGATCGGATTGATTGTGTTTTTTACAACAAGGCTGACCATGCAAAATGGTCGACACCGGGATTAATTTCGTGTGAGTTTAAATACTGCGACCAGAATACCAATTGGATTTTGGCCGGCTGTGGTTTAAGCATGACTTATGTTATTTTGGATTTTGGCCATCGGCCTTTCATTGATCACGATTGCATTGTTGTTGCGCCCGCTTTTAACGCGATCCGCTGGTGGCGAAGTCGCCGTCATTGGAAGCTACGATAGTGAAGTTTATAAAGATCAACTACAGGAAATTGAACGCGATGTCGAAGCTGGCACGTTAAGTGAAGATGAAGCCAAGCTCGCGCGGGTGGAAATCTCTCGGCGCCTGATTGCAGTGTCCGAACCTGTCCATCAACAGAAAATCGACAAGGCATTTTCCTTTATTGCTGTTGCTCCCATGGCGTTGCTGTTTATCATATCATCCGCGTTTGTTTATGTACTTGTGGGCAATCCACTCATTCCAAACCAACCTTTGGCACAGCGCGAAGCTCCAAAAGAGAAAAATGTGGCGGCACAAAGTGTACCTGATGATATCGCCGACATGGTTGCACAAGCAGAAGCCCATCTGGCTCAGAATCCCGATGATGGACGTGGATGGGATGTTCTTGCACCCATTTATTTCCGTGTGGGTGAATTTTTGAAGGCCCAAGATGCGTTTGCCAAAGCGATTGCGCTTGAAGGTTCAACACCTAATCGTCATAGCGGTTTGGGAGAAGCCATCATGCGCGCGCAAGAAGGGATTGTCACGAGCGAAGCAAAGTCAAATTTTGAGCGCGCTCAACAACTTGATCCGGATGATCCGCGTGCCAATTTCTTTTTAGCGCTTGCCCTTATGCAAAGTGGCAAAGATGCTGAGGCCATTGCAGCTTTCGAAGACTTTGGGCGACGCTCACCCGCCGATGCTCCATGGATTGATGCCATAAAAGCGCAGATTGCCACCATGAAAGGTGTTTCGGTTAGTGAGGTGACAATCGAAACAGCGCAAGCACATCCACAATCGCAATTGGGCAATCCAAGTGCCGAGGATATAGAAGCAGCAGCAGAACTAAATTCCGAAGATCGTATGGCTATGATCGCCTCAATGGTTGCATCCTTGGGCGAAAAGTTAAAGGATGAGCCAGATAATTTTGAAGGTTGGCAGCGCCTTATCCGATCCTATAAAGTTTTGGGCCGTGATGATGATGCAAAAGAAGCGCTCGGGACGGCATTTAAAACGTTTGCATCTGATACAGATCAAGGAAAGGTGCTTGTTGAGCTTGCTAAACAAATGCAGATAGCAATGCCTGATGGCGTTCAATGATAGGTAAAACATGACACGTAAACAAAAAAGACTAGCAATTATCGGCACGGGTATGGGCTTTATTGCGCTTGCCGTTGCGCTTGTTATGTTCGCACTTTCCAGCGAAATCACCTATTTTCACTCTCCTACAGATGTGGTTGAAAAGTCAGTAAAACCTGGCACGCGCATTCGCTTGGGTGGTTTGGTGGAGGATGGTTCGATCATTCGAGGAGAAGGCACAAAGGTCGCATTTACAATCACCGATAATGCAGAAGTGATGGTCGTGAATTATGATGGAATATTGCCGGATTTGTTTCGCGAAGGGCAGGGTGTGATCACTGAGGGCGCTTTCGAGAGTGTTGGCGGTCCGTTTGTTGCTGATACCGTGCTTGCCAAACATGATGAGAATTATATGCCTAAAGAGATTGCAGACACGTTGAAAGAACGTGGCGTCTGGAAAGAAGGTGAAAATGGAAAAGAGGCAAGTGAATGAGCGTTGAGCTTGGTCATTTTGCGCTTGTTTTAGCATTAATCACTGCATTCGCGCAGTCGATTCTGCCTATGTGGGGTGCACGGCAAAACGATGTGCGATTGATGAATGTTGCCCCGGTTTCCGCAATTACGTGTTTTGCACTTATGTCTCTGGCATTTGCTGCACTAACACATGCCTATGTCGTTTCCGATTTTTCTGTACTGAATGTTTATGAAAATTCCCATTCGCTCAAACCGATGCTCTACAAGATTACTGGCGTGTGGGGCAATCATGAAGGTTCAATGTTGCTCTGGATTTTGATCCTAGCATTATTCGGTGCATTGGTTGCCATATTTGGCAATAATTTGCCACCTGCGCTTAAAGCCAATGTAATCGGTGTTCAAGGCTGGATACTTGTCGCATTTTTGCTGTTTATCATCTTTTCATCAAACCCGTTTACACGGCTTGATCCCGCCCCATTTGAGGGGCGCGACTTAAATCCGGTCTTGCAGGACATTGGTCTAGCGATCCATCCACCACTTTTATATTTGGGCTATGTTGGCTTTTCTATCAGCTTCGCTTTTGCCATTGCAGCACTGATTGATGGGCGGATTGATGCAGCGTGGGCGCGGTGGGTTCGTCCGTGGACATTGGCTGCTTGGATGTTCTTAACTGCGGGCATCGCAATGGGATCATACTGGGCGTATTATGAGCTTGGTTGGGGTGGTTGGTGGTTCTGGGATCCGGTGGAAAATGCATCCTTCATGCCATGGCTTGCAGGCACAGCGCTCTTGCATTCGGCACTGGTGATGGAAAAGCGTGAGGCGCTTAAAATCTGGACGGTGCTACTCGCAATTCTAACATTTTCGCTCTCGCTTCTTGGCACATTCTTGGTGCGTTCAGGTGTGCTTACATCTGTGCATGCGTTTGCAACTGACCCGACTCGCGGCGTGTTTATCCTCGCAATATTATGCATTTTTATAGGTGGTGCACTAACCTTGTTTGCATTTAGGGCCTCCAGCCTCAAATCCGGTGGCGTTTTTGCACCCATCTCGCGCGAGGGTGCTTTGGTTCTCAATAATTTGTTCCTGACAACAGCAACGATGACAGTCTTTGTCGGAACTCTTTATCCCCTATTTCTGGAGGTCGTTGCTGGCGAGAAAATCTCTGTTGGTGCACCGTTCTTCAACCTTACATTCGGGCCACTTATGGTTCCGCTTTTGCTTGCTGTGCCCTTCGGTCCGTTGCTTGCATGGAAGCGTGGTGATTTGCTGGGTGCAGCACAACGGCTTTACGTTGCAATCGGTATTGGACTGATTGCCGGACTTGGTGTCATATACCAACAAACAGGTGCGCCTATTATGGCGGCCTTTGGTGTCGCGCTTGGAACTTATCTGATGATTGGTGCCTTTGCAGAATTGGCAAGCCGGGTGGGTTTAGGGCGTTTTGCATTGTCAAAAAGCTTGGGACGATTAAAAGGCTTGCCGCGTTCGGTCTTTGGAACGGCATTTGCCCATTTTGGGCTAGGTGTTAGCGTTATTGGTATTGTGGCAGTGAACGCGTTTTCAACAGAGCATATTGTTGCGATGGAACCAAAAGATATGCTTGAGGCTGGTGGTAAGACAGTTATCTTTGAGGGTATGCAACCCTCACAAGGACCAAACTATCAGGTTCAAATTGGTCATTTCACCATTCAGGAAGCCGGTGTAATAGTGGCAAGAACCACAAGTGAAAAACGGTTCTATCCGGCACGACAAATGCCGACAACAGAAGCCGGTATCCTAACTTTTGGTGCATCGCAACTCTATATTTCGTTGGGTGATGTGCAATCAAATGGTAAATTGATTGTGCGTGTTTGGTATAAGTCATGGGTTACCTTTATCTGGTGGGGTTGTATCTTCATGGTGTTTGGAGCAATCATCTCGCTAAGTGATCGTCGTTTGCGCGTCGGTGCCCCTGCTGCCAAAAAGGGTAACCGAAAGACGAAAGTGCAGGCGGCCTGACATGAGATGGATCAAAAAACACCTTCTTCAATTGCTCATACCTGTGCTGATGGCTTTGATGGTGTTGCCTGCCAATGCAGTACAACCAGACGAAGTATTATCTGACCCTGCGCTGGAAGCACGAGCGCGAGCATTATCAGTTAATTTGCGTTGTCTTGTATGCCAAAATCAATCCATAGATGGATCAAATGCAGAGCTTGCAAAAGATTTGCGGGTGCTGGTCAGAGCCAGATTAACAGCTGGCGATACAGACAAAGAAGTTATGGATTACATTGTGTCTCGCTATGGCGATTTTGTGCTTTTAAAACCAAGTTTTTCTGCAAAAAATCTTTTTCTTTGGCTCACACCAATATTAGTTCTTCTCCTTGGAGGCATTTTTGCCTTTAGAAAAATGAATATGAAGCCTCAGGAAAGCGCGAGTATGGATCTCAGTATAGATGAGAAAAATAAATTAAAACAAATACTTGATGAATAGTTTTGCTTAACTGTGGCGCGATTATGGCCCTAACATTACCAATATGTAATTTTTCGGCAATGGTTCTGTAACATACAACTCCCTATCTCTTAATCATCGCTGGTGATTTGCCAGCTAGCACGTTGATCTCCAGTCAACGAAATGATCAAGAGGATTTATGAATGCCAAAATTACTTAAATTTCCCAAGAAAAGCCTTCTAGCATCAACCGCTGCTGCTGGCGTGGCTGCTGCTATGTTGGCAACCGCTTTGCCTGTAGCGGTAGCCCCTGCATATGCAGAGGCTGTTCGTGTTGAAGCGCCACAAGCGCCAAGTTTTGCAGACGTTGTAGAAGCGGTTTCCCCTGCCGTTGTCTCTGTTCGGGTTCAAAGCGAAGTTCGACCTGTGTCTGATAGCGGTTCACGATTTAACTTTGATTTTGGTGGCAGAGGTTTTGGTGATTTACCAAAAGATCATCCGCTTCGTCGCTTCTTTGATGAATTTAGCGGAGGAGGTGATGACAATGATGAACGTGCTGATCGCGGTCGTCGTGGCGAGCGCAAAGGCGATGGCAAACGCCGCTTGCGACCTGTAAGCCAGGGCTCTGGTTTCTTCATCTCTGACGATGGTTTTGTGGTGACAAATAGTCATGTCGTTGGAGACGGGTCCGCATTTACGGTTATTACTAAAGATGGTACCGAGCATGATGCCAAGCTCGTTGGCCGTGATAGCCGCACAGATTTGGCGGTATTGAAAGTCGAACCAACAAAGAAATTCACCTATGTTGCACTCGCAGACGAGAAGGACATTCGTGTTGGTGATTGGGTGGTTGCAGTTGGTAATCCGTTTGGCCTTGGTGGTACGGTAACCGCAGGTATTGTTTCTGCTCGGGGCCGAGATATTGGCGCAGGACCATATGATGATTTCATCCAGGTGGATGCTGCTGTTAACCGCGGCAATTCGGGCGGTCCGACATTTAACCTAAATGGTGAAGTGATTGGCGTGAACACGGCAATTTTCTCGCCATCTGGCGGTAATGTCGGTATTGCCTTTGCAATCCCCGCATCAACGGTCCGCACGGTTGTGGATGATCTGATTGAAAATGGTGCTGTAGCTCGTGGTTGGCTCGGTGTACGTATTCAGCCAGTAAGTGCAGATATTGCGGATTCACTTGGCCTATCGGACCCACAAGGTGCATTGGTATCTAACTCCGAAACCGATACGCCAGCCGCAAAAGCAGGCATTAAAGCAGGCGATGTGATTACCGCAGTTAATGGTGATACAGTTGAAGATGCCCGTGATCTGGCCAAGAAAATTGGTGCTTTTGATCCCGATACGGATGTTGAACTGACAATCTGGCGTGCAGGTAAAGCTGAAAGCATTACGGTTAAACTCGGCGCACTTCCTGTTGAGCAAGCATTGGCAGCATCAACACCGCCAGCGGATATTGAGCCAGAAGCAGAACCTGCAATGATCGAAGGCTTTGGTATTGTGGTTGAGCCTAATTCCGAAGGTCCGGGCCTGGTGGTTTCTGCTGTCGAAGAAGGCAGTGTGGCACAAGAGCGTGGCATTCGGGTAGGCGATGTCATCATTGCAGTTAACAATAACGATGTTAAATCTACTGGTGATGTGGCCCAAGTTATTGATAAAGCAGCAAAAGACGGTCGTAAAGCTGCATTATTTCAGATTGAACGAAGCAATCAGAACAGCTTCATTGCGTTGCCAATAGATGCTGGTTAGTCGCAAGGCGACACGTAAACGAAAGAAAGGTTTGAGGCATTCCAGTTTCTCCTCCCCTCCCAAGGGATGCCTCAAGTTCTTGTTCCCTGAACTCTTGTAAAAGGGCCGCTATTATACGTCGCCCCCGATAGGTGGCTCTTTACATGGCGGTGGGTTCTTTTGGAGCCCGCCGCTTCTATTCAAATTGATCAGAACATTGTAGAAGATATTCCATGAAGATTCTTATTATCGAAGACGATCTAGAGACCGCCGCCTATCTCTCCAAAGCCTTTCGTGAGGCAGGTGTCACCGTTGATCATGCATCTGATGGCGACAGTGGATATTTCTTAGCAACAGAAAATACCTATGATGTTATGGTGGTCGATCGCATGCTGCCAAAGCGCGATGGATTATCCATCATTTCGTCCTTGCGTGAGAAGGGTAATGAAACACCTGTCTTGATCCTATCGGCTCTCGGACAGGTAGATGATCGTGTTACGGGTTTGCGGGCTGGTGGCGATGATTATCTGACGAAACCCTATGCTTTTTCCGAGCTTTTGGCGCGCGTCGAAATCCTTGGTCGCCGCAAAGGAACACGCGATACAGAAACGAGTTATCGCGTCGGTGATCTTGAATTAGATCGTCTAAGCCACGAGGTACGTCGGGCAGGGCAGTTGATCAACCTTCAACCGCGAGAATATACCTTACTTGAATATCTCATGAACAATGCAGGGCAAGTGGTGACGCGCACAATGTTGCTTGAAAATGTGTGGGACTATCATTTCGACCCGCAAACCAATGTCATCGATGTCCACATATCGCGATTACGCGGCAAAATAGAGAAGGGTTTTGATGGAGCACTTTTGCACACAATACGTGGTGCAGGATATATCTTAAAGGCCGGAGAATAAATCCTGATGCCGCGCCTTCAAGCCATGCTCAAAACAACTGCGGTGAGATTATCACTGCTCTATCTTGTATTATTTGTGGTCTCTGCCACCGTGCTGGTATTTTATGTCAGTTCCCAGTCAGAAGGACTACTGCGGGCACAAACCGAACGGGCAATCAACAGAGAAGTAAGAGCTGTTTCCAATGCTTATCGCAGTGGTGGTGTCAATAATCTGGTTCGGTTTGTCGAGCGTAGGTCAAGGCAACCAGGATCTAACCTTTACATCATAGCCTCGCCAACGGGCGAGATTTTTGGCGGTAATGTTGCAGAAATCGAGGCGGGAGTATTCGATAAAGAAGGCGATGTTATAAAGCCATTCAATTATAAGAAGTTTGGAGATTTTGAAGCTGAGTACATTGGCCTTGGCCATGTTATGCAGTTGCCGAATGGATTTAAATTGTTAGTTGGCCGGGATCTGGATGAGCCAAACAGGTTTGGCGATTTGATTGAACGTGCATTGATCACAGCACTCGCTATCATGGGCGTCGGCGCGCTGGCTATCTGGTTTTTTGTTGGGCGATCGGCTCTAAAGCGCATTGATCGCATGTCGCTTGCCAGTGAACGTATTATGGCGGGGGATTTATCGCAGCGTTTGCCGGTGATGGGGTCAGGCGACGAGTTTGACCGTTTGTCGGATTCTCTGAATACGATGTTAGGCCGTATCGAGCGGCTTAATGAAGGCCTTCGACAAGTGTCTGATAATATTGCCCATGATCTAAAAACGCCGCTTACGCGTCTTCGTAATCGCGCAGAAGCAGCCCTTGCCAGCGAAGGTAAGGAAGATCATTACCGAAGTGCGCTGGAAGATATGATCTCGGAATCAGATCAGCTTATTCGTATTTTTTCAGCCCTTTTGATGATTTCCCGCGTGGAATCTGGTTCTGCCGCCGCCCAATTGAGCAAGATTAGTTTGTCGGCCGCGGCCAACGATGCCGCCGAGCTTTATGAGCCAGTCGCTGAAGATAGCGATGTTGAGCTAATTGGGCAGATTGCCGATAATTTAAACATCAATGGTAACCGAGAACTTATTGGTCAGGCACTGACTAATTTGATTGATAACGCCATAAAGTATGCGAGCGGACATGAGACATCAAAGATTTGGATTAAGCTCGCCAATGTCGGAGATAAAGTGCATCTGACCGTCGCTGATAATGGTGTCGGAATTCCAGAAGACAAACATGGCGAAGTGATCAAGCGTTTTGTCCGTCTTGATGAGAGCCGTAATATGCCCGGAACGGGTTTGGGTCTTTCCTTGGTTGAGGCCGTCATGCGGCTGCATGGAGGTGAGCTGAAACTCGGCCCAACAGATCTGAATGATAAAGAACATCCAGGTCTATCTGTGACGATGATATTTCCAATGAAAATTTAAATGTACGAATATTAAATTTAAGGGTAGGAGGGGATATGATGAAACTAATTAATATAAAAAAATCGCCCGTTCTGCCACGTTCAAAGAAGAGCCAGAAGGAAGTTGCCAGTCATCTTTCCAGCTTGAGAAAAGAAGAGCCAAAACTGGCCAAAATTCTATCAAAAAAAACTGATCTTTTTTCATACTTAACCGCCGTACTTTCACATAGCCCGTATCTCCTAGGTATTGTTTGCGCGCGCCCAATATTATTAGCCAATACGCTTGAAAATGATCTCCCATCGCAGATGAAGTTGCTACTTGATAGAGCAGGAAATGCATGGCTGGATGATAAAGGACAGCCAGCGACAGAGGCCGAAACCATGCGTGTGTTGCGTGAGGTTAAACGTGAAGCATCACTTGCGCTGGCATTTTATGATTTGGCACAAATTTCCAACCCGCAGGATACCACGCGCTATTTAAGCGAGCTGGCAGCTGCATCATTAAAGGCGAGTTTTAATCATCTTCTTTTGGAGGCGCATGGACGCGAAAAGCTTCGACTCAAGGACATAAACAATCCATCGGATGGAAGTGGTCTTGTGGTTTTGGGTATGGGTAAATTAGGTGCGGATGAATTAAACTATTCATCCGATATCGACATTGTTGTGTTCTTTGATCGCGCGGCAGATATTGTTAGTGAAGATGAAGATGCAACGGATATTTTTGCAAAGATTACACGGCGTCTCATCCATATCATGCAGCATCACACCGCGCATGGATATGTGTTCAGAACTGATTTACGTCTACGTCCTGATCCGGGTTCAACGCCGCTGGCTTTCTCCATTGAAGCTGCACTTAATTATTATGAAGGCAGGGGGCAGAATTGGGAGCGCGCTGCATTCATCAAGGCGCGACCGGTGGCGGGTGATATTCAGGCCGGTGAGCAGTTCATCAAAGAGTTACAACCGTTCATGTTTCGTAAGTTCCTAGATTATGCTGCGATTGCGGATATCAACTCGATTAAACGCCAAATTAATGCCCATCGCGGATTAGGTGACATTTCTGTTCCTGGCCATAATGTTAAACTCGGTCGTGGCGGCATCCGTGAAATTGAGTTTTTCGCCCAAACACAACAACTCATAGCCGGTGGTCGGAACCCTGACTTGCGCCAAAGCAGAACGGATGAGGCAATCAATGCCTTGGTGCGCGCAAAATGGCTCGATCAAAAGATCGCTGATGGATTGAAACAAAGCTACTGGTATTTGCGCAATGTCGAACATCGTATTCAGATGGTTGATGATCAGCAAAGCCACGAGCTGCCCGAGGAAAAATCGGAGTTGAAAACCATTGCACTTATGATGGGTGAGGATAATGCCAAAGATTTTAGGAAGACATATACCAAACATCTAAAGTATGTAGAAAGCGTCTATGCCGAGTTATTTGAACAAGAAGAACAGCTAACAGGAGATCATGGAAGTTTGCTGTTCACGGGTGAGGATGATGATCCAAGTACGCTTAAAACGCTTTCTGAATTTGGGTTTGAGCGCACATCTGATATTTCACGAGTGGTTCGAAACTGGCACCGCGGACGATATCGAGCAACACGTTCTACGCAAGCGATTGAACGATTAACCGAACTTACACCGCAATTGCTGCAAACCTTTGGCAAGGCACAAGAGCCAGATGATGCGTTGCTGAAGTTTGATGCATTCTTATCTGGCCTACCTGCCGGCATTCAGCTCTTCTCACTGTTGGGGAGTAATCCGGGTTTACTATCTTTACTGCAAACTATCATGACCTGTGCACCACGCCTTGCTGATATTATTTCTCGCAGACCACATATCTTTGATGGGTTGCTAGATCCGGCAGTACTGTCCGAATTGCCCACGCCACGTTACCTTCAAGAACGGTTGGCAACTTTCTTAAAAGGGGCAATTTATTATGAAGACGTACTTGATCGCTTGCGTATCTTTTGCGCGGAGCAAAGGTTCCTCATAGGGATCAGATTGCTTACAGGGGCTATTTCAGGCATGCGGGCTGGCGTTGCCTTATCCGATCTTGCAGATCTTATGATAAGCCATGCATTGAATGCGGTTATCGGTGAAATGGAAGCCAAACATGGCAAAATTTCCGGTGGGCAGGTTGCTATTTTGGGTATGGGGAAAATCGCCAGCCGCGAAATGACGGCAGGTTCAGATGTCGACATGATATTGATTTACAATCACGATAGTCTGGCGGATGAATCTGATGGTGAAAAACCTCTTGATCCGGTACGCTATTATATGCGTTTAACGCAACGGCTGATCGCTGCGATTTCAGCGCCCACAGCGGAAGGCGTTTTATATGAGGTCGATTTACGTCTACGCCCTTCCGGTAATAAGGGCCCCGTGGCCACATCCCTTAAGGCTTTTTCTAAATATCAGCGAGATGAAGCATGGGTATGGGAGCATATGGCTTTGTCGCGTGCACGATGTGTTGCTGGATCAGAGGAGTTGATCAACAAAGTTCATGGCGAAATTCATGATATTTTGGCCGCACCTCGTACACATTCCGAACTTGTTAAAGAAATTGCGGATATGCGCAAATTGATCGATGAGGAAAAACCGCCCAAAGATGATTGGGATTTCAAATTAATACCCGGTGGTCTTATCGATATCGAATTTATGATGCAATATTTGTCATTGCGAGAGCGCGCGAAGGGCTGGCAGCCACCGATGCAGGAAACAGGCACTTCATATCTGATCGAGATTTTGGGCATTCCTCACTTGGGGAATGAAACGGCTGATCACCTTATGGATGCGCTTAAATTATGGACAAATATATCGCAAGTCACCAAGCTTTGTGTTGAAGGTTCATTTGATCAATCGACGGCGCCACAGGGTTTGATGGATTTGATATTAAAGTCGGTTCATATGCCAGATAAGAAAATGCTTGATGCGGAAATTGAATCAAATTCAAAGATGATACGAGACATATTTAAGGAGGTTGTGCGACACTAATGGTGTTTGCAGAACATGATTGGGCAGACGTTAATGCCTGATCATAGCTGGCGGACAAAGACTGTCCGGCACTTTAGCAAGAGGGGCGATACTCATGCAAAAGGACTATAAAATGTATATAAAGACTATTGTAGTAGCATCAGCATTAGCGTTGATGATAACTGGAGTTGCCGCTGCCAAAGATGGCAATCAAAAACGCGGAAAGCGTGGTTTCCAACAGATGATTGAAAAGATCGATGTTGATAAGTCAGGTTCCATCTCATTGGAAGAGTTTGCCAACCTTGGAGTTGGGAAAATGATTTCTGCGGACAAAGATGGTAATGGAATTTTAGCGGCTGATGAGATTCAGGCGGAAATGGAAGCTGAGCGACAACGACGTCGACAGGAGAGGTTAACCCGACGTCTTGATATTGATGGAGATGGCACGGTAACTGTTGCTGAACTAAAAGAAATGCAGGCGAAGAGGTTTGCCGTTTTGGACGTTAATTCAGATGGTTCTTTATCAGAAGATGAGCTGAAAAAAATTCGAAAAAAGAAAAGAGGTTATCGCCGTTAGAGGCGTAAGTTCGACTTTAAAAATGAGAAACGCCCTCCAAGTTGGGGGCGTTTTTTATGGTGATTTGGAGAAGGGTTAGGCTGCTGCAGATTGGTCGTCCTGACCATCTTCCTCTTGCTTTGCGGCAGGCACAACGTTGACGGGGATGCGCACTGAAACCGTTGTTCCCACACCCTCTTTTGAGCTAATGCGCATAAACCCACCATGCAGTTTAATAAGAGAACGAGAGATCGCAAGACCAAGACCCGAGCCGTCCTTGCTCTTAGAGAATTGGTTCTGAACTTGTTCGAAAGGTTGACCAATTTTTGACATTGCATGTTTTGGAATGCCGATACCAGTGTCTTGAATGCTTAGAACAATTGCTTCATTAACCTGGCGGGCTCGGACTCTTATATTACCTTTATTGTCAGTAAATTTAACAGCATTAGAAAGAAGGTTTAAGAGCACCTGTTTCATGGCGCGGCGGTCGCCAGCTAGCTCCAGATTAGGTGCGATTTCGTGATAAAGCTGGATGGATTTAGTCGTGGCTTGTGTCGAGATAAGGCGCACAGCTTCATTAATCACAGGGTCAAGACGAACGGGTTCACGTTCGATCTGCATCTGACCAGCTTCAATTTTTGACATATCCAAAATATCATTAATCAGGCCAAGCAAGTGTTTGCCGCTTGAATGAATGTCTTCTGTATATTCTTCATATTTCTCAGACCCAAGTGGGCCAAACATACCGGTTTTTAATATTTCGGAAAACCCAATGACAGCATTTAGCGGTGTTCTCAATTCATGAGACATATTCGCCAAGAATTGTGATTTTGATCTGTTCGCAGCCTCTGCGCGTTCCTTCTCCACCTGATAGTCCAGATTAAGCTTGCTAAGTTCGGCAGCTTTCGCCTCAAGTTCTTCTTGGGATCGGGAAAGATCGCCAACTGTTGCCATTAGTCGCCTTTCGGATTCTTTTAGTCGGTCCTGATTGAGTTTAAGTGTTGTAATATCCGTTCCAACAGATACCAGACCACCATCGCTAGTTCGGCGTTCGCTAATTTGCAACCAACTTCCATCAGCCAATTTAATCTCATAGCTTTTTGTGTAGCCGTTAGAGCTAATAGCTGGCACAAGTTTATCCACGATTGGTCGTTTGGCCGCCTCCATAACGACATCGCGGTCTGCGCCAGCCATTAATACCTCCTCGGGTATATTATGAACCTTCTGGAAATGGTCGTTCCAGATCACTAGCTTGCCATCTTTATCCCAAAGCACAAATGCCTCACGGGTGCTTTCAATTGCATCAAACAGGCGTTGATCTGCCTCAGCCTTACGTTTTTGTAGGCGGTGCTGCTCACTCACATCCATTGCGATGCCAACGAGATACCTACCAGAACTTGTTCTATCAATTAATTGTGCTCGAGCACGAAGCCAAACATAAGAACCATTGGCGTGACGCATGCGAAACTCGTGGTCAATTTCGCGAATCTCGCCACGTGCTGCAAGGCGTGCAAGAACATAGATATTACCATCTTCGGGGTGCATCAGATTAGCTGCTTCCTCAAATGATAAGACATTATCACGTGCTGGCATGCCAAGCATCTCATACATCGAGCTAGACCAATATAGGCGACTTTGCGCCATATCCCATTCCCAGAGCCCACAGCGACCACGGGACAGCGCCATATCAACGCGGCGTTCCGTCTCAGCATACATTTCATTCGATTCACGCGTGTGCCCAACCTGAATGAAGTAAGCGTAGAGGATCATTACAAGTATCGCCGCCGTTGCGATAAATAATGTTGCATTTAGAGAAATGGTTTTGCGAAACCAGGTTAGTAAAGTTGGAGCCTCAGGAGACATCACTAATATATAGCCCGAACTATTTTCCAAATGTGCTACCGCTGTTAGCATGTTCGAACCGGAGAAGGGACCAACTGCCTCTGGCAGCGTGACTACTTGCAAGCCAGCACGATCGCCGAATTGCTGCAATGGAGAGCTTGAACCCAAAAGAGTTGATATGTTCTGCTCCACGAAGTCATAACCCAACGCAGAGCTGGCAAATATATTACCATTTTGATCAGCAACGGCAACGATGCGGCCCTGTTCGATGGAGTATTTGCTCAGCACTTTATCAATCTGTGCCTCGGTTTCCCACCGGTTTGCTTCAGTTGCGGGAAGTGGGTCTGCCGAGATGATAGAACTTACAGCTGTCACAGTAAGAAGTGTTGCCTGTTCCGCACCTTCTTTATAACGATCGTAATGTTCAAACACCGAAATGCTGCGCGCTGCGGCAAGGAAAATCAAGAAGGTGAGAATGAGAATAGGGATGGAGCGCTTGAGAAATGGTTCGGCACTTACAAGCCGACGGTAGCGCGGTTTTGCAAAGAGCTTTGTGTTGCCCATCAGTTCGCGGTCGTTGAACTTTTTGGGAATAGATTCCATCTTCAGCCGCGCGTCATTTGCCGCGCGAATGTTGTTAACATTCACCATTTTTATATGTCCCCGTAGCGTCCGAAGATGTCCGCCCCTCGAATTACCCTAATGAATCAAAGCTGCCGTCACTTGTCCACCGTCAAATAGTAATAAAATATTAACCATTTGTTTTGACTCGACTTTTTTTCTAACTGCTTTCGATTCTAATAAGAGAATCAAGCTGTTAAATGTAGAGAAGCCGCACATCTTGGTGATATGCGGCAAATCAAAGTACCAACTGATTTGTTTTCTATTTAACTTGAGCTGCTTCTTTAAGCTGCAAGCGTGCGCTCGACAATATCGGACACATCAGCGGAGAGGTTTTCCTGCGCAGCAATTTTCTCCAGTGCTGTTTTCGCAGCATCGCGACGGACAGGCTCAAGAGAGCGCCATGACCGCATTGCAGTTAGGAGTCGAGCCGCAACTTGCGGGTTTTTGCCATCAAGTTCAAGAACTTGCTCAGCCAATAATTGATAGCCGCCGCCATCAGGCCGGTTAAAACCTGTCGCATTTCCAGCGGCAAATGTGCCGATTAATGAGCGAATGCGATTTGGATTATTTGCATCGTAAACATCATCCGACATCAAGGTTTTGACGTGGTCTAATGCAGCATCACCAGGCATACGAGCTTGGATTGCAAGCCACTTATCCATGACAAGTGGATTATCAGAATAACGAGACTTAAAGTCAGCGAGTGCAGCTTGCGCATCACTTGATGTAGGATAATCATTGGTTAGTGTTACCAACGCCGTGCTTCGCTGTGTCATGTTATTTGCTGATTTATAAGCTTCATATGCACGTGCACCGTTTCCATCATGAACAGATAAATATTCTAGCGTCACACCTGAGAGCGCTCTACGGCCAGCATGAGAAGCGCTTGGATCATACTTCTCATCGCTCTGTGTTGCTTTATGAAGCGCCTCAAAATTTTCAACAAGCGCTGCTGCAATTTTTGCTTTTAGCTGATCAATAGCCGTGCGGATAGAATCTGGATTAATATTGTCACCAAACTCGCGGGCAATATCTGCTTCAATTGGCAGCTGCAACGCTTGCGCGACAAATGCTTGCTCAAGATCATTGTTTTCCATGATTGCCTTGTAGGCTCCTATCAACAGGTCGGCATCGCCGATCTCCCCACCATCCTCAATTGCCTTTGTGCCTGTAATCAGTTCAATCATTGCAAGGTTTTGTAACGCCTGCCAACGCCCAACGGCATCGCTGTCATTGGCAGAAATATGCGCCAGATCGTCTTCGCTTTGTTGCATATGAATGTTCACAGGGGCAGAAAGACCGCGATTTATAGATAGAACGGGTTTGGATTTGAGGCCTGAGAACGTGAATGTTTGCGAACGCTCTGTTAGGTGAAGAACATGGGTATCATCGCTGCCATCTGGTGCAATCGTATAATTCTCGCCATCAGTACCGATCAAGGTATACGAAAGCGGGATATGCATGACCTTCTTGTCTGGCTGACCTGGGGTTGGTGCAAGTGTTTGTTCTAGCGTTACTGTAAAGCTTGACGCACTCTCATCCCATTTCGTGTTAACGGTTACACTTGGTGTACCTGCCTGATCATACCAAAGGCTAAATTGCGTAAAGTCGCGACCGCTTACTTCTGCAAACACGGCAACGAAATCTTCAATGGTCGCCGCGTCACCATCATGACGTTCGAAATAAAGATCCATACCTTTACGGAAATCTTCAGCGCCAACAATAGTGCGGATCATGCGGCAAACTTCTGAGCCCTTTTCATAAACTGTTGCGGTGTAGAAGTTGTTGATTTCCTTAAAACTTCCCGGGCGGACAGGATGGGCAAGGGGACCAGCATCTTCTGGGTATTGAATAAGTTTAAGTGTACGAATTTCATCAATCCGTGTCACGGGGCGCGAGCGTTCATCGGCTGAGAATTCATGATCGCGATATACAGTCAAACCTTCTTTAAGGCAAAGTTGAAACCAGTCACGGCATGTAATACGGTTGCCAGTCCAATTATGGAAATATTCGTGCGCGATCACCCGTTCAATGCCGGCATAATCTGCATCTGTCGCAGTTTCTGGATCGGCTAATACATATTTGTCGTTAAAGACGTTTAGGCCCTTATTTTCCATCGCGCCCATGTTAAAGTCTGAAACAGCAACAATTTGGAAGATATCAAGATCATATTCGCGACCAAACTTCTCTTCATCCCACTTCATAGAGCGCTTAAGGGCATCCATCGCATAGGCTGCCCGTGGTTCTTTACCGTGCTCAGTATAAATTTTAAGGGCTACTTCTTTGCCAGACATTGTGGTGAATGTATCTTCGATCAAACCAAGATCACCGCCAACAAGAGCGAATAGGTAAGATGGTTTTGGATGAGGATCGAACCAAGCAGCAAAATGGCGACCTTCGTCATACCCGCCACCGCCAAGGAAGTTGCCGTTAGAAAGTAAGACAGGTGTATCTTCTTTATCAGCGATAATCGTGACAGTATAAACGCACATTGCATCAGGACGATCATAGAAATAGGTCATGCGGCGGAAACCTTCCGCTTCGCATTGCGTGCAGTAGATGCCACTCGTGCGATAAAGGCCCATCAATTGGGTATTTGTCTCCGGAGAAAGGATCGTTGTAACGGTGACTTCAAACGCAACGCTTTCGGGTAGATCTTTCAAGACCAGTTCATCAGGTGAGATATCATGATTTTCCGCCGTGACATCAACTGAATCGACCTGAACAGACTCAACATTCAGCTCATCACCGGCCCAAATCATAGGAGCGTCAGTAGCAGCGCCTTCACGCCTATGCACCAACGTGCGGGTGATAAGCTTTGTCTCCGTTGGGTGGAGTTCAAAAGTAAGATCGGTTCTCTCAAGAACAAAATCGGTTGCTTGATAGTCTTTGAGATAAAGAACTTGTCCCGTATTGCTGCGCATTATTTATCGTCCCATATTTTGAACCGCTAAGCGATTTTCCCAATCAGAAGCAATAATAAGCACAAATAGAGCTAATGAACCGTTATCATAATTGCCAAAAACCTATGAATCCAGCCTGTCTTGAAGCTTAACAATTGGTTAAAAAAATAGATCATGCAATATTTATTTATTCTAAGCTGTAATTACTTGAATTTACTTGAGTATTGGGCTGATTAATACCTGATTGTGTGATCATTTTCGCGTCAATGCCATAATCAATCAATCCCATGAATAAGAACAAAACAAGTTTGAATGCGACGAATTTGTAAATTTGATGTACTTAATCCTTAGATTTACAAAGGAATGATTCGTGAAAAATGAGGGCATCAAAGGTGGGGAAGTAAGCAACACCGCCGAAAAAGCCAGCGATGAAGAGTCTCAGTATGAAACTGGTAATGAACTGCTTGGCATCACCTTAAAAGTCGCATCTGTCGGGTTTTTAGTTTCCATGTCAGCTATGATAAAACTGGTTGGAGATGGTATTCCCGTTGGCCAGATCGTTTTCTTTCGCGCATTTTTCGCTATCCTTCCTGTGGTGGTTTATCTTGGTTATCGTGGTCAGTTGGGGCAAGCTTATTATACAAAACGGCCCTTAGCGCATCTGGGTCGTTCAATCGTTGGTTGTTTTGGTATGGGGCTTGGCTTTTATGGTTTAACAAAACTACCTTTGCCGGATGTTGTCGCACTTCGCCATGCTACACCACTATTTGCGGTCATTTTTGCCGCCATACTTTTGGGTGAGCGTGTCCGTCTTTATCGTTGGGCAGCTGTTGCTATGGGCATGTGCGGCGTACTGATCATTTCATGGCCGCGCATTACACTCTTTGATAGTGTTGGGAATGTAGACGAATATCATGGCGTGATTGCCACGATCTTATCGACGATTTTTGCAGCGGTGGCGACAATTTTTGTGCGTGCGCTTGTGAAAACTGAAAAATCCCCCACGATTGTTATCTACTTCTCTAGTATGGCGTCATTCTTTGCGGCTATGACTTATTTCTTTGGTTGGGTTCCGCTTGATTTGTATAATGCTACACTCCTGGTCAGTTGTGGAATTATCGGTGGTATCGGGCAAATTTTGATGACCGAATGTTATCGTCATGCATCTGTTTCCGTCATTGCACCCTTTGACTATACATCGATCCTGTTTGGCATTGTACTTAGCTACATATTATTTGGAGACTTACCACAAAGCCAGATGCTCATCGGTACAGCAATTGTTGCTGCCGCGGGTATTTTCATTATTTTCCGTGAGCATCGTCTTGGCCTTCCACGCAAAGAAAGCCGGAGGCAAACAGGCAGTCAAACTTAGTAATTTATTGGTTAGTTTCTGTGTCTTCTTCAATCTCGCTGCCCCATTCAGGGTCAGATCTTGGATCCAGTTCAAATGTCTGTGGTGATAAAGATCGCCCAACTGGTGTGATGCCGTAATCCATACGATCTTCTTCGGGCACTTGGTCCCGTTGTTGCAAGCGATAGGCTGCGTAGATGGCAACAATTGCGAAAGATATGGACATCAGCGCAAACATGCCTTCCGGGCCTAAGCCTTGCATAGCAAAAGCACCGATGATTGGACCGGCGACCGAACCCGCACCATATATCACGAGAAGCCCACTTGAGGTTTCGACAAATTCATCGGCGGCGGAAAAATCGTTCGCGTGGGCAATGGCAATTGAATAAAGCGGAAAAATAGCAAGCCCAAGAAAGAACATGAGTACAAAGAAGAAATTCAAACTTTCAAGATCAATGAAATAGACCGCCAGGCAAGAAAGACTGCCCAGAACAGAAATAATGATCATAACAATACGCCGATCAATTTTATCTGACAGGACACCAAAGGGGAACTGTCCCAACGTACCACCAGCCATTGCGCTTGCCAGCATGATTGCGCCGTCCGATGTTGTGATGTCTCGCAACGTTACAAATACAGGACCAAGGCTAAACCATGTGCCGGTCACCAAGCCACAAAATAGAGCTGTAACCGTTGCAATGGGTGAGCGGTGAAACAGCGCCTTGAGATCAAATCTAACTGTTGTTAGCGGGTTCGGTGATGCAGCAGTTGTAAGTGTGGTCGGGAATAGGGATGCAAGAAATGCCAATGCGCAAACGATGAATAAAATAGTATCACTCGTATCGCCCAACGGCACGAGAAATTGTCCAATCATGATCCCGCATGTGCTCATAATCATATAGATCGCAAAGATCGTACCGCGTGCTTCGTTGGTTGACTTTTCATTCAACCAACTTTCGAGCACCATATATGTTCCAGCTATGGCAAAGCCGTGAATGCCACGAAAAACAGCCCAGGCAAATGGATCAACAATAACTGAGTGAAGCAGTAAAGATATTGCCATAGCAGCGGTTAATGCGGAGAAGACGCGAATATGCCCAACAAGGAAAACAATACGCGGCACAACTACACATCCAAGCGTAAAAGCCATTGCAAAACTGGCTGCAAATAACGAGATGAGAAGCGTATCCCAGCCTTCCTCTGCGGCACGAAGCGGCAAAAGATAACCAGCCATACCTCCACCAATTTGCATAAGTAGAGTGGATACAAGAAGCGCGAACACCGGAGAAATCATAGCTCTCATAGCGGACAACTTTCAAAACGAGCAGCCCAAAATTAGTTGCTGCAGACAATTTTTAAATAAATGCTTTGTTTCAACTTTGCGCACGACCAAAGCAAATCGTACTAAACTTATATTCGCCAATGACACGGATTATTGTATTTGGCAATTACAAAATATTAATATGGAAGGTACTTCTTTTGCCGCAAATGCCATGCTATTGATTTTATTCATAAATAAGAATGAAGTGACTGTTGAGTGGATTTGATATGAAAATCGCTATTTTGGGTGGATCAGGTTTTATTGGCCAGAAACTGACAAAGGCTCTGGTTGAAAAGGGAGAATTGCGTGGCGAGAAAATCAAACAAATTGCATTATGCGATATGGTGTCGCCGCAGACGGACTTTGAAGCCGAATTTCCAATCACATATAAAAAGTTTGATATAACCGATATACAAAGTGTCGGTGATGTCATCGAGGACGATGTTGATGTTATCTATCATTTGGCATCCATTGTATCCGGTCAGGCAGAGGCAGACCTTGAGCTGGGTTATGAGGTAAATCTTGACGGAATGCGAAACCTGCTTGCACGATGCGTTATGTTAGAAAAACCTCCTATTGTTGTCTTCTCATCATCCATCGCCGTTTATTCTGCCGATACACCGCAGCCAATAAGAGATCACTTCATTCGCGCACCACGAAGCTCCTATGGCACTCAAAAAGTCATTTGCGAGTTACTACTAAATGATTATTCCCGCCGCGGGTTGATAGATGGGCGTGGTATACGCTTACCAACGATTACTGTGCGTCCCGGTAAGCCCAATGCGGCGGCATCATCTTTTCTATCTTCGATTGTTCGAGAGCCTCTTAATGGTGAGAAGGCCATCTGCCCTGTCGGCGAAGGTTATAGCCATTGGTTCTCCTCACCGCGCATAATCATTAGAAACATAATTCATGCCGCCGAAATAGACGGCGCAGACTTAGGTAATGATAGATGCATCATGCTGCCTGGAATAAATGCGTCAGTTAAAGATATACTGGCTGCTCTACGTAATGTTGCGGGGCAAGAGGTCGTGGAGCTCATTCAGATTGAACATGATCAAAAGATCAAAGACATTGTAGAAACATGGGTTGCAGAGTTGAAACCGAATAGAGCTTACATGTTGGGTTTTTTTGAAGATACAGATTTTGAGAGCATTATTAAGGCATATATTGAAGATGAAATGAGCTGATACTTGAAGTTATGTAAGCTCTTTTAATCTAGCAGATATAGCAAGCAGATCTTTCCACGCATTTCGTTTTGAGGCCGGATTTTTGATCAGATGATCAGGATGCAATGTCGGCATGGTTGGCACTTTTTCACCGCCAACATCATATTCTGCCCATGTTCCACGTAGGGACAAAATATTTTTATTTGTCTCAAGCAGCGTTTGAGTTGACACATTTCCCATCAGGACGATCAGCTTGGGTTTGATGAGTTCAATATGGCGTACGGCAAAAGGTCGACAAAGTTCAATTTCATGCGGTACGGGAGTTCGATTTCCTGGTGGGCGCCATGGAACGATGTTTGTGATGTAACTCTTGTCTCGGTCCAGGTCGATAGCGGCCAGCATTTTGTCGAACAACTGCCCAATAGGGCCAACAAAAGGTACGCCTTGCCGATCTTCATCGCGCCCTGGAGCTTTGCCGATAAACATAATTGGCGCATTTGGGTTGCCATCTGCAAAAACGGTATTTTTCGCGCCTTGTCGAAGATTGCAACCTTTAAAGTCCGCGAGCAACTCCTTGAGTTCATCAACGCTGTTGGCAGATTTGGCGAGCGCTCGTGCTTCATCAATCTTTTCTTGATCGGGCACAGTGATGTTAGTACTTGCAGCTTGAATGGGAGATGCTGCAGGTTTATCTGTCGTTAAGCGAGGGGACGTACTTTTTCTTGATGTCGCTGCGGCAACACGCGGGCTAAGCGCGGGATTTACATTGCCGCGTTTCGCACGTTTTTCTTCAAGTTGTTTGCGGCTTACCTCAAAGCGATCAATTGGTTCATCATTTAATAAATCAACGACCCCAGCCTCAGCATAAAACTTAAGTATGGCAGCTGCTTCTTGCTTGGATATGGTGGGGGCTTCACTCATAAAATGATCATATGCATAAAAGCACCGCGTTTAAAGCGAAATCCAAGTATATCCAGAATTTGTACCCCAACAATAAAAACCCTGCCTGAATATCAAGCAGGGTTTTAAGTAGGTATGTTCAGTCTTCGTTTGTTGAAGTCTAAAAACTAGGCTTCATCTTCCTCAGATGCGTCGTCTGCAACTGCTTCATCAGATGCCTCTTCAGCAACGCCTTCTTCACCCTCAACAGCTTCGCCTTCGCTGGCTTCTTCAGCTTCAGCTTTTTCAGCTAGATCATACATCGCATCAGCAGATGACATGTCGATACCTTGCGCTTGTAGCTCAGCTTCATCAGCAGTACGTCCAATGTTAAATTCAACTGAGATAACAACGTCAGCATGCAGGTTAAGCGTAATTGTGTGAAGGCCAAGTGTTTTAATTGGTGTGTTAAGATCAACCTGACTACGCTGAACTTTAAAGCCATTTTCAGCCAAGATTGAAATAACATCACGAGAAGCAACTGAACCGTAAAGTTGACCAGTTTCACCAGCAGAGCGGATTACAACAAAGCTCTTACCGTCAAGTGCATCGCCAACTTCTTGGGCGCTGGACATACGCTCTTTGTTTTTTTCTTCAATAATTTCGCGGTCTGCTTCAAAACGTGCGCGATTTGCTGCATTGGCGCGAAGTGCTTTTCCAAGTGGCAATAGAAAGTTACGCGCGTAACCATCTTTAACTTTAACTTCTTCGCCCATATGGCCAAGTTTGGCAACTCGTTCTAGTAGAATGACTTTCATGTCGATTATCCTTTCAAGATTATTCTTTAGATTCGTTTGGTTTTTGACTTACCAGCATCGGAACAGGTTTGCCTGCCTCTAAGAGGCCCATAATGGCAAAAATGATTGCTGGAATTGAGAAAAGTAAAATGAGTACATAGACGGTCCAGAGCGCCGCTCCGCGCCAAAGCTTGCCAAGGGTGTTTTTATGGAAAAGGGCTAAGCCCGCCATCATAAATCCTGCGCCAAAACCACCTGCGATGGCAGCTCCGATATAGGAGATAGTTCCGTCAAAGAACATCAACACAAGACCTCCGCCTAAAAAGATGAGCGCCAGTGATGGCATGCGAAGCGAAGTATGCATATTATCACGCGGACGCTTTGAGCGGCCTGAAAGCCGCACAATGTGCCCTGCTAGGTACCAAGCAGTAAATAGAATAATGACCCACATTGCACTTTGTATAAATGGTAGCAATTTAGTCAGTGTTGTTGTCATGGCCTCGATGTTTTGAATCGCGATAGGTTGTTCGCCAGACTGATTGAACGCATCAATAAATGCTGCAACAACTTGCCCCACGACGTCTGGCCCATAATCAATCAGCCAGCCGATCATAAGTGTCGCAAACACCATAAGCGTTGCCAGATGCAACATGATTTGCGGAAATGGATACCAAACAAGCTTATCGTCTGGTCCGCCAACTTCATCTGCAGAGCGGGCAAGTGTTGTCAGGTGTGAAAGCCACGCTGAAGGTAGCAGCGTTGTAACGGTGCTCACAAGCGCAGTTTCTGGGGATGCTGCGATGGCAAGTATGATGAATGTGCTAGTAACCGCGGTAAATGAAGCTTGGTTTGACCAACCTAGACCCGCGATAAAAATAGGAAGAGCAGCAGCGGCAAATAGAAAAATTGAAAGCAAAGATGGTTGGCCAGACGCGAGCAACAAAATTGCGCTGGCGACACCTGCCAATAGTCCAATCAATAATGAATTTGTATTCAAAGTCATTTGCTCGCTGTCCTGCATATAAGCAGTTAGAGGCTACATATTCCGGATTATCCAATAGTGCGGATTATTCGGTGCCCCAACATGGGTTTTAAAATCTCGTATATGAGCCCACCTCAGATACGGGAAAAGCGGCGACCAATGAAGGTCGCCAACTCAAATCACTTAACGACGTAAGGCAATAGACCCAAGAAACGTGCACGTTTGATGGCTTTCGCCAACTCACGTTGTTTTTTGTGGCTCACTGCAGTGATACGTGAAGGAACGATTTTGCCTCGTTCAGAAATGTAACGCTGTAATGTGCGTACGTCTTTGTAATCTATACGCGGAGCATTATCACCAGAAAATGGGCAAGTTTTACGACGACGGCTAAAAGGACGACGTGATGGAATTTGATTGATATCTACCATTTGTTTGTCTCCTATTCAGCTGCGTTTTCGCGAGGGCGACGTGGACGATCATCTCTGTCACCACGGGGACCATTACGATCACCACCACGGCCACGATCATCGCGATCACGTTTTTGCAACATAACTGATGGGCCTTCTTCGTGGCCATCAACCGATACAGTCATGTAACGAAGAACATCTTCGTTGATGCGCATTTGGCGTTCCATCTCGTGGACCGCAGCAGCAGGTGCATCAATGTCCATCAAAGCATAGTGCGCTTTGCGGTTTTTCTTCATGCGATATGTAAGGTTTTTCAAACCCCAGTTTTCAATACGGCCAACAGAGCCGCCATTTTCCTCGAGCAAAGTTTTGTAGTTTTGCACGAGTTCATCTACTTGAGCGCCAGATAAATCTTGGCGAGCAAGGAAGATATGTTCGTAAAGTGCCATTTTGGCTTTCCTTTCTTGCGTTTTGATCTGGTATTTGGCGGCTAAGCCTCAACGAACTTGTCTCGAGAAGCATATGGCTTCTGGCAAGAAAGACGTTATGACGGATCGTGAGCGGAGACACGGGAGGCCGGAGCACTTCATGCACCATGTAAATTCAAAAGAATCTACCCTCCGTTCAGCCACCAGCCAAAAACCGGATCGTGTAACGAGGCCGCTTATACAGTGAAATAGATCAATTGCAAGTGCTTTCACGGTGGAAAACATTGAAATTGCTGTATTTAGTTCGTGATTGCACCCATAGCGTCACAACGTTCAAAAATCTCATCAGCATCGGCCAGTTCGTCGGCCCATTTTTGCGGAATGCCTTTGTCATTGTTAAAACCATAATAAGCACCTGCAATGGCTCCAATAACGATGGCTCTGCCAGCATTGTCACCTGCGGCAAGACTATTAGCTTCAATAGCATTTACAAATGAATTTGTGTTTTGAAGAATATGAAAGCAAAGCGGCACCGACATAACAAGATTACAAGCTCTACCCGTAATTTGACCGTAGGCAACACTGTCAGTTTCTTCGCTCGCAAGAGCAGCCTTAAGAAGGTCGCTGAATTCTTCCTCTCCAATATTTGAAGCTTCTTCAAGCGCTTCGTTAAGTTCAGCACCATTTAGTACTGCGTTTAACAAATGAGAAAATATGTTCCCTGCATTAACCGAATAGTCGTTGTTATTTGTCACGCGGACTGCAGCTTCAATAGAAGAAGGATCTACCGCAACAACAGCTGGCAGGCTGGAAAGCGCTGGCAATTGAGTGTCGTCGGTGCCGGAAGGGTCTATTTCTTCTGTCGCCAAGTTTGCCAAAGTACCGCGCGTTGCGTAATCAATA
Source organism: Lentilitoribacter sp. Alg239-R112 (assembly GCF_900537175.1). Taxonomy (GTDB): domain Bacteria; phylum Pseudomonadota; class Alphaproteobacteria; order Rhizobiales; family Rhizobiaceae; genus Lentilitoribacter. The sequence continues at coordinate 658,408 of NZ_LS999833.1, read as the reverse complement.
TAGCCAATATATGTGCCGCCTGGGCCAAAATGCGCTGCAAAATCCTCCTGGTAATTTACTGTGTTAAATTTGCCGGAATTTGCCAAGACTGACATTATTGCTGTGCGTAAAACCTCACCATATTGGGTGTTTGTTCCCTTGGGGCGGTTTGCGTGTGCGAAATAACCCTTGGTGTTTTCATAATTTTTTTCATCTGTAGGAATAAAAGCAAGCGAACCGCCATTTGCTTTTGCAATTTTTGCGACACGATCTGTATCGTAAATCCAATGTGTTCCCATTGAGGCTGCATCAGCAACTAAAGCACCCTTCAAACTGTTGGAAATTCGATGTGATTTAGCCATGTCTTATCCTGATTAATTCATTACTTAAGGTGCTCTTATCGCGCATTAGATGGGATTTGAAAAGGCGAAATTCAATTAGTTCATTGTTGAAATAATTATGCTGATCATATTCAGTTTTGCGAACTGTCTACAGGTCGAATGTAGATGTGCAATTTTAACTTGTGTATTTGTAAATAAAAATAAGTATATATAATAATGATTACCATTTGTATTTGTAATTAATGGTTTATTCACTAAGTATATCCAGTTTGTTCAAGTATAAATTAAGGTTGTATGATCTATAATTTATTTGATTCGCGTAGCATTCTTTTGGAGGCTGTTTTTGGGGCGTTGGATCAACTCAGTTCATCATGAGCTCAACGTAGATAGGTTTTGTTTGCTGATCACGAGGATCAAAAACAGCAGAAACTAATTTACATCGATAAAGATACATTTCAAGGAAATGAAAATGGATATTGCATCCCCACTAAAAGCATCCCCTTTTTCTAATTTTAACGTAGGCACAAAAGTTGCACTTGGATCAGGTGTAATTCTCGTATGTCTGCTGTTTGTTGCAACGGTCGCTCATTTTGGCCTTTTCAATGCGAACACTAATTTTAAAGATTATCGCGGATTGGCAGTTCAAACCAATCAACTTGGTCGAATTCAAGCCAGCCTGTTGTCAGCACGTCTGTATTCAAAAGAATTCATCCTAAAAAATACAGACAAAGCGGCAAAAAATGTAAGTGACAGGATCACGGCAGCAGCTGATTACATTAATGATGGACATACAATATTTAATCGTCCGGAAGCTAGAGAGGTAATGATCCAGGCGAAAGAAAACATCGCAACTTATGGATCGTCCTTTAATCAAGTCACAGAATTGGTAACAAAACGAAATTCTCTCGTTCAAGGTTTAAACTCGGTTGGCCCAAAGGCGGAGAAAAAACTTACTGAAATTATGCAAAGTGCGTTTAATGATGATGATGCAGCTGCCAGCTTTAAGGCCGGTTATGCTCTAAGAAGCTTATTGCTTGCACGGCTTTATGCAAATCGATTTTTGATTGATAATGATAGCGCTAGTGCAGACCGAGCGAACAAAGAACTGGATACATTTAAATCTGTTAGTCAACAAATGTTGAACGAACTCCAGAACCCTAAGCGACAGGAACTTGCAACAGCGGTTTTCAGTCTTGCAGGCGAATATGAGCAATATTTTGAAGACGTTGTCCTGGTGATCAATGAGCGCAATGGAATTATTCATGATACTTTGGATATTGTCGGTCCAAAACTCGCCAGTGATATGGAAGATCTGAAGCTCTCAAATAAGGCCTTGCAGGATGAACTTGGGCCGAGGGCTTCAAAAGAGATTGATTACGCCGTTCAGTTTACAGACTATGCCTCAATTGGAACTGTTCTTGCGGGTATATTGTTGTCGCTTCTAGTTGGCCGTATGATTGCAAAGCCGATAAGACGAATTACCAAGGTTATGGGTCAGTTGGCAGATGGTGATTTAACAGTCGATATACCTGCGCTTGGCCAAAAGGACGAGATTGGTAAGATGGCGCAAACGTTGCTTGTATTCAAGGAGGCTGCTCGTGATAAAATGGCCATGTTGCAGCGTCAATCCGAAGATGAGCGTACTCGCGCGATTAAAGAGCGCGAAGAGCGCGAAATTGAAAAAGCAGAAGCAACTCGAGAGATCAAAATCGTTGTCGAAGAACTTGGTCGCAATTTGAAAAAATTAGCCGAAGGTGATCTAACGCTAGAAATTATGAATGCATTTCCTACTGAATTTGATGGTCTTCGAAATGACTTCAACCATTCGATCGAAAAAATCAATGATGCATTGAGCCAAATCGCTCAAGGTACAGGCTCTATTAAAAGTAATGCTGTTGAGATGCGTTCTTCTGCGGATGATTTGGCTGCACGAACCGAGCAGCAGGCCTCTTCTTTGGAAGAGACATCCGCAGCTCTTGAAGAAATAACGGCAACAGTAGAAGAAACCTCTACACGTGCAACAGAAGCAGCTGATATGGCTCATTTGGCAAAGGATGATACTGAAAAATCCAGCCTTGTTGTTTCTAATGCCGTTGCGGCAATGGAAGGCATTGAGAGGGCATCTGGTGATATTACAAACATCATTAATGTGATTGATGAAATTGCTTTCCAAACTAATCTATTGGCACTAAATGCAGGTGTGGAAGCGGCGCGTGCAGGTGAGGCCGGGAAAGGATTTGCCGTTGTTGCGCAGGAAGTTCGGGAGTTAGCTCAGCGTTCAGCAGAAGCTGCTAAGGAAATTAAGGAGTTGATCTCCAGATCCAGTACCGAAGTTGCAAGTGGTGTTAGTTTGGTCAAGGAAACAGGCCAATCTCTTAACAATATTGCCGAGCATGTGACCAATATTAATGAGAAAATCAGCACCATTGCAACGGCTGCCAACGAGCAACTTGAGGGTATAAAAAGCGTCAACACTGCTGTCAGCCAGATGGATCAGGTGACACAACAAAATGCAGCTATGGTGGAAGAATCTACGGCTGTTACGCACCAAACTGCAGAAGATGTGGATAATTTATCTCACATGATCTCGACATTTAAAATAAGAGATAGCTCCACACCTATGAACTCCGAGGAAGCTGCATAATAGCTTGGTATTTACTATGCGAACTAAAAAGGCGGGCCAAATAGAGCCCGCCTTTGTTTAAAATGAACAGTGAACTGTTTCCGGTCACTTGTTAAGTAGCGCGTTAATATGTCCAGGGCATGTGCCTGTTGATATCATCAATTCCTGACAATACTTCATCGGATAGGCTCATGCCACCAGCTCCAATGCAGGTTTTCAACTGATCCATTTTTGTCGCGCCGATAATGGTAGAAGGGACAAATGCGCGGCTGTTACAAAAAGCAATCGCCATTTGGCTTGGATCAAGTCCGTGTGCCTTTGCAAGATCAAGATATTTTGCTGTAGCTTTTTCAGAGCGTGCGGTAAACCGACCACCTAGTGATGCCTCAATCGAGCGGCGAGAACCTTCGGGAATTTCACCATTTTGGTACTTGCCGGTCAGAATGCCAGTTGCAAGCGGACTATAAGGCAATAGCCCGATATCTTCATGATGAGACATTTCCGCAAGATCTAAATCATAATGACGATAAAGCAGGCTATATTCGTTTTGAATTGTCGCCACGCGCGGGAGGTTATGTTCCTTTGCAAGTCGAAGGTACTGCATTGTGCCCCAGGTTGTTTCATTGGAAAGCCCAACGGCACGAACTTTTCCTGCTTTGACAGCATCTTCCAATCCACGAAGAATGTCATGGATTTCGTCAATCGTTTTGTCCTTATCTTGACCTGTTGCATCAAAGCCCCAATTCTGACGAAAGGCGATAGAGCCGCGTGTAGGCCAATGGACCTGATAAAGATCAATATAATCGGTTTTCATACGTTGAAGGCTAGCTTCAATGGCTTCGCCGATAGTCTCACGCGTCGGTATCCCTCCGTCGCGGATCCACTTGACCCCGCCACCCATAACTTTTGTTGCCAGTACAATCTCGTCACGCTTTCCAGATTTTTCAAACCATGTACCAACAATGCGTTCGGTGTTGCCTTGAGTATGCTGGGCAACCGGGTTGACTGAATACATCTCGGCTGTATCAAAAAAATTAACACCGTGTTCAACAGCGTAATCCATCTGTTCATGGCCTTCTGCTTCGGTGTTTTGGTTGCCGCCCCAAGTCATGGTGCCAAGACAAATCTCGCTCACACTGATGTCTGTGCGACCTAATATATTCATTTTCATGGAGGTTTTACCTTTGATAAATTCGGTGGTGATTAGAGCATAAGTTAGGTCGATTTTATTATAACGCAATAGGTTGGGGTAAATTTTTACACAGTGGCGTATATCTTACAGCTTGCAGAACTTGACATCAGAGCCAAGAATGTAGAGACAAGCCAGAACATAATTCGGCATTTTAAAATTGATAGGGTTGAAGCAATATGGCAATTGCAATGACATTTCCGGGCCAAGGCAGTCAGTCCGTTGGCATGGGTAAAGAATGGGCGGAAAATTTTCCGGTCGCAAAAGCAGTATTTGATGAAGTCGACGAAGCGTTGGGTGAAAAACTATCTCAAACAATGTTTGAAGGTCCAGAAGATACGCTGACTTTGACAGCAAATGCGCAACCCGCTTTGATGGCTGTTTCAATGGCTATTGTTAAGGTGATGGAAGCGGAAGGTTTTGACCTTGGTAAATCAGTTTCTTTTGTTGCAGGTCATTCTTTGGGTGAATATTCAGCCCTATGCGCTGCTGGCATGTTCTCAATCTCAGACACAGCAAAACTGTTGCGCATTCGTGGCAATGCTATGCAGGCGGCAGTTCCGGCAGGTGAGGGCGCAATGGCAGCCATCATTGGTTTGGAACATAGTGATGTTGAGGCAATCTGCGCAGCCGCATCTGATCAGGGTAGTTGCCAGATCGCCAATGACAATGGCGGTGGGCAGCTTGTGATTTCCGGCGGTAAAGCTGCCGTTGAGAAAGCTGCAGGATTAGCAACCGAAAAAGGTGCAAAACGCGCTCTTATGCTGCCGGTATCCGCGCCGTTCCATTCTAGCCTAATGGCACCAGCCGCAGATGCTATGGCACAAGCTCTTGCGGATGTCGCAAAAGATGCACCTGCCGTACCGCTTGTTGCAAATGTACGAGCTGCCCCCGTCACTGATCCAGATGAGATCGTTAAATTGCTTGTGGAGCAGGTTACTGGACAGGTTAGATGGCGCGAAAGCGTTGGCTGGTTTGCCGCAAATGGTGTTGACACATTGTTTGAAGTCGGTTCAGGCAAAGTGCTAACAGGGCTTGCAAGGCGCATTGATCGGTCACTTGCAGGTGTCGCAGTAAACAATCCAGCCGACCTCGAGGCGGCTCTTGAAAAGCTGAATAGTTAATTTAAAGGAATATATAATGTTTGATCTAACAGGGCGCAAAGCACTTGTAACAGGCGCAAGCGGTGGTTTGGGCGAAGAAATTGCCAAAAGCCTGCATGCACGTGGTGCAATTGTTGGCATTCACGGTACGCGTGTTGAAAAGTTAGAAGCGCTTGCTGCTGAACTCGGAGAACGTGTTCATATCATGCCAGCAAACATGTCCAATATGGACGAGGTAAAAGCGCTTGGCAAAAAAGCTGAAGAAGATATGGAAGGCGTTGATATTCTCGTCAACAATGCGGGTATCACGCGTGACGGTTTGTTCGTTCGTATGAGCGATGAAAATTGGGATGATGTATTACAAGTCAATCTCACAGCAGTTTTCCACCTAACACGCGAACTAACTCACCCAATGATGCGCCGCAGAAATGGTCGCATTATCAATATCACATCTGTTGTTGGTGTAACTGGTAACCCAGGCCAGGCAAACTATTGCGCATCAAAAGCCGGTCTTATTGGATTTTCTAAATCACTAGCTCAGGAAGTTGCACCACGCGGCATCACAGTCAATTGTGTGGCCCCCGGTTTCATCAAATCTGCAATGACAGATAAGCTGAATGATAAGCAAAAAGACGCCATCATGGGCGCTATTCCAATGAAAAAAATGGGAGAGGGTGCAGACATCGCTAGCGCTGTTACCTATCTTGCGTCAGACGAAGCTGCTTACATGACAGGGCAAACTCTGCATGTAAATGGCGGTATGGCAATGATCTAAGTCCCGAAAATTACGTCTCCTCCGTCGTGTGCCAACGGAGGAGAATACCACTATATGCTATTTGGTAGGTGCTTGCCCACTTTCGCGGCGGCTAAGATAGATACCGAACGTTGCGATTGCTGGAATAATCAAAAATGCAATCCATTGCGGCATAATCATAATCGACCCAAATCGTGTCGTGCCATAAAATATAAAAATGACCGCGTAGGCCAGATATTGAACAATGACAATACTTGTCAAAGTTGGTAGATTTGGCTTCGATATGCTCGCATAAAATAAGATCGCGCTGCATAAAAACAGATTTGCCGTTACCCCATGCCAAATGACCGATGAATATCCCTTAAGGATGTTATCCAGCTCGCTGGCGAGAATGGGCTCATGTACATCGGCTCCACCACCAACAATATGAATTAGAGTTAGAATTAAGGATAGTAATCCTGCTAACGCAACAGCTTTATTCATCATTTTTAACCCTCCTAAAATTACCATACGGTAGCGTATGGACGGTCAATTTGTATTTGTCAATACGCTAGCGTATGGTGGTGAGATGAAATCAAATAATCTCTCATCTCAAGATTGGATTGCAGCGGCTTTCAAGGCGCTCACAGCTGGTGGTCCGCAAGCCATTAAAGTAGAGGCCATAGCCAGACATCTAAAAGTAAGCAAAGGCTCGTTCTATTGGCACTTTGCAAATGTTGACGCGTTAAAAAGCCAGATGCTTGAACATTGGTATGAAATGGCCACAAGTGGAATTATCGCAAATATAGATGCCACTTCCGGAAAGCCTGAGGATAAACTCACTGCACTTGTTGATCTTGTTTCAGGTAATTTAAGCGAAGCTTACGGGGGTGTTTCTGTGGAGGCTGCTATTCGTGATTGGGGAAAATATAGCAAACAAGTAGGTGATATGATCAAAAAGGTCGACCATCAGAGATTGGACTTTCTAATTGAGCAATTTGCTGCTTATGGGTATGATGGGAAAAACAGCCGATCCTGCGCGGCGATTTTGTATGCCGGTTTGATAGGGCTTGAGACCTTGGCAGCACAAGAGATGGCAGATATTAGATCAGATTTGCATATCTTGTTACAACGCTTGCTATAGCTATACCAATGTCACTCAAGATGCTTTTTGTGGTTAGTATTTTGGCGAGAGTATGGTCTCGGTGCCTAGATAGATGAGTTTTACACATAAAAAACGCCCTTACACTGTCATTTTGGGCTTTTCTAATCGCTTAAACAATGGTACTTGGCACCGCTTTTCAAGTTTCTTGTGGGGTGGGGTTACGCGTATAGACTGTTAAGAATTTGAAAATTACAGTTGAATACGAGCAAATTTGGACTAAATTATAAGCAATACTTGTAAGGTGGGTAACATCAGGTTACCAAAGAAAACAGATTCAACTAATAAAGAGGTCAATGAACCGACATGAGCGAAATTGCAGACCGCGTAAAAAAAATCGTTATTGAACACCTAGGTGTAGAAGAAGCCAAAGTGGGTGAAGGCGCAAGCTTCATTGACGATTTGGGCGCCGATTCACTCGATACTGTCGAGTTGGTCATGGCCTTTGAAGAAGAATTCAGCATTGAAATTCCAGATGATGCTGCTGATACAATTCTTACAGTGGGTGACGCTGTTAAATTTATCGACAAAGCTAAAGCATAATTTGTTTGAATTTAAGCAGGAAGGGTTGGTAAATCACCAGCCCTTTTTTGCGTTTAAAGCTTTTGTTCTTTTACTCGGATTTTAGGAGTTAGCTTGTGAGACGTGTCGTTATAACTGGTACTGGTATGTTATCTCCGCTTGGATGCGGAACAGAGATCACTTGGTCTCGATTACTTGCTGGACAAAATGCAGCAGCTCGTATTTCTGGTTTTGAAGTTGATGATATTGCAGCACAAATAGCTTGCCAGATTCCAACGGATACGTCCCAAGAAGGCCATTACAATGCTGATGATTGGATGGAGCCAAAAGAACAGCGCAAAGTTGATCCATTTATCACCTATGCAGTTGCCGCTGCAAAAATGGCTTTGGATGATGCTGACTGGCATCCTGAAAGTGATGATGATCAATTTGCAACCGGCGTTTTAATCGGGTCCGGTATTGGTGGTTTGCAAGGTATTGTCGATGCTGGCTATACGCTTAAAGATCGAGGCCCTCGCCGTATTTCGCCGTTTTTTATTCCCGGTCGCTTGATCAATCTAGCCTCAGGCCATGTTTCAATTGCTCACGGTCTTAAAGGTCCAAACCACTCTGTTGTAACAGCCTGTTCAACTGGCGCACACGCTATTGGCGATGCCAGTCGCTTAATTGCTCTAGGTGATGCTGATGTGATGGTTGCAGGTGGTGCGGAATCGCCTGTCTGCCGAATTTCCATTGCTGGCTTTGCAGCATGCAAGGCGTTATCAACGCAATATAACGATGATCCACAAAGAGCATCTCGCCCTTATGATATTGATCGTGATGGTTTTGTAATGGGCGAAGGCGCAGGTATTATGGTGCTTGAGGAACTTGAGCATGCAAAAGCACGAGGCGCAAATATTATTGCTGAAGTCGTGGGCTATGGCCTTTCTGGCGATGCATATCATATTACAGCCCCCTCAGAGGATGGGGATGGTGCTTATCGCTGCATGAAAATGGCGCTTAAACGTGCGGGACTTGATGCTGGCGATGTCGATTATATCAATGCTCATGGTACATCCACGATGGCAGATACGATCGAGTTGGGCGCTGTAGAGCGTTTAGTTGGTGAAAATGCGTCGAAAATATCAATGTCATCAACTAAGTCAGCTATTGGACACTTGCTCGGTGCTGCTGGTTCTGTTGAAGCCATTTTTTCCGCGTTAGCAATTCGCGATAACATTGTGCCGCCGACTTTGAACTTGGATAATCCTGCGATTGAAACCAAGATAGATTTGGTTCCAAAAGTTGCCAGAAAACGTAATGTTGATGTGGCTTTATCCAATTCCTTCGGCTTTGGTGGAACAAATGCATCGCTTGTCTTACGCAGATACGCATAATTTTATGCTCAGGGTATATTTTGCTCTGTTTTTGCCACAAAGATAAAGATATATAGACATCGAAAACTACTATTTATCGAATCGTGTGAGTGAGTTTTGAACGTAGATAACAATGACCAAGGGCGTAGCCGGCCAATAATCCCCGTGTCCCCGACGCAAGCATTAAAGCCGCAAAAGGTTCCTGAGCCGCCAAAAAAAGTGCGCTCAAAACGTGCGCGCTCTCAAACAGTTGTTTTTCTGAATTTTTTGATGACGATGTTGTTTGTTATCACCATTCTCGCAGGCGGTACGCTTTATTTCGGCAAAGTGCTTTTTGAGCAAAAGGGTCCGCTTAAACACACAACAAGTTTTGTCGTCCGCGATGGTGCAGGTTTGGCAACGATTGCCAATGATTTGGAGCGGTCTGGCCTTGTAACGGATGCACGAATATTTCGCTATGCGTCCTCTGCCATCCTTAACGGCGACTCGCTTAAAGCTGGCGAATACGAAATTAAAGCCGGTTCATCCATGCGACAAATCATGGAGATTTTGCAGTCAGGTAAAGCAATTTTATATTCGTTCACTGCGCCTGAAGGTTTGACCGTTTTCCAGATATTTGAGCGTCTAAAAGAGAGTGAAGATTTAACCGGAGATTTGCCTGAAGATTTGCCTGAAGAAGGCAGTCTTTTGCCAAATACCTATAATTTCTCGCGCGGGACTACACGTGCTGAAATTATTGCTCAGATGACAACAGCCCAAGAACGCGCGGTCGAGCGCATATGGGCGCGACGTGTGGCGGACCTGCCGATTGAAACCAAAGAAGAGATGGTTACTCTAGCCTCTATTGTTGAAAAAGAGACAGGTAAAGCCGATGAACGTCCACGTGTGGCAGGTGTGTTTGTAAACCGTCTTAACAAGGGTATGCGTCTACAATCTGATCCAACCATCATTTATGGAATATTTGGTGGCGAGGGTAAGCCATCGGGTCGGCCTATTTATCGTTCCGATTTGGACAAAAAGACCGAGTACAATACCTACCAGATCGATGGATTACCTCCCACACCTATTGCCAATCCAGGTTTGAAGGCGATGGAAGCTGTGATCAATCCATCTCGCACAGAGGACTTGTATTTCGTTGCCGATGGTACGGGTGGACATGCATTCGCTACGACACTAAAAGAGCATAATGAAAATGTTGCGCGATGGCGCAAAATTGAGGCGGCTAGGAAAAAAGCAGCTGAAGCTGTTGCAAAAGAAGAAGAGAAGAGTGAAAATTAGTTCTTTCATGTAAACTTCTTTCCGACCGCTCATTGGGTTTAAACCTGAGGGGGATGTATGGCTGTTAGCTCGATGACAGGATTTGCCAGCGCAGATGGTATATATGATAATGCCTCGTGGCTTTGGGAAATTCGCTCAGTCAACGGCAAAGGATTAGATGTTCGTCTTCGACTGCCTTCTGGTTTTGAAGCTCTTGAGTCACAAGTGCGAGCAGCAAGTGCCAAAGCACTTAAGCGGGGCAACATTCAAATCTCCCTTAATGTTAAAGAGCAGCATTCAGCTGAGCTTGTTGTTAATCAGGCGGCATTAGAGCAAGTAATGAATATCGCTTCGCAGCTTTCTGAAAATACAAATATAGAAAAGGCCAGTGTTGACGGCATTCTAAATGTGCGCGGTGTATTGGAAGAACGGCAGGTCGAACGTTCTCAATCTGATAAAGATAAACTCATTGCTGAAATGAGCGTTAGCTTCTTAGAATGTTTGGATGCTTTAGTAGTTGCAAGACAATCCGAGGGGGCAAATCTTACGAGCGTGTTGTTAGATCAAATGGAGCAGGTTGCCTTAAAGGTTGGTGCAATCGTCGCTGATCCGTCGCGCACTCAAGATGCAATTCGCATAAGGCTGAAAGAACAGGTCCGCAATTTACTGGAGGTCAACTCAGATTTTGATGAGGACAGACTTCATACGGAAGCAGCAATTCTGGCCACAAAAGCTGACCTGCAAGAAGAACTTGATCGTCTTGTCACGCATATTAAAGCTGCTAAAAGCCTAATCAAAGAAGGTGGTGCAGTAGGTCGACGGCTCGATTTTTTAGCGCAGGAATTTAATCGTGAATGTAATACTGTTTGCTCAAAATCAAATGCTGGCGCGGTGACCACGATAGGCCTTGATCTTAAAGTCATCATAGATCAGTTTCGCGAACAAATTCAGAATGTGGAGTAGGTAAGTGAGTATTTCTAATTTGGACGGTATCGCTCGGCGCGGCCTAATGTTGGTGCTTTCATCACCTTCAGGTGCTGGAAAATCCACCATTGCTCGTAGTTTGCTTGAACAAGACAAAGGTCTTAGCCTTTCCGTGAGTGTGACGACGCGCCAAAGACGTGAAAGCGAGATTGCCGGTACACATTATCACTTCATATCGATTAAAGAATTTGAGCGTTTACGCGATAGTGACGGACTGTTGGAATCCGCCGAAGTACATGGAAATTTCTACGGAACGCCACGTGAAGAAGCTGAAATTGCGCTTTCAGAAGGTCGCGATATGCTTTTTGATATTGATTGGCAGGGAGCATTGCAGTTGCAGGAGAAAATGGCTGTTGATGTGGTTTCAATCTTTATCTTGCCTCCAAGTTTTGAAGAATTGCGCGCGCGCCTAAATAGACGTGCGGAAGACAGTCAGGAAGTGATTGAAAAACGGCTTATGAATGCGGCTGAGGAAATGTCTCATTGGCGCGAATATGATTATGTCGTCGTCAATGAAGATCTCAACAAAGCATTTGGCGAAGTACAAGCCATTGTGAAAGCAGAGCGATTGCGTCGCGACAGGCGGCCTGGTCTCTTTGATTTTGTCGAAAAACTATCGGGTCGTTAATACCAACCTTTGAATGCAGATTATTATCAGCGACCGCCGCGGTAGGCCCGGCTTGAAACTGAGATAATGTTTTTCGATGGGTCCTCAGCATCGGAAAATTTATATCCATCCGCTTCGTGTATTGTTCCAAAATTAAGACCGTTCTGGCGTGCTAAATTGCAGAATAGCTCAACATCGGGCACGTCAAAAACAAGTTTCACCGAATTTTGGCCCTCGATGTGTTCTTCACTTATTGGGTGCAATAATATTCTAAACCCATGAGATGAATGCCGAAGTTCAGTGATTTGCTCATCGCCGTGTATCCTAGGTTCAAAGCCAAAGTGTAGCCGATAAAACGCCACCATCGCATCGACGCGTTTTGTATATATAACAATCTGGCTCACGCCTGTTCGCATTACTGTCATTCAAATTCCCTCGCAAGGGCGCAAAACTCGTCAATCTCAAGCGTTTCAGCGCGTCTTGTTGGTTCAATGCCGACTTTTTCTAACAGCGCCTCTCCACCAATTGACTTAAGACTCTGGCGTAACATTTTACGACGTTGCCCAAAGGCTGCCTGCGTGACCATTTCTAGCTTTGATAATTGGCAGGGAATGCGGTTTTTCTTAAGTTCAAGATGAACCACAGAGGATGTCACTTTGGGTGGAGGACTGAAAGCCTCGCGAGATACATCAAAGGAAATCGAGGCGTCCGTCATCCAGCCACATAAAACGCCAAGGCGACCATAGTGCTTGTCTCCCGGTTTAGCGATAATACGCTGGCCTACTTCTTTCTGGAACATCAACGTCATGGATGACCAGAATGGATTATCGATTGATTGTGTTAACCAGTTGGTCAATAATTGTGTGCCAATATTATAGGGCAAATTAGCGATGATCTTGATTGGGTGCTCGTCTTCGAACTTGCTTAAATCAACCATCAATGCATCATCTTCGAGAACATTCAGACGATCAGGGTAGTAATCTGATATTTCCTGCAATGCAGGTAAGCATCGATTGTCTCGCTCAATACAGATAAGTTTTTTAGCATCAAGCGATAGGATTGCACGCGTTAAACCGCCTGGGCCAGGTCCAATTTCGACGACAGTGCTCTTTGATAGGTCACCAGCGTCCCGCGCAATCTTATGCGTAAGATTCAGATCTAGTATGAAATTTTGACCCAATGCCTTATTCGCATCAAGTCCATAGGTTTCAATGGTATCGCGAAGCGGTGGTAACCCATCAAAAGATGCCATTATGCGCCCTTGCTGTGTTGTATTTCACTCATCTTGGCAGCCATTTTAAGGGCTGCGACAAGACTATCATGCCGCGCAATATTCTTGCCAGCAATTGAAAAGGCAGTCCCATGATCGGGTGATGTACGGATGAAAGGAAGTCCAAGTGTAACATTAACCGCGTCGTGAAAGCCGAGCGCCTTTGCTGGAATCAACGCTTGGTCATGGTACATGCAAAGCGCCACATCGTAGTTTATGCGCGCGTCTTCATGGAACATTGTATCAGCAGGTAGTGGTCCGGTGACGTTAATACCTTTTGCTTTAAGCGCCTCTATTGCAGGCACAATAATTTCTGCATCCTCGTGACCCAATGCGCCATCTTCGCCCGCATGGGGGTTTAAACCAGAAATAGCCAGTCTGGGATGCTCTACCCCAAATCGATATTTTAGATCGTAGTATGTAATCTCAGATGTCTTGATAATCAGGTCAGTTGTTAGATGTGCCATGACTTGCATGAGAGGAATATGAATAGTCACTGGCACAGTGCGAAGTTCGGGACCCGCCAGCATCATAACGGGAAGGGGAACCTCTCCATCTGGCATTTTTGCAAGTTCTGCCAAGAACTCCGTGTGGCCGGGATGTTTAAAGCCTGCATCATATAACACAGCCTTAGATATTGGGTTTGTCACAACCGCTGATGTGGCACCTGAATTTGTGAGCTCAACGGCTTTTTCTATAGATGTTAAAATGGTTTGTGCGTTGTCAGGCGTTGGAGTGCCAGTGATAACTTCTTTGCTGCAAGGTAAATTCAGGCAGGGAATAGCTTGATTAAAGTGCTTAAAAACGTCATCCACTTGGCAATCGATAACATCGATGTCTTGGTTTAAGAGCTTTGCCCGCGACAAGAGTGCATCTTTGTTGCCAATGAAAATGAATTCCGGGAGTGAAAGCTTCTTTCGCATTCTCCATGCCGAAATTGTCAGATCAAGACCAATGCCCGAGGGATCTCCCATCGTAAGGGCAAGCGGGGCAGTTGATGTCATCTTATGAATTCCGGTGGTGGACACTACAATTATATACGGCTATTTTTTGATGATCACTGCACGTTTACGAAGTTCTGCAAGATATCTTTTGCTATTTGCATCATCTTGCGGATTGCTCTGTTCTTCCGCACGGAACACCATCTCAGCTGCAACATCGTCTGATACACTGCGAGATGAACAAACGATCAGGAACTCAACACCTTTTTCAGTCACACGCGTACGTGTTGGCTTATTCGGGTTTGTTTTTGTGATAAGCGGAGACCATTCAGGCGGGAGTTCAGGCTGTAAAAACCGACCAAGGTTTTTAACCGTTACATCCTTAAGACCCTTTGTTAGAGACTTTGTCGTGTCGCAAGACTGAATGCGCGCGCGTAATTTCTTCGCTTCGCTATTGCGACGGCCAAGGTTTGATTTGCTGCGCTTTGATTGGGGAACAACAAAAATCACCTGTTGCAGGATATACTCATTGGTCGTTGGCTTATTATCACCACGTTCAAGCATTTTTGACACGAGGTCTTGTGTACTCATGCGTCCAGCCTGACCACCGCCATATCGTGCACTAACAACTCTACCCCAGCCAATTTGTGTTGCAATAAATTGTTTGAAGTGTTTCGCCGTTACGCCTGCTTGCCCTAAAATAGATGACATTCTCTTTGCAGATAGATTATTACCTGATGCGAAACGAGAAAATGCTGCATCAACTTCTCTTTGACTGGGACTCGCCCTAAGGCGCTGCAATTCTTGGGTTTTCAATGCCTGTTCAATAAGTTCTTCGCGTGCAACGGATGATAACTTTCCTCCACGTCGTTGCAGCCGCAAAAGCGCTACGCGACGGGATAAATCAGTGTTGGTAATGGCTTGTTTATTGACAATAATTTTGATCTGGCTTGCTGCCGCGGCTAGTCTTGGTTCTGCTATCGAGAAAACAGCCATACATATAGCAGCTAGTGCAAAAATTATTGATTTTGACATCATGTTACTTTGTTTTACGGTTATCATATACAATGCCCTTATATTCACCTGGTCCAGCTTCCCATATTTTTATATCTATTGTGGGTCTGGGGTCAAATTAAGGCATCATTGGAAACCCTAGATCGTCCCAAGTCTGTTATTTTATGCTAATGCTTGGCGCTTCAACACTTCCTAAAGTCCTGAAATTCATCTTGAATCCAACACTCCATTCTGCCTTAGATGTCGCTGTTGCATGTTTGTGTTCGTAAGTGCTTTGGAAAGAATAACAATCACAATCATATTTGATGCCAGCTCTTGATGTTGTAAAATTGCTTGCATCAAGATCATATGTTGTGTTGCCAAACACTCGCCAATGATCAGTCAGTTTTAGTGAAGCGCTACCGCTAATCTCTTCACGATCAGTGGATGAGCCATATCCTGTTTGTGCCTTGATGCGCGAATGACTCAGACTGGTCTGTAGTCTATCGGTGCTAAAGTTCGCCGATAATGATGAACGATTCACATCAAAATTATCTTTATCAAATCGGCCTGATGCAGTTAGGGATATTCCTTTACCACTATCAAGCGTAAAGGCTCCAACATAATCAGAGCGATCTGTTTCAAGCCCAGAATCTGCTCCGGCACCGGTAAGGTCACTTTGTGCAAATGAGTTTTTGCCACCAAGATGGAACGATTGGCCGAAAATTGCACTTGTTGTGAAACCATTTGAGAATGAACCAGCATACCTTATGCCGATGTTTGCACGTGTTCCACCCTCTATTCGGTCAAAGCCGGAGAATTTGTCACGTTCAAACAGGTTCGATGCGTCAAAGACAAAGCTTTGAGCATCTTCATTCGGCAGTCCACCTGAAAGCCGCTCGTCATTTCGCGCAAAAATTTGTGCGATTGGTTCTATGACATGACTGGATGAACCCGCGCTAACTAACAATGGATATTTAGCTTCCAAGCCTGCAGTCACCATACCACGTGTCGCGCTTGTGCCGCTTGCAAGACCCGCAGGAGCGGTATTCACATCAAAACTATTATAATCACCACGCGCTGCTAATAGTGGTGTGAAGACCAATCCGCTTTCGGTGATGATTTGTTTTTTCCACTCAATTTCAGTTGTGGTGCGGCCATTGGAGCCGTCGAGGCCTTCTGTGCGTCCGGAAACGACTTTTTGCTGGTCACGTGATAAAAACTGGCTGTTATGTGTTAGCTTTAGATCACCGCCTGTGATGCCATCGGAGAATATGCGCGTGTAATCGATAACTGGATGAACGATTGCCTGTTGTTTTTCTGATATATCACCAATTGTGTCTGACTGAATGTCAAATTTATAGGCATGAAGATCGAAATAACTCGTTGTGCCTAGGCCAGTCAGGTAGGCTTGCGAGGTTTGGCGAGTGCTACTGTAACCATCAATCGTGTAGGTATTGGCAAAGTTTTGATCTGTTTGGAACATGCCATTCCAACCAAATTTCCATTTAGGGTTTATCTGAAATTCACCCTTAGAAGCAATGAAGCCGCGCTGTGTTTCCGCACCATCTGTTGTTGCTCGCCCTGCAACAGTATCAAATTGACGAGGATTGCCTTGATGCGCACCAGCAAGTTTTAACGTATATTGCCCATTTCTGAATTTTTGTCTGAATTCGACCTCAGTCATAAACCCTGTTTTGGAAAAGCCACTTGCAGTGACGGTCGCATCCATATTGGGTGCAAGCGCAAAGTAATATGGTACACGTGCTTCAAAACCGAGCTTGCTACTGTAGCCAAACTTTGGCGGCAGAAAACCACTCTTACGCTTGGAGTTGTGCGTGGGAATGGTAAAAGAAGGAAGCCGAATAAGCGGAACACCAGCGACTTCAAAAACAGGTCGCTCAAAACGAATTGTTTTGCTCTTGCCATTGCTAATGACTTTGCGTGCTTTGATTTGCCAGAGCGGTCTGCTTGCTTTCTTTGTTTTACATGTTTTGCAGGCGGTATAAACGCCATCATGGAAAACCGTAACTTCGCCATCACTACGATCAGCACTTGAAGCCGCAATACGTGTGTTATCGGGTGTTTCGACGCGAAGAGCCTGTACAAACCCATCGGCAAAATCGTCAGTGATATCCAATTCATCAGCATAAATGCGATTGCCATTTGGCTCTAATAGCTCAACATTACCTATAGCGCGGACCCGTCCGGTCGTTTGGTTATATTCGATGCTGCGAGAGACGAGTTGGTATTCGCCATAATCGAGCTGAATACCACCTTTTGCCGTAATCAAATCTTGGTCGCGATTATAAATAAGTTCGTCCGCGACTAAGATAAGCCTAGGGTCTTCCGTAACGGTAGGGCCAGTTAAATCGCCAGACGTCAAGCTTTGCGAAATGGCAGGCGCAATTGCAGCGCATGCGACAAGCGTTGCAATACCCCCCGCTTTTAGAGCGCTGGTTATTTTCCACATTGATTTGTGGTACTCAATACTCAACTAACCATCCTCCTTGTGAAGCAAAACTGTGCCTCCAATTGTTGATGCGATAATGACAGGAATCCAAGCCGCCACTATCGGTGGAATTGCACCTGCTTCACCGAAGGCCGATATAAGTTCCGAAAGCACATAAAGCAGAAACCCGGCAAGGATTCCACCCATAATCGCATAAAGTGACTGCCCAAAGCGCACAAATGTGAGGGAAACCATGCCTGCGATGAATGTCATGGCCACCAAAAACGCCGGAAGTGCCAATAATTGATGAAATTTAGTGATGTAACTGCTTGCTTTTAAACCAAAAGAATTAGCTGCATCAATTTTGGTTGGCAAATCAAAAAATGAAACAGAATCAGCTGAAGAAAATGCCTCCTCAATAAATTCCGGCTGCAAATTAGTTTTAATTTTTAGTATCGCTGTCTTTTTAGCAGCTTCGCCATTTTTGATAATACTCACATCATTCAGTTGCCAGTAACCATCAGAAAGTCTTGCTTGCTTTGCTTCAACCCGATCTGAAATTATATCATCTGCATCTAAACGAAGAAAAGTAACCTGATTGAGGAGCTGACCGTTATCTGTCTGGCTGCGCGCGCCAATGATTGTCGTACCCTCGGATGTTGTCTGTCTTAGCCAGGGTGGATTTTCCTGACCGGAACTAAATGTATCGCCAAAGCCGTTTGACGTTGCGATTTCATCCGCTAGACGAGCCGTATAAGCCCCCAATGGATTGAGTGTTGTAATCGATAGAGCACCAATCACGAGATTACATACAATGATAGGCAACAAAAATTGCCAAGCAGACAACCCGCTTGCCCTTGCAATCACCAGTTCGTATTTTTTGCTAAGGTTTAAAAGCGTTGAGATTGTCGCGATGAGCACCATAAATGGAATGGATATCTGGATAAGTACAGGTATCCGCAAGAGGGATAAAAACGCTGCGATATCAGCAGAATATCCTGCAACATTAGAAAAACGTCGAGCCGTTTCTCCAAAATCAACAACAAATATCAAGGCACTGATTGCAATGAGGTTCATTGTGAAGCTAAACAGGTAACGTTTTGCAATATATCTCGATAGAACGCCAAGCAGGATCATCAAACGGCCCCGTTATTTTTGGTTTGTGAAGTAGGTTTTGTACGACGTTCAAATATTGATGTGATGCGTTCCTGTAATCGATCAATTAAATTTTGTGCAGATTTGGGAAGCTTCAAACTATAACCCGCATAGATTTGAAGCATGAATAACAACGTAACAAAAATTGGGAATATATAGTTTAAAGCACCCGCGAAGACTGATGTTTTGGAGTTTTCAAGAATAATACCCGCAATGACGCGCACGATGACGCACGTAATCACTGCGGATGCAATTCTTTGAAAATGCTGAGCGCGGTTCGATTGAGCATTGGCCAAAAAAGCAGCCATGATCGCTCCGAATGCAATGGTGTAAAGCCAGCTCGATAATCTAAAATGAATTTCATAATTATAAAATAAACGATGACTTTCATAGTTCGAATTTGTGGTGTCAGGCTCAAGTAATTCCGGTAGATATAATTCTTTGGGAAGCGGGTCGCCTTTTTCTGTGCTAGGGATAAATGATGCCATATCAAGGACATAGGATTTGAAATTAACCACAGAAACTTGCTCGCCGCCCGCCGCGCTGCGGTGAATTTCACCATCATTCATGACAAGCAAGTT
The DNA here is from genome assembly GCF_900537175.1 of Lentilitoribacter sp. Alg239-R112. Classification (GTDB taxonomy): domain Bacteria; phylum Pseudomonadota; class Alphaproteobacteria; order Rhizobiales; family Rhizobiaceae; genus Lentilitoribacter. The sequence continues at coordinate 639,161 of NZ_LS999833.1, read as the reverse complement.
GGCGTTATCAGTTTTCTTTAACGTGCCAACTTTGGCATAATATATCAGTTCAGCCGATGGATCGCGGCGGTCGGATAAGAAGATCCCGCCCATGCCACCACCTGGCAGTGATTCTGCTACTTGAATGTAAAGACCGTTCTCAATCTTGCGGAATTTTCCTGATGATATGGCGAGAGAGATAATATCTGTATTCGAACCAGATAGAATGGAATAGAGGTTTCGATTTGCTTTCGGCCCAGCAAAGTTAGCGACCAATAGAAGGCCTATGCCTAACAATACTGAGAATAAAATAATAGGTTTTGCAATAAATATATTTGACGCGCCTGAGGCTTCAATAACCACGAGTTCGCTGTCTTCATTCATGGTTGTCAAAATCCGGCCAATGCCAACAAGCAGAGCAAATGGGGCAACGGCAAGCACGACTTCAGGAACGAGGGTCAGAGATAGTTTGAAAAATGTGAGGAGGGCACTGTTCGACGTTGTTAAAACATCAACTCTTATTAAAATCTGTGTTGTGAGTGCAAGAATGGTAATCGCAGAGAGTGACAATAGGGTCAGCGAGGCAATTCGCCCAAATATGTAGCGTTCTATCTGCTTCATATTTTAATTCGTCCCAAATACAAAATTGTTACTGTCCCACTAAAGTCAAACGCGTTCTCGGCTCATTTCGGTAGTGAGAAGAAACAAGAGAGGAGACGTAAACTAAACTTACCATACCATTATATCATATGATCAAATAATGGGTAATATTTAGCAAATAAATGTGGTTAATAAATTACTCTTTTCGTTCACAAAATAATACGCATACCTGCGACGCTCTGTGAAAGACATCCTAACTGCGCTAAGTACATAAATAAACCACGAATCGCAGCCCTAAGAAGCAAAATTGGGTAATTGGAGAGCAAACATTATGAAAATAGATCTAACTTTCAGCAAAACATCAAAAACTGCCTGTGATTTAGCTGTTTTTGTTGTCGATAAAGTTGATGAGTATCCTGCTGATATTGAAAATATTGCTGATGATAAACTGATCTCAAAAGCAGCCAAGCTCGCAGATTTTTCTGCAAAATCAGGTGAATCGTTCACTTTTATAGCGCCGGATGGTTCAAATTACGGCAAAGTTCTCGTGGTTGGTATTGGAAATGGTGAACTTGATGAGGTGAACCAATGGCTCAATCTAGGTGGGCAGATTTGCGCAAAAATAGGCTCCGCTGAAAAGGTCAATGTTTTTACGAATTCCGCAGGCGAAGGTCAGAGTGAAGATCTCATTGCTCATCTTGCAGCCGGCTTAACATTACGCGCATATGACTTTGATCAGTATAAGACGGTCACTAAGAAAAAAGATGCCGACAAAGTTCGCAAGATAAAGATTGTTGACGTAAATCATTTGAAAATTAAGAAGAGTTTTGTTGAACAGGATGCTATTGTTCAGGGTGTGATTTTAGCGCGCAACATGGTCAACGAGCCAGCGAATACACTCGGACCTGTGGAATTTGCAGCAGAAGCTAAGGCGCTCGAAGAATTTGGTATTAAGACTGAAATTCTCACTGAAAAACAAATGAGCAAGTTAGGGATGAACGCCTTATTGGGTGTTTCTTTAGGGTCCGAGCGTCCTCCCCGTCTTGCAATCATGCGCTGGGATGGTGGGAAAAAATCAGAAGCACCAATTGCATTTGTTGGAAAAGGGGTCGTGTTCGATACGGGTGGTATTTCCATCAAGCCTGCTGGCGGTATGGAAGATATGAAGGGTGATATGGGCGGTGCTGCCGCTGTTATTGGCTTGATGAAAACGCTTGCTATGCGGAAAGCCAAAACAAATGTTGTGGGTATTCTCGGTCTTGTTGAAAATATGCCTGATGGAAAAGCCCAGCGCCCTGGTGATATTGTAACATCCATGTCCGGGCAGACTATTGAGGTGATTAATACTGATGCAGAAGGACGCCTTGTCCTGTGCGATGCGCTTCATTATTGCAACACACGTTTTAATCCGCAATTCATGATCAATTTAGCTACACTAACTGGCGCTGTTCTGGTGGCTCTTGGCAATCATCATGCTGGATTATTTTCTAACAATGATGAGTTGGCAGATCAAATCAGCGAGGCGGGTTTAAATACCAGAGAACGTGTTTGGCGCCTTCCGCTGGATAAAGAATACGATAAAATGATTGATAGTAAATTTGCTGATATGAAGAATACCGGTGGGCGCCATGCCGGTTCCATCACGGCAGCTCAGTTTTTGCAACGCTTCGTGGGTGAAACACCTTGGGCGCACTTGGATGTAGCTGGAACAGCAATGGGATCGCCAAAAACGGATATCAACACATCTTGGGGCTCAGGTTTCGGGGTTCGATTGTTAAATCAGTTGGTTGAACAAAATTATGAATAATGAACAAATTACATAATGGCAGAAATACTTTTCTATCATCTAACAGAAACAAGGCTTGAAGATACGCTGCCGCAGCTTTTGGAAAAAAGCATCGCGCGTGGCTGGAAAGCTTGTATTCATTGTGGGTCCGAAGAGCGATTAGATATTCTTGACAATCATCTTTGGACCTATCGTGAAGACAGTTTTTTAGCTCATGGCAAGGTTGGCGATGAAAATGCAGAACTGCAACCAGTTTTGCTCACCACATTAGGTGATAGTGCAAATAATGCACAAGTTCGCTTTGTTGTAGATATGGGCGAAGAGCCCAATGCAGATGAATGCGATAGAATTGTTTATATGTTCGATGGCCATGACCAAGAGCAATTAGAACGTGCACGCGCTCAGTGGAAGGCTTTTTCAAAGAGTGGAATGGAAAAAACTTACTGGCAACAAACCCCCGATCGTCGGTGGGTTAAAAAGGCCTAACTCTTTATAAATGAGACCTTTGAGGCTGTTTGGAATGTTTATCCATTAGAATTTACGTAAAAGTTTAATAACATAGTAAGTCTTTTGTAGAAATCTCACACCAAGATTAAAGGTGCACTCGGGAGACTTTATGTCCTTTAGAAAAGACAGCCGCGGACCAAACGGTCTCAATCAATTTAGTGACATAAACATTCTTCTTGTTGAAGATTCACGTACTTATCAGCAAATTATTTTTGATCAGCTTGATAAAACTTTTGGCGCAAACGTCACGATTTGTGCAAGTTATCAAGAAGTGCTTGATGCGGTCACATCAGGTGTCCAATATGAAGTGGCACTTACAGATTTGAATGTGCCTGGTGCTCCAAATGGCGAAGCAATGGATGAACTTCTGGCTCGTGATATTCCCACGGTGGTATTTACAGGCACGTTCTCGGAAGAAGTTCGTGATCGCATGTTGAACCGTCGAGTTATTGATTATGTGGTGAAAGACAATCCAGATTCTGCTCGAATATTGGCTGAAACAGCTCGTAAAGCATTGCTCAACCGCTATTCCAGTGTTCTGGTTGTTGATGACCAGAAAACAACACAAGCTGTTATGGTTGGCTTACTCGAACCGCAACTCTACAACGTTCACGCCGTGTTCAGTGGCAAAGAGGCATTGCACTTGCTGGAGCAAGGGCATCAGTTCGATTTGATCGTCACAGATTACAATATGCCGGGAATGAATGGAGATGAATTCGTCTCACTCGCTCGCAAGGGTAACTATAGCGAAGATATGCGGATCTTGGGTGTTTCATCAACGGGCAATAGTTTGATGTCAGCGCAATTTCTAAAGGCTGGTGCAAATGACTTTATGCAGCGCCCTTTTGCAGCGGAAGAGTTCCAGTGGCGTGTGAGTGAAAATGTTGAAACGGTCCGGCTAACCAAGCGCCTTAATGGCATGGCCTATCGTGATTTTCTAACAGAGCTATATAACCGTCGCTTCCTCTTTAGTGATGGTGCTGAATTGGTTCAAGAATCTCATGCCGCGGGGCAGGTGCCTTCGGTCGTGATGATAGATCTGGATAAATTTAAATCTATTAATGATAAATGTGGTTATGCCGCAGGTGATTATGTCTTGAAGACTGTCGCTGACGTTATTAATTCAGCGGTCGATCATAGCAGTCAGATATTGACACGTTTGGGTGGCGAAGAGTTTGGTGTTGTGTTGCTTCATGGTGGTCTAGCTGCTGCAAATGAATTGGCCGAGCGGATTCGGGAAAAAATTGCTGCCACGTCGATAACTTTAGGCAAAAAAACAATTAAAATTACAGCATCGATGGGCACAGCCCAATTTGCACCAAACGAGACAATCGATTCTATTTTAAATGTTGCTGATGTATATTTGCATGAAGCGAAAGCGGGTGGACGCAATCAGGTTGTTTCCCAGCCAGAAAATACACTAAAGCGTACTGCGTAATTAAACCCGACTATATTCTTAAAGGGTGCCGCCGGTAAGGTTACCTGATAGGGCAGGTGAAGAACTCCGCGAAAGGGATAGGGCCTTTTCGCGGAGTTTATTTATGTAAATTACGGATTGTCAATTTTGAACGCCGATTGCAGGATATCTAGCTGTTAGCTGCTTTCGCGCCCATTTTAGTTGCGCGATCCAGCCATTTTGGAATGTTTTTACTTCCGTTGAATTTGACAGATCCAAATTGGACGATGGCCTTCGGTTTAATGCCAACGAAATCAAATACCTGATTTTTGATCACGCGCCGCCCGGGCTTGCGGTAGTATATTGTGTCAAGCCATGGCGGGGTGTCCGACGTAATAATGGCATCACCCGTTCGTCCTTTTAGTAATTTGTCCCAACCCACTCCTTTGTCATGATATTTAAATGCAAATCCCGGTAATAGTCCTTGGTCCAAAACCGCCTTTGCCTGCGCCGGCATAGCCGCCCACCAATATGGATGAACAAACAAGACGTGGTCTGCCCATAACAAGTTTTCTTGCCATTCCTTTAGGTCAGGAGCAAGTGCAAGCCGTTTGCCATCATATCCTTTAAAGGCCTCTGCATTAAGAGTCATTTCGCTTAAATTCATCCGTCTTATTTCAGCGCCCGCAGTTTGTGCGCCTTGTTGATAATTGTCAGCAAGCGATGCGCAAAGGGAGGATGTATTAGGGTGTCCGACCCAAATAAATATCTTTTTTGTCATGTTAATTTCCAAAACGTGAGTAATGCTTATGTTTATAAACGTGACATATACTCATGTTTGTGCGATTGTCAATGAGCTGAATCAAATGGAGATGAATTTGTCAGAAGCAGAACGTACATCAGATCGAATATTGCCGCGCAAACAACCGGTGCAAGAGCGTAGCCGCATTAGGTTTGAGCGAATATTGGAGGTGTCTTTAGAGCAGATTAGCAAGAAAGGGATTGATGCTGTTACAATGAACCAAGTTGCTGAAATTGCAGAGATTTCTATAGCATCGCTCTATCAATATTTTCCTGATAAAACGTCGATTGTCGCGACCTTGGCAGAGCGGTTCAATTGTGAAGGGCAGGATTGCGTAAGCGATGTTTTTGGGCATGTTGCAGAGATTGATCAGCTAAAGCCGGCGGTCTATGAGATGATGGATAGCTATTACGAGTTTTTTCAAACTGTTCCTGGAACCCGTGCCATTTGGCAAGCTGTTCAGTCAGATCCACAGCTGCACTACATAGATGAGGAAGACATGCTTCATCATACGCAATCGTTAAAAGATGTTATTTTGAGGGTCATGCCAAATTTTCCACCAGATGAGGCTGTTCGCATGGCGCAGCTGTTCACATCCATCATTGGTATGACTGTGCGGCAGGCCATCGCATTATCAGAACGAGAAGCATTGGCGCTCATTGAGAGCTGTAAGTCTCATATGTTAAGCCCTGCAATAGATAAACTTATAGACGAACATGTTGATCGGTGATTGAGCTATAACGCCCCGCATTTAGGCAGATGCGAGTGCTGCCTCATATTCTTCTGAACGTGTTGTCCATTCTTCTTCCAAAATAGTAACTTGATTGAGAAAATCTCCACGCTCAGCCGTAATTTGCGCCACGCGATCAGGATCTTTTTCATAAATCACCGGATCAGCCAGTTCTTCATCGAGTTTGGCAATTTTGGTCTCGACCTTTTCGATCTTGGTTTCGATCTCGGTGACCTTGCGTTTAAGAGGTTTAAATTTCTCGCGCGCAGCAGCTGCTTTTTTGCGTTGCTCAGCCTTAGACAGTTTTTTGGGAGCATCACTTTCAGCTTTCTTGGCCTTGGTTTTGCCGCCAACAACTAAATCACGATATTCATCCATATCGCCTTCATAAGTTGATACGGTGCCATTGTTGACGATCCAGAGACGATCTACCGTGGCTTCAATCAAATAGCGATCATGGCTAATGAGGATCACAGCACCTTCATAGTCCGTCAGCGCCTGAATAAGGCTTGTGCGGCTATCGATGTCCAAATGGTTGGTTGGCTCATCGAGGATCAAAAGGTGAGGGCCGTCAAATGTTGCGAGCCCCATTAAGAGACGAGCTTTCTCGCCACCCGATAGCTTTTCAACAACGGTACCCATTTTCTCAGACGTTAAGCCCATGGCAGCAACACGTGCCCGAACTTTTGCCTCTGGTGCATCTGGCATAAGTGCACGAACGTGCTCAACAGGTGTTTCACCTGCATGAAGGTCATCAAGCTGATGCTGGGCAAAAAAACCAATATTCAGTTTGGTGACACGGACAAGTTCACCAGTTTGATTTTGCAAACGATCCGATATGAGCTTGGCAAATGTAGACTTGCCATTACCGTTCATACCTAAAAGCGCAATCCGGTCATCAGCATCAATCCGCAAAGTGATATCACTTAGGATTGGTTTACCGGGTTCATAGCCGCAAGATGCATTATCAAGCTTGATAATTGGCGATGAGACAGGTTTCTTCGGATTAGGAAAATTAAACTGAGAAACATTGCTCTGGACAACCGAGGCCACAGTTCCCATTTTCTCCAAAGCCTTGACGCGAGACTGTGCTTGCTTGGCTTTACTTGCTTTAGCTTTGAAACGATCAACGAATTTTTGCAAATGCTGACGTGCAGCTTCGTTTTTTGCGTGCGCCTTTTCTTGCAAGATATCTTGTTCCGCCTTTTGGCGTGCAAACTGATCGTAATTACCTTTGTAAAGCGTCAGTTTCTTCTGATCCAAATGGATGATTGAATTGCAGGCATTGTTTAACAGATCTCTATCGTGGCTGATAATGATGGCCGTGTAAGGATAGGAACGAATATAGGCTTCAAGCCAAAGCGTGCCTTCCAAGTCCAAATAGTTGGTAGGCTCATCAAGCAGCAACAAATCAGGCTGTGAAAACAAGATCGCAGCAAGTGCAACACGCATGCGCCAACCACCAGAAAAGCTTGATGCTGGTCGCCCTTGTGCCGCTTGATCAAATCCTAGGCCAGCCAAAATAGATGCAGCGCGGGATTCGGCAGAATGCGCATCAATATCGAATAATCGCATCTGAATATCAGCAATACGGGTCGGTTCCGTCGCGGTTTCAGCTTCGAGCATCAGCTCGGTGCGTTCTTTATCGGCAGATAGCACGATATCAATTAGTGAATCTTCAGTTGATGGTGCCTCTTGCGCAACCTGGCCTATGCGGCATTGGCGCGGCAGGCTTATATCGCCCGTTTCGGCGCCCAAGTCACCCGTTATAACACGAAAGAGCGTTGATTTACCCGCACCATTGCGGCCAACAATACCTGCCTTCATCCCGGTCGGGAGCGTGACAGAGGCATTTTCAATCAACAAGCGCCCGGCAATGCGAGCAGTAAGGTCTGTAATGGTAAGCATGGCATGGCTTTTATAGGGAGCTGATACGAATGCAAGCGGAAAGTTTGGAATTATAATGTCGCACGAATGCCAAGCGCACTTCAGCCTGAGATTTCTGCTTCTAAATAAGCAAAAATAATCATAAATCGATCTGTTTCATTCTTATGCCCTAGCCATATCTGAAATGTTATAAGCAAACTATTAAAGGTAAATATCGGACCAGTTTCTGCTTGATCCAGATCAATATATCGATCATCAACATTGGTATAGTAGTTTTGCAATGTGGTTGGGAGGCTGCATTGCATACTTCTTATAAGCGGCAATATGGGAGGGAAATATGTCGTCATCTGGAATTACACCGGGAATGCTAAGGGTGAGAGCGCTGAAAGTGCAGAAGGTTTCTGCGCAAAATGTCAAAGATGCGCTTGCAGCAGGGTTCAGAGATTTTTTTCGCAATCCAATGCTCAGCATGTTTTTTGGATTAGTATATGCTGGGTTCGGTCTTGTTTTTTTGGCGGGCCTTGTCGTTTACGATAATCTTTGGATGATTATACCTGCTGGTGTCGGGTTTCCACTCATTGCTCCTTTTGTCGCGGTCGGGCTTTATGAAATGTCTCATCGTTATAAAACGGGTGAGAGCTTCACCTGGGGTGAAATTTTTACTGTTGTGTTACGACAGCAAAAACGCGAATTCGGGTGGATGTCGTTCGTTGTTCTATTTATTTTTTGGAACTGGATTTTCGTTGCTCACTGGCTGTTTGCGGTGTTTTTGCAGTGGCACTCGATTTCATCGCTAACGAGTTTTTGGACAGTTATAACCACAACGACAGACGGATATGTCTTTCTGGCCGTTGGTACAGCTGTTGGCGCCGTATTGGCAACATTGTTGTTTAGCATTACTGTTATTTCCATGCCGCTTTTGCTCGACAAGGAAGTGGACTTTATTACGGCAATGCTCAAAAGCATTGATGCGGTTCAAAAAAGTCCGCTTGTAATGCTTGGTTGGGGTGTCGTGATTGCTATTCTGGTTTTCTTGGCGCTTTTACCTGCCTTTATCGGTATTATTTTTATATTGCCAATTTTGGGTCATGCGACTTGGCATTTGTATGATGTCGCTATTAAAGATGAACATGTTGCTCAATGAAGCCTATATTGCCAAGATGCAAAAAGGGCGAGGTAATCCCCGCCCTTATTCAAAGTTTATATCGGCTTTAATTAATTAGAACTCATCCCAGTTATCAGCGTCATCAGCCGGAGCCGCGTTGCCGCTAAATGCACGACTTGCCTTGCTAATCAATGTCTTGGCGGGGGAAGGTTTCGCAGAGTGTGTTTCATCGGCTTTAACCGGGTGAAGTGAAACTGATTTTGCTTCATGCTGCGGTTTGTCGAATACAGATTGTTGAGCAGCTCGTGTGGATGCCTGTTCGCTCAACTTGAATGTTGCAATCAGTCCTGAAAGTGTCGAGACTTCATCGGCTATTTGCTGTGTGACGGCTGTATTTTCTTCAACCATAGCAGCATTTTGCTGCGTAACTTGATCCATAGAACTAACAGCATTATTGACTTCTTGAATGCCCGTCAACTGCTCATTGGCACCTTGTGATATTGTACTGATCTGACCATCAATTTCATTCACATGCTCAGAGATTTTTGCCAGTGCTTCACCTGTTTCGCGCACATGTAGCACGCCGTTTGAAACTTCTTCACCAGATTTTTGGATCAAGCTTTTGATCTCTTTTGCTGCATCGGCAGAACGCTGGGCAAGTTCGCGAACCTCTTGTGCAACAACAGCAAAACCTTTACCCGCTTCACCGGCGCGGGCGGCTTCAACTCCTGCATTGAGTGCAAGCAAATTCGTTTGGAAAGCGATCTCATCAATAACATTGATGATATTTGAGATATCACCAGATGCTTTTTCGATACCTTCCATTGCAGATACCGCATTACTAACAACAATACTTGATTGTTCGGTATCATCTCGCGCATTCTTAGCACGAGCAGCAGCTTCTTTTGCGCGTTCGGATGTTTCTTGCACTGTCGCGGTGATTTCATCGAGGGCCGCCGATGTTTCTTCCAAAGATGCAGCTTGTGTTTCCGTTCTGCGGGAAAGTTCACCCGTTGCATTGCTAATCTCACCGGAATTGTCTTTAAGGGTTGCAGACACAGATGTAATACGTGTCATAGATTGGCTCAGATTCTGTACAGAATCATTGAAATCGACGCGTAATCTATCCAGTTCTCCTTCGAACGATGTTGATATATTTGCCGTTAGATCACCATTTGAAAGTTTTTTGAGCCCACTGGCAAGTGCTTCAACAGCATCTGCAAGTTTTTGGGCTTCAAGTGCTTTTGCTTCTTCGTTTTGTTTTCGCTCCTGATCGCTGGCGGTGCGATTTTCCTCGTTTTCTTCCTCTAGGCGCTCCTTTTCAATCGCTGCATCGCGAAACACGGAGACAGCTTTGAAAATCTTGCCGATTTCATCGGAACGATTAATTCCTGATAATTCAATATTTGTTTCACCCTCAACCAGATGATTCATGTCATCTATGACTTTATCAAGTGGCTTAGTGATTGATCTTGAGAAAAGGAATGCCGCAACCATTGCTCCACCAATAAGAACGAGCGAAATAAGTAAAATGATATTTCTCATAGTGTTTGCGCCAGCAACAACCTCGCTATCAGCGATAAGTGCCGCCGCAATCCAGTCTTTACCTTGATAATCAATTCGAGCGGTTGAAATATGGAACATCTCATCACGATAAGAGTTAATGTAATCAACTGGTTGATCGGCGTAAGAATTTTCCAGAAGGTTTTTAGTAAGTTCAAGTTTTCGATTGAGTGACTCATTCTCGTCGGTTTTTTTCGAGTCCGTGATCATTAAACCGTCTGCTCTTAGGAGTAATGATTCACCGGTAGTACCTAATCCTGTCGTATTGTCCATGATCTGCGCAATTGGGTCGATCGCGACCTGAAGAACAAGAGTACCTAGCGGTCGTCCTCTTTTAGTCAGGCGTTTGGCAATAAAGGATGCAGGTGTATTGGCCGTTGGTGCGTATTTTTCAAAGTCATCGGAAGCGACAAAATCTGTGCTCTCATTTGCCATAACCTCGTTCCAGACTTTTGCAAGTCCAGTGTCTTTCCACTCGCCATTTTTCAGGTTTGTCGCGTAATCAGGTTCCTTGAAGACTGTATATATAATATCGCCTTTGTTATCTATCAGGAACAGGTCATAGTAACCTTGATGTCTTACAAACTCCCGTAGATAATTGTGGTACTTTTTATGAGCTTTATCATAAGTATCCTTTTCAGCGGTTTCCAGAGCATCTTTTTCGCCTACAGGATGAGGGTTGTCTGTAATGTAACGTTTTTGAAGTTCGGCTGTTTTATCTCCCGACATTAAGCCCCATGAGGATGCCATACCTACAAATGCGTTGGCTGTGTTCTCATCATTCGACATTCTGATCAGATCGGTTTCGACGGATTTGAGGTAACCCTCAATCTGGTTCCGTCGGCCATCAGCAATAGCTTGGAGTTTTTCATCAGACTTTATGGAGAGATAATGGGAAGCAACAAAGTAACCCGCTATGCTTGCAATTCCTACGGAAAATAAAGTCAGTATAGCTGCTGCGACGGGTAGTTTTTTGGAGATATTCACGAGCGCACCTCACGGTAGAAATAATCAATTTCATGAACAAAAGCCCGAGAATCGCTTCATGCTAGTCGAAATTTTTGGGGGAATCGACCTCTCATAGTGTAAATTTGTGCTAAAGTACTCAATAAAGGCTTAATACTCTGCCACGAACTATTAGGTAGAATAATTGATGTAAATCGAATCTAGTTCCAAGTATAAATGATATTTGAACTTCATTTAAGCTCTTTTGGGTTGTATTTGGTTGATTTCAATTTGTTAGATCAAATATACGCCCGTAGAACTCAACCAACTCATAACAAATCACAATAGTTGCAGTTTCTGGATCATAGAATGCATTCTCCTCACCGCACATGGTTGCGTGAATTTGTATGGGATTTGGAAGCATTACATAATTGTCTAAAATGGTTATCAGATCTTCCATTGCACCGCCTTGTTTCAATATATGATACGCTTCCTTCAACTCGCTTTTTGGTTTGTCAAAATTGATTTGAAAGGTATTTCTGTGATTGTCTGGAGCTTTATTAGGTTCCAGAACTGAGAACCAACTATCCGCTGTTAACTCAAAATTCGCGCCACATGTATCATAGTTCTCAGCTGCCAGATTAGCGGCTTTTGCGAGGTAATCAAATGCGATCGGGTCAACACCTACGAGATGGCAAACAATGCGATAGGCACGTTGAATATCAAGATCGTGCTCATCAAAGAAGCTGGCATCCTCCAGTTCTGCGTTATCTGAAAGCATAAACCAAAAATGAGCGGTATCAGCCAAGGCTAAATCGCCCAGATCAGTATCCTGATCGATAAGCGCAATGGTTGCGAAGTTATCGGCGGCATCTTCTTCTTGCCCAAGAACAGGCAGCTTGAGTTGATCAATCAGCATATGCCCTGCCTCATGGAGTGCAACATGCAGCGTGTTACCAATAATATAATTATCACGTTCGGTTACTCTTTGCGGGTCAAAAGCATGAGCAGGTAACATTGTAAGAAAGACTAGGAACGAGATTGTATAAATGCGCACTGTTAGCCGAAAAAGTGATAGAAATACCATTGAGATGTGCCTCTCTCGTGTTTAAAGCTGGGTAGACTATAACAGTTTTATTGTTGAGGTAAATTTATGACTATTCAGCTCTACGATCTTGTTGGAGAAGATACATCACGACCATTTAGCCCGCATTGCTGGAAGGTGAAAATGGCGTTGGCTCATAAAGGGTTGGAGTTTCAATCGGTACCCACGACATTCCTTGATGTTCCTAAAGTGGAAAATGGGTTCGGTAAAACCGTACCGATAATCCGCGATGGCGATATAGTTGTAAGTGATAGCTTTAAGATTGCGCTCTATTTGGACGAAACATATCCTGAAAAACCAAGCCTGTTTGATGGAGAGGGTGGGAAATCGCTTTCCAAATTCGTTGAAAGCTGGTGTCAGACCATGATCCACCCAACCGTCAGTACAGTTGCAGTTGAAGAGATCGGCAATATGCTGGGTTCAGATGATCAGGAGTATTTTATACCGCATCGGGAAGGCTTAATTGGCAAGTCACTAAGCACAGTAACAGGCGAGCGCGAGGAGTGGCTTGCAGAGTTTCCTAATCGGATCAAGCCGCTTGGACATATGCTGCGTTCCCAGCCTTTTTTTGGTGGTGAGTCACCAATTTTTGCAGATTACATTGTCTTTGGTGCGTTTCAATGGGCGCGGATTTGCTCAGTCAAACCGCTTTTGCCGGTCGATCATCTGGTTATGAAATGGTTTGAGCGTTGTTTGGAGCTACATGATGGGCTTGGTCGCAAGGTAGGTGCTGCCAGTTTGGTGGTAAAGTAAGCCTGCAAACGATAGGTTGGCTGCTCACAATATTGACCATCTGTCATCAAATCGACATGCAGGCCTTGTTTAAAGGCCAAAACGCGGGTAAGAAGCCGCCGAAAGCATGTGTTATAGGCAATATGGCCGTGCTCCAAGATTTCTAACTATGATTTTTATACTCCCAAAATGAAGGATATTATTATGGCGATCGAACGCACTTTTTCGATGATCAAGCCCGATGCAACAAAGCGTAACCTAACAGGCGCGATCACAAAGCGTTTTGAAGATGCGGGTTTTCGCGTCGTTGCTTCTAAACGCGTATGGATGAGCCTTCGCGAAGCTGAAGGTTTTTATGCAGAGCACAGCGAACGCCCATTCTTCGGCGAACTGACAGAATTTATGTCATCCGGCCCGACAATTGTTCAAGTACTTGAAAAAGACAATGCAATTGCTGCAAACCGCGAAATCATGGGTGCAACCAACCCGGCTGATGCTGACGAAGGCACAATCCGTAAGGACTTCGCATTGTCACTTGGCGAAAATTCTGTACATGGTTCAGATGCGCCTGAAACAGCTGCTCGCGAAATCGGCTACTGGTTTTCAGAAACAGAACTTGTTGGCTAATAGCGTTCAAGCAATTTTGGTCAATTAAGCCGGGGCTGAGTTTCAGCCTCGGTTTTTTTTGCCAGCAGGCCAACTGGAGAAGCGTTATACCAGTTCATCACGCACAGAAGACCTATTTTAGTGGTGAAAGCTTGGAGTGTTTGGTAATATATAATTTACCCTAATGGTCTCTAATCGCACGCTTAGTGCTAAGGAATTAAAGACCTAAATGGCTGATCGTCGTGACACCCAAGATATAGTACCCTCAATTGACGTTGAAAATCGTAATGATTTGAGTATGTCGGAGGTGCAAGAGCTTGAACATCTGCGAAAACTTTCAACTCTGTGGAAAGATACGACAGAAATCATGGCGCAGGGTATTTTTGTCCACGATGCGACAAATATTCTGTTTTGCAACAAGCGCGCGAATGAGATTTTGGACGTTTCAGAAGAATTTTTGGCGGCTGGTAAGTCAATAAAAGAGTTCGTTAGATACCGTATCAATCGTGGAGACTTCGGTCATATAGACGATGCTGATGAATTTATAGAATATATCATCAATAACACGGTTGAAGGAACTGATCGTAATACTGTTATTAAACTTCCAAATGGTTTGGCAATTAAGACCGACGCAAAGGCACGACCTGGAGGTGGCGAGATTGTTACACTTACCGACATTACGATGGATCATGCCTATGAAGCCGAACTCCAGGATGTCAGAAGCCAAAGCCATGAGTTAAACACAATATTGGACGCCGCGGCTCAATCTATGGCGCAAGGTATCTTGGTTCACGATTGTAAAACGATCTTGTTTTGCAACAAACGAGCTAATGAATTTTTAGATATAAGCGAAGACTTTTTAGCTCGTGGCAAACCTTATGAAGGGCATCTGAAATACCTCATAGCCCGCGGAGACTTTGGTGAAACCGATGATGTAGATAAAAGCTACAGAGAGTTTGTAGAGGGTATAAAAGATGGGCAAGATCTTTCAAGCATTGCGCATATTCCGAATGGGCGTGTGATCCAGTCTTATGTTGTGCACCGTCCTGAAGGTGGTGAGATTGTAACCTTCACAGATATTACAGACGATCAACAGCGAGAAGTTGAATTAGAGAAAGCCAGAAATCGCACAAAGCAGCTGCATTCGATGCATGACGAAGCTGCCCACCAAATGGCACAGGGCTTTATTGTCCTGGATGGAGATAGGATAGTCTTTTCCAATGCAAAGGCTGCGGTATTATTAGAGGTACCACCGCATTTACTTGAAGTAGGTTGTAGCATGGAAGCTATGATCCGCTACTCAGTTAAGCGCGGTGATTATGGTGCTGACCAAGCTAAAGCCGCTGTTGAGCAGATGCGTAACTGCCTCGTCAATAATGTTGCATATCAGATTGATCGTCTGACACCGTCTGGCCGTAGTTTACTCGCCGAGGTTACACCTCGCAAAGGTTCTGGCGCAATTGTAACTTACACAGATGTGACGGAGATGTCGCAGGCGCGTGAAAAAGCGGAAGAAGCAGAAAGAGCTAAGAGTGAGTTTCTGGCAAATATGAGCCATGAAATTCGGACGCCGATGAACGGTGTTATGGGTATGGCTGAGTTGTTGGCCAAAACAGAATTAGATGCCAAACAATCGATGTTTACAGACGTGATTGTAAAGTCTGGTGCCTCTCTTCTAACCATTATCAATGATATTCTAGATTTCTCCAAAATCGATGCTGGCAAAATGGAACTTGATCCAGCGCCTTTTAAACTTGCTGAGGCGGTGGAAGATGTGGCGACACTTGTATCGTCTAAAGCTGCCGAAAAAGATCTTGAGTTCCTGGTGCGTATAGACCCACAGATCTCCGATTTCGTTATTGGTGATGTTGGTCGGCTTCGCCAGATCATCACTAATATGATGGGGAATGCAGTAAAATTCACAGAAGAAGGGCATGTGTATGCCAATGTAATGGCTGTTGGCGACCTGAGGCAAGTTGGTTCTGATAAGATACAAAAGTTACGATTTGAGATCGAGGACACGGGTATTGGTATCCCAAAAGAAGATGTCAAAAAGGTATTTGATAAATTCTCTCAAGTTGATGCATCCTCCTCGCGAAAGCATGAGGGAACCGGCTTGGGCCTATCTATCGCTTCATCACTTATAAATTTGATGGGTGGTGACTTTGGTGTAATCAGTGAACATGGTAAGGGCACGACATTCTGGTTTGAAATTTCATTGCGGATCGATGAAAGCCAAAGGCAGGATAAACATTCAGCGGATGTTTCCGGTGCGCGGATACTTGTTGTTGATGACAATAAAGTCAACCGATCTATATTGCGAGAACAAATGGCATCGTGGGGGTTCGAGTGTGCCGCTGCTAATTCAGGGCGCGAAGCTCTGGCTTTCATGGATGCTGCGCATACACAAAAATTGAAAGTTAACTGCATTATTCTTGATTTTCAAATGCCTGAAATGACTGGAAGTGAAGTTGTTGCAGCACTTAGATCTGATGCACGCTATATAGATGTACCAATCATTATGTTGACGTCCGTTGATCAAACTGAAAATGGACGCTTGTTCTCAAGTCTAGGTATTCAGGCTCATCTGACCAAACCGACGCGCTCATCGCATTTGTTGAAAACAATTGTTGATGTGTTGCAAGATGCCAGCTCCAATAAACCAAATGTTGTGCCAGCACGTCAGATTGCGACACCACCTGTCGTGATAGACAAAAAAAGTGCAAAAGACGCGGTGGTCGAGAATTTGGCTGATAGGGTTCAAGATGATGCCAAAATAGATATTTTGGTTTGTGAAGATAATGAAGTAAACCAAATCGTCTTTACGCAAATTTTGAAAAATGTTGGATATAAATTCAAAATCGCCCACAATGGACAACAAGGTGTTGCACTTTACCAAAAACATTTGCCTAGTCTTGTTCTGATGGATGTTTCTATGCCCATTATGAATGGCCATCAGGCAACACAAGAAATTCGCAAAATTGAAGCTGATAAAGGCATAAGAGTACCTATCATAGGTGTGACGGCTCATGCTCTTAAGGGCGATATGGAAAAGTGCTTCGAGGTTGGGATGGATGATTATCTGTCCAAACCAATTTCGCCTGATGCTCTTGCTGACAAGTTAACGGCTTGGTTTGAGAAGTCCGATGTGGCGGCGAGCGCATAAACTGACCGCCACAATATTTTTAGGAACTTGTTCCAAAGTGCGTGTTAAATTGCGTCTAGGGCAGCCTCAAGATGACCAATGGTTCGATCAATGTTCTGTAACTTATCGAGCCCAAACAGGCCTATACGAAATGAGCTATAATCTTCCGGTTCATTACAACGAAGGGGCACGCCAGCCGCAATTTGCAAGCCTTGTGCAGCAAATTTTTTGCCGTTTTGAATGTCAGGGTCGGTGGTAAAGCTCACAACGACACCAGGGGCTCCAAAACCATCAGCGGCGACGCTTTTGTAGCCTTTTGACTTCAATAGCTCTCTCACGCGCTTACCGAGCTCATATTGCGCTTCTTTGGCTTTTGCAAAGCCGATGGCTTCGACTTCGTTGATGGTATCGCGAAAGCCTAAGAGTGCGTCTGTTGGCATAGTTGCATGGTACGCATGACCACCATTTTCATAGGCATTCATGATTTCAAACCACTTTTTTAAATCGCAGGCAAAGCTTGTGCTTTGGGTATCTGCCATGATTGCGATTGCGTGTTCGCTCAACATAACAAGACCGGCTGCGGGAGATGCTGACCAGCCTTTTTGCGGCGCGCTGATAAGCACATCCACATGACATTCTTTCATGTCGACCCAAATGCAGCCAGATGCTATGCAATCAAGTACGAACAAACCGCCATAAGAATGAACAGCCTCACCAACTTTTTTGATGTAGTCATCTGGCAAAATCAGGCCTGCTGATGTTTCGACATGAGGGGCAAACACCACATCTGGTTTTGCAGATTTAATCTCTTTCACCAGGTCTTCAATTGGGTAGGGCGAAAATTGCGCTTGCGTGTTTTCCTGAGACTGTTCGGCCATCATCACGTTTGCGTTCGAGGGAATATCACCAGTTTCAAAAATCTGCGTCCAACGAAAGCTGAACCAGCCATTGCGAACGACCATGGCTTTTTTGCCGGTTGTAAATTGCCGCGCAACGGCTTCCATGGCAAAAGTGCCACCGCCGGGAACAATGGCTACGCCATCAGCAGAATAAACCGACTTCATAGAAGCGGAGATGTCGTTCATGACACCCTGATATTTTTTCGACATGGAATTGAGCGAGCGGTCAGTAAAGACCACCGAGAATTCGAGGTGCCCATCAGGGTCAATGTGAGGAAGTAGACCAGCCATGAATATGTCTCCGAAATAGGTGCGGGATAAAGCGCATGTTATGAATGTGAAAACACAGACAAAAGCAATTTAATGCTTCTGTCCAGCAGCAAGTATAAAAAAAGAAAATGTTTATATGCGCAGAATGTCACGATGCCAGTTTTGTCAACCTTATACAGCCAGAAATTTGCTCTGGCTGCAATGTATCTGCATCTGGAAGAAACAACGGCTAAGCGTTGGCGCGGCGGCGGTCTTCCACGTCTGGTTTGCGTCTTTCGACACCCATATATTTTTCGCGCGGCACTACATCAAGTAGGCTTTCGAAACTTGCAATTATCCAAGTCGTGCCCAGTGCCACAATATAGGTTCCATGCTCCCAAAGTTCTGCGCGATCACCGACAATAACGTCCCAAACAGAGAAACCTGTGAAACATAAAATTGAGAGCAAGATGGGCAGTTTTATGGTCTCATGAGGCAGGAATTTGCCAAATGACTTGAGACGAACAATGGTGATAAGAGCGCGTAAAAATGCGATTGCGATAATGATTTCGATAACGAATAACATCATCATAAGATAGTCATGTGCGCCTTGCGACCATCCAATTTTTTCCAGATAGCCTGAAAATTGCGTAGAGCGATCTTTGCCACTCCAGATAAATAAGCCAAGATCCTGTCCATGTAGAACCTTATCCAAGCCATTAAATAACCAAAATAAAAACCAGTAAAAAGACAAGCCGAGCGTAAGCAGTCGTTCCATAATAATCCACCCCTAGATCCCAATATGAAAATGAGTTTTGGAAGATAGAAGTGATTTAGAAAAAATAGGTTAACTTGATCGCGATATTTTTAACTACAATGAGATTATGAATACATATGTCTCATGCAATACGCGCGTTAGTTAACAAATTGATTTGAGATGGTTATCTAAACCACTTATCTTTTGCCGCATCATCTTTGTCTTTTGCATCAACCCAATCACCAGAGGAGCCACCTTTGAGATGTTCCTTTTTCCAAAAGGGCGCGTCGGTTTTCAAGAAGTCCATCACAAAATTCGCACCGTCAAATGATGCTTGTCGATGGCTGCTTGCTGCGACTACGAGAACAATATTTTCGCTCGGTGCAATTTTGCCATAACGATGAATTGCGGTAATTGCGATTAATGAGAAACGATCTTTGGCATGTTCGCAAATCTGCATGATTTGCGCTTCCGCCATGCCTGGATAGTGTTCAAGTTCAAGCGCATTTAATTTGCCACCCTCATCGCGGCAAAGACCAACAAAGCTTGCTATAGCACCAATGTCTCCAAATTGCTTTAAGTGATTGATTTCTGATTCTAAATCAAAGTCTTCTGCCTGAATGCGGACTCTAATTGGTAAGATCTTATCACGCGCTTCCGACATGATATCTACCCACCCGTCATGGGCGGGAAGAAAGCAATTTCCCGTGCCTCGGCGATTTTTTGATCATGCTGTGTATGAGTCTTATCAAGCGCTGCTCGAATAACCTCGGGTGCTTGAAATGCAGCTTCATAGCCATCATCCAGGGTTCTCAGATGAGCAATCAAATCGGCAATGGTTTCAACGCCTGTTGGCAGTTCAATCTCTTCTTCATCTTTGCCAATGCGCTCACGCACCCAAGCAAAATAAACAAGTTTAACCATTATCCTCATCCACTATATGTTTCAGCCCTACGCGGAAATAATCATAACCAGTGATCATTGTAATGATTGCGGCTATCCAAAGCAAAGTTATACCGATCTCTGTTGTATAGGGTAAAACTTTTTCACCAGCAGGACCTGCAAGCAAAAAACCAAGTGAAAGCATCTGGATAGTCGTTTTCCATTTTGCGAGCAGTGTGACAGGCACAGAAATCTTTAAGTCCGCGAGATATTCGCGTAAGCCAGAAACCAAAATCTCGCGACATAAAATGATGATCGCTGCCCAGATTGACCAGCCAGCAATTGTGCCATCGGCGGCAACAAGCAAGAGGATCGATGCGACAAGAAGCTTATCGGCGATTGGATCAAGCATGCGGCCAATATTTGACGTCTGATTCCAAATACGAGCCAAATAACCATCCAAAAAATCAGTTATTGAAGCAACCGTAAATATGGCGAGGGCCCACCATCTTGCGGTTTCGGAGCCGTGCAAACGTCCTTCGACGAAAAAACAAAGCACGATTAATGGCACAGCTAGAATGCGTGCGTAGGTCAATAGATTAGGAATGGAATATGTAGGGTTGGCCATGAGCTACTCATAAACTTAAAACGTGGCTGATGTATAGCGAAAAGCAGCGCGGCGTCAAACTTGCCGGCCATAAATACATGAAATGTGATCTTTAACGGTGGTTCACATCAACCTTTGATCTATGCCGATAACCCAAAGGTTATTGCGGTTGATTTAACCCAATTGCAAATTCACATCTATCGATATTCTCATCAATTTGGTTTCCGGATCAAGCGGGTTTGTTTTCACCGATTATACCCCCGACCGACGAAGACGGTACTTCGCTTGATCTAGCTATATTTGACCAACTATCTTTGAAAGGAAATTATTATGAATATGTACAAAATCATCATCCCTGCAGGCATCGCGCTATCAACAGCATTACTAACAAGCACCGCGATCGCCAATAATGAAACAATTGGCACAAGCGTTGAAGAGGTCATCATGAATGATAAAATCGATCCTGCTGCACCACAAGGCACAACGGTGCTCGCGCAGTTGCAATCTGAAACGGAGATTGAAGACGATTGTGAAGATGGTGATGATGATGAAAATGAAGAAGATGACGATGATGAAGACGAGGACGAAAATGAAAATGAGGATGAAGATGAAGATGAAACTGAAGAAGCCTGCACAGATGCATCTATGACAAAACAAGGCTAATGTTAAATTCATCCAGCTAGACGTGACCTTCGAGTTACGTTAGAGATGACGCTGCCCTGTAAAACCACTATCAGGGCAGCGCTTTGGCTAAATGGCGATAATAATGAGATATCTTGCGATCATATTTCTGCTTATGGCAGTTTCTCCAACATGGGCCCAATCCCAAACGGGAGGCCCCAAAGAGCCGCATGAGGCAGAGATCATCTCACAACTCAAGAGCCAGGGCTATCATCTTGTCGAGCGTGAAAAGACATGGCTTGGTCGTATCGTGTTGGAGTTTGAATCCAAAACACATGAACGGGAAATCATAGTAAATCCAAACACTGGAGCTGTCATTCGAGACTATAAGGAACGACTTGATGGCGAAGATAGTGACGATGGCGCCTTGGATAGGTTTTACCGCTTATTCAAGAAAGATCGGGATTGAGATATGCGCGAGCCCGCCCTTCTTATTTTTGCTGTAGCTTTGCAAATCATTGGTTGTTTATTTTTTGTGGTTCCAATTATATTTGGTTTTTTTGGTATATCTTTGCGGCCCGCACCGTGGCAAATTTACGAAATAATGGAGTTAATCTCTGCTTTGGCGCTCGTAATAGGCCTCATCATGAGCCTAAGATTGTTTAACCGATCCCGAGTCGAACGTGACCATGCTAAACTGGCACTTAAACGCGCATCAAGTGCTTTTGGAGAAGTATTAGAGGAGCGCTTTCACGAATGGCAACTATCTGCTGCTGAGAAAGATGTTGCAATGTTTCTGATCAAAGGCTCAAGCACTGCCGAGATAGCCGATATGCGCAATACATCAGAAGGCACCATCAAGGCACAAAACGCAGCCATATACAAGAAGGCTGGTGTGACTGGGAAGACCCAGTTACTATCGCTGTTCGTTGAGGATTTGTTTGAGAAGAATGAGCAGGATTAATCACCCAGCCTCATGGAAATGATTATAGATCAACTCCGCCACAGCTTCTGATATTCCATCCACCATCACTAAATCATCAACACCAGCCTGCGCCACCTGCTTTGCCGTACCAAAATGGTGAAGAAGTGCTTTTTTACGCTTTGCCCCAATGCCTGAAATTTCGTCAAGTGGGTTTTTGACGAACTCTTTAGATCTTTTGGCTCGGTGCGTGCCGATGGCAAATCTATGGGCTTCATCGCGCATGCGCTGAATGAAATAGAGTACCGGGTCACGCGGGGGCAGTTTGAAAGGTTTCTTGCCCTGAACAAAAAATTGTTCTCGGCCGGCTTCGCGGTCTACACCTTTTGCAACACCGATGGCTGCGATGTAATCTTCGATCTCTAGATCTTTCAGGATTTGGCGCACTGCCGTCATCTGTCCTTGCCCACCATCAATCAAAAGCAAATCCGGCCATGCGGGCATTTCATTGAGATCAGGCGCTTCATACTCATCGCTTTTTGCGGCTTCGTGTTTTTGTGCAATGGTCATATCCGGTAGACCGTGTTCTTTCACCAGCCGTGAGAAACGCCGCGTCATAACCTCTTTCATCATGCCAAAGTCATCGCCGGGAGTAATGCTGTCGTCTTTGATGTTGAACTTGCGATATTGCCCTTTGGCAAAGCCTTCGCCACCAGAAACAATCATTCCGCCAACGGCAGCTGTGCCTTGGATATGCGAGTTATCATAGACTTCGACACGGCGAGGGGGGTGTGGGAGATCAAATGCTTCGGCCAGACCTTTAAGCAATTTAATCTGACTGGATGTTTCGGCTAAGTTTCGACCATGGGCCTCTTTGGCATTGGTGAGTACCTGCTCGACCAGCTCCTTTTTCTCTCCGCGCTTGGGTTTACTAACACTCACTTTGCGCTGGGCTTTAATGCTAAATGCTTCTTCTAGCAGCTCTCGATCTTCAATGTCTTCCGATAATAACACCATTTTCGGTAATGGTTTTCCATCGTAAAACTGCCCAATAAAGGCGTTTAGAATTTCGCTCGCAGTTAGTGATACATCGGCTTTGGGGAAATAGGCGCGATTACCCCAATTTTGCCCTGTGCGGAAGAAAAACACCTGAATGCACGCCATGCCACCATCAAAATAGATCGCGAAAACATCGGCTTCTTCGACCGTTTGCGGATTGATACCCTGATGACTTTGCACATGCGACAAAGCCGCCAATCGATCTCGGTAAAGTGCTGCACGTTCGAAGTCCATTTCGTCAGATGCTTGTTGCATTGCCTCTGATAAATCTCGCTTAATTTTTGCACTTTTGCCAGAGAGAAACAATTTGGCTTCATCTGCAAGTTTAGCGTAATCATCGAGGCTAATTTCACCCGTACAAGGCCCCGCGCAGCGTTTGATTTGATATTGCAGGCAAGGTCGCGTGCGGCCCTCATAATAGCTATCTGTGCAGTTACGCAGCATAAAGGCGCGATGTAGCGAGTTGAGCGTACGTGTGACGGCACCAGCGGATGCAAATGGACCAAAATAATGGCCTTTGCGAGCACGAGCACCGCGGTGTTTAAAAATGCCAGCAGCCTCATGATCGCCCGTCATCATAATGTAGGGGAAGCTTTTATCATCGCGCAGAAGCACATTATATTTTGGTCGAAGCCGCTTGATAAGATTTGCTTCAAGTAGCAGGGATTCCGTCTCTGTGCGGGTGGAGATGAATTCCATCTTCTCCGTCAACGCAACCATTTTGTGGATGCGGTTGGAATGTGCGCGGCCTTGCGCATAAGAGGTTACGCGTTTCTTGAGGTTTCTTGCTTTGCCCACATAAAGCACATCACCCTTCCCATTCATCATGCGGTAAACGCCGGGCTGATTCGGCAAATGCTTGACTAAAGCCGTGATAAGTTCTGTGCCTTTTAAACCTTCCTGCATGATCGGGCTTTCGTTCCAATCCTGATCTTTGGCAAGTTTAACGGCAGGTTTTATAGGTGAATCACTCATATCATAAAAATGCACACATGAATGTGTGAATTCAAGAGGTGAATAGCTTAGAATGATAGACTGACGTAACTTGTGTAACCCACCAACATAAGTGCGCCGCCCCAGGTTTGAAGTGGTTTGGAAAGCACAGCCAGTAAAACTAAAATCAGACTGGCAAAAACCATCATTGGAATGTCAAAATTCATGAAATGTGGATCGACATCCAGCGGATGGATCAGCGCGGTAGAGCCGAGAATAAGCCCAATATTAAAGATGTTTGATCCAACAACATTGCCCAATGCCACACCGCCAGAACGGCGAATGGCCGCCATCACAGACGTTATAAGTTCTGGCAGAGATGTTCCGATGGCAACAACGGTTACGCCGATAATCGCTTCGGAGATGTCGAAAGATCGAGCGATTGATGACGCGGATTCGACGGTCAGGTAAGCACCGATTGGCAAGCCAATAACCCCGATAATGAGAAACAGAGCAATCTTTTTTACATCAGATGTTGATTCTGGCATATCGTCGACCTCAGCCGAGTTGCCATTTCTCTGATTTTTTACTCGAATGAATTGCCAAATAAGATAAGTTATAAGAATAACGAACAGGATCAGACCTTCAAGTTGGGTGATCCTCGCATCTGTATGCATAAACCAGATTAAGGTGAAGGTAAGCCCCATCATATAAGCCAGCGAGCTGCGCAGACCTTTTGATGTAATAGCAAGTGGTGCAATGATGGCTGGTGCGCCGAGTACAAGCAATATGTTGGCCGTATTTGAACCAATGATGTTACCCAAAGCAATTCCCGGTGCTTCATCCAGTGCTGCTTGTACAGAGACAAACAATTCAGGTGCGGATGTGCCAAACGCCACAATGGTCAAGCCAATAATCGTTGGAGAAATTCCGAGTTGTTCGGCTAATGATACAGCACCACGAACAAGATAATCGCCCGCAAACACGAGGACTACCAAGCCGGCAGCCAAAATTAAGAAATCGTACATTTTTCCCCTCGGATATATCTATCCACTGACTTAAGTTCTTTGAATGAACTCAACATAAAAGCCAATCGTTACCCCTATAACAACAACCAGTAATAATCCGTGAGCGAATAATTTATTCGCGGAAATAATTACTTGGACCAATATGGGGGCCCGTATAGAAAGTACAACGGTAGAGAAAGAGTTTTTCCAAATTACATCAAATAATGAGTGTTAAAGTCTCATTTTTTAACTAAATATGATCTCCAAATATATTTATTCATTCCAGCCAAATACGTCTTCAATGCCGACGCCGAAGACTCGCGATATGCGGAAGGCACTTTCAAGGCTAGGTGAATAGCGCCCCTGCTCAATAGCGATAATCGTCTGGCGAGTTACGCCAATTTCTCGCCCCAGCGCTGCTTGGCTTAACTGGCCATGCCGATCGCGCAGTTCTTTCAGTCGGTTGGTGATCGGTGGTTTTTTTGTCACATTAATGCCCCCTGCGGAGGTAGTAAATTCCAGAGCCAATTTTGATGAGCTCAGCGGTACACATAACAGCTAATATACTGTTGGCCATCTGCATGGGTGATAAGGGTTTAAATACCAGCCACATAAGCAAAATAAGACCGAGATATACCACTATGCCGCCATTGCGCTCAGCTTTAAGTTCAACTTTTTCTTCTCGTTCGTCCGGTAGTATCGCTTGCTCATCATAACGGGCGATGATGAGTGATGTTGTAATGGAAAAAAATACGAAAACCACAACAATTATACCAAACCGGATAAAAAACTCACCCTGCGTTTGCGGTGCAGAGCCTACAATTCCGAAAACGGTGGCAAAATGCCAGGCAAAGACCAAAAGCAATCCGA
The DNA here is from genome assembly GCF_900537175.1 of Lentilitoribacter sp. Alg239-R112. Taxonomy (GTDB): domain Bacteria; phylum Pseudomonadota; class Alphaproteobacteria; order Rhizobiales; family Rhizobiaceae; genus Lentilitoribacter. The sequence continues at coordinate 613,467 of NZ_LS999833.1, read as the reverse complement.
GCGATAAAAATACAACAAATTTGATATGCACAGACATGGCAAAAATCCTCATGTGTAAAAAATATTTAACATATGAATAGTCAAATATTTTTGACATGTCAATTCAGAACTTTCTTTTTTGGGCATAGAACGGATCATCTTATAGCCATGTTTGTTGTGTCGGTGCTATATGCGTCGTTAACAGATGAAACAGACATAAGGTGATCCTGACATGAACCATGATGAGTTAGCAAAAGAAGTATCGGCAATTGCCTCGCTTACAGGTCAGTTTACGTTGCGCTCTGGGCAGGTCTCTGAAAAGTATTTTGATAAATACCGTTTTGAAGGGCAACCGATTCTTCTGCGCGAAGTGGCCAAAGGTATGTTGAAACTCATCCCATCTGACACGGAGATTTTAGCTGGCTTAGAGCTCGGTGGCGTACCAATCGCGACGGCTATGTCACTCGAATCGGGTTTGCCTGTCGCTTTTGTGCGCAAAGAGGCCAAAACCTACGGCACATGCCAAGCCATTGAAGGGCAGTTTGTTGATGGCAAAAAGGTATGTTTTGTTGAAGATGTGATCACAACAGGTGGTGCTGTGGCCGATGCGCTGGAACTTTCGCGCGGCGATGGTGCCAATGTTCTGGCTGTGGTTTGCGCTATTTGGCGCGGGCAGGGTGAGCCCAACATCCAAAAAGCACCCGATTTAGACGTTCGCCCTTTATTTACACGTGAAGACTTGGAAAAGTAGTTAAAGCCCACCAAATAGGAAAGGCTACAGTTTACGAGGAGCAAAAATGTCATATCTGTTTTTTGCCGTCGCGCTCTATCTTTTCGGCAAATGTTGCTGGGAGGGGTATCTCTACTTTTTTGATCGCAGCATGTTTGAACGTATGCGTGCGAAGGTAGAAGACGATACAGAAGGAGAAGGGGAAGATATCAAGAGTCCATTCTATCTCTTCATCGCCTATCCGTTTTTAATTGGTGCCTGTTTGATGATCGGTTATTTGATTTCTATCATTTAGCCCGGTTAGGATTTTCTAACTATTTAACCGTCAGGCATGCGCAGGTCGTTTCGTGGCTTACCTTGCCTGAGACACTACCTAGAAACAGATTGCCCATAGTACCTAAACCTCTGCGTCCCATAACAATAAGGTCGGCATCATTTGCCTCAGCGCAATTAAGAATTTCTTTCGCAGGATCCCCGTTGCCGATGGTTGTTGTTTTCGGTGCGCGTCCTTGCTTTTTAGAAAGTGTAGCGGCTTCATCCATCACCTTTTGACCCGCAGCTTTAATCCGCTCTGGACCAGGTTCAAGCACATAGGCACCTGAACCTACCGCAAAGCCCACCGTGTCTACTTGAGGTGAATGCACTAAGTGGATGTTGGAGTCATATTTGCCAGCAATATCACAAGCGGTTGCAATTGCGTGCGCTGCATGTTCGGAGCCATCTACGGCCACCACAATATTTGAAAACATGATATCTCCTTTCACCCCTTCTCAGCATATCTGTCACGAGATGAGGGTAAGACCAATGGCCAATACTTTGGGATAGAAACCATACCTGATCTTACACTGCCATGGGTAGGGGAGCTAACCATGGCAATTTCCCTCATCTCTGACATCAGTGAGTAAATCAACTTATGAAGGTGTATGAATTGATTTGGATCAATTGTTGAGTGCTTTTATCGAATTTTATTTGCAAACATGCTTGAGCAAGTTCGCTAAGATCCGAGTTTATATAAAATTGGTCTAGTTCTGCAATTTAAATGCCATGATGCATTTTGAAGAACCGTATTAAATTTTCCGCAGTTTCCTGTGGTTGTTCTTCGGGTAGAAAGTGACCACAATTTATACCTTTTCCTTCTACGTGTTCGGCGTAGCCTCGCCAGATATCCAAGACGTTATAGAGCTTGTCGACCAGTCCTTTTTGTCCCCAAAGCGCCTGTACAGGCATTTGTATTCTCGCGGCTCTATCAGCGCTGTCATGTTCAAGATCAATGCTTGCACCAGCACGATAATCTTCACATGTTGCGTGAATGCATAAAGGGTCTGAAAAACAGCGGACATAGTCTTTAACCACCTCTTCATCAAAGGCAGTTTGGTTTCCCTTGCTCCAGCCTGAAAGCTTGGATCTGAGGTAATAATCAGGGTCGTGACCAATCATTTTTTCTGGGTGTGGGGCTGGTTGAATGAGGAAAAACCAGTGATAATATCCCGTCGCCAATTCGCGTTCCGTGTTTTCATACATATATTCCGTTGGCACGATGTCCAAAACGGACACGGCGGAGATATGATCCGGGTAATCACGGGCCATTCGATGGGCTACGCGCGCGCCTCTGTCATGTCCGGCAATCGCAAATTTTTCATAACCAAGCATTTGCATGAGTTCATACTGGTCTGCACCCATTGCACGTTTGGAATAGGTGCTGTGGTCAGGCTTTGATTTGGGTTTATCACTATCTCCATAGCCGCGTAGGTCACTTAGAATCACACGAAATCCCGCCTCCACCAGTTTAGGAGCAACTTTATCCCAACAAAGGTGGGTTTGCGGATATCCATGTAAGAGTAGAACGGGTGGTCCGTCGCCAGCCGTGCGAACCCGTAGTTTAATTCCAGATGGCAGAACCATAATGTCATCACTAAAATTATCCAGCATATATTTACCCCGATCTTTGGCTATATTATCTGAAGTTCTTATGCGAGAATACTTATTTTGACTTGCACCACACCAATCCAGTCGGGCACATTGACGCAATGTATGAGGGTGACACATTTTTTAATCTCACCATTTTGGGCCGCTCTGGGCTTGTGGCTTTATCGATCACGTTATTTGTGGTCACCATGACCGCGTTCTATGTTATTGCCAAGCGTATATCCTTGGCCTCACGTATTGTAACGGCGATGGTATTTTTATGGGCATTTATTTGGTTATCCCCCCAGATTTATTACCTTTATTACATTTTTCTCTTTGAAGGCTTACCGTTGCAAAATGTCATTCATCAGCCACCAAATGCACAAGAAATTTTGTCTATTATGACATTTACCAGCGACGCTTGGCTGTCCGCCCACGCCAAAGCTGTGCTGGGTTGGACGATGATTTTATTGAGTTTTTGGCTTGCACGAAAACCACCTACCTTAAAATAAGCACTTGCGCACTCGTATAATTTTCGCTTCAATTAAGTTTCGTGAATCAAAGATCGTTATTTGGTAAGTGAACAAGGGGTGTGTCACATGTCACAACAAGATCAAGCAGATAAATTCCGCGCGCTTCACGTAAAAGGTGATCCGCTTATAATATATAATATTTGGAACGCAGGTTCCGCCAAAGTCGTTGAAGCTGCGGGTGCAAAAGCGCTTGCTACGGGCAGTGCGCCCGTTGCGCTGGTCAATGGTTACGAAGATGGCGAGAAAATACCAATAGAACTGGCACTTGATAATATAGAGCGCATTGTCGAAGCCGTTGATTTACCTGTCTCAATGGATATTGAGGGTGCCTATGGTGAAGACCCGGCAGTTGTTGCACGTAACATCGGACGTGGTATATCCGCGGGCGCGATAGGGTTTAATTTTGAAGATAAAGTCATCGGTGGCGAGGGTGTGCATGATTTGGATAAACAATGCATACGCTTACAGGCCGCACGCACCGTGTGTGACGGGTCAGGTTTCAGCGCATTTCTCAATGCGCGAACGGATATTTGTTTAGATGCCAAGAAAAACGGTGAGCCAATTACACCTGACATGCTGGATGAAGTTATTGCCCGGGGCAGAGCGTACGCCGATGTCGGCGCAGACGGTTTCTTTGTGCCTGGTCTTACAGATATTGGCATGATAAAAACACTGTGTAATGCAATTGAACTTCCGATTAATATTATTGCAGTGCCGGATTCACCGGAAAACAAAATGCTCGCTCTAGCTGGCGTGGCACGCATTAGCTATGGTGGCACGGTATATAAGCAAATGTTTGAATGGCTGGGCGAACAGGCAAAGGCAACGTTTGCCTCTCTAGAGGGGTAGGGACAAGCTTAATTTTATTTTTGCAGCGGTCGTTCGCCTATTTCTTGGCTAAACATAATCAGGTATCCATTTGGGTCGAGCACGAAAAGTTCTTTCGAGCCACCTTCTCTATCACCTAAATTTCGCCAGATTTCGCGCGGGTTTTTCAAGTCTTGCTCATCGCGCGCGCCATCATATAGCGTTAGGCCATGCGCCAAAATATTTTGATGTAACTCTTCAAAGTTTAACACATTGATCTGAAACATTACACCTTGGCCGAGTGGATGTGCCATGTCACCCAGCTCCCATTTTCCGTTATGGTGGCGTTGGCTGATCATTATTTGCGCACCTTCTGGGCGTTCCAGATAGGCGAACTTTTCATCAGGGCGTTGATAAGCAACCCTAAAGCCAAAGGCATTGCACCAGCAATCACGGCTAATCTCAAAATCTTCAACCAGTAATTCAGGTTTTAGAGCCGCCCAATTTTTTGGTGGTTGCCCATTGTTAGATTGCCCGTTGCTCATGTCTAACTCTCAGGAGCCCTCATGTCTAACTCTCAGGAACCCTCACGTCTAACTCTCAGGAACCAATGTACTCACGCGCCAGCCACCATCTTCGGTTTGCGATAGAGCTCGTGACATTTCGGGCAGGATTATCCGCAGTTCATTGACGAGCGTATAAGGTGGGTTAACGATCACCATGCCAGAACCATCAAGGCTGTGGGTCGTGTCTTTCACCCAAAGTTCGGCCACAATAGTATTTGGATGTCCCACAACATTGACCATATCAGCATTGAATTCCCGCATCTCTAGCCCCTGTTTGATCGGGTACCAAAAACACATTGTGCCAGTGGAAAACCGCTCAAGTGCTTCGCGCGCGCCACGTACCATGCGGAAGAAATCACCTTTTTCCTCGAATGCAGGATCAACAAGTAGAACGCCGCGTTTTTCTTTTGGTGGGAGGTTGGACTTTAGTGCGTGCCATCCGTTTACTTCCTGGGTTTTAACCTGATAATCGCCCTTAAACAAAGCATGCAGTTTTTGAAAATCATCCGCATGCAATTCGCTTACCGTCATACGGTCTTGTTTGCGCAGCAGTGAATGCGTGATCATGGGTGAACCGGGGTAGGTATCAAATTTCTCACCCATATTCACCGCTTGTACAGCATCAAAATATGGCGTGAGAAGTTCTTTGGACTTTTTTGACCAGTTGGCTTCACGCAATTTTCCAATTCCGTCTTTCCACTCGCCTGTTTTTTGCGCTTCCTTGGAAGACAGATCATAAATGCCCGGGCCTGCATGAGTGTCGATGACACGAAAAGCCTTATCCTTCTTTTGCATATAGGTGATGATGCGCGATAGGATGGCATGTTTAAGGCAGTCGGCAAAATTGCCTGCGTGATATATGTGACGATAATTCATGAAAAGATTTGATCTCTGTATCTAAAAAATTGGCTCGACCAATGCTGAGACTTCTATACACTAAATATTTTAAAATCCGAGTCTTAAGAGATCGCGAATGAATATTATTGCAAAAACGGGTCACTCTGCTTGCCCGCATGATTGTCCATCCACTTGCGCGCTGGATGTAGAGATTAAAGATGATGGCAAAATTGGCCGTCTGAGAGGCAGTGCAGATAATAGCTATACCGATGGTGTGATCTGCGCCAAGGTCGCCCGCTATGCTGAGCGGATGTATCATCCTGATCGGCTGTTAAAACCGCTTATCCGCAAAGGTGATAAAGGTGCAGGGGATTGGCAGGAGGTGCAGTTCGATGATGCGCTGGATGTAATTGCCGAGAAATTTATCCAAGCAGAGCAGCTTTATGGTTCGGAGACTATCTGGCCATATTTTTATGCAGGTACAATGGGGCAGGTGCAACTTAACTCGATCAAGCGGCTGACCCACGCGAAACGCTATTCTATCATGCATGGGACAATTTGCATTACTCCCGCTTGGACGGGGTTTGCAATGGGAACCGGGGCTGTGCGCGGCTCTGATCCGCGCGAGATGGCGATCTCTGACTGTGTGGTGATCTGGGGTACAAATCCGGTTTCAACACAGATCAACGTGATGACCCATGCAATCAAAGCAAGAAAAACACGCGGTGCAAAAATCGTAGTCGTCGACATATATGATAGCCCGACGATGAAACAAGCCGATCATAAAATTATCCTTAAGCCTGGTACCGATGGTGCATTGGCGTGCGCTATTATGCATGTTCTATTTCGCGATGGGTTGGCTGACTGGGAGTATATGAACCAATATGCGGACGACCCGAAAGGATTAGAAGCCCACCTTAAAGATAAAACCCCAGAATGGGCATCTGAGATTACAGGTTTAGCTGTTTCTGAAATAGAAGAATTGGCCAAGTTAATAGGTAATACCAAGCGCACATTCTTGCGTCTTGGTTATGGTTTTACGCGGCAGAGAAATGGTGCAGTTAACATGCATGCGGCGCTTTCTATCGCAACGGTTCTTGGCCTTTGGAAATATGAGGGCGCGGGCGCATTCCATAATAATGCTGAGATTTTTTCTCTTGATACAAGCTATGTTCAAGGTCAGCATTTGGCGACACCGAATATGCGCAATATGGACCAATCAAAGCTTGGCCGCATCCTGATGGGCGATGATGATGCGTTATATGGTGGGCCACCTGTGACCGCGATGCTTATTCAGAACACCAATCCAATGAATGTATGCCCTGAGCAAAGACTGGTACGGCAGGGGTTTCTGCGCGATGATTTATTCACCGCTGTGCATGAGCAATTCATGACAGATACTGCAAAGCTGGCTGATGTGGTCTTACCTGCCACTATGTTCCTCGAACATGATGATATTTACAAAGGCGGCGGCAATCAACATGTCACGCTCGGCGCCAAGCAGGTTGAGCCGCCAGTAAACGAACTCGGTGGACCGCAGGAAAATCTTTATGTGATCGACGAGCTTGCTAAACGTTTGGGGCTTGGTGATCGACCAGAGTTCAATATGTCCGCACGGCAGCATTTAGATCGCATTTTGAACGATTCTGGTTACGGTAGTTTTGATGATTTTGAAGAGAGAAAATGGATTGATGAGCAGCCGGATTTCGAGACATCGAATTATTTAAATGGCTTTGCTCATGCGGACGGCAAGTTTAGATTTAAGCCTAAATGGCGAAATACCAGAACGACCGCCAATCCGCCTGAACAAATGGGCCTACAGGGAGATTTGGATATCTTGCCACAATTTCCCGACTATGCTGCCTCATCCGAGGTCGCAGATGATGCGCACCCCTTCCGTTTGGCAACATCACCAGCAAGAGCGTTTTTAAATTCAACGTTTGCACAAACCAAAAGCTCCATTAAACAAGAACGGGGCCGCCCGGAACTAAAACTTCATCCTGAGGATGCCGCCAAGCTTGGTGTAAGTGAAGGGGAGCTTATCATAGTTGGAAATTCCCGCGGAGAAATATCAGTTCACGTTACACTGTTTGAAGGTGTGCGTCGGGGTGTCGTTATTCAGGAAGGTCTTTGGCCGAATTCAACTTTTGTCAATGGCGAGGGAATTAATACACTTGTCGGTGCGGATACTATTGCACCAAATGGTGGGGTTGGCTTTCACGATACGAAAGTTTGGATACGGGCAGTTTGAAAAAATGTAGATGAGGGGCGATAATTCACTCGCAAAATGATCACAGATTTTCAAGCTGAATGTGGCGCATTCTAATTTTGATTATAATATCTGCATTATGCGTTTAAGCGTTTTTATCTAATAACTTAGCGGTTTGCCCAGGATAATTGGTGTCTGGATTCGCACTACGCGCGAGGGTTGCGCAACCGCACTCTTTTTAGTTGTAGAAAATTTGTTAAAAATTTACATATTATCTTTATATATCAATTACATATCTATCGGTATGATTACTCGCCAATTCAATTAATCATTCATTTACCGTGAATTACTAGCATGCATATGCCTTATCCTATGTATTGCATGAAGCACGGCTGACGCCTCAAGGCATGTTTATATAAATCCATGTGGGGATGGATTTCACTAAGGAGCTTGACTTGTTTCGATCAAGCCCTTGGAGCGGGCAGCTAGTTCTTTGAACAACGTGCAATAGCTGTATCCGACTTTTGCTACTTATATAGTGTTGGAACGCTATCATCGGTGCTGAAATATTCCTTACATTCGTTATGCGAGTGCAATCAAAATGAAACCAAACAAACCTAAAGCCAAAGGCGGGTTTTCGCTGAACAATATCAAGGTGGGCACGAAGGTTGCTCTCGGTTCAGCTGTAACTCTATTATTCCTTATTGTCGTTGCTTCCTTTAGCTATTCCGGCCTGTCAGGAGCCGATAGTAACTTTAAGCAATATCGCAGCTATGCAATTCAAACCAACCAACTGGGTCGTATTCAGGCTAACTTATTGACAGCGCGTCTTTATGCAAAAGACTTTATTCTCAAAAATACAGAAGAATCTGCGCAAAAAGTGCGTGATAGAATTGCGGTGACAGCTAAGTTGATTGATGAAGGTCAATCGCTATTTACGCGTCCAGACGCAATTGAAACTATGAATGAAGCTAAAGAATCCATCACAATTTATCAGGATACGTTTAATCAGGTCACTGAATTGGTTAAACAACGAAATGCGGTGGTGGACCAGCTTAATACATTTGGTCCTTTGGCAGAAAAAGACCTTACCAAAATCATGGAAAGCGCATATGCCGATAATGATGCATCGGCCAGTTTCCATGCCGGAACTGATTTGCGGAGCTTATTGTTGGCACGCCTTTATTCCAGTAAGTTTCTTGTCGACAACACGCAAGCAAGTGCAGATCGCGCTAACAAAGAACTTGCCGATTTCGAGGATATTTCCGGGAAATTGCTAGCCGAATTGCAAAATCCTACTCGTCGTAAATTGGCGAATAATGTCGTTGGTCTAGCCAATGAGTACAAAGTGGCATTTAATCAAGTTGTTGGCATCATCAATACTCGAAATGGTCTTATCAAAGGCACATTGGATGTTTTAGGGCCAAAAATGGCTGATGCAACAGAACAGCTAAAGCTTGATAATAAAGCACTCCAGGATGAGCTTGGTCCAAGAGCGACAGCAAGTATTGAGAATTCAAAAATGACAGCGGCTATTGTTTCTGTCATCGCAATTGTTCTTGGTGCAGTTCTTGCATTCTTCATTGGTCGCATGATTTCCAGACCAATTGTCAATATGACCAATAGCATGAACAAACTTGCTGGTGGTGATATGGAGGTCGAAGTGCCTGCACTAGGTCAGCGAGATGAAATTGGTAAGATGGCAGATGCGTTGTTGGTCTTCAAAGAAGCGGCTATTGAGAAAGTAAAAATTGAAGCTCAAGCTGCTGAAGAACGCAACATGACAGAAGAAGAGCGTGCCGATCGTGAGCAAAGGCAGAAGATTGAAGCTGATAAAATTCAAGCTGCTGTTGATGAGCTAGGCCGCAATCTGAAAAAACTTGCTGATGGTGATCTGACGCTCGATATTTCAAGCCCGTTCACATCTGAAATGGATGGCTTGCGTGTAGACTTCAATGACTCTATTTCAAAAATTCACGACACATTGTTGAATATCGCAAATGGTACAAAATCCATTGAAGAAAATTCAAAGGAAATGATGTCATCATCTGATGATCTTTCTCGACGTACTGAACAACAAGCCGCGTCATTGGAAGAAACATCTGCGGCTCTTGAGGAAATCACATCAACTGTGCAAGAGACATCTTCAAGTGCTACAGAAGCAGCTGAGATGGCAAATCAAGCCAAAGTTGATACCGACAATTCAAGTGTTGTGGTTAAAAATGCTGTGTCTGCAATGGAAGGTATCGAGAAGGCTTCTTCTGAGATATCCAACATTATCAATGTTATTGATGAGATCGCATTCCAAACTAACCTTCTAGCGCTTAATGCTGGTGTTGAAGCGGCTCGTGCTGGTGAAGCTGGTAAAGGCTTTGCGGTTGTAGCTCAGGAAGTTCGTGAGCTTGCTCAACGCGCTGCTGATGCTGCTAAGCAAATCAAAGAGCTTATTTCTAAATCCAGTGTGGAAGTAGAAAACGGCGTGGAACTTGTTAAAGCAACAGGCGAATCTTTGGAGCATATCTCGGTTCATGTGACTAACGTGAATGAGAAAATCAGCATGATTGCACGTGCTGCAAGCGAACAGCTTGCAGGTATCAAAGAAGTCAATACCGCTGTATCTCAAATGGATCAGGTTACACAACAGAACGCTGCTATGGTTGAGGAATCAACTGCTGTTACGCATCGTACTGCCGAAGATGTAAACAACCTGTCTCGCATGATTTCAGCCTTCAAACTGAATGGACAAGCCCAAGCGCAAGCTGAAGCAGCCCAATACGCAGCTTAATTATATAGATTAAGCTACAAAATTATGGGGCTGGCAGTATTTCAATATACTGCCAGCCCCAATTTTATTGAATTGTTTAGTAAGTTGCCGGGTCAGAATTTCTGACATATTCAGCCCTTCTAATATCACACAATATCTGAGCTATCATAATCAACTGCAATTCTAAGCTCTCGAATTGGCCGAACCACTTCAATACCATTTAAATAAATAGGATGTGCTTTATAGGCATCTAAATCGGCTTCGGTTTCGAATTGTGCATGAAGGATGACATCCACATCGTTTTCGAGTGCGTCTATCTTGCGGTTTTTGCCAACTTCAAAATTTTTAACACCCGGAATCTTAGAATATCCAGCCAAGGTTTTCGCAATAAGATCGATATGTTTTGGGTCTTTCGCACTAAACAAAGCGATATGTCTAATCATGTTTCTTCCTAACTCAGTAAATCAGGTCGGATTTATCATACGCTGACTGTCTGTCAATGACATGCATAATAGGGCGTATTACCAATATGCCGCATCTATTTAAAATCCTTCATTGTAATCAACTGATGCACATCCAATATAGGTGGAACAATAAGTGATAGGGTGTTTCGTCATGCTAAAACGTGTGTTTTTTTCTTCCATGTTCATTCTCATTGCGGTGGTTGTTATTGCAGCATTGCCTCGGGTTTCAAATCCAGAGCCGGCCAGTCAAACAGAGCTGGATCGTGCGAAGTTCAATTCAGATGCTATCGAGGCTGTTTGGCCTGCACCTAAAGCGGGGGACCGAATACGCTCCAGAATGATATTGAGAGGAGAAAAAGTCATCTTTGAAGATGGGCCAATTGACTTAATTATGAACACACACTCCATGCGGAAGTCAGTTTTGAGTATTCTTTATGGTATCGCAGTCGATAAAGGCCTCATTGATTTGGACAAAACTCTTCATGAATTGGCAATTGATGAAGTAACGCCTCTGACTGAACAAGAAAAAACAGCAACTATTCGTGATCTTTTGATGTTTCGGTCAGGTATTTATCTTCCTGCTGCTGGTGAACATGACAGCCAGATTACAGATCGTCCGAAGCGCGGACAACATAAGCCGAATGAATATTTTTTCTCAAACAATTTTGATGCCAATGCGTTGGGCACAATCTTCACACAGGAAACCGGTTATCAGATTGGCATATTTATGGATACCTATTTAGCCAAGCCATTAGGTATGCAGGATTTTAACGCCGATAACGTTATTATGGGAGACCCTTGGTTCTGGCCGAGCAAAAACACTCTTCATTTGCAATATTATATGTATCTAAGTACGCGCGATTTTGCTCGAATTGGCGCTATGATTGCGCAAGGTGGGAGGTGGAACGGAAAACAAATCGTTTCGCAAGATTGGATCGCGCTTTCAACTGCACAACATAGTGATCTAACGGATAATCATATAAAATATACAGTCTATGATGGTGCTGGGTATTTGTGGTGGTTAGATAGCAAAAATGGCAGGATCTGGACCGATGGCTATGGTGGTCATTTTATGCTGATAGACCCAGTACGCGATATCACTATTATCGAGCGTAATTTCACCGGAAACTCATATTTAAGTACGCTTCGCTGGCTAAAAAGCGATAATAAATTTTCCCATACTCGGTCAGGCTTGGGTGCCGCACACAAGGTTCTGATTGAAAATCTGGAATAGAGCGCGCCGTAAGCGGTAAATGCTTATTAGCTCTCAACGGTACAGCGTTCTGGTCCAGCAATTGAAAAATGCTTTCGACAAGCTTCGACGAAATGCCGCACCAGTCGGCGAGGTCGTGTTTTATCATATCCAATTGCCAGAGATAAAGCTGGCAAAGGGTCGGAAATTGGCAAACCAACAAGCCTGTCTCCAGCATAGCTGGTTGCTGTTTGCGGAAGCATGTTAAGTATGGCGCATCCATGTTCAGCTCCCACAAGACTGCGAACCATCTCGGTCGAATTTGCATAAGCAGCGATCTTGGGATCGTGGCCAAGTTCATCAAATAGATTTTGATAGTAAGTTGACGCGACAGGACGTTTTAAAACGACAAGTGGCTCGCGTGCAATCTCAGCTATAGTGACGCTGCTTCTTGTCGCCAATGAGTGAGATTCGTATAGAAGGCAATAAGCTGGCGCTTCAACCAATATGTCAAATTCAATCGAGGGGCGGGCACCTTCGCTGACAAACAAGATAACATCATATTGACCATTTAGCAGTCCGTTTTGAGCGCTATCATTATCACACTCCTCAATGTCGAGAGAGATGTCGTTGGTTTTCGGCACGAATGATGACAGGATTTTTGGTAAAAATGCTGGTGCAATCGGCGCATAGTAGCCTATGCGTAAATTACCGCTTAGTGCCTGTTTCAGGTCGGCGCCTTCTGCAATTACAGATCGATAATCTTCCAATAATCGTTCGAATTTTCGAGCAACTGCTAGCCCGTTTGCATTTGCTTTAATACCGCGAGAACGCTGCCGTGTGATCAGCGTTAGGTCAAAAGAAGCTTCAACCTGATCTATCGCTGTGGATACCGCAGATGCTGCAATATTCAACTCAACAGCGGCTTTGGCAATGCTGCCGTGACGTATAACAGCGGTGAAATACTCCATGGCTCTAAGTGATATCAACATTTTACCTCTGATTTTCAGATTTAGTTACAGCAAATAAACTGTTTTTCATATGAATGCTAATCTGTCAAATTTGTTTGCAAGGCAATTCAAGCTTGAGGTGATCTTATGTCTAACGAACCTTTGAAAGGCTGGAACCATGTTCCCGCTGTTCCAATAAAAGTATCTCCATTCTTCACGTGGCCGCTCAGGCCATTAGATATGATGACCTGGGTTTGGAATTCCTGGTTTTTGATCACGGAAAAACTGATTATCGTCGGGATAGCATTTGTATCTTTCTATTGGTTTCAGCCACCGATAGAGGACGTCAGGACATTCGCGATCGGGTGGATCGCTGAAATGTACATCCGAAATTTGGTTTTGATGTCGCTTGTTGCAGGTGGACTGCACTTATATTTCTACACTTTCACCAAACAGGGGCAGCGGTTGAAATATGATCCACGACCCCTGATGAAAGACGGTAAGCAATTTACTTTGGGTGGTCAGATTAAAGACAATATGTTTTGGACATTGGGTAGTGGAGTGTTGGTCTGGACAGCTTATGAAGTGCTCATGTTCTGGGCCATGGCCAATGGCTATGCGCCGATGCTGATGTGGGCAGATCATCCTGTTTGGTTTGTGGTTTTGTTCTTATTGATCCCGGTTTGGGAAAGTTTTTATTTCTACTGGATTCACCGACTGTTGCACGTGCCTTTTTTATATAAACATATCCATTCTCTGCATCACCGAAATATTAATGTCGGGCCTTGGTCTGGACTGTCCATGCATCCGGTCGAACATATCATCTATTTTGGAACAGTCCTGATCCATTGGATCGTAGCTGCCCACCCTGTGCACATTCTTTTTCATTTGCAGTATTATTCGCTTACGGCAGCAACAACCCACACCGGGTTCGAAGGTCTTGTTATTAAAGATGAAAATCGATTGAAACTTGGTACATTTCATCACCAGATGCATCATCGTTATTTCGAGTGTAATTATGGTTCACTGGAAATCCCATGGGACAAATTATTCGGGTCATTCCATGATGGAACATCGGCTGCAAATGATCGTATGAAGGAGCGGCGAAAACAGTTCATGAGTAAGTAAGAGTAGCAGGATTACCTAGAAGAGATCTGTAGAACGTCAATTGAGATATTTTTAGGATGTAGGTAAGGACGGGGCTATGGCCAACATGGTATACAGATGGTCGGGATGGTCGTAACCTTCGAACTCTATGTCGCGCTCGAATGTCATCCCTAGTTTTTTGAGCCAGTTGATTGATGTCACATTACTTGGGTCAACAATTCCAACGACCCTTGAAATGGTCTTATCTTCGAAGGCTAGATTAATCATTGCGGTTGCCGCCTCATAAGCATGTCCGCGTTGCCAATATTCTTTGGCTAAGCGTAACCCCAGTTCAACATCACCCGGTTCTATTCTATCTAAATCCTTTGAAATATTGACATATCCGATCACAATATTGTCTGATTTGCGCTCAATAGCCCGCATTCCAAAAGAGGTTTTGGCAGATGTTTGTGCAATTGTGTTCTGGAGCCATGTTTCTAGTTCTGTGGGGCGAAGCGGGCCATGGGCGCTAAATTTCATGACATCGATATCAGTCAGTAATGGAACGAGGTAAATCAAATCACCCATCTGCCACCGTCTCAATCGCAACCGCTTTGTTTCAATGATCTCTTTATTCATTTTCAGAAATCCCTACCCCTTGATATCCATCTTAACATAACCTATTTAGCAATTGTAGGGTCGCTGATGCCTGCCGCTCGCTGGTTTATGCCATGGTGAAGTTCAGTATCTAATATGCAACCGACTTTCAAATTTGGACAGTCCGTTGGCAATGCGAGCACCAGCTTTTTCTGTCATACTTGAAAGAGGTATGAAATGCATAATCAGCATTACACAATAGACGAATTGAAAACTCAGGCTAAAGCCTTACGCCGTTCTTTGGCGAGTGAAGGTCATGTTATATCCCATAGCAAGTCATTGGAAACGCTTGCTAATCAGCTTGGGTACAGAGATTGGAATACGCTACATGCCATTGCAGGTAACAGTGCGCCTGTGCCCTATGCACTTGGCGATGCGGTTCGCGGAACCTATCTGGGACAGGCATTTGAAGGCGAAATTGTTGGCTTGCAGAAGCTATCAAAGGAAAATCGCTATGGGCTTACTATCAAATTTGATGTGCCCGTTGATGTGGTGAAATTTGAAGGTATGAGCAATTTTAGATCAAGAGTTAACGTTACGCTCAATGATAATGGTCAGAGCAGTGATAAAACCTCTGATGGTCAACCGCATATGATTTTGCAAATGTGATAATAAACCAAAATGAAGCCTCTCTGAGAAATTGGAGAGGCTTTGACGATTAATCAATAACACTTAGTGCTCGGCGTTTTACTACGATGTTGTAGGAATATGTCAGTCTATTGTAGAAGATCAGACCATTCGGGATGGCGGCGAAACTGAGCCGCGGCATAGGGACAGACAGGTTGAACTTTTAACTGTTTTTCCTTTGCATCTTCTATCGCTTTTTTTCACCAGTTTTGCCGCAAGGCCATGATTGCGATGCTGGGTGGGAACGCCAACATGATTAATAATCATTACATTATGACGAAGTTGAAAATTAAGTTCTGCTTCTGAACCATTATCAAAAACATGCACATATCGTCCATTTGTGCCGTTTTCTTCAAGTGTGATTTCCATATTATTTCCTGTAACTACACCGTAATGGGAATGAATTCTTGATCATCACCGGGTGGTAATCGAAAACGTCCCTGTTCACTATATCCATTTTTAGCCCCTTCTATCCATGCTTGTTTTGCAGCTTCTATCTTGTCTTTCGAAGAGGATACAAAATTCCACCAGATATGTCGGGGCCCATTGAGTGTTTCGCCACCTAGCAGAATAAATCGCGCGCCAATTAATCCTGCTTTGATGGTGATTTTATCTTGCGGTCTAAACACCATCATCTGGCCTTTTTCAAAACTTTGTCCTGCCACCTCCACGCTGCCGGATACTATAAACAAACCGCGATCTTCATGATTGTCAGGTAACGGGATTTGCGCATGTGGTTCGAGTATTGCGTCAGCGTAAAACATCTCTGAAAAGGTTGAAACTGGTGCGTGTTCACCCCATGCATCGCCTAAAATAAGGCGAACTTCTTTACCCTCGCTTTGCAGGAAGGGTAGGGCTTCTTCCGACCGGTGTTCAAAACTTGCTGGATCATCTTCGTGTTGTTCGGGTAATCCAACCCATGTTTGGATACCAAATAGGTTTGATTTTCCAAGACGGGTCGCTTCACTGGTCCGTTCAGAATGTGTGACGCCGTTGCCAGATACCATCCAGTTAACTTCGCCAGGTTTGATCATCTGATTTGTGCCAAGGCTGTCGCGATGCTGGAATTCACCATCAAAAAGATAGGTCACTGTTGCAAGGCCGATATGCGGGTGAGGGCGCACATCAATACCTTGTCCTGTTAGAAATTCTGCCGGCCCAACCTGATCAAAAAATACGAATGGTCCGACCATTCGTCGACCAGCCGCCGGAAGCGCGCGCCGTACTTCAAACTCGCCGATATCGCGTGTGCGTGGGACGATGATTGTCTCAATACTGTCAGCATTCTCGGTGGTGGGGCAATGCGGTTCAAGTGCGGGGTTCCAACTCATCATCCATTCCTTTTCTGATCATGATGGAAGAACAATAAGGACTTGATACAGTCACGGTCAATTATGCAAAACTAATATTGTTTAGTGCAAAAATTGAAATAATAGTCCGGTTTAATGTAGATATACAGAGAAAATATGAGTTTTATTGCGTAGTGCGCAACTTTCGTGACGGAGGTGAGTTAAGAAATCAATTGTTGATCAGCATCTATTTTGATATTTTTACCAAAGATAGCACGTTCATGATCATCCATCTTTACGTCGCCACTTGCTAAGAGTTTAAGGCATCTTGGATATAATTGATGTTCAACTTTGATGACCCGTGCGGCAAGTGTATCTGCATTGTCATCTGGCAGAATTGGCACAATGGCTTGGCTGATAATCGGACCTTCATCCATTCCCGCTGTCACAAAATGAACCGAGCAACCATGAACGCGGCAACCTGCATCAATCGCACGCTGATGTGTATTAAGTCCGGCAAATAGAGGCAGTATCGAAGGGTGAATATTGATCATCCGACCCTGCCAGACTTTGATGAAATCTTCTGATAAAAGTCGCATATACCCGGCAAGACATAAAAAATCGAGATTGGCGTCACCAAGCGCTGTAAGGATCGCAGTCTCGTGTGCGGCTTTGCTGTCAAAGTCTTTGCGAGGGATGGCAATTGCTTGAATGCCCAGTTTTTCAGCGCGCGCTAACCCTCCAGCATCTGCTTTATCAGATATAACGAGTTTGACCTCGGCAGGGTAGTCGGCCTCAAGGCAGGCCTGTGCCAGCGCTTGCATATTTGTGCCGCCGCCAGAGATCAAAATGCCAATTTTTTTGTTCTTGTCACTTTGATTGACCATTACCGTTGCGTCCTCGTTTGCGCTGATAATTAAAGCTTGAGTTTGCCGCTATAGACGACGTCTTTATCTTGACATGCAGTAATCGTGCCAAGTTTTGTTACAAGTTCTCCTGCACCTTCAAGGGCTAGCGTAACGTCA
Organism: Lentilitoribacter sp. Alg239-R112; assembly: GCF_900537175.1. Taxonomy (GTDB): domain Bacteria; phylum Pseudomonadota; class Alphaproteobacteria; order Rhizobiales; family Rhizobiaceae; genus Lentilitoribacter. Next base: position 595,847 of record NZ_LS999833.1, on the reverse strand, counting down.
TCTGCGTGTTCTGCTGTTGCAACAACAATCATGCCTATGCCGCAGTTAAATGTGCGCAGCATTTCATTGACTTCAACACCGCCTGTTTTTGATAGCCATGAAAAGACTGGAGGAACATTGATGGCCGATAGATCGATGTTTGCTGCCAAATTATCTGGCAAAACCCGCGGAATATTTTCTGGGAAGCCACCACCGGTAATGTGCGCCATAGCTTTGACATGACCTGTCGTCTTGATCGCTTCAAGCAGTGGTTTGACGTATATTTTTGTCGGCTCAAGTAATGCTTGACCTAAAGTATGCTGTTCATCGGAGGCGTTGCCAAATGGTGCTGCATCGCTATAGGCAAGTCCGCTCATTTCAACAATTCGGCGCACGAGCGAAAAGCCATTTGAATGAACGCCAGAAGAGGCAAGACCCAACAGGACATCGCCTTCCTGCAATTCTTCACTTGGCAGTAATTCACCACGTTCGCACGCGCCAACGGCAAAGCCTGCAAGATCATAATCATTGCCGTGGTACATGCCCGGCATCTCAGCCGTTTCGCCACCGATTAAGGCACAGCCAGCATCCTGACACCCTTTAGCAATACCGGATACAATGTCGTATCCCTGTTCAGGATCAAGTTGTCCCGTTGCGAAATAATCAAGAAAAAGAAGAGGTTCAGCGCCTTGCACAACCAGATCATTGACGCACATCGCAACAAGGTCAATGCCAACTGTTTTATGTTCACCTGCTTCGATGGCGACACGAAGTTTTGTGCCTACACCATCATTTGCAGCCACAAGGAGAGGGTCTTTAAATCCAGCGGCCTTAAGGTCAAACAGACCGCCGAAACCACCAATTTCGCCATCAGCGCCAGAGCGACGTGTTGATTTTACCAACGGCTTGATTTTTTCAACCATGTCATTGCCTGCATCGATATCAACGCCAGCATCACTATAGGTCAGGCCATTTTTCTTGTCAGTCACAACGTTAGATCCCTATCCATGTCATTATGAGGTTCAGATGACATGCAAATGCCAATAGCGCAAGCTTTTGAGCCTATAATTCAAGGTTCTTTTTAACCGCACGTTTCCATCTGGTATTTCAATAAGCTTTGCTATTGCATAAACAAGCCCTATATATTCAACAAATGATTTGAATGCATAGCATAATGTAACAGCGGAAAGTAATTTGTAGAGCTTGCGCTGAATAATTGGAGACATAGACGTGGTTACCCATATTTCGGCTCAGACAATCCGTAGACAAGCGATCTTTTGGATGATTGCGCTTTCAGTTTTTATACTGTTTCTCGTCGTTTTTAGCTCCGTCCTCCTTCCTTTCATCGTGGGCATGGCGCTAGCGTATTTTCTTGACCCGGTCGCTGACAAATTGGAGACTTGGGGCTTCTCACGACTTTGGGCAACTGCCTCTATCCTTGCCGTTTTTGTATTGCTGTTTTTACTCTCATTGATGGTTATCATTCCGGTTTTAGTAACCCAAGCATCTGAATTTATTGAACGATTGCCAGCATATGCTGTCAGCTTGCAGGAGCTAATAACATCGGAAAGCGGGTTGTTACCAGAGTGGATTTCCTCCCAAGCAGTGACAATCAAGGAAAATCTTTCTTCCGCACTTGCTCAAGGTGCGGGTTTTTTAAGCAAACTATTCCAGCAGATATGGAATTCAGGTAAAGCGCTGGTTGATATCGCATCGCTCTTTGTCATTACACCGGTTGTTGCTTTCTATCTGTTGCTTGATTGGGACGATATGATGGAAAAGGTCGATAGCTGGATACCGCGCGATCATGTGACAACCGTGCGGGAACTTGCAGGGAAGATGGATTATGCGATCGCTGGATTTGTTCGCGGGCAGGGCAGTTTATGTATAATTCTTGGCATTTTTTATGCCGTGGCGCTGTCACTGGCTGATCTGAACTTTGGGCTGTTGATTGGATTATTTGCCGGGCTGATTAGCTTCATACCCTATGTTGGGTCAATAGTTGGTCTGGTTCTGTCAGTGGGCGTTGCACTCGTTCAATTCTGGCCTGATTATATAATGGTTTTGGTTGTTGCTGCGATCTTCTTTGCAGGGCAGTTTCTGGAAGGCAATATTCTACAGCCAAAACTTGTGGGCGAGCGTGTTGGTTTGCATCCTGTTTGGTTAATGTTTGCGTTGCTTGCATTTGCGGCATTATTTGGCTTTGTGGGTATGTTGATTGCGGTTCCCGCAGCAGCGGCAGTGGGCGTTTTGGTTCGGTTTGCACTGGAACGTTATCTCGACAGCGATCTTTACAAAGGTGATCAAGCTGATAAAGAAATACAAGAAGCGGATTCAGATGCTGAATCAAGCGCTTCTTAAAGCTACTTACTAACCCCAAAAAGCGGTTTGCTCTTGGTTAAAGATACGCCTAATCAAATACCATTATCCTTTGACATCTCTTCATCGAGGGGACGCGATGATTTGATCGAAACGGCTTCAGTGAAAGCCGCCGTTTCGGTGCTTGATCTATGGCCAAATTGGCCGTCGCACATCGTAATTTTGGCAGGACCAACAGGGTCTGGAAAATCTCATATTGCCCATGTTTGGCGCGAGAAAGCGGGTGCGCAGGAAGTTGAGTTTTCTGCTACGACAGACGAGATAGTTACACTCAGCAAACAAAGCCCGATCCTGCTGGAAGATTTGGACAGGCAAGGCATTGATGAAACAAAATTTTTTCATCTGCTAAACGCTGTTAAGGAAGCACAATCAAGCATTCTTATTACATCACGATCCTGGCCGTCATCATGGTCTATCAAATTGCCTGACCTCTCATCGCGCATTCGATCTGCAACTGTTGTAGAAATAGGCGAGCCAGACGAGGCGTTGCTTACACAAGTCATTTTCAAATTGTTCGCCGATAGACAGATTGAAATTGACAAAAAAATTGTAAATTACCTAGTTTTGCGTATGGAGCGATCGCTTGCTGTTGCACAAAAAATTGTAGAGCGAATGGATCATTTAACTCTTTCCAAGAAGGTTCCCATCAGCCGCTCAATTGCCGCTGATGTGTTGGCAGAATTTGAATTACATGAAACGGATATGGAATAGTCAAGCATAATTATATATTGTCATTGAGATGACATGTTCGTCTGTTATGCGCATCCGATGGTCGGTCGAACATCCTACAGTGCGATGTGCGAGTTTAAATTTATTAGTGGCGGGAATATGAACAAAGAAACGACAAAAGACGAATTGGACAACGCAACACAAGTTGGTGCTGAGTGGTTTGAAGATCAGTCGCGTTTCATTAATCGTGAGTTTTCATGGTTACAGTTCAATCACCGTGTGCTTGAAGAATCTTTTAATGAGGCGCACCCGCTTCTTGAACGTTTGCGTTTTCTATCGATCTCCGCTGCAAACCTTGATGAGTTTTTCATGGTGCGTGTGGCTGGTCTTGAGGGTCAAGTTCGTGAGAATATCCAAGTGCCATCACCAGATGGTTTCACCGCACAAGAACAGCTTGATAAAGTCTTTTCCGTCACGTGCGAGCTGCAAAACAGCCAGCATGCCTCGCTTGCCGAGTTGCGTAAGCTTATGGAAGCCGAGAATATCTGGATTGTCAGGCCCGATAATCTGAGTGCTGAAGATACCAAATGGCTTGAAAATGAATTTTTGGAATCAATCTTTCCTGTTTTGACCCCGCTTGCAATTGATCCGGCTCACCCGTTTCCCTTTATCCCGAACTTAGGGTTTTCTATGTGTTTACGCTTGGTGCGGAAAGTTGATCAAGAGCAGCTTATCGCGTTGTTGCGCCTGCCCACAGCATTGAACCGGTTTATTCGCCTTCCATCGTCTGATGGCCTAACCCGTTTTATTACAATTGAAGATGTCGTCAGTCAGTTTATCACACGTCTATTCCCGGGGTATGATATTTATGGTGCCGGTACTTTCCGCATTATTCGTGACAGTGATATCGAGATTGAGGAAGAGGCTGAAGACTTGGTGCGCTATTTTGAGAGCGCACTTAAGCGTCGTCGTCGTGGGTCGGTTATCCGTGTCGAATTTGATGATGAAATGCCGGAGAGCTTGCGTGAATTCGTGATACACGAGCTGGATGTGCGAGAAGACGGCGTAGCCGTACTTGGCGGATTGTTGGCGCTTAACACGATTTCAGAACTTACGAAAATCAAACGACCCGATCTACTATTTCACGAATATAATGCCCGTTTTCCTGAGCGTGTTCGTGAACATGGTGGGGATTGCTTTGCTGCCATTCGTGAAAAAGACTTGGTGATCCATCACCCCTATGAGAGTTTTGATGTGGTTGTGCAGTTCTTGCGCCAAGCTGCGCGTGATCCTGATGTGCTTGCCATCAAGCAAACACTCTATCGAACGTCAAACAACAGCCCAATCGTACGCGCATTGATGGATGCAGCTGAGCTTGGCAAATCTGTGACCGCGCTTGTCGAACTTAAAGCGCGGTTTGATGAAGAGGCAAATATCCGCTGGGCGCGAGATTTGGAACGCGCAGGCGTGCAGGTAGTATTTGGTTTTGTGGAACTTAAAACCCACGCTAAGATGTCGCTGGTGGTGCGTAAGGAAGAAGGCAAACTGACCTCATACTGTCATCTCGGTACTGGTAATTACCATTCCATTACAGCAAAAATTTACACCGATCTTTCTTACTTTACTTGTGATCCTGAAATTGGTCATGATGTTGGTCAAGTGTTTAATTATATTACTGGTTATGGTGAGCCTGAAGGCGTCACGCGTCTTGCTGTATCGCCTCGAACCATGCGCCCGACAATTTTGAAACATATTGAGGTCGAAGTAGAGCATGCCAAAGCTGGCAGGCCTGCCGCAATATGGGCAAAGATGAATTCATTGGTCGATCCTGATATCATTGATGCTTTTTATCATGCCAGTCAGCTGGGCGTTGAGATCGATTTGGTTATCCGTGGTATTTGCTGCTTGCGCCCGCAGGTGCCCGGGCTATCGGACCGTATTCGGGTCAAATCCATCGTTGGACGCTTCTTAGAGCACAGTCGCATTATCTGCTTTGGCAACGGTAATGCTATGCCATCGGAGAATTCAATTGTATTCTTCGGATCGGCAGATTTCATGCCACGCAACCTAGATCGCCGTGTTGAAACATTTGTTTCCGTGACCAATGAGACTGTTCATGAACAGGTTGTTTCGCAAATTATGTTGGCGAATCTAAGTGATAATCAGCAGTCATATGAGATCTTGTCTGATGGTACGTCGAAGCGGATGGAGGTGAAGCCGGGTGAAGAACCATTTAATGCACAGGAATATTTTATGACGAATCCAAGCCTTTCGGGCCGCGGAGACGCGCTTAAGTCTAGTGCACCAAAGCGTATTGCAAGCCTCCTGGCAGAACGCAATCATTAAACTCTTGGCAGATTGAAATCATTAAGTTACTAGTTTTGAATGGTTGAATCGGAAGCTCAAGGGCGCTTGCCCGGGATAAGACCCGTTGCTGTAGTTGATATCGGGTCGAATTCTGTTCGCTTGGTTATATACGAAGGCCTTTTGCGTTCTCCTAATATTCTGTTTAATGAAAAAGCACTGTGCGGACTTGGCAAAGGTGTGGCAACGACCGGTCAGATGGACCCAGAAGGCGTTGAGCGCGCAATTAAGACACTCTATCGATTTAGAAGATTATGCGATCAAGTTGGCGCAGAAGACGTTCACGTTTTAGCAACTGCCGCTGCACGCGACGCAACAAATGGGCCTGCCTTCATCAAAGATGCAGAAGCAGCGCTCAAATGCAAACTTAAAGTCCTGACCGGTGAGGAAGAGGCAAAGTTCGCCTCCTTTGGTGTGATAAGCGGAGTTTATAATCCTGATGGCATCGTAGGCGATCTGGGTGGCGGATCTCTTGAATTGGTCGATATCAATAAGAAGGATCAAAAAGGTATTACACTCCCGCTTGGTGGCTTGCGGTTGCAAGATGAATCTGGTGGGGATCTGGACAAAGCTCGCAAAATTGCAAAATCGCATATATCGAAGGTTGATTTGTTATCAGCCGGAAAGGGACGACAGTTTTATGCCGTAGGCGGAACATGGCGAGCTATCGCGAAGTTGCACATGGAAGCGACAGATTATCCCATGCATATGATGCAAGGCTATGAAATCGGATATTCCGAGATGATGGACTTTCTCGATGATGTTCTCGCTCTTGATGAGTTTGAGAAGGATACGCTCAGAGCTGTTTCCAAAAATCGACGAAACTTGATGCCTTTTGGCGCTTTGACAATGCAAGAAGTTTTAAAGCGAATGAAACCGGAGCGAATTGCTTTTTCAGCGCAGGGTGTTCGCGAAGGATATCTCTACTCTTTGCTTGATAAGAAAAATGCTGACCTAGACCCTTTGCTGGAAGTGTCGCGAGAATTTTCAATCCTCCGTGCTCGCTCTCCCATCCATGCACAAGAACTCGTTGATTTTACTGAAAGTGCATTTCCAGTTTTTGGAATAAAAGAGAACAAAGAGAATTCTCGCTATCGCGCTGCTGCATGTTATCTGGCTGATATTAGCTGGCGTGCGCACCCTGATTACCGCGGACTTCAGGCACTTAACATCATCTCCAACGGATCATTTGCGAGTGTCTCGCATCCGGGAAGAGTATATATCGCGCTGACGAATTACTACCGATATGAAGGGCTTTCTGATGATGGCGTGTCGCGCAGCCTCATAGATGTTGCGACGCCGGATTTTGTTTTCAGAGCAAAGTTGCTCGGCGCGATCTTGCGTGTTTTGTACCTGTTTTCAGCTTCCGTGCAGGGCGCGATCCCCAAGCTGATGTTCAAACTTGCAGATAAGAAAAGCGATGCAGATATCTATCTGTGTGTTCCAAAGAGTATGAGCGACTTTTTGGGCGAGCGCCTTGCCAATCGAATAGCACAATTGGAAAGATTGGTTGATAAAAAAATTGAAATTAAGATCATCTAGCTAGATATGTATTGTTTAGATTATTACTGATATAAATAAATAGCTTAGCTTAATTTTCTAACAAATAGATTCAGATTCATAATGTATCAGATAAAGTGTTGCACGAAAATGTACGTGCCTTCATAAAGATATAATTATTTGAAAGGCTTATCTGAGTTATTTAATGTTATTTCACGTCGGTGGTATCTAAGGATGCCAGCGAAAAATAGGTGCAATCGGTAAATAATCAGTAAATCAAAAACATATTGGCAACAGATGTTTTGATTGTTGTGTTGGTGGAACAAAATGGCAGCAAATTATTGCGCCGTGCCGAGTGAACTGTCTGAGCTGTCAAAGCTGATTATAGTCTTTGCGTGAATTTTAACATCGCTGAGAACTGTTAACTTTGGCCTTAAGTCGTTTGGGTGCAAGGCCTATGCAGATGGATATACCAGAAGCGGAACAAGCCATAGAAAAGATTGCTGCATTTGTTGATTTTTAATTCATGATTTATTTATCAACTAGGACGATGAACCAGTCAGTTACTTGATAAGTGGCAGTAAAGTGGTGATACTTTGCGAAAGTTTTTCTCTTGGACAGATTATATGCAGAAATTTCAGACCATAAGATTTATGCAAGTTACAAGCCAAGATTCTACTGGCGAAGCTTTGCCTAAAGGCGTGCGTCGCAGATACGAAATAACACACGGACAAGGTCTTAAAGACACAGTAAAACCCTTCTTGACCTGCGATATAGAAAAGTCCTTCTTGCGTGGCGTAACGCGCTTTCACCATGATGGTTTGAATATCGGTTTCCTTTCAGTCGCCAATCTTCAGGGAACAGCATGGGAACTAGATGATGTGGATAACAAGCGCGTTGGCAATATAAGTGCAGGCAATAAAATGAAATCAGGTTGGCAACTGACGACATCCAAAGGACGTAAGTTTGACATCTGTGATCAAACAGGGATAGGCGAAGGTATTTTGCGCTCAGCATTGGGCAGTTGGCCAGATGCTTATTCATGTATTGAAGATGGAACTGAAATCGGTGCAATCCGACGTGAAGAGCGCGGTAGCGGGGCGTGCGATAGGCGTCGTTCAGGAAAGCCAAGCTTCTTGGGTCGGCTTAAGAAATTGATGATCACACATGATTGGGTGTTCACCCATACAGCCAGCATCACACCGCAGGAGGAGCTTCTGCTCATATCTGGCCTGCTGGCTACCGTCGAAGTTACCGTCCCCGTTCATCGATCCGGTTAGGTCAATTTTGCGAGTAATAGCCAATTAAACAAAGGTATTGTTCCTGGTATTTTCTGACAGTGCACATTTTACTCCCCGTTATAACCCTCAGAGTTTCTCAAATATTGACAACAACCATAACTCTCGTCCATGGCTTAGTTTTAGCTGCGTGACCACGATTCTCTGTGATTTTGGGCAGGAATTTATTTCAATGAAGGAGTCGCCAATTTGAGCAAGCCAGCGGTGTTCCGTTCTATCAATCAGATGGTTTTGGCAGATGATTGGGGTAAGTTGACCAAGCACGAGTACGACTTGAAACGTCGTAGCGGAGAGTGGCAACGTTTAACCCGTGAAGCCTACGACAGGGGAAATGGCGCAACCTGCCTTCTTTATAATTCAGCGACTGATTGCGTGTTGCTCACACGGCAGTTTCGTCTACCTGCATTTTTGAACGGCGGTATAACCTCCCTAATAGAAACCCCTGCAGGGCTGCTAGATGGTGCAGAAGCTGCGGAGCGCATGCGGGTAGAACTGATTGAAGAAACAGGCTATGAAATCGCTACTCTCGAACATATATTCGATCTTTACATGAGCCCCGGTTCAGTCACTGAATATCTTGTGTTTTTTCAAGGGAGCTACTCTGAAAATGAGCGGGCCTCTGTCGGAGGAGGGCTCATTGAAGAGGGTGAAGATATCGAAGTGATACATGTTCCGCTCAAAGATGCGATGGACATGATTGAAAATGGTGAGATCTGCGATGCCAAAACAGTCATACTTTTACAGCGACTAATGATACAGAAAATGACAACAGCGCTATAAGGATCAATTCCATCTAGTTTGTGATTTAAATGAGAAAGTTTCATCGCCGCCCAAAGTTTAATCTTGGGCGGCTGATTTATATTATGAAAGTGCAAAAGCTTACGCGCTCACCAAATCACAACTCTAATTTTCAGAGATGGTCGCGCCAAGGTATAGAAAAGATGTTAAGTGGGCGCCATTAAACTGACCTATCATTTCAAGGATTTCAGGGTGTTCATCGCGAAATTTGTTTGCAATATCAGAGCTATCATAGAATAGAAATGTCAACTCATCTGGGCGAATTGTCCCTACGGTTTTTGATGGGATGAGTACGCCCTCCGTGTGCCAGACTCCTTTTTTTGAAGATACTTTTGTATTTAATGCAACAAGATCCTTATCCCGCAAGGTTCCGTCAGTGTCGCTGTAATAGGAGACTTTGATGATGTATTCAGCAGTAACAGTTGGCATTGGTGCATCCATTGTCACCAAGTCACCTTCTACTAATACTGGTTGGCGTGAGCCGCTGGTTAGTTTATCTGTCACGCCAGCTTCAACTAGAGCAGTCAAAACACTTTCATTGCATTGATAGAGGCGGAATGTATTGAGTTCAGGCCACGCTAACGGTCCCAGCGCTCCACCAATTTTCCCGGAACGGTTAATTTCACATCCCGCACTAGAAAAGACAGAGCTAACTTCGGCATCCCAGCTCGACAATGTTGCATCCGAAACGGAAGGAATTGAAAGATAAAGTGCTGTTTGAGCCTGCGCTACGCTCGTGGTTAAAAGTGTGACAACGGACAGTAATACTATTTTCATAAGTTTCTCCTGATTAGACGTCGATTTGAAGAGGGCTGCGCCCAAAAACGCTGGAAATTGGCTCATCTGGTGTGACTTTGGCGTTGTAAATCGCATCAATGGCCGCTTTGATATAAGCCATAGGGTGCGCTTTTGTGGGCAGGTCTGGTGCAAAGCCATTAAACCGACCGGTAAACTGAGTGTTATCCCAATGTAGATCAATGCTGGCAATTTCCGCGCCTTCGTGATGAAGCCCTAAATTAACATCACCATTATGTGGGTCTGGTACGTCGGCTTGCTTGAGAGATAAGTTGTATATCATTTTGGCTCCTTTAATTGCTGGAGCTCTTTATTAATCTCGATTTATCATATAGAATAGATACCAATATATTACCAAATCGGAACATATATGTACCAATGAAGCAATGGGACGATATCAAGATATTTTTGGCGCTGGTTGATGCGGGAACAATACGTGGGGCTGCAGATTTGCTGGAACTCACCCACGTTACGGTGACGCGCCGTATTCACGCATTTGAAAATGAGATTGGCACCATCTTGTTTGAGCGTTTACCTACTGGACATGTTTTAACTGATGCTGGCAGATCAATTTTACCTTTGGCAAAAGCAACCGAAGCGAACGTGTTCGATTTGGAGCGGCGTGTGCAATCCATTGACCGCAAGCTTGATGGTACGGTCACGCTCTCGCTGCCAGAAGCCATCGCAACGATATTGATTGCTCCCGCTTTGCAAGACTTTCGGGAGTTATATCCGCAAATTTTGCTTAAAATTTTACTGTCAAACAAGCTAGTTAACTTAAATACGCATGAAACCGATATAGCGCTGCGCCTGACTAAAAATCCGCCAGATAGCGCGTATGGTAGATGCATAGCTAAAAGCCCGCTTTGTGTGTATGCGGCGTCTTCATATCTTGCTGTTCGTCCTTCGCCCGATACTTGGGTCGGTTTTGATTATGATCCTGCGCATCAACTTGCAGGAGATGTGGATGTCTCGATCCAAGCAAATGGACTTTTGGCCATGGCCGAGCTATTAGCCGCCGGATTGGGTGTTGGTGTATTGCCTTGTTTTGTGGGAGATAATCATGCGGGTTTGCAAAGAATTGACTCCACGAAACCAAAACCAGATTTAGATCTTTGGCTGCTAGTTCATAAAGACCTCCGCACCGTACCAAGAGTAAGAGCAGTAGCCGATTTTATCGCAGAACGCCTAATTCGCATTAGACCTTCTATTGAGGGAACTGAATAAAACTCTTCGCTAGAATGATCTCATGTGGAAGTACGCGCCAGAGATTGGATTTTCCACAAGGCAAAATCAATTGTGATTGATCATATCCGTCCAGGTGTTTACTTATTTGCCATGCAAGCGAAAAAAAGAGAGATAATGACGTTGGCTTGGCCGTCAACCTGGAAGATGTTGGCACTTATGCAAGATTGCATCGGCCCTCTTGAGGATAAGATAATTTTGACCTCCATGTGGGATGAGGGAGATGTAACTTGGAAAATTTGGAGTTAAGTTCCTTCGGTGGTGCTTTTAACAAAAAGAAGGTTTTGATAACCGGTCATACAGGCTTCAAGGGGGCGTGGCTGACCACTTGGCTGTTGCATTTAGGTGCAAATATAATCGGTTATTCGAAGGATATTCCTACAAACCCGTCTATGTTTGAAACATTAGGTTTGGAACAGAAAATTGCCCATGTGATTGGTGATATATGTGATCTAACATCCATGCGAAAAATTATCGTGGAAGAGAAACCTGATTATGTTTTCCATCTCGCCGCACAATCTATTGTGTCGGTTTCATATGCTGATCCTATAGACACGATCACCACAAATATTGTTGGGACGGCTAATCTATTAGAAGCGTTAAGAGACCTGGATCATCGGTGTATTGCAATGTTTATTACCAGTGATAAATGCTATGATAATAAGGAATGGATTTGGGGATATCGCGAGATTGAGCCTATGGGTGGCAAGGACATATATTCCGGTTCCAAGGGTGCGGCAGAACTCATCATCAAATCATATCTGTCATCATTTTTTCAAGCAGGGCAAAATGACAATATCCGGTTGGGAGTTGGTCGCGCAGGAAATGTAATAGGTGGTGGAGACTGGGCTAAGGATCGCATTGTCGTTGATATGATTAAATCTTGGGCTGACGGAAAGCCGGTCGAGATTCGTAGCCCAAATGCCATCCGCCCTTGGCAGCATGTACTTGAATCTCTGAGCGGTTATCTGCATCTTGCGGCTGAATTAGGTCGTCGGGCTGACTTGCATGGAGAGCCATTTAACTTTGGTCCAAAAGATGTGGAGAACCGCACAGTATTGCAGTTGCTAAAAGATTTTGCTCAACACTGGGGGTTTAAAGATGACGCTGATGCATTCACAATTGCAGAAAATCGACTTTTTAATGAAGCGACACTTCTAAAACTCAATTGTGAAAAGGCAATGCATCATTTGAATTGGGAAGCAAATTTGGATTATTCTGAGGCCGTGAAGTTTATAGCGGATTGGTACCAAAAGGATCTAAATGGCAGCGTGAACATGTACGATTTAACCGTTCAACAAATTCACCAGTATGAAAAATTGGCCCAAGCCAAGGGTCTAAGCTGGGTTTAGGGTGCATTTTGAAAGGTTGTGTAGCCCACCCATAAATGGGTTTAGGTTACTACGGTTGGTGTTGTCAGTTTTTCGACGAACCCGTCAATCTGATCGGAAAATTGGTCTTTGGTAATCTGACTTTGTGGTAAATCAAGAACACCTTCCAGTGGGATTGGCAACAAGCTCGACACAAAATCTACTGCTTTTTGAGCTGGTGAATGGCTGCCATGGGTTAAGAACAGAGCAACTCGTTTTGGCAGATCCGGTTTTTGTGACAAAAATGAACGTAATGGTAAAGCGGCGTAACTTGTCCAGATCGGCGCACCCAAAATCACCAAATCATAATTCTTCCACGAAAGATCAGGAACCTCGATTGGGGGGAGGTTTCCTTTAACGCTGTCGTATCCGGCAATCAGATAACCAAGCCAGTTTGAACGATAATGTGAACACTTTATTTCTGCAATCTGCGCATCAAGCGCAAGTCCCAGTGTTCTTGCAACCTTGGCAGTCGTGCCAGTGCGTGAATAATAGAGCATTAGTGTTTTCATTTCATCCACCTCTAAGTTCATTTTCGACTCCAATTAAAAGCTTATCTCGTAGTATTTCTCATTAGAGCATCTGATTAATGTTTATACTAAGGGTATTCTAGAAGGGATTTGAATAACTGGTATTGATATGTATCAATTCTCGCTCGTTGGGCCTTTAAAGCATTGATATCAAAACCAATTAGTACCGGCGAAGAGCCGATACCAATTGATTTTCTTTTGTTTCGACCCGCTTTGCAAAAGCTTCAAGAATTTCAATAGCAGCCTCCACGCGACGTGGCGTAAATCTGCGGTCTGGCCGAACAATGTGGATTGATGGTTCGGTATACCAAAAACTACCCAAAATTGGCGTTAGCCTACTCAGCGACAGCGCATTTTCAAAACCACCAACGGCCATGTAGGCAACCCCTAATCCGCGCGAGCAGGCATCAAGGATGGCTGTTCCAGAATTTAACCTTAATCGGCCAGATACCGCTACATCCAGAGGTTTCGTATTTTCTGAAAACCGCCATGAATTGGAATGTGTCAATATGCACTGATGCCTCTTCAATTCACTTGGGTGCGCAGGTACGCCGTATTTGGACAAGTATTCGGGCGATGCGGCCGCAACCTTTGTTCTTGATGAAAGCAGCCTTGCTATTAAGCCACTGCTTTGCATAGGGCCTGCGCGGATCGCAATATCATACCCTTCACTTAGTATATCGACCTGACGTGGATTGAAATCTATTTCAATTTCTATATTGGGATGTTGGGTGGCCAGCTCATTCACTGCGGGGCTGACGACATGATCTGCAAATGAACCCGAAAGCGAAGCAATCCGTAAGCGACCCTCCAAATTACGTTGTGCACTGGAAACCTCGGAAAAAGCTGCTTCCAGATCATCAGCGATTTTCTCAGAGCTTTTACGTAATAGTTTCCCAGGTGCAGTCAGGTGGATAGAACGGGTATTTCTCTGCAGCAGCTTAGTATCTAATCGTTCCTCCAGACGAGCGACTTGTCGACTAACATGGGCTACCGAGACACCTAGAACATTCGCCGCTTGCGTGAATGATCCTGAACGTACAACGGCAAGAAATTCGGTTAGTCCATCAGAATTCATTATTACTATCCAGTAATAGTTATTTGCAAAAACAACGGATAGTGTATCCATGCAGAAAAAGCAATATTGTCATCATAGAAATTCTACGGAGAAAAACTGATGACTGTAACACTCTTCGACCCCATTCAATTGGGCGATTATCACCTTAAAAACCGTATATTCATGGCCCCGATGACACGTGCGCGCACTGGGCCGGAAGGCATTCCAAATGAACTTGTTGCGACATACTACGCTCAAAGGGCGAGCGCTGGCTTAATCATTACGGAGGCAACGGCTGTTCACCCGCGAGGTCATGGTTGGCCGGGTGCACCAGGTATATACACAGATCAGCAACAGGAAGGATGGGCTAAAGTCTCTAAGGCTGTTCATGCAAAAGGTGGGCGAATTTTTATGCAAATCTGGCATATGGGCCGCGCTGTGTTACGCGAAAGTATTCAAGGGCAACAAGCGCTGGCGCCTTCTGCAATTCCGGCAGAGGGTATGCTTCCCAATAGTGAAGGTGTTCCGACTGCCTTTGAAATCCCTGAAGTTATGTCCATATCTCAGATTAAAGAAGCCGTCTCCGCATTCGCCGATGCCGCCCGCCGTGCGGTTGACGCTGGGTTAGATGGGGTGGAAATACATGCCGCAAATAATTTCCTGATAGATGCATTTTTGCGTGATGGTACCAACCAACGTGACGATGAATATGGTGGTTCCATTGAAAATCGTTGCAAGTTCTTGCTGGAAGTTGTTGACGCTATCATTGCCAAAATTGGTGCGGGAAAAGTGGGCATACGGTTCTCGCCCACCAATGCAATGTTTGGGATCAAAGATACCAATCCTGAAGCATTATTTACCCATGCAGCAAGGCAATTGATAAAACGTAACTTGGCTTATCTGCATGTTCTTGAACCAGCACTGGATAGCGGTAACTCAATGGTTGCCGGTCTTCCGCCTGTCGCGCCTGCTCTGCGAGAATCTTATGATGGATTAATGATCTTAAACGGTTCGCTCAACCAGGAAACAGGACAGGATGCATTATCTTCCAATGCAGCTGATGCCGTGGCATTCGGCACCCCGTACATTTCAAATCCCGATCTTGTTGAACGCTATGAGAACCTAATAGCTTTGACGGAGCCGAACCCTGAAACGTTCTATGGCGGTGGAGCGGAAGGCTATACCGATTACACTGCTAAAGAGGTTGAGAACGCATAAAGAGAAATGATATAACTGCGCCTGAGAAAGTATGGCGCAGTTATATAAGCTATATTGAATGCTGCTTTAACTCGTCATCATGGAGTGAGTCTTTGGTCGGGTGTTGAATAACGTGATATTTTACGGTTATCGAAGTGGGAATAACGACTGATTTAGTTATAAAACGCCTCTTTGAGGGGCTGTTTCTCCCTCGGCTAACCGACTATCAAGCAGTTCTCCACAATTAGCTAAAACTGGATATGCAAAAGTCACAAAACGTGAATTTATTTCTTTCAAAATTCGAATTGTTTCCAGATGAATATCACTTGTAGTGATACTGTCTCGTGCACCACTACTTAACCTGTTCAGATGTTTGTCATGGCTTTGTTTTTCCAAATTACGCACAATCTCTTTTTCTCTGATTAATTGCCTTGCAGATTCCAGATCATCAGAAATAAGGACATTCAGAGCCAGTTGAATATTGGTACTTACTCGATTGTGAAGGCTGGTCAGTTCATTCCATCCTTCCTCGGAAAAGCTTAGTTCCTTATCATGAATGGAAGATGCTACTTTCAACATATCTCTGGATATCAGATCACCAACATGCTCCAGGCTAATGGTTATATTGATAAGCTCCATACCTCTTTGAGCCTGCTCGGCTGTAAGTTCACGCTGATTGAGTTCTGCGATGAATAGTTTGATGTCTGTATGATGCAGATTGATTTCCTCATCCATCTTGCGGATGCGTTCCGCTTCAGCAGGATTACGCACAACAAAAAAATCCATGACGGGAGCAAACATCACTTCAATTTGCTCACTCATTCGCAGTAGTTCGCGGGTAGCACAGGCTAATGCCAGACTTGGATTGTCCAGCGTATCGCGTTTAAGGGCGCTTGCTGGTTTGAAATCGGTAGCGACAGGTCCGTTTTCCCCAATTAGCTGTTTGCTTAACTTAGCAAGTGGAACAATCAATGGCAGAAATGCCAAAACGAGGCCGGCATTAAAAATAAAATGAAAATTGACCAACTGGCGCTCGGCATTAACACCTAAAACGTCATAGGGCAGGGAGTAAAATTGCAGAGCGATGAGGACGATGATTGCCCCTGTTGCCCGTACAATCAGATTGCCAATAGTGATACGTCGCGCCTTAATGTGGGAATTACGGGTCAACCAAACCGCAATCAATCCTCCACCCACATTGGCACCTAATACTAACGATATACCGGCTGCAACTGGCAAAACACCTAAGGCGCAAAATGTTGCAAATAGTAGGATTGCCGCAACGCTGGAGTGAAAAATAAATGTCAGCAATGCGCCGCCAAGGAAGGCCGTGAATGCATCTTCACCCAAATACTGTACGACCGCTGGCAGAAAGGCGCTTTCCCTCATTGGTGTTGTAGCTTCTCCAATCATTTTTAGTGATAAGAGAATGAAGGCGATACCGATTAAGATACGGCCAATCTGCTTAACTGTTCTCTTTTCAAATTTGAGAAACAATATCCCACCAATTGCCAGAAAAACAGGAATGAGTGCCGTAAGGTTAAGGCTTAGGAATTGAACCACTATAGCAGTCCCGAAATCTGCGCCAAGAACAACAGCTAAAGATCCCGTTACACCCATAACGCCGGTTGCGGCGAATCCGGAAACGAGTAGAGCAACAGCTGTAGAACTTTGAAGCAACACAGCACCGGATACACCTGCAAAAACATTGAGAATGACACCGCGCCTGCTTCGCATAAAGATGTTTTTTAACGAGGACCCCATAGCTCGTTCTACCCCTGTACGAACCATGCGCGTAGAGTATAGCAGCAACATCACCGCCGCTGTTAACTGTAGAACGAATATATATAGTTGCATCTTTTCTCCTGTTGCAGGCTACAGATCAGACATATCTAGTTTATGTATTTGTCCTCATTAAGGAACATAAACTGAATGATCTGGCATTACAGAAATTTACAATCCAAAACTGTAGGGTCCATCGAAGGTTCCTAGCGGCACAAACTCGGACCTGAACCTATATCCCATGCCGCCACAGATGTCATCATTGGAGCAAGTATGAAGTAATACTCCACCTGGTTCCATTGTAAAATCAGACGGTCCGTTTTTCCTATGATCTAATGCTACTGCATGAGCGGGGGAGGGAGCTATGATGGCCGGGCAACGGTTGTCAAAACTCGTGATGTGGCGATGGACATGTCCGCAAACAATCTGTTTGGCACCTTTGTGATTGTTCAATATGTCCAACAATTCCTCAGAGTTTCGTAAGCGTTGGCAATCCATATGCTCAATGCCTGTATCAAAAGGAGGGTGGTGCAGAGCAACCATAATTGGTTCGTTGTTTATGCCAGCCAGTTTCTGCTTTAGCCACGCAAGGGTTTCATTGGTTAGAAAACCGTGTGGTTTGCTCGTGACCAAACTGTCGAGCGCCAGTACATGAACTGGCCCGATTATCCTGTGCGTATTTAATGGCCCCGATTGATTTTCAAACTGAAAGGCCCCTCGCATTGCCTCGCGGTCATCGTGATTGCCGGGCATCACAACAGTAGGAAACGTCAATGGTTCGATAAGGCGTTGAAATCGCTCGTATTCTTCTGGTGTTCCAAAATCTGTCAAGTCACCACTGATAACCAACCCATCAATTGGACCCATATTTTCGAGGCGTTCATTGATCGCCCGAACCGCTTGTTCGAGATATTTAGCTGTGTCGACAACACCATAAGCCAGTGTGCCTTCCCGAACAATATGTGTGTCAGATAATTGAATGATCTTAGTGAATTTTGTCATATGCTATTGATCTTCCAGAACAAGAATATCTTCAGTCTTGATCGACAACCCAAATGTCTGCCCGATCTCACACTGTGTCGACGGATCTGTGACGACACTGATTAACTTGTCGCTAACACCGGACAGCACAACTTTTTGCGAACTTCCCAAGAACGTTTTTGAAACAACCGTTCCCTCAAGTCCGTTGCCTTTAGTTTCGGTTAACTTGATAGCTTCCTGCCGCACATACACTGTTGTCGGGCCTTGCGGCGATCCAGACTTTGGTAATGTCAGTGTGCCCGTCTGCAATGATAATTTATCGTTGCTTGCCACGCCGGATAATTCATTAGCAGCCCCAACAAAACGAGCAACAAATGCACTCGATGGCTTGGAATAAAGGCTTCTAGGGTCATCAATTTGCAACATTTTACCAGAGCGCATAACCGCCACACGGTCAGCAATTGCCATGGCTTCAGATTGGTCATGAGTGACGAAAACCGTTGTAATTGATAGTTTTCTAAGAAGTAACGCCAGCTCGTCACGCAACTGATCTCTCAATCCCGCATCGAGCGCCGAAAGCGGCTCATCAAGCAGCAGTATTTTGGGTTGTGGAGCAACAGCCCTTGCAACAGCAACACGCTGCCTTTGTCCACCGGAAAGCGCTTTAATATTGCGATTACCCAAACCCTCCAACTGGCAAAGCTCTATCACTTCATCAACGCGTTCTTTGATTTTGGCAGCATCAATGCCTTTGATTTTAAGACCATAACCGATGTTATCTCGTACGGTCATATTCGGGAAAAGCGCATAGGATTGAAAAACCATGCCAACAGAACGTTTTTCGATTGCTACCGTTGAGACATCGGTATCATCAAACATAATGCGACCGCCTGCATCGGGCATCTCTAAGCCCGCAATGATGCGCAACATCGTGGTCTTGCCGCACCCCGATGGGCCAAGCAATGCCAGTATCTCACCGGGGGATACGTCAATATTTGTCGGCAATAACGCGCGTGTTCCATCTGGGAATGTTTTGGAACAGTTTTCTAAGTGAATTTTTGTACCGCTCATCGTATATCTCCTATAGCTTGCGCGCGCGCTGATGCCCATTGCAGAGCAATCAGAAGCGGCACGATCATGACGAAAAACACCAGTGTGTAGGCAGACGCTATCTCAAGTCGCATGGACGCGTAGCTATCAGCTAGACCCACAGGTAGTGTTTTTGTTAAAGGGGTGTGTAGCATCCATGTCAGGTTAAATTCACCGATCGACAATGTAACGACCGTCAATGAACCAGCCAATATTCCCGGCATGGCATTAGGGATCGCAATATCGCGAAACCGTTGCCACGGCGTAGCCCCAAGGGAACTGGCGCCTTCTTCAAGTGTTTTTAGATCAATGGCTGCAAAAACGGCCAGAACAGAACGGATCATAAAGGGCAGTGTGTAAAGAACATGGCCTGATAGAATGAACCAGGAAGAAATTCGAAATCCTTTCATGCTGCCATACAATTGCAATAAAGCCAAAGCCAGAGCGAGGCCAGGAATTGATAAAGGCAGAGAGACAAATTCCTCTAATATGCGGGAACTTCGCGGCCCCATTCGATTAAGAGCGTAAGCTGCTGGTATACCAATAATGAGCGTACTAATCAGACAGGCAATTGCCAGCAAGATTGAGCGTACTATACTATCAGAATAAAGCCCCCACACTTCAATAATCCATTTTGTTGTCACCCCGCTGGAGATGCCTTGGAAATAATTGACGGTGAAGCCCGCCATTATTGACATTATTGCGGGTACAAGCAGGAATGCGCAGGCCAGCAAAGTTACTGTCAGTTGAAAGATGAAGCTTGATGATCTTTTTTTCATGACGTTACCCCGCCGCCGCAATGGCGCCGCCAGTAAGCGAGCGGCTGATGACAAGTAAAATCCATGTCACAAGGCCCAATACAACCGATAGTGCAGCGGCCATGGCAATGTTAGCTGAGAGCGTGAACTCGGTATAAATGATCATGGGCAATACATCGATGTTTGTCGCCAGGGTGAATGCAGTTCCAAACGCACCCATGGCCGTTGCGAACGCAATTGCACCTGCTGCAATGAGGGCAGGGGTCAATGCCGGCAAGATGACGTCGCGTAATACTGCTATTGGCGAAGCGCCAAGAGAGCGAGCAGCTTCTTCCAAAGATAAATCAAGTTTTTCGGCGGCTGCCATGACCGTGAGCAAAACACGCGGGATAGAAAAATACAGATACCCAAAAAACAAGCCAGTCATTGAGTAAGCAAACACAAGCCGCGCATCGAATAGATCCTTTGCCAAAATATTGAAAAGCCCCTGTCGACCAGCCAGTAAAATAATAAGAAAACCAATCACCACACCAGGAAACGCCAATGGAAAGGTGAGCACGGAAATTAATACGCCCCGTCCTGCAAATTGGTTACGTACTAAAAATAATCCGGAAGTTGTGGAGATAAATAATGCAGCAACAGTTACGGCAGCTGATACTAGAACGGTTTGTAGCAGACTTCTCATGTACCGCGGGTTTGTTAAAATCTCGACGTAAATGCCAAAGCCTGATTCCGTGCTAATGGACGAAACAAACAGACGAACTAGCGGCAGCGCCAAAAACGCCAGAGTAAATATCGACAGAGGCAATAGACATATTACAAAAAAAGAACGGGGGCTCATGATAATAATCCAAGAAATATTAGGGGAGCAGAAAACCGCTCCCCGGTTTGCTTAAATAAGCGTGTGATAAAAGTCTATTTCACTTCGTTGAGATAGCGTTCACCGAAGCTCTTTTGGACTTTTTCCATCTTGGCATAATCTACTGGTTTAGCACGGGCATATTCACTGTCCGGCAAGAATTTTGCTGCGATTTCAGGCGCAAGTTTCACCGGGCGAGCAGGTTTCAAAAATGCATTCGTCCAGATTGCTTGCCCCTCATCAGACATGATGTAATCCAATACCTTCTTACCAACTTCAGGTTTAGGACCATTTTCCACAAGGCTCATCACATAAGGAACGACGACTGTGCCTTCGCAAGGGATAACAAATTCAAAGTTTCCGCCTTCTGTATATTTGGCGCGATAAGCGTTGAAATCATAGTCAAACAGGATCGGAATTTCGCCTGATACAACACGAGCATATGATGTTTGTTTCGGGACAATCGGGTTGTTTTTTGCTAGTTCGTTGAAGTATTTGATTGCTGGATCAAAATTATCAAGATCCCCTCCAAAGGCGCGATTGACAGCAACTGCACCAGCATAACCAACAAATGCACTGGATGGGTCAAGATATCCAACCATGCCATTATATTCGGACTTGTTTAGATCGGCAAAGCAAGCTGGTACAGGTGCACCGCCTAGGGCGTCTTTGTTAACGAACATACCGAGCGTACCGTAATGAATTGTGACCCAACGGCCTTCTGGATCTTTTAGACCTTCAGCAACATCATCAAAGCCTTTTGGCTTATATGCTGCGGCAACACCTTCATTGGCAGCTTTAATGCCTGAGGTAACACCATAGTAAGCCACATCGGCAACTGGCGATGCTTTTTCCGCAATCAACTGGCTCAATGTTTGGCCCGAGTTTTTGTTGTCGTGTGGCATTTGAACGTCGATATTTTTATCAATCGCTTTTAACATGCTTGCCCAATCCGCCCATTGAGGTGGGCAATTGTAGCAAATTGAATCCTCGGCACTCACAGGTATCGTGACCAAAAGTGTTGCTGCTAATGCAGTTCCAAGTATATATCTCATTTGTCTGTTACTCCATTTGATTTGAAATTGTCTGGGGTGGTCATGATAGTCGACTCGCGGGTTGCAGCTCGCGTGTCGACACATTCGTCTGGCTGGAAACTAAACTCTGACCAGAACGAAATTCGAATGGAAGCATTACAGCTTGGGGTGTAACACTTCGGTTATTTTGTAACGCATCTATAACCAATGCAGTTGCCTGTTTACCCATTTCGCGGCAAGGCGTCAGTACCGTTGCAATGCTTGGTTGGACCAGGTCCGTTATTGCTATTCCATCGAAACCGACAATGCTGACATCCTCAGGGACGCGTTTATTGATGGCTCTAAGCGCTCGTATACAAGCGAGGGCCAACATGTCATTTGATGCAAATATCGCTCCAACATCAGGCTTCTCCGCAAACAATTTAGCTAAAGATACCTCAAGATTTGAGGGTTCATAATTAACCTCCACAATAGGTGGTTTAGGCATCTTTGCCAGTCTTGCTGCTTCACAAAGACCTGCGTAGCGCTGGCGAGATCTGTCAGAAGAATTCATTCGCACCGCAAGAAATGCAACCGATGTGTGCCCGAGTTGAAAAATTTCTTCACCCACCTTTTGCGCTGCCAAAGCATTATCTACACAAACCGTTGGGCTGCCTGGATTTCTGGATTGGTTGAACATCAAACAGTATGGCGTTGAACTTTGCTCCAGACGTTTGATTGCAGGACTATCTTCAATATCCCCAACTGTCAGAACAACGCCATCAATCTGATGAGCAAGCAATGTCTCTAGGCTCTTCAATTCCTGCTTGGTGTTATAGTTGGCAAAACCAAGCAATATTCGATAGCCGTTTTCAGATGCACATTCTTGAACGCCTTCTATTGCATCAGCAAAAACAGGGTTGGAAATTGTAGGTACAATTACGCCCAGCGTTTTTGATGCCTGTCGCTGAAGTGAGCGCCCAACTTCATTAAACTCGAAATTAAGCGTCTTAGCCGCTGCTAAGACGCGCTTTTGATTCTCTACACTTGAAGGGCCCGATTTATTGAGCACTCTGGATACAGTCGCGATGCTGCAGCCAGCCAGACTAGCAACATCCCTGATAGTAACTTTGGTACTCATGTTTCTACCTCCCAATGGAAACGTTTCCACAAATTGAACACACATAACTTTATGAGTCAAGTCATGCTATGATTTTACCCGGAAAGTCACCGATGCTGGATTAAATTGTAAGCTATGAATTGTTTCTAAAATTGCCTCTGATCGTTGAATGCACAATAACGGTGCAGTGTGACAAATTCATGAAAGCCATAAATTTGTCAGTTAAGAGGGCAGGAATTTACCCGAATGAAAATCACCTCATTAAAAATCCAATGTGTCGATAAATGTTGGCATAAAGCTTGATCCTGCTTCAAAACTATCTTCAATAATAATGCTTTGCCAATATCCGAGTTTGATCTGAATAGTATTGTTTTCACCAAAGGTAATACAATCAGATTGCCAATCTTCAATCGTTTCATAGTTATCAAGAAACTGAAAACTAGCCAGATCTATCGTGTCGGCATTTTCGCCATAGCATTGATAATCAGTGATGATGTCGTGATGAAATCCATTGTCTGATAGGAAGACAAAAGTATCAGAGCCATCGCCACCTGATAATATGTTTCGTCCATTCCCGGCTTCTATCCAGTCATCTCCGTCTCCTCCAGAGATGGTATCAGCACCGTTTCCTCCGCGAATTATGTCTGAGCCCGCTTCGCCGTTAAGTTGATCGTTACCCGCATCACCGAAGATCGTATCCCCGTCCGAGCCGCCAAAAATACGATCACCACCAGTTCCACCTGATATTATGTCTAATCCAGAGCCACCGATAATGACATCAATGCCGGCTCCTCCGTTGATCTGATCATTGCCTTCATTGCCATGAATATGATCGTTTCCACTGTCGCCCGTCAGAGTGTCAGCGCCTGAGCCGCCCAGCAGATTATCATTTCCTGAACCTCCATTGAGCGTATCATTGCCGGCGCCTCCGTTTAGAACATCATTACCAGCTCCGCCCAGCAGATAGTCTTCGCCAGTATTTCCGAATAACTCATCTTTTCCGCTACCGCCAGAGAGCCAATCCGCACCCTCATTACCATTGAGAATATCGTTGCCAGATCCTCCCTCTAACGTGTCATCGGACAATCCTCCCGAGAGTGCATCTCGTCCGTCTCCGCCAAAAATCGCATCAGAACCGTCACCTCCGTTGATAAGATCATTTCCAGCATCACCATGCAGAATATCATCACCTTCATCGCCAGAAATAGTGTCGTTTCCTAAGCCACCATCTATATTATCGTTGTCGAGACCACCAAAAAGGCTGTCATTACCGGAGCCACCAAATAGTTCATCATTGCCTTCCAAGCCATAAATAAAATCCAGTCCTGCCTCACCGTAAAGGGTATCGTCACCCAAGCCGCCATTAATATTATCATCACGACCACCGCCGTATACGACGTCATCGCCCAGACCACCAAAGATTATGTCGTTCCAACCTTCACCTTCGGTTTGAACAACTTTGATGTTTTTAACGAGGACATTTGCAGTGGCATCAACATCTGCAAAAGGATCATTGCCACGTGTATCCATTGCGCCATCATTGTTTCCGGTGGATTGTGATGCAGCCATTAACTCTGCAGTGGCTTCGCGACCGGCCTCATCAAAAACGATGCGATAAACTCCGCCATTATCTGGCGTATTGGCTGAAAGGTCATGGTCACCATTATTGAGGCCTGTATAGAGATTGCCAAGCCCGTCCATAAAGACGGCCCCATAGGCACCTTTCGCCATGCCTTCGTAAAGAGTTTCATTCACTTGAGAATGGGTGATAGGTATTTCGGCGATAACTGGTTGGTCGCCATTTTCGACTTCAGTCAAATCGATCATTATGATTTTGCCCTGACCGCCGGGAATATTGGGTGCAACGACCCCGTAGAACATTCCATTTTGTGGATTGAACGCAACATCATACATGTTGTTTTTGCTTAAATCGGCCGGGAAATAAAATGTTTCGACGGCGGGATTTCCGTTAGCATCAAGATTATCGACGTCGATTTTTGTGACACGATCCAATGTTGTGTGGAACGTCCAAAGGTTACCTCTTCCGTCAAAATCACCAACGAAATCCGGATAATCACCGTCTCCCAGTTTATATATCTGGCCTTTGGCATCCATCATAACAAGACTGTTATCTGCTATTGTCTGGCCCAGGGTATCTTTGCCTGACGCTTTTGCATATCCATAGATCAGGTCGTCTTCTACATTCAGACCGATTGCATTTACTTTCACACCGGTTTCTGGTCCTGCACCAATATATGTTTGTGTTGCAGTATCAAAAACCTGCAACTGCCCACTGATGACCTGAAATAACTTGGCTTGCCCGGGAGCAAATGCATCAACCGTGATGGCACCATTGCCGAGATCGATTATTTTCTCATATGAAAAAATCGGACCGCTTGTATCATAAATCGAAGACGCTTCATTTTCCGGTTCAGCGGTGCGGATCATCAATCCGGTGCCATTGCCTGCGCCTAAAACATCGTAGTTCTTGGTTTCAAACACGCCCGTTTGAACTTCGATTTTGTCAATTACATTCCCGTTCCACAATACTTCAACAGCCCCTGATGTCAGACCTGCAGCGAAGTTCGCCGCAACATCAATGCTAATAGTGTAAGTCGTGTTCACATTGGTGTTGACGCTCTGGGACATCTCTGATTGTCCTGTCTCAGCATTCTCAACAACGGTCCAGTCAGACCCGCTAAATTGTGCGATTGATTGTCCAACGTGTTCAGCGCTTTCTGACAAAATATTGACCGCGAGTTTATCACCATAGATAAGGTCATCTCCATTTCCTCCATCTATATTGTCTTCACCCGCACCGCCAACGGCTATGTCATTACCATCGTAAAGATTGATCTCGTCATCGGCTTCGCCACCATAAACTGTGTCATTTCCAACTCCAGCATTTATGACATCATCACCTTCTTCACCGTGAATAACGTCATTGCCGCTGTCACCTTGTATGAAATCTTCCCCGGTGCCGCCACTTAGAACATCCGCTCCTGAACCGCCAAACATGCGGTCATTGCCCTCGTTTCCGTAGCCCGTATCATTATCATCACCGCCATGGATTTCGTCATTACCAGAACCACCTGATAGAATATCTGTTCCATGTGCGCCTTTGAGTGTATCGCTACCTTCATTCCCACTCAGAATATCAGCATCTTCTCCGCCATCGAGAATGTCATTGCCCAAGCCGCCGGAAAGCACATCACTATTCTTCCCACCATAGGCTTCATCGGCTCCCGCCTGACCGGAGATAACATCCTCACCATTTTGACCAAAAAGGCGATCATTCCCGCTTTGGCCGTATATTTCATCGTTGCCAGAACCACCCCAAATTTTATCATCTATGCCTCCAGCAGAATTGTCCGCTCCTTCAGGCTGGATAACGTCGCCACCATAGAGCACGTCATTTCCTTGGCCGCCGTAGATAATATCTGAACCGTTGCCACCATCGACAAAATCATCGTCTTGCCCAGAGTATGCTTTGTCGGATCCAGACCCAAGCGTGATTGTGTCCTCTCCGGTTTTTCCAAAAACTTTGTCTGCGCTAGCCCCTGTTGAAACAATGTCATCACCAGCTTTCGCATTTATAATGTCAGCACCCGCGCCACCTTCTAGAGTGTCATTGTTGTTTGTACCATAAATCTTTCGTGCCATTGGAACTCTCCTTGCGCTGCGGCGCTATTATTTCTTTTGATTGAATGTAGGCGCACGCGCGGTGAACGTCTTGAGATGAAAAAGATAGTCGGGAGAGCATTCGTATATGCGGCTATACTTATGTGTAGAAGGCCGTTTTGTAGCCAACCGATCTGCCTAACGCTTGAATGAGACAGATTTCCTTTATTCTATATCCGAAAGGATAGTCTTTCTATCCGATCTGCTAAGCCCATGACCCCAAACGAGTATCCAATCTACCCATTTCCTTGCGCATCTATACACCCAGACGTGAGAAATCCATTTTTCATCATCGTATGTTGATCCCATAAACGCCGGATGTGCAGATCTAATTTGTACAGGTCAATTCCGACAGGCGGTAACAAAGGATGCGAAAAATGGAAAATATTCTTATAATTGGCGGTGACGGATTTTGTGGTTGGCCTACAGCGTTACACCTGTCGCAAAAAGGTTATGCAGTTACGATTGTGGATAATTTCTCACGTCGTCAAATTGATGAGAGCTTGGGCGCCAATAGCCTGACACCAATTAAATCTATGAACGAGCGGTTGGCAGCATGGAAAGAGGCAACGGGCAAAGATATCGCCTTTGAAAATTTCAATGTTGCAGCAGAGTATCAACGTTTAGAAGAATTGCTCGCGGAACTAAAACCAAGCACAATTATCCACTTTGGCGAACAGCGCGCAGCACCGTATTCCATGAAAGGGATAAGTCAAAAACGCTACACAGTTAGCAACAACATTGGCGCAACACATAATGTTCTGGCTGCAGTTACCCAGCTCAAACTTGAGCCACATATTATTCACTTAGGAACAATGGGTGTTTATGGCTACGACGATGATGGAATGGAGATTCCTGAGGGTTATCTGAAAGTCTATGTACCAGGTGACGACAACCAAATTTTTCAGCGTGATATCTTGTATCCAACCAATCCGGGCAGCGTATATCATATGACAAAATCTATGGATCAATTGTTGTTTCAATTCTATGCCAAGAATGATCGCCTACGTATAACTGATTTGCATCAGGGCATTGTCTGGGGCACTCAAACAGAAGAAACCAGGCTGGACGAACGCTTGATCAACCGTTTCGATTATGATGGTGATTATGGCACTGTTCTAAATCGTTTCCTCATGCAAGCAGCTGTTGGTCATCCTTTGACCGTGCACGGCACCGGTGGACAAACGCGAGCGTTTATCCATATTCAGGACACTGTTAAGTGTTTGGCTCTGGCTGTTGCAAATCCACCTGAAAAAGATGGTCAGGTGAAAATCTTAAATCAAATGACAGAAACTCATACGGTTCGTTATTTGGCAGAAATCGTGGCCAAAGTTTCAGGCGCAGAAATTGCCAATGTGGACAATCCACGCAATGAGGCGGCAGAAAACGACCTTCGTGTTTCGAATAAAACCTTCATCACCTTGGGTTTAAATCCGATTACATTGGAAGAGGGATTGTTGGAAGAAACGCAGGATATTGCAATGCGCTTTGCTGACAGATGTCGCATGCACATGATCCCATGTGTTTCAACCTGGACAGAAAATCAACGTCCTGGCGTGGTCCAAGATCCGCAAGCAGCTTAACTAACTCAGCACTGTTGTTCCCGCTTGGAGGCGGGTTCAGCAGTGCTAACTTGTATGAGGTTTTCAAATGAGAACGATTGGCATTGGCCTGATGGCCTTCTTTATTGCGTGGGCAGTTTTTTTATTGTCTTCACATAATATTCCGCAACGTGGTTTGCGCCAGTTCAATGAGTTGGCTTTTGGTCCACAATTGGTTTTTGAGGCAGAAACTTTTAACACATCAGAATTGGGAAAAAATGAGAAAGTCTTTTTTGGATTTACTCGTAATGCCCCCATAATTCTTACCGGTTTACCCTCCTATCAGAGTGCTGCATTTCCGCTGCCAATCGATGCACGCCCTGTTTCTGGTTACCTCCAAATAGACATTACATCGCAGGTACTTGATGATGTGAACGGCGTATTGCGTATTTCCATCAACAATACCAAACGCGGTGAAATGCTATTGTATCCAGGAGAGGTAGGACGCTCCTTGTTGGTTCCTCTATTGTCCGAAGAACTAGCAAAAGAGCGGCTGGTCGTCTCGTTCAGTCTGTTAGGTGAATATGAAACTAACAGCTGTACATCAAAGAATGGCATTCAAGCCATCGCAGAAATTGAGGCGACCAGCGGGCTTTATTTAAATCTTGATCGTAACATTCAAACTCCCCGTGACCAGGTTTTATCCCGCGGACGATTGATCTCTATTCATTGGGATAATAAGTTTTCGAAACGGGAAAAAAACATCTTAACCAACTATGGAACATCTTTTATCCGCGATGGAGAAAAAGTTATCTTCAAAACAAGTGAGGCTGCTGGTGGCCTATCAATTGAAGAGCTAGAAATACTTAGAACAACGCTTCCAAGGATCAAAAGTAACCAGCAACAATGGCCTTACTATGTTGCCAATAGTGGTGTGAATTTTGGTGTACGGCGCTTTTATAAGTCAACAAGCTGGAGAATAAAATATAAGCCAAGCCAGTTTTCTGGGCGCACATTGCCAAGCGCAATAGATTTAAGTCTTATGTTATCAGGATTAAGACAAGAAACCAATTGGATGGTATCAGTTACGCTAAATGGTTCATTGATACACACAGAAGCTTTAGAATCTCAAACCAGCAAATATCGCCGGAAAATTTTGCTGAATGAACGCAGTCAAACAGCCAACAATCTGATTGAAGTGACACTAAATTCATCTGAAAATCACGATGGAATTTGTAAGAATGGGCCGATTTTGATTGCGCAGATGGAACAGGACACTGTGCTACTTGCTGGTTCTGAGAGATTGGATGATCAGTTTCACGATCTTCAAAATGCCTTAAAATCGGTTGGGGAAATTGGTATCGCAGGCAACGAGAACATCACCGATAATCAGGCAAATCTGTTCGCTCATATACTGGCATCTGCGCTTCCCGAAACTATAGATATAGGTGATACAAGCGGCGGGGCGCAGATTTACTTTCTGGAAAGAAGGCAATTTGATGCTGTTAAAAATTTTCAGAATGAAATGTTCGAACAGTGGATACTCTTTCAAACAGACGCCGGAGAACTTTCAGTATCGCGATTGGAAGATTTATCCGATAATCGATCAACAGATGAGATTTCGCCCAATGCAGTGCTGATCCAGCTACCAATAGGCGGGGGTGAAGGATGAGCGATTTAACCCCAGAAGACAATCGCGATCAGATTAGTTTTGTGTCGGTAGACAGCGCTCCAAAGCGTTTTGCAGGTCCCGTATCGCAAATGCGTGCACCTGCAATGCTCGCAACTTTCTGCGTTATTGCGATATTTTTGCTTTGGCTTATAAATACACCTGAGGTTAGCCAGCACTTTCCAAACAGGGACTTGGTTCTTTCGCCTTATGAGGGGCGTCATGCAGTTGCTGTGCGCATTTTTATTTTATCCTTCTTTATCTCGTTTGCCATGTTCAGTTCTGGCAGCAATTTGGGACGCTTTCTGTTCGCGCTGGATATGGTTTTTAGTTATGTTCTGGTTTGCACCTTTTTAGACCTCGCAAATATCACGATAGGTGCGCGATTTGACATGGCGTACTCTCTTCATTTCAGTGCCATTATTTCTGGATTACTAGGTTTTACGATCTATTCTTTTAAGTTGCTGGAACGGGGACGAATGCCTGTGCGTATCCCGCTGGAGCATCGACCTGTCAGCAACAAGAAAGCAATTATCAGACTTGTTGCGACGACGATTATCGCAATTATTGTGTCCAGTTATATTGGTGGTTTGGATCTTTATATTGTTAAGAAACTGCGGGAACTGACATTATTGGGCGGTATCGGCCCTGGCGTGTTTCTGTTTTTGCCAACGCTGTTCGGTCAGCTTTATGCTTTGGCAATTTTGGATGTGGCTCTTGCAAAGAAAGCCAACTTTAGACCTCCAGTTAGCATCATTGTTCCTGCGCATAATGAATCATACATTATCAAGGATACAATAAATGCGATGGATAAAGCCGCTGCCCATTATGGGGGCGAGGTGCATATCTTGATCATGAACAATAATTCGACTGATGATACCGAGCAAATTGCATGCGAAGCTCTTGCTGCATGCACATCTGCGCAAGGGCGCGTTATCAACGTGCCAAAACCAGGAAAATCCAATGCATTAAATGCTGGTTTGGAAGCCACTGAAACCGAGTTTTTAGTACGTGTGGACGCCGATACTTTGGTAGGTGAAGACAACTTGTCCAGGGCAATGCCGTATTTTTCCGATCCCGCGGTGGGTGTTGTGGGCGGTGTTCCTATCCCACCAGGTGGTGCCCTTTTTGATCGCGCTCGGCTTTTGGAAGTGATTGTAAAACATGGATTTTATTCCGTAGCAATGGGTGCGGTCAACGGAGTGGTTGGCATTCCTGGCATGTTCGTTGTTTATCGAACAAAACATCCAATATATCTTGGCGGTTTTGTCGAGGGAATGAATGGTGAGGATACTGATATCTCACTACGAATTGGTGAGCTTGGTTATCATTCTGTTGTTGATCCAAAGCTTAGATATGTATCTGAGGTGCCAGCATCATATCCACATATGCGAGAACAACGTATGCGCTGGTTTCGCTCCATCTATCATATAAGTTCACGTTGCAGAGATTTAATTTATTCACGGAATGCAACACTGCGCGGGAAAATCATTCTACCCTATATGCTTATAAACTCTGGTCGGCGGGCAATGTTGGTGCCATTAATCTTGTTTGGAACGATGGAATACGCGTTTGGATTTAATCCAGATAGCCCCATAATCTGGCAGTCAATTGTTGCCGTGACAACAGGTGCACCGGCCATCGTGGCTGTAGTATCTGCTTTTTTAAATGGCCTGCCGAGAGGTGTTTTTGCCCTGCCTGAATATCTCGTTTTCAGAGTGTTACGCGCCTATTTTACACTGGAATCTATGCTAAGCATTCTTGTGTCGTCAAATGGGGAAGTTCTTGAGTTGGCATACGAGAACAATATCATACCCGACAAACCCTTGCGGGTGGCGTGATCTAAGCTGACAATGAGGTTTTTGTAATCTCCCAAATTTCCGGAAGTCGATTGATGTATTGATCTAGCTCGTCTGGTTTCTTAGTCTTACAAATCGTTTCTATCTGAAAAAGCACATCGCGTAGTTGAACTGCGCCAAAAAGGGAGGCCGATCCCGCCAGATTATGAACGCGTTTCACAAACTCCGTTGTGTTGGTGGTCGTACCATTACTCGACGAAATCCAGTCTATTTCCATATCAGATTCACCAATAAACTTTTGCAGCAGTACCTCATATTTTTCTGTATCCAGCGTGTTTTTAATCTCATTTAAGGTTTTATGATCAATGACTTGAACGTGTTCATCAGTGTTGGGTCGTAATGCGGTTTTCTTGCTGTTATTCGTTGCCATTTGTATAGCATTACGTAAGGACACGCTTGATATGGGTTTAATTAATGTGTCGTTCATACCGACTTCATTAAACTTTATGATCTCTTCCGGCAGTGCATGCGCGGTGAGAGCTATAATCGGTGTTTTGGCAGAAGGTCCACCGCTTTCGCGAATGATTTTGGTGGCTTCAACACCATCCAAACGCGGCATGCTGATATCCATAAGGATCGTATCGAATGTTTGCTGTTTGCAAATGGCAACACCTTCAACTCCGTCTTTAACTTCAATGACCGTATGCCCATCTTTTTCTAACATCTCGCGCACAACAAAACGATTTATACTGTTATCTTCAACCACCAAAATGCGCTGCGGTATGATGGCGGAAGTATCAGTTATATCGCTCGTTTCTTCCGCAATTTCATCCTCTGTAAATTCTGGTAACGACAATCGAACCCAGAATAAACTTCCATCTCCTTTCACACTTTCAACGCCTATGGAGCCGTTCATTGCGGCAATCATGCGCTTTGTAATTCCCAAACCTAAACCTGTTCCTGCCTCGGTACGTCCGTAGGATGAATCCAAAGTGACAAAATCCTCAAATATTCTATCCAGATCGGCCTCATCTATTCCTATGCCAGTGTCTGAGATACGGATTTCGATGATGTCACCTTCTTTTCGTTCGGCTTCTACGGAGATTTTCCCGTCTCGAGTAAACTTGATAGCATTGCCAAGGATGTTGAGTAGAACTTGTTGCAATCGCAAGTCATCACCAACAACAATTTGGTCCTTTAGACTAACAAAATCCGTTGAGATTTCATTCCCTTTGGTTGCTGCGCTCTGACGTTGGCTATCACAAAGTTGGTTCATCAATTTTGTGATATCGAACTTATTCAGCTCTGTCTCAAATTTACCTGAATCCAGACGGGAGATGTTAAGAACGTCATTTACATGATGCAAAAGCATTTTCCCGGAAGTATTGATGATATCCAGATATTGCTCTTGTTTTGCACTCAAAGGGCTATCGTACATCAATTCCAACGTACCTAACATACCATTTAGTGGTGTTCGCATTTCGTGGCTCATAACGGCAAGCAATTGCGCCTTGGCTTTTTCGCCTGCCAAAGCATCGTCTCGCGCCTGCTTTAACTCTTCCTCACCTTGCACGAGATCGGAGATATCACGCAAGAATGCAACAAATACCTCACCATCTTTACTTTCAGCACTCGAGATTGATAGTTCTATCGGAAATACTTCATCGGATTTACGTTTTGCTTCCAGACGAAGACGACCCTTACCAACCACTCTTTTTTCATTGGTATCAAGGTATCTTTGCATTCCGTCTCTGTGCGCCTGTCGAAGGTGGACGGGTATAATCATCTCAGCCAAATCACCACCAACGGCCTCATGTTTGGTATACCCAAAGATATCTTCTGCGGCCCCGTTGAACTCCAGAATTTTGGCATCTCGATTTATGACGATCACGCCGTCCAAAGAGCTTGTTACGACAGCCTTCAGTCGATTGGATACGATTTGGCTGTCATTGGCATGGTTTTTCATGTGCCTGTACTGGCGCAAAAATACCCATAGCATGAGTAAAAGCGCTGCAAACAGGAAGAGAGACAAACCAGCAATTAGTAACAATGTTTGCGACACGCCCTCACGGCGCTGTTCAGATGCATTTGCCACCAACTCTACACCACGCAGCGCAAGAGAGCGTAATTCACTTGCTAAGTCGGACGTTTTTAACGAGAAGTTATCAATGTTTTCGAACAATGTCTGATCATCAGAATCAATCAATTCGGTAGAATTTTGCAAAAAGGACCAAACATCATTTACGATTTTCCCCGTTTTCTGGTCGTCCCGCAATATTTTAAATGGAGATCCTTGCCTAAGTATCGTAACGCGGCTGTAAAATACATCAAACTTATTTCGAAGCTCACTCAGTGATTTATGTTTGCCAGAAATGACTGTTTCTTGTTCGGTTCTCAGATTTAGATAATCCACCTCCAACTGAGATAGCATCCAATGAACATTGTCTGATTTGGCAGTTTTAAGGTTGCTAACGTCATTCCACACCTTGTTAGCCAAAGTAAAAATGGAGAAGATTATCAAACATAATGCGATCAGAATTATTGCGGTTTGAAAGGGGCGATATAGCAAATAAAGTTTTTTCAATTTATGCCCCAGTTGATGATTATTTTACTTCGATACGATTTAGCTGCCAAATGCTTCTAGAATAGGTAACTTCGGTTTGAAATTCGGGATGTGCGTCATATGGATATACCAACCATAGTGGGCCTTTATCACGCAAACTCATTCGTTCTCCATTTTGCTTATATGCTATTACTGGTGCGGAGCTTGAAATCTCCGATATGGGAATTTCAACAGCGTAATCATTCACAGCCGTTGCCAAAACCATGCCATCGGTAATTTTTAAGTCTTCCAGAAGCGTTTTTAACGGGACGCCTTCAAAACTTTGCACGCCTTCAGTCCAAATTGTGGTTGTTTCAAATTTAGTAGATTTCATCGTGCTCAAAGCTTCAAAATCAAACACTTGTATTGTGGTCGCATTTTCGCGAACAGTTAGAATGGTGCCGCTCTGGTCAGCACTTGCATTAAATACGAACGATAAAACCAACACGGAAACAAGAATATGCAATTTTTTCGAGATGTTCATCTAACTTACCTTAAAAATATTTCGTTAAGTTACGTCACACAAATCAAAGACAATTGCATCAAATCATGCGGATAGGAGACTATCCTTTCGTATAGTTTGTATAATCGTATGAGCTTAAATTACATCTTTTAAAAATGTTACATCATGATTAAACTCATTTAATTCAAATTTGGTTGGTTAAATTGGTTTAATGGAAATTTTATTGATATAATGTCATTAAATTCACTCCGGTAACTATGTCCGACATATGAATGAAATGAGGAAAATATGCGCA
Source organism: Lentilitoribacter sp. Alg239-R112 (assembly GCF_900537175.1). GTDB lineage: Bacteria > Pseudomonadota > Alphaproteobacteria > Rhizobiales > Rhizobiaceae > Lentilitoribacter. The sequence goes on along the minus strand of NZ_LS999833.1, from coordinate 561,014 downwards.
TTCTTATTGCAGATGACCATGATTTGGTTCGTGAAACAATCGGCGCATTCTTGCTCAAAGAAGGCATAGAGCATGTCGACAGCGCGGCGAATTTGGAAGAAGCGCTGGAGTTGGTTCATTTAAATGTGAGCTATGACCTCATTCTGCTCGATTATAATATGCCTGGTATGGATGGTCTAAAAGGTTTGGATCAAATGATTAAAGCCAACGACGATAATCCAGTGGCGATTATATCTGGAACAGCATCAAGGGATGTAGCAGAGGCAACAATCAAACAAGGCGGCGCTGGATTTGTACCAAAAACACTTGGATCAAAGTCCATGGTGATGGCTGTCAAATTTATGGCAGCTGGTGAGGTGTTTTTGCCAGCTAGCTTTATGCAGCAAGATGAAGAGGCTCCCAAGGCTGGACTGACAGTCCGTGAACGCGAAGTATTGCGTGGAATTTGCGCAGGCCTTTCCAACAAGGAAATCGCGCTTGACTGTGACCTGCAGGAAGTAACAATTAAACTACATGTAAAAACGCTTTGCAAAAAACTATCAGCACGCAATCGCACTCAAGCAGCCATGTTTGGGCGCGATCAGAATTTGATTTAGATACTACACATTTTTGCGATCTCTATCGAGCTGAACAACTAAACTGCTAGAAAGACAAATTGAGCAAAAGCATTGCCTTTGCTCATATGATGTCAGGACATCAGTTCATCGTCGACTAACTCTCAATCACTTGCACGCGTTTATCGGTAAATTTCAACGCTAGTTCACCAGAAATTAGCTTTAATGCTTTGTCGCCAAATAATTCGCGTCTCCAGCCGGAGAGGGCGGCGACATCGGCGTCTGCGCCTCTGGCAGCAATCTTGTCTAGATCATCCGCATTGGCGATGACTTTCGCTGCAACACCTTCTTCATCAACAATGGTCTTAAGCAAAACTTTAAGGAGGTCGGAAGCTGCACCTGTGCCTTCTGGCGCAGGTCTATGGCGCGGAATTTCCGGCCACTCTTCCTTTGGAATTTCGTAAGCAATATTCAATTCCGCCATCAACAGGTTGCCAAGCTCGGAACGCTCCCAACCCTTTGGGATGGTGCGAAGGCGGCCAAGTGCGCCAGAGTCACGCGGTTTTTGCTGGGCTATTTCATAGAGCGCATCGTCTTTTAGCACGCGGCCACGTGGCACATTACGGCCCCGCGCCATGTTTTCGCGCCATGCGGCAATCTTTTGCAATATGGCTAAATCTTGCGGTTTGCGCATACGGTTTCGCAGTCTGCGCCACGCATCATCAGGATGCATATCGTAGGTTTTGCGCGCTTCTAAAATGGCCATCTCTTCATTCAGCCATGTTGAACGTCCGCGTGTTTCAAGTTGTGATGCCAATTCAAGGTATACATCGCGCAAATGAGTAACATCAGCCAATGCATAATCAAGTTGTTGATCTGTCAGCGGGCGACGTGACCAATCAGTAAAGCGCGACGTTTTATCAATATGTGCGCCTGTAATTCGTGAAACAAGACTGTCATAAGCAACGCTATCACCAAAACCTAAAACCATTGCCGCTACTTGGCTATCAAAGATCGGTTTGGGTAGCATGTCGCCCAGATGGAACACGATTTCAAGATCTTGTCGCGCTGCGTGAAAGACTTTGAGAACGCTTTGATCTGCCATCAGCTTAAAGAATGGGGCCAGATCGATGCCCTTTGCAAGCGGGTCGACAATGAGCGCTCGATCCGGTGAAGCGAGCTGTATAAGACACAAAACTGGCCAGAACGTCTTCTCGCGGAGGAATTCGGTATCGATGGTGATAAAGTCTGCTGTCGCAAGGTCTAAGCAAGCAGATTCTAGGTCTTGAGTTGTTGTAATAATTTCCATTCGGCCCAAATAACCCAAAACAAGGCATTTGTCTTCAAAAAAGCTTGGTTCGATGTACTTCGCAACAAAAGTGATGGTTTCTACGCCGTATATGCGTGGCAAAATTACCGTTTTTGCTTGACAAATCACCTGCCACGTGGCTTGTCCGGCGCAAATTACAATTTAATTGGTAGCCACCAATAGACGAAACATATCGTCTCCCAAATCAATGAACTATGAGGTTTTATTATGCACGCATATCGCTCTCACACTTGCGCAGACTTACGTGGGACAGATGTGGGCAATAATGTCCGCTTGTCTGGCTGGGTTCATCGCGTTCGAGATCATGGCGGCTTGCTGTTTATTGATCTGCGCGATCATTATGGTCTATCACAAATCGTTGTTGATCCGGACAGTCCAGCTTTTAAAACCGCAGAAACAGTTCGTGGCGAGTGGGTGATCACAATTGAAGGTGAAGTGAAAGCAAGAACTGAAGAGACTGTGAACAAAAACCTTGATACGGGTGAGGTCGAAATTTTTGCGACAAACATCGTTGTGCAAAGTGCCGCTGCCGAACTTCCACTACCTGTGTTTGGTGAGCCTGAATATCCTGAAGATGTGCGTCTAAAATACCGTTTCCTGGATTTGCGCCGCGAAACATTGCACAGCAACATAATGCTTCGCTCGAAGATTATCTCGTCCATGCGTCGCCGTATGAATGAGATTGATTTCAACGAATTTGCAACGCCAATTCTGACAGCATCTTCACCAGAAGGTGCGCGTGACTTCCTCGTGCCAAGCCGCATTCATCCGGGCAATTTCTTTGCCCTACCACAAGCGCCACAGCAATATAAACAGCTGATTATGGCGTCTGGCTTTGATAAATACTTCCAGATTGCACCATGTTTCCGTGATGAAGATCCGCGAGCTGATCGCTTGCCGGGTGAATTCTATCAGCTTGATATGGAAATGAGTTTTGTTGAACAAGAAGATATCTTGAACACAATGGAACCAGTGATGAGGGCCGTGTTTGAAGAGTTTGCGGAAGGTCGTCCAGTTACACAAAAATTCCCACGCATTCCGTATGATGAGGCGATTCGTAAATATGGGTCTGATAAACCTGATTTGCGTAATCCGATCGAGATGGAAGCTGTGACCGATCATTTTGCAGGTTCTGGCTTTAAAATCTTTGCTGGTATGATTGAAAAAGATCCGAAAGTTGAAGTTTGGGGTATTCCGGCTAAAACAGGTGGCTCCCGCGCATTTTGTGATCGTATGAATTCATGGGCACAGCAGCAGGGCCAGCCAGGTCTTGGTTATATCTTCTGGCGTGAGGAAGATGGTGCAACGGTTGGGGCAGGGCCTCTGGCTAAAAATATCGGCCCAGAGCGCACAGAAGCTATCCGCACACAGCTTGGTCTGGAAGCTGGTGATAGTTGCTTCTTTGTGGCGGGTCTTCCATCCAAATTCGCAGCATTTGCGGGCGCTGCACGTGATCGTGCTGGTAGCGAGCTGAAACTGATCGACGAAAACAAGTTCGAATTCTGCTGGATTGTTGATTTCCCATTCTACGAGTGGGACGAAGACAACAAGAAGATCGATTTCGGCCATAATCCATTCTCAATGCCGCAAGGTGGCATGGAAGCTTTTGATGAAGCAGAAGATCCGTTGACGTTGAAAGCCTATCAGTATGACATGGTGTGTAATGGTTTCGAATTAGCCTCAGGTGGTATTCGTAACCATATTCCAGAAATGATGCTTAAAGTGTTTGGCAAAGTGGGCTTGGGTCCAGAAGTCGTTGAAGAGCGCTTTGGTGGCTTATATCGTGCATTCCAATATGGCGTGCCGCCACATGGTGGTATGGCAGCGGGTGTTGACCGCGTTGTAATGCTTCTTGCTGACGCTAAGAACTTGCGTGAAGTCACTATGTTCCCAATGAACCAGCAGGCGGCAGATCTGTTGATGGCAGCTCCGGCACCGGCAGATAATACGCAGTTGGGCGAGCTTGGTCTTCGCGTATTGCCGCAACATAAAGACTAGATTTGGTTTTGTGCATGGCTGTTATTAGGTCATGCATCTTTGATTTTTAAAACATGGTATAGCAACTGGGTTGGTGTTAGGGTGATTGCCTGAGCATTGTAACCCAGGTGAGCCATGATTGATCATTCCGGTATAAGTGTTGGCGACTTTGAGCATTCAAAATCGTTCTACGAAAAAGCTCTTGCGCCTTTAAACGCTAGACTTCTCGCAACTGTTCCGATGAAATACACCAATGGCGAAAAAGTCATTGGCTTTGGCAAAGACAATCCAACATTTTGGTTAAATGATGGGGGCGCACAAAAACCCCCGTTACACTTTGCATTCAAGGCTGAAACGCGAGGTGAAGTTGATGCGTTTTATGAGGCGGCCATTGCCGCAGGAGGCGTTTGCAATGGCAAGCCCGGTTTGCGCCCTCATTATCATGAACACTATTATGGCGCGTTTGTTCTCGACCCTGACGGAAACAATATAGAAGCGGTTTGCCACACGCCCCAATAGGTGCAAGTAGGCGGCAGACTTGCGTGAGCCGAATTGAGCCCGGCCCAACAGAGTTGGGAAGTATTCCAATCACAACCCCACAGGCAACGGCCCAGCCACTTTATTCTGACGTAGAATGAACGTCGTCGTTGTGGTGCGCACGACGCCAATGCGCAGGATGCGTTGCATGATAAATTGCTCGAGGTTTTCGGGGTCAGTGGCCGCAACTTTGAGAACAAAATCAAATTCACCTGTGATTGATGCGCATTCGATAACGCGTTCGCTGGTGGCGATAAAGCTGTAAAATTTTTCGATAGATGCTTCGCTATGATCGATCAGGGAGACATGAACATAGGCCAAAGCACCAAGGCCCAGTTTCTTGCCGTCTACGATAGCTGCATATCGCGTGATGTATCCTTCGTCCTCAAGTTTTTTTACCCGCCGCCAGCAGGGGGAGGCTGACAGGCCTACAGCTTCTGAAAGATCTTGAGTGCTAGCCCGTCCATCTTGCTGGAGGTGCCGTAGAATTTTTTCTTCATATACATCAAGCATAATTTACCTATAAATCATTAATATCAGGCAATATATTTCTATATATATGAAATATCAATTCAAATAGAAGGTATTTTGCCGATAATTTATGCGAAATTACCTCTAACGTTAACTGAGGTCAAATATGCCAAAATCTACAAAATATATAGCCAAAGAAGCAGATCGAGACGGCAGGATCAATTATTCTGTCCAGGATGATGCTGTTTGGCATGATCTTGTTTTACAGCAGCAACCCAATGTAAATCGATTTGCGGCGGACGAATATTTGGCCGGGCAGCGAAAACTTGATCTGCCCAAAGACCGCGTGCCGCAATGTGTTGAAGTTTCAAAACAGCTGCGCGAACTCACAGGCTGGCGGGTGCGGCCCGTTCCAGCATTGATTGGGTTTGCGCAATTCTTTGCAATGTTGGCAGATAATACATTCCCAGCCGCATCCTTCATCCGCTCGAGAGAAGATTTTGATTATATTGAAGAGCCAGATATTTTTCATGAAATATACGGGCACACGCCTTTATTGACAGATAAGCGTTTTGCGAAATTCTCTGAAATGATTGGCAAGACGGGTCTTGAATGCGAAAAAGCAGATTATTCATGGCTGATCCGTCTTTACTGGTTTACTATTGAATTTGGCTTGATACGCCAAGGCAATGAGATCAAAGCGCTTGGCTCAGGCCTTGCATCATCTCCAACGGAACTGATTTATTCAATCGAAGATGAGACGGCCATTCGCAAGCCGTTTGATGTGATTGATATCTTGCGAACACCTTATAGAATTGACATTCATCAACCAATCTATTTTGTATTAGATGACGCTGATCAACTTTTTGAAGCATCTGATCGCAATTTATTAGAGGACATTCATACCGCGCAACGGCTTGGTCTACATGCTCCAGCCTATCCGCCAAAACAGCCATTAGAACAGAAAGCAAGCTAACTTAGATGACTGATTTATCATTGAAAAAATGCGCAGTATGCGATGGCTCAACACCACCATTGAGCAAAGAAGAGATAGACAAGCTAAAGGTAGAACTTGATTCAAATTGGGTCATCGATGAACAAGCTAAAACTCTGGTGCGTAAATTTACGTTTAAAGGGTTCGCCAAGGCAACTTACATGGCCAATCTAGCAGCCTTCATTAGCGATAAGGAAGGCCATCACGCAGATATTGCGTTTGGTTGGGGCTACTGTCAGGTCACATTCACATCGCATGAAGCTGGTGGTTTGACAGGAAATGATTTCATCTGTGCTGCAAAACTAGACGCTGCGATTGCTCTATAATTTCATAACTTTGTTGCAGTTAGATGATGACAAGTTTTCTTCTTAAGACAGACCCCACCATGCGAGTGCAGGTGGGGTTTTGACATAATTAACCATCAGTTGCTTAAAGTGCATTTCGAACTGCTTTATCAAAGGATAATTCTTCGACACTTTCCGCCTTGGTTTCGGAACTTTTGATAAACTCATCGCGTTTCTGAACTAAATCATACATCTCTTCTTCGATCTTAGCGCGTTCTTTGATGATGCCGTCAACGTAACTCTTCTGTTCTTCGATAGACATACTTTGCATCGGCACAGGCAGGTTCTCCTGCTCAACACTCTCAAGTTCAACATCGTTATTCCGAACCGCAGAAATGATGTCTCCACCTCCTGTGACGACTTCTTTTCTGCTTTTGCGTTTGGAGTAGAAGGCCGAATTATCCACCCGTTTGCTCACACTACCAGACGCCTTATCAAGAATTTTTTGTTCAAGTGCAGCCTGCGTTTCTTGAGCACCATACGGCACAACTGTTTTATCAAGTCGTTGCTGTAGATTTATAATTTCGTCATCAAATGGTGTTTGCACTTCGGATATCTGGCCCCCGTCTTGCGGAATGGGAATATAACTTCCTCCACCTCGCAGCGCGATGTCTTTCCAGATCGTTTTTGTTGCATTTGAATCTCCTGCTTGAATAGCATGAACCTCGATATCCTTTTGAACGGCTTGGTGAAGAATGGCCGGATATTTCGGGCCGTTTTGATAATCCATGTGTGGGGGCGCATCCCCGACTAAAAACACAATGCGACGTACATTGGCACCTTTGGTCCATTTAAGATCATCTACGGCTGTATCTAATGCCTCATTGACAGATTCGGGCGTGTCGCCCCCACCATCAGCTTGCAGGCCAATCAAATTGCCATACATGCCCTGAATATCAGAGCTCATTTCATAAGGTTTAATCACGTAATCATCGCCAACATCACGATAGGCAACCAGCGCCATTCGGATATCAGCATTTGGATTTATGTCTACAATGGTATTGGCTATGGACCAGATTTTTTGTTTGGCGCCTGCAATCAGGTCAGCCATTGATCCGGTGGTATCTAAAACAAACGCCACTTCCACAACATCGCTATTTGCAGCATATTTCTTATCAGAATTTGGTTTAATGTCTGCCGACGCAGAATGTATAATAAATGCCGTTGTAAAGACGGTTGTTGTTATTAATTTACTGATATGTTTTTTCAAAAGAGTTCTCCCCAAGAGCTATCCAATCAGGTGCGGTTGATCTGCACTGATTTGGTATTTGTCCATTCTAACGGTGACTAAAGTTTGGCTCTAAAAAGGCAGTTCTATGGTATTAATAAGGCGTATCTGGCACGATGATTATCTGATGAAAGGCACATCATATTTGCCACACAAGCAACCTAAGAATACTGATAATCGTTGGTTGGTTCGTTCAACTATCTCGGAAATGTGGGGTATGTGATTGTGTAGGGCACTGATTTGATCAGTCTTCAACGATAAGAAGTCGTTGAAATGGAGATATTAGACAGGATGCTGCCCGCATCTTAAAGCAATACGGGCAGTTGTTATGCAGTTATTATTAGGCAACTTCACTATATTGTTGTTTTGAAGAAGTTTGACCTGTAGCTAGCTGAAATTGTTTGGTTGTCTCGTTAAGTGCAAGCGCATCTTCAGCCATCTTGTGAGTAACAGCATTGGATTCTTCCACCATTGCAGCATTTTGCTGTGTCATTTTATCCATTGCATTAACGGCGCTGTTCACTTCTTGAATACCGGTCAATTGCTCTTCAGCGGCTGTTGCGATTGAAGATATCTGCCCATTAATGTTTGTTACATGAGTAGCAATGCCAACCAATGCTTCACCTGTGCGTTTTACCAAGTCCACACCATTTGATATCTCGCTTGTTGAGCGATCAATCAAGGCCTGAATTTCCTTAGCAGCCGTTGCAGAGCGTTGAGCCAGTTCACGAACTTCTTGAGCAACAACAGCAAAACCTTTGCCTGCTTCACCCGCCCGCGCAGCTTCAACACCAGCGTTGAGTGCAAGAAGATTGGTCTGGAACGCAATCTCGTCAATTACATTGATAATGTTGGATATCTCAGATGATACTTTTTCAATACCCTCCATCGCCGCGACAGCATCGCCTACAACTTCGCCTGAGCGATCGGTATCTACTTTTGCATTCTGTGCCATTTCCGCGGCTTCATTTGCGCGAGAAGATGCTTCTTTGACTGTAGATGTAATTTCATCCAAAGCAGCAGCTGTTTCTTCAAGAGAGGCTGCTTGCTGCTCTGTGCGACGCGAGAGGTCGTCAGCACTTGCTTTCATTTCATGGGAGTTTTGATCAATAGAGCCAGAACCTTCCACAATAGAGCTTAAGGTCGACTGTAATTTAGATACTGAATTATTGAAGTTGATCCGTAATTCATCCATACCATCAGGGAAGGGGGTATCAAGTGTAACTGTCAGATCGCCATGCGCCAGACGATCAAGGCCTGCTCCAAGTTGCTGCACTGTATTGGCAACTTCATGATCTTTCGCCTTTTTCTGTTCTTCCCGCTCATCGCGCTCTTGTTGAACCTGATGTTGCATTTGTTTTGATTCAGCTTCGGTTTCTTGCGCACTTAGTGCGTGTTGGCGCAAGTTTTCAATGGCGCGCGCAAGTGTTCCAAGTTCATTATTTTGCTCTTGCAGTGGAGGTTCATTTTCATAATCTCCATCGGACATCTTAGTTGCAACAGCTGTTAATTTTGGAATGCCGCCAAAGATATTGCGTGTTAATAGTACAAGTGATGCAATGGCAACAAGCACAATTCCAATGGAAAAGTACATGAGCTTGGACAGGATTTCGTTAGAAATCGCCTGAATTTTAGAGGATTGAACGCCTGCATATAAGATACCGTTTACAGATCCATCGCTGGCAAAAATTGGCTGATAGATCGTAAAGTAATCTGTACCAAGAATATTAGCTTCACCGCGGAATGTTTTCCCGCCGGTAAGGACGGGATAAACCGCGCCTTTTTGACCGAGCTGCGTACCTACCGCGCGATTTCCATCGGGCTTGATGATATTGGTTGTTTTTCGCCAGAAGTCTTCTGTCTTGGCATCCCAAGCAAACACCGTTGCGGTTTCTCCCGATATGCGTCCAACTGTGTCAATCATATCGTGATTTTCAAATTCGGTTGGAATAGTTTCCATAGTAATTTTATCTACATTCCCATTTTCGAGATATGAGATTCTTGTTTCGGGAAACTCTGATTGCAGCATCTGAGCTGCGATACGTAAACTCTGATCCTGACTATCGACTGCCTGTTTAGCTATTCTGTTCGACACGGTCTGGTTGGTAAGCGCCGCAACTGCTAACAGAGAAAAAAGCAATATTGCTACAGCGGAAAATGTAACTGTTTTGACAAGACTAAAACGAGAAAAAATCTTCATTATTATGTTCCCCAATATTCACCGATCATTTATCGTCGGATTTCGCATAATTGAATCGATGAGTATTAATGAAGTATTGCCCCCAAAGTGTAACAACTTGTAACTAATACCTTTGGTTTTCTTGTAAGTATTTAAACGTAAATAGTTCTTTGCCTTAAAATAAACTTCAATTTACCTCGAAATTTACAAATTTTGTAGATAATTCGGCCCAATTTAGAACTTAGTCATTCGCTCCACTAACTGACAAAGGAGGCGATATGTCTGATAGTGAAGGCCAAGAGACGGCCAAAAACTCTCAAAAACCCGCACAAACAGGAACCGATACGAAACATGTAAAACCGGGCACCATGTCCGGCCTTACGCAAACTCCAGGATGGAAATTTATTGTCACTGGAGTGATCACACTTTTACTTACAATTCCCGCTCTCTTAGTTTGGGGCTTGGTAGAGGAACGTGCGGATCGGGCCAATCAGGTGGCCAATTCAATTTCACAAGGTTGGGGGCAAGCACAGCGCATAAATGGGCCATATCTGGTGGTGCCGTACTTAGTCACAGAAAAGCATAAAGATAAATATATTGAGGTAAGACGTCATGCGATTTACTCGCCAGATCTTTTGGAAAATACCAGCGATCTGGTGGTTGAAGAGCGCAAAAAGGCGATTTATTCAACGCCACTTTATCATATGAAGTCTACATTGAGCGGAAAATTTGCTCCCATAGATACAAGCGTAATTATCAGCAGGAATGGTCGGCCTCGTTTAAACGAAGCCTTTCTAGCTGTCGAAGTTTCCGATCCAACTGGCTTTCGCTCGGAAGTAATGGCAAGTATAAACAACGATGATGCTGGTATATTTAAACCTGGTTTGAAAGGTGTAAATCCAACCAACCGGTCTGCTGTGGATTATGATATGTACAATCCCCAAGCGATAAATGCCAAATCTAGCGGCATACATCTACCCGTCGCAAAAGAGGCATTGCAGGATGAGATGCAATTTGAGATCAAGCTTGCCATCAATGGTTCGCGCGGTTTGCAAATCGTACCGAGTGGAAAAACCACAAAACTCGCAGTTCAATCCAATTGGCCGCATCCCGGATTTGACGGACAGTTCTTACCAGAAACACGAAATATAACGGAAGATGGCTTTGATGCGAATTGGACTATTCCTAATCTCGCGCGGGGTATGAGTGCCGTATCATTGAGCGACACGCTTTCAAGCACAAAATCGGTCATAAAAATTGGTTTTGTTAAACCATTGAAATTCTACCAACTGGTTTCGCGAACCTTGAAATATGCAATTGCATTCTTCTCACTTGTGTTTTTGTCCATATTTATCCTTGAGATTGCGGGCAAACAATCAGTCCACTGGATTCAATATATATTAACCGGCCTTGCGATGGTTGTTTTCTACATTCTGCTGTTGGCACTTGCAGAACATATTGGATTTGAATTTGCTTACCTAATTGCGGCAACGGCAACCACGGCGTTAGTATCTTGGTACGTTGGAACTACGCTGAAAAGCAAAAACGCGATGTGGCTCCTAACAGCAATCATTGGCATGACTTACGCGATTATGTATTTGATCCTCAAAGAAGACAAATACGCCCTGCTGATCGGGTCAATCATAGCATTCGCCGCAATTGCCGTGACCATGTATGCAACACGTAACATTGATTGGTCGAATGGTCGCTCGAAAGAAGCTAGGACCAATTAGGTTATTAACAAACGAAAGACCCTGTCTCGGGGTCTTTCAATTGGCATCACATTGAGTTCAATCTCATGAATCTGAATTTGAACGCACTGAGCTCTGACTAAATTCCTTAAAAAATGCCTTTGGAGTTAAGCCAAATGCTTTGAGAAAGGCTTCTTGCCAATCCATTCGAGCTAGTAACTTCCAATAGGTAAAGTAATTGCGAAGGCCCTCTTTTCGGTTCGCCAGCATCTGACCTGCGAGCGTAGCGTAGTTACCAAAATACAGTTCTGATATCGCCGAGTTAAACGTCAGTTTTGAAAGTGTCTTGCCGGAATAACGGTTTTTTTCTCCGCGAAAAATTGCTATATGCTGGGTCGCATCCAAATAAGGGAAAAGCGCATCTAATTCAAACGCAATGGCCGAACCCTCCACCAGCCACCGTGGCCCCATTCGCGCGACAAGGTTTTTATTATTGACTATGGCCAGTGATGTATAGCCTGCCATTTGGCGCTGTATCTCGTGTGAAATCTCATGCGTAATTAGTCTGCGCAAACCTAAATAAGGTTGTTTCCAGTTAAAATCAGCTCCAACGCAAAGTACTATTATGCTCGGGGTATTTAATCCACTTAGATCCTGCCCGCGGCATTGATCTCGTATAATGCGGCGAGCGGTGGAAAGCCGCATTGGATAGCGACTATTGGCAGCCAATTGTTCAGCAAGTTCAGTTTCATTTGATGAAGCAATGACCTTGATGGTACCTGCGAGGTGAATGTTATGTCTATCGAAATATCTGTAGGCAAATGTAACAGCGTTTTGTATTTCAATCTGCTGGTCGTCACTCAAAAAATTTGAGAGTAAAAATTCAAATTTGGGCGTAGTCTTGTTTGGCCAGAAGCGAGTTTGCTCATCGTCAATCAAACCAATTTCTCGGCACCACACAATAGCGTTGTCGCGCGTTAAGGCGCGAAGATCTTTTAATTCCGGATATTCTTTAACAAGTGCGCGGGATGCGTCTCGCGTTTTAGGTCCCATAAGACCATCAACAAGACCTGTTTTGATGCTCAGATATTGGGCTTGGTTTTGTACGCACACAAGACCTGGATCGGGGGTGGCTTCAGCCAGGTTAATTGTCAGGCCAAAGCTGCTCGCAAGCGCTAAGAAACCCAGAATTGGTATTCTAACACCGCACAAAAACAATAAGCACTCCATCAATAACAGCTGCACAATGTTGAATAGGGAGGGAGAGAGAGTCAACTCATCAACGAGGCAAAGATGTTGAACTTTATGTGATAAAAAAAAGCCCCACCAGGAAAATAAGTTCTTAAAGTGGGGCTTAGGTGCTGAATTGACTTTGGATTATTTGAGTTTATTGGTTGGCAACAACCTCAACACCAATGGTTGCCGGAATAGTACGAGGATCAGCCATTGCCGCACCCATTATTTGGCCAAATGGAACCGGCGCCGGCGGTGTAGCCTTGATCTCGATATTTTGAGGGTTGTCCAAAAATGCAGAAGCTGCCGCTGTGATTTGTTGTTGCAGCTCAGGCATACCAAGACGGGCAAGGCCAAATGGTAAAAGTGCTTTTGCAGCCTCTGCCATTTGTTCTTGTGACATGCCTTGTTTTGATCCAGCATATTTAAGTGCTTTTTCAGTAATAGATGCATCGTCAAAGCGAATGGATAGTGCATTAAGCGTGAGCTGTTGCAGAAGGGCTAAACTCGCCATACCTGCTGCCTGTTGAGCTTTCGGATCAGATTGATCAGCCATTTCTTTTTGAACATCTTGCAGCTGTTTGATGAACTCAAGCGTATAGCCACTTATATCAAGAGCGATGTTGATCCGTCCCGCATCATTAAGCGTGAGCGCATATTCAGGCATGTTAAAACGACCGGTTTTAGCATCCCAGTCACCTTTGATCTGTATATCTCCGCGCAATGTTTCATAGCCCATATCAGCTATTGCTTGTTTCGCTTTAGGGTCTTCCACCGCTGAAAGGTCGATGACGATGCCATTTGCTGAACCGTCAAACTTCATGGCTTGTAAATCATCGGTCATATCAACATGCGCATCTGAACTAGCCATCTTGAAAACATCAACACCCTTATGTGTGAATGTTGCCTGACCAGTCGTTGCGCGTTCATATATAAGGTATGGAGAAGCTTCTGCATCAGCCGCTGGCAAACGAAGTCCTTCGATTTCAAAATCAACGAGTGTGAATTTGATATCTTTTTCTTGATGATTGATATCATCTACTACTGTTTTTTCAACGCGAATGCTTCCATCATCTAGTTCTGTAACGCCATTAAACTGCAATGACCCAATTGGGAATGTTTCTGCAGCAGAGGTCATTTTCACGTTTTCCAACAAAATATTATCACCATCGGCCTTTATCGAACTATATTCGATACCAGCACCGCTCGTGGCGAATACAGCCTTTAGGTTTTCGCTAAACTTATCTGCATCCAATGCGAATGAACTGTAAGTTAAGCTCAGTAAAACTGAACTGGATAAAAATGCGTGTTTAGCTAAGTTAAGCGTCATGGAAACTCCCGAAATAGACCAGCCGAAACTGGTGATAATTTATATTGCTTGCAATCTAATAACGAAACATGACAATCGCAAGGCAAGATTGTGAGTGAGATTAAATAGTGATGCAGTTGGTTGTCAAATTGAGAAATCATCCGATATTTTTTTAATGAATTATGCTGAAAACCCCTTGAAAGCCTATCTAAATTGCGTTTTCACCACTTGTTTCGAATCAAGGCTTAAGTTAGTCGGTAGGCATGGTAAAAGAGCTTACACCGCCCGCTGGCGGCCCGGATGATATTCAGTCAGTAGATTTAAAGGCAGCGCTTGAAGAGAGATATCTTGCTTATGCGTTATCCACCATTATGCACCGTGCCTTGCCCGATGTGCGTGATGGAATGAAACCAGTGCACCGTCGCATTGTTCATGCGATGAATGACATGGGTTTGAAATCAACATCTTCTCACAAAAAATGCGCTAAAGTTGTTGGCGATGTGATGGGTAATTTTCACCCACATGGTGACCAGTCTATTTATGATGCACTTGTGCGCCTTGCGCAGGATTTTGCCGTGCGCTATCCGCTTGTCGATGGTCAGGGAAACTTCGGTAATGTTGATGGGGATAACCCCGCAGCGATGCGTTATACCGAATCTAAGATGACAACTATTGCTGAGTTGCTTCTGGAAGGGATCGACCAAGATGCCGTTGACTTTAGAGCGACGTATGATGAAGAAAATGAAGAGCCTGTTGTACTTCCAGGCGCATTTCCAAATCTGCTTGCCAATGGTGCTGCAGGTATCGCGGTGGGTATGGCCACAAACATCCCGCCACATAACGCACATGAGCTATGTGATGCAGCTTTACATCTTATCAAGCACCGCAATGCAAGCATTGAAAAACTGGTTGAGTTTGTTCAAGGCCCCGATCTGCCCACCGGTGGCGTAATTATCGAAGATAAGCAGACAATTATTGATGCTTATAAAACAGGTCGCGGCGGCTTCCGCGTTCGGGCACGTTGGGAAAAGGAAGAAACAACGCGTGGCGGTTATCAAATCGTCATTACACAAATACCGTATCAGGTACAAAAGTCACGGCTGATTGAAAAAATTGCCGAACTACTGATGGCCAAAAGACTTCCGCTTCTTGATGATATCCAAGATGAATCTGCCGAAGATGTGCGTATTGTTCTAACACCAAAAAATAGATCAGTTGACCCGGCGTTGCTTATGGCATCGATGTTCAAACTTACTGAGCTTGAAAATCGTGTATCGCTGAACATGAATGTGCTTAGCCAGGGCAAAGTACCAAAAGTTATGTCTCTGCGCGAAGTGCTCGTCGAATGGCTCGATCATCGCCGTGACGTCCTGCAACGTAGATCACGGCATCGTTTGGCAGCGATCATTCGCCGGCTGGAGATACTGGGCGGCCTTATGGTTGCTTATCTCAATATCGATGAAGTGATTAAAATTATCCGCGAGGAAGATCATCCCAAGGCTGTGATGATGGAGCGGTTCTCGATAACTGATCTGCAAGCAGAATCCATTCTCAATATGCGTTTGCGTTCATTGCGTAAATTGGAAGAGTTCGAAATCCGTAAGGAGATCGAGGGTTTAGAAGCAGAAAAGTCTGAAATCGAAGCCTTACTAGCCTCCGAAGAACAGCAATGGCAAACCGTTGCTTGGGAGATCAAGAAAGTTCGTAAGGATTACGGTAAAGATACCGAGCTTGGCGCAAGGCGTACCCTGTTTGAAAAAGCAGTAGAGGTTGATGATAGCGCGATCTATGAGGCGATGATTGAAAAAGAACCAATAACGGTTGTTCTCTCACAAAAAGGTTGGATGCGAGCGCTTAAGGGCCATATGAACGACTATAAGAGCCTGTCATTTAAAGATGGTGACGAGCTAAAAGTTGCTTTCAGTGCCCATACGACAGACAAGATTCTCGTTTTCACGACAGGCGGTAAGGCCTACACATTGGGTGCAGATAAATTGCCCGGCGGTCGTGGCCACGGTGAGCCACTGCGGATTATGGTCGATATGGATAATGACCAAGATGTGCTGACGGCCTTCGTGCACAAGCCTGATCGTAAATTGATGCTGGCAAGTACTGTTGGTAATGGATTTATTGCAAAAGAAGCAGACCTTATTGCCAATACGCGTAAGGGTAAGCAGGTCATGAATGTAAAAATGCCGGACGAAGCTCATATTTGTGTCGAAGTCCGCGGCGATTATGTGGCTGTGGTGGGTAAGAACCGCAAGATGCTTGTTTTCCCACTCGTTCAATTACCAGAAATGGCACGTGGTAAAGGTGTTCGTCTGCAGCGTTATAAAGATGGCGGCATTTCTGATCTTCGTTGCTTCTCCATGGAAGAGGGGCTGTCATGGGAAGATAGCGCAGGCCGGTCCTATACTCGCTCAAAAGAAGAGCTTACCGAATGGTTGGGCGACAGAGCGCAAGCAGGCCGCATGGTGCCGAAGGGCTTTCCACGAACTGGCAAGTTTTCCGGGTGAACCAGCTTCATTCTGATTGCAAAATCCAAAATGATTGATGGTCAGTTGGACGAGGACGATAAAAACTTCTGATTTCAGTGTCGTCAATGGTCGACCTTGTCTTGCATCACAAGATTGCATAAGTTGCGGCAATTGGAGTTTGTCGCAATATCGCGCCTAAAAATAATAAGAAAGTTTCTATATGTCCCGAGTTTCAGCGTTTAAGAAAATCACTGCCATAACAGCTCTCGCAGCACTTCTTTCGTCCTCAGCGCTCGCGTCAGATGATACTGCGCAAAAAATAGCTGCTGATGCGATGGAAGCGCTCAAAGAAAAACAATTTGAGCAAAGCATGGAGCTTTACGACAAAGCTTTGGCTGAGAGCGAGATTTCTGATGTTGTGAGAGGGCAAGTTTTATCTGCAAAAGCAAATGCGCTTTTGGAACTTGGCTGGGCATCTCGTCAGGAAAAGCCGCTCAATGATGCGATCGCAACCTTTAATATGGCGCTTAAACTGCTAACAAAAGAAAATGCATCTTTAGATTGGGCGCGGGCGCACGCGAAGCTTGGCGATGTTTATCGTTCGCTTGGTTACGGGATGTATAATAAGAATGAGCAAAAAACAGGTGCTCAACTTTATGCAAAGTCCATATCAGCATTTCAGCGTGCTTTGACCGTATTAAATAAAGAAGAGAATCTTGAGGAATGGGCTGTTGCTCAACGTGCATTAGGCCAAGCGTTGACCAATTCAGACACATTTTTAGAAGTTTCGGGAAAGCAGACCAATGCATCCAGCCTGAGTAAAGCCATAGCTGCATTCACGGCTGCAACTGAATATTACACCAAGGAATCTGCACCATCTGACTGGGCGGGTTTGCAGTTTCAGCTTGGCGATATTTATACAACTCTACATCAACGACAGGGTGGTGTTTGGCTGCCCAAAGCAGTCGATGCTCATAAGCGCGTTCTGGAGGTCTTGACGGAAGACATCAATCCGAGCGTCTGGGCGCAAGTTCATTACTTCATTGGTAATGGTTTGGCAGAACTAGGCGCGAAGAATAAAGATAAACAAATGCTGACTGAATCAATTGCCGCCAGTCGCATTGCACTTGAATCTGATTACTTTAAGCAGATATTTCCAGAATTTTACGAACGCAATTCGAACAATATTCAAGTTGCTGAAAAGCTGATCAAAAAATACGAAGCTGAAAACTAGGCAATTTCTATTCTATCATATTTGAGGCGGTTTTCAGTTTGAATGACGCCTTTCTTATCACAAAAAGTTCAAGTCATCCTCAATTGTGTATGTTGCCTGTTGCCCCTACCATCATGCTTTTAGTTTGAAAGGTATCTGCTGTGGTCAATCGCAAAACTCGAATTGAAAATGCACTTTGGGGCCTGTTTATAGCTGATAGTCTGGCAATGCCCGCTCATTGGTATTATTCGCGTGAAAATATTGCTCGCGATTTCAATGGTGGTGTGAAGACTTATGAAGCGCCACTGCACCCGCACCCAGAAGCCTTTATGGTCGGTATGTCTTATTTGCCAGATATCGAAAAAGCCAACATGCTTGGCCGTCCCTATGATATTTTACATGAACATAGTCGCTTTTATAAAACATCTTGGGCTGAACTTGAGATTAAGCGCACTGAGCGCGAAGGCGAACATGGCAATGCCGTGGCGGCGGAAGATGAGCGATATCATTATCATCATGGTTTAGGGCAGGGCGATAATACACTCAATGCTCACCTAGCCCGTGTATTGCTGCGTTCTATCAATAAACGTGGTGGTTATGAGGCTGGTGCATTTTTGGATGAATTTATCGAGCATATGACAACGCCGGGTGTCAACAAAGACCCTTACGCGGAGGTATTCTTAAGGCGATGGTTTGAGAATTATTGTGCTGGTGACCCAGTTCATGCTTGTGCTCAGATGCAACGAGACAATTGGTCGATTGGCTCACACGGGGGAATGATCCGTCCCATGATCTTGTCGCTACTCTCGCAAAATGCCTATCAGGGCATTGGCATGGCGCTTGAGCATCAGGTGCTTACACATAGATCGGAAACAATTGCATCAGGTTTGGCGGTGTGTGTGCCACTGTTATTTGAACTGGTGAACGGGGTAGATGCGAAGCTCGCTTTTCAGGCATCAGCGAGACAGGTACATATGGCAGCTATCCAAGGGGAGGATTTATTTGCTCAATACCGTGATCACAAAGGACCAGGCAATATTCCCGATGATAAAATGTGGGCCTATCACATGGACCTTGCTGGTGAACCAATGAACCTTTCTAAGCTGGTGAAAATGGGTGAACAAAACGTACTTCGCAAGGAAATTGGCACTGTATGTTATATCGAACAAGGCTTGCCGATGATGTTCTTCATCGCTGAGCACGAGGATTATAATTTTGAGAGGGCAGTGCTGTTAAATGTCAATGCGGGTGGCGATAATGTTAATCGTGGCATGCCGTTAGGCCTTATGATGGGCGCCGCAAGTGAGAAAGTGCCAGATCGTTTAAAACGTGGCTTATCTGATTACGAGACGCTGAGTAGTGAGATATCAAATTTCGCCGAGATCGCAGTTTCAGGTCAAGGCGTAACAACAGGTTTTGAGGCTCCATCCCGGCGTGCGAAGACGTAATATTAGTGTTCTCAGTCTTCTATATATTTTGCCCAGCCGTTCGCACCTAAATGTTCTTGGGGCTGAAAGCGGGTTTTGTAAGCCATTTTGGGTGAGCTATCGACCCAGTAGCCGAGATAGACATGCGGCAGGCCTGCCTCTACGGTGCGTTTGATATGATCGAGAACCATATAGGTGCCTAAAGAGCGGTAATCGATATCTGGTTCAAAAAATGAATAAACCATTGAGAGCCCATCGCCCATCTGGTCTGATAAAGCTGCGGCAATCAATTTGCCTTGCGGGTGTTCTGTTACACCGTCACCTTCCTGGCGAATGCGATATTCAATAACGCGCGTATTTACGTGAGTATCTTCAACCATCATTGCATAATCAAGCACCGACATATCCGACATGCCACCATCATAATGCCTGTCATCGAGATAAGCTCTAAAGAGAGAGTATTGTTCGCTTGATGGTTCGGCTTGGTGGTCAACAGAAATAATATCTGCATTTTTTGCCATGACTCGTTTGAATGATTTGGTCCATTTAAACTCATCGGCGAGTATGCGGACGGACACGCAGGATTTGCAGCCTTCACAGGCAGGGCGATAGGCAATGTTTTGCGATCGCCTGAAACCACCCTGGGTTAGAATATCATTTAATTCCGGGGCTTTGTCGCCTGCAAGGTGGGTAAAAATCTTGCGTTCTTCCAGACCATCCAAATAGGGGCATGGTGTGGGTGCGGTTAAAAAGAACTGCGGCGACTCAATCTTCTGTTTCGTCATTAGGCTTTAGTGTCTGGCTTCTTTATTAAAACCAGATTAGAGCCTTGTTCGCCGCCATGCAACAGCAAGTTATTTATGAGTAGAAATTGTGATGTCTATGTCATAGTCATTATCAAGATCATTGCGCAAAACCACTGTGCCGAGCAATAAATCCTGTACGAGACGCTTGCGATCAGTAAACAGGCTTACCAACAATATCGCACCACTTGTTACAACATTTGCCACCCAGAATATGACACCGTGGATAACAGCTGTCATAAAATCAACACGCCCACCGTCAATTCGTGCAATACGCAGGCCAGCCATTTTCATGCCTGGCGTTGCCTGATCACGGCCACCCATTGTCGAGCCCACATAAACCAGCGCAATCACAGGTGTGATGACGGCAAATAGAAGCCAACCCAAGCTAAGTGTAATGATGCCAAGAAAGAATACAACGATTGCAACAGGGATGTGCAGCAGCGCAATGGCAATATAATCAACGACAAAAGCCATGATACGGCGCGTGCGAACATTATCATAATAAGCAGGATCATTTAGCCGTTCATCAATAATGTGCGTATATTTATCACCTGTATTGTGAAATTCGTTTTCTGCACTCATATGTTCATAACTTGCCATAATTAGCCCCATTCTATCGATCTCTAATATTTAGATGGGGAGGTTTATCTTGATTTCAAGACCTTTCATCAGGTTCAAAACTTAAAATATCCGATGGTTGGCAATCAAGCGCTTCGCATATTTTCTCAAGCGTTTCAAAACGGATACCTTTAACTTTGCCCGATTTCAAAAGTGAAATATTTTGTTCTGTAATACCGATAATTTCCGCCAACGTCTTGGAACGCATCTTCCGTTTTGCGAGCATAACGTCCAGAGTTACGATAATAGCCATAGCTCACACAAATGCCTGATTTTCATCTGAAATGATAGCGGCTTGATGTAGAATTTTTGCCAGAGTAATTAGCAACAAACCTAATATGATCGCATATACTTCATTCTCAGATATCCCAAAAGCCAAGTGCTTATCACCAGGGCCATTGTAGAGGGTTAGAGCTAATATAGTAAAAGTTTTAACCAGAACACCAACTGGTGCCAACGCCACCAGCGCCCAGCCCATCCTGTTAAGCCGAGCTGCTGCATCATGAGTGAAGACACGTTTAGATTTATATTGGTGGAAGAGACGCCGTGCTTGATCGAAAAAAAAGACGCCAATAAGCATCGGTATTATTCCAAAAATAAATGCTGAAATCCGACTAAAATAATTAATCGTAATATTCATTGTATCAGTTGCATATTCATCTCTAATTGCTGCATCAAACAGTGCGATATCCACAATCATAAGTATCAGATAATAGGTCATAGCGCCCACAGTGATGAATATACCAACCCCCGAAAACACCTCTGCATAGACTGAAATATTTTTGATACGATCATAAGCTTGGGATGTTCTGTTTTGTTCAGGCATTTTTTATTTTCTTCATAATAATGTTGAATAATTATTGTTTTACGATAATTAATACATGAGATACTTAAAAGTCAAGAACGGAAATTTAGTGATTATGATCCTGCCAAACAAAAACCTTGCCTCATTTGTAACCGCTGACGTCGCGTCTGTAATCCTTGCCTGTTGTGTAGCTGTTAAAATTAGATTTATAAATCGTGTTTCTGGAAAGGATCCCAAGATGTATCGTCATGTTATCAATTTCACTAGGCTTGGCATTGTAGGACTTATTTTGGCATTCTTAGTTGCTTGCGGGCATACGCCGGTCTCGAGCATGGTAAAGCTGAGAAATTTTGACCCAACGACAACTGATGTTGAAAAGTTAAGTATCGCGGTGGCTGTTCCCAATCAGTTTAAGGTCAGCGACAACGGGGTGACGATGCTGCTGGAAATCAGAAAGAAGGATGGTTCGCAAGGCAAGCGAGAGACGTTTGCTCTCACAAACTCTTTGCAGTCTGACGACCAGCAAAAGTTACGAAGGTTATCGGTGCCAGAAGGTCGAAAAATTCTTGCTTATCGCATTCACCCGCAAGATGTGGAGAGATTTAATGCGATAAGGCGATTTTCAATTGAAAAAAAGAAGACAAAACAATGGGATGGGTCATTCGGCGTCGGTACGCAGGTTTGTAGGATAAATGATGTATTGCCAGAGTCTATTTTAATTACCACTTATATTAAAAGCAGCGAAACAAAGGAGTATGTGCCGTTCATCGTGGACCTAGATTTAGCCAAGCAAACTGATGTTGGTCGTGTCGAAACATGGGCACCTTTGTGCGATACCAAGACTTAAAGCAGGATAAGTTGGCTGGGTTTGATCGCAGCACTACTTGGTTGTGTTCAAAATCTCAGCAGCCCTTGGCGCAAAATATGTCAAAATGCCATCGCAGCCAGCTCGTTTAAATGCCATGAGGCTTTCCATCATTGCGCGTTCTTCATCAAGCCAGCCATTTTGAGCTGCCGCCTTAATCATCGCATATTCGCCAGAAACTTGGTATGCAAAGGTCGGTAGGCCAAACTCTTCTTTCACGCGCAAACACATGTCCAGATACGGCAGGCCGGGTTTGACCATCATCATATCTGCACCTTCCTGCACATCCAGCGCAGCATCGCGAATAGCTTCATTCGGGTTGGCGGGATTGAGGAAATAGCTGTTTTTATCTCCCTTAAGAAAGTTACTGGTGCCGATGGCTTCGCGATAGGGGCCATAGAAGCCAGATACAAATTTTGCGGCATAAGACATAATGGCGACAGATTGATATCCCGCACCATCAAGTGCCTGACGGATGATGCCAATACGCCCATCCATCATCTCAGATGGTGCAATAATGTCAGACCCTGCTTGCGCTTGTAGTATGGCCGCCTTTGCCAAAACCTCAACCGTTTTATCATTCACGATTTCGCCATCTTCAAAAATGCCGTCATGCCCGTCCGAGGTAAACGGATCGAGCGCAACGTCAGTTATAATGCCTATTTCTGGAACGGCAGCTTTAATGGCTCTTGTTGTTTGGTTGATCAAATTATCCGGGTTGAGAATTTCAGATCCCGTTTTATCGCGTTTGGTATAATCAATATTTGGAAATGTTGCGATGG
The DNA here is from genome assembly GCF_900537175.1 of Lentilitoribacter sp. Alg239-R112. Classification (GTDB taxonomy): domain Bacteria; phylum Pseudomonadota; class Alphaproteobacteria; order Rhizobiales; family Rhizobiaceae; genus Lentilitoribacter. Next base: position 538,174 of record NZ_LS999833.1, on the reverse strand, counting down.
CAGGGATGCCTAAGTTGCGCGCAAGTTTTGCAGCTTCCACTGCGCGGTCAACGGACATGCGTTCAACGCCTGGCATTGCCTCGATGTTTTCAGTTTTATTCTCACCTTCAATAACGAATATTGGCCAGATCAGGTCAGCAGCAGAAAGATGCGTTTCTTGTACCATTGATCGCATCCACTCAGACCCGCGATAACGGCGCATACGTCGGTTGCCAGTGACAAGATCAATTTTCTTTGTGATATCTGACATAATATTACTCTCTATATATGCACCAAGTTTTGTCTGTTTTGGCCATTAATTATCTAAAAGGTCAAGACCGCCATTTGACTATTGAGTATAATTGCTGATCTGCTCTTGCCATAATTCTGCTTTTATCGGCATAAGTATATAGGGGCGAGGGAGCTTTAAATGCCAACATTGGATGATCTTGATGTCAATTTATCAGGCTTAAAGTCTGATGCAGATGCAGTGCCAGAAAATCTGGACCGTTTGTATCAGGTGTTTTTAGTCGTCGTTACGTTGATATGCATCTTGGGAGCAGTCAATTATTGGGCACAGCTTATGGGAATATCATATGGTGGCGCTCTAAGGTTTGATATTGCACCGCTACATTGGAAAATAGTTCAAGTTATTCTTGCGTTGCTTTTGCCGCTCACGGCGCTTGGGATTTGGTTTCGTAATTCATTTGGCCTGTGGGGTTGGGTTCTCGTTACTGCTATTCAGTTCATCGTGCATGGTCTTCTGAAAGATAGTTATGGTGAAAACGAAATGCATCTTGCTGTCAGCGCTGGCATCGTAGTTCTGTTTCTTATCTTCCGGTTTGCCTTCTATCGCCGGGAGAAAGAACGGTTGGAGGAAGGCAAGGAGTAAGAATTGATTCACCTTAGTTTTCAGTAAGATTCCATTAAGCCTGTAAATTAAGTAAAATTTTCGACGTATTCGATAGATTTGCCTCAAGACGGAAAAACAAAAAAATAGCCGTCAACTAGAAAAACATTGAGGCAAACAAAATGACACAACAAACACCACTATTGGTTCGTGATAACCCAAGCTTAGATCCAAGCGAACAAAAAACAGGACTACGTGTACAATATCTTGAGACTCTTCAATTGGTAGAGCGTCTTCATCGCCGTCTTTTAGACGTTGTAAAAGATGAATTTGATCGCTCAGGCCGTTCGGATATCAATGCAGTTCAAGCTCTGTTGCTTTTTAATATCGGTAATTCAGAACTAACTGCAGGCGAGCTACGCAGTCGCGGTTACTACCTTGGTTCAAATGTATCGTACAACTTGAAGAAGCTTGTCGATCTCGGCTTTATCAATCACTCTAAATCACGCGTTGATCGTCGTTCGGTCCGCATTTCCTTGACTGAAGAAGGCACAGAAATAGCTGGTATCGTTGAGGGATTATATAATCGTCATATTGAATCAATCGAACAGGTTGGTGGCATTACTGAAGATGATTTTGGCGTAATGAACAAAATGATGCAGCGCCTAGACCGATTCTGGAATGACCAAATCATGTATCGCCTATAATTCGATATTTGAACGACCTCCGGTCATAACCGCTCCTAAAGTCATGTTTGAGGCATGGTTTGAGGGGCGGTTTTTCATATTATGTTCACACTTTTAGCGATAATTTCACCTATTCACGATTCGTAACAAAAACGCCTTGATGCGGCCATATTGTTATGAATTTTTGAATAAAGTGCGGGCAGGGCTAATACGTCGCCAAATCTTGATCACGCGAGTTTGATGACCATGGTCTTGTACTTAAAGAATAAAGCGATAAATATGGTCCTATTAATCCGTATTTTTGATTTTTTTTGGATGAGACATCTTGGTGAGTGATATGAAGAAGCAAACAAAATATACCAAAATTGCCAGACGCAGCTTTCTAACAGGTGCGGTGACAACGGGTCTTTTGGCTGGTGTTGCTAATTCCGCTTTGGCTCAAACGTCCATTGAATCGATAATTAAAGACCCAAGTCGTGGTAAATGGGATGATGCGTTTGATGCAAAATCATTACGTGGCGCAAGCAATGCTGTTGCAACTAAGCCAATTATGAGCGAGCAAACGGTCGTTAACTTGGAAAACGCGTTGCTTCAATATCAAGATATTGTTGCCAATGGCGGCTGGCCGGTTGTTCCGGCAAATAAGCGTTTAAAACTCGGAACGGTTGACCCTGATGTGCGTATTTTACGTCAACGCTTGATCGCATCCGGCGATTTGCCAGCCTCTGCTGGTGTTTCTAATAGTTTTGATACCTATGTCGAGGGTGCAGTGCGTGGTTTCCAAGCTCGTCACGGTTTGCCCGCTGATGGAGTTTTAGGCAAATTCAGTTATGCGGCCCTTAATGTATCCGCTCAAGTTCGCCTCACACAGCTAGAAACAAACATTGTCCGTCTAAAATCAATGTCCGGTGATTTGGGCGCTCGTTATGTGATGGTCAATATTCCTGCCGCACAAATTGAAGCAGTTGATAATGGTCAAGTTGCGCTTCGGCATACCGCAATTGTCGGTAAAATCTCTCGCCAAACGCCAATTTTGAATTCAAGAATTCATGAAGTCATCCTAAATCCTTATTGGACTGCGCCGCGTTCGATTATCAAAAAAGATATTGTGCCGTTGATGCGTAAGGATCCGACTTACCTAACACGAAATGCAATTCGTTTGTTTGACAAGAAGGGTGACGAAGTTCCACCAGAATCAATTGACTGGCATGCCGAAGAGGCGCCAGACTTAATGTTCCGCCAAGACCCTGGCAAAATTAATGCGATGTCTTCAACTAAAATCAATTTCCACAATCCGCACGCTGTATATATGCACGATACGCCGCAGCGTTCAGTCTTTGGCAAATTGCTACGTTTCGAATCATCTGGCTGTGTTCGCGTACAAAATGTACGTGAACTATCTGCATGGCTGTTAAGAGATACTGAAGGCTGGTCCCGCGCCAACATTGAAGCGGGTATTATGTCTGGCGAAAGTATGCCTATTCAACTTGAGGAACCCGTTCCGGTTTACTTCACATATTTCACAGCTTGGTCATCTTCCGATGGTGTTGTTCAGTTCCGTGATGATGTTTACCAACGTGACGGTGTTGATTTGCTGGCGTCTCGCGAGCTTTAAGCAACCGCAATCAGATAGAGCCAATTGCCATATTTCATATGGCGAGGCTTTCATGCGACATTTTACAATCTGATAAGTGACCTTTTGCTCCATCGGAATATTGCGCTTCGTCTCATTTGACGTTAAACAGCCGTCAAATCCTGTCATTCCACGCATATTGAGCAAAGGTAACCTTCCCATGACGAATGCGTTTTTCACGAAATCTTTAGCAGATCAAGATCCTGAAATTTTCAAGTCCATCGAGCAGGAGCTTGGTCGTCAGAGCCATGAGATTGAACTCATCGCATCTGAAAATATCGTTTCAAAAGCCGTGCTGGAAGCGCAAGGCTCTGTGATGACAAACAAATATGCCGAAGGTTATCCTGGCAAACGTTATTATGGTGGTTGTCAGTTTGTTGATATCGCTGAAAATCTAGCAATCGATCGCGCAAAACAGCTTTTCGGATGTGAATTTGCCAATGTGCAGCCAAATTCTGGTTCACAAGCAAATCAAGCGGTAATGCTGGCGCTCGCAAAGCCTGGTGATACACTTCTTGGCATGAGCCTTGATGCCGGTGGACACCTAACACATGGTGCAAAGCCAAACATGTCCGGTAAATGGTTCAATGCCGTTCAATATGGTGTTGTCGCGGAAACTGGACTTCTTGATTATGATCAAATGGAGGCTCTAGCGCTTGAACATAAGCCGACAATCATCGTTGCTGGTGGTTCTGCTTATTCTCGTACGATTGATTTCGCGAAATTCCGTGAGGTCGCTGATAAAGTTGGCGCAATTCTTTGGGTTGATATGGCCCATTTTGCAGGCTTGGTTGCTGCTGGCCTTCATCCGAGCCCGTTCCCCCACGCCCATGTTGCAACAACGACAACGCATAAAACACTGCGCGGCCCTCGCGGTGGCATGGTAGTCACAAATGACGAAGCAATTGCTAAGAAAATCAATTCTGCTGTGTTCCCCGGCCTTCAAGGCGGTCCGTTGATGCATGTGATTGCAGGTAAAGCAGTTGCATTTGGTGAAGCCTTGAGTGATAATTTTAAAACCTACATGGGCAACGTTAAAGAGAACGCAAATGTTCTTGCTCAAACATTGGTTGATGGTGGTCTGGAAATTATTTCTAGCGGTACTGATACCCACCTTATGCTGGTGGATCTACAGCCAAAAGGCGTTACTGGTAAGGCAACAGAAGCCGCACTTGGTCGCGCATTTATTACATGTAATAAAAACGGTGTGCCGAATGATCCTCAATCTCCATTTGTGACATCTGGCATTCGTTTGGGTACACCAGCTGCAACAACACGCGGATTTGGAGCGGCTGAATTCCGTGAAGTAGGTCAATTGATTCTTGAAGTGGTCAATGGCTTGAGTGCTGTTGGTGCAGATGGTGACAATTCCGCTACCGAGCAAGCGGTGAAGGAAAAAGTCATCGCATTAACGTCTAAATTCCCAATCTACGAAAATACTGGGGCTTAATTTATGCGTTGTCCCTATTGTTCTTCGCATGATAGTCAGGTGAAGGATTCACGTCCCGCAGAAGATGGTGCGGCTATCCGTCGTCGCCGTATTTGCCCTGATTGCGGTGGTCGTTTTACCACATTCGAACGTGTCCAGCTTAGGGATTTACAGGTTTTGAAAAAAACGGGGCGCAAAGTCCCGTTTGATCGTGAAAAATTGCAAAAATCCTTTGATATTGCATTGCGTAAACGGCCTGTTGATCGTGATCGTATTGATCGAGCCGTTTCTGGTATTGTGCGCCGTCTTGAAAGTTCTGGCGAAACAGAGATTGAGACTGACAATATTGGTCTTTTGGTGCTTGAAGCACTCAAAGCCTTAGATGATGTTGGCTTTGTTCGCTATGCATCCGTTTATCAGGACTTCTCAGGTGCAGAAGATTTCGAAAAAATTATCGCGCAATTGAGCGCGCGCATCGCTGGTGATGCGGTTGATGAAGATTGATCCGCCAACAGATCGATTAGAAATTGCGGGCGATATAAGCTCGCAAGCCCAAGCCCGCCTTGATGAACGATTTATGGCCGCAGCCATTCGTCTTGCGCGTAAACACGAAGGGCTAACTGCAGAAAATCCATCTGTTGCTGCTCTTATTATTCGTTTTGAGAATAGTATTCCCATTATTGTTGGCCAAGGTGTAACTGAAATTGGCGGCAGGCCACATGCCGAGGTCATTGCACTTGGCAAAGCTGGTCATCTTGCAAAGGGTGCTTGCGCATATGTAACACTTGAACCGTGCTCGCATTTTGGCAAAACACCACCTTGTGTAAACGCACTTATTTCAGCTGGTATCACACGCGTCGTTGTTGCCGCAAATGACCCTGATACGCGTGTATCAGGCAAGGGGTTTGAGACCTTGCGGTCCGCTGGTATTGATGTTGTTACAGGTGTTTTGGCTAAAGATGCTGAATATGGTTTGGCTGGTTTCCTTAGAAGAACCACCAAAAAACGACCATTTATCACACTGAAATTGGCCATGAGTGCAGATGGTATTATGGGTGCTCATTCCGGCGAGCAGGTCAAAATTACGAACAATATATCAAATGCTCAAGTCCATATTCTACGTGCTATCAATGATGCAATTCTGGTTGGTTCCGGCACGATCATCAACGATGATCCGAGTTTAACATGTCGCCTTAATGGGCTGACGGATAGATCTCCCAAGCGTGTTATTCTCGATAGGCGCCTGCAAATTTCTGCCAAGTCTCACCTGATACAAACAGCAGATAAAACCTCCACTATTATTGCGACAAAGTCAAAAAACGAGGTCCTACAACCACTGCAAAACCAAGGTGTTTCTATTCTTGATTTGGTGAATATTCGTGAAGATCAACAATTGTACTACATGGTAGGAGAACTCGCAGATAGAGGCATCTCAACATTGTTGGTTGAAGGGGGAGCACAGATTGCAAAATCATTTTTAGATGCTCGACTTGTTGATCGTTTGGTGATTTTTCAATCTAACAAAAATCTTGTCGGTATAAATGATGCAGTTAAAGCACCCATTTCACCGCAGAATATCGATGATTTCGTTCTTAAAAATCAGCTGACTTTTGGTTCGGATATCATGTATGAGTATGAACCCCAGAATAGGGTCAAGAATAGAGCCAAAGGATAAGCAAACATGTTTACAGGTATCATCACGGATATTGGCGAAATTTCAGATATAAAAGAATTGAATTCTGGTCTGGAGCTGACGATCAAAACAGGCTTCGATCCTGAAACCATCGACATTGGTGCATCAATTGCATGTGCGGGAACGTGTCTGACCGTGACAGAGCTTCCCGAAGCTGGTTCAAATGAAAGATGGTTTAAAGTTGAGGCTTGGGAAGAGGCGCTTCGCCTCACGACAATAGGCGCATGGACAACAGGTGAGAGCATCAATCTTGAACGCGCATTAAAAATGGGTGATGAACTTGGCGGGCATATGGTATCTGGCCATGTGGATGCGCGCGCTGAAATTATCGAGATTAGTGATGAGGGTGATGCAAAACGTTTCACACTTAAAGCGCCAGATGAGCTTGCGCTCTTCATTTCTCCAAAAGGCTCGGTCACGCTGGATGGCACATCATTGACGGTGAATGAAGTCGATGGTTCAATCTTTGATGTTCTCATCATTCGTCATACACAGGACGTAACCACGTGGGGCACGCGAATTGTAGGCGATCTTGTGAATATCGAAATTGATCAGCTTGCACGACATGTTGCAAGATTGGTCGAGCATATGACGAATAGAGATTGATCTTATTGCGATTGCTAAGATTTTACTTGCCACGTGAACAGAAGCATGGTTTGAGCTGTTCTCAATTCAAAACACATCGCTAAACGCGACAAATGGAGTTTTCGTCTCGATGACTGATGCACCACACTTGCTGATTGTTGAAGCAAGATTTTATGATGATATGGCCGACGCGCTGCTAGAAGGCGCAACTGATGCGCTCAAAGATGCAGGCGCAACATATGAAGTGATCACAGTTGACGGAGCGCTCGAAATTCCAGCAGCCATCGCGATGGCACTCGATGGCATGGATGATGATGGAACCCATTTTGATGGGTTTATAGCCCTTGGCATGGTTATTCGCGGGGAGACATACCATTTTGAGATTGTTTGCAATGAATCCGCTCGTGGATTGACGCAATTATCAGTCGCTGAATCTTTGGCATTGGGTAATGGCATCATGACGGTAGAAAATGCTGAGCAAGCGTGGCGCCGTGTGAAGAAAAGCGAGTTGGATAAGGGCGGTTTTGCTGCCCGTGCCGCGCTTAAAATGATTAAATTGAAAGAGAAGTTTTCTGCATGAATGACGAAGCTAAAACACCGAAGTCAGAAAACGATGTAAAGCCTGCCAATAAACGCGGTGCGGCACGACTGGCTGCTGTACAGGCGCTTTACCAGTTGGATTTATCAGGCGATGCCGTGAGTGAAGTTGTCGCAGATTTTAAAGCTAATCGTCTGGGCACCGAGATTGATGGTGATCAATATCGCGATGCTGATGGTGATTGGTTTCAGCGCATCGTTGCCGGTGTTGTTGAACAACAACGCGAACTTGACCCTGCAATTCATGCTGTGTTGACAGACGACTGGCCCCTATCACGTATTGACACTACGTTGCGCGCTATCCTGCGGGCAGGCGCATTTGAACTCGTTGATCGAAAAGATGTGCCAACAGCGGTTATTATCAACGAATATGTAGATGTTGCATCTGCGTTTTTTGAAGATGATGATGAGCCAAAATTGGTTAATGCTGTGCTTGACAGATTGGGTCGGCGCTGGCGTAAATAAAGCGCGGCGACATATGACCACATACACTCTGGCCTGGAATTGGGATTAGTATCTCTTTGGCCTGGTTTTGTTGCTCAAAGCTGCAATAGGCGCCCAATGCAGAAAAGAGAAAATGATGACTGGCAACACCCAAACAGATGCCGCCGATGCTCTATCATTAGCAAAATATAATACGCTGATATTGAGTGCCACAATTGCCTTTACCGGTGCGCTTGCGCCTGTAGCAGTAGCAACTGGTGGATTGGCTGGACATTATTTGCTCGATGAAGATAAATCCTGGGCAACATTACCGGTCATGGGGTTTAATGTTGGTGCGGCGCTGGGGGCATTTTTAGCAGCCTTTATCATGAAGCGCGTTGGTCGCAGAACAGGCTTTATAACTGGTGCCGTTATCGGGATGGTTGGTGCAATATCCGCGACAATGGCAATTTTGAATGGCAGTTTTATTTTCCTAACAGTCGGGTTGGTGCTAATTGGAATTGGAATGGCATATTCTAATCAATATCGCTTTGCCGCAGCTGATGGGTCACCTCCAGCATTTAAGCCTCAGGCGATTGCGTGGGTTGCAATGGGGGGTATATTTGCTGCCGTCATTGGGCCACAAGTGGCCATTCAGGGGCGAACATTTTTTGACCCTATTCCGTTTGCGGGCAGTTTTGCAGGCATTATACCTGTTCTTCTGATCGGGATATTCATTCTCACATTTTTACGTATTCCAAATGATAATCCGGTTGCCAGCACTGTTGCTGGCGAGCAAGCGCGACCACTTAAAGAGATTATCACACAGCCCAAATTCATGGTTGCGCTTTTTTCAGGCGTTGTCTCATTTGCGATGATGACATTTATGATGACAGGCGCACCTATTGCCATGATGTTCTGTGGTTTTTCACCGGATGATTCAACGCTCGGAATTCAATGGCACGTATTAGCAATGTACGGGCCAAGTTTCTTTACCGGAAAATTTATCTCCCGTTTTGGTGCTGAACGTGTCACAGCGTTTGGCCTACTGATTATGATTGTTGGTGCGGCTGTCGGATTTGTCGGAATTGAACTCTGGAATTTTTGGATAGCGCTCATTCTATTGGGCGTGGGGTGGAACTTTGGTTTCATTGGTGCAACATCTATGGTGACTGGGTGTTATAGACATTCAGAGAAGAACAAAGTTCAGGGTTTCCATGATGGAGTACTTTTTACACTTGTCGCCATGGCCTCACTAGCTTCCGGTCAGGTGCTCAATATTTGGGGTTGGCATGTATTGACCGGTATTCTGTGGCCTGTTTGTGGATTGGCAATTTTGTTGCTCTACATTCAGTCCTCAAGAGAACGTCGTATGGCTGCAAGTGCTGCATGATTCTCAAATTAGTTATATGACTCCCTTATATTTTGATCGTTTTGCCCAAAATTTGAGCTATTGCTCAGTTCCTAACAAGAAAATTTACATTAAAACTTGACCTTTTGACGCATGCAACAAAGACTGCCGCACGGAATGAGCGCCTGCGAGGAGGTGGACGCTTGTCAAATGTAGATAGGAATTCAAGAATACAGTTATTTTAACATGGAGGAGGGGATACCAAATATGGATATCTTGTTAATCGTTATAATATGTGGCTTGCTTGCAGTTGCTTATGCTTTCTGGGCAACCCAATCTGTGCTTGCCGCAGATCAGGGCAATGAACGTATGCGGGAAATCGCTGGTTATATCCGCGAAGGTGCGTCCGCATATCTAAACCGTCAATATACAACAATCGCCATTGTGGGCGCTGTAGTATTCGTTCTCGTCGGTGTTTTGCTGACGTGGGTCGCGGCTATTGGCTTCTTAATTGGGGCTGTTTTGTCCGGCGTCGCTGGCTTTATTGGTATGCATGTTTCTGTTCGGGCCAATGTCCGTACTGCGCAAGCTTCATCCAATAGTTTGGCAGCCGGTCTTGATGTGGCATTTAAATCTGGTGCGATCACCGGCATGCTTGTTGCTGGTCTTGCCCTGCTTGGTGTTGCTGTTTACTATTGGGTACTCATCGGACCCATGGGCCTTGGTACGGCAAGTCGCGACGTTATTGACGCACTCGTTGCTCTTGGTTTTGGCGCTTCATTGATCTCTATTTTCGCGCGTCTTGGCGGTGGTATCTTTACAAAAGGTGCTGACGTTGGTGGCGATCTTGTGGGTAAAGTGGAGGCAGGTATTCCAGAAGACGATCCACGTAATCCTGCAACTATTGCTGATAATGTGGGTGATAATGTTGGCGATTGTGCAGGCATGGCAGCCGACTTGTTTGAAACTTATGCTGTGACCGTTGTGGCGACCATGGTGTTGTCTGCAATTTTCTTTGCAGGTTCGGATATTCTTGATTCTGTAATGCTATATCCGCTTGCAATTTGTGGTGGTTCAATCATTACATCTATCGTCGGTACTTTCTTTGTGAAGCTTGGCCAGAATGGTTCTATCATGGGCGCGCTTTATAAGGGCCTGATTGTAACAGGCATCTTGTCCATAGTAACATTGGGCGGTGCAACGTCTTTAACCATCGGTTGGGGTGAGATTGGCGAAGTTGCTGGCAAAACCATTACCGGACAGAACCTGTTCATTTGTGGTATTATCGGTCTGATTGTGACCGGTTTTATCGTTGTGATTACTGAATATTATACCGCTTCAGATAAACGTCCGGTGAATTCAATCTCGCAGGCATCTGTGACAGGGCATGGCACAAATGTGATCCAAGGTATCGCCATATCGCTTGAATCAACTGCTCTTCCAGCAATTGTTATTGTGGGTGGTATCATTTCAACATATCAATTTGGTGGTCTGTATGGCACCGGTATTGCGGTAACAGCGATGCTCGGTATTGCTGGAATGATCGTTGCACTGGATGCATTTGGTCCCGTGACTGATAATGCTGGCGGTATTGCTGAAATGTCGGGTCTTCCCAAGGAAGTTCGACAAGCAACAGATGCGCTCGATGCTGTTGGGAATACAACAAAGGCTGTGACGAAAGGTTATGCTATTGGTTCTGCTGGTTTGGGTGCACTTGTGCTCTTCGCCGCATATTCAAATGACCTTGACTTCTTTGTCGCAAATTCAGCCCAGTTCCCTTATTTTGCAGATGTTGGTGAGATCTCATTTGATCTATCCAACCCATATGTGGTTGCTGGCCTGATCTTCGGTGGTCTTATTCCATACCTCTTCGGTGGTATTGCAATGACATCTGTTGGCCGTGCTGCAGGCGCTGTTGTGGTCGAGGTTCGTGCCCAATTTAAAGCTAAACCTGGCATTATGGCTGGAACAGAAAAGCCTGATTATGGTCGTGCAGTTGATATGCTGACGAGAGCTGCGATCAAGGAAATGATCGTACCATCACTACTTCCAGTGCTTGCGCCATTATTTGTCTATTTTGGCGTCTTGCTTATCTCTGGCTCAAAAGCATCTGCCTTTGCTGCCCTTGGCGCATCACTTCTTGGTGTGATTGTTAATGGTTTATTTGTTGCGATTTCTATGACATCGGGTGGTGGCGCATGGGATAATGCCAAAAAGTCATTCGAAGATGGCTTCACGGACAAAGATGGCGTGCTGCACGAAAAAGGTGGCGATGCACATAAGGCATCTGTGACCGGTGATACGGTTGGTGATCCCTACAAGGATACTGCTGGTCCTGCGGTAAATCCGGCGATTAAGATCACAAATATTATGGCATTGCTATTGCTTGCTATTTTGGCTCATTAAAGCGCCTGTAAACAAAAATAAAACCCCTCAGTGAAAACTGAGGGGTTTTTTATGATCAGTGTTATTTATGAAAGTCTATCTTTGCTCTCATCCCAAACAGACTAGAGGCCTCCTGGAAGCCCACCAGGATTTGTTGACCCATCACTAAAGCCAGCAAGAAGACCAGCAAGGAAGCCGCGCTCTTTACCAGATGTTGGTGTGGTGCGCGAAATCATATCAAAGACTTTTCCATCTTGTATTGTGTAGTTCGCAATATTGCTAACGGTCGCATCGTCATCGAAATAAACTGCCAAAATAGATTGATCAACAATACGAAGCTTTTGGAAAGCAAACCCGCGTTTGCGTTTTTGAGAAACATAATAGAAAGTTTCAGCTGCATCAAAATTTTGCGTCGTCGATGGCGTGCCCAAAGATAGAAGAACTTGTTCGCGACTAGAGCCAACAGGTGTCGCATCAACTGCATCTTGATCCAGTACATATCCTTGATTAAGCACTTGCGCACTGTTACAGGCTGATAAGCCAGTCATAGCGGCTATAAGAATAATTGAACTCTTACGTGACAGGGCTTTTAGATGGCCCATATTTCCCAAACGATGAAACAACAACGCCTCCTCAAAACAATTAAGCGAACTCAGCTTACCTATTCAGGTAAACTAGCTTTCCTACAGATGCAACATTTCCCTTAGGCTTTGTCGGGACGTTGCGATAATTTTATGGCATTTTTTGCCAATTATACCTATGTAGTTGAAATCGGATCTAGATTCTAAGATTGATATCGTGGAACAAGATTCTCATTTGGTACAAGGTGGATTATCTTACACCTATGTAAAAAGGCGATTTGATGATCCTTGATCTTTTTAGGCGAAAAAAAGCGAATGCGACTTTGGTCAATGCGCAATATGAGGCAATTACACAAAGTGCTCGGAATCCAGTATTCTATCAGGAGTTTGATGTACCCGACACCGTTATGGGCCGTTTCAACATGGTATCTATCTTCATGACACTATATTTACGGGCAACAAACAATGTTGGTTCCAATAAGGAGGCAGAGGGCGTCAAGCAACTCGCACAGGAAGTTGTTGAGGAATTTTTTAAAGATATCGATCATTCTATTCGCGAACTTGGCATCGGTGATGCAGGCGTTCCCAAACGGATGAAAAAACTAGGCCGAATGTTTTATGGTCGAGCCGAAAATTATGGCAAGGCACTCGATAATGATAATCTGAAAGAACTGGCCGAAGCATTTTCAAGAAACATCCATTCGGATGAAGCTGATGAAACGCCCGACATGCAATATCTTGCCAGACATGTCCTGTCAGTTGATAAGGAGCTGAAAAATGCAGGCACCGATGATATTATCAAAGCCAAACTTTCGTTCCCTGTTCCCAATGTCGATACTGTGACCTAACCTTAAAAGGCAAGAATTTTGAACTTAGAAAATATTTCAGATGCGGAACAGCCGTTCACCTTTCCAGTTAAAGTAGGACATGTATCCTCAAATCCGATTTCCATTACTATTGAGGCGGATGGAAAAGAGCTTGAAGGCTTGGCAAAGTTTTGGAAAGTCATCGGCGTAACGTCACTCAAGGCCGATGTAAAGCTGAGCCGTTGGAAGCGAGATGGAGTACGCGTATCAGGTCATTTTGAAGGTAAGCTTATTCAGGACTGTGTGGTATCTTTAAAGCCAATCAACACCGAAATTAATGATGATTTTGTTGCGTTCTATGTGCCCGAAACGTCAAAGCTTGCGCGTCAGGATAACATACAAAACGGAGAGTTGATCATTGACGTCGATGGGCCAGATATTCCTGATACGTTTAGTGGAAATACAATTGATGTTGCTGCAGTCGTAAGCGAATTTGCGGCGATGGCAATTGATCCATATCCCCGTGACCCGGAAGCAGAAATTGACCAGAAATTTCAAAGCGGAAGCATTGAGGATGATGCGCCACCATCACCTTTTGCAGCATTGGCCGCGATAAAGAGTGAATTAGAGTAATTTAATAGCAAAATAGCCGATATATTATACTTTCATGTTGTGTGTGATGGGAAAATCGGTAAAAACTGCTTAGTTTGACGGATTAAGTGTAAAGGGCAATCAATTGACCACAATTTCGGTGGATCTTATGGGTGGTGATCATGGACCTAGTGTCATTGTGCCCGGACTGGCTATTGCACTTAAACGTCACCCTTCTATTCGGTTTGTTTTATTCGGCCTTGAAGATGAATGCCTGCCAATAATTGACGCATATCCAGACGTTAAAGCGGTCTCGGAATTTCATAATTGCGAGATGGCTGTGAAAATGGATGATAAGCCGAGTCAAGCCCTTCGTAAGGGGCGCAAACGCTCCACCATGTGGCAGGCCATTGAGTGCGTAAAACTGGGTCAGGCAGACGTTTGTATCTCGGCAGGTAATACAGGCGCATTAATGGCAATGTCTAAGTTTTGTCTGCGCACCATGGCTAGCATTGAGCGCCCAGCAATAGCTGCAATTTGGCCCACACTTCGGGGTGAAAGCATTGTTTTGGATGTTGGTGCAAACTTGGATGCGGATGTTCAGCAGCTGCTGGATTTTTCACTCATGGGCGCCGCGATGGCACGCGCATTGTTTGGCGTGGAAAAACCAACCGTGGGTTTGCTAAATATCGGCGTTGAGGAAATTAAAGGCCAGGAAGAGATTAAAGAAGCAGGACTTTTGCTTCGTGAATCGGATTTTTCAGGCCTTGAATATGCTGGTTTTGTAGAGGGTGATGATTTAGGTCGTGGCACGGTAGATGTCGTGGTCACGGATGGTTTTTCTGGCAACATCGCACTTAAAACGGCCGAAGGAACAGCCCGCCAGATAGCTGAATATCTCCGTGCTGCAATGTCGACAACGATTATGGCAAAGATCGGTTATCTATTCGCGCGCCAAGCATTTGTGCGACTTCGCCAAAAAATGGACCCCAGCCGCGTAAATGGTGGCGTTTTTTTAGGGTTTAATGGTGTCGTAGTGAAAAGCCACGGCGGGGCAAGCGACAAGGGCTTTGCTGCCGCGGTTGAGATGGGCTTTGATATGGCCAGAAATGGCCTTAAAGAAAAAATTGAACAAGATTTAGAACAATATTATTCACGTGGACCAGGCGCAGCCTCGATTGAACTCGAAGCTGATGAGAAAGAGGCATAAATAATGATCCGTTCCGTTATCTCAGGTTTTGGTCACGCGTTTCCGAAAAGAATTGTTACGAATAAAGAGCTTGAAGAAACAATTGATACAAATGATGCTTGGATCATCCAGCGTACAGGTATCAAACAGCGTTACGTAGCAGGTGAGGGCGAAACCACAGCAAGCTTGGGTGAAGAAGCAGGACGAAAAGCATTGGATCGAGCTGGAATTACACCCGACGATCTGGATTTTATTATCGTAGCTACCACGACACCTGATAATACATTTCCAGCAACTGCGGTAGATATTCAAAACCGGTTGGGTATGACCCATGGTGCTGCATTTGATGTGCAGGCTGTCTGTTCAGGATTTATTTTCGCGCTCACAACGGCAGATACCTATATCAAAAGCGGTATGGCCAAGAATATTTTGGTTATTGGTGCGGAAACTATGTCCCGCTTGATGGATTGGGAAGATCGCACAACTTGTGTATTGTTTGGAGATGGCTCTGGCGCAGTTGTATTAAGTGCGCACCAAGGAGATGGCACGACAGCTGATCGCGGCATTTTAACAACCCACTTGCGTTCTGACGGGAGCCACAAGGAAAAGCTTTATGTTGATGGTGGCCCGTCGAGCACGCAAACTGTTGGGCATCTTCGGATGCAAGGTCGTGATGTTTTTAAGCACGCGGTCGGAATGATTACGGATGTGATTGAAGATGCTTTTGAAGCAACATCGATGACGGCTGAAGACGTTGACTGGTTCATTCCGCATCAGGCAAACAAACGAATTATCGATGCATCTGCAAAGAAATTAAATATTCCACCTGAAAAAGTAGTCATCAATGTTGATCAAACCGGCAACACATCTGCTGGCTCAATTCCGATAGCATTGTCACAAGCAGCAGAATCAGGGCGCCTTGAAAAAGGGCAAATGATATTGCTTGAAGCTATGGGCGGAGGATTTACTTGGGGATCTGTATTTTTGCGATGGTAAAAAATAACAAACTTGCCATTAAAAAATCATAGTATTGATATATTCTTCTAATAATATTCAAAATTGAGAAGATTTATACCAAAAGTGATAAAGTGGTACAAATACTTGACGTTTATAGGTAAAAAGACCTAAATTCTACGATATTAGATTACTTTTAGACATGGATGGCGGAAATATGGGCGGTAAAACGGTAACGCGTGCAGATCTTGGAGAAGCAGTTTTTCGCCGTGTTGGGCTATCGAGGACAGAATCATCAGATCTCGTTGAAATGATTATAGATGAGATATGCGATTCTATTACTCGCGGCGAAACCGTGAAGATGTCTTCGTTTGCGACTTTTCAGGCTCGGGATAAAACTGAACGCATAGGTCGTAATCCGAAAACGGGTGAGGAAGTTCCAATTACACCCAGAAAAGTTGTTTCATTTAAGGCTTCGAATGTTTTGAAACAGCGCGTTCTTAAAGCGCATCAAAAACGTAAGGCTTAGGTCAGTTTCATCTGGCAAAGAGATCTGGACGGAAGCTTGTCATTAAGTTACCGTCAGCAAAATTACGGTTAAAAAAATAAGATTCGTGATTTTGAGTACGGGGGTACAATCACACTATCTGAAGCAATCAATAAGTTGCTGTTGATGATCGGTGTCTCAAAACTTGGGAGAGTTTGTGTTGGATAAAAGTCCAGATGCCTTCCGCACCATTTCGGAAGTGGCAGAGGAGTTAAATCTGCCTCAGCACGTATTACGTTTCTGGGAAACGCGTTTTTCGCAAATCAAGCCTATGAAGCGCGCCGGTGGGCGGCGTTATTATCGACCAGATGATTTTGATCTATTGCAGGGGATTAGACACCTTCTGTATGATCAGGGTTACACAATTAAGGGCGTTCAAAAGCTCTTAAAACAAAATGGTAACAAATATGTCATAGCCATTGGTGCTGGTGATACCCAGACTGTTGAAGCTATTCTTGCAGCTAAAGAACAAGAATCCCAACCAGCTATGGCGCTTGCAGGAGCGGAAGAGGTTGGCAAAGTTCTAGGACAGGCGAAGCTGCCTGTGTCTCGCCGTTTTTTCCCGCGTAAAAATGCAGATAATGGTGACGTCGCTGTTGTTCGGCAAACTGACGGAAAAAACGCTGCATTGCATGAAGAGGATAGGGCGCTGTTGCAAGAAGCTCTTTATGATCTGCTGGAATGTAAGAGATTGCTGGATCAAACCCGTTAGCACATACGTTGAATGAACTTTTTCTCAGGTGATGCAATAGTATTTTGGAAAGACTGGAATTAATCACCGCCTGATATAGCGACATATCAAACAATGTATCTGAAATATTTCCGGAGGCGCTCATGAAAACGTCGATACTAGTAGCAACTATGCTGGCCGCTTCTATGAATTACGCAAAATCACAAAGCATAGAACCTTGTGATTGGGTTTCCAGTGCAGCTAGCCTGGTCGAGCCTTGGGAGCAGAATACACGCACATTTGCCAATGGCGATGTGCGGGTTGCTGTTCTGGATACAATTGAACCAGCTTTAGCGGCTTTTCATGTGCTGGTACTGTCCCCACCCTATGATGAGGTAGGTTCGCGACAATGCAAAACCGTAAGTATGTCAGCCGGTTTGGGCTTTTCCGGGTTGGATTTTGCTTCGCTGAATGCAGATTATGATCCAGCGGTTGGTCTGATTTTTACAATGGATGTTCAGACCCCTTCATCGGATGCAAGTAGTTTTGTTGATCGAACTGTGAGGTTTACGCTCAACCAAGCCACGGGTGAAATGCAAGCTGAGTTACGATAGCCTATAACATCGGAGTTGCTTTGGGCTTGATATTTACGACAATCATTTTCCCATTTTTGTTGGTTTTCTCAGAAATAACTTGCACTCAAAAGCCTTATAAATTACGGGTTCTAACCAGTCGGGGCGTAGCGCAGTCTGGTAGCGCACTAAGCTGGGGGCTTAGGGGTCGCAGGTTCAAATCCTGCCGTCCCGACCATTAATAAGGCGAATTAACCTGTCTGTTATTGGCTTTCTAAATATCTCGATTGTCATCCAGCACTTTTCGGATTCTTTCAAGTTCCGGTACAATCTCAATGACCCGTTCCCAGTCAAGTTTACTATCAAATTCTGCGATTGCGGGAAACAGTTTTGAAATTGCTTTCTGCTGGAATGCGCGACCTTCATCAGTAATGAAAACAACTTTGCTACGGCCGTCAGTTTCATGCGGTTCAATACGAATATAGTTACGTTTGGAGAGAACCGAAAGTGTGTTTGTCATGGTGCCTTTTGTCACTTGAAAAGCATTGGCAATTCTAAGTGGCGTCACCCCGTCGTGGACGCGGACGAGGTGATTGAGCACGGAGAAGTGTGAAACATGCAGACCTTCCGGCATTTTTTTTTGAAAAATGGCCGTTGCAAGCTGATTTATGATTCCAACTTCTGTGAAAAACTGAAAGATAAGTTTATTTTTCTCGTCCAAATTTAAGCCTCAATGATTTTTGCCTCCAATGGCCAACGCGGGCTTTGCTCGACTCGTTTAGCATAGCCCAATCTTGCGAGCATTTGTATAGTGCCACCGTTCGGGGCAAGATCTTTATGAACTTGCTTATAATGGGCTTCCATTTCCGGGTATTCTTGCAATGCTTGGCTCAATGGCTGGATGGCAAGCCCCTCAGCCGTAACAGCAAGATTTAGGCGCACCCAGTCCCGACCAGCATTGATCTGATCTTCGCGCGTGTTGCCTTGTGTGATTTGCCATAAGTGCGCCATGGCGGTGTCGGTCGTTGAATAGACTGCTTTGAGCCCTTCTGAAAATTGTGTCGAGGACCTGTCCAGTACGCCTTCTCTCGTCATGAATCCGGTGGTGTGGGCAAGTTCAAAAAACGGACCTGAAAAATCAATTCCGTCTGGGTTTGCTTCAATTTCGGCTTTGCCGATACGAAATAGATCCACACTCTCTTTATATGTGCGTGGTGTATCGATCTCTACTGCCATTGCTGTGTGCGAAAATTCACGCAGTTTTTGCACGTGTGAAGGTTCGTTATTTGTGCTGACTTGTGAATTGTTTTGGACAGAGCTGGCAATACGTTCAAGCGCAGAGGTGGCAACTTCTTTTGTGGTGTCAAAAGGGTCTTTCGTTGAACGTCGGTCAAATACGTGGGCAAATAATGGATCTGGCGAGACGGATGGGTCCTTGGTAAAGCTTATAATCGCAACTGGCCTATCATCAAGATTGGTATTATCTGATCCTTCAGGAAAGAGATTGAAATCTACTCTGTGTCCATCTTCGGCTGCTGCCATGCGTAAAATTTCCAAAAAGCATCCCTGACCGATCGTGATTTGCCGACTATATGGATCGGTATGAGGTAGAAGGCGATCTGTATCAATTTTAAGCGTAATCTGATCAGCCTTGCTCAAGTCAACCATCCATGGCTGTTGGTTATGTGGGTTCGGTGCCAAAATTGCATAGGATAATGCACGCATTCTTGGTTCTGTGTAACCCGATCCAGCTTTTGACCATGGTTCCAGAGCTTTGTGCGGAAACCTGCTTGCAATTGTTCCGATGCTTGCGCCAGCAGCTAAAATAATGCCGCCACCTGCAATTGCTAAAAATTTACGTCGTTTCATATTCATCTCCATTAGTTCGATGTTAAACTATATAGTTTGATGTCGAACTATATGTCAAATGAAATTTTTCGCCCTGTTTCTTTCGCCTCCATATCGAGCGGAACATATTATCTAAACAATCGATATAACTTAGAAAATTGTTTCTTTTAAAAGTCTCAATATTTAACAATTATAGGGTAAATTAAATTAAGGAGACTAAAATGAACGGTCACCAAAGTGCTAAAGTTTTTTCAAAAACACTTCAGAATTTGGAGTTTGAAGATAGAATTATTTATATAAAAGAACGGTTTAACCGTGTCGTACTTGTTTCGGGTTTGCAGGTTCCAGATCAGCTTTTGACCTGGGTTCTGACCAAGCGCGAAAAAATTGCGGAGATTGCTTTCGGTTTGGAAGGTAATGTAACTCAGGAGCAAGAATCTCTGATGGATGTTACACTCGATCGTTATGGAGTGAAGATAAAGACACCACCGAATTTGGACGGTGTATTACCAGCTTTTGACGCTGTTATTGCTTATTCCGGTCATCTAGATGATGGTGCTGAATTTGTGAAGTGGGATCACAAAAATGAACAGTTTATTTTTAATCCTCTTGCTGATTGGAGTAGTGAACAAATAATCGGCGCAATTTTGGAGCATGAAATACCGGTTAATTATCCACTGGACATCTTAGCATTAGATAAAGAGAATAAGAATGTGCCATTGCATTTAACGCGTGGTAAAACCACGAGTATGCAAACTGCTGCTTCTGCAAACTAACGAAAGATACAAATGTCCGAAGTTATAAATGACGCTGACACATCTTCTGCATCTGGAACTGGCTCTGGAGGAGGACGTGAAAGTGTAAGGCGTTCTATGATAAAGGCTGTATCTTGGCGCGTGGTTGGCACGCTGGACACATTTTTACTATCCTTTGTCATCATAGCATTTTTGGGCCCATTATTTGGACTTAACTTCAGTGAAGATGGTGGAAACATTGCACAAACTGCGGGCTACATTGCTGTTGCAGAAGTGTTTACCAAACTGGTGATTTACACGGTGCATGAGCAACTCTGGACGCGCGTAAATTGGGGCTTATCAGTTGCCGCCGGTGCCAAACCGGAGAGCTTTGCCAGATCTACGGTTAAAACCGCAACGTGGCGCATACTAGCATCGCTTGATACAATGTTACTGGCTTGGTTCTTTACCGGAAATATTCTTACAGCTATCTCAATTGGTGGTTTTGAAGTGATCACCAAGTTATTTCTCTATTTTTTCCATGAGCGGATTTGGCTCAAGATTCCATACGGAATTACGAAAGTTTAGTTTAAGCTGAATGATAGGCGCTGGAATAATTTGGGCTGGTTATGGTAAGGTCTGGTAGATTTTACTTTGAGTATCTGCCATGTCGCGATCACAACGATTATTGGATCTTTTGCAGGTTTTGCGCCAGCATCGCCTCCCGGTGAGCGGATCAACGCTTGCTGAAGAGATGAATATCTCCTTACGTACACTTTATCGCGATATTGCCACGCTTCGTTCCCATGGAGCTAATATTGAGGGGGAGGCGGGCATGGGCTATATATTGGCACCAGGTTTTATGTTGCCGCCCCTCATGTTTTCAGAAGATGAAATTTCAGCCCTGGTTCTCGGCTCGCGATGGGTGTCTGACCGAGCGGATATGCCGCTTGCAAAAGCGGCGCGCAATGCGTTGGCTAAAGTAACAGCAGTTCTGCCTGATGATCTGAAAGAACGCGCTGAAACGAATGATTTGGTTATTGGTCCTAGTTTTGCCGATGCGATGCGGGTTGAAAATTCTGAGCATATGGAAGTTATCCGCAAAGCTATTCGTAATGAGCACATCATGCAGATCAACTATACCGATGCTTATGACAATGTATCATCGCGTGTCATTTGGCCCATTATGCTAACTTATTTCGAGCATTCGCGCGTTATTGTCGCTTGGTGCGAGGCGCGCAAGGCTTACCGGCATTTTCGCACTGATAGGGTCAGTTCACTTGAGGATACGGGCAAACGATATTACCCGCGCAAGCCTGTTTTGGTGAAACAATGGCGCATGCAGGAAGGGTTAGAAGAATAGTTATCATGTTTTGTCTAATGCTGACATAAATTGACAGTACATAGCGGTAAATCATCTCCAGAATTTAATTTGATACTAAATGGAGATAGAAGAATGCCAGAATTCAACTTTGTACTTTTATACGTGAAAGACCCGATTAAAAGCGCCGAATTTTATGCCAAGTTGCTTGGCAAACCAATTGTAGATCAGTCGGAAGGGTTTGCAATGTTGCCTCTTATAGAAAATGTCATGCTGGGTCTCTGGGAGCTGACAACAGTTGTACCGCCGACTTTGAATGATGGTTCAGAAAAAGGTGGCTCGAGCGAAATTTCACTAAATGTCGATGATGACGCAACATTGGAAAACACCCATAAAGAGTGGCTGGCTCATGGTGTAACAATTCTTCAAGCACCAATGGACATGCCATTTGGCCGAACCTTTGTGGCAGTAGATGCAGATGGCCACCGCATTCGCGTTGCGACGCCAGCAAAGATGTAATTGATAGGATAAATGAAAACGGTTGGAACCCCGGAGATTTGTCTCTGGGGTTTTGTTCATGAAGATACATCTTCTACGATTTCCAAGCTATCGATCCACATGAATATTATCAATTTTATGATTGCTTTTACATCCACTATACACTCAGCTTATTGTTATCTTTGATTGTTTCAACAGCCAGAGTTTGCGCAGATGGCCAGAGCTTGCTATTTGTTTGAATATAGAAACAAATTTACCATAGGCCAGCCTTCATGACTGATTTCCTTCTTCTTGCCTTTATCTTTCTTATCGCTGGTGTGATTTCTGTGCCGATAGCGTCTCGGCTTGGGTTGGGGTCGGTTCTCGGTTTTTTGATTGCTGGTATTTTGATTAGTCCTGTATTGGCATTTTTGCATGTAGATGTGATTTCCATTCAACATTTTGCCGAGTTTGGTGTTGTGATGATGCTATTTCTCGTTGGGCTTGAATTAGAGCCAAAATTACTATGGGAAATGCGCGGCAAATTGCTTGGCCTTGGTGGAGGACAGGTGGCTCTCACTACATTGTCCGTCATGGGAATTGCAATGCTGCTTGGCCAGTCTTGGACTGTTGCATTGGCAATTGGCATGGTCTTGGCGCTGTCCTCAACGGCTATCGTATTGCAAACGCTGAATGAGAAAGGTCTGATGAAAAGCGATGGAGGGCAGTCAAGTTTCTCGGTACTGTTGTTTCAGGATATTGCCGTTATCCCTATGCTTGCATTCATTCCGCTTTTGGCTTTGCCTGAGTTAATGGACGCGTTGAATATGGCTGCGGATACCGCAGCGCATGGTGTAGAGGGTGCCGCTGACCATGGAGCTGATGAGGGTCACGGTAGTTCAATGAGCCTTGTTGATGGTCTCAATGGTTGGCAAACAACGCTCGTGACGTTGGGGGCAATACTTGCTGTGATTTTGGGTGGTAGTTTTCTAACACGTCCGATTTTTCGTTTCGTGGCACATGCAAAACTTCGCGAACTTTTTGTTGCGACAGCATTGATGATGGTTGTTGGTATTGCGCTTTTGATGTCACTTGTTGGTCTGTCGCCCGCTTTAGGCACGTTCCTAGCAGGCGTTGTGCTTGCCAATAGTGAATATCGCCATGAACTTGAATCCGACATTGATCCGTTCAAAGGTCTGCTTTTGGGCTTGTTTTTTATGACTGTCGGGGCAGGGATTAACTTTGCACTCTTGTCAGAAAACCTCACAATGATCATCGCACTCACTCTTGGTTTGATCGCGTTAAAAGTCATCGTGCTTTTGGTGCTGGCATATATTTTTAAACTACAAGGTGCAGACAAGTGGCTCTTTGGGCTGGGGCTTGCACAAGCTGGTGAATTTGGTTTCGTTCTCCTGTCTTTCACAGTAGCAAGTGCCGTTATTCCAAAAGCCATCGCTGATCAATTGCTGTTGGTTGTCGCGCTTTCCATGCTTCTTACACCACTACTTTTCATTCTTTATGATAAAGTCATCTCACCACGTTATGTGCAGAGCTTAGATCGTGAGCACGATACAATTGATGAGAAAAATCATATTATTATAGCCGGTTGTGGTCGTGTGGGCGGACTTGTGGGTCGTATGTTACGCGCTGCAGGCGAGGAAACAACGGTGATCGATTTTAGCGCAAAGCAAATTGATATGCTTAAGGTCTTTGGCATTAAAACATATTATGGTGATGCTACTCGCCCCGATATGCTACATGCAGCCGGCATTGATGAGGCAAAATTACTGGTTATCGCGATTGATGATAAAGAAAAGATCACCGAGATGGTGCGCTATATAACCAACACCCATCCCCATGTTCATGTTTTGGCACGGGCTATAGATCGGAATCATGTTTATGATCTTTGGTTTGCAGGGTGTCGCGATATAATTCGCGAGACTTATGACGCATCGCTACGCATGGGGAAATCTGCCTTTGAAGCATTGGGTGTAAGCTCGGAAAATGCTCAAGATATGTTGCAGGCGTTTAATGAAATGGATCGGCAGGGAATGCTGGATGTTGCAGATGCTTATGATCCGGAAATTCCAACCATGGAAAACCAAGCCTATATCGATCGCGTTCGTGAGGTAACCGGCCCGCGTACTGAAATCCTCATGGAGGAAATGCGAGAAATTCGGAAGCGCTAATCAGGGCATCTGGCTGTGCAAAAGGGTCGTATGGTACAGTAGAGCGTTTCTTATTCTTGTTGGTTATTATGTCCGCTCTTGCAGCAGTTCCACTTCAACAAAAGCGCATTCAAAGTCATTCCCGTTGATGACATCATGCTCGACACCAATTTCGCGGTAATATGGAACGCCGTTTTCCATTTGTGCAGTGATGCGTTCACCATCTCCAAGGTCAATTTCCAAGACCCCATCAAAAAGCGGGATGACAACATAATCATAGGCATGACGATGCCATCCCGTATTGTCACCTCGTTTATTGAAGCGCCATTCGGTCACACGAACGCGGTCATTGTTAATTCTAACTGTCGCCGTTGCTGAGCCTTTGGAATTGCACACTTTATACCTCACATTTTCGTAAATCTAGTGTGCATGCATTGCGCTGAGTAGTACCAATTGATCATGTGTAGATTAGCAGATCAGATATTCTTCATGTGTGGAAAATGCTTGAGGGTGAAAGAGAAACTCACAACATCGAAAATCAGATTTGAGGTGAGATGGGATTAACGCTTCTGCAGATGCAACTTAACATCATGAAGACTTGTTACAACCCGGTGGGCAATATCGCGGGTATGATCTTTTGGTTGTTTCAGATCTGGCACAACGATGACATCAATTGAAGCAGCATGGGCAGCCTTAGCGCCATTATCGCTGTCTTCCAATGCCAGACAGTTTGTAGGGTCTATGCCAAGGTTTTCAGCGGCTTTAAGATAGATGTCCGGCGCAGGCTTACCATTTGCGACCTCGTCGCCACAAACGATTGTCTCAAACCAGTGCTTAATCCCCGTCATACCAAGCTTTTTATGGGCCATTCGAGAGCGTGTTGAGGTAGCAACGCCGCGTCGAATACCAGCTTCATCCAGAAATTTAAGCAGTTCTACGAGACCGGTTTTAAGCTCAATACCATTTGTTGTTACATGGTCTTCATAGGTTTTCATGAAGGTCGTATCCACCTCTTCTGGCAGGGGATACCCGAGCTTTTCATTGAAGTAGTTCTTTGCGCCCTTGCTGTTCATGCCGATTATATCAAACAACCACTGATCTTCGAAATCAATCTTATGCAAACGTAATGTGCGATGCATGGAGTTCATCGAGATAGTTTCTGTGTCGAGCATCAAGCCATCCATGTCGAAAATCACGGCTTCGGGCCAGGGGGTAGGAATGGTCATAGGATTCGTCCGATTGCAATTGTAATGACAAGGCATAGATCAATAATGTGACAGATATACAATGATCGGAGATCGATATATGATTATTTCAACATGTTCCGAGCTAGTTGTAATTTATACCATATCGGTGTTCGAGCGCAATACAGCCCCACGCGATACCTAAGATCAAATAGAAATGGCGCCAGTGATCTGTATCAATTACCATGCCAACAAGCGCATGACCAAAAAGCAAGATCATTGCCAGCATGAAGTAAACCTGCCAGGGGCGATCTCGAAGCATATATTTAAACCCGAAGTAAAATGTCATGCCACTGAGAATGAGATAGGTTGTAAAGCCAAGCCAACCATAAGCCATGAGAGATTTAAGGTAGATATTATGCGTATCTTCACCATATATCAGGCCAAACTCTAGAGGACCAATGCCGAGTGGATTTTCAAGCGCCATACCAAAGCCAATAGCGTGCCGCGCAAAACGACCATATCTGGCACCGTCATATTCTTGCACAAGCTGCGCTCGATCAGAAAAAAGTTCAGCGATCTGATCAATTTGCAATGCAATGACGAGCGCGACGATCAACGCAATAAAGCCAGCTGCGGAAAGCATAATAATGCGGAGCTGGAACTTGCTTGTGCGCTGGCGTGCAAGCAATAATATGATAAGCAGCACACCCGAGATTGCGTATAGCCCCCATGCTGCGCGCGAGAATGATAAGAAAACACCGAAGGTAATGATAAAAAAACCAATGGCGCGCAGTGGCACGTCCTTGATTTTGCCCACTATCAAGCCATGGAGCAGATAAAGGGCAGGCAGCACCAAGAAAGGTCCAAACACATTTGGATCAGCAAAGGCGCCACGAGCGCGATTATAGAGAGTGAAGTATTCACCACCAGGAATAAGATTAAAATAACCTAAAATGCCCAGCATCGCCGTGACAACAGCTGCAACTGCATAGGCTCTGAATATGATTTTAAGTCTGCGATGATCAGTCTCAATAATAGCGGCGAAGAATACCGTTGTTAGCGCCAAGAAGTAGCTGACCGCCAAATAGAGAGGAATGCCGCCATAGGTATCCATGGTGAACATCGATAGTAGACCACCAATGTTAAATAGTGTGAACAATGCTAGGACCGGCGCAATGGTTCGCGAAATTTTTAATCCGCATAAAAACCAGATGCCGACAAGCCCTGCCATCATCAGCTCATATGGTGCGGGTTCCTGAATAACAAAGCCGGACGTAAAAACACCAAAAGCCAGCATCCAGGTTCCTAAAAGGCGAGAACCGGCGTCCGCTTGTCGCGAGCTGCTAAAGGTTAATGGTTGACCCTGATACTGATAAGGAACATCACTCAATAGGCATTTTCCGTATTAAATAGGCTAAACGGTGTTTTCAGAAGAATTTTTAAATCAAAGGCCAATGACCAGTTTTCAATGTAATAGAGGTCATATTCCGTTCGCTCTTTAATTTTCGCATCGGATGTAATTTCACCGCGCAAACCATTGATCTGCGCCCAGCCGGTAATACCGGGTTTGACGCGGTGGCGGGCAAAGTACCCATCCACAACATCAGCAAAATATTTGTTCTGAGCTTGTGCAATTACCGCATGTGGGCGTGGGCCAACGAGCGAAACACTGCCCAATAAGACATTGAATAATTGCGGCAATTCATCAATCGAAGTTTTGCGGATAAAGCGTCCAACAGGCGTCACGCGTGGATCATTTTTTGTGACGAGTTTTGCCGCTTTCTCATCGGACATATCCGTGTACATTGAGCGAAATTTATAGACCGGTATCTCTTCATTATTAATACCGTGGCGCATTTGTTTGAAGATTATCGGACCTTTTGAAGTTAGTTTAATGGCAATCGCTGTACCCAGCATGATAGGCCAAAGAAGTGCCAGTGCAAGGAGCGAAAATACAATATCAAAACCACGTTTGCTGACAGAATCCCAATCAGAAATCGGCTTATCAAATAGATCCAGCATAGGGATTTTGCTGTTGTCCATATAGCTGCAAAAGCGTGGGCGGAATTTCATAGAATTTGTATGTGCTGCTAGGCGAATGTCTACTGGTAAAACCCACAAGTGTTTGAGCATACCTGTCCAGCGGCTTTCCGCGCTCAGTGGTAGCGTTATGATTATTAAATCTATTCGTGTGCGTCGTGCAAATGCAACCACATCTTTAACATTACCTAATTTGGGATAACCAGCAATAACAGGTGCGGCGCGATCATCGCCCCGATCATCAAAGATACCACAAATGCGTATGTCATTGCCTTGTTCTGCCTCGATATCACGAATAAGCTGTTTGGTTTTTGCGCCTCCGCCAACGATGACAGCGCGACGCTCCATGAAACCATTTCGTTTCCAACGACTAATGGAAAATGCAAATGTCAGTCGTGCAACTGTTAAAACGGTTGCAGTTCCCATGAACCAATCAGCGAACCACTTTTTTGAGAAGTAGTCATGAAAATCAATAAAATAGCCAGCAACGGCCATGACAACAAAAATTGTAGATAGGATTGCCAATACCTGTGGCAAAGTTCGCATGCCTGTTTTAAGGCTTTGCGTTGTGTATAGACTACTTGCTTGCAGTGATGCGAGTGTTAGGCATGATGTTCCAAAGATAATAAATGCATGAACTGGTAATCTGTTATCTGGATAATCATGATAGAAATAAGCGAGTATTCCAGTTGCGAAAATACATGCACATTCAAATAGACGGTAGGCGCCTAATATAAGCGCTGGTGAATGATTTTCATCAGCGAGTTGCTGAGCAATTTGTTGCGCAAGACGGTTTAAATTATCTTCTTCCAGACCATGCGCCACAGTTTCTGATGGCGCTATCGAAGCATCGACCATTTTATCTTTTTGTATCTTAATCATCGAATTATCCGCAAAACAGTGCTTTAATTAGCTGTTGTGCGTATGAGAATAAGGCAAATCAACTAATAAAAACTTGACGGATAACGTTTTATTACAAGAGATCAAAATTTTTGAGAATTGTTGAAGCTGTTTTAGCCTAGTCGACCTCAGGTTCTGTCTTCGGAAACCTTGTTGGAGGAGCGGTGATAAATCTCCAAAACATCTTCCGCCATGGCTTGCACCGAGAAGCGCTTCTTGAATGTATTTCGATCAGGTTGAGCAGATGCGAGCCAGCTCTTATCCTGGATTGACTGTGCCATTTTTTCTGCGAGTTTTTCGACATTACCAGGTGGCACCATGACATCGCTATCAGCTCCCAGTATCTCAGGTATACCACCGACATTTGTCGAGATAATAGGTTTGTTCGCGGCAACGGTTTCTAATACGATATACGGCATTGCCTCTGCTCGAGATGGGATAACCACGCTTTGAGCAAGTGCAAATGCTTCACGTGCATTCATAGCTGGATGCAAAACTATGCGCTTGCTCAAACCCATCTGCGCAATTTTTTCTTGATAGGCTTGTTTGTTAGGGCCATCCCCAACCATAGTGGCGTGCAAAGGACGACCAACATGTTGCTCTGCTTTACGAAAAGCATCAATAAAAACGTCAGGGCCTTTAAGGTCTCGCATCATACCAATATATAAGAAATCACTTGCATTTTCATTCGTGGCAATCGGCTGAAATTCCTCCTCATTCAGTCCATTATAGACCAAATGCGAATTGGATATTGGGAGACCTACTTTATCTATATATGCAAGCCGTTCGTGATCGCTGACAAAAATTATTGCATCCGTCATGCGTGCGAGAAGGCGTTCTAGGGCAAAAATAGCTTTCCCTTTGATATTGCTGCTATCATAGTGCAGCGAGCCGCCATGGGGCGAATAGGTGCGGGTAACGCGAGACCTGGATCCCCGCATAAATGAGCCAATTACTCGAACATACGCGCCACCTTTGGCGCCATGACCGTGTAGTATATCTGGCTGCAAACTTTTGATTTGTTTATAAACTTTGTGTATTGCAATTAAATCGCCTGGCGTAATTGCGCGCCTGATTGGCATTCGTATAAGACCAAGCTCTAACTTGTCGATAATGCTTTCAAACAATTTTTCTTCAAATTCACCGCCTGAGCTACTATCGCATAGGATGCCGATTTTATGTCCCTGCGCGTGATGAGTGTTCACAAGGTCACGTACGTGTCTAAAAATACCACCGACGGGAGATCTGAAACAGTGGATTATCCGCAAAGGTTCTTGTGACAATGCTTCATTGGACATCATTCAGCAATCCAGTGTTCGTTCAATTTAGCGTATGCCCCATTATGGTCTTTATTAAAATAAGCGTTCACGGATATAGATCGTATCGCCCGCGAGAATAGGGCTAGAAATTGAGACGCGACCTGTCATGATTTTTCCATTTATCTTGCGAGTAATATCTGTGCTGTTTTGTTGCGCTCTGGTTGAAAAACCGCCAGCAATGGCAATTGCATTTTGTACCGTCATCCCCGGAACATAAGTATATTGGCCAGGTTGCCCCACTTCTCCTAAAACAAAGAAGGAACGGTATTGGTCAATCTCGATGCTGACATCAGGATCGCGCAAGTAACCTTTTTGTAATTCGCCTGCGATAACGCCTTCAAGTTCTTGTGCTGTATAACCGCGAGCAGCAACGGCTCCTACAAGAGGGAAGGAGATGTAACCAGCCTGATCAACACCATAGGTGCCGGTTAAGCCATCTTGCTCGAAAACAGTGATACGCAGACGATCGCCAGCATCAAGCCGGTAAGGCTGAATGGTTGCTTCATGGAATGCACGAGGAGCCGGCTGATAGCTCGCGCAACCGGCAATGATGCTGGCAGCAGCTAAAATAATCGCAACAGGTAGATTGATTTTCACGTGCGGTGCACTCCAAAAGGGTTCGAACTTACATTAATTTATTGACGATTTATGGTTAATGCTTGGTAAAGAACAGGCCAATTAATTGGCCGATTGTAACAAATTAATCGTATTTTCACCCCTAATTGGGTTCTTACGTTAACTGATGAGTTACCATGTGTGTTTACAATCAGCTCCATTACGATCTGGAGTATTAGAATGTCGCAAATCCACAATGACGATACAAATGTCGATATTGACCTCGGCAGTTTGTTTTTTGCGGTCAAGAAAAACATCGCAAAAATTGCAATATCAGCACTCATTGTTGGTGTTATTGCATTTGTGATTGTCAATATTGTTGATGAGCAATATCGCTCTGAAGCACGCGTTTTGATCGATAATCGTGAGCCTGTGTTTGCAGATCAGCAGCAGCTGAACGGCGGACAGCCTTCTGTTACCCTGGATGAACGCGGCGTAACAAGCCAGGTTGAAATTCTAAAATCAAATAATTTGGTCACCTCAGTTGCTCGAGAATTAGACCTTGCATCTTATGACGAGTTCAATGCACCAAAATCACCATCTTTCATTGCAAAGATTTTTATTGGCCTTGGTTTAATCTCTGATCCATATTCTATTCCGGCAGAAGAGCGCGTCTTAAAGGAGTTTTATGAACGCCTCGATGTTTATCAGGTCGGTGTATCACGGGTCATCGCTGTTGAATTTACATCTGAGAACCCGGAACTTGCAGAATCTGTACCAAATGCCATGGTTGATGCATTCTTACGTGTGCAGTCAGGGGAAAAACTCAAAGATAATACCCAAGCCAGCGCTTGGCTCGAACCAGAAATTGAGCGTCTGAGAGAAAGTGTTCAAGTTGCTGAGGCGCGCGTTGCGGAATATCGTGCGGAAAAAGGTCTCTTTACAATAGGGGATACTGACACGTTTGAAGGTCAGCAACTTTCTGATATTTCAGCGGAGTTAACACGTGTGCGTTCTGAAAAAGTCGATGCGGAAGCGCGTGCGACGACGGTACGTCGGGTTTTGGAAAAAGGCGAGAATATTGACTCCATCGCAAATGTTTTAGATTCGGCAACTGTACAAAGATTGCGTGAAAATGAAGCGGATATTCGTGGAAATATTGCGGATTTGTCAACAACACTTCTGGATGGGCACCCGCGCATGCAGGCATTGCAGTCGCAATTAATAGACGTTCAACGCCAGCTTCGCACCGAAGCGAGAAAAGTCTTGGCAAGCCTTGAGAATGAAGCGTCCGTTGCGCGTTTGCGCGAACGTGAGCTTCTTGGTAATTTCAATAATTTGAAAGCAAATTCTGCTCAAGCTGGCGGCGAAGAAGTACAATTGCGTGCGCTTGAGCGTGAAGCCGCATCTCAACGCGAATTACTAGAAACATATCTTGGTCGTTTCCGCCAAACAGCGTCGCGTTCGCAAGTAAGCGCTATTCCGCCGGACGCACGTATAATTTCTCGCGCTATTATGCCGACTGAGGCCTTTTTTCCAAAGAAACTACCGATCATCATCGCAGCGATGGTCGCAACTTTTATTATCGGTTCTATTTGGGTAATGTTGACCGAACTGTTTAGCGGTAGAGCGCTTCGCCCTGTTTCCGAAGCTCGATATGCGCCCGGACATGGTCAACACAATATTGGCCAAACACGTGCTGGTTCAAAAAGCCAATATGGTCATCATGCAGATCTCGGGCTTTTAACAGCCAGAGCTGAGATGGCTCCTGAATACCCAGACGGTGATCCAGCATTTACAGAAGAAAATTTGGTAAGTTCTCGTTACTCGATTTTTGATGTTTCGCAAGAATTTATGGTCGCATCAACGCGGTTGGTTATGTGCCTTTCACCTGAGGGTGGAAATGCCACAATGGGTTCGGTTCTTCTGGCGCGAAATTTAAGCGATGAACAGTGCAGATCAATCCTGGTTGATTTAACCATAGATGGTATGCCAAGCAGTTCGACCATCGGCACTAGTCGGATCAAGGGTTTAACAAATCTGTTATGTGGAGAGACTACGATTGCAGAAACAATTCATGCAGATGCAATGTCGGACGTGCATGTTATGGCCCGTGGGAATGGCAATATGCAGCGTGCGATGCAATCTGCTGAACGGATACCGCTTATTATTAATGCGTTGCTGGACAGTTATGACACTGTAATCGTTGAATGCGGACCGACAGACGTATCAAATGTAATACGTCTTGCAAGTCATCTTACAACAGAATTTGTAGTTTCTGTGAAAGATCTCCCTGATCAACAAATCATGGAATATAAAGAGGCATTTGCCGATGAGGGGTATCATGATGCACTCGTTATGGATATCGACCCGCGCAGCGACACCGTCAAATCCACATCGCATGATGCCTATAGTTCAGTCGCTTAACTGCACTGAGCGTTCGATATTTTGATCACATGATTACCGGCGAAATCTGTTCACCAGTTTGAGAAATTGTGGTGACGACTTTATTTTGCGTTTAATGGCAATTTTTAGTGTTTCCAACCATGCCGCAATATAACCACTGGTATTTAACGCAATAAATCCATCATAATGTTCAGTACGAATTGTACACCAAGAGTGCTTGTAAGGCTGATCGCCAATACCAAAATCGAACAAACGCATCCCGCGCTGAACCATGTTTTCGATGACATGATAGAATAAAAACTCGCCCGGGCTTGTTTGTGTTTGCGCTGCGATGTCCTCGTTAAATGAACTGAATTGGCAAATTGCATGGCCATTTTTTACTGTAACAGCTGCTATCGCGACGACCTCAGAGGCTTGATCTTTTTGTCGCAATGTAATCGCGTGAAGTTCCAGCTTTCCAATGTCACCCTGATCGAGTGCGCAAAGGTCAGCGAAGAAGTCCTGAATATCTTTTGTGCCAAATGCATCTGGCAGGCCCTTACTTTCAAAACGTTTGGCTTTTTGTAAGAAAAATGCCGAAATAATTTTCTCATTTTCAGCAATGCTATTGGAAATAATGTAACTCTGCTCGCCAATCGCACCAAGCTTTTTGGCCGTGCTGCGAACCATTTTGCGTTTACGTTTTGCGTTTATTTGAGCAAAAGTTTTTTCGACGGTGCTTTGTAAAGGCAGTTGAAAAGATGCATTTTGATTAAGCACTTTGGTAACAGAGCCAAACGGGTTTGGCACACCCACAAAACTTAAGCGCATTTTTTCAAGATGAATGGCATCAAAGGGAAGGGATAGTTTTCGTAACTCGATCTTAAGCTCTTCAATAAAGTCAGGCTTCATCTGATATAGAAACGCCTTTGATGCGAGCAAAAAATTCACATTGCTATGATCAGAACCAATAAGCCGCGCACGCTTAATACCGAATTGGGATTGAACCTCAAGTGGTAGAATAAATTCGATGCGTGAGTTAATAGACACCGTCACAAAAATTGGTTTTACTTTGTGGTTGTTGCACCAAGCCCGACACCAATTAAAACTCTGGTGCACGGAAATGTGATCCTCGGTTTCTATAAAGCGCCAGTCATGTTCAAGATCATAGATATTTGTAATAATTTTGATCTTCTTATCTTGCGTTGTCTCAATGTTTAAAATTTGAGCCTTTAGTAGTTTCGTACGCATCAAATTGCTTGGATGATAAGGTGATTGGCTTATCTCAATACGCTCATTGCTTGCCAATGAAGTTGCTAAGGAATTTGTCGCGTGACTTGTCATTTTTACCAAAATTTCCGTTAAATACGTGATTTCGGTCGATAATGGCTCCTAAAAGTCAACAAAAAATGATTTTAAGGCAATGAGGAAGAATAGATTGAAGCTATGAATAATGAGATCTAAACAGCAAATTTACAAATTGAACTATTTGGCGTTTTTGGGCTTAGGTGCCCCTTCCATCCATTTGATAAGCCACATGGCGGGCAATACCCACAATATTCCGGTGAAGAAAAAGTAGAGAAGGTGAACATACCAGGCAGATTCAGCGAGTTGGTAGGTGGCCACTGTAACGGCAAGAATGGCATAAAGCCCCACCAAAATAAGCATTAAGAATACACCGATAAATTTTCTAACGCGGGTTGGCATTTAATTTCCTTTAAACTTGCTGGCAATCAATAACTTGACTTTACCAGTAAGTGAAGACCCCCGCGACTGCTTGCCGCAAGTTTTCGTCTCTTGCATTGGTTATAAAAGTTGTGCCAATGATGCACGTGATAGGTACAAGACATGCCTTCGAGGAAAACTAAATGACTGAAAATGCGATAGAACACAGTGAATTGCTTGCCAAGCGAGATAATGCACAAAAACAGCGTGGTCTGCTCAGAATTTGGCTGGCTGTCGTTCTACTGGCTATTTTTGCACTTGTTATTGTTGGTGGTGCAACCCGCCTGACGGACTCTGGCCTTTCAATCACACAGTGGAAGCCAATTCATGGAGTGATTCCACCACTTAGCGCTCAGGAGTGGGAAGAGGAACTCGAACTCTATCGCCAAATTCCTGAATATCAGTTGATTAATAAGGGAATGTCTCTTGATGAGTTTAAATACATATATTGGTGGGAATGGGCACATAGATTGCTCGCCCGCGGTGTAGGTGTATTGTTTGGCGTCCCGCTTCTCATTTTTTGGTTATCTGGGCGGGTTGAAAAACCGATCCGTAAGCCACTGGTAGGTCTCTTGTTTTTAGGAGGACTGCAAGGTTTCATCGGGTGGTGGATGGTCTCGTCCGGCCTTGTCGATCGGGTTGATGTTAGTCAATATCGGCTAGCAACGCATCTAACGCTTGCCTGTATTATTTTTGCCGGCATTGTTTGGGTGATGCGCGGATTATCGCCACATACGGCAGATCACGCGCCAACAACATCGGCGCACCCGATGGCAATTTTGCTGGCACTGTTCGTAATTTTGCAAATATTTCTTGGTGGTTTGGTTGCAGGTCTTGATGCAGGACTTGCCTATAATACATGGCCTTTGATGGATGGCACATTTATCCCTGAAAACCTTTGGACTATCGAGCCAGTTTGGAAAAATGCATTTGAAAGCCCTAAGACAGTTCAATTTATTCACCGAATGAGCGCTTATATTCTTTGGGCGCTTGCGTTCATTCACATGGTGACTTGCATTAAGGGTGATGGGGATACAACGCATTCACGCCGTTCAGTCATCTTGTTTGTACTTGTTACATTACAGGCGCTTGTGGGCATCATGACGCTTGTTATGCAGGTTCCTGTTTCTTGGGCGCTTGTCCACCAAGGTATGGCGCTCGTTGTTCTTGGTTTTGCCATTGCTCACTGGCGCGGTTTTGTCGGCGAATATGCACTGCCGGTAGAAATAAAAAAGGGGAGCTAATCGCTCCCCAATGGCATTATCAATCGATTGTTTTTTAACTCCGATATTGTTCAATCATGAGATCAAGGTTTTGGACCGCAGCTCCTGATGCACCTTTGCCCAAATTATCGAGTTGCGCTGTTAGGTTAACCGTTCCCGCACCTTCTGTGCCAAACACATATAGACGCATATTGTCCTGGCCATTTAAACCTTCTGGATCAAGGCGAGCGGTACTGCTGCTTTCCTCTAACGTGGCAACGTCAACAAACTTTTGCCCATTATAATGAGCCGTAAGTGTCCGATGAATATCGGAAAGGCTGGGTGTATCCCTCAATAGATCAAGATGCAGTGGAACATGCACCAACATACCTTGTGCAAAGCGACCAACACTCGGTGTAAATATTGGTGTTCGAGTAAGGCCCGAGCGTGTCACAATCTCTGGTACATGTTTATGAGCGAGCGTAAGCGCATAGGCAAAGTGTGCCGATGAAATCGCACCGTCTACGCCTGTATCTTCCATTTGCGCAATCATTTGCTTACCCCCGCCAGAATAGCCAGAGACCGCGTTGACTGTCAGCGGATAATCGCTTGGCAAAATACCAGCTTGTACGAGCGGTGCCGTTAGTGCGATTGCACCTGTCGAGTAACAACCAGGGTTGGATACGAATTGTGCTTTCCTGATATTATCTTTTTGATCTGCATTTAGTTCGCCAAAACCGTATGCCCAATCAGGATGTGTTCGGTGCGCGGTTGATGCGTCAATGAACCGGGTACCGGCATCTGAGGCTAGTGCAACGGCCTCACGTGCAGCATCATCTGGTAGGCACAAGATCGCAATATCGGCCTCGCGCAATTTTTCCTTACGAATATCCGGATTGCGTCTGTCTTCATGCGCGATTGATAATAGATCAATATCGTTACGCTGTGTAAGGCGCGTGATGATTTGCAGGCCAGTTGTGCCATGTTCGCCATCTATGAAGACTTTTGCTTTCATGTGATCAATCCATTACTTATATAAAACAATAACTTACGACTATTTTTGGACTCAGTTTTGTAAATCGTTGAATCAAAAATTAAATTACGTAAACCAACTCGCTGGCAACAATTATTATCCGACATCGAGACGGGTGCTTATACCCTGCTAATATCGCCTGTACAATGCGTGAAAAGGCAATTTAAGTCTGAAGCGCCAATTTTTTTCGTTGTTTCAATTCGCTGAGGATATTGAAGATATTGGCTGAAAACACAATTACAGCACCAAGGAAAACAGGCCATTCCAGAACTTCTCCATAGAGGAAAAATGCGACAATAGAGATCAGCGGTAATCGTAAAAAATCGAATGGTGAAACCACGATTGCTGGCGCCAGCGACAGCGCTCTGGTTAGACTGAAGTGAGCCGTTAATCCACAAACGCCAATGATAAATAGCCAGATAAAATTATGAGCAGGAGGGATGTAAATATCTCCATCATGACCAGCTGCGATCAAGCCTAAACCTGTTTGAATGACCGTTAGCCAAAACATAATGCAGGTAATTGATTGTGTGCGTGTGAGGAGTTTTGTTCCGATATTCGCTCCGGCAAAGCCAATAGCACATAAAAAAGCTGCAATGATATAAGGTGAATATGTTGCCGTATCCGGGCGGGCAACAAGCAAGATGCCAATAAAACCCATAATGGCAGCAATAGTGCGCGCGCGCGTAAGTTTTTCTTTCAAGAAAATTGGGGCAAGGATTGCTACCCAGATAGGCGTGGAAAATTCAAACGCAAACAGCTGGGAGAGGGGAATTGCCGTAAGCGCAAAAAACCATAGGTTCTGGCCTGTGAAATGACATAGGTTTCGTAGCAAATGGAGACGTAATTTATCAAATTTGATCTCGTGCAGTGTGCCAATACTTCTTGCAATAGTCACAACAATGATGACACCAACGATGGATCGAAAGAGCATGATCTCAAATGTATCAATGTCACTATCAAGCGACCGTCCGGCAATCGCCATGGTGCTGAAGGAGGCGATTGCTCCAAGCATCCATATGGCAGCTTTTATCGGATTGTTGCTGTCGGTCATTCTTATCCCTGATGCTCACTAAATGGAAATGAATATCAGAAGAGATGTGCTTCTTAAAATAATACCCATCGCAATGAAACTAAACTTACAATGAGATGTTCGCCAGTGTTAAAAATCGCCTTTTTTGAAAAATATCATAGCCGTGGCAAATTTTGACCGGAAGCGATAACAAAATTATATCTGTTCCAAGCCTTTAACTGCAATAAATGACTTTGTGAAAAATCCAAATTTTTCTTTATGAATTTTGCCATCATAGAATAGCTTTTTAAAAATTTTATGACTTAGCAGGTAGCAACTTTCGACGATCACATAGCTATCAAGAAGGTCCTTACCCTTGTCAAAATGACCTACTGACATATTGTTCACTATTAAAACGCGCAGCGCTTTCGGCAGCCAATGCCAAGCAATGGAAACAAAATGCGGCTCTATTGGAAAGTGAAAGCTCGGTGTTTGAATAAAGTAAGTCTTTGCAATGCTTTGGGCTGAATTGCGAAAGTCAATAAAATCAGTCATCTGACCAACATGCTCAATACAGGAGTTAGAAAAACATATATCGTACTTTTGTTCAGGTGAATAATTGCGTGCATCACCAACAACAGAAGTAAAGATATCATCATCCACAATTGAGATTGCTTCCAAATTGACCAATGTGATCTTCATGTTTTTTTCGCGCAGATAGTCAAAGCCAATGGATTTCCAAAAAACTTCGGTTCCACCGAAGTCGACTATCGTAATTTCTCTAGCGCCATCGAAGTTATTATCAATGAATTGCATGAAGAATTTCGATCGTCTTTTTCGAAATTCATAGGCAAAACCTTTGCCATCTTCGTAATTGAATATTTGCTTTTTTAGATTTGCGCGCATTGTCATACTTTACTTATCGGAATTATCCGGCTTATCGGAATTAATTTGTTAAGCAATAGTTAACAGTTAGCAGAGTTATGAGATAGTCTGTTTTTTCATAAGTTAATCAAATGGTTAATTTTGGACAGATCTACAAAAAACGAAAAAGGCCGGAACAATGTCCGGCCTCTTTCAAATATATGTAAATAGAACTTAGTGTTCTGAGAGCTGTCCCTAAACTTAACGTTTTGAGAACTGGAAAGAACGACGAGCTTTTGCTCTACCGTATTTCTTACGCTCAACAACACGTGAATCGCGAGTAAGGAAGCCACCTTTTTTCAAGACAGCACGTAGGCCTGGCTCGTAATATGTCAAAGCTTTTGAGATACCGTGACGAACTGCACCAGCCTGGCCGGAAAGGCCTCCGCCTTTAACCGTTGCATTCACATCAAACTGGCCTTCACGTGCAGCAGCAACAACAGGCTGAAGCAAGAGCATTTGTGACACAGGACGTGCAAAGTACGAAGTGTAGTCACGACCGTTAACAATGATTTTGCCAGTACCAGGTGAAAGCCAAACACGTGCAATCGCGTCTTTACGTTTACCTGTTGCATAGGCGCGGCCTTGGGCGTCTAGTTTTTGAACATATACAGGAGCTGCCTCTACCGCTTCAACAGCTGCAGTTGCTTCGCCAAGTTCCGCTAGGGATTCAAGATCAGCCATACTTATGCGCTCCTTGTATTTTTCTTGTTCATTGATGCAACATCAAGAACTTCTGGTTTCTGTGCTTCATGAGGATGTTCGTTACCTGCATAAACGCGTAGATTTTTCATCTGAACACGGCCAAGCGGACCACGTGGGATCATACGCTCAACAGCTTTTTCCATAACGCGCTCAGGGAAACGACCTTCGATGATCGCACGAGCTGTACGCTCTTTGATGCCGCCAGGATAGCCTGTGTGCCAGTAATATTTTTTGTCTGTGTATTTTTTGCCGGTCAAAACAGCTTTTTCAGCATTGATGATGATAACATTGTCGCCATCGTCAACATGTGGTGTGTAAGTGGGCTTGTGTTTGCCGCGCAAACGCAAGGCAACCAAAGAAGCTAGACGTCCAACAACGAGGCCTTCGGCGTCGATGATGATCCACTTCTTCTCCACCTCAGCAGGTTTCTGCGTAAAGGTTTTCATATTAGTCTCTCTATGTTTGATCCAATCCCGGGAAAGGCTTCTTAAGGTGGCCTAACTCCATGTGGACATTTCTTGTTGCTTATATTCTGCACGCATACTCAATTGGTACTAAACGGCGCACAAAAAACAATGCGGCCCAAAAGAGCCACATCTGAGGCGGTATATAAGGGAGAGTCGGGTGGGCGTCAAGCGCAATGGTTGATATAATGCAACTTCAGATGATTGTTTGCAATTTACAGTTACTTCCGCACAGCCACAACGACGGTTTGGTCTTTCAAATGGTCATTTGTATTGATCGCCTGAACTTCGCCGATGATCTCAAACTCGCGGTCACCCTCATAGACTTCATATTCCGGAAATAGTTCCTTAGTGACCACGAGAACCATTGGGCGCGGATCTTTCATTTCTGCAAAGAATGCGTCTTCATCATCCGGCATGGACTTCACAGGTGAGCCCAATGGTGAGTTGATGTAAAACACCATGCTTGGTTCCAAGAAGCCATCCATGAAAACACGTTTCTTGGAAACATCAACTTTATTGATAATTTCGCCAATGGATTTTGAGATTTTGATCAATGGTTCCGCTGGCGAGATCATGAACCAATAGGCGAAGATGACGACAAGCGGCGTTGTTATGGTCAGCAGGCGGCTTGCGCCAATCACATTACCTACTCTCTGGCGATGGAATACAAAATGAACAATTGTACCGATGATTAAACCTGCCGGAATACCAACCAAGAAAGGGATGATGTCTGGTCGGAAAAACGGCACAGCGATCAAAGCAATAGCGATTGCCGGGGACAGCATCAGATAAAGGTATGCACCAAACTTCGAGTAGCTTTGCGTTTCAGCGTCTCGCACCTGCTTGATCATGATCGCTGCGCATATGATTGCCAAGGCTGGAAAAATCGGGAAAATATAGTGAGGTAGCTTTGAGCCCGCCAAAGTAAACATTACAAATGTTGGCGCTATCCAACCCCAAAGGAGCGCACGTTCGCGCCGAGTCCCCAATTTACCGGAAAATAGCGCCTTCAACCCCGCCGGAAGATGAATAGTCCATGGCATGAGCGTGATAAGAATGACAGGAATATAGGCAGGCAACATCCAGTAGTAACCAAGAGACGCAGTGCCGCCATAATTTTCTAGCGGTTCTTGAAAACGCTGAACAATATGTTTGCCAACGCCCATTTGCCACAGCGCGCCATCAGTTGCTGTATTGGCCGGAATGAGCCATATCGCAAACAAAATACAAGCCAATATAAATCCGCCTGCAAACACAACCATCGCCATGAATTTTGGCCGCTGGTCTGATGGTGTGAAAACCCATGAGAAAAACAAGGTTGTGCAAATCACAGCAGGCCCAACCGGACCTTTGATATAAAGCGTTGCGACCATGCCAAGCGTGAACAAGACAAGCATCGGCCACAAACTCTGTTGCTCGTAGAGAAACTTGGTATAGGCGTAAATTGCCAGAATGATGAAGAACATCATGGGCGCATCGTGCTGGGCAATCGAGCCAAGATATATGGTCAGGAATGCAGTGCCAAACATGATCATCGACCAAATGCCAATCGTATGGTCGAACATACGGCGTGCAATCAGATAGGTGAAAAATGCAGTGCCAGCCATTGTAGGAGCTGATGCAAAACGTGCTGCAAACTCGTTTTCACCAAACATCCAAAAACTGGTTGCCATCAGCCAGTATGTCATAGGTGGTTTGTGCGCAAATAGGTTGCCATTGTATGTTGGGAGGAACCAATCACCTGATAGCAGCATCTCAATTGCAGTACGGGCATAAAGCGGCTCATCACGATCCCAAAGTTCCGTCGCAGGCATCAAGATCATATACAGCATCATTAAGATGAGGCTTATGCCAAGCGCAAGATAAGTGCCTTGTCGTTTGGAATTTTGGTCGTAATTTGTTGCACTATCGCTCATGAGAGCTCCAAGAGTTATGCGTGATAATGTGCGAGGTAAGGCGCGGCGCGCAATTGGTCAAGTGTTGTTTGACGGCAGGTTGGATAATTTATGACCCTAGATACCTGCGCACGCGTCCACCGAGAATGGAGACGGCCAAGCCAACCATGATAATAATGATGCCGATCATGGCTATTACGCTAATGGTTTCGTTCACAATAAATACACCACCTAATAACCCTGATACGGGGATCAAAAGAGCGAATGGTGTGACATCTGCTGCGGGGTATTTGGATAGCATTTTGCCCCACATAGAATAGGCAAAAACCGTCGAGAATATTGATGCAAACAAGACTACGAATATGACTTGCAAATTGAAATTCTGGAAAGATTGCATGATCACGTCGGGGCCATCAAAAAATGCAGAGAGCAGCCAAAGCGGGATAAGTGCGACCACGCTTGCCCACACGATGACCGCAACAGCTTCTGTGCTGCCTGTGCGGCGGAAAAACATATTGGCTATGCCCCACATTAACGAGCCAAGCACGGTCAGGGCAAAACCAAGGAGATTGAAGTCCCCACCATCGTCGAAACTCATGACAAAAAGGCCCGCAAATCCAATGAGTAAGCCGATAACCTGATAGATTTGCACGCGTTCTTTATAGAGGAGAAAAGCAAGAATTATCGTAAAAAATACTTGCCCTTGAATAACAACAGAAGACAGACCAGCACCAAGCCCGAGTTTAATGCCAACAAACACAAGCGAGAATTTTATCACGCCGATAAATACACCAATTCCGGCAAATATACGCCAATCAACGCTGGGGCGAGGGATTACAAACGCCATGAGTGCTACAACAGTAAAACGCAACGCGTTGAGAAAAAGCGGCGGCACATATTCCATACCAAATTTCGTGACTGAAAAGTTCAGCCCCCAAATTGCAGTAACTGCTATGATGATGAGAATATCTTTGATTGCCATGGAAGGCTCCTTACCGGAATCGCTTTAACATTCAATCGCGGTAAGAACGAATATATTTTTTTGATGCATCCATAAAAATAGTTGAAGTATTCCGTTGTAAGGCGGTTGATGTCAAAAATGTGATCTTAAATGAGGATCATGTGACCAGAAATTGCGATAGCTTGCCGAAAATTCCATCAAAGAGGATCAAGCATGAAATCGCTATTCGCAGCATTGGCACTTCTCCTTTCGCTAAATTCTGTTCTTGCTCAGGATGCACAAGGTAACGATACGCCCGGTGATTGGGTTGTCACGCATTATAAGCCATTTGGATTGTGGGACAGCGTT
Organism: Lentilitoribacter sp. Alg239-R112; assembly: GCF_900537175.1. Classification (GTDB taxonomy): domain Bacteria; phylum Pseudomonadota; class Alphaproteobacteria; order Rhizobiales; family Rhizobiaceae; genus Lentilitoribacter. The sequence goes on along the minus strand of NZ_LS999833.1, from coordinate 495,447 downwards.
TGTGATCAGGCCAAGCGGGATGGATCGATAATGAAACGATGTTATCTTCGTTATGTTGAGGTTTTTAGCCCTGCGCCAAAATTTGCGGCACAATTCCTATTCATCACGCCAGAAAAAGAAGGCCTAAAAGTAGAACTCGGCATTGAAAAGGGAACTTTGTTCAAAGGCAAGGGATTAAAAATTATAAATGACGAGAAGGAACTTTGGTCATTTGACCCAAATATGTGTTTGAATTTCGGTGAGTGTGTGTTTGAAGGAGACGAAGCTGAAATATTCATAACTGCGATGGCAGAGCCTTATGAGCAAAGCTCAAAACTTATATCTGATTTCACTGATCGCCATGGCGCAGGCCGTTTGCTAGATTGGGATTTGAGTCAATTTTCTGATGCCGTGTCCGACTTTAAGATACAGTCAAAACAACGCAAATTGATTAAATAAATTAAGAATTATTCTTCAACTATTTGCATTCGGATATTTTTAACTGAGGCAGCCGCAAATCGATATTGAAATGAAGATGTGGATAACGGGCATATATGAAGAATTTTGCAAGCGGGTTTAGTTCGTTGATTTTTATATGAAATTTCCTACTAAAAAATTAATAAGCTAAGTTCGTTTTGATTTTTAGAAATTTATTTCACTTTAATTATTTGCGTTTCGAACAATCACAGAGATAAAATTCTTTAGATCAATTGGATTTACTTATTATCGTCAATTGATGTCGTAAATATTGAGGAAGAGTAGGTAGAACAATAATGTTCATCTATGTCAAAAGGTGATATGAAGATTGAGAAAATAGCAGCTTTTTCAGAAGATGGCAGAGGGGGGAACCCGACCGGAGTGCTTCTTTTAGATGAAGAAATCCAATCTGATGAAATGCAATATCTTGCTTCTAATTTGGGGTATACAGAAACGGCCTTTGCATCTAGACAGGATGATGGGCGGTGGTTTGCACGATATTTCTCACCCGAGGTAGAGCTGCCTTCTTGTGGACATGGTACGACGACATTAGGTGCAGTGTTGGCAGAAAAATACGGCACAGCAAGATATGAAATTTGCCATAAAGACATTCAATATTGTGTAGACGGTCAAAAAAATAGCAACGGTTTAGCTGCGACAACTCATTCGCCAAACACCCATAGTAAGCAATTGAATGCAATGGCGACAAGCGAACTTTTGGATGTGTTTGGCTATCGCCGTGATCAATTAGATCCAGATATACCACCAGCGATAATCTATGCTGGCTCAACCCATTTTGTTCTGGCTCTTAAAAATAGAGAAGATCTGGCAAACATGTTTTATGAAATGGAAGAGGGGTGTCAGTTCATGCGCGATAAAAACATCTTTTCCATTATGCTCGTATTTGCAGAAAACAATCACATATTCCATGCGCGAAACACTTATGCCGCCTGGGGAGCAATGGAAGATCCCGCAACAGCCTCTGCAGCTGCGGCGCTTTCAGGTTACTTACGTGATATCGGTTGGCCGCATGAGAATGCCCTCAAAATCATCCAGGGCGAGGATATGGGCGCAAAATCTATTCTAAGAACCGAGTTTTCTGACGTTAAAGGTAGCCCGGTAAAGGTTATCGGACGAATGAATAAATTAGACCGTTAATAATGATAGCGCTTACATATAAAGTGTTTCATGAATAAGCTTGGACTTTATCTTTCGATGATTTAGGTATCAGTGTGAAATCTTTGAAAGCACTTTCATGAACGCACGCCTCACTCAGCTGATACCGGTCCTATTCGTTTGGATATGGAGTACCGGTTTTATCAATGCCAAATATGCGATACCAAACATTGAGCCGTTTTATTTTCTGACATTACGTTTTTTGTTCACCATTATCGCGTTCCTTTTTCTAATTTGGTTGATGAAGAAACGATGGCCTGTGCGTATTGATATTGCCTATCAAATGCTGATTGGCGCTTTAATACATGGCGCCTATTTGGGTGGCGTGTTCTTTGCTATTGATCATGGCGTGCCAGCAGGAATTTCCTCAATCTTTGTGGGGCTTCATCCTGCGCTAACAGCGTTTCTTGGTTGGGTTTTGTTAAAGCAGCGCCTAAGGCTTATTCAGATCATCGGTCTTGTTTTAGGATTTTTGGGTATCTCCCTAGTGATCTATTCACCCGGTGGCACAAGCGGCGGTAAACTCGCTATATTCGGTATAATTTCATGCATTATTGCACTTGTTGGGATCTCATACGGGGGAATATTGCAAAAGCAATTGGCGGAAAAAGTACCGTTAGTTTCTGGCACTCTTTGTCAATATGCAGGCGGCGTGATTGTTGTGCTGCCGTTGAGTTTAGCGCTTGAAACCCACGAGGTAAATGTCAACTTTGAGATGGTTGCGGCGTTGGTTTGGTCAGTTTTTGCACTTTCTATAGGTGCTGTGTTGCTCTTGATGTATATGATCCGCGAGGGCGAGGTATCCAAGGTTGCCAGCTATTTCTATTTGGTGCCGCCTGCTACTGTTTTGCAAGCCTATTTTCTATTTGATGAACAACTTGGTTTAACTGCACTATTTGGCTGTACCCTCGCTGTCATAGGCGTTTATTTGATCACCGCCAGAAAAAGACCCAAAAGACCTTGCTCACATGACACCCGATGATTGGGCGAGTGAGAAGCAGGCTTACGAAGCTTATATTGGAGCGTTGAACGAAGCAGGCGTTTTCATTGAGACAGATTGGCTACTGCCAGTTGATACAGCCACGACTGTATCATTAAAGGGCGGTACAAAAATAGTTCAGGATGGGCCGTTTGCGGAAATGAAGGAAACGCTCGGTGGGTATTTCGCAAGATTTGCATACGCCTTTGATGTTGCAAACTGTGCTGGGAGTAGAGGCCAAAGATATTGCCAGAATATTTGCGCTGTCGCCAACAACAATGGCTCAAAGGCTGGTTCGGGCAAAGCGAAAGATTCGTGATGTTAAAATCCCGTTTCAAGTTCCTGAAGGTGACTTGCTGCCCGAACGCTTCCTGCCGGTGCTAGAGGCAATTTATGGTGCTTATGCGTTGGATTGGATTGAACCAACGGATGACATGGGGCGAGAGGCGTTGTACTTGGCTGACCTTTTGGCAAAACGAATGCCTGATCACGCTGAAACTCTGGGCTTGGCGGCTCATATTGCTTTCACATATGCGCGAGCACCAGCACGGGTCATCGGCGGTGTGATGGTGCCAATACATGAACAGGATATGTTACTTTGGGACGCCGAATTACTAGCCTATGGGCATCGCAGACTTAACCAGGCGCAAAAGCTAAACCAACCGGACCGCTTCCAAATTGAGGCGGCAATTCAATCTGTACATTTAGCTCGCCAACAAACAGGAAAAACAAACTGGGATGCACTGAATAAGCTCCATTTTGCGCTATTAAAATTCGCTCCATCACCGGGTTCAATGATCGCTCATGCGGTGGTAAATGGCAAGCTGCATGGCGCAGAAGAGGGGCTTAGGCGTCTTAATGCTGTTGATGTAGATAAGAATTTTCAACCCTTTTGGGCAGAAATGGCAGTACAGGCGGGTCATATCGACCTTGCGCTCGATGCTTATGATAGGGCTATATTGCTCGCAACAGACAGCCCCTCACGTCATTTTCTTGAAAACAAGAGGCAAGATCTTGCCGATAAATTGCATTAACCTGAAATCAATGCCCCTGACTATTGTTACGTTAATTGCAGTATATAGGGTTCATCTATTTTCAATGTTTAATGTTTGATTTGTATCAAAGAGAAGGGAGCGGATCGTTGCTAAATTTTGGCCAACCATAACCAACCGGAGACCATGTGATGTTTCGCCTTGCAACAATTCTATACGCAATAATTGCTACGACGTTAGCAGGTACCTTTATCATAGCTGCCTTGACGACTGGCTACGATACTGTGATGCCGATACTTGCAGCCGCCGGATTGGGCGCTTTAGTGGCCATTCCGGTAAGTTTTCTGGTCGCTAGATCAATCATGCTCAACAAGCGGTAGCCTATCGACTAGGTCACCATACGGAGACCCAGTTTAGAGCTACGCTTCGTTATGTGAATTAGAACAGCTAAGTCGATAATATAATCCAATGAATACCGAGCTTTGAAACAAACATCAGCGGCATCAATTGGCGTTTAATAGCGCCAATTCATGCCGATATATGACAAAGTAGTTCCTTGCATAATGATAGATAATGGCTAATAATTCGACTTGAAGTAAATCTAATCCATCGTCACTCTGAATGGTAATGATATACTATTGGAGGTGACTTTGAATATAACTCTGGTTAGTCCGTTTCGCACGCTTATCAATCTAAATTCTGAAGCCGCTTATGCGCACTCCCAGGAGCTGCATAATGTTCTTGAGGAGGCATCGAAGCTCACAGCGGAATCAATTGATATTAGTTTTAAAACCAGAAAAAGTGCAGATGAGTTAGCACGCTTATCACTAGCTAGGTATGCCAATCTTGAAGATAATTTGCTGACATGGTTCTCTGAGCCCTTGATTAGGATCAGTCTATCAAAATCAATGGTGTTAATTGTTCAAGAATTGGTCAATCAGTCTTTGAATGTTGGAATGTTAAATATTATCAAAATTCAAAAAATCGAAGTTTTGATTTTTGATAACACCGTAGCTGTAGTGAGAGCTGATATCGAGTTTTCACTAGCATTAAGCCACGAGTTCATCAAAACATCAGCTGAATTCAATCAGTTTTTGTCAGATCACACCACCCATATTATAGAACATGTCCAGCTTTTAATCGTGTCGCCATTGTTAAAAAATTTAATGAAAGCAGCGCGATCAAAGAAGACGTGGCCACATAAATTTTCTATATTGCGGGCCGCAAGCGAATACGTCATCTTTGATGATCTTGCTGAACAACAATACCCAGATATAGGCAATGCAAAAGAAACAATGCTGTGGGTTCATAGAGTAATTGATACATCAACCATCGAAAAAGGTTTCGAGCAAGAGTTTCTAACGCTATCGAAAGGAATATCTATCGAGAATGGTCAGGCCTTTCGCACTGTTTGGGGTGGGAGCTTTATTGATGACACGACAAGTAAATTTGATTTTGTCGAGACACTTCTAGTCATAGAATACCTTTATTCCTTGCTCGATATGTATAGTCGTTCGCAACGGCGCTTAATGCGCAATATCTCTCATTCGAGTGCTGTGGCCTGCTTAAATGCGGTCTCGACAAAGTTTGACAGGCTTGAGAATGCTATATCTGAGCTAATTAATGAATCTTCCGATTATTACAACAGTTTGCTTGATTCGAGCGAAACTATTTTTGATGGGATATGGAATTCATTTCGAGCACCAAAATTGATACAGAATATTGAGGCTCGCTCTGCTATGCTAAAGGCAAGAATTGAACGAATTTCACAAATAAAACACCGAAGACAGGTCGTATTTATCAACTTCGTTCTTATAGCATTTGGTGGTTTGCAGCTTGTCAGCTTAGCCCTGAATCTATTTTGGTATGCAGAAGTAAGTCCTGTAGACAATTTTCATGGTATCCTAGATTTGGTGCAAAACGTATCGCCGGATTTAACCTTGAGCATCGGTTTTTCTCTAATTATTATTGCGGCATGCATTTGGGCATATCTTGTAAGGCGAGAGAAATGATATTTTGCAGCCTCGTTCGTAAACGACGATATTTGTGTGTATTTTGTCAGATATTTGCCTGATTATAGCAAACAAAAATCACTTCAATGAAGATCAAACATTGACATGGCTCGCATATCTGCATAGAAGCCATGCATGCACTGAAATTTAGGTTTCGGTGCTGTTTTACGTGTCCCGTGAATTCTCTCCGAGCGCAAGTAGAGATAGAGTTCTGTCAGATCTCAATAGAGGTCAGAGGAGGGCGCGTTTCCTAACTCATTCCTAATGGTGGGACTGAGTGATTTGTTCGAACAAGTTTAGGAAAAGTGGGAACCGTTTTTCCACCCGAAACTTGATCAATTAGAAAAGGGAAATGCGATGAGCAAGCGCCAAGCATCCAAATATAAACTAGATCGCCGTATGGGCGAAAATATCTGGGGACGTCCTAAGTCACCAGTTAACCGTCGTGAATATGGCCCAGGTCAACACGGTCAGCGCCGCAAGCAAAAATTGTCTGATTTCGGTGTTCAGCTTCGTGCAAAGCAGAAGCTTAAAGGCTATTACGGCGAAATCCGCGAAAAACAATTCCGCGCAACTTATGATGAAGCTGTTCGTCGCAAGGGCGATACGCCAGATAACCTAATCGGTCTTTTGGAATCTCGTTTAGACGCAGTTGTTTACCGCGCTAAATTTGTTGCAACAATCTTTGCTGCACGTCAGTTCGTAAACCACGGCCACGTTACTGTGAATGGTGTTAAAACAAACATCCCTTCATACCGCTGTAAGCCTGGTGACGTTATTGAAGTTCGCGAAAAGTCAAAGCAACTCGCTTTTGTTCTTGAAGCAAAAGATTTGGCTGAACGCGATGTTCCTGAATATGTTGAAGTAGACCACAATAAAATGGTTGCAACATATGTTCGTGTTCCTCAGCTTTCTGATGTTCCATACCCAGTTATGATGGAACCAAATCTAGTGGTCGAGTTTTACTCACGCTAAGATTTCAGATGTTCTGATTTTAAAAACCCCTTGCTTAACGGCGAGGGGTTTTTTGTTTGGAATGTTATCTTATGACTTCAAATTAGCTAGCATCTCAGCTTCAAGCGCACGCAATTCATTGGCATGATCTTCAACTTCGTGATTTGCATTCGCAGATCCAGGATGTACCATGATGAGGCAATCATCGCGTCTATTTTCAAAAATATCTTTATATGTTTTGGTGAAAGCGGTGGCTGATTTATATGGAATGAAACCGGAGAAATCAGAGTTGGTTTTGATATGGTTTTTTTGAAGGTCGCTACGAAGACCTTCGCCCCACCACATAATCAAGAGCGTTTTCATTCCACCCCGTCTGCATTCACTTATCGCATGTGCCAGTTTGCCTGCTGCCGGACTGCGCACCCAAAATTCGTCGTTTTCAGCTGTGAGTTCCTTGGCGATTTTCAAAAGTGCTGACCTGTTTTGCGAGATAGCATGGCAATGCTGATGGCCGTCGATAAAGTCGGGCAAAAAGCCAAATGCTTCTTTAAACCTAATGAGCTGTTGATTAAAACTGTCTGCGGTAGATGCAGCAGCAATGCGCCCAAACATCAGATCGAGCCAAAGTGAGATAATACTACCAAACCGGCGTATGCCTTCCATCTCTTCTGTGAGGTTTAGATGAAGACCAATTTGGATATTATTTGATAATCGTATGGCTTTGAGTTCTTCAACACCTTTAGTGTCAAGCCTATCGCTGACCATCACAGAAGTACCATTGATTTTTCCGTTGCGAAGTAGGTCAATAATTACTTTATCATGAGCCGGATCGAGGCCAAAATCATCTGCTATAATCATTTGGTTGATTTGGGTTTAGCTTTCGCCCGAGAGCGAGTAGATCGAGAAGGCTTTCGGGTGACGATCTCAATTTCTTCACGAATGATATATGCAGGGCGTCCCTTGGCTTCATGCAATGCTCGTCCCACATATTCACCTAATATGCCAAGGCATAGGAGTTGAAGACCACCGAACAACGAAATCAGAGTGAGAATAGACGCTATCCCCGGCGGAACCCCCGGGAAGAAAAGCGCCTCAACGACAATATAAAGCCCATAGAGAATGCTTATCGCACTAATCGCGAGTCCACCAAGCATCATCAGGCGCAGAGGTGCGGTGGTAAAACTGGTGAGCCCGTCAAGTGCTAAAAGAATGAGTTTGATCGCTGAAAAGTTTGATGTTCCGGCAGTGCGTTCACCGGGGGCAAAGGGCAGGCCGACTTGTTCGAACCCAACCCAGCTATAGAGCCCCTTCATGAAGCGCTGGTTCTCAGCTAGGTTTTTCAGCGCATCCAAAAATTTTGCATTGATAAGGCGATAATCACCAGCATCTGGAATGATCTCAACATTGGTACCAAAATTCATAAGGCGATAGAACATTTTAGAGACTGAAGACTTAACAAGCCCTTCGCGAGAACGACGGTCAGATTTATAATAATAAACGCTGTCTGCATCACTTGTCTGCCAAGTTTCAATCAGTTTTTCCATCAGCTCCGGTGGGTGCTCAAGGTCAGCATCAATCATGATGGCAGCATCACAATTCTCAACCTTGTGCATGGCAGCCGTGAGTGCAGCCTCCTTGCCAAAATTTCGTGACATCACGAAAAGGCGAGATGAGAATGGCCCGAAATCTAACTTGCGGATGACATCGGCAGAGCCATCGCGACTACCATCATCGATGAAAACGAACTCTATTTTTGCACTCCATCGCGTTTGAATTCGAACCGCTGTTGCTAGAAGCTCCCGGATAAAAGCCTCAATACCTTGCGCTTCGTTATAGACGGGAATGATGATGGAAATATTCAATTGTTCTGCTCATGATTAAACTCTTTGTACATAAGTATACCGCCGCGAACCAATTCGCAATTGTCATTTTCCATGATCAAGGATAGAACGCGAGGATCAACTACACTCAACGATAAGCGCATATTTTCATGGATATTACACCTGACATTGCAAATGATGATGACCTTGAGACACAAAATGTAAGTTCAACGGAAGAGCGATCATCTGATTTGTCGTTATTTGCAGATGCACCGCAAGGTCTTAGCTTTAAGAAACTTCGCAAACGGCTTGTACGAAACACGCGCCAGGCGCTGGAAGAGTTCTCAATGTTGCCAAGCGCAGAAGAGCAGGCCGCAGGAAAGCGCCCTCGTTGGCTTGTTGGCTTGTCTGGCGGTAAGGATTCATACGGACTACTGGCGATATTGATGGAACTGCAATGGCGCGGACTGCTGCCTGTTGATCTGATTGCTTGCAATCTCGATCAAGGGCAACCGAATTTCCCGAAGCACATATTACCTGAGTTTCTCAACAAGCATGGCATTAAACACCGGATTGAGTATCAGGATACTTATTCGGTCGTAACTGATAAGATTTCAGCAAATTCGACCTATTGTGCACTATGTTCACGCCTTCGTCGCGGACATTTATATCGTGTAGCGCGGGAAGAGGGCTGTGACGCGTTGATCCTGGGGCATCATCGCGAAGACTTGATCGAGACGTTTTTTCTCAATTTCTTCCATGGTGCGCGCATGGCATCAATGTCACCAAAGCTCATCAATGATGAAGGCGATGTGATGGTCATGCGCCCATTGGTTTATTGCGCAGAAGATGATCTTGAAAAGTTTGCACAAGCACTCAAATTTCCGATTATTCCGTGTGACCTTTGCGGTTCACAAGACGGATTGCAACGCAATGTCATGAAACAGATGATCAACGACATCGAAACGAAAATGCCCGGCAGGAAAGATCGTATGATCAAAGCCTTAGGTAACATACGCCCGTCACATATGCTTGATACATCTCTTTTTGATTTTGGAAATATTGGCATTGAAACCGCCGACAATAATGAGAAAGACGAAAAGTCATGACAATAAGTGATAACGAATTTGATTGGTTGATTGGGCTGCTGACGCAAGCGGGTAATCAGGAGATTATGCCGCATTTTAGGCGCCTTGAGTGTGGTGAAATTACTGCCAAATCTAATGCTGCGGATCTTGTAACAATTGCAGATGTTGCAGCGGAGAAGTTTATCACACGCGAGTTAAATGCCAGATTCCCACATGCAGCCATCATTGGCGAGGAGGCCGTGAGCGAAGATGCCAACGTGTTGGAAAAGCATGATTGGGAAGGATTAACATTTTCGGTTGATCCGATTGACGGCACATTCAATTTTGCATCAGGCGCACCAATTTTTGGCACCATGCTGGCCATTGTTAAAGATGGTGAGACTATTGGCGGTATTATTCATGATCCAGTGATGAAGGATACAATTTATGCTCGCCGAGGCGAGGGTGGATTTTACAAACAAGCTGATGGCAAGGAAGTGAAGCTTAAAGTTTCTGAACCAGTATCGTTTGGTCAGATGACGGGTTCGGTTTCATGGACGGGTTTTGAGGAAAGGCTCCAGGCTAAGATTGTTGCAAACCAAACACGTAATCTAAATTTCTTTGGTTACCGCTGTGCTGCACATGACTATCGCATCTTGGCAACTGGCATGGCGCACTACTTGCTCTATAGTCGTATGATGCCGTGGGATCACTTGGCGGGTACCCTCATCCATACCGAGGCAGGCGGGTATTCCGCTCGTTTAGATACAAGTAAATACACACCGTTTACTACAGATGGCGGGCTTCTTCTCACTTCCAACAAAGATATGTGGGAAGAGATCAGACATGAGCTTTGGAAAGACTAGCAAAGATTAGATTTAGCGCGGAGCCTAACGTAGTGTTAGGCTTCCACGTTCTCCCCAAAATGCAGCAATAATGGCAATAATTGCCAGTATGAGATATCCAGTCGCCATGGGAACAACAGTTCCATCATAAAGTTGACCAATGATACCACCAATCAGCGCGCCACCACTGACAGATACCGTATTAATAACCGATGATGCTGTTCCAGCAATATGTCCCATTGGTTCAAGCGCAATTGCGGATGTATTGGTTGCAACAAAGCCAAAAAGAAACATTGTCGACATCGTTATGAGAAGCATGACCTCGAATGGGATACTATCGAGATAGGCAAGTACAACAAAAATGATGGCCATAATGAAAAAGGCGATCAACGCCAGGTGCACGATTTTGCGCAACACGACAGTTTTGACCAATTTTCCGTTTACAATACTACTAACGGTAAGCGCACCTGCCGCAGCCATGAAAGCGTACACAAAGTTGCCACCTAATCCATAAAGTTCGCCAAACACTTGCGGCGCCATAACAACATAGGTGAAAAGCGCACCTGTAAAGGCCACGCTCACAAGCGTATATCCAGTTGATCTGCGATAGGTAAGGCTCTCTAGAAAAGCTTGTGAAACCCGCTTTGCAGATAGGGGTCTTATGTTTTCCGGATCTTGTGTTTCCTTCAGGTGAAGCGCACCGATTGTTGCTGTAATTGCACCACCGATGCCGAGGAATAGAAATATCCAATGCCAATTTGATAAGTATATGATGAATTGCCCGATCACAGGTGCAGCAAGAGGTGCAACCATAAAGACGGCCATAACAAGGCTCATGATACGAGCCATATCACTACTTACAAAACAGTCCCGCACCACAGCTTGAGACGCGGTTCTTGCTGCGCCGGCAGCAACTCCCGCCAGCGCGCGCGCTAGCAACAATGTCTCGAAGTTTGGTGAAAAGAGTGCTGCGACCGAGATGAGTGCGAAAGAAAATAATGATCCAACCAGAATTTTACGGCGCCCAAAGGCATCCGTTAATGGACCAAAAAACAATTGTGACACGCCAAACGAAAAGATAAAGGCGATAATAACCAGTTGTGTATCATTAGCATCACTTAGACGGTATTCGCTTCCAATGTCCGCGAGGGCAGGCAGCATCATATCGACCGAAAACGCGACTATAGATGTAACCGCGGCCATAAAAACAATAAAATTGCGCTCTCTAAAACCAGCGCGCGCAGCACCAGTGAGTTCGGTTGGATATGTATCTTTATCTTGACGACTAGCGGTTCGAATTTCAGTCATTTTTTGCTTTCATATTTCGTGATTCCAAAACAAAAAGAGGCACTTGCGAGCCTCTTTGGAATCAAAAACAAAACTATATGATTCAGATTATGAAGCTGGCAACTGTCTAAGAACCAGCTATGCGGCGAAGTTTAATTCGCCGCAATATTCACTTCAAGGCCATTATCGGCCATATGTTGTTGAAGCTCTTCGCTTTGGAACATTTCTCGCACGATATCGCATCCACCAAGAAACTCACCTTTAATATAAAGCTGAGGAATAGTTGGCCAGTTTGAATATGTTTTAATACCTTCGCGAAGATCATCATCTGCGAGCACGTTGATGCCCTTATATGGAACACCAAGATAGTTCATGATCTGAACAACTTGCCCTGAAAAACCGCATTGAGGAAAATCAGGTGTACCCTTCATGAACACGACAACATCGTTACTTTTAACTTCGTTGTCGATAAAATCTGTAATAGCTGACATTCTGGAATTCCTTTTAAGGCTGTATTTGAAAACTATATGATAGCAATACGTAATCTTTTCAAGCACCAATTTTGATTGAGCAAACAAATATTGAATATCTGTAATGTCCAGGCATTACATCCGTTACTTATTCGATCAAATCTATAAAAAATCACTGGTATTTTTTTTCATTGCCAGAATCGAAATCCTCTGGCAAACTTCAAAGCAAGATTAACGTATTGAAAGGAGGTGGTCCAATGTCGAGCATTTTAACTGGTCAGGTTGGGTCTTTGTTTAGTGGTATGTTTATGGAGCAATCTTCATAGATAAATCATAAAACCGGATTCTCTACAGCTTTTAAGCTATGACGTTTGAGACCCTTCCGGATTTTTAAATGCGAGGCCGCTCCCAAGGGAGTGGCCTTTTCATTTTGCGTTAACATCTATGCGTTTGAGCTATCTAAGTGTTTTGGGGCCTTCACCTGCAAGCTTTGTTAACAGCCAACCTAAGATAAAGCCGACGATCGCACCTTCGGCAACGAACCAGAAAGGTGACAGTCCTGCGCTCATTCCAATATTTGCCAGTTTAGACATGATGGAGTTCAACTCATCAAAGGCAAGCATTGTCAAAATAAGGTTCATCCACGCGCCTATTCCTGTAGCACGCACCCACCAAGGAAGCGGCAGGCCAAGAATTGGGTGCTCTGTATAGACACCGAAAACACCAATGATCGCGCCGAGTGTTGTGTACCAGAATAATATACCCCAGCGAAACATCATACTTGTTTCTGGTGAGACCAGTGGCAAAATCAGGAAAACTGCTAGGCCAATTGCAAGACCAAATAACTTTCCCAAGCCAATTCGAAGAGTAAGTGATGGTTTTGTCAAAGTTGCTTGAGGCATCATAACCTCCTATCATTTTCATCGATATGGAGATTTTAGCCCAAAACAACTATGTCTGCTTGATTTCGATCAAATGTTCCATAAAACATAAAAATAGACAACAATATCAATAGAATAGGTCGAGGGATTTAGTCCGGCACACTTGTTTGTAAGGCCAGCGCATGCAGAGCTCCGCCCATATTACCCTGTAAGGCATCATATATCATTTTGTGTTGAGCAACACGTGTTTTGCCACGAAAACTTTCCGATACCACTTCGGCGGCGTAGTGATCGCCATCGCCAGCAAGGTCTCGGATAACAACAGTTGCATCAGGAAGTGCGTCTTTGATCATTTTTTCAATTTCGGCAGCATCCATGGCCATATTTTCAGTCTCCGTTGCAACGAATCTATATTCTCTTTTAAGATAAGCATCCAAAGGCTTGATCGCAATGGCGTGGTGAAAATTCTTATCCGGTCGCTCTTCTTCGTGCCTTGATGATCCCGATGGTTGATAAAAGGCTGCAAATCAGAAAGTAGATCGCAATAAGCGGCAGTTGCCTGTCGAGCGTAATGCCCTGGTCGATTAAAACCCCGGTCAACCATGGTCCGATTGCGGAAGCAAAGACCATGATCGATGCAGCAAAAGATTTAATCGAGCCAAGATGCTCTGTTCCATAAAACTCTGCCCAAAATGTAGACGATACCGTGGAAGAAAACCCCGCCATGAGAGCAAAAAACACGAAAGCGATGGCGGCTACAAATAAAGTATCTGCGTATGAGAATATGAAAAAACTCGCCGCAAACGGCAGGGTTAGGAGTGGCACCAGAAAGTCAGATTTAAATCGATCAATAATAAAGCCGGACATGACGAGACTGAAGAGGGAAACGCTTGCATAGATCGGGAAAAGTGCAACAAAGTTGATCAGTTCCCAGCCTTTTACTTCAGTAAAGTGAACCTGATGGAAAAAGAATGCGGTGGCAAACGCGGGAATGGCCAGCCATGTTGGCAAGACCAACCAGAAAAGTGGATGTTTGATGGCATCCATTCTCGTCCATTGTTTACCCAACATCCCGACACTGGTGTTTTCCTGCACTTCGGATTTGGGTGTTCGCTCGGTTTTAAGCAATTGGAAAATAACCGGGATGAACAAGAGGGCAAGCGCTGCAATGACGAGCCACGTATCACGCCACCCTAACAGGCTGGATATGGTGACAAAAAGCAGAGGCAAAGTTGCTTCGCCGATTACAAATCCCATAGACGAGACGGCAAGCGCCCGTCCGCGTGTGGCTTGAAACCATCGCGACATGGCTACCTTTGGAACATGGGCAAGCATGCCTTGCCCAAGAAACCGCAAGAGAAAGATAATCCCCACAAGGCCAATGAGATATATATTAACTGACATCAAAACAGCGGTCACGGCAATGGCAACCAGTAGGACAGTGCCAAGGGTGCGCGCCCGGAAATTATCCATCAACGAGCCAGCAAAAACCATTGCCAAAGCGGAACACAGTGTCCCTACCATATAAACAGTGCCCCAGCCACCGTGGGAGAGGTCAAACTCTGCTCTGATTTCACCTGCAAAAATGGAGATAAAATAAGTCTGTCCAAATGATGATGAATAAGTAAGCAGGGCACCTGCAAACAACCATCGGAAGTTTTGTTTGTAAAATTTAAAACTGTTCAAAGGATTGAGTCTCACATCTGTAGTGAGCGGTTACTACCATGGAAAGCAATCTACAGATATTACTATTTATACCCATCATTTATGTTGTTTATTTAGGTTGCCTGTTTCGTATTGGGGAGGATTTTACGATTGACGTGTTCGTTGCGGCTCTTTCATGGAATGGGTCCATAATAATATCCAGTTCCTGAATGTTTTTGGCACTTATTCTAACAACAAAACAATCTTCACCTGTAACCTTGTCGCAAGATGTAAAGCGACTTTCTTCAATGATCATTTTCTCAACGATGTGAAGTTGTCCCGGAAGGGGGCGGATACGCACAAGCGCCTCGATGCTAAACCCCAATTTGCTGTAATCTAAATCAACCGTAAAACCCTTTATAATGCCGCTGTCTTCCATGTGTCTTACACGTTCAGCAACGCTTGGTGCGCTCATGCCCACAAGTTTTGCAAGGCTGCTCATAGCGATGCGACTATTTAAGACCAGATGGTCAAGAATTTTTCTATCAGTCATGTCCATGAATATAAACTCCTTCGCGATTTTATTTACAAATTATAAGGAGAATTATAAAAATCTCCATATATAGTATGTTAAATTCGTAATTCCAATGAGTTATCTTGTGTTTAAATTTATTGGAGAAATGATATGGATGTTTTAAGAATTGCGTCATTTAGTGATGGTGAAAATGGGGGGAATCCTGCGGGAGTAGCCTTCTATGACGAGTTGCCATCTGCTGAAACAATGCAGAAACTCGCCTTCGATGTGGGGTTTTCAGAAACAGCGTTTGCGTCCCCCATGGAGGGCAAAAATAATTGGCGCGTAAGGTATTTCTCACCTGAATCAGAAGTTCCGTTTTGCGGTCATGCAACAATCGCCCTTGGTGCAGCTTTGGCCCGCCGTGAAGGGGATGGTGATTATGCTTTAAAACTCAACAATGCAGCGATCAGTGTGGAAGGAAATACGTCTGGAAACGGATTTTCCGCAGCTCTTCAATCGCCGCCGACTAAAAGCATGCCGTTAAACGATGTTGAGTTGAATTTGCTTCTTTCACTGTTTGGTTTGGAGCGAGATCAACTCGATATGTCGATCCCTCCGGCAGAAATTCATGGCGGGGCTGATCATTATGTTCTAGCATTGAAATCTCGCGATGATTTATCTGCGATGAATTATGATCTGGAAGAGGGGCGCACATTTATGAACAGGCGCGGTCTCATCACGGTGATGCTGGTTTATAAAGAACATGACCGCAAATTTCATACACGAAATGCTTTCGCATCCGGTGGCGTGTTCGAAGACCCCGCTACAGGCGCCGCGAGCGCTGCCTTTGCAGGCTATCTACGCGACATCAAATGGCCCCACGAGAATAATTTTCAAATTATACAAGGCGAAGATATGGGTATGAGATCAATCATAGACGTTGATCTAACCAGTGAAAAAGGTGCCTCTATCCGTGTGTCTGGTGCTGCGCGATTGATGGAGTAGGGGCTGTGCAATTGATGTAAAAAGGAAGGTTTTTGCAACGATTTTTTATGCCCTGCCATTTCAATGGGCCGGGCATCGAAAAAAGAGAGGTGAATTCCGCAATGGGCAGATATTGTTGATAAAGTGTTTGAGTTAATTGAGATTGTCTAGCGCGGTTTTGGATCGCGAGTAGTTTTTTTCAGGCTGTTCGCCTGTTTTGTATTAATCGGAGTTATTTTCATTGTTTTGGGCTTAAATCTCCTCCACTAAACGGATTCTGGGCGCATATTTGCGATATCCGGTGGAGGTTTGTATCTGAGTTTGGCAAGCTTTCGTAAATTCTGAGCTGTTGCTGCGAGCAGAAATTCATCCTTTGCTCCATTGGGTCCACGCAGTCTTAATCGTTCCAATTTCAGAATACGTTTGAGGTGAGCAAACAGCATCTCCACTTTCTTTCGGTTTCGTCGAGACGTTTCATGTTCCTCCGTTTTAAGAATGGTTCTTGCCACATCACGGGCATCTTCATGAATATCTCTTGGGATCTTTCGATGAGGTGCTTTGGGACAACATTTTGCTTTGAGCGGGCATGAATCGCAGTCAGATTTTGACGAACGGTAGAGCCTTGTCTTGCCATCATGCACTGTTCCGGTTGTTCGCAGCGATTTACCCTTTGGGCAAGAGTAACTGTTTGTATCTTCATGCCATGTAAAATCAGATTGTGAGAATGTACCATCGGTTCTGTTTGACTTGTCGAACACGGGTATATGCGGCTCGATATCTCTTATATTGACCAGCTAATTCAGATTATCCGCTGCACCATAAGCACTGTCGCCAATGAGTTTGTTGGGCTCTAAACCAAAGCGATTAGATACACGGTCAATCATGGTTCTTACCGAACCAACATCAGCCTGACGAATGGCTTTTGTTCCCTCAACATCCATGATAACAGCATTGTCGGTATCAATCAGATAGTTGGTAGCGTAGGCAAAGAATGCAGGGCCTCTCAAAGCTCCTGTCCATTGGGACGCCGGATTACAAGGTGAGATAAATTTGGGTTGTTTATCACTGGCAGCACCAAAGGCAGTATCGTTTAAAGCTTCGAGATATTCACGGGTAGACCGACCTGCGTCTTTGGGAAGACTATCAATATTCCATTCATCTGATGGAAGTGATCTTTGTTTATTGGCGTCTACCTGTATCAGGCTGGCATCAACAGCAAAACTATCGCCCCCAACCAAACCTTCATCCAAGCAGCGCCGTACTGTGCTTTCAAATAAAAGCCTGAGTAAATCGCTGCTTCTAAATCTGCCATGTCTGTTCAATGAAAACGTAGAATGATCTGGCACTTTGCCACCTAATCCCAAACGGCATAACCAGCGGTAGGTCAAGTTCAAATGAACCTCTTCGTACAGGCGCCGCTCTGAGCGAATACCAAAACAATAGCCAACAATGAGCATTCGTATCATCAATGCTGGATCAATTGAGGGACGGCCCGTGAACTGTAAAATGGCCTCAATTTCTCACGCAAATCATTCAATTCTAGAAAATGGTCAATCTTTCGCAGTAAATGATCCTCAGGAACATGGTCTTCCAGGCAGAAATCATAAAATAGCTGATCCGATTCGGCTTGTAATCCCATCATCAACTCATTCTCCATTTGAAAATCAATGGGCAAATTGAATCAGAGCATCA
This sequence comes from Lentilitoribacter sp. Alg239-R112, assembly GCF_900537175.1. Lineage (GTDB taxonomy): Bacteria > Pseudomonadota > Alphaproteobacteria > Rhizobiales > Rhizobiaceae > Lentilitoribacter. The sequence continues at coordinate 477,671 of NZ_LS999833.1, read as the reverse complement.
AGGCAAACACATGGCAGACTTTATCAACAATATCTGCCATAAGCAGAACATTTCCTAAATTGAGTTTTGGCGAACTATAACGAGGACACTAGGTGGATTGGTGAAATATCATGTTAATCAACTTTGGCTACACTAGCGTTTTTTTGCCTATACCAAAATATGCCAGTTAAGAGCGCGCAAATGAAATCAATAAACCACAGTACCAGCCCGAAAAAAGTCAGCCACACGGTAACTATTAATATGAGTGCAATAAGCATCAACAGAATTTGAATAGTTCCGGTTATGTATTTTCTCATAAATAAAGTACCCAGTCCCGGGACGATTAAATTACACAATATTTGAAGCATTTATGCCCACCCTACATTTCGTTTTTGCTTGCGGTCTAGTTTAGACCAAGCAACAGCACGAGGCTAAAGAATCCGACCTTATGGAATAGAAAGTTCTTTTACCATTAGGACATGTGTACTAATCTAAATCGATATTGTTCGTTAGAATTTTATTTTCTACACATTAAAGGATGTGATGAAAACTATGCTGCAACGGAAGCGAGCAATAGCGGGGGCTGCCATTTTATGACGGATAAAATTATAGTTGCTGACGATCATCCACTATTTCGTGATGGAATAAGTAGAATTATCCGGCGCATCGTTCCAGGCAAAATTGTTGAAGTAGATGATGCAAAGGGGCTGTGGGAAGAATCTAAGCTGCAGCCACCACCAACATTGTTTGTTCTGGACCTTGTTTTCCCTGGGTTTGAAGGGGATAAATCGGTTGCTCAACTTCGGAGAAATTATCCTCAATCTGCCATAATTGTCATCACAATGAATGATGAAAAAGAAACTGCTCAATCAATCGTAAACGCTGGTGCAAATGGTTTGATTTCAAAATCTGTGACGCCAGATCAGATGATTGGTGCAATCAATCAAATTCTTGAGGGTGATCTAGTGATTTGCCTTCAATCAGAACCTGAAATAGAAACTCAAAATGACATATCAATGAGCGACCTTCCACAGCGCCAAATCGATCTACTTGTGCGACTGGGGCAGGGAAAAACAAATAAAGAAATAGCCAGAGACTTGGACATCTCGCCATTTACCGTACGAGCGCATATGTCGGCGCTGTTCAAAAGTCTGAGTGTCACAACCAGAGCCGCTGCTGCTTCGCTGGCAACTAAGCACGGATTAGTTTGATCTACTTACAATCATTTGCTGAAATTCAAATCAGAGCCTAGCAGTCTGCCTTCATGGCAATAAGTGTTGACCTAAGCTGTACTGGTGATGCAGGCTTAAGCAGTGTCCAGTAACCAAGCCGTTTCGCAGATGCCTCAATTTCCGGTGAAAGTGTGCCACTTATGATCAAGGTCGGAATCGCGAGCCCGTGATCCTTTGAAATTTGCTTCGCAAGCTCTATCCCATCCATTTTTCCATTAAGGTGAAAGTCTGTCACCACCAGATCTGGTACTTCGGAGGGCAAGGTATCTTCGATAGGGTTACATGCCATCGTGTTGTAACCCCATTTTGTCAGCAGCTTATCTAACCCTTCCAAGACTTGTTTATTGTCGTCAATAATAAGTAGGGTCCCTTTCTGTGGTTTAGATGAAGATATATTTTTTGTTGGTTCCGCATTTTTTGAATTATCTAAAACTTGTTCCAAGTTATCTATGATTATGTGCGTTCCCATACCCTCAACAGATTGTAATTGAACATCTAGATTTAGGAGCTTTGCAGTTCTTGCAACAATAGCCAAACCCAGTCCCAATCCCTCAACCCGCTCAGGGCCATGTGGATTAGCTCTGACGAATTCGCTGAAGATGCTGCTTTGAAGTGATTGAGGTATACCCATGCCTTGATCAAGAACATGGATGCTAACACATCCATTCTTTTTTCTTGCACCAATTAGTATTTTCGATCCGCGTGCATACTTTACAGAGTTAAAAACTAGGTTTTGTAAGATCGACGTTAGTAATGCCTTATCAGTTTTAACCCAAATGGACGTTTTCACTGTTGTTAGTTTAGTATTGTATTGCAAGGCCTCAGGGTGCGCCTGACGAACGACTAGTTGCGTAATTTCATCGAGTGGAAATGCGACAATTTCAGGTTTTAAAGCTCCAGATTCTAAAGAGGTAATATTTAGAAGTGACTTGAATAGTTTGGCCAAACTATCAACCGATTTATCAATCGTATCAAGTATCCGATCACCTTCTTTTGTCATTTGTTGATCTCTTAAGCATTCGGTCAATAGTCCAATTGCATGAATTGGTTGCCTTAGATCATGATTGGCTTGCGTTAAAAACTGTGTCTTCGCGGCATTTGCATCGTCAGCGTTCTTTGCAGCCAGTTGATACTTTTTGGCAAGGTCTAAATTCTCTGATTTTGTTGCCAGGTAATCGGATAATTCCTCACTTGTGTCATTTGCTAATCTACACAACATTCCCATAAAAATGAGCACCAGGACGCCCAGTAACATATAGTCATCACCCAAAGAAAAAATACGAACTGCGAGCAACCCAGTGAATGGAATCTCATAAAAATAAAATGAATATTTGAACATCCCCAAAGAGCGTGCTGCCGCAGCTGAGGCGCCTGCAACAATTGCCATCTGAATCGAAAAATGGGCGGGATTGTTGACATCGAGACCAGCGGAGATAAATGCCCCCCAACTTAACCCGACCAATGCAAATAGAATATGCAAATGGTTTTGCCATCGGTCTAAGTTAACTGGCACGTCATTGGAATTATCTATCTGCTTACCCAGGATATAGAGAAAGATCGGCGTACCAACGATCTCCCAACATCCCCATAACACCAGCACCCAAACAGGTAGCACATCCGATGCAAGGTAAATCAACACACAAGCAGATGCGATGTGCCCATAGAAAATTTTGGCAGGCGCGCGTGCAAATAATTTAGCTCGATCTGTGGGAAAGTCTGTAGCTGTTAAAACAGAAGAAATCATAAATATGCTCCGAGGTCACACCAGAGCCTATTCTATTCAGCACTAAGTTACACTAGTACATCTGTCCTAATTGATTGTTTTGAACCTTCCGATCATATTTTGAGTAATTTCAAAACAAGAAAGGTTACATTCATGAAAAAATACACAATACTATCTCTTGCGATGCTTGCAGTCCCCATTGCTACAACTCATGCGTCGGCATTTGTCGGTCATGGTGATGCAGAAACAAGAGAAGAAGCGACTCAAATAGCGATGGATCATTGCCGCAGGAATGCAGCTACTCCTGAAAGATGCCGTGTAGTACGTGAAGTACATAACCCAAGAGTAAATGCTACAGATTGGCGTGTGGTAGTATCCACTGCGAAGTAACGTAATAGTTTGGACAATTCAAAGCAGCAGTTCACAAGCAGAGGCAAACCGTCAAGCGATGCATTATTGTAAAAGTCGCGGTGGTAGCGCGTGCTACGTTGCCTGGCCCAAATAGGGTTGGCGATATCATCCCTTAGTTAGAATGCATGCCATTTGCGGGTTATGATTTAACTATTGAGTGTCGAGAGTAAGGTTCTAAAGGATTAAACATGAAAAATTTAATGAGTACTGCCGTGGGAGCGATAATTTTGGCTGCAACTATTGCGCCATCTCAAGCACGAGAACTCGATTTAGCAATTCCTGGAACAAATGTTCCTGCTTGGTCAACAATGGATGAATGTCAGGCAAATCGCTCGGGCTGTCAATTTATTATGAATGCTTGCGGTTGGGACGTTTACACCACAAGACAGCTCGGCCTTATGGTTGCAAGGGCATATGATGAAGGACACTCAGTAGATGTCCATACTATGAAAAACGGTAGATTTGACGAGTACATCTGTGTCTATAATCCCTGATGAATTGGGTGTATAAAATCAGATATCTCTATCCATAACCAATATTCAAACGCGCAGCACATCCCGCGCGAGGTAAATCAAATAGTTTCATTGTTGCATCCTGGAAAGAAACCGAAAGTAGCCTAATACAAGGATGGTTGCACTTGTACATCTGTACTAATTGATCTCTCTGATTTGCGAGCTAGAAGAAGTGCATGTTTTTATAGAAAGGTATATTCTAATGGTAAAACTTGTCGGCAAGAAAGATATTTTAATAATCGTTGCATCATTATCAATCGCGACCCCTGCACTGGCAGAGGGTGATTTATACTACATGCATAATGGTAGCCCATATTTTGTTTGGACAAGTTTGAAGCAATGTCAATATGACCTAAGAAATGCAAATCGGGGTTGTGATAATTTTGGTTACAAATCTTTTTGCGGGCATCATATGTATTCTACATCTGCCACAAGTAATGTTGCAAAAGATCGTTGGAGGCGCAATCAGAATGTACAACTTCGTGATACCAACACAAATTCAAAAGTTTGCAATATCACACCATAGTTAAAATGCCCGCCATTTTCAGGTTATGCTTTTGAAGCTAACCGGCATATGATCAAATGACTCCAATGGCAGTAGAAATATAAGTATAGTTCTGCTGCCATTAGGAAAATTCAGGGTTATGTCTGTCGGTAGATTTAATGATCGCCTAGATTGACAAAAACGAGGTATAATTCATGCGTTCATCATTAAAATCGGTTTTTCTCATTGTAAGCTTTTTCGGCACTTTGGCTTGGCTTACGCCTGCGCATGCATCTGTAGAAAATTATTTTTGCAATTATAGCAATACCTCGATTTTTGGTGAGCAGTTCGATTTTGACTATGAAGTTGGGCGAAATACCATTTTTATCCAACAACATGAAAACGGCAATTACAAGGTTAATTTCACTCTCGGTGAGGTCGTCAAAGAAGGTGGGATTCTGCGATTTCATTTTGAATATTGGTATGAGGGTTATGTTGCAATTTATGAAAGTCATAGCTTAGAATTTGAAACCATGCAGCTTAGCTCACAACGAATTTTCTATGCTGAAAATGAGAAGCACATAAACACAGGCCCAGTAGTAACAGCAGAATGCAAAAGCTCTCAGGAAAAGAGTGTTCCTCAAGTAGTTGTTGAAAATAATGCAACAAAGGAAGGCAAAGATACGGCCCAAAGTCAGACTGCAAATTCAGAAATTAGCTGCCACACACAGACGTATAATAACAATCGCGTAAAATCGGGAACATGGTGTGTCTCAAGTCAGCTACCAACTCAAAAAGAATATGCCTATGGGCCGGATCAATTAATCCTCGAAGGAGCTTGGTGTGAAGGCGAGGAAGGTCAAGGCATTGGAGTTGGAATTGAGATGTCTTTCGAAGCAAAATCCAATGCGGGAGGCCCACCGGAGTTTGATAAGCTTCTGATCGCAAACGGCTACGGCAAATCCACAAAGACATTTATGGAAAACTCTCGCGTAAAACAGGTCGAGATCAAGACAGACACAGGAAAGTTTTGGGTTCGCACGTTGAAAGATGAAACTGGCATACAGCATGTTTCTTTAGGAGAGTCGATCAGGCCAAACGGAATTGTGGTCACCATTTTAGATGTTTATCCAGGCCAGAAATATGAAGACACATGTTTGTCTTTTCTGGCACCTGAATTGAAAAACTAGTCTCGCAAGTCTGACATGACCAAACAGGAGAGTACAAAAATGAACGCGCTCAAGAACTTTATGGTCGCATTATTGTTACTACTTATCAGCGCAAACATCGCCATAGCGCAGGAATGGCAGATACATACAGGGACTGATGAGCAAAGTGGAGAGAAGTTTGCGTCTATGAGCGTGCGTATGCATGAGTTTGCTTTCGAATTTTACTGCGGTGAACATGATTGGCAAGATTACAGACTAGGCGCTAAACTCTATGGTCCTCCTCTACCACGATTAAGTGCATTTGATGGAGCAGATGCCAAATTATCGCTGCTTTTTACCCTACGTAGTGGTGTCCTTGTTCGTGAATTGTGGAAACCGCGATATCGCGATGGAGGCGCCAGAGATCAAGTCTGGGCAGGGTCAATTTATGCGGGGAAGAGCGAACTGGACGCAATATCCAGTGCTTTAAAGTTGGATGTATTAAACATAGATGGTGAATTGGTTTACAGTTTTCCAACCAAAGGCACTTCAAAAGGTATTGCCCATATTAGAGAGTTTTGTAAGATCGGGTTAGAATAGAATAGCACTTAATACATCGGGGATGCAAAAATGGATCAACTTGAAATTCGGACCTGTATGGAATGTAAAGAACCAACACTTGTTCCGATATCCCGCGAGATGCAAATTTATAATTCGGTGATTCACTACAAATGCGAAACTTGTGACGGTAAAATTGAGATTCAACCACTTGCAAGTATTGGTGTTTTGATCGCCGTTGGTGCTTCCGCGTTGGCCTTTTGGGGTTACATTACGTTTCGCAGAGCATATTCCGCTGATATTATAAGCGTATCAATTTACAGTGTGGCAGTGTTAGCGTTTCTTTTTGTTACTGTTACTCCACTTCTTGCACATATCATGAATCCAGTGGTCAAAAAAGTTGATGGCGAATTACCTAACTTGGAAAGTAATTCCAAACATTTAGCGGGAAAACAAATTGTTTGGCTAGAAGGGTTTGGAATACTTGGCGGATTGATTGCCCCTTTTATTTTCGCGATTATTGTTTTAGGTATCGCTTTCATAATTGGGTATATAAATTATACTTTTTTTGAATAGTGACAAGTTTTCCGGAAAACTTCGATTTAATATAATCCAAAAAACTATGCTCATATATTGCCAACACAGGTAAAATACGCGCATGCAAATTTCAAATGTTCTGCTTTGTGCTGATATCGTTGATAAAGTCTGCCATTTGTTTGCCTTGATATTTTGATTAGTTTTCCTATTGATTTGTTCGTGGGAGATAATGCCCCCCTCCCTCTCAGCGGTGTTAGGTCACCCGGCGGTGTGTATTTACAGAGAGCGGAAGTATATACAAATCCAATTCGGACGAACTCAAAGGTAAAATACAGCTTTTAATCAACCTACACGATACAAACCTCGAGTAAGCAAGACTTTGTCATGTTTTCGGTGCATGATGGACGGCATGGCTGTGCTCCTCCGCTTTCGATACGCGTAAGATCAAACGGCAAGATCTATCTGGAAGGAGATTACAAAACAGGCCCGGGTGAAAGATGTCGTAGAGATGTATTGAAAACTAAATATCTGGGAAATCAGCGGATAAAAAGAGACGGTACAGAGCAAAAATTTAGAGTTGATTTGGACTTTAACGGGAAAGGTGCATTCGGGATTGAAGTTTATATAAACAACGCCCTGACCGCAAAAAGTAACTACAAATTTGAAGAGGGAAAAGGTTATATCAAATCAAAAAAATTCTTCTTTAAGCATGGTGTTTATTCACGTCACATGTTCGCTTTTCAAGCAACAGCAAAGTTTAAAATGCGAAAGAGCCGTTAATTTTGATAAGGTCAAATTTAGAGAAATGAAAATGGGAATGACAATTGCCAAATAATGCGGTTTTGTAAGTGAAGTATTGTTTGGTCGGAGCGATGACAGTGATACCTAAAAATGGCACTTGATGTATCCATGAAATGTCTCGTTCGGGCCAAACTTAGAATATAATTGATTTCATTCGCATGTCCGCTTTCGAATATATTTTGCAGTTGCGGCAATGGTGCTTCGTCCGCACAGCAGTCATTTAAATAATTCTAAGGCAGATTCAGATCATCATAGGAAATCACAAGCAGCATGATTATCATATTGCATCCTCTATTCGTCAGAACTTTGAATTCCCAGTTCATTGGCATCCTTGCTCTGACGCTGCTCATGTCGTGACTTAACCCGTTTTCAGCTCTTTCACCTCAGCACGTAGGGCGCGGAGTTCGGATAGAATGAGTTCATTGTCGCTAATCAGGTTCTCGCGTTCCTCGCGGGCTTCCTGCTCGTGTTCATGTTGCATGGCATCGACGATGACACCGATAAAGAGGTTAAGTACGGTGAAGGCCGTCATGATGATGAATGGTACAAACAGCAACCACGCATAGGGAAATTGCTCCATCACGGGTCGCACGACGCCCATTGACCAGCTCTCCAATGTCATAATCTGGAAAAGCGTGTAGGAGCTTTCACCGATGGAGCCGAACCACTCTGGAAATGCTTCTTTGAACAGTTTGGTCGAGATCACGGCAAACACATAGAATATGATGCTGAGAAGCAGCACGATCGATCCCATGCCGGGAAGGGCGGACAAAAGGCCGGTGACCACTCGCCGCATGGATCGCACTTGGCTGATAAGACGCAGAACCCGCAAGATGCGGAACGCACGCATGGCAGAGAGCGCACCCGTTGCCGGAATAAGTGAAATCGTGACAATTGTAAGATCAAAAATGCGCCACGGATTACGCCAAAATCCTTTGAAATCAGCAATCAGACGCAAAACGACTTCGACAACAAAAATGCCGAGAATAATCTTGTCGAGTATCAGCAAAATGGGACCGAGCATGGATGCCATAATCGCATCACTTGTTTCCATGCCCAAAATAATAGCATTAAACACAATGAGCGCTAAAATAGTGCGATCAAATATTGGGTGTTCGGTAAAATTTTGTAGTGGAGTTCTGGCGTTGGTTACGTCGTTCATCTGCTTTGATTCAATAGGTTAGAGAGTGAACCCTCCAGATAAGTCGCAATCATGTTTAAATCAAGTTATTGAATCGTATTGCATCATCTAAGTTACGCGTAAATCGTCAAATGAAACCATCACATGCTCCGCATAAGCTGGTCGTTCGCTCAAACACTTGTAATATGCGGCCAAGGCCGGAAGATCAGCTCGTTCAACATCAATATTGTAGTAACGATAGAGCAGGTTCCCCAACTGAATGTCAGCAAGGGTAAAATCATCACCTGCAAGATAGTCATGTCGTTTCAGCTGTTCTTCGGCAATTCTAAGCTGGTTTTCAAAATTTGTGACAGCCTGCTCGATTGCATCAGGATCACGATCTTTTTCTGGCGTTCGTACAGCTGCCCAGAAGACCGGTTGTGAGAAATTCAATGTTACATTAATGCGCGCCCATTCTGCCCAGCGGTCAATATGCGCCCGCTTTGCATGATCTGAGGGCCAAATTTTCTCATTTCCATAGGCATTTCCAAGATAGCGAACAATGGCAGCGGATTCCCACAAAGGTTGGTTATCAGCATCTTGAAAAGTGGGAACGGTGCCATTGGGATTCATCGCCAGGTATTCGGGCGTGTCATTGCCACCAAATTTGTGGCCAATATCATATTGCTCGCATTCTAAACCTAGTTCGGCAATGCACCATAAAACCACTTGAACATTAGACGAATTTCGTCTGCCCCAAACTTTTAGCATACCAATTTACTCCCGCTATGATTCTTAAATCATATCATCCCAAACAGTTGGAAACCAATATTTCAAGTGTAAAGGCATATAGGCGAACTTGAGTGTAAAATCGAGTGTAACCTTACGAAAGTTTAATGAAAATCGCCGTTCCAGCATCTTGGATTTTAGCGTCTATATACCCAGATCAGGCATATATAAATTTAATATGGAGAGAACGAATGAGCCTCAATCAGCTTTTTGATCAATTTTTGGGTGGCGGACAAAATGAAAAAAGCACAGACCGGAAAAACATCACTGATACATTAGGCGATCTGGGGAACAAAATACCTGGTGGTGCTTTGGGTGGCTTGGCTGCGGGCGGACTACTTGGTGTTCTTGTCGGTAATAAGAAAATGCGCAAAACTGTTGGCAAAATGGCCGGTGGTGCGGTGGGGCTGGGTGGCGCTGCTGTGTTAGGTGCTGTCGCCTTTAATGCGTATAAAAACTGGAAATCAGGAGATGCGCCCCAATCAGTTAGCCCCACGGGTGGCGATGCCTCCACAAAAATTATCCCTCCAAGCAATCCGCCGTCCATTGAGCAAGCAAGCTTTGACCCGGTGCAAAATGTTGGTGCGGATGGCCAGCCTTTTCAAATAGCACTTATCAAAGCAATGATTGCAGCATCTAACGCCGATGGTCATATTGATAAGGATGAGCAAGCAAATATTTTTGAGGCTGTTAATCGGTTGGAACTAGAGCCAGCGGACAAGGTGTTGGTTTTCGATACATTGCAAAATCCGCCGAGCGTCTCGCAAATTGCTGCAATGTCAAACGGGCTAGAACAAGCAAGTGAAGTCTATCTTGCCTCTCGCTTGGCAATCGATCCTGATAATGCTGAGGAGCATAAATATTTGACGGACTTAACCATGATGCTTCAATTGCCTGATGATTTGATCATCCATTTGGAAGATCAAATGAGACAGCAAATGAAATAGGTATTTTGTTCAAGCGTAATTGTCGGAGCATTATGTAAAGCGTTTGGCGCCGACAACACAGCTGACAACGAGTATTGTTACACCAATCATCGATAGGGCCACGGTTTCGCCCAAAATAAACCCTGCCAATGCCAGCGCAAAAAATGGTTGTAGAAGCTGCAATTGACTTACGCCAGCAATGCCGCCAATGGCTAAGCCACGATACCAGAAAACAAATCCTATCAACATTGAAAACACGGATACATACGCCAAACCGAGCCAAACAGGCGTGTTAATGCCATTAAAAGTGGTTGGCAGATTTGCTAAGGCTAAGATAACCATAAAGGGAGATGCCAAAAGGAGCGCCCACGATATCACCTGCCATCCGCCAAGACGGCGCGATAGGGCAGCCCCTTCTGCATAGCCTAAACCACAGACGATTATTGCAGCTACCATATATAAGTTCCCTTCAACTGAGCCATTTGCACCTTGGGTCCATGCGAAGCCTGCAACCAGAGCGCTGCCCGCAACGGAAAAGAGCCAGAATATTGCCTTTGGCCGCTCGCCGCCGCGAACAACAGCAAAAAGTGCCGTTGCAAAGGGAAGTAATCCGATGAAAACAGTTGAATGTGCAGAGGTAACGGACTGAAGCGCAAGCGCTGTAAGAAGGGGAAAGCCTATTACAACGCCAATTGCGACAATGGTTAGAGATACAATATCCTTGCGTTGTGGAATTGGCTGCTTGAGCACCAGTAAAAGACCGGCGGCAAGTAGCGCAGCAATAACCGCTCTTGCTGAGGTTAGGAATAATGGTTCAAAACCACCAACAGCAACGCGTGTTGCAGGCAGTGAGCCGCTAAAAATAATCATCCCGAGAAAACCGCTTCCCCATCCCGCTAATTTCATATGCCGCTCCTCCAATAACAGTGAGAACATAAATGGTTTGGACTAGGCAAAACAGATACAAAGCAGTACAATAATTGAAAATTGTACTGTTAAACTGTGTAATACACATTTGGGACCTAATGAATATACAAACGCACACATCAACGCGCACGCTCACAAGAGCAGCTAAGGTTTGTGAGATAATTCGCAGCCAGATAGCCAGCAGATCTCTGGGTGTCGGAGAACGGATTCCCTCGATTAGAAACCTTGCCCAAACATTAAAAGTATCACCGTCAACGGTCGTCGATGCGTATGATCAGTTGGTCGCAGACGGTGTGATATATGCTCGCCGTGGGGCTGGCTTTTATGTTGCTGATCTGGTGCAGCCTTTTGATATTACCGAGGTGAGCCCACAGGTTGATCGAGCAATTGATCCATTTTGGGTTTCTCGCCAGTCACTGGGGTCTGATAGGCACGCCTTGAAGCCAGGTTGCGGCTGGTTGCCTGCTGATTGGATGCCGAACAGCTCCATACGTAAGGCCATGCGAAAACTCTCGCGTGCAGATGACGAGATATTGAGCAATTATGGCCAAACTCACGGATCACAAAATATAAGACGTTGGCTGTCTCGGCAATTTTCAGACGAGGGTTTATCTGTCGATCCCGAGAAAATACTGCTCACCCCGTCTGGAACGCAAGCGATTGATCTTATTTGTAGATTTTTGTTGAGAGCAGGGGATACCGTTTTGGTTGATGATCCGTGCTATTTCAATTTTCAAGCTCTACTGCGTGCCCATCAGGTCAATATCATCGCTGTTCCGCTTACAAAAAATGGACCAGACCTGCCTGCCTTCGAACAAGCTTTGATCGCGCACAAACCTCGTCTTTATCTAACCAATTCAGCATTACAAAACCCAACGGGTCTGACCCTGTCGCCAAAAACTGCGCATAAGATTCTCAGTCTTGCCGATGCTCACGATCTTATCATTGTCGAGGATGATATTTTTGCGAGCCTTGAGCCGGAGCCTTCAACGCGAATGGCAAGCTTGGATGGTTTGGAACGCGTCATTCGGATTGGCAGCTTTTCAAAAACGCTTTCAGCCTCATTGCGATGTGGATATATTGTAGCCCGTCCCGACTGGGTGGACGGTTTAATCGATCTGCAAATAGCGATAAATTTTGGTGGTTCAAGTCCCGTTGCCAGCGAGTTAATATATGCAACATTAAGTGACGGCAGCTACCGAAAACATCTGGATGGTCTACGCACCCGCCTTGATAAAAAACGACATGAAATTGCGGATAAGCTTAGCGCGATTGGCATCGAGCCGTGGCTAATGCCAAGGGGTGGCTTCTACCTCTGGTGTCAGTTGCCAGAGGGCGTGGATTCGGCAAAATTGGCACGATTTGCAATGGGGCAAAACATCGTGCTGGCACCGGGAAATGTATTCAGCACGTCCCAATCCATGGCCAGTTTTATGCGTTTTAATGTAAGCCAGATGGAATCATCCAAGATATTCAAAGTTTTGCGGGAGGGAATAAGCTCACTATAATTTGATAGTAGGTGCAACCATCGTGTATTGAACTAAAAAAGTAAGAGACGTATCAATAGTGAAAATCAAGGATATCTATGATGAAACGCTATATTTTTCCGCAACCCGCACCATCTGAAATTACGTCAAAATCAAACTTTCTCAATCGTCGCGAATTTATGAAAATGGCAGGTGCTGCGTCTATAGCAACGGCGGGCGGCAGTTTATTGTCACCATCTGTTCAAGCGCAAGATACGCTTAAGTTTAGCAAAGACAGTCCTTTTTCGATTTCCGACGAGCCTAACCCGCTGGAAGATATCAAATCCTACAATAATTTCTATGAATTCGGAACTGGTAAAGATGATCCGGCCAAAAACGCCGGTGCGCTGACAACACGGCCTTGGAGCATTAAGATTGATGGTTTGACTAACAAGCCATCTGAGCTTGATATTGAAGATCTCATGACCAAATTTGATTTGGAGGAGCGTATCTATCGTCTTCGCTGTGTTGAAGCGTGGTCTATGGTTATCCCATGGGTCGGTATTCCGCTTGCTGATGTGATTAAGGCATATGAGCCGCAGGGCAGTGCAAAATATGTTTCATTCGAAACACTCGTTCGCCCTGAGGAAATGAATGGCCAAAACTCACTCTTTGGCGGGTTGGATTGGCCATATGTTGAAGGTTTGCGTATGGATGAAGCCATGCATCCGCTCACTATACTGGCTGTTGGGGTTTATGGCGACTTAATGCCAAATCAAAATGGCGCGCCTGTGCGCTTGGTTGTGCCGTGGAAATATGGCTTTAAAAGCATCAAATCCATCGTTCGTATGTCGTTTACCGAAGAGCAGCCGCCAACAACTTGGAATATTCAAGGGCCGAGCGAATACGGGTTCTATTCCAACGTGAACCCAAATGTTGATCATCCGCGCTGGAGCCAAAAGTCCGAACGTATTATCGGTTCGGGATTGTTCGCCAAAAAACGTGATACGGAGATGTTCAACGGATATGAAGAGCAAGTCGCGTCTTTATATACGGGTATGGATCTGGCCAAGAATTTCTAATCTATTATGGCGCAGCATAAAATCTGGACAAAAATGCCGAGTTGGCTCCTTTACCCATTGGGCTTTGCGCCTGGTATATGGTTGTTTTATCAAGCGGTGAACAATCAGCTTGGTGCGGACCCTCTTAAGGCGCTTGAAAATGGCTTGGGTGAATGGGCACTAAAGTTTCTGATCTTGGGTCTTTGTATCACCCCGTTAATGCGCTTTTTCAAACTCAATCTGATTAAATATCGTCGCACCATCGGGCTTGTCGCCTTTGGCTATGTTGTTGCTCACTTTACGACCTATCTGTTGCTTGATCAGCAGTTGCGCTGGGGTGAGATTGTAACCGACATCATTAAACGGCCCTACATCACGATTGGTATCGCTTCATTTCTATTATTGTTTGTTTTGGCTGTGACATCTAACGGATTTTCAATCCGGCGGTTAGGGGCCGCAGGGTGGAAAAAGCTGCACCTTATTGTATATCCGGCGGTTATTTTGGCAGCATTGCATTATGTCATGATTAAAAAGACATGGGCGGCAGAGCCACTTGCCTACCTGGCAATCGCAATTGCATTGATTTCGCTTAGAAAATTTTATCACTTGGCAAAACGCGGAAAGCGAACCGCTGCTTAAGTGCTGTAGCAATGCGCTTAGGTTCAATTTCAAACTATTCATCAAAAACACAACCCCAAACGAAAAACGGCGATGCAAAAGCATCGCCGTTTAAAATACCTACATGATGCTCTAAAGCACCAACTGCAGACTACAATAGAGAGATGTTGTCTACTGCAGTTTTGCCACTGCGTTGATCAACTGCAGTGTCAAAAGAAACTTTTTGACCGTCTGTTAGACCGCTAATGCCAGCACGTTCTAGAGCTGTTGCATGAACGAAAACGTCTTGCTGACCATCTTCAGGTTGAATGAAGCCAAAACCTTTTTGGCTGTTGTAGAATTTTACTGTTCCTGTGTTCATGGTATTTACCTTTCACCAATGAATTGCACTTTGGGATGATTTGAAGAATTCAGATCATATTCCCGGTGGTCGAATTATTAGAAATGCCTGAAAAGTGCGCGTCATATTCATGGGCGAAAAGTCAAGTAGTCCGTCAGAAGTCGATGACAGTCTGATATGCTGAAAATATGTCAAAAGCAAGACAAATTATCTTTCAAATTGAAAAAAGGAATACCAAACTTGTTCAAATTTATGTCTAATTTATTGAAATTACGACATATATTCAGGAAACCAGGTTTCATGCGCTTTTTTCATTTCTGACACGCTAAGTGACAAGACGTTCTTGATAATAAGCTCATCACCTGAGACTGTACCAAGGTTTCGAACCGGAACGCCCATCTCACAAGCATTATTTATCAAAAATTGCGCGAGTTCTTGTGAAACCGTGATCACATAACGGGCTTGGTCTTCGCCAAATAATATTCCGTGTGTTGGTGTTTCAATATTGGAGATGTCGATATCCATCCCATAATCACCAGCCATACACATTTCAGCCAATGCAAGTGCAAGCCCACCTTGGGATACATCGTGGCATGATGTGACTTGTTCATTATTGATGGCAGAACGAACAAAATCGCCGTTGCGCTTTTCTTCAGCCAGATCAACCGACGGCGGGGGGCCTGCGGTTTCGCCCAAGATATCGCGCATATAGGCTGACTGACCCAAATGTGTGCCATCAGCACCCAGCAAAATCACAGCATCGCCGTCATTTGCACCGGCAATCTTTGCCATCTGTTGCCAGTCCGCCAAAAGTCCAACGCCGGCAATGGTTGGTGTTGGCAAAATAGCCTCCCCAAAAGTCTCATTATAAAGCGAGACATTGCCAGATACGATCGGGAAATTGAGTGCGCGGCATGCATCGCCAATACCTTCAATAGCTTTGACAAATTGCCCCATAATTTCAGGTCGTTCGGGATTGCCAAAGTTCAGATTATCCGTTGATGCAAGCGGCTCGGCACCGGTTGCGGTGATATTGCGCCAGCATTCGGCCACAGCTTGCTTACCGCCTTCATAGGCATCCGCTTCGCAATAATGTGGTGTAACGTCAGATGAGAAGGCAAGCGCCTTGTCTTCATGGCCATCCACACGCACAACACCAGCGTCTCCGCCCGGAATTTGCACCGAATTGCCTTGAATAAGCGTGTCATATTGCTCCCAAACCCAACGGCGTGAAGACTGGTTCGGCGAGCCAATCATAGACATTAATGCCATGCCATAATCATCCGGCTGGGCAACTTGGTCCGCTTCCAGCGGTGAGTAAAGGCCCGGTTCACGCCATGGGCGATCATATTCAGGTGCTTCATCGCCAAGGTCTTTAATCGGAAGGTCTGCAACTTCTTCATCTTGGTGGAACACGCGAAAACGAAGGTCATCAGTTGTCTTACCAACGATGGCAAAATCCAGACCCCATTTAACGAAAATCGCCTTTGCAACATCTTCTTTAGATGGATCAAGCACCATGAGCATGCGCTCTTGGCTTTCTGACAGCATCATTTCATAGGCAGACATCTGTTCTTCGCGAACAGGGACCTGATCAAGATAAAGTTCAACACCAAGGTCGCCTTGCGCACCCATTTCAACGGCAGAACAAGTTAGACCCGCAGCACCCATATCCTGAATGGCAATCACGGCACCAGTTTGCATAAGTTCAAGACAGGCTTCGAGTAGGCATTTTTCAGTAAAAGGATCGCCGACTTGCACAGTCGGACGCTTTTCCTCAATCGTTTCGTCAAATTCCGCAGAGGCCATCGTTGCGCCGCCAACACCATCACGACCTGTTTTTGCACCGAGATAGACAACTGGAAGGCCCACACCCTCTGCTTTGCAAAGGAAAATCGCATCTGTTTTTGCAATACCGGCAGCAAATGCGTTTACAAGGCAATTGCCATTGTAACGCGCGTCAAATTCGACTTCGCCTCCAACTGTTGGCACGCCGAATGAGTTGCCGTATCCACCAACACCAGACACAACACCAGAAACAATGTGCTTAGTACGTTCATGATCAGGCTCACCAAACCTGAGGGCATTCATGGCAGCAATCGGACGGGCACCCATGGTAAATACATCACGCAAAATACCGCCAACGCCCGTGGCCGCGCCTTGATAAGGTTCGATGTAAGACGGATGATTATGACTTTCCATTTTAAAAATCACACATTCTCCATCACCAATATCGACGACACCTGCATTTTCACCCGGACCGTGGATCACGCGATCGCCCGTTGTGGGAAGCGTACGAAGCCATTTTTTGGATGATTTATAGGAGCAGTGCTCGTTCCACATGGCAGAGAAAATACCAAGCTCGGTATAAGTGGGCTCACGGCCAATAAGCTCGAGAATGCGCTCATATTCATCTGGCGCTAGGCCATGAGAGGCGATCAATTCTTCGGTAATAGGGTGCGTATTATTTACGGTCATGGAAGTGTCGAGGTCCAGTTTAAGCAGATATGAGATTTAGCGCGCTTTCAAACAGGGCGCGGCCATCCTCACTGCCATCTTTTATATTGATATGAGCTTTTTCTACCAGATTTTCAGGATGCGGCATCATGCCAAGTACATTGCGATCCTGGTTTAATATGCCTGCAATATCGTCAATTGATCCATTCGGGTTTGTGCCTTCAGCATAGCGAAACGCGATGCGATCATCACCTTGCAGGGTCTTCAATGTCGTGTCATCGGCAAAATAGTTGCCATCATGGTGCGCCACGGGACAGTCGATGACCTGGCCTTTATGATAGCCTGCGGTAAACACACTGTTGGTGGTAGAAACTTCAAGCCTCACCGTTTTGCAAACGAATTTCAGTGACGCATTGCGCATTAATGCGCCGGGCAGGAGGCCAGTTTCAACAAGGATTTGAAAGCCGTTGCAAACGCCGATTACGCGTTTGCCTTTTTTGGCTTGCGCAATCACTGCATTCATAACGGGCATACGCGCCGCGATAGCACCGGAGCGCAGATAGTCACCATAGGAAAACCCGCCGGGAATGACGATCAGATCAATATCGTCATCAATCGATGTTTCTGTCTGCCATACCGTTTGCGGTGCATTGCCTGAAATCTTTGTCAGAGCTGCGATCATATCGCGATCACGATTTAATCCGGGAAGCTGGAGAACTGCTGTTTTCATCAAAAATTCCTGAAATTTGGAAACTAAATTAACAAGTAAAACAAATGGCTAATTGAACCAGTCGTTCAATAGAAAAAGGGCTGAAAACAGCCCTTTTGATGTGTTATTTGAACTCGATTGCGTAATCTTCAATCACCGTATTGGCAAGAAGTTTTTCACACATCGCTTCAATTTCGGAATTGGCTTTCGTCTTGTCGTCGCCCTCAAGCTCAAGGTCAAAAACTTTACCTTGGCGAACACTGTCCAGACCTTCAAATCCAAGGGCAGAACATGCACCTTCAATGGCTTTTCCCTGTGGGTCCAAAACGCCATTTTTAAGTGTAACGGTTACTCGTGCTTTGATCATGTGTCTCTATTCCCGATCAATCATCATTGTCTGATTTAACAAGCACCGGACCCGTCGGGCGTGGTGCTTCGTTTTCATTCAAAATTCCAAGGCGCTTTGCAACTTCCTGATAAGCTTCAACAAGACCACCAAGATCTCTGCGGAAAACATCTTTATCCAATTTTTCGTCTGTTGCAGCATCCCACAAGCGGCAAGAATCAGGTGAGATTTCATCAGCTAGGACAATGCGCATTTGACCATCTTCTACGAGACGACCGAACTCGATCTTAAAATCAATCAACCGGATGCCAACGCCTGCGAAAAGGCCAGATAGGAAGTCATTGATACGAATAGACATCGCCATGATATCATCGATCTCTTGCGGACTTGCCCAGCCAAGAGCTGTGATGTGCTCTTCAGAAACCAGCGGATCATCAAGCGAGTCTTCTTTATAGCAAAATTCGATGATTGAACGTGGCAGAACAGTACCTTCTTCAAGACCAAGTCGCTTTGACATGGTGCCAGCCGCTACATTGCGCACAATCACTTCCAACGGAACAATCTCAACCTGTTTGATCAATTGCTCACGCATGTTCATGCGCTTGATAAAGTGTGTTGGAATGCCAATACGGTTCAAGTGATTGAAAATATATTCAGAAATACGGTTGTTCAACACACCTTTACCATCAATAATATCATGCTTTTTCTTGTTAAAAGCAGTGGCATCATCTTTGAAAAACTGGATGAGTGTTCCAGGTTCAGGACCTTCATATAATATTTTGGCCTTACCTTCGTAAATACGACGTCTATTTTTCATGGATATCTCTATAGGTGCGCCAGAACCAGCTGGCAAAATGGTGTGGTATTTCAGGGTTTGTTTAATCGCTGTCTAACGGATAACATATATATATACAACGTTTTGCCCTTGCTTTTTCGTCTTTAGCCACAATTGATGTGAATTGATGTAAAAATCTTTGTGTAAGTCTTCCAATTGTCGTGCAATAAGCCCACATATAGGGCAACAGAATTGAAGAATGCCGAATAAGTTGTAAGCGCGAAGGAGCATTGCATGAGTACTTTTGATGATCGTAAAAATGCATTTGAGAATAAATTTGCACATGATCAGGACACTAAATTTAAAATTGAAGCACGCCGTAACAAATTGCTGGGCCACTGGGCAGCAGAGCTTATGGGTAAAGATGGCGATGCCTATGCAAAGGAAGTGATCGCGTCTGATTTTGAAGAAGCTGGGGATGAAGATGTTTTTCGTAAAATCCGAGCTGATATCGATGCCTCCAGCGCCGAAGTTAGCGATGAAGATATTCGCGATAAAATGATCTGGCTTTTGGATGTTGCCGCTGAGCAGATCACAAACGATTAGGTTAAAATCAAAATTCAGAACCCACCGTATGTATTAAATTGCATGCGGTGGTTTTTTTGTATCTAGTAGCAGGTAACAAAATAGGCAGGGTGCAGCTTAATGAGCTTTGAATTTCTAATTACATCATTGGTTGTTGTTTTATTGCCAGGGACTGGTGTCCTTTATACAATGACCATAGGCTTAGCACGTGGATTTCGTGCCAGCGTCGCCGCGGCGTTTGGCTGCACGTTGGGCATATTGCCTGCCGCAATTGCCAGCATCATCGGTCTCGCTGCAATTTTTCACACCAGCGCGGTTGCATTTCAAGTGATCAAATATTTGGGCGCTGCATATTTGCTCTATATGGCGTGGAGTATTTTGCGCGAGGGAGGGGCGATGGATATAAATTCCGATGAGAAGCCACGTTCACATTTCAAAACAGCTATGCACGGTGCCATGATTAACGCACTGAACCCAAAGCTCTCGTTATTTTTCTTGGCATTTTTACCTCAGTTTATTGATGCAGGAAGTGCAACAGCCACTGAAGCTATGATGCAACTTGCTCTGGTCTTTATGCTTATGACATTTACAGTCTTTGTACTTTATGGCGCGTTTTCAGCCTATATGCGAGATTTTGTTATTTCCAAACCACGTGTCATGAAGTGGTTGAAAGCATCTTTTGCAGCAACATTTGGCTATTTGAGTGTAAAACTTGCTCTTTCGGATCGCTAGTAATTAAAAAACCATGCGTTTATGTCACATTGCATAAATATGATTGTTGGCCCAACTATGCTTAACGATTTGTAGATAATTAGGTGTAAGCGATGAAGTTGTCTTATTCTCTGGTAAGTATTCTTGCCGCAGGGCTGTGTTTCATTCTTTTTCTAAGTTTATTACTTGTGCCAGATTTTATTTACTGGGTGTTTGGCATTATCGGAAATGATAATGCCGATCTTATGTCTAGGCGGGCTGGCATGCTGTTTTTAGGCCTTGCGTTTATAACCTTTCAATCTCGCAATACCGCTGCTTCGAACCTACGGAAAACACTTTGTCTTGGCTTGGCCATTATGATGGCTGGCTTAGCAATGATGGGCATATTTGAGTATATTCGTGGCGCTGTCGGGTTGGGTATTTGGTTGGCAATCTTGACTGAAATAGCGTTTTCTTTCGGATATTTTATGCTCTCGAAATCTGATCACTAGTTGGGTTTGAGCGACAGATAAAAGTAATCATAGTACGGTTCAAGCTATCGTAAGCGCCGCGCCACCATGCCGATATGTGATGTATCGCTAGATTTTTCACGCGTGACGACAACATAATCGGTCTGTTTATAAGAACTACCCGCTCGGCTCTTGGTATCTTCCAACAGATAGAAATCAGATGAATGTGAGATGGGCTTACTTTGGCGGTAAACGGTCGCATTCATATGCGCATCTTCGGCTTGCGCAAATGGGCGCGTGGCTTGAGGCAAAGTATCTGTGGTGCCAAAGCCACGTGCATTTGACCGGAAAAGGGGCGGTTGTCGCTTTGGCGCAGTTGCACCCAAAATCTCCACGAAACTTCTACGTTCTTTACGCATACATATTACACTTTACACATACTCAATACTGACATGGAACGTATCGGGTAAAAGTAAAAAAAGAGCTATGATATGGTTATCAAAGCGTTACTGCATGCGTTTTTTGAAAAGAATTTGCGTGCGATTAACTCGTTAAAGACCTTGCATAAACTTCGCAAAGGTTAGAGAGCCTTCCGGCCAAGGCCCGTGACCTGCTGCATCGTCAATATGTCCGCGCTCACCGGCATCAATAAACATAGAGCCCCAGGCACCTGCAATATCCTCTGCCGCTTCAAAACTGGAAAAACTATCGTTCCGGCTTGCTATTACGATGGAAGGAAAGGGTAGCGGATCACGCGGGTATGGTCCAAATGTCATCAGGTGTTTAGGTCGTATCTTCGGGTTTGCCACGTCGGGCGGGGCTACGAGTAGGGCACCAACAACCTGCTTTTCAAATTGTGGTATGGCTTGGATAGCAACTGCTACACCTAAAGAGTGAGCAACAATGACGACGGGGCGGGTGGATTTATTAACCTCTTCGGCCATACGAGCCGTCCAGTCTTCAACAACGGGCTTTGACCATTCATCCTGTTCTACGCGCCGCGCAGTTTTAATGCGTTCTTCCCACCGACTTTGCCAATGGTCGGGGCCAGAGTTTTTATACCCCGGTACAATTAAGATATCTGCCTCAGCTGCTTTCATTAAATATACTCTTGCGCGAATTTAAAAATTTATTACACTTTGAAGGTGAATAAAGTAATCGTCACCGTTATTGTTCTTCTATCCTCATCACTAGGATTTGCGCAAGAGTATTCCTGCGGACAACGAAAAACATGTGGCAGAATGCAAAGTTGCACAGAGGCCTATTTTCATCTCAAACAATGTGGCGATGTTGCACGCGATAGAGATAGAGACGGCATTCCGTGCGAAAAACTTTGCGGGAAGACGCTCCAAAGAATGAAGCGACTTCTAGACGCAGGGCTCTAACTTTTAGCTTTCGCCGAATACACGAGTGAAGATCGTATCAACATGCTTGGTATGATAACCAAGGTCAAATTTCTCGCGAATTGTTTCTTCATCCAGTGCAGCTGTTACTTCTTCATCGGCCAGCAACTCTGTGAGGAAGTCTTTTCCTTCTTCCCAAACCTTCATCGCGTTGCGTTGAACAAGGCGATAAGAATCTTCGCGAGATTGACCGGCCTGTGTCAAAGCCAAAAGAACGCGCTGCGAATGCACAAGACCGCGGAATTTGTTCATGTTAGCCACCATATTGTCAGGGTAGACAAGTAGTTTTTCCATAACACCAGCAAGGCGGTTTAGCGCAAAATCGAGCGTAACGGTGGCATCAGGGCCAATCATGCGCTCGACAGACGAGTGGGAAATATCGCGCTCATGCCATAGGGCAACATTTTCCATCGCGGGCTGGGCGTAGGAACGAACCATACGTGCAAGACCCGTCAGGTTTTCGGTCAAAACCGGGTTGCGTTTATGCGGCATCGCTGACGAGCCTTTTTGACCCGGTGAGAAAAACTCTTCTGCTTCCAGAACTTCAGTGCGTTGCAAATGGCGAATTTCGGTCGAAAGGCGTTCAATAGATGACGCGATCACACCCAGTGTCGCAAAATACATGGCATGACGATCACGCGGGATAACTTGTGTTGAAACCGGTTCAGAGGCAAGTCCCAGAGACTTGGCGACATGTTCTTCAACACTTGGGTCAATATTTGCAAATGTCCCAACTGCACCGGAAATTGCACAAGTGGCGATATCTTCACGCGCAGCTTCAAGGCGTTTCTTGTTGCGCTCAAATTCAGCATAGGCTTGAGCAAGCTTGACGCCAAATGTAGTAGGCTCAGCATGAATACCATGACTACGGCCAATGGTGATTGTGTCTTTATGTTCAAACGCGCGTTTTTTCAGCGCTGCAAGCAAGCGATCCATATCAGCAAGAAGAAGATCAGTGGCTTTGACAAGCTGAACATTAAAGCACGTATCCAAAACATCAGATGATGTCATGCCTTGGTGCACGAAGCGCGCATCATCACCCACAATTTCTGCCAGATGCGTTAGAAACGCAATCACATCATGCTTGGTGACCGCTTCAATTTCATCAATACGTGCGACATCGAATTCAACTTCGCCAGCTTTTGCCCAAATGGTCTCTGCTGCGGATTTCGGGATGACACCCAAGTCCGCAAGCGCATCACATGCATGAGCCTCAATTTCAAACCAAATGCGGAATTTACTTTGTGGCGACCAGATATCAGTCATTTCCTTGCGGGAATAGCGCTCGATCATACGATGTTTCTCATGTTTGGAACTTTAATATGTAAATATATCGCCTCGTTTAGCTGCTCAGACTGCGCAAATCAATCACTCGCACCTCCAAAATCCGCCTTTCTACATTTTTATTGAAGAAAGATAATCTAAATTACATTTTATTTTGTTATGCTCTGGAAAGGCCATATTTCGGAATTTGCTTATGTTATTCAAGACGATAATTCATGCTGATTATTAACTTTGTAGAGAAAGTGTGTTTGGGAAGCAATTGTGGGTTGTTTAATCGTGAGCGCAAGCCGTGAGAGAGAACTTGTAATTAACGCTTTGTTTTTTAATTAATGAGACTTTTATCAATGGGATCTCTTCACCGTGATTAGCATGATGCGCACCTAAGAACGTTATTGTTCATGATTTCATATAAAAAATGTCGTTGGGGAGAACACGTCATGAAAATCTCGCGCAAGTTACCCATTGCTGCTGCAATCTTAACTATCGTAACCGTTGGCGCCGCTAGCATGGCTGGCCTGGTTGTTAGTTCAAATATAATACAAGAAAAATCGTCTGAAACTCTCCAGGCTGTTGCTGATGGTCGGCGGAATCAGGTTGAGACCTATTTAAAATCCATAGAAAATGACCTCATTAATACCGCGCAAGATGAGAAAGCTTCAGCTTCTATCGGTGCACTAAGTTTTGGCTGGAATTTCCTTCCTGGAGATAACAAGGTGGCAGAACTTCAAAAGCGTTATATAAAGGACAACCCGAATCCAACCGGAGAAAAACACAAGCTCGATACGGCCGGAATCGATGGTTATGATGCTTCACACAAACAAACACATCCATATTATCGTGAGCTGCTTGAGAAGAGGGGATATTACGATATTTTTCTCATCAATAATGAAGGTGACGTAATTTATTCAGTTTTTAAAGAAGCTGATTTTGCGACCAATCTGAACACTGGTGAATGGAAAGATTCAGGTCTGGCAAATGTTTATAAGAAAGTAATTGAAAACAATTCCGCTACAGATATTGTTGTTGATGATTACAATCCTTATGCCCCATCCTATGGTGCTTCAGCAGCCTTTATCGGTAAGTCAATCGTAAAAGGTGATCAATTGGTGGGTGTCTTGGTGTTTCAAATGCCAAATGACATTATTGGTCAGATTATGCGCAATGTGACCGGTTTGGGCGAGACGGGCGAAACGCTTCTGTTAAAATCGGATGGTACATTGATTTCTGACTCTCAGAAGACAGAAGAGAACGAATCCCTGAAAGTTAAACTTCCACTTTCAAAACGAATTTTGGAAGAAAGTTTTGCTAATCAACCGGTAGGTCAAATTCCGGAGTTCCGAGGTGAAGTCTACCAGGTTTCTGCAGCCAGAGTTGATTTTTTGCAGCAAAACTGGATTGTTGCCGCTCTTATTCAAGAAGATGAAATGTTACAGGGCATTACAGATCTACGTAATCTTATCGCTGTTATGGCACTTGTCCTATTGGGTGCAGCGCTTGTGGCCGCGTTTATGTTCTCCCGCTCAATTACTAAACCTATTGCAAACGTGATTGACAATATGAAGGAGCTTGTGAGCGGGAATACAAGCATCGAACTAGACGGCGCTAATCGCAATGACGAAATTGGTGAGATGTTTGAAGCTGTATCGGTTTTTCGTGATGCTGCCATTGAAAAGGAACGTTTAGAAGAAGAGGGCGAAGAAAATCGTGCTATGACTGAACAGCAGCGCAAGCAAAGCGAGGAAGCTAAAGCGCAAGATGCTGCGAAGATCCAACAAGCCGTTGAAGCGTTGGCAGGTGGTCTGACACGCCTTTCAGAAGGTGATCTGACCGTAACGCTTAATACCCCATTTGATGGTGATCTTGATCGCTTGCGGACTGATTTTAATGCCTCTGTTGGCAAATTGAGTGCAACGCTTGGTCAAATTAGCAATGTGACAACTGGCCTTCGTGATAATTCTACCGAGATCAGTAAAGCGACAAATGATCTATCTCAGCGTACGGAAACACAAGCCGCATCATTGGAAGAAACATCTGCCGCTCTTGATGAGATCACAGCGACCGTTAAAGAGACATCAGAACGTGCAAACGAGGCTGCAACCAAAGCCAAGGATGCACGCGGCGATACTGAAAAATCCAGTGCTGTTGTCTCTGATGCCGTTACGGCAATGGAAGGCATTGAAAAAGCATCTGGTGATATTTCAAATATCATCAATGTGATTGATGAAATTGCTTTCCAGACAAACTTACTTGCATTGAATGCGGGTGTAGAGGCTGCCCGTGCGGGTGAGGCGGGTAAAGGCTTTGCAGTTGTTGCTCAGGAAGTGCGCGAACTTGCTCAGCGTTCGGCCAATGCTGCTAAAGAGATCAAAGAGCTTATTACCAAATCTGGTGATGAAGTGGCAAATGGTGTGCAGCTGGTTCAACAAACGGGCGAAGCACTTGCCAAGATTTCTGAACATGTCACTGAGATTGACGCACAGATTGAAACCATTTCACAAGGTGCAGCAGAGCAGCTTTCGGGCATTCAGGAAGTTAACAGTGCTGTGAATTCCATGGATCAGGTTACACAGCAAAATGCGGCGATGGTTGAGGAAAATACGGCGGTTACGCAGGAGATGGCTGGAGATGTTCAAAATCTGGCTGGCCTTGTCGGAACCTTTACATTGGGCGAAAAGTCTGGATCATTTGCCACAACGAAATCTGCTGTTTCTGGTTCGGTGACACAAAGTGCTGCGTCTGTAAAATCAGCCCCTGTAAATTCAGCTCCTGCGAGATCAACCCCTGCCAATAGTTCAGCCCCACAGGCCGCCTCTGCATCCCATGCGCCAAAACAATCACCAGCAAAATCAATGGTGAGCAAAGTGGCCGCAGCGTTTTCTGCAAAAACCGCTCCCGCAGATGATGCAGACGACTGGGATGAGTTCTAGGCCTCAGCTAATCTCATAATTGAAAACAATATCATCGGCGCCACAATCAAATGTGGCGCCTTTTTTATGGGTTCTGCAAGTGAATGGGTTTTGCTTTGAGGTATGATGTGATCGTGAGAAAAATCAAACCTAACGGGAGGTAAAGTAACAGGCCGAGAACAGCAAACTGATAAAGTGCCCCAATATTTGTGAAAAAGAATTGCCAAACCCATGTGCGACTTAAGATTGGAGCGTGCCATTGGCTATAAAAAGACCAATAGCTGAGGCAATAAAAAAGCGCATTGCAGCCAATTGTCATGATGATGAGGAACAAGAAGTAACCTGCAAAACGAGTTTCAAATCTCGTTGTATTTACAAATAGTCTGACCGCCAGCATTGCCAGCATATAACCGACAATGCTTGTCGTGAAAAACATCAAGAGAATTATGGTCAAGTGGCTCGTCAGTAAATCATTCGAGAACCAAAGTGAGACTGTAGCAGACATTGCCATAGCAATGCCCCATAAGATGCTTTGTAGGAGTAAGGCGATCACTTAAATCCGATCCAACTTGGTAGAATATCATCGGGTTTTGCATCGGCTGCATATACACCTCGTGCTATGGCGCGCGCCATTGTACTTGTTGCTGCGGCACACAGATCGATAAATTCATCTGGATTTGGTTTCCTGCCAGATGTTCCTGTTGCAAGGGTGAAAACAAGATCTCCATCATAAATATTATGACTTGGCCAAATAGCACGAGCAAAACCATCATGGGCAGAAATTGCTAGTCGTTTTGCCTGTGCTTTTGTTAAGATCGCGTCGGTGGCAATAACAGCAATTGTTGTGTTGGCGCCACCGCGTTGCGTTTCTCGAAACTTTATCTGCAAGTCAGTTGTATTGTCCGGTATTGGTTGAGGATAGCCCAATCCACCAAATTCATGGTCGATCTCAAATGGAGCGGCCCAAAAATGTCTCGTATCTCCAATTGTCACTGCACCCATAGGATTGACCGCTGATAGTGCGCCTATTGTTAGTCCGCTTTCTGTGACAGATGAGGTGGAGCCAAGGCCACCACGCATGTTTGCTGTGAGTGCTCCCAACCCTGCACCGACGGACCCAATATCAAAATCGATATATGCATTTTCTGCTGCATTAAATCCAAGTTCGCGATAGGGTGGGTATGTGCCCCAGTCTTTATCGCCACCATTTATCAGGTCAAAAAGAATTGCGCTCGGCACGATGGGGATTTTATGCTCGCCGACCTCAAAGCCAATGGATTTTTCACGCAAATAAGCTTGTACACCACTAGCCGCATCTAAACCAAAAGCCGACCCGCCGGATAATGTGATCGCATGAACGGTTTCCACGGTGTTATGTGGTTCTAAAAGGTCCGTTTCACGAGTGCCAGGCGCGCCACCTAATACCTGCACGGCTGCAACGGCTGGTTCATCACATAAGATGACGGTTGTACCAGATTTCAACTTGTTATCGCCAGCATTGCCAACACGCAGTCCACCGACATCGGTAATGAGGTTTTTTACACCTGCTTTAAATGTCATTAATTGCTAACCTCTTCGACAAAACGCCCGTCCTGCCATATCATAGCATTGAAAACGCTTTCCTGGCGTTCGCCAAATTGATTGAAGGTCACGGGTCCAATGATTGTTTTAAATTCGGTGGATTTGAGGCTTTCAGATAGATCATCATCGTTTACCTGTGCAAGCTGGTTCATAATTTCTGCGGTGGCATAACCAAGGATGGGGAAGCGGTCTGGAAAAATACCAGCTGAATCGAACGCTGCGCGCGCGGCAATGGCATTGTCGCCAGACATTTTGATGTCTGGCAATATAGCAATTGTACCATTTGGTAATTTAAGACCTTCATCGGCAGCACGCAAAGCATCTCCGCCTGCAAACGTAAATTCAAGGCCTATGGATGCAGCATCACGAGCCATGATGGACGTATCAAGACGTGAGCCACCAACAAAGACGTGTGTGATTTTGGATTGGCCCAAACGTCGGACAAGGCCAAATTGCTTTTCTTGACCTGGGCGAAAATTATCCAGCACAATGGGCTGAAAGCCGCCATCATCGAGTTGCAAGCGAATAGCATCTGCGAGTTCACGATTGCTAATCGTGCCATCCTCAATCAGCGCGACAGATTTATCACCCCAATTATCGATAATGTAGCGGGATGCAAATTTGGCTTGATCACTGGCACGCGGTGCAAGGCTAAATAATGGTAAATCAAGGCGAGCAGCTTCATCGCGCACAATGTCAGAGCGAATATTGATATTGATCACGGGGACATTAATTTGTTGTAAAACGGGTAGGGCGGCCGATAGGCTTTCAACACAAAAGAACCCAACAACAACGTCAACTCGCGCCTCCTCCAGTGAATAGGCAATATCTGCGCCTGCTTCCGGCTCACAAATCTCGGCTTCTTCGACGAATTCAAATGTCGGCGGATTATCAATGAACTGTTGCTCATGTATATAAAACCCAGCACGTAACTGAGTGCCCAGAAGTGACAGGGTACCATCATCAGGTGCAACAATGCCAACGCGTAGCAGCTTTTGCTCCTGAGCCATACTGGGCAGGCTAAAGCAAATAACAGCCAGAATCACCTGAAAAATATAGGCCACATTTTTATTCATAGGCCTTTTATATAAGTGTTTTAAATGAAATGCATCTGCAAATTATGGCAAATTGCAGATGCACGTTATTTAAATCAGGATGATTGTAATTCAGCCTTGCCGTTCACCGTGTTTATCGCTGTTTCGTTTGCGATGAATATAAGTTTGCAAGTAGTGATAGCGTTTACATGCAAATGGCAAAAGCGCCCATTAGAGTAGGGAATTTTTATTGTGGTTGCCAATCAGACAAAGACGTCTGGCTGGGGCATATCTCTAAGATTAAAATCTTCCTCGTCAATCAAGCTCGCATCCACATTCTCTAGGAATAACTGAGTGTTATCATACGTGATCAGCGTCGAATTACCGTCTGTTGTGGATGCAATCGTAACTTTGCTTGAAAAGTTATCCTTGTTCACACCCAATCCAAATGAGATCCTGTCCGTTCCGTTCTCAAAATCTTGCCAGAAGATTTTCCCGTCTTCCGGCCCGATAGTTAGTGTATCGATACCAGCGCCACCATTGATGACATCAATGCCAGAACCGGCAGTAAATGTGTCATCGCCATCTTCACCGAACAGCACATCATTTCCTGTGCCGCCAGCCAGTGAATCATTACCAGCGCCTGCAAATATCGTGTCGTTTTCAGTGTTTCCGAAGAGACTGTCATCACCTTCTCCACCAAAGATATTATCATCACCGCTATTGCCATAGATCGTATCATTGCCTAGCCCGCCGAAGACCGTGTCGGCACCGGTCTCACCGAAGATGTTGTCGTTGCCGTCTCCGCCATCAATAGTATCAACGCCAAAGCCTCCGAAAATGGTATCATTTCCTTCTTGGCCCAGGATACTATCATCACCATCGTCGCCACGAATTTCATCATCGCCAAGGCCGCCCAGCAAGATGTCATTTCCGTCACCGCCACTAATAACGTCGTTCTCGGTGCCGCCATCAATAAAATCATCGCCGGTACCACCAAGTATTACATCAGCACCAGTTTCGCCGAAGAGGCTATCATCATCTGCGCCACCTTCAATATAATCAGCACCTAGGCCACCAAATGCCACATCATTCCCTTCGCCGCCAAAGATACCGTCTACACCACTTGTCCCATCAGCATCGCCAACAAGGAAGTCATTGCCAAGGCCACCAAACAAAGCATCATCGCCCGCACCGCCAAATAGTGTGTCATCGCCAAATTCGCCAAATAATTGGTCGTTTCCATCACCAGCGTCTAGGCTGTCATTGCCATCCCCACCAATTAATACATCATTGCCTGCAAGGCCAATAATCGCATCATCGCCACCAAGACCAATAAGTACATTGTCACCAGCATCACCTGTGAGTGCGTCAGGACCATCTGTGCCAAACACTGGACCTGTTGGTGCAGGTGGTGGCGTATCGATTAAATCAAGTTGATTTGCAGCTATACCTTCAACAATAATTCGTGTGCCAATTTCTCCACTAGGTAGTCCGTTTGTGTCTAGTTTTTGTGCACGAATTTCGGCTGAACCATCTACGTCTATTACTTGCCATTTCCAGCCATCATTGGGGGAGAGTGGAGGTAAAGTGATGCTGTCGTTATTGATATCAAAGTCTTTAATGAATTGCACCGCGACGTTGTCTATTTCTGTTATAGCTCTTGGCGATGCATTTACAGGATCGAAATTGATAATGATGGAATCCTTACCTTCACCTGTAGTGACATTGACTACTTTCTGTCTGGGAAGGTTAGTTGCCAATTCTATTGTGTCTGATCCCGCGCCGCTGTCTATATTTATACTTCCAAACTCTATTTCCCTATAGTTTGGTACAGCACTTATTTTGACGGTATCGTTGCCATCACCGGTTTTAACTGAGCTGCTATTCTCTGCATAACCACCACCAACATATCCACTTCTCCCATCAAGAATGATCTCAACGTTGTCATCTCCGTTAAACAATGTATCGCCAATTGTACCTGCAAGTAACTCAGCTGCATCTAAAGAGACTTCGGTTATTTCATAACTACCATTAAAAAATGAACCCGCACCGCCTCCGTCGTAGAACGAATTTTTAACACTTGTAATTGTACCACCAATTGGTCGGTTTTGATCGTCAAATATCAGGTTTTCACCTGTGCCTTCTATTGTCGATCCACCTCGAGGTGCACCTATTACATAAGAAAAAGAAGTCGGTGATGTTGAAATAGTTAGGCCTGCGGAACCACCAGCATATGGTGACGTTCCCAACGGACCTCCTGGCAGCGTTGATAATGCATTGATGGTATCTGCATCTACATTACGTCCATTGATTAACAATTTGACCAACTTATTATCCTCACTTTAATATAAATGAACCAATGTCAGTCAGAATGGTTGGTAATCCTGAGACATTCGTAGTTAACGTATTATGAACACCAATAGACTACCGATATGGGTTTGCAATCAAGTGCTAAATCAATGGTTAATAGTATGATTTTATTAAATTTTTATCGATTTAGTCCATGCGGCAATTGGCCGAGTTAACATTCAAGGAATATGGCTTAAGTATAAAATATAGGAGAAATTTATGTCCAAGCCGCGTGTGTCTTATGTTGATTTACCAGTTCCAAGCCGTTTGAATGAGTATGTTGGCGAGGGGGATTTTATTGATTGTGTATTTGCGCCTTCTGTTGGTGCTCATATGTCCGCAGAGCAGTTAGCAAAACAAGCTTTCGGGCAAATGCCATCATGGATTACGCGGCTTATGCAGTTGCGCAATGCAATCGTCGGCCTCTTTGGTCTCAAAACAGGTGATGTTGGCGTGTCGCCGGATCAAATGCCAGACAGTTTGAAAATTGACGATAAGATCGGTGTATTCCGAGTTTGCTATATTTCAGAAGATGAAGTCATTCTGGGAGATAATGATAAACACCTGGATTTCAGAACATCGATTTTGAAATCCGACAATGGCTGTATTTTATCGACTTGGGTGCGGACACATAATGTTTTCGGCAAAGCTTACCTTGCGATCATTATGCCTTTTCACAGGCTTATTACGCAGCATACCGCCAAGCGACTTATGGTCGAATAATGCGTGGATTCAAACCTTAGTACGAAAATTGCTCGGCTAAAATTCGATCATTCCAGGAATGGCTGGAATCGGTAAGAATTTGCACCGTGTGATCAACTGATTGGCAAACTTTCACTTGCGTGACCGATTTAACTTCCAGATGATCGGCAACAGCATTTACCGGACGTTTGTATGGTTCCAAAATCTCAAGTGTCACTTCAGCACTATCCGGCAAAAGTGCACCGCGCCAGCGGCGAGGGCGGAATGCACTTACAGGGGTCAGCGCAAGTAGTTTGGCATCGAGCGGCAGGATGGGGCCATGCGCTGATAGATTATAGGCCGTTGAGCCCGCAGGTGTTGCAACCATCAAACCATCGCAGATGAGGCTTTCCAGCCTCGTTTTGCCATCCACATCGACTTTAATCTTTGCAGCTTGGTAAGATTGACGAAAAAGCGATACTTCATTGATAGCACGTGCAGTAAACGAATCGCCATTAGCATTGGTAGCCTGCATGATAAGTGGACGAATCGTGTTGGCCACGGCCGCCTCAATTCTGTCAGGTAGGCTTTTGTCATCGTAATCATTCATCAAAAAGCCAATGGTTCCACGATTCATACCATAGACAAGCCGTCCGGTATTTATTTGGTCATGCAGCGTTTGCAGCATAAAACCGTCGCCACCAAGCGCAACAATAACATCTGCATCCTCAACAGTTGCATTACCATATAGCGCAGAAAGGTGTTTGATTGCCTCCTGCGCGTGATTTGCCGATGAAGCAAGAAATGCTATTTTCAATGAATACTCCTGATCTCCAACGGAGAATCTTAAGATTTAGAAGCACCAAAATTGCGCGATATAGCTCGCTGGTCAAGTTTTTCGACAGTTGTTTGAAAAAAAACTGAAATTTTACTTTACATGCGCGATCAATATGTTAATTCCCACATCGTTGCCCCTATAGCTCAGTTGGTAGAGCAACTGATTTGTAATCAGTAGGTCCGCGGTTCGAGTCCGTGTGGGGGCACCATTCAACTATTTGAATTGTTTGGTCTAATGAATTTGCAAGTCTTTTCTGCGGATAGGTTAGCCATTTAGCTACAATAGGGTTAGCCATTTTCTGTTTTGTTTCCGTTCTCATTTTCGATTCTCTTCAAATCTAGTAATAGCATCCTTAGATCGTTTCCGTTGATCTGCCGCTCTTGTGTATTTACCGACCATAGCCGTTGTTTTATGGCCCGTTACTGACATAATTTCACGGTCATTTGCGCCACTATCTGCAAGATCCGTAGCGCCTCGTTTGCGCAATCCGTGAACAACGCAATCCTTTGATAAACCAGCTTCTTTGATAGCTGCGGCCATGATTTTTGAGGCGCGATCTTCTTTTAATAGTCTACCACGTTCGGTAATAAAAAACGCTATCTGATCGCTTGGTAAATGGTTTAATCCAGTTAAAATTTCATCGTGAATGAAGATCCACATTTCTTCGCCGGTCTTGTTTTTGCCGCGCCCCTTTTCCTGAATTACGCGAATGAAACCATCCCTGATATCGTGGCGGCTCATTCTCACTACATCGCCAATTCTTTGTGATGTGTAACGCGCTACTGTATAAATCCACCTTTGCAGCGTTCCAACAGGCCAATAAGCCTCGAACCGTTCGCATTCCTCAATTGACCAGCTACGCCATTCGCCTATCTCGTACATTGTGATAGATGAGGCTGGGTTTTGTGATATTAATTGCAGCGGTTTTATGCAGTAAGCTAAAAACGTTCTGAAATACCGCATGGTCGCATTTGCCATTGCTGGCGTTGCTTCCATTTTTACTTGCATTGCTTCGACCATTGAATCAGTAAGTTTGGACACTTCGGCTTTTTTGTTTTTTGCAAGTAGCCTATTCAATGCATTCTTATATTCATTCTGAGTTTTGGGCTTGAGGTTTTTAAACTTTGGTGAATTGTAATATCGCTCAAGAGCAAAACCTATTGTCCCGTTTTTATATACCTCTTTCTCAGGAACCCCATCTTTGATGTTTTGAGCTTTGGTTATCGCATCTGCAAGAGATTGCGGAAAATCTTTGTGCGCCGGATCTGGCAATTGAACCGTAACACCATATTTACGGTATCGCGTTCTTAGCTTTCCGTGCCTGTCCTCGTATTGTGTGACGTTTGGAATATCACATTTCATATGTTCCAATTGCCATCCCCTTTACCAGTTAGTGCGTCAAAGGCGGCTATTAGTTCCCGACCATCCCAAATCACGCACCCGTCAACTTGTGAGGGTTCCGGCATCCTTTTATCCTTAACAAGCTGCATGAATTTCGAAGGGCTAACCCCAACGAATTTCGCTGCATCTGGCTTACGATAGCCAATCTGTTGAAGGATAAAAGGATCGCTCATTTACTTTGTTTCTTCTCTCTCTTTGTTAACAGCTTATCCACAGGAGGTGAATTGAACTGGGCCACACGATTCCATAGCGGCTTCAAAAGTGATTTCGCCACCATGTTGGCCAGAGTATTCAAGCGCTGTAATTTGAAATTTTCCGCATAAATTCCCAAAATCAGGAACAGTAAATTGCCATTCCTTGATATCACTGGAAAAGAACATTCCCCGCACCAGATCATCGCTCTGAGCGTCCTTAAAGATTCCAGAACCAGAGATGCCAACACGCTCCAGGTCTGAATTAGCTAATAACTCGCCCCATTTATCCAAGGTTTCGGCATTGGCAAGATCAAGCTTATCATGGTTAAAAGTCAGTCTTTTAGCTCTCAACCCTGCGACAGTTACAAAATCGCCTTCTTGATCTACTTTAACTAAAAGATCTTTTCCTTTTTGCATGGTCATTCACTTCTCCAATGCTTCTAGTATTAGTTTTCCATAGTGGGACTGGGCGGCAACACGTGCGCCATGCCAGCTATCAAATTTGTCCATAAGCCAATCAATGCCGCCAAAGCGGTTGAACATAACTCGATACTTTTCGGAGTTAGGCCATTTTTTAATATTGTAAATGATGTTGCAGCCTTCCGCTTTACTGTCTACAAATTCCAAAGCCTTAACTTTAGGAGCTTCACGGGTTTTTAGGTTTGATAATATTACCCGTAGGTCGCTAGGCACCATTCTACGTAAGCAGTCATCACGGCGGGTAAACTCTACCCATTGCTCTAATGATTTAACTATGCCTTCTGGCGTTCTTAAAACTGGCAATCTAGGGCAGGGCTTTAACTCTGGTTGGTTAGTCATCGGCTGGCTCCGGCTAGGGCTTTTTGATCAAGCCGCTTAATACGTTCCAACTCTTCGCGGTCTAATTTCTCACCACGTTTTTTAATCGCCTCAAACCCTTTAGTGGTTATGCAAAAAATCACATCTGGAAAAAGTTCACTAGGTGGGAAGCTAACCGCCATTCCCTTAGCTTCTAAGGAGCGTCCAGTATCGATATCCTTGCCGCCAGCATGAAAGCCGTTTCTATAAGCGATTTTACCGCGTGTTAAACCAAGTGCGTGACGAGCAAATTGTGTTTCTTTTTCTGTGATCATCTTTCTACTACCTCACCATTCATTTTCTTTTTGAATTTAGACCATGGCTTCTTTTCTTTGACGCCTGTATGTTTCTTTCGAATGCGATTTACTTTTTTACGAACCGCCGCCTCTGTGCTTGTTTTCTTTTTATGTGGTACGGGTAAAACCGGTTGCAAATTCTTTTCTCGATTTTCGCCACCCATCCAAAGCGGGGTAATGTGGTCAAATTCGATCTTGTCCCCAGGTTTGAACTCAACGCCGGATAGCGCGCATTTGTTTTTATATTCATCGAGAACACGAAGCTTTACGCGATCCGGCACCTTTGAATCGTCTGTCTTACCTATCCATTCGGGGACCGCTCTCATTAGTTCACCCTCCGGTTAATCCCAGCCGGTACGCGGTACACTGGCTTTGTGCCGTTAAGCTCTGCTTGTAGTTCGTCATTGCGTATTTGCTCTTGAAGGTCTGTTAAGCTGCGAATTGTGAGGCTTCCAGATCGTCTTGCATCTTTGAGACGTTCGAGCTTTTCAATCTCTTTGCTGTATGGGGTCATGCTGCGTTTCTCCTATACTCTGACGTGTCGGTGAATTCATCAAAATCAACAGCAATTAAATCTGCACAAAACAATAAAACTTTCTGCTTTGATTCCTTGAAAATCTCATTGCCCATTTCCTTACGGCTTTGACTTTGTGCCGTGTATCTCGTGACAATCGAACCATCCGTAACAACGATTGAATATTTATCTACTGGCTGCAATGCGGCGGCTAATCTCATAGCCTCGCCAGCGGTCGGGCAGGGCATTTGATGTGCGTCGGCATAACCCTCTTTGATTAACGCGTATTTCCTCAAGTGTTCCGGTGAACGGGCAAACAGATCGTTTGCAAAGCTTTCAGGTAGGTTTTCCCATGCTTTCTTGATACAACCAAAATAATGATTGTGATCTTTATCGGTGCGCTCGGCATGTTCACGGATTTTATATGATTGCCCAACGACCAATTGCCTGTCAGCGGCTATTTGCCATCTTGGGCTAGATGGGACTAGACTTTCACCGTCCCATTGCATATCGATCATTGGGCCAAAATCAGACATTATGCGGCCTCATCACTTGGCAACATTCCCAAAGCTGCGAGATACGTATCAAGCACCGCCTCTTGTTCCATGCGCTCGTTTTGATCAAGCTTGCGAATGGCAACAACTTTGCGAATAACCTTTGTGTCATAACCCACCACTTTAGCTTCGCCGTACACCTCGCTTATATCGTCGGCGATAGTTTGCTTTTCTTCTGACAATCTTTCTATCCGCTCAATAAATGCTCGAAGTTGTCCGTTGTTTTGGTTTGGTGTGTCCATCTCATTATCCTTTCTGTTTATTGGGTGGGGTTAGACATAGCCGATTGAATTTTCAGCTTCTGTTGAATGTAAGTTAGTATTTTCGTAATTCGTGTCATCTGCATACAGTTCTTTGATATGTGCTTGACAGGCGAATTTGGTAAACCCCAGGCCGCGAAACTCAGCTCTATTTCGTTCGCTTTCGCAGTAACTGCACCAAGGCCCACGTTGCTTTTTTCTAAGCTTTAGAACTGACATTCTTCTTTCCTCTTAGTTAGGTTTATTGGGTGGCGTTAGTCCAAACTTTGTGTGCATCCCAAGAGAGGTCGTAATCATCGTCGTCTCCGTCGATATCTCGTCTGGTATTTTTTCTATGCAGGTACGATTTATTTTGCCCTGTACGTTTCTCTTGCTCTTTTGCTTTGCAAGACTTTGAGCAAAACTTGCCCCATCCTCTCGCAACGTCAGCGGTTCTAGCATCGAACGGTAAGCTACATGTTTTGCAGTTTACTTGGACCATTGAAGGCATCTCATCTTCTCCTATTGGTTTGCTTTCATTTTCTCTCGCGGCACACCCAAATACGAAAACATCCAAAGTCTCGCGAGAGATAAAGGAATATCCAGTTTCACGGCCACGTCTTCATATCCGCAACCTCGATCAAACATTCTCATTGCCCATGATTCCTTATCCATTTTCGCAACCTTCTGTTATATTGAAGCCTTCGATTTGGGTTAGGCCATCGTTTCTGACCGCATCTTGCGCAACGTACAAAATGTAAATCATCATTTGGCTTTTCTTGTTTCTCCAAGCCCAAGACCACGCTTTACGCTCGTCTGTTACTGTGATCTTGGTTCTTGGGCTGGTGGACATTAAGCGGCTTCCGTAGGCTTCTTACCCATTGCGATTTCATCAAGCTGCTCATTACTCATCTTGTCTAAATCTTCGTTGGCTTTAAGTTCCTTACCTGCTGTCTGCCATCGTGTTTTGAGAGCAATTTCCCAATCTTTGGGCAAGGTTTCAATTCGGTAATATTGCTCAGGCCACCAAGCTCGAAGAGCGTCTATATCTTTTTTGTTTGCCAGTTCATTCAGCTCTTTATCAAGCTCGCCTGACAGCTCCCTAGCTGCTGGCTTACCGAGACGGTCTTTAGTTGAATATTGCGCTTGCTCATTGTGATCTGCTTCCGCACCTTGATCACCAGATGAAGCCAGAAATTTACTTTTAAACCACTCTTTCAAGGCATACGAACGAGCTGCACCGGTTGTTTGAGCTCCAGTATACGGCAACATAATTGTAATGTTTTCAGCCTGTTGCTTATCGCCTGTTTCGGCATGTTCCAGCTCGATTGAAAACTTGTAAGAGGATACTAGCGTTTCTTTCCCTTTGTCATTTGTGATGACCTGCGTATCAAGGGATAACTCGTTCATATTCACTAAAAGACCGTGTTTCGCCATAAGTGGGCGAACCTCGTCTTTAAAGTCATCAACAGACGTAAAGAGGTATTTTGCAAAGTCGTTTTTATCTGCTTTTTTAAGCCTTTTTATTTCAGCCATGACAGCGCATATAGATGCGCCTATGGTTGCTTTACTATCACCCATTGTTTATACCTCTGTATTTGCTTTTAAAACTATCTGAGAGCTTCATGTTAATGGCTACCAGCTCGTTATCACCGCCTAATTTTTCGTATTCTGTCGTAGTTTTTAAAAGCTGGTCCATTACGACTGCTAACGCCTTTTCTGCGCCTTCAAGTTCTGCTATTCTATTTTGAGTAAACTGGTCGAGTGCACGTTGAAGCTTAGGTGGCATCTTGCCATTTTTTTCATCAATCATTCTTTGTGCGGTAGCTTCTGCCATGTCCCATATTTCTTGTGCGCCACTCATGACATACCCCCACTAATTGCTAAAATAAATAAAGCCCACATACCTGCGAACAGAACACCTTGAGCAAGCTTTGTCTTCCACTCATGGCGGGTTTTGTTGGTGCCTTGTATGGTGCCTAGATCAATCACGACAGCACCCCATATTCTTTATGTCCGTGACGGTGTTCATTGTTCTGATCGACATAGCCAACAGCATCTAGTTCGCGCTGTTCTTTCAGTTCAATCTCGCTTTGAAGGTCTTCAAGCTGATATATGATTTCACCTGCAAGAGCCTCGCAGAAGTCACTCGGCTTGCGATCTACAATAACGTCGTGTTCAACCGCTTCTTGCTCAATTAAGTCCGTGAAAGATTGCGCCATATAGCGAGTAAGTGCACGTAGATTTGCTTCAATACTATGCTGATCAATATCATCAGTCATGCCTATGATATCGCTTGCCAAGTCAGCCAGTATTTTTTGGTTTGGCGTTTGCACGTTCATCATCATTTCCTCAACTTGTTTCAGCAGATCGGCGCTAGCGTTTGCGTAGGCTTCTTCTTGCTGTGTTGAGGATTAATGTACGAAAAACAACAAAAGTTGTCAACACAAAAAACAACAAAAGTTGTAAAAATATGCCAACAATTGGTTATGTACTAAATTTAGCACTAGACAGCACGGCGAGTAACATTCCTAATGCGGTGGGAAAGAGACTGTTTTTATGAAGCTACTAAAATGCTTACTCATATATCTGTTATTGATATCACCCGTATCGGGTCAGTCTACTCGCTTGGATAAAAGTGAAATCATTGTACGCGCCCAATTAATGGACGCTCATTTATCAAAGGCACTGGGTAAAGGGCGTTTAGCTCTGATAGGATTGAGTGACCTACTTTCAAGATCTATTTTAACTGATGATAACTTGCATTTATTGTTGAAACGGAAGGTTAAAGAAACAGGGCATATACGGTCTATCCTGTTTATCGACAAAGACGGTAAAATTTCAGCCGATAGTTCGCGAGAAGAAGCTATCCCATTAGATTTGTCGGATCGAGGATATTTTAAGAAAGCAAAGCTCGGCAAGTCTAATGAGATGCAAATTGGAGGTATACTAGCGGGCAGAACTTCTGGGTTCCCGTTTATACCTCTAACCATGCCTGTGTATTCTGGTAAAAACTTTTTAGGAGTTTTAGCAGCTGTATTAACGCCGGAAGAGCTGTTGCTATTAGATAGGTCCACCAGGTGCGAATTGTGCGTTTCAATAGTCAGCAAAAATAATGGTGCTATGCTTGAGCAATATCCAGAAGTTATTGGTTTGGAGGAT
Source organism: Lentilitoribacter sp. Alg239-R112 (assembly GCF_900537175.1). Classification (GTDB taxonomy): domain Bacteria; phylum Pseudomonadota; class Alphaproteobacteria; order Rhizobiales; family Rhizobiaceae; genus Lentilitoribacter. The sequence goes on along the minus strand of NZ_LS999833.1, from coordinate 437,731 downwards.
TTCGTAAAATCTTTTGCAAACAACCAAAGATCATCCTTTGGTTACGTGATTATGAATACGGGTGACCTAGATGCAAAAGTGGCATGGGTAACGAATGAATATTTCCCAATTAGATCAATATATCTCGAATTCATCCAGAAATAACTACTACCAGTTGTAGATAGAGCTTTCGGGCTTATTTGGTTGTTCTACCAATGTAGACGAACCTGCGAATATCGCAAAAACAACAAAAACTACAATAAATATAACTATTTTAAGGCGGGGTTCTTCAACTTTCTTTTTAGAAGGTTGAGTAAATACGCCCTCAATTCTCTGTCTTTCGTCTGCACTTAACATCACTCGATCGTAAATCAACTTTATTTGAAATGCAACAAGGAGTAGTACCAATGTTTGTAACTCAAGCAACTAGTGACGATGTTCAATCAATCGCTCGGATACATAGAAAATGCTGGAAGGATGTTTACAAATTCATACCTAAAGAAATTCACGACGCAAGATCGCTTAAATTTAGACTAAAGCAATGGAACAGAGTGGTTGAAAGCCCACTGGATGGGGAGAGGTTGTTTTCTCTACATGAAAAAACCGCTAAGATTGTTGGCTTCACATACTGCAAACCTAATGATGACCCTGATTTAGATATAGTTTCAGAGCTGCATGCAACATACATTTTGAAAGAGTATAGAGGTGGAATTTCTGGACCGTTATTGTGGCGATCCGGTTTAGGCTACGCCCACAAATTAGGAAAGGTTCCAATTGGGTTTTGGGCATTCGATGATAACAAAGCCGCTATTGGTTATAGGTTTTGGGGTTGGAAAGGTGTTGTGAAGCGTGATCGCAATATAAATGGTGTTAAAATACCAGAAACAGGTTACGTACACCCCAACATAGATAGTTTTTTAGAGAGACTTGATGAGTTTATTGCCCTGAAATTGAACGAATAGCAAATCTGATTACATTTGAATCTTCGTAAGCTCTATTATTATTGTTTCGATGTTCGTCTAGCCGGTTTTTTAGTAAATCTCTGAATACTTTGCCAAATGCTTGCGGGTCTTGAGTGATTCCATCTATTTCCGTGGCTATGTCGCTTGCTAAATCTTGACAAATTTCAAGTATGAGCTCTTCATCATTTTGCGCAAGATTAGATCGGTTGAAATCAGATACAATTCCACCATTGAAGTCAGACAGTTCTTCGGGGGTCGTTTGCAACGCTCTTGCTAACTCTAAAATGAAGCGCGGTCTTTCAGTTTGTCCGGATTCAACCTTTTGGATCGCCTGTTGTTTCACTCCAACGAGATTTGCCAAGGCGGTTTGCGATAGTTTTAGTTCGTTTCGTCTCTGTCGGACGCGAGTCGCTAGTGTTTCCATGCAGATAACATAAAGATATTTCCGTGTTCGTTCATCACAAGAATAGTTGTTGACATTTACAACTTAAGTTGTTTAAATGGCTCATGATGAAAATACAGATTAACGAAATAATCAAATTGGCAGGGTCGCAGGGGAAACTTGCATCATCGGTTGGTTTATCACAACAAGCGATTTCTCGGTGGGTTAAGAACGATAAAATTCCAGCGGAACATGTATGGAGGGTGTCAGAAATACTTGGACTTCCTCCTGAGAAAATAAGGCCTGATATATTCCGTAAGCCCATTCAGGAGCCAGCAGAGTGACCCATCAAGGATATCCTTATAACGTCCAAGTAGGTGACGAGCTGGTGGTTGTGAAAGCTGGTTCCGCTGTTTCTCCCGAAGACGGTAGAATATACGAATTTGATTTAACCAAAGGTGATGTCTTGGCCGTTGCTGGTGTAATCCATGAATACGACAATACATTTTTTAGTTTCTCGGTAGGGTATCATCGTGGGTATAATTGGCGACATTTCCGCCCCGCTTACAAATCCACAATGGACAACCTCCGCAAGCTTCAAGAGCCTTCCCCTGAGTTAACCAAGGAGACGGTTTGATGGATATCAGCCTTATACTACTTGGATTAGGGGCAATAACCTTAAACATATCAGATCGCTTACGAGATGAAGGCCGTAAATTTAAGAGCCTTTTATATCTGTTGATAGGCAGCGTAATCGTAGCTCGTGGAATCCAGTTTTTATGGATGGCCCTATGACCGATTTACGTTCATGGGCCTTGTTTGCTCTCACATTTAATTCTAACTCGCGCTCCTTTCCTCCCAAGGTGTAGCGCGATGGGTGAGGGTTCGGGTTGCTCAGCCCTTTGCGGTTCTCTCACCCGCTTATTTATCAGGTTCGCGATTATTCCGCTTGTAGCCTGACCTAGTGTTTCAAAGCCTCCAATTCTGGTGGCTTGCTGAGTAGACGGGGCTAAGTCTCGCTTAACCCCAAGCTTTCGTGGCTTTGTTTCGTGCTGCTCAGCCAAGTTTTAGTACCTCGTGTTTCGTTTCGTTCATCGCAGATCGAATTAAGCACAAGGATTTTATCATGGGCGAGAAAAGTTTTCGCAGTACTGAGAAAAGGAGCAAGAGTCCAATGCATGTAACAAGCGCCAAACAGATGGCGGACGCATTGATTGCTAAAGAATATCGCGGACAAGGCGATACGTATGAGGGTGCGTATTATCGCCTTCAAAGCAAATGGGGCCTATCGATCAGCTTTATCAAGCGGTTGGTTTACGATCCTGAATTGAAAGATTTTATGGCTTCAAATTATGTCGCGCTTCAATGCGCCTATCACGCTGCATGTGTGCGGACAGAACGCCAAATCGAACACGAAAGAGCAACACATGAAATTAATCCTATTGCGCTTAAAGCTGCTGATTTTGTTGTTCGGACGGAAAAAGAAGAGGGGTAGGGGATGAGCATACAAATCATAGTCGGAGATTGCCTAGCACAACTTAAAACCTTACCCGATGAATCTGTTGATTGTGGCGTGACTTCACCGCCATATTGGGGGCTTCGTGATTATGGCGTCGAAGGTCAAATGGGTCTTGAGGAAACGCTAGGCGAACATCTTAAAGACATGGTTGCGGTTTTCGAGGAGTTTAAACGTGTTTTAAAATCTACTGGTACGCTTTGGGTAAATTATGGAGATTGTTATGCGACCACTCCAAATGGGAGAAGCGCTGCAGCCACAAAAGCCGTGGGCAATGATGATCGTACATTTAGAGACAAGCCTTTTTCGACTATCGGTGGGGTTCTAAAGCCAAAAGACCTTTGTATGATACCCAATCGGTTTGCTATCGCGATGCAAGAGTCCGGTTGGTGGGTAAGGTCTGAGATCATATGGGCTAAGCCTAACCCTATGCCGGAAAGTGTTAAAGATCGTCCTGCGGGGTCTCATGAAAAGATTTTTCTATTCAGTAAACAGCCACAATATAACTACAATGGTGATGCGGTAACTCAACCAGTTTCTAAGAATACACATGCTCGGTTATCACAAGATATCATGGCGCAAATTGGATCTGCCCGCGCTAATGGTGGGAAAAAAACCAACGGGAATATGAAGGCGGTTGCTCGTAAGCAAAAGAACTTGAAACGTGACCGTCCTCACAGCATGCATAAAGCGCGTGTTAAAGATAATGATAGTTTTGATAGCGCCTTGGCGTTACCGGTCACAGAACGCAACCTACGTAATTATGAGCCAGCGCCGCTAGAAGTATGGAATATTCCAACGGCTGCGTACTCGGAAGCCCATTTTGCGACGTTTCCGCCTGAGCTTGCAAAACGTTGTATTTTGGCGGGTTGTCCTAAGGGTGGCATGGTATTGGATATGTTTGGCGGTGCGGGGACAACTGGCCTTGTTGCTGATCGCCTTGGGCGTGATTGCATACTTCTGGAGTTAAACCCTGAATATGCGGAGATGGCTAAAGCCAGGATATCGAATGACTCTCCATTGTTCGCGGAGGTTTCATGACCCGTATAGAGCTACCCATGCCGCCAAGTGTAAACGTGATGTATTCCAATGCACGAAAGAGCCGGATTAAAAGTCCTGCATATCGAACTTGGTTACAAGAGGCTGGCTTATTACTCAATACACAGCATCCTAAGCCTATCTCTGGTGCTGTAGAGGTTTATATCGTCCTCGTTGCCCAATCGAAGCACAGACAAGACGCTGACAACCGCGTGAAGGCTGTATTGGACCTTTTGACCACGCACAAAATCATAGAAGACGATAGCAGTGATTACGTAAAAGATTTGCGCGTTCGCTGGATGGATTCCGGCCCTGCATGTGTTGTCACTATTTCATCAATATCAAAGGAGAACGCAGCATGAGCAAAGAAAGCCCATCTATCACTCAAAAACTCAATGCGTTGGACGCCGCTACTGACCGCATCGAAAGAGAGCTGACAGAATTGCGTTCAACTATTTATGAAGATTATGAGGTGAATGATTTGGAGAGGCAACTAGAGGTTCTGAAATCGATAAAGACCTATTTCTACTTTCGAAGAGGCAAGGAAGACGCAAAAAAAACGCGAAGGGAGAAGGCATGAGCGATAGAAACCAATCCTATAACTCAAAAGATATTCGTTTCACCACACATCAACAAGACAAAGCCACGCAACTTAAGCAGCGCAGAGAGCAAGGCTATGACATGCCTCATGTCTCTGAGGTGTTTCTTATATCGAGCATATGCTTCGGGCTTATTGTGTTGTTACTGCTTGCGTTAGCAGGTTTGGTTTTCGGATTGGCAGGTAAGCCATGAGCATAGAAGTAATGACTTTAATTTCTAAGTGCGATTTAATGCCAAGTGGCTGCAAGTTTGTAGCAATTGCATTGGCTAATTATGCCGATGAAAACGGGGAGTGTTTCCCATCTGTAAAACGGCTTTCAAAGTACACAAATCAGTCTGATAAAACGGTACGAGATCACCTCTCAAAATTGGAAGAAATTGGCTTTATTTCACGTGAAAGAATACGCCGAAAAGATGGCACTTTAAGCGTTCATAAATACCGTTTCAAGCTTCAAAACATCCAGCGGCAACTTTCGCCAGCGGTAAATCTCGCCAGTGGCGAAAATGGTCATTCACCAGCGGTGAAAACTACCGCGCAAGAACCATCAAAAGAAATAACCATCAATAATAAAAAACAAACAAAAAAATCGGGTGATGATCGATTTGAAGAGTTCTGGGAAGCTTTCGAAGACAAACGAGGCAAGCAGGGTGCATTAAAAGTTTGGATGAGAAAGAAGCTCGACAAGATTGCAGATCAAGTCATTTCAGGAGCCTTAATCTACCGAACCACAAGAGGGCCAGAACAGCGTTATTGGAAACAAGCGCAGGGCTGGTTGAATGATGGCAGATGGGAGGATGAGCTAGCGCCACCTCAAGCCCTGTCAGTGCAAGGAAATAAATTCGGGAACAAAACACCATCAACAGGAATGATGTTTCTGGAAATGGCGAAGCGTGCAGAGGAGATGGGCCAATGAACCAATTAGTCCAATTCAAAGAAAACCGTCCATTGTTCAAAGACGGCACCAGTCGAGAAGAAATATTTGCTTCTGTGCCAAAAGCTAAGTTCTCAGAAATATGCAAGCACCTCAGTAAACTATTTATCACTCTTGCGAGCAAAGAAAACTTGGACGTCGATGAAAAGGCTATCCGTATGGAGGTCTACGCCGAAAAGCTAAAAGACTATCCAAACTATGCAATAGAAGCCGCTGTTACCAAATTCATTGATGATGAAATCTTTGTTCCTGCCATTAGCGAATTGGTCAAAGAGGTCCGCGATCAAGTCTTCAAGAAAATCATTTGGACGGACAAGATTAAACGAGACGATCCGTTTGATGGCGTTGATAAATGGGCTGAGAATAAACGTGCTGACTTCGTCAAAGAAACAATCAAAAAGGTTTACGGCAATCAAGAGGACGCACCGACAGGCAGCACTAAGCCTCATAACAATTGCACTGATAATTCAGGAGCTGAGAAACGAGAAGCAATGGAAAGGCTAAAATCTATGGCGATGAAATTAGATGATGAAAAGGCCGCAAAAGGGCTGGAATTTCTAGGTTTTGAGAATGGAGGCACCCAATGACCCAAGCACTCACAGTACAGCAAGACACAAAGCTTGCATCATACCGCCCATCAACTTCGCCAGAGGCCATAAAGCAAGCGCAGCACTATGCGGAGGTAAGAGCTAGATTGCGTGCTCGAGCTAAGGTTAAACAGATAGAATATATGGAAAGCACATCATTGCAGGAAGAAGCTCCCAAACCAAAGGAACATTTATGGGTTCGCCAGTACAGGGAGAGACTTGCAAGAAAGGCAGCACTTAAAGCTCATGAAAAAAGAATGCGCCGTGAAAGACTTGAAGCGTTAGAGGCTGCGGACATGGAGAATGCAATCCCGTTAGATAGGGTAACAATTAAGCAGATCCAAGATTTTGTTTTATTGCAAGATTGGAACGCACCAAAAGCAAGCTACAAACGCGGTAGCGGAACTTTTATTGATTTAACAGCTAAGCGCCGGACTAAGGAATTTGTGATTGTTCGACAGGCGGCCATGTATATTTGCAAAAAACTTACTATTAGATCTTTTCCTGAGATTGGCCGTAAGTTTGGCGGACGGGACCATACAACAGTTCTCCACGCCGTATCTAAGATTCAAACGCTAATCTACAAGGAGCAATTCCTTATGAATGGTGAACTTTTTTCACTTGAGAGATTGGAAATCTAATGTTTGTTCTAGTGCTCATAGTTCTTATGTCTGCCCCGCAATCAAAGCCTTATGAAGTACACACAGAGTATTTGTTTTATAATTTATCAGATTGCGAGATGATGGTCGATACGCTGAGACAAGTCTCAAAAAGGCCATTCAAATTTAGTTGTCAGCAAGTTATCTAATTGAAAGGTGATTTAAAATGAATAGACGAGGTTTTTTAGGCTTCTTAGGCGCTTCCCCATTAGTTGCAAAGCAAGTAGCTGAGAAAGCGGCTATGGACCTTTCAGGGGCGAAATTGGGCGTAGGCGGGGAAAATATCCTAAGCCAAGGCGTACCGTCAGGCTATAGCACAGCAAACGTCACAAAAAGCACTACAAGAGGGGTTATTGCTAAAATATTACAAGTCGGCATCCCTGATTTCAAAATAAAAGAAATTAAGGACGTCTCAAAATTTGTTAGTGGCATCAATCCTAACATTGGAGTGTTGAGATCCGTTTCACTTTCAACAAAATTCCACATGCAGCGCCAGCAAAACTACAAAGAAAATCTAAAAAGATTTGAAGATGAATATTTTAACCCGACTAATGAAGAGCGTGAAAAATTTAATAATAAATATAACTGGTGGCTTTGATCTATTTCGGCATAACAATTTAATCGAGGGAATACAGATGAATAAAGAAAAACTACTTTTTTCAATGTTAGCGGGGTTTGGCATTGCTATTTTTTCTCTTCTAATTTTGATGGTAGGAGGAAGTATTTATGTTTCAAACGGAATTAGCGGACTTCTAGGGTACGGCGGGTTTTGGTTAGTCGTCGTGTCCTTAGGGTTGGCAATTTATAAACGAATTGAATGGTGAACATCATAAAGGATGTATCAAAGTACCGAGTTTTAACGAGTTGTCAGCAAGTTATCTAATCGAGGGAATATCATGGTTTCAGTTGCAGCAAAACGAAGACGCAAAAGAGGACGGCCAAGAGCTGAGAACGTTCACAGAGAGCCAAACGGACGTGTTTCACGGGCGAAGAACCCCGATAACACCACATACCGACCACAAGATCCAATTGACGCGATGGTAGCGCGTTTAAGGGCAATTGGGTGGAACGAAAAACCGAAAAAAGTACAGGAATACGCTATGAAAGACCCTCGTATATCTAGCTATGTTGGGCGTTTGGTTATAAACTACGAAACACAACATATGCACCCTGCGCCACCTGCGGATATTATAAACATTGATCAGTTTAACGCATCGCAAAAGTATCTTCAAATTCGCAATGCTTACCATAGGGCTATTGGTTCACCAGGTGCATATTATGAGGATGGAATAGGCGTAGAGCTAACAGAAGATGAAAAGGCTGATAGTGTAGCTCGTGCAAAGGCAAGATGGCTTGGAGTTCAAAAGGCTATCCAGGAAGCAAACAACATGCATCACGGCTCAAACCTTTACGCAGCAATTCAGATTATAGTCGTTGAAGATCAAGTTATGCCTCACCTCATAGGTGATCTTAGATTAGCATTAAACGCGCTGGATAATCATTTTAAGGGGGTGACGTGATGGCATCAATCAAACGAAACGCAGACGGCGTAGAAGTCCAATGTTATACAGATGGCCATCCTAAATTATTTTATATCAGTGTAGGCGGCAACGAGATAAGAATAACGGGCATCGAGAAAGCGGAAGGACTGCAATACGCACTTGGCAAGGTACTTGATAAATTGAAGGAGCGAAAGTTATGAGTAATACTAATATCTTTAAAAGAAACCCACTCAAGCTAAACCCAGTAGATGCGACGGTGAACGAGTTAATGAAAGCTCATAGTACATTACACCAGCTCTTTGACCTAATAAACATGGATGATGTATCAAATAAAACCGTTGGTAAGGCCGTCAGAGGCTACATGCGTGATTTCAGCCCGTCTCCAGTGGGAATGCAGCGGTTGAAAACGGAAAATAAAAAAGATTGGGATAAATTGCAACGTAAGTATCTCTACGCTATTGACACAGACTCGAATTAATGACACGTAGTATATAACGCAACAAGTGCGAAACAAAATCAGGGCACAAGTTATTAATTATCCGATGCGCCCGTGACTACTTGGTAGAAATACTTACGTTGCGGTCTTTTTCATTCAACATCTGCTACGAAGACTGATTTGTGTATTTTAATCAGGTAAACCACCTATCGCGTGTCGGTAGGTTCAGAAGCCGCTAAGGAGAAATCCAAGGCGGCTTTTTATATTTCAGGAACATTATGACCGATAAGCTAATAGGCAGACCAAGCGATTACTCTCAAGAGACGGCTGACTATATTTGCGAGAAGCTTTGTGAAGGTGAAAGCCTTAGAGCAATTTGCCTACCTGATGATATGCCAAACAGAAGCACAGTATTTAGATGGCTCTCATTGCATGATGACTTTTCCAACCAGTACGCCCGCGCGAAAGAAGAGCAAGCGGAAGCATTGGCTGACGATATTATTGCAATTGCTGACCAGTACGACACAGCGAAAGATATATTGGAACCTGATTTAATTCAGCGCGCAAAACTTCGCATTGACTCACGTAAGTGGGTGGCTTCAAAGCTCAAACCTAAGAAGTATGGTGATAAGGTTCAAAGCGAAATCAGCGGCCCTGACGGCGGACCGCTTCAACTCAACTTCGTAAGTGATGACGATAAACTTTAGTCTCACTGCTAAACAGTCAGAAGCAAATAGACTATTAGGGGCAGGCCCGCGCCACATAATGCTGTTTGGTGGGTCACGGTCTGGAAAGACCTTTACGCTTGTAAGGGCGGTCATTGTAAGGGCTTTAAAAGCTGAAAATAGCCGTCATATTATTTTAAGGTTTCGGTTCAACCACATTAAATCGTCTATTGTCATGGATACGTTGCCAAAAGTGATAAAGCTTTGTTGGCCGGGGTTATGGGAAAAGTGCAAGCTAGATAGAACAGATTGGTATTTAAGGCTTCCTAATGGTTCGGAAGTTTGGTTCGGCGGATTAGACGATAAAGAGCGCACAGAAAAGATTCTAGGGCAAGAATACGCGACAATATATTTAAACGAGTGTTCACAAATTAGCTGGTCTGCTCGTAATATGGCTATGACACGTTTAGCGCAGCGATGCGGCTTAACTCTCAAGGCTTATTATGATTGTAACCCCCCAGGGCAATCGCATTGGTCTTATCGGGTATTTGTTAAAAAGATTGATCCTGACAGTAAGGAAGCGCTGAAAAGTCAAGAGCGTTACGATTCATTGCTTATGAATCCAAGCGATAACGCGGATAACCTACCAGAAGAATACATTCAAGAGCTTGAAGCGCTACCAGAAAGAATGCGTCAAAGGTTCCTCGAAGGTAAGTTCTTAGCCGCTAACGATAACGCTTTATGGTCTGTTGATACATTTGATCGTTGCAGAATATTGGACGGGGGCACCCCTGATTTCCAACGTATTATTATTGCTGTTGATCCGTCTGGTTGTTCAGGTGATGAAGATGAACGGTCTGACGAAATAGGGATAGCTGTTTGCGCATTAGGCACTGATGGGAAAGGTTACTTACTCGAAGATCTATCAGGAAAGTTTAAGCCGGAAGTTTGGGGCAATATTGTCGGGCAGGCTTTTGATCGGCATAAGGCTGATTGCGTTGTCGCTGAGAAGAATTTCGGTGGTGATATGGTTCGTGCTGTTATTCAGGCAGCCAGGCCACAAACACCATACAAAGAGGTCCACGCCTCAAGAGGTAAAGCTATCAGGGCCGAGCCTATTTCGTATTTGTACCCTAGTAAAATAAAGCATGTTGGCTACTTCCCAGAGATTGAAGACCAGCTAACAGAATTCACAACATCTGGTTATGTCGGGGATCGTTCACCTGACAGAGCTGATGCGGTTGTTTGGGGCATGACTGAGTTATTCCCACAATTAACACGAAAGCCAGCAAAGAAAAAAACAGCTCGTAAGTCATATGCGGGTGCTGGTGGATGGATGGGTTAATGGACAAGAAGCAGACCAGTAAAAAAGAAGATAAGCTTACCTTCAACCGTGATCGGTTTGAGATTGCAAAATCTGCGTTATCCGACAACCATGATATGGGCTTACAGGATTTACGTTTTGCTAAACTTGGTGAACAATGGCCCGCAGAAATTGTAAATAAGCGTAAAGCTGATGGAAGGCCTGTCTTAACCATTAACAAGATGCAGACGTTTATTCGTCAGGTTGTTAATGACGCTAGGCAGAATAAGCCATCTATCAAGGTTAAGGCGGTTGATAGTTCCGCCGATACGAAAACAGCGCAAGTTTATGATGGTTTAATTCGTAATATTGAATACACATCAAATGCCGATATTGCATATGATACTGCTGTTGAATGTGCGGTAACAAATGGCTTTGGCTATATCCGAGTGGGTATAGATTATTCGTATGAAGACGCTTTCGATATGGATATCAATATTGACCGCGTAATAAATCCATTTGCTATCTATCCTGACCCGAATGCGACATGTGCAGATGGCTCAAGTTGGAATGAATGCTTTGTTGTTGATCGTTTATCGAAGACAGCGTTCAAGGATAAATACCAAGATGCAGAGGTTACAGATTTTGACGATGATAAATGGTCGGAAGCCGATGGCGATTGGGTTAATGATGATGGCGTACTGGTCGCGGAGTTCTGGCAACGTAAAGAGGTAGATCAAGAGATAGTTCTAACGTCTGATGGTCGAGTGTTTTCTAAAGAAGATCTGCTCGAAGATATTGACCTGCAAACAGCTTTGGAAGCTGGCACAATTAAAATTGTAAAAGAGCGTGTTACAAAGTCATATAAAGTAACGCAAACTATCATGACGGGTGCTGAAATCCTTGAGGAAAACGATTGGGCTGGTAAATATATCCCAATTGTCCCTGTTTATGGTGATGAATTTTCAGTTGAGGGAAAGCGATATTTTCGTAGCTTAATAAACCCCGCCAAGGATGCACAAAGACAGTTTAACTATTGGCGCACAACTGCGACTGAATTAGTCGCTCTTGCCCCTAGGGCTCCATATATCGGCCCTCATGGCGCGTTTGATACAGATGTGGATAAATGGCAGACGGCTCATAAAGATAACCATGCATATCTTGAATATGACGGGGAGCAGCCACCACAAAGACAGCCGATTGATAGCGGTGCAGCGGGTGGTGCGTTGCAAGAGGCTTTAAACGCTTCAGATGATATCAAATCAACGATTGGCATGTATGACGCCTCGTTGGGGGCTCGTTCAAATGAGACAAGCGGTAAAGCCATTATGGCACGTCAGCGTGAAGGTGATGTTGCTACCTTCCATTTTACTGACAATCTAACCCGCGCTATTCGCCAGGTTGGCCGTATTGTCGTTGATCTTATCCCATCTGTTTATAATAAACCCCGTATTCTTCGTGTACTAGGTGAAGATGGCAAAGAACACTTGCAGCCAGTTAATCAAGGTCAAGAAGTCCCTCATGTTGGACGTGATGGTAAGCCGGAACAAGACGATAACGGCGAAATAGTCTTAGCAATGCATGATTTAACTGTCGGCAAGTATGACGTTGCTGTTGAGGCAGGTCCGAGCTTCACAACAAGGCGTGAAGAGGCGGCGGCGCAAATGACGGAAATGATTAGATCGTTCCCGCAAGCGGCTCCTGTTTTAGGTGCGCCATTGGCTAAAAACATGGATTGGCCGCAAGCTGATGAAATCGCTGAGAAGTTAACCAAACTCGACCCAACCAATGACAATAAACTCCCACCAGAAGTCCAAAAGCTAATGGCGCAGGGTAAGCAGCAAATTCAACAATTAACACAAGAAAATCAAAAACTGGAGCAACAAGCCGCCCAAGACATAGGTAAGGCTCAGGTTGAAATGGCGAAAATCGAACTTGAGCGCGAGAAAATCGAACTTGAGCGCGAGAAAATGCGACTTGAAGAGAAAAAATTAGCCTTCGACGCTGTCGAGGATGTAACCGCACCTATTTGAACTAATCCCATGCGCTGCGGGTAAAAGCGCCAATTAGCACCAACCTAAGAGGAGTGCACCCCAATGGAACTAGGACAACAAGAAGACTTTATCGAAGAACCCAATGAGGCAATCGGAGAAGAGTTGGAAGTTGAAACGTTAGAAAATGAAGAATCTGACGAAATCGAACCCAATGAGGAATTGATCGAAGACAAAGCCGAGGAAACGGAGCTTGATGCAGATGCAGAAAGCCAGCCAAATACCGACGGCTTTGAGGAAATGGAACTTGATGGTGAAGTCTATCAGGTGCCTAAAGCTCTTAAAGAAGGCTACATGAAAAATGCGGATTATACGCAGAAAACTACCGAAGTAGCCCAGCAGCGGAAAGAACTCGAGGAAAAGACTACTAGTTTCCAAAAAATGTCAGAAGTAATGGAACAAGAGCTTGATGCGAGAGCGGCTTATAACAACAACCAAGGACGTTTAGAAGAGCTTCATAATGTCGATTGGCAAGCCTATGTAGACCAAGATCCTATTGGGGCTCAAAAACTGCAATTTGAATATACGCAATTGCAGAATGAGCAACAACAGATACAGGCTTATTTAAATAATGCTTACGTTCAAAAGACCGAAGCTGCGAAGCAGGAAACTGCCAACCGCATCTCGGCAGCTAAAGAATACGGGCAAGAGAATATCAAAGGTTGGTCCCCTGATTCATATGATGAAATTGTTAATTTTAGCATTAATGAGCAGGGTTTCACTCGAGAGCAACTAGACTCAGCAATGAGCCCAAATGTTTTGAAAATTCTTCATTTAGCAAAACTTGGCTCTCTATCGCAGAAAAAACAGGCTGCAATACCAACTCTTTCACAAAAGGCAAAGGCAACCAAACCGCTCAAACAAGTATCTAGTCGAAGCTCGGGCGTGTCTACCAAAGACCCGTCAGACATGTCTATGTCCGAATACGATATATGGTCTGCAAAAACATTTAAATAAACCAAAGCTTGAACGTCGTGATGACAGTCCAGGCCCTTAGAAGGATTTTAGCAAATGGCTAATGATATCAAAAAACAGTCGTCAGTCTTCACAAAAGAAGCCTTGCGCATCCTCGAAAACACTCTTGTTATGACAAAAAAGGTCCACACGGACTATAACAGTGAGTTTTCCCAAAAAGTAAACGGCATGAAAAAAGGCGACACTGTATCTGTTCGTCGCCCTGCTGATTTCACGGTTCGTACTGGTGCGACACGCTCGAACCAAGATGTTGAAGAAGGTTCAACAACTATCACCATGAATTCTCAAATTGGTGTTGATGTTGGCTTTACTTCAAAAGAGATGACTACGGATATTGACAAATCAGGTGTTCGTGACCGTGTTCTTAAGCCGGCAATGATCCAACTTGCCGACTATATTGATCGTCAAATTATGGATTTGTATAAATATGTTCCAACTTGGCAGGGTACGCCGGGTCAAACAATCGATGCGTTTACAGACTTTGCAAAAGGTCCGCAGCGTATGGATGAGTTATCGGTTCCGACAGAGCGTTGTGGCGTCCTTTCCCCTGCTGACCATTGGGGGCTATTAGGTGGGCAGGCCGCATTGCAAGCAAGTGATAAACTTGTTCAAGACGCCTATACGATGGCTCGTTTGGGTAATATTGGCGGTGTTGATACTTACTCAGCTCAAAACGTCCCAACGCATACCGTTGGTGCGCATGGTGGTACACCGCTTGTCAATGGCGCTTCGCAAAACGATACCTATGCGACAGCTAAAGACACAAGCAACTTTACATCATCTCTTGTGACTGATGGTTGGACAGCCTCAGCGACGGTTCTAAAAGCTGGAGATGTCTTCACGATAGCGGGTGTTTATGCGGTTAATCCGGTCAGTAAGGCTAAGTTGCCGTTCTTGCGTCAATTCACTGTAACTTCCGATGTGACTGCTGATGGCTCTGGTAATGCTACATTGACTGTGTCACCTGCTATGATTTCATCTGGTGCGCAAGCAACAATTGACAGCACACCTGCTGATAACGCAGCTATCACAGTGATGGGGGCAGCCTCAACGGGCTATCGCCAAAACATGATATTCCATAAAAATGCATTTGCCTTTGTATCTGCACCTATGGAAATGCCAGCGTCTGCATATGGTGGTACTCGCGAGAGCTATAAAGGCATCTCACTACGCCTTATCCCAGGCTATGACCACACGAACGATATCGAAAGCTGGCGCTTTGATGTTCTGTTTGGAACTAAGGCAATTGACCCGCGCCTTGCGTGTCGCCTGTCTGGTACAGCTTAATTTAAACTTTAATCGGGCGGCTTCTGGTCGCCCTTTTTAATTTGATTAGAGGAATTTAAAATGCAAGCTAAAACAGATGTTTGGATGTATGCCGTATCTGGTAAAAAGTTATTTCTACAAGGCGAAGAGATACCAAAGGGTTATGTTGACTCTCCTGCAAAAGTTAAAAAAACAGAACTTGTAAAAAAAGCGGGTCAAAATGCCAATAAGTAATTACACCGAGTTAAAAACGGCAATTACTGAATGGATGGATCGCGAAGACTTGTCCGGCAGTGCGGCTGACTTTATTTCGTTAGCAGAAGCCCGACTAAATCGCCGGTTAAAGAGTTTTGAGGTCGATACCGTGCTTTCCGGGGCTGATGGGTCACAAAGCATTGATATCAGTTCGTTAAGTCTATCAGAGCCAGTTGCACTCTATTGCACAACTCATAACGATGAGTACGAAATTTTACTTAAAGCCCCAGGGACTATTGCGTATAGAGATGCAGCGGGTTCACCCGAATTTTATGTAATTGACGGTGATAACATTGAATTTAATCGCCCTCAATCTGGCGCACAGACATACCGATTTGTTTACCATGAGCGTTACGCATTGTCAGACGCAGCACCTACCAACTGGCTTTTAACCAATCACCCCGACGTGTATCTGGCAGCGTCAATTGTTTGGGGTAATGTTTATATTGCTAATGTTCAAAGTGCGCTTTTATTCAAGCAAACACTTGATGAGTTCATTAAAGAAACTCGTAACTATCTTTCACAAAATAAACGCGGCATTCGTTCTGTTGATGACGCTCTTTTAGCCAATGGGGCTAATCGATACGCGTCAAACACGTATGATATAGCTTAATTGGTTTTATGTAATGATACCATTCCCATCATTTGAACCTGATAAATCGCCGTTTAACTACATGGCGAGTGAGGGCATATTAAACGTATTGCCCACGGCTGACGGTCATAAGCCAATGCCTTCACTAGTTGATATATCCAGCGCTCTAGGTGATGAATGCTTGGGTGCTACTTCTATTCAGAGTGATGATGGCGGTATAACAATTATCGCAGGAACTAGAACCGCGCTTTATAAGCTCAATACATCAACAAGCCCTTATAGTTGGACAGATATTAGCAAGGCTGGCGGATACAACGTTCCTATAGGCAATAGGTGGTCGTTTGCGTTATTTGGGAATAACCTCATAGCTGCTAATCTGGGCGGCGTTCTTCAATCATATGATATAACAACTGCGGGCATTTTTGCAGATATCGCCGGATCTCCTGTTTGCAGTGTGGTTTGGGTTTCTGGCGATTATTTAGTTTGTGGTCAATTAGATGGACAAACAAACGCTATACAATGGTCCGGGTTGAATGATTCCAGTTTCTGGACATTGGGTAAACGCGGTTGTGATATTCAGGTTTTCCCAGATGGTGGTCCAGTTTTATACGGGTTTGGTTCGCAAACGGGCAGCATAGTGATGCAGCGCGATAAATTCCGGTATATGAACTTTGCGCCTAATTCGGGAATGACATTTACATTCTCAGAAGCAAACAATGAACGCGGTATTCTCTCACAATATTCTGTCGCTAATATTGGTCCAAATAAGTTCTTCTATTTAAGTAAAGACGGCTTTTATATGGGCATAGAAGGTCACCCAATCGGCGCAACCCGTGTTGATAATTGGTTCTTCGATAATGTTGATCATGACTATTTATATGACGTTCGCGCTGTCGTAGACCCATATGAGAAAATAGTGTGGTGGTTTTTCCAAAAAACTAACGGAACAAAGCAGCTTCTAGGGTACGATTGGCAGCTAGATAAATGGTGTCTTTCAGATCAAGACTTAACAGAAGCGGTTGCGTTGTTAACGCCTGGTGTTTCATGGGACGGGCTTGATCTACTCTATGATACAATCGACGATATTAACGTTCCATTTGATAGCCGAATTTTCAAAGGTGGAGCGCCAGCATTTGCGGCGTTTACCACAGATCACAAGTTAGCCTACTTTACAGGTTTACCATTAGCAGCAACGCTTCAAACAGCGCAGGTTGAATTAACGAAAGGTGCAAGATCGTTTGTTTCTGGCGCACGTGTTGAGGTAGATACGCTTGGTTTCACGGCTCAAGTAGGGTGGGGTGATTTTCACGGCGATGCCATCACAAATGACACAGCGATTGCACCGTCTGCACGATCTGGAAAACTTCCATTTAGATCGTCAGGCCGATTGCACCAATTTGCCGTTAATCTATCAGCGGGAACCAGTTGGACGTCGATAAAGGGCATTTCACCTGATTTCGTACCGGAGGGGCAGCAATGATTACAGCAAACTATAGCGGCGGCCTTGAATTGACTGATACTATCGCATTATCAGATACAAGCATCACAGACATTTACACCGCCCCTGATAACCAAGATATTCTGACAGGCTTCGCAATAGCCAACAATAACAGCTCAGCAATTATAGTAACTTGCTACATCAACAAAGGCTCAGACGTGATTGTCTTTAAAACCTCAGTCACGGCCAATGAAACAATTGTTCAGACAGACATGCCGTTAAAACTCAGGGCAGGTTATATCTTCAAGGCGAAGGCTGCGACAGGTGGATATATTACCGTCACACCCATCATCACTAGATTTGATACAAATGAATCCGTACATCGCTAGGGTAGATGAAGTTGATAAAATTTGGCCGCTTATAGCGCAAGACCTAAACAACGCATGTAAACGGTGTAGGGCTGATGAATATAACGCTGGTGTTCTTTGGCAAATGTGCCGTTCAGGACAGGCGTTTTTGATTTTAACGTGTGATGGGTCGAAAATCTTACAATCAAGCGTGTGGCGCTTCGATACGCCTAAACAGCCACATTCTTTCCGGTGTGTAATGCTTGCGGGGAAGAATATGAAGCTTTGGCTTGGTCCAATGCAAGAATTCATAACAAAAATAGCAAAAGAAAATGGTGCAACTCAGCTCGTGACAACGGGCAGGGCGGGGTGGCTCCGGTTGTTTCCTAACGCTGAGAAAATCGGCACTGATTACGAAGTGGATATTTAATATGGGCGGCGGCGGTTCAGCACCTACACAAACAACAACGCAGCAAAGCAGCTCAACACCTTGGGCGGCAGCGCAGCCATATATGAAAACAGGTATGAAAGAGGCCGATAAACTATTCAAAGCTGGCACCGGCGCGAAAGTTTACGAGGGGTCAACGGTTACGCCTTGGTCAGATCAAACAACGGCTGGCTATGCTGGCATGGAAGGTATAGCCAACGATAATTCAAATGGGCAAGGGCTATCAGGTCAATTCCAGAGTGTAATTGATAATGGTGGCTATAACGCAAACCAGCAACAAGCCGTAGATTCATTCACAGCAACCGCTAATGGCACTGAAAACGACGAAGCATATCAGCGCATGAGAGCTAATACGCTTGAAGATGCGCAACACGCGGTCAATGAATCATTCTCTTCGGCTGGTCGTTATGGTGGTGCAATGCATCAAGGCGCGGTTGCTGAAAACATTGCAGATGCCGGGGCACGTATGGATTACGGCCAGTTACAACGCCAAGATGCGGCAAACTCGAATTTGTTTAACATGGGTCAACAAGCTCAAGGGAATGTTTCTAATGCCTATCAGCAAATGCAATCACCTTGGCAAACCCAGCTTGAAGTTGGCGCGGCACACGACCAATTAGCTGGACAAAATCTAAACGACAAATTGCGCATTTGGCAAGAGAAGCAGAATAAACCCTGGCAGCAACTAGGCCAATACAACTCCGCAATTTCTGGTGTTGGTTCTGGTTATGGGTCCAGCTCAATGACAGCACAACAACCCGGACAACCAGGGGCAAACCCTTGGGGGCAAGCCGCAGGTCTGGCTCTTGGCGCTGGCTCACTATTTGGAGGCTTTTAAATGAGCAATCCTTGGCAGACACAACAACCAATCACACAACAAGGCGCAATGGGTGGTTTTCGCCGTGGTGTTCGTGGTGCATTTGGTGATCGTGGCAACATGTTGGCAACGGCTGCGGGTTTGATGTTTGGTCAAAATCCACAGCAACAACTTCAATCAATGCAAATGGGCTTGGCTCAAGGTGGGCAATTGCGCGCGCAGAACGAGGAAAGACGGCAAGTAGCACAACAACGTAACAAGACTATGGAATACCTCATGCAGAATAGGCCAGATCTTGCCGCGCAAGTAGATGCTGGATTGCCTATTGGTGATGCTTGGGGGCAAGTACTTAAGGCGCAAGCACCAGTTAAACCAGCTTCGACAGCGATAGCTAACTTCGAGTATGGGCAACAAAATCCAGAATTCAATGATTACCAATTGGCGCAGAAAAAAGCGGGAGCGCAGAATATTACTGTCGGCGGCGGTAAATACGGTACAATCCCTCCAGGTTATGAACTGGTTGAAACGCCAGAAGGTGCTAGACTTGTCCCTATAGCCGGAGGCCCTAAAGATACAACGCAAACTGATCTGGCAAAAGCTGAGAACGAAGTTCAAAAAGCGACCGTTGCTCGACAAGCTATCTCAGATATCAAAGGACAACTTAATCAAGGCGGCATGTTTAATCTGCCTGAGGTTGGGATTGTCGGCTCTCAACTGGCCGGAATGGGAATTAATCAAGAAGCCGTGGACGTAAAACGGAAGCTGGAAACGCTTCAATCTGTCGTTTCCTTTGATCGCCTACAACAGATGAGAAATGCCAGTCCGACGGGCGGCGCACTTGGTGCGGTTTCAGAACGGGAACTTGCATTACTTCAAAGCAGCATGGGCGCTCTATCGAATGACATGTCACAAGAAGAGCTTATCAAAACACTCGATTTCATTGATGGGGTTATGAGTAAGTTTGCTGCTTATCCAGGCGGTGGCGATCTTGGCGAAGTTGGTGAACCAAACATCAATTCACTACTAGACAAATACGGTGACTAATGGCTGACATTGAACGAATGAAACGTGCACTGGTAAACGCTCATAATGCGGGTGATACTGGAGCGGCTAAAACTCTGGCAAACGCTATCAAGGCACAGTCACAAGCACCCGTACAAGAACAACAGCCGCAAGAGGCGCGTTGGGATCACAAAGTCGGTGCCGCGATTGATGGCGTGGCTCAAGGCCTAACTTTTGGCTATTCGGATGAGATGGCGGCGGGTATGGCCTCTGGCGGCGGTCTATGGGGTGATTATGATGAAGAATTAGAAGCCGAACGCGCGCGTATGGCTGAAAATAAAGAACTGGCTGGCGGCTATGAATTAGGTGGTCAGATCGTTGGCGGTCTAAGCGGCGGTCTTGGATTGGCTAAGTCTGGTGTGACATTGCTTTCGAAAGCCCCTACGGTTGGCAAAGCCGCACTAGAAGGTGCTGCATATGGTGCGGCTCATGGTTCGGGAATGGCAGAAGAAGGGAATAGGCTTCAAGGGGCTGCAACGGGCGCGATAATGGGCGCTGCAACCGGTGGGTTAGCACAAAGTGGTGCAAATGCATTGAAGAGCAAGTTAGCAAATCGTGCTGTCCAAAAGGGTGCGTTCGCCGTTGATGATGTTAAGTCACAGGCTCAATCGCTGTATACTAAGATGCGTCAATCTGGTTTGAAAATAAGAGAGAGCAAAGCAAACAACATCAAGGGAAACATTGATATATTCTTACATAAAACTACACCAGAACTTGCGCCAGAAGCCCATAAACTGAAAGAGTTTGTTAAACGGAGTTTGGTTGGTGATGTCGATATTGAGGATATGCACAATATCTCAAAGACAGTGAATAGGGTAAGCCGTTCCAATCTAGCGCCGGAAGATGCTCATTACGTCGGTAAAATCAAACAATCTATTGATAGTGCTTTCGATGCCAGTAAGGCGACTGATTATAAAGGTCCATTGTCAGCATTACCTTTGAAGAAACAAGCCGATGAACTTTGGCGTACAGCTCGCAAATCAGAAATAATTGACGAGATCTACGAGAAGGCGCAGAATCAAGCGACAGGCTTTGAAAATGGCTTAGTCAACCAGTTTAGATCGCTTGCAAACAATGCCAAGAAAATGAAGCAATTTACACCTGATGAACAGCGGATGATTAAAGGACTTGTTCGACGAGGTAGTGCTAGAGCGATATTAAAAGGCGTAGGTATGTTGTCGCCAACAAGTACATTTGGCGCTTTGGTAACTGGTGGTGCTGGCGTTGGTACTGGTGTTGTTCCAGCGGCTGCATTAGCTGCAACAGGTTATGGATCAAGAAAAGCAGCAGAGGCGATGACACGTGGTAAGGCTAACGCAATTCGTCAAGCCGTTATGACTGGTCAAGCACCTATTCGGTCAACCTCGACAACAGCCAAACACCTAATATCACCACTATCGCAGCAATCAGCAGCCCAAACTCATCAATCAGCCAACCAGAACCGTACAAGCCTACCGTACCCAAAACGAACATCACGATAGCGATAAGCACTTTATGCCATAGCTTGAACTGGAAGTTGTCGTTTGCGGGCTGGTTGTTCATTTGAATTTTACACTGCTAACTTCTGCGTTAAGTACCAAATTTTCCATTCCCATTTTTTCATATTTTGTTTGGAGTTGAAAGTAATAGCAATTTTTACGAGTCGATTGAGGATCTATAATTAAGTCTGATTTCACATAAGTGCCAGATAACAAGACATTTGTTGATCGCCCAGGTACGGTTGCATCAATATTAAACCTTAAATATTCAATCGTTTTCTTAGATTGGTTGTCAATCGTGATTTTGATGGGGTATTTTTCTCGACATGTTTCAAGGTCATATTCTGCTCTTATGTGTATTGAAGATAAATGTTGCCCTTTGCTTTGCCATTCATAAGCTGCGACCACTACCCAAATCGCAATGCCAAGAGCGATCAATGAGATGATTACAATTAGCAACCATTTAAGGAGCCATTTAGTGTACTCGATAAGAATGTTTCCAGAATCCTTTTTGTCTTCTGGTTGATCAGTCATCGGAATCCTTGAGTTTGCTGCTACGAAACAATCTTGCTCTGTCGGGGTTGCGATTAAACTTTAACATTCACACCGCAATCTTTTAGTATTGAGTTTGCGGTGTGGCGAGATTTTAGGTTCTTTGGGACAGTAGTTAGATGCTGAGTATTTTCATTGGACCATTTTTCATGTGACCCCTTGCCACCTTTGACTTGAGAATATCCAGCAGCAGATAAAAGTTGAGTTACTTGCTTGTAAAATCCATTCAAAGGATCAAGCCATAGCTATATTTTCAGGGCGTTGCCACAAAATAGAAGGAATTAAATCTTTGATTGGATTATTAACTACTAGCTCATTAGGCATATGGTTAGCCATAATTAAGTCGCGAGCATGCTCGTTCATTAAAGCTTCAAATTCTTCAATTGTATCGGCTTCGATATGCAAACCGTTAATATTGCTTTCGCTATAAAACACGTTCGCTTCTTCATCGCGAAGGGCGCGAACATAAAAAGTACGAGTGGTCATTGGCTCCCTTTCTTCACCCAGTTGGGCGTATAAATTTGAACATTACACTATATATAGTAATTGAAAAGCATTAAAATAGAGGTAAGCGGCACACTTTTATTCGAATCTATATACATTGTGCGATCTTCGCGAACCTTACCTAATGTATAATAACACAGAAACCAAGCCGCCGGATAAAATTAAAATAACGATTACGTGGCCCTGCAATGCGGGGCTTTTAGCCTGGCATTGCAATTTTAGTCGCGATTCGATTGCACCGTGCGCGTATATCTGAGTTCTATCAAACACTATCGGTATGTTTATACAGTGGGGCAGCCCGACTTTTTCAGTTACTTGTTTTGTATTTTGGTGAAGCTTGCTGAGTAAACTAGCTTTAATCAGGGGCAGGCGTACATATTTATTAAGTTGGACAAATTGACCCAATTGAGAATTTTTCGCCAATAATGTCTTGTTTTTACGCAAAGTGGCACCATATCGGTGTTGGAAAGCACAATATGAGCGATATTTGGTCATTATTTGATCAAAATTAGTTGTAATCATTGTGTTAACAAAAAGTTAATAAGCCTGTTGATTGTAGAGAAAAGTTGTTCTATGAATCAATTATTGGTAGTGGTTCCAGATATTGAAACCGAAAACTTGGTAAGCTTTGGTTAACCTAGAACCCATATCATACAGGGAGATTAACGGATTCGGTAATCGTGTTGTGGTGTACTGCAAAAGCTGACGCTAGTTAGCACGATTTGAAATGCAAGATTGGAGTTTTAGCATGCTAATTAAAACAAACATCGTTCTGCTTCGGGAGGGCAATGGGGGTTAATCCTAAATTGCTATTGCAAATGAAGAAACGCTGTGGTTGTATGCCGCAGCGTTTTTTCGTGGTGGATAGAAAACGTGGGGGGCTTTCATGGACGTAAAAGAATGTATGGATATATTCGTCAGCCATGGCGAAAAGGGTGTGCTATGTGCGATTGAAACAGGGTCGGATAGCACAACGATTGCTGGATTTGCATTGTGTGTTGCGTTATTGTCGCTAGGGACAATAGTTTACTCCGCTAGCGTTGCTAAAAAGCAATATAAAGTGATGGAGAAGCAGAGTGAAACCACTCAAGAACAGGTTGTTGCGTTAAAAACGCAAATTGTAGCTCACGAAAGAGCGGAAGATGCCAAACGAGAATCGCATAGTTCAAACACGCTGAAAGCTATGGAAAATGAAGCCCAGATAGCAAAAAAAAGAGCTATGTTAGATATCTTGGTGAAGCTTAATTCCGATGCAGATTGGATGGCCAACAGAGAAAAGTTCATTAGTCTAAAAGGACAAAAAGCTGGATTAGCGCAATGGGCAAATAAAAACGGGGCTTCTACGCAAGTAGTAAGACGACAGTTAAATCAATATGAGCTAATAGCATCTGGTATTAAAAATGAAATACTGAGCCAAGAGCTTTACCATTCATTCTATCGAACTACAGTAGTTCGAGATTTTGTTGCAGCCTACCCATTCATTATAGCTGAAAGATCGACGTTGGGCGGAGCGTCTTTCTACAAAGAATTTGAAGACCTTGCTATAAAATTTGCGAAAGCAAAAGAGATAGAAGATATACTGCCAGAAATTGCAAAGCAAAAAATAGCTACTGGTGAACCTGAAATTTAGAAGAATTTTAATAGTATGATTTATAGCCTCGCTTTTGCGGGGCTTTTTTATTGGCAGCGAGAAAACAAGGCTTCGTTGCCATCTGTTTGCGTAAGTATCAACTCATCGCCTTCAACTAAGAAATCTAACTGATAGTCTTCACGACCATCACAGATAAACCGTTCTGACATTTCGCCAGTCTCAAGGCTCATAACTCGCTTGCAATAATCTGCTTTGTTTATTCGAACGACCGCGAAGCCGTGAGGGATCGTTTCAATATGGAATGTCGAGCCATCGTTACAATAGCTTTCTCCAGCGAAAGCACTCGAAGCAACCAAACTTAATATTAATGCAATACTTTTCATGAGGCCCTCTCAATGGCATCTAGACAACAGTCATATTACTCTCAGGTTTATGAAACAGCACGAAATCTAGGCGCAAATGAGGTGCAAGCACGTCTAGCCGCTTCGCAAGCCTCATTAGAGACTGGATACGGTAAATCTGTCAAAGGAAATAATCATTTCGGCATTAAAGCAGGTGGAAAATACAAAGGTAAGACCGTTAATTTTGCTACTCATGAGGTCTACGGCGGTAAACGAGTAGGCATAACCGATAAATTTCGTGCTTATGATGGATTGGCGGGTTCGGTTAAGGGCTATCTCGAATTCATGGAGAAAGCTTATCCTAAATCTTGGAATGCTCCAGATTTTCAAAGTGCAGCTCGTAATCTCAAAAATGGACGTTATGGGAGTTATGCCACCGATCCAAAATATACCTCAAAGTTAAATTACATCTCAGATCGTTTTGGAGGTGAACAGGCAGCCCCATCTCCCGCTTTAGCCTACAACAATCAATCCCTGCCTACAGGCTCGCAAACACCAACACCTTGGCGACCACAACCAGTATTACCAGCGCCACGCGGCATTGTTTGGCATGGCGGTGGTCTAGATGCACCAAAGCGTACAGAGGTTGCCAGTTTAAGCGGTTGGCCTATTGGTAAAGTCGAAAGACAGCCATTAGAGCGAGCAAGGCCAGCTATTCCAGCGAATAAAACGGCAGCACTGTTACAGAGACATTATCAGAGTAAACCACCTTCAAGCCTTCCAGCGGTTCCGGTAGGTCGGGTAACGCGTGAGAACTTGCCACCTGCAAGGCCAACTGTGCCGCTAGGTTATTCAGCAGGTGCATATAAAAATTATCAAATGGGTGCTCCTGTACTGGAAACACCAGGCTACGTAGATCCGTTGGTATCGTCTCAACCGCAAGCACCAATCATAGAAGGCCCAGCCGGACAGCCTCTTGATATCATTCCCACCGTTCCAATCCCTGCATCACGTCCAACAAGAATGGATAGATTTAAACATAAAGCGGGTGCGCACCTCAAAGAGCAGTTGAAGCCTCAAACGTTGGCTGCTCGTGCGCTTGGTGGCCTGTTGCTTGGTCCAGTTGGCGCGCAGATTGGGCCTAAGGTCGCTCAATTCGCCAATCGACGCATGAACAACGGGCAGGGCTTTAACTTTGGGTTTAACCGCTCTTCACAATCCCCATCAAACACTTTTAACGCATGGGGCAGTAACGGAAGTCAGCGAGTTTCAAATGTCATGAACGGCAATGGCGGCGGTGCAGGTGCGATAGCCAATTCAAGAAACTACGTAAGAACCCAACGAGCTGATGGGCGATACGATCAATACAACAAGCAAACGGGCAAGACATCGATAGGTGGTGATTTCAATCACAATCAATCGGACAGCTCATTTTTATCATCAATATTTGGATAGGATAAATGTCAAAAGATAAAATAAGCGATTACGACACTACCGCTGCAAACAATACAGATGTCGGCGGGACGGATATTCAAGGCTCTGCCGCCGTTAGGAACATGGACAATGGTTTGCGTACAATTATGTCACATCTTGCCAATCTCAACACTGGCGTTTCATTCATTCATGACACATTTAAAATTGCTGATGCTGATGCAGAAACAAAGATTGCCAAGTTTGATGCTGGCTCAATAACAGCAGGACAAACACGGACTTACACATTTCCAGATAAAGACGGCACGTTTGCCATGGCTGCGGATGTGCCCGAAATTTCAAATATTGCGCTCATTGATAGCTCGGATGATGGTTCAAAGAATACGGCTCTTAATATTCCGTCTGGCACAACGGCCCAAGAGCCTACAACGCCGAACGGTGTTCAGATTCGATATGATACTACATTAAATGAACTTAGATTTTTTAATGGCTCTGCCTACGAAGCTATTGGTGCTGTATTGGATGAAGATGATTTTGCATCTGATAGCGCGACTAAAGCCCCAAGCCAGCAATCAACAAAAGTATACGCAGATGGCTTGAAAATCCAATTAGGAACGGCTGTCGCTTCTACTTCCGGCACTGCAATTGATTTCACCTCAATTCCGGCTAGCGTTCGAAAAATAACCGTTAATTTCGAGGGCGTTTCAATGAACGCGGCGGCGTTTTACCAAATACAGCTTGGCGATTCTGGTGGGTTTGAAACCACAGGTTATAGCTCTGTTGCCTGTCTTTTTATTCCTTCAAGCCTTATTACAAGTTCAACCACTGGACTTGTAATTACTCGGAACGCTACCGCATCCGCAGTTCACTCAGGTACTCTTACCCTTGATCTATTAGACGCCTCATCAAACAAATGGGTTATGTCGAGTATGTTGGCAGATACAGCCACTAATTATTTGCATATTGGATCTGGCTCAAAAGGACTTTCCGGCGAATTAGACCGCGTTAGGATAACCACAACTACCGGAACGCCTACGTTTGATCTTGGTAATATTAATATTTCATGGGAGTTTTAACATGGTTGTTCGTCAAATTAATGTGATCACTGGCACGGTTACTAATAGAGACCAGACAGCTAGTGAAATCAAGGCAATTGAGGATTATGCAAAATTACCAAAAGTCAAAAGGGATACAGGGACATTCCGCGAGTTTATGGAGCTTTTCACTGACGCCGAAAAGTCAGCAATTATTGAATTAACGCAGACAAGCGTGGACATAAAACTTTGGTATGACCAGGCGCTGGCAGGCGATGTATTTTTAGGCCACGCAAAGGTTGACGCTGGTCTATCTGCGTTAGTTTCACTGACAATTATAACCGCAGAACGCAAAGCGGCAATCATAGCGTCAGATTTCGATGCCTGATTTTGAATGCACATATTGGCCTGATAATTGGTTTGGCCTCAACATAACAGATTGCTGTATTCAGCATGATTTAGGCGGCTCCGATTGGGAGCTTTTTTTATGCGTGGGTGAACAAGACCCGCGCTTATGGCCTGTTGCGGGCGTTATGCTTATCGGGCTTTCAACGCTTGGCGTTGTCTACAGGCGTTTTAAGCGCAAATAATCTAAGGAAATATCATGAAAACCTCAGAACAGGGGCTTGCGGAAATCGCGGCCCATGAAGGCGAAGTTATGGAGAAAACACTATGCGTATGAACCTTGGCTATACCCAACTAATTATTGACGAGTGCTTTGAGCAAGGGTGCTTACGTAATCAAGCCGCTTACATTTTAGCAACTGCATATTGGGAAACTGCGCGAACTATGAGGCCTGTTAAAGAGGCGTATTGGGTTGATGGTGCAGAAGCTTGGAGAAAGAAAAACCTTCGTTATTACCCTTGGTATGGTCGTGGTTTTGTTCAGCTAACATGGGAAGATAATTATATCAAGGCTGGTAAAGAATTGGGCGTGGATTTCACGAAAAACCCTGATAAGGTAATGGAGCCTAAAAACTCAGCTTACATACTGGTTAAAGGGTCTATGGATGGTTGGTTTACCGGTAAAAAGGTTTCTGACTATGTTACTCTCAAATCTTCAGATTTTCGTGGCGCGAGAAGAGTAATAAACGGCACAGATAAGCGTGATCAAATAGCGTCAATAGCTAAACAGTATGACAAAGCGCTGGAAGCGATGGGGTATGGTGTAGCTCAAGCAACAACGCCTGAAATCGAACAAGTCCCTATCGAACCCGATGGCCTTGATAAGCCGATGGTAAAATCAAAGACCAATTGGCTAACGGCCTTACAAGGCGCGGCGGGTAGTGCGGCAACCATGTTCACAGAGCTAAACCCATATATTCAAGGCGCTATCATTCTCTGCGTCATGTGTGCGGCTGGTTACGTGATATCTGAGCGGAAACGCTACCGTGATGAGGCACGAGCGATTAAGGCTGCGTTATGATCTTTGTAGCATTCATCGCGAAAAATGTGCGTTGGGTGGTTATCGGCGGAGCATTATTTTTTGCACTTTACGTCATCAATGTATTTGTCGATCACGCAATTCTCAAATTCGAAATAGATAACCTCAAAGCAACGGAGGCTCAGAACCATGAGCGTAACGAAACGAATGAAACCATTAACAACGCTTCTGATGCTGATAAGTGCAAGCTTCTTGGTGGGGTGTACACAAACGGGCAATGTCAGTGATGGTTCTGGCTATGGAAAGCAAACACCTAACTCTGGCACAAGAACCTACATAAGCCAATATGATCCAGTTTTTCGTGACCAAGTAGCCGCGCACAATTTGCAGTGTCACAAAGATAAAGGGTGCCGCAAATAATGGAAATCGCTATTAAAGACTTACTATATATTCTTGTGCTGGTCATAGGGGTAGCTAGTTCTCATTTCATGAATCGCGCTCGTATAATGGTTCTTGAGGAGCGGTCTCGAACGCATGGTGATCAGTTCGATAAGATTTTGAACGCATTAGAACGACTAGAAAGCAGGCTGGAACATAAGGCGGATCGCTGATGCCAACACCTCCAGTACCAGAAGAAGAACTTAAACGGCGATATCAGGCGTATCTTGACGACGGGCGGCAAGGCGCGGCAAATAAGCTTGGATTAGATGTTTGCGCTATTGATAGAGCTAGAAAATGGGCGGCAGCACACGGGTTAACGCCAACCGGACCCGTAATGGATGGTTACCGGATATCCAAATCCAGTTCAACGCTAGATGAAAAAGGTAATATTTTAAAGCAACATATTCAGCAGAAACCCGACTTGGGTGACGAATATGAAATGCCCGATAATTTTGAAACTAAAAAACGCACTATTCAGATAGGCGCTAATGGTCAAATAGAACGGCAATGGGATAAGATCGATAGGAAAGGTGCCCCAGATCCGAGAGAAGCCAAGGAAATCATCGAAAGCGCACTTAGTGGATTTAAAGGGTTTGGTAAGAGGAAAAAACCTAAAGGACTGGATAGAGATTCATTGTTCTGGTTGCCTGTTTCTGACCTTCATATCGGCGCATGTTATAAATCAAACGATAAGCGTCTTCGATGGGGCAGCAAAGACACAATATCCGATATAAAAGGCGCTGTTGTTAAGCTTATCGATGAAGCCCCGCCTTGTGGTAGTGCTATAATACAAGGGTTAGGTGATATATGCGACTATGATGGACTTGAATCGGTTACATCGAAGAGTAATAATATTCTGGAAACAGATTTATCATCTTCTGAAATGCTAGATGAAGCAATGCATCTTTTCCATTGGATGGTTGATTTATCATTGGAAAAGTTTGGCAAGGTTCATTTGTCAATGGTGCGAGGGAACCATGATCTTGTTACTACTCATAGCATTAAATCCTATGTCAAAGGTGTTTATTTAAAAGAGCCAGATGTAACGGTAGATACAAGCGATGACCCGCATGTATTACATACTCATTTCGACCATATGATTTTTGCCACACATGCCGATGAAATGAAGCCTTCTGAAATGCCAAATTTCATGTCAAAGGAACATGCGAAGGCATGGGGTAAAGCAAAGATAAGATGGGGATATTGTGGTCATCGCCATAAGTATGAAAAAAGCGGCGAAAGTGGCGGTGTTCTGGTTGAGCAGCAGCCTCCAATAGTCAGAGCAAATAGATACGCTAGAGGCCACGGCTATAGCTCATATAGAGGTATGCACAGTGCAGTATTTAAGTCAGGTGGCAGAGTTGTACAAAATAGAGTATTCTTTCAATGACTAGTCCCGTGTTTAAAGTCAAACCAACTCCAGATAAAGGCGTTCAGTTCAGATTATCCATTAATGATAACGAATACACCTTCAAAGATGCAAACGAACTACTAGCACTATTGCAGCAAGGTTTATCATGCCTTCAATTTAGAGCGCCTGATAAACTAAGATAATACCTTATCATATGATACGATATAGTTCCTTGACTCTCACAATATGTTCACATTATGTTCCGTATTAATTAAACCACGGAACTAATAATTGTTATCCTACGATACATATGGAAAACTGCGAGATGCGGGTTGGTCTATTTATGCCTGGTGCGCCAATTGTCGGAGAGGGCGTGAAATTGATCTAGCCAGTCAACCGCGTGATAAGTCTATTATCAATCAAAAGTATCGTTGTGATGATTGCGGAAGCCGCAATAACGGTACGATAAGCCCAAACTATGAATGATCTTGACCATGTATTTAAACCGGAAGGGTATTTTGCAGAAGGTTCGCATTCAGATGTTGAAGCCTTTAATATTGAGCAAGAAAAATGGGCTGAACAAGCTATTGAAAAGCTTATTATCAAATATGGTATTAGGCGTTCTGAGATTAAACTAGATTTCACCACATGGAGAAACTACAGGATTGCATTGATCTATGTGCGTGGCGGTCGTTATCACTACAATCCTATTAGGGGCAGGGTGCATTGTGCGCCTGCTTAATTTTATCTCCCTTAGTTATTTACAAAATTGTTCCGCCGATATTTTGCGGCATTGGGTCTAGATCATCAACGGTGAACCCATCAAAACTGGGATGATCCATATGGATATCTTTCTCGCTTGCGATTGAGATATTCAAACGTCCATCTCCGCGATAATCCCAATCAAGTCGAGTGACGATAAACGCGCCTTGAAAGTCTTTGTGATTTGGGTGCTTTTCATTCACTGAAACCATGGAGCCAATGCGCAAAGGCGTTATCTCAACCATCATTTTGTTGATGCTGTAAGCCATGTCTTTTGGGGCTAATCCATCTAGATCATGTGCGATTGATACTGCCTTGCTCATAGTCTTTCCTTTCTATCTTAAGAAGTCATGCCAGATTGTTCGGCAAATTCTTTGATCTTTGGTAAGAGATATTTGTCTCTCACGCGTTCAACGACACACATGCTTCCGTTGTGCTTTTCTTCCCATCGTCTGCAATGGGAACCGTAGAGTTTTAGCATGTCGTAGAAATTATAAAGATTGACGTGAGGCTTGGCTGTTTCATCAAATTTAAAGAACCAACTCTTTTCTAAGTCCTCTTCGGTTTCATTTTCAAGTTCGTCATCGAATGCCTTTGCAAGTCCTGTCAAAACAGAGCTTATTTTTTTTTCTAGTTCCTTACTCATTTTCGTGTCTTTCTATCTTATAAGGTTTATCTCTAGGCCCTCTGGGTAATCGTGTGACTCGAGACTGCTTTGTGAAACGCTTCCGCGAATTCAAAACTCGTCTCAATGCTAGTTCCATTTTTATAGAAGACTTGCCCCGCCGAGTGATAAGGTGGCCCGCCATCTGGCCTTTGGGGTAAGGACTCTACCGCCAGCACTTCGTCAATATCGATAAGTAGCCCGCCGTGTTTAAAGTAATTCATTCTCTCTTCTCCTATCTCTACTTGCTAAGACGCGCGTTTAATTTGCGCCTGAATTCAATTGCTACTTCAATAGAATTAGTTAGCTTCTCGTAGCGATCAGCTTCATCTAATGCGTTTTCCCAACTCATTAAGGCGTTGTCGAAGTTTTGCTTTAGCTGGTCGTCATCTAGTTCAGGGAAGTTATCGACTAAATTATCATTCATCTTCGAGGCTCCTATCTCTATGTGTTTGTGGTGCAATTTTGTTCGATTTTGAGACACAAAGTACTTTGTCGTTCGTTTGTGAGCTTCAAGCCTCTTAATCCTATATGTGTTGGGGTGGGGTTAGATAATATCATTAGCTTCTGAAAACGCTGCAAATTGATCAGTATAAACTACGCTACCGCCGGGCATGTAAATTACAGCCGGAGGCGTTGCATAGGACATCTTCTCAAGCCATCCTGCGGCGTCGTACTCCGCACCTTCACAGTCCCAACGAGCCACGACTACCCATCTACCGCTACTTTTAAGTAATCCACGAATTCCTTGATCACCTATCATCTCTCTTACTCCTTAGTTTCCATATTGGGTTGGTTGGGGATTAGCCCCTTTAAAAACACCACACTGTTTTGTGTCTTTATGTGTGACATCACCCATTCATCCGTAAGATCAGACACAAAATAGATGGTAAGCAGGTCGTCGTCTGTCGCTTCACCCCACTCTGTTAGCCCTACGTATTTGTAGAATTTATGTGGTGAGTCACGCGGAGGCGCACCCCAGTGAACGT
The DNA here is from genome assembly GCF_900537175.1 of Lentilitoribacter sp. Alg239-R112. Lineage (GTDB taxonomy): Bacteria > Pseudomonadota > Alphaproteobacteria > Rhizobiales > Rhizobiaceae > Lentilitoribacter. The sequence continues at coordinate 405,398 of NZ_LS999833.1, read as the reverse complement.
ATATCTCACAAGGCGATTTTAAACGTTCAAGTAATTCGGTTCGATCACTCATTCACTTATCCTTTCTCAACTTCCATTTTCGATTTACGTAATTATTGGGCGGTGCGGGCAAGCTGAATTCGCGCAAACAGTTCCGAAAGGGCAACCACATATCGACATATATTGTTGCGATGGGAATTGGGGAGTGGGTACACTTTGACGTTCCAAAGGATATATCCCTTCTCTCAATCTGGCGACTTCGGCGCTCAATTCGGCTACCTCATTTTTAAAATCGTTAATTTCAGAATTTGATGTGTTCATTTTGAAACTGTCCATCACTTACTCCTCAACTTCCATTTTCGATTGTTGTTGAATAGATTCCCACCTTTGGGTGGGGTTGTTTCATGTCCATTTCTAAAATTGCTCAATCGGACCCAGTAGCGCTAATAGCCACGGGTATTTAAACATTGCGTACATAAAAAGAATGTTGAACGCTGTGAATGCCAAGAACACAGATAGGCAAATCAATCCCTGCTTCATGACTAATATTCTCCATATGTAAGAGGGGAGTTATCCACACCGCGAGAAAAATGGGGAAATGAACAACCAACGGTTAGCCAATTAATTCCGTAAACTATTGATCTATATAGAGCGGTTTTAGGGTAGGTTAGCCAAACTAGATTGTTTAAAATCAATGACTTAGGCGCATTGCCTGCTAATTTGTAATCAGTAGGTCCGCGGTTCGAGTCCGTGTGGGGGCACCAGCTAAAAATTCTTCCCCTTATTTCTCAGTATGTTGCAATGATTTTGTGTCCCGCTTTCTGGTAGGGCGCGAAAAAGTGGGACACAAATTGGTAAAATCGGCGTCTTCATTGTCTTAATTTTAGCGCAATCATATGGTGTGTCTTCGAGTGAAATCAATCCAGCATCGGGTGTTGCTTGCTAAAATATTTATGGACTACGTCCGATAGGCCATTGATTTACTGGCTGCTTGGCAGTCTTCTCATGTGGTTGCCACTTCCTGCTAGTGTTTTGGACATCATCATCGCCCCGCAGTGGCATGCTCCGCACTGGCAGTGCGATAGCCTTGGCATTCCTATATATCAAGCCTATTACTTTGCATTACCATGGGCAGGTGTATCGATGCTGACTGCGGCATTGCTGGTTATACCAACTTGCAGAAAAAGGGTGGATGGAGAAAACATATTTCGATTGAAGCATGGGAAACCAACATGGAACGTTATGATTTCCCTACCAGTGGCTTTGGTCTGCTTATTCTTAATAATTTCTACTTTCCAACATATCTGGGATGCTTTGATTCCACAGACAATCACAGCAGACTGCAATGGAAGCGCGGAACCAATAACGGTTACGCGTCATGGACCTGCATTCCAGACAATGCCGATTGTTTTAATCTGTTTTGTGCTATGGTTGTTGCACCTTCGTGCGCTGGCTCTGTCAGATAAAAAACGTTGAAGTTGTTTTACGATGTCCCCTCCAGATTGATAGTGTGAATAGAGTCTCCTGCAAGCTTCTTGCGACGCGCCTCTCTAGCTATTGTTCAGCATGTTTAATGTCTGACCAACCAAATATTGCCATCATCTGCTTTGCTGTAGCACCGTTCTCAGCGGCAAGAGTTGCACCCCCTGAGCGAAGACCAAGTCCTGAGCTGTGGTATAGTCCCGCTTTGTCACATGCTTCTCTGAAGAGGTTGCCGAAGCTTTCGGCGGTATAAGGTGTTCCCAGCGATGACTTGATAAAGCTCGTTTCCCCTTTATCAGTCTGATCTATAACTTCCTGTAATGCTGGAAGAACAGGGGTGTCCACCTCCGTCGGGTTGTCACTATTACGGCCCTTGAATTGGGTTAGATTACGGCCCTTGAATTGGGTTAGGTTCACTCGAAACTCATCACAACCATGGAAGAGATTGCGATTGATTTTGAGGTGAGTTTCGAAATGCTATTCTATGATTTTATGTTCTCACAATTTCCATCAGTGGCTCAAAAGAATATAGTGCAGCGCGCCTTCCTGATGCTGGAACGAGTTCTCTTAGCAGACCGTCTTCCGCAAGTGTACGTGTAAATTTTGCTGCTGTCTGTTTTGGTATCCCACTTCTTTGGGTAAAACGATTGTTCCTGAATATCGGTTGGCTAAAGATAAAATCTTGAGCGACAATACACCATTGTGACGCAAGTTTTTCGCGGAATACACTTTTCATATCCTCATATAGCGTATTGATTTGCGTCGCGGTGTCCATGTTACGTTGGGCTTGCTCGGTTAACGCTTGAAGAAAAAATTCGCACCATCCTGTCCAATCTCCGTTTTGGGATACTTGTCGCATCCTTTCGATGTATTGTTCTTTTTGTTCTTCTAAATATCCACTGACATAAAAATGTGGCGCACTGATTACCTGCTTTTGCCAGAGGGAGAGAGTGATAAGCATTCGTCCGATACGACCATTACCATCCTTGAAAGGATGTAAAGCTTCGAACTCAACATGTGATATAGCCGCTGCGATAAGAGGAAGTTGATCATCTGTATTTATGTAGGAAACTAGTCCCTCCATTGCTGGACCAAGCTGTTCTGGTGATATAGGAATGAAATGTACTTGTCGTTTCCTGTCGTCACCTATGTAGTTCTGTTCCGTTTTATATTTACCGGGTGACTTTGATGCTCCCCGACCTGAGCTTAGTAGCACTTGATGGGCCATCTTAATCAATGATTCTGATAGTGGTTGACCATCTTGCATAGCATTTTGCGCCGAACGCATTGCTAAACCAAATAAGGCTACTTCAAATGCTTCTCTACGAGTTTCAAATGTAGTCGGTTCTGTTGTATCTTCATGGTCGGCTTCATATCTCAAGACTTCATCCAGCGTGGAAATGGTGCCTTCCATGCGTGACGAAACCAAAGCTTCCTGACTGCGTAGAGGTGCTAATAAAATCGCGCTATTGTGCAAAGACCTCAGCATTGTATCATATCTTGCCAAAGCTTCTGCTGCCTTTGTTGCAGGTCCTATAAGCCGACTGTAGTCCAACTCAGACGGTGGAAATTGGCCGTAGTGGTATTCCACGGCTTCTGATACATCATAGTCGTTATTTGCCAATCTAAGCTCCATTGAGTTTGAGGTTTTGAAATTTCCTTTTTGGGGACTCAACACTTTTTGTAATTGCTATATGAACCACAAACAGAGTTGTGTCTAGAAAAATAGCGAATTAGGGACACAAATTGTTTTGTGTATTACATTCGGTACTCAATGGGTCTTGTGGTGCGCATTTTACTAAAATCGTATACTCAAGAGTACTTACGTCGGATGTGTAGTTCCAAAAAGAGCCAGATTAGAAGATAACATATATACGACTTATCTAGAGGCAAACGACATCATTAAGAACTTGAATGATATTAAAATTAGTGGGACACAAATTCCGAAAACATCAATGAAAACAGTGATGCCAATGTGTCCCACTTTGGATTAAGTCTTTAATATTATTGATTGGTGTTCCTCGTGTGGGGCACCATTTTCATTTTTATGTATAAAATCAGACATTCGCGTAACCAACTGTATATTGGATGACGTTTTTAATTTGTCTAAAGATACGTATCTATTAAGCAGATTAATGAGTTCTAGATATCACCTATCTAGGTCATATGATTGTAGTTTATCGGAAAGCACGGTGCGGACTTGATTTCAATCTAACCGGTAAGCCTTGCAAGGTGCTGTGCCAGAATAAGCCCCGATTTTCGGGACTTATTTTCGGCCATTGTGGTTTGTATTTGGGTGTTGCAGCTCTGAGCAGGTGTCTAAAGCACAATAACCTTGGTGTTCAGCGGTACGCGGTCATATAGGTCGATCACATGTTCATTAATCATGCGAATGCAGCCGTTGGAGACGGAGCGGCCGATTGATCTTGGTGAGGTTGTACCGTGAATGCGATAATACGTGTCCACATTGCCTTGATAGAGATAAAGTGCACGCGCACCTAAGGGGTTCTTCGGCCCGCCCGGAACACCGCCAGCATATCTGGCATATTTATGCGGTTCGCGCTTGATCATGTTCTTTGTTGGTGTCCAGCTTGGCCACTCAGCTTTGCGCTTAATGACAGCCGCACCTTGAAATTCCAAACCAGCTTTACCCACGCCAACACCATAGCGGCGCGCCTTACCCCATGGCTCAACGAGATAAAGAAAATGGTTTTTCGGATCGACAACAATCGTCCCCCGTCTATAGCCACGAAATGTGACCTCTTGCGGCTTGAATTTGTCCGCAACCTTAAATTTTGTGTGATGTGCCGATGCTGGCAGGGCAGGGATAGCTGCTGTGGCAATTGCTCCTGCAACAAACGATCGTCTTTTGATCATAATATTCTCCATGAATTAAATTGAATGTACAAAATGCCGGCACTTACCGACCGAACTTACATTCAAACAATAGGAGGACGGAGAAACTCTCTTGTAAGCGCATCTGGAGTTTTAACAGCTAGAATAGCGCGAATACATTCCGCCTTTGGTCCTATAAAGAGCAGGCCAGAAGGGTTGAAAAATTTCGCGTCATTTTGGCATGTAGAGCTTTGCTGCGTATCATCAAGAACGTTTTTAATACAGCATTTATCCGAAGATTGAGATGCAGTGGTGATGATCTGCAAATATTGCGCGTCTGATATATAATTGGCAGGTTCAGCCATATCCAAATAGGAATTGCTTGCGGACAAGACGTGAGTCAGTCCGAAAAAGAACATCAAAAATAATATCCCCAACCTGCGCATGGTTTAAAGTAACCTGAAATACTGTTTCTCTCCAGTCAAACTTTTGTGAGGTTAAAGCGTAGTGCAGGTTTTAAAACGTGCATGAATATGCCTACACCATTGATATATCAGCCAAGTTTAAGAATAGTAATGACAACGGAATCGCTAAAGGCACAAGTGTGATCAGATCTATCGTAAAAACGTTTCAATTGATCTTGCCTGTTCTCATTCCCTCATGGCGATTTTTTGATTCGATTGCACCGTCACCCAGAATTGAATTTACTGTGTTCGATGCGGCGGGCAACACTTGTCAGGATTGGCAAGAATTTTGGCCACGGCCAGCGCGCGTCGGCATAGTGAGGATGCTTCGCCGCATTTTCTGGAATCCTTGCTGGAACGATAGTCTCTATGTTGTGGCATGTGCAGAGCGATTAATTAAGCTGCAAGATGAGGGTACGCAAAAGCACAGTGCAGAGCAGATTGCAAAGCGCATCAGAAACCACCTGTCCGATGATAAAAAGGGTAAGAATTTTAAATTTCGGCTGATCTTCATGAATAGACATGAAAACAAAGTCGTGCGGCACCAGCTTTACATATCCGATCTATTTCAAGGTACTGCGCCATGATTGTTCTGACTTTTGCAGAGGCCATGCGCTATACCCAGATGTTATTGGGATTTGCCTTTATCCTGCAAAGCGTTGAACATCTTCGCAGTAAAGAGGAGATCGAACTTCTTATTTGCAGAATTGCCTTAAGTCTGATGCTAATTTTTGCACCAATTGCGAGCTGGTGGATACCTTGGACCTGTCTTGCGCTCTCATTTATCTCAATCATCAATCTACATCGGTATAACGGTCCCTATAATGGGGGCAGCGATAGAATGGGGTTGCTAATCCTATTTTGTGTGACCATTGCCGAATGGCTGCCCAATCCGAGATGGCAGATATACGTTTTCGGTTATCTGGCGATACAGCTTGTTCTTTCCTATTTCATCTCTGGCCTCGTGAAAGTCGTCAATGCCGACTGGCGCAGCGGCAGAGCGCTTCAAGATGTATTTTTGTTCTCAGCCTATCCGGTGAGCGAGAAGCTACGTGGATTTCACAATAAGTCAAAACTCATGTTCATAATGTCGTGGTGCGTTATGGGGTTTGAACTTATCTTCCCATTGGCTATGCTTGACCAATCATTACTAATAGTCGCACTTATGATTGCGGCGACATTTCATTTTGCCAATGCCTGTCTATTCGGTTTAAATCGCTTTTTCTGGGTCTGGCTGTCTGCCTATCCGTCCATCATTTGGTTGCAGTCTCTAATTTTCTTAACCGCGTAAATATATACTTGTTGTGATGGCGCGATTGTTCTAAGCGAAAGTCATCTCGTACTAGAAGGCGGCCAGGTGTCAGATACTCAATCTAAATTGCTATTTGTTGGCATTGCTTTGGCCTTTCTGATTTGGGGTGCATTGGGCGCCATCATAGGTCCATTATTGCCAGAAATGACAGAGGCTTTCTCGCTTTCATCTGCGCAGGCTGGATTTGTATTTATCCCTTGGTCAACAGGCTTTAGTATAGGAGCGCTTACATCTCAAAGGTTGCTTCACAGATATAAGATCGAAACACTCCTGGCAGCATTTGCTGGCCTGTCGATATTGTTTTGCATAGCATTATTTTTCTGTAATACATTCATACACTTTCTCATTATATTTTCGCTTCTCGGTTCAGCTGGTGGCGCAACGTTTACTCTGGCACACACTTTTGTGGGGCAAACCTTCACCAAGCACAGGGTTGCAGCCATTAGTTCGCTCGATTTGCTGTTTAGTTTTGGCAATGTATCAGCGCCGCTATTACTTGTTTTGTTGTTGTCATTTTCATTCGGCTGGCAGTCGCCATTTCTGTTCTTTGCGCTCGCCTGTTCAATATGTTTGGTTATCTATACAAGTATCTTGCTGTTAACTGCCAAACAAAGACGCTCTGGGGCGGAAGTAAGTTCATCTGATGCAAAACCGTTGACCGCGCCATCGAAAGCTACGTTGCCGATAGGTTATCTCATCATTCCTGCCGTTTTCATGGGGGCATTCGAATGGGGTCAAAGTATATGGTTTGTCTCATATTCTATCGATAGCGGTGCATCTGAAACCGCAGCTCGGATCGGACAATCTGTGTTTCTTGCTGGCATGATATCAATCCGTATTCTAACCATTGCAATTGGGCAAAGAAGTAATGATACAAGGCTTGTTCGCACGCTTTTTGCATTCATTGTTTTGGGAAATCTTATGATTGTGCTGACCGGTGAATATTATATACACCTCGTCGGTTGTTTTATCGCTGGTGCTGGAGTTGGGGCCATGTTCCCTATTATTTTATCGAGAGCAATGGAGGCCGATCCTGCACGAAGTGCGAGCTATTCTGTAACCATGATTTTATGCATTACGGTAGGTGGCCAACTGGCATCTTTGTCAATTGGCACGCTGGCTGATTATTATGGCATTGCGAATACCTTCAGATTCACAACCATTTTTGGAGTTATATTTATCATTGGATTTGAGTTTTTCTGGCGCCGCGCAAAGGCTTCAATTGCAAGTTAGCTTATTGATATAGGACAAAATATCTTTGTGCTTGCAGCCAGTGGGCTTTGGGTCTTAAATAAACCTAATAGTAAATTGAATAGCAATAATTTGAATTCAGGGATCAAACTCATGAAAAAGACATTATCAATTCTCACTCATGCCCTTCTTGGCGTATTGTTGAGCGGAACGATGGCGACATCTGCATTTGCATCTGGCAAAGTTTGCTCCACTGGGCTCACGCTCAACGAAGGCGTTATAACAATAGCAACGGGAAATCCGGCATATTTCCCTTGGGTTATTGATGACGCGCCAGAAAGCGGGCAGGGGTTTGAAGCTGCCGTTGCCTATGCTGTAGCTGAGAAAATGGGTTATCCGAAAGATAAAGTCGAATGGGTTCGTGCAAGCTTTGATGAATCTATTCAGCCCGGCGCAAAGAGTTTTGATATCAATTTGCAGCAATTTTCCATTACGCCAGAGCGTGATCAGGTTGTAGATTTTTCAGAAGCTTATTTTTCATCGCCGATGGCCGTTTTGATCCGCAAGCCTACAATGGAGGCAGGTGCAGAAGCCACAATGGCTTCGCTTAAGAAACTGAAGTGGGGCGCTGCCGCATCTACAACGGCGCTTGGTTTTGTGACCAATGATATTAAGCCTGAAAGCGATGTGCTGCTTTATGATGATGTTGCAAACGTGACAGAAGCTCTAAAGGCTGGACAGATTGATGCTGGATTGTTCGACCTGCCCACAGCGCTGTTCACCAGTGCCGTGCTTTTGGATGATGGCGTTGTCTTGGGTCAATTCCCTGCCGAAATGGCAACAAACCCTGATCAATTTGGCATGTTGATGGCCAATGACAGCCCACTAAAACCTTGCGTTGATGAGGGTATTCGCAAGATTAAAGAAGATGGTACTTTAGCCAAGATTGAAGCTGAATGGCTTCAAACAACAACAGGCGTTCCGCTCATTGCAGAGTAAGCCTAGATGGTGAAGATATTGACCGCGCGCCAGCTTTATGAGCGCCGCGCGCGACGCAAAGGTATTGCCATTGCAAGTGTGAGCACGGCCATTGTTGTCGCGGCAATTATTGTATTTGTTCCCATGGCACCTGGTTGGGAGGCTGTGCAGAAGAGCTTCTTTAATAAGGCAATTTTTCTTAAAACCTTTCCCAAGCTTTTGGATGCATTTTGGCTTGATGTCGCAATCTTTGCGTGGAGTGCGCCGCTCGTCGCAATATTGGGTATGGCCATTGCGCTTTGCCGTGATGTGCGTTCTCCGGCTTTGTTTCCATTGCGGATTTTTGGCGCTATCTTCACTGATATATTTCGCGGTGTTCCGGTGGTGCTGACAATCTATTTGATCGGTTTTGGTATCCCCGGTCTTGGTTTGCCGCGCCCTTGGAACAGCCCATACATTTGGGGCACAGTGGCCCTGGTGTTGACCTACTCGGCCTATGTTGCCGAGATTTTTCGCTCCGGCATTGAAAGTGTACACCAGAGCCAGCGCGCAGCGGCTTTGTCGCTTGGTCTTTCTAACACAGATATGATGCGATATGTCGTACTGCCGCAGGCCATTCGCCGAGTAGTTCCGGCTAACATGAATATGCTGATTGCTCTGCAAAAAGATGTTGCTCTGCTGAGTTTTATTGGCCCAGTCGAGATATTCCGCCAAGCCGGTGTGTTCAAATCGCTATTGGCAAATTTCACCCCCTATGTGGGCGCGGCGTTGATTTTCTTGGCTTTGACAATTCCCGCAACAAGATTTGCCGATCATCTAATGGCCAAACAAAATCGAGAGCGAAGTTAATGGCCAAACTTGAGATCAAGAAGGTCCAAAAATCATTTGGCGATGTCGCTGTGCTCAAAGGTTTGGATTTAAGTGTCCAAGAAGGCGAGATGGTTTGCCTGATTGGCGCATCTGGCTCTGGTAAATCAACGCTTTTACGCACCATCAATTTGCTTGAGCCGATTGATGATGGCGCTGTTTTGCTTGATGGCGAAGATATCTCGTTTCCGGGGCTTGATCCGCAGCCCGTACGCCAACGCATTGGGATGGTGTTTCAAAGTTTCAATCTCTTTCCACATATGACGGCGGAAGAAAACGTTATGCTTGCGCCGCGCCGTATATATAAAAAATCCCGCACTGAGTTACGGCCTGAAATCAGCGCATTGTTTGAACGCTTTGGTCTGGGCGATCGCATGGGCCATTATCCGGACCAACTATCAGGTGGGCAGCAACAACGCGTCGCCATTGTCAGGGCTCTGGCTATGAAGCCTGAAATCATGTTGTTTGATGAGGTTACATCAGCGCTTGATCCAGAATTGGTAGCAGAAGTGCTGGATGTGCTGCGTCAGCTCAAAGCACAAAATATGACGATGATCTTGGCGACCCACGAGATGAATTTTGCAAGGGAAGCGGCAGATCGGGTATGTGTTTTGCATCAGGGTGAGATTATCGAAGAAGGCAAACCAAAAGATATCTTCTCAAACCCGCAACATGAACGAAGTAAGGCTTTTTTGAAAAGCATCTTATAAAATCAAATATCCATTTTAATTTTGCCAGATGTTCCAATAAAATTGGGATTCAGAATATCTGATTTGCCATATTTTAAAGGTGTGCCGTCAAGTTGCTTTAACTCACCGCCAACGCCGTGTAAAATGGCATCACCTGCCGCAGTGTCCCATTCGCATGTTGGCGAAAAACGTGGACAAATAATGGACACTATTTGGTTTCTTTTTCTACTAACCGCCTTATCATCTGTTGACGAAGAGCAACTGGAGTCCGCCGAACTCGACGGAGCTTCTCCTATGAGGAAATCTCGTCCTATTATTTTACCCGCAGTTTTTCCTGTTGCGACCATCACACTATTAATTCGTGAACTGAATTTGGTAAAGCGTTTGCATATCAGCCAATAAGGTGTCTGGAATTTGTGCGGCTCCTTGTCATGATGTATATTTCGCCGAACGTGCTGCGCTTTCCAACAATGCCCAAATTATAACTATGTGTGCACGAGTTATCGGACCTGAACTAGAGGCATCATCATAGCTGGAGGCGTTCATGGTTTATCGCGAATTTGTTGAAGGATAAATTAATTCTATTTGTGGACACAGTTGTCCAGCGAGCGCAGCAGATTGTTGGAACGCAGATTAGGTGGTTCCTCAAAATAAACTTTATCAACAATATCGGCCCGGGCTGCTATCATCCGCATACCCTAAACAATACCTCCGCCAGCGCCGGAAACTACTGGCCGCTCGCCTGCAACCTCGTTGCGATAACCTGATGCTCGGTAGGCCGCAATCGGATCAATAGCGCCTGCGTTATTCACCCGCGCTGTTGCCAGAATTGGTTCAACATCGGTTCTAAATGCACTTTTAAGAATATTTGAAGCCATCAAAGCATCATTGTTTGCTTGCGCGTCCTCAAGTGCCTTGCGATCAACCAATAAAGCCTGAGCATAGGCACGCTGAACTTCCATCGCGCTTGCCATAAGGCTTTCAATCGGATCAGTTACATTATGGCTTTGATCAAGCATATGCATTGGGTTGAAATCAGGTTTGTCATCTGCATCGACCAATTCGTTGAAAACCAAGAACAAGCGGTATGGATCGATGGAACCTGTGTCCAGATCATCATCACCATATTTGCTATCGTTAAAATGGAAACCACCCAGTTTTCCGAACTGAATGAGCCGTGCGACAATCATTTCGATGTTCACATTCGGCGCATGATGACCAAGATCAACAAGGCAAAAAGCTTTCTCGCCCAATTCCTTCGATATGAGATAGTTCGTACCCCAATCCTGCACCACGGTTGAGTAAAATGCAGGTTCATACATTTTATGCTCTGTTAGTAATCGCCAGTCATCGGGCAGGGCTTTATAAATCGACTTTGCACTATCCAAATATCGCTCAAACTGCCTGGTAAAATTCACCTGTCCCGGGAAATTTGAACCATCTCCCACCCAAACAGTTAAAGCCTTAGAGCCAATAGCTCTGCCTAGTTCAATGCAGGCGAGATTATGCTCGATAGCCTGTTGGCGATATGCTTTATCGGTGTGCGAAAGCGAACCAAATTTATAAGAATGATTTTGCCCATCCTGGTCCTGAAATGTATTCGAATTCATCGCATCAAATTTAAGACCAACTTCTTCAGATTTGCTGATCAGGTCCGCGGCTGGAACATCATCCCAAGGGATGTGGAGTGATACAGCAGGTGTTGCTTTCGCTAATTGTTGAATAACACCGCAATCATCAAGCTTGTCGAAAATATGCCGTGGTTCACCTACGCCCGGAAAGCGGGCAAATCTGGTTCCACCCGTGCCAACACCCCAGCTGGGAATGGCAACGCCATATTGTGCAACCTTGGAGCAAATGTTTTCTATATCAACATTTCGCCGCGCGAGTTGTTCGCCTAAATTTTGATAGTCAACATTTAAGTCTTTGGCTTTGAGCTCATTAGACTGCGCAATAATATCACTGCTAATCATTTCTCTGCTCCCCACTATCGCGTAAATGCTTGAACATTACCTGCATCAACATTGATGATATTACCTGTCGACTTTGCAGACAAATCCGATGCTAAGAAATATGCAGCCTCAGCTATGTCCTCAGGAAGCACAGAACGTTTCAGCAAAGATCTTTGACGGTAATGCTCTTCAAGCCCAGCTTTATCTTTGCCATAAGTTGCTGCGCGCTCTTTTAGCCAGTCGCCTGACCAAATTTTAGATCCTTTTAGGACAGCATCTGGATTAACAACATTAACTCTAATGCCCTGCTCAGCGCCCTCTAAAGCCAAACAGCGCGCGAGATGTATTTCGGAAGCTTTTGCAGTACAATATGCGGATGCATTTGGCGATGCCGCCAATCCATTTTTGGATGCGATGAAAACGACCGCTCCACCAAGATTTTGCTTCTTCAGTATTTTGAACGCTTCCCGTCCCGTTAAGAAATACCCAGTTGAGAGGATCGACATGTTCTTGTTCCAGAGATCAAGAGAGGTGTCTTCAACAGGCGCTGAACTTGCAATGCCTGCATTTGATACCAACACATCGACACCACCAAATTCTAAGGTGCAATTTGAAAATGCTTTGATGACTGAAGCCTCATTTGTAACATCCATGATTACCGAGCGAACCACATCATTTGAAAAACGGTCGGCAAGACTACCGTGCACGTCTTTTAAATTGTCTGCATCAATATCAGCTAGCACCACGCAGGCGCCTTCTTCTAGGTATCTTGCCGCTGTCGCTGATCCTATGCCGCCAGCACCACCTGTTACAAGTGCGATGCGACCTTCCATAGATTTCGGTTTTGGCATGCGTTGGAGTTTTGCCTCTTCTAACAGCCAGTATTCAATATCAAATGCTTCTTGTTCAGGTAATCCACAATAGGTGCTAACACCATTTGAGCCACACATTACGTTGATGGCATTGATGTAGAATTCAGCAGATATGCGTGCTGTTGATTTGTTCTTTGCAAACGTGATCATACCAACGCCAGGGATAAGATAGACAACAGCATTTGGGTCACGAAGGGCAGGCGAATTATCACGGCGGCAGCGCTCATAATAAGATTTATAATCTTCTCTATAAGCCGCGATTGACGTTTCCAAACTATCAAGCGTTGCGTTAATGTCTGGATTGTTTGGATCAAGATTTATGATAAGCGGTCTGATCTTAGTTCTTAAAAAATGATCAGGACATGAAGTTCCTAGCTTTGCAAGGTCTGGCAATTGGATAGAATTGACGAACTCAAGGACTGTCGCACTATCATCAAAATGCCCGACCATATGATTTTGACCTGATATCATTCCTCGTATTGCGGGCATTAGTTGATTGGCAATCTCATGGCGCGCCGAAACATCTAAACTTTGATATTTCTCTCCACCAAAAGCAGGCTTGCCTGTCAATTTTTTCGCAAACCAGTCTGTGGCCTTCTGGATAATGTCGACCGTCAACTCATAGCAGGTTTTAGCATCGTCATCCCAAGTGAAAAGACCATGACTTTCCAGAACTACACCCTTCGCACTGGGGTTTTCCAAACAGAATTTCTCAAGCCATAGACCTAACTCAAATCCTGGTCGTTTCCACGGGAGCCAGCCGATATCGTCACCAAAAATCTCTTGTGTTAGCACTTTTGAATTTTCAGATGCTGCAATTGCAATGATAGCATCTGGATGCATATGATCGACATGTTTTTTAGGAACATAGGCATGCAAAGGCGTATCAATTGAAGGTGCGCGGGCATTTAGATTGAAGTTACAATGAGCAAGGTATCCAACCATTTCATCTTCAAATTCAACACCGCGATAGAGATCTTTCAGTGCATTAAGCTTTTCCATGTAAAGTGTAGAAAAACCATCCATCTTGATGGAACCTACGTCGCCGCCGGACCCTTTCACCCACAAAACTTCTACTTGCTCACCCGTTAATGGATCTTTTTCTAAAACTTTTGCAGAGGTATTTCCACCGCCATAATTTGTAATTCTTTTGTCAGACCCAAGAAGATTTGAGCGATAAAGCAGTAATTCTGGCTCGGATTTACCAGCAGCAACTTCTGAATCCCATAAATTTTCTAAGTTAGTTTGATTTTCGGTATTCGCTGCTGGTCGTGACATCTTATCCTCCTCGTTGCAAACAGATATTCAGCTTGCTCATTTTCATTTATCAATAGCTGATAGCTTTGAATTGTCAATCATAAACAATCACAAATGGTCATAATGTCTCAATACTTGAACTTTTTTGATTGTTTATGATTGACAATTTTTGGTTTTGATGAAACCTTAATGCTGGGAGAACAAGCATGCATGAAAATGAGCGCCATAGAATTATTCTGTCTTTTGTAGAAGAGAAGCCCGTTGCTACTGTGTCTGAACTGGTCGCTTTAACCGAATCTTCTGAAGCGACAATTCGTCGGGACATTGCAACACTGCATATGCAAAAGAAGCTGCGACGGGTACGCGGAGGTGCTGAATCAATCAATCCGCCGCAATTTGTTGGGCTTGCTGGACGCACTTATTCTGTCAACGAGGGAATAAACGTTAGCAAAAAGCGAGCAATCGCGAATGCTGCTGTTCAATTATGTGATGATGGTGATGCTATTATTATTAATGGCGGCACGACAACATCGCAGATGGTTCATCCGCTTGCGGCAAAACGTATGCAGATCTTCACCAATTCGTTTCCGATTGCAGAACATCTACTAAACCATTCAAAAAATACAATCATGCTTTCAGGCGGAATTATCTACCGCGAGCAAAACATTATTCTAAGCCCGTTTGAAAATGATGTGACACGAAACTTCTATGCAAAACGCATGTTCATGGGTGCGCAAGGCATTTGCGCGCAGGGTTTAATGGAAGCAGATCCGCTTATCATTCAAGCTGAAGAGAAGCTTATCAATCAGTCAGAAGAATTAATCGTTCTCGCTGATTCAGCAAAATTCAAAACCCGCTCGAGCCTCATTCTATGTGCTTTGGAGCGAATAACGACAATTATTACAGACGATAGTATTCGAGATGAAGATCGCACAATGCTGGAGGATGCAGGTGTAGATCTTATTATCGCGAAGGAAACTGCGCAAATGCAGCAAGTTGCGGGTTAGCAGCCCGCCTTAGACATTAACTGGAGGAAACTTAAATGAATATCTTTAAAAAACTAGCCGTTACGACAGCTATTGCGGTCACATTGGCTGCAACCCCTTCTTTGGCAGCTGAGCGTATTGCGCTTGTTGTTAAATCACTTGGCAACGGATTCTTTGATGCAGCTGCCAAAGGGGCTGAAAAAGCAGCTACAGAACTTGGAGATGTGGAAGTTATATATACTGGACCGACAGCGGCAACAGCAGAAGGGCAAATTGAGATTGTGAACTCATTGATCGCTCAGAATGTTGACGCAATTGCGATCTCTTCTAACGATCCTGATGCATTGGTTCCCGCACTTAAGAAAGCAATGGATCGAGGTATTAAAGTAATTTCTTGGGATTCAGGCGTTGCTCAAGATGGGCGCATGGTTCATCTCAATCCATCAGATACCGGATTGATTGGTGAAACAATCATCAAACTTGCAGCCGATTATCTGCCAGACGGTGGTGATGTTGCTATTCTTTCAGCTTCATCAACCGCAACAAACCAAAACGCATGGATTGATGCTGCGAAGGAAATTCTTCCCACTAAATTCCCAAATATCAACTTGGTATCTGTTGTTTATGGTGATGATGATTCCGTTAAAAGCACCAATGAAGCAAAAGGGCTCATTGCTAATCATCCTGACCTTAAAGCGATTATCGCACCAACAACAGTTGGTGTTGTCGCGGCAGCTCAAGTCGTTACTGACATGGACTTAATCGGTAAAGTGAACGTTACAGGTTTGGCGCTTCCATCTGAGTTTAAGAAGTTCATTGATAATGGTTCATCAAAAGCTGTGGCGCTTTGGAACCCGATTGATCTTGGTTATTCAGCGGTACAGATCTCTCACCAGTTGATCAAAGGTGCAAAGGCCGAGGCCGGTGCAACTTTTTCTCTTGGTTCAGTTGGAGAAATTACGCTTGATGATACTGGTTCTGCTGCTATGGCCGCACCATTCCAGTTTGATGCGTCAAACATCGAAGAGTTCTCAAAAATCTACTAGTAGATTTTAAATCTTCAGAGGCAGCTTTTAGCTGCCTCATTTTGCGAAAATATCCATCCCACCTTTGGCGAATTCATCGAGCTCTCAATGCAAAACTCAGTGATAAAATTATCTGGTATTAGCAAGTCTTTTCCTGGGGTAAAGGCACTACAAAACGTTGAGCTTGAGCTTTACCGTGGACAAGTTACCGCCCTTATTGGTGAAAATGGCGCTGGTAAATCGACTTTGGTAAAAACTATGACCGGCATTTACCAACCTGATGAAGGTGAAATTTCAGTCAATGGCAAAGTAGTGGTTCTCGGATCTGCACATGATGCTTTTTCGCATGGCATTACAGCGATCCACCAAGAAACCGTTCTATTTGATGAGATGAGTGTCGCGGAAAATATTTACCTTGGACACACACCCAAAACAAAGTTTAAAACCATCGATTGGAAGAAGCTCTATTCTGATGCGACAAGCATACTTAATGACATTGGCGCTTCGCATATTGATGCTCATACCAAATTGAAAGAAATTTCAATAGCAAACAAACATCTGGTTGCCGTTGCACGCGCGCTTTCTGTTGACGCCGATATTGTCATTATGGACGAGCCAACAGCTGCGCTATCCCACAAGGAAATCGAAGATTTATTTAAGCTTGTCGACAAACTGAAAAGTGACGGCAAAGCCATTCTATTTATTTCTCATAAGTTTGATGAGATTTACAGAATTGCTGAGCGATATACCGTCTTTAGAGATGGTCAGATGGTTGGTTGTGGAATGCTCTCTGAAACCTCGCAAGATGAGATTGTACAAATGATGGTTGGACGATCTGTTGATCAAATCTTCCCCAAACGTAGCTCGTCCATTGGCGCCCCTGTGCTCCATGTTGAAAATTATAATCATCCGACCGAATTTGCCGACATCAATTTTGAGCTTAACAGGGGCGAGATACTTGGATTCTATGGTCTGGTTGGTGCTGGGCGCAGCGAGCTCATGCAGGCGTTATTTGGAATAACCAGGCCTTCATCAGGAACACTAACGATAGCTGGTGAAGAAATCACGCTTAAAGGACCTGCGGACGCGGTGAAAGCAGGCATAGTTTATTTACCAGAAGAGCGCGGTAAACAAGGTGTTGTGCTAGATTTGCCAATCGTAGAAAACATCTCACTTCCTTCTTTGCATACAACATCGCGAAACGGTTTTTTGAGAATGGCAAATGAGCTTGCTTTAGCGAGGAAATATGCGGAACGCCTTGACCTGCGCGCCGCGTCATTAAGCCAGCATGCCGGAACATTATCAGGTGGCAATCAACAGAAAGTCGTTATTGCAAAATGGCTAGCAGTTGAACCCAACATTATCATTCTGGATGAACCAACGAAGGGGGTCGATATCGGTTCCAAAGCAGCCGTTCATTTATTTATGGCGGAACTCGTTGCTGAAGGGTTAAGCGTCATTATGGTTTCATCTGAGATACCGGAGGTCATGGGAATGAGCGATCGTATCATTGTCATGCGTGATGGTTTGATAGCCGAAGTTTTTCAAAATGATGATAGTTTAACTGCAGAAACACTGATCCGCTCTGCTGCCGGTATTGAGGAGCAAGTCGCATGAAATCGCTCCATCGGCATCATGAATTCTGGCTGACGTTGATCATCGCTTTGATGGTGGTCGGCACAACATTGCGATCACCTGGTTTTATATCACACCAAAAAATGATTGAAATATTTAATGATAGCTCGATGCTCATCATCTTAGCGTTGGGGCAAATGGCTGTCATTTTAACAAGGTCCATCGATCTTTCCATGGCTTCAAACCTTGCCTTGTCAGGTATGATTGTTGCGCTAATTAATGCCGCATATCCTGAAGTACCTGTTCCCGTATTGATGTTAATCGCTACGAGTTGCGGGCTCATCATGGGTATTTTCAACGGTAGTCTTGTTTGGTGGCTTGGTATTCCTTCAATCGTCGTAACCCTAGGAACTTTAACCATTTATCGTGGAATTATTTTCGTATTGGCTGGCGGTAAATGGGTCAATGCTGATGCCTTTACTGAGAGTTTTATTCAGTATACGCGAGTTGAATTTTTGGGCATACCGGCATTGTCATGGTACGCAATTATTATTGTTCTGGCATTTTTCATTTTTATGACCCGCACGTCGGCGGGCAGGTCTATCTACGCAATCGGTATTAATCCTAGTGCCGCATTGTATACTGGTATCAACATCGGCAAAACGCAATTCATGACGTTTTGCATCTCTGGTGCCCTATCCGGATTTTGCGGATATTTGTGGGTATCACGTTATGTGATTGGATCCGTTGAAGTGGCTAAAGGTTATGAGCTGGTTGTTGTAGCAGCCTGCGTTATTGGGGGCATCTCAATTGCGGGCGGGGTTGGAACGGTTATTGGAACAGTTTTGGGTGCTCTATTCCTTGGATTTATCAGCAATGCACTGCCAGTGATTGGAGTATCCCCATTTTGGCAGATGGCTATCTCGGGCGGAGCGATCATTCTTGCGGTGATCATTAATGCAAGCAGCCAAAAACAGGGCAAGCGAATAATCTTGAAAGATCACGAGGTGCAATCATGAGTGATCTCAACCCTCAAACACGTCATATTGCAGATCAGCTTGAGAGCCCGCTAAAACTAGCTGTCTTTTCTTGGCCAAGCCTGTTGCTGATTGTCGCGATTGCTTTGTTTATTTTAAATACTCTCATGTCGCCTTATTTTTTGTCGGCATGGTCTTTGTCTGACGCAACATTTAACTTCACTGAAAAAGCCATCATCGCTTTTGCTATGGCACTTTTGATTATCTCAGGTGAAATCGATCTATCTGTCGCTGCAATCATCGCGCTCTCATCAACGATTATGGGATTGTGTCTGCAGCTCGGATTTGGAACGAGCGAACTTGTGTTGGTTGGCCTATTCGTCGGCGTTTTATGCGGAGCTTTCAACGGAACTCTTGTTGTAGGATTGGGCTTACCTTCAATTGTTGTTACGATTGGCACAATGTCATTTTTCCGAGGGATCTCATTTATTATCTTGGGAGATAAGGCATTTAACGGGTATCCAGCTGAATTCGCGTTTTTTGGCCAAGGTTATGTTTGGTGGGTGATCTCGTTTGAATTT
Source organism: Lentilitoribacter sp. Alg239-R112 (assembly GCF_900537175.1). GTDB lineage: Bacteria > Pseudomonadota > Alphaproteobacteria > Rhizobiales > Rhizobiaceae > Lentilitoribacter. The sequence continues at coordinate 386,376 of NZ_LS999833.1, read as the reverse complement.
GTGTTATTTCTGGTGGTTGCGCTGGCGTATTTCGTACTGTTGCATAAGACCAATTTTGGTCGTCAAATTTTTGTAATTGGCAATAATGCAACAGCCGCTCAATTCTCTGGTGTGCGGGTTAAACGCATCAAGTTCATTCTGTTTTGTCTGGTTGGGTTAATGTCTGGTGTTGCGGCGGTATTATTAACATCAAGACTTGGGTCAACGCGGCCATCTATTGCGCAAGGATGGGAGCTTGAAGTCATCACTATGGTCGTGTTGGGTGGCATATCTATTCTGGGTGGATCTGGTACAATTCAAGGTGTTTTCATTGCTGCATTTATTATGGGCCTCATTAGTTTTGGATTAGGATTGCTCAACATTCCAGGTATTGTAATGTCTATATTTATAGGAGCTTTGCTCATCTTTGTTATCGCGCTTCCAATTATCGCTGGCAAACTCAAAAGCAGGCTAAAAGCATGACAATGAAAGACGAAAAAATCGGCTTTAAGATGTACCTCAATAGGGGCATGGCCAAAGAATACAAAAAGCGTCATGATGAGATTTTTCCCGAACTTGTAACGCTTTTAAAGGCATCTGGCATTTCGGACTATTCTATATTTTTAGATGAAGAGACAAATATACTTTTCGGTGTTTTATGGCGAAGTAAGAACCATACAATGGCTGATTTACCCAATACAGATATCATGAAAAATTGGTGGGCGCATATGGCGGATATCATGACAACTAATGATCAAAACGAACCTATTGCAGAAGATTTAAAACTCGTATTTCATATGGACTGAATTGGATGGTGCAGAGATCTGTAATTGCAGTTATTGATATCGGAAAGACAAATGCTAAAGTAGCGTTGGTTGATAGGGATTTACTAACAGAAGTCGCGGTTGTTACTCAACCAAATCAAGTTTTACCAGCGCCGCCCTATCCACATTTTGATGTGGATAGTATCTATAAGTTCATTATTTCATCCCTTACAAAGTTTGCGACAGAGTTTGCTATAGTTGCCGTTTCGGTGACAACGCATGGCGCGTGTTGTGCGCTGATTGATGATAATGGTGAACTGGTTACACCTGTCATGGATTATGAGTTTGAAGGTCTTGAAAGTACCAGTGACGCGTATGATGAAATCCGCCCAGAATTTAGTGAAACAGGCTCACCCAGGCTCGCAGTTGGCCTAAATCTAGGTGCGCAAATATTCTGGCTGTTCAATAATTTTCCGGAAATTAAAATACGAACCAAACATATTGTTACCTATGCTCAATACTGGAGTTTTCAGTTAACCGGAATTTTAAGAAACGAGCTTACGTCGCTTGGTTGTCATACAGACCTGTGGGATCCCAACCAGAGCAAGTATTCGTCAATGGTTTGCAAACTTGGTTGGCTTGATAAGATGGCGCCTGTGGCGAAGGCAAATGAACAACTAGGGCCTGTTTTGCCTAAAGTTTCTTTACAAACTGGCTTACAACAGAATGTGCCTGTTTATTGCGGAATTCATGATTCAAATGCATCGTTGTTACCGCACTTAGTTATGGAAAAAGGACCGTTTTCTGTAGTGTCCACGGGAACCTGGGTTATTGCTATGGCTATTGACAGCGCGCAAACTGAACTTGATCCAAAGCGGGACACGTTGATAAATGTAAACGGCTTTGGTAACCCGGTGCCATCCGCTCGGTTCATGGGAGGCCGCGAGTTTGAAGTTCTAATGGCAAATCGCAAACATAAGTTCGAGCCTGAGGACGTAGAATTTATCTTACAAAATAACGTGATTCTATTGCCATCTGTTATGCAAAATTCCGGTCCTTTTCAGGGGCGGCAGCACCACTGGACTGTTGAGCCAGCAAGGTTAAGTGACGGTCAATATTATGTCGCGGTTTCATATTATCTTGCAATGATGACTGCTAGCTGTCTTTCCTTGATTGGAGGAAAAGGTAAGAAAATTGTTGAAGGACCATTCTCCAAAAACGAGCTTTACTGCGATATGTTGGCAACTGCGACGTCCTCTCCTGTACAGCCTTCCCGTGGTACAGGAACCAGCATCGGCGCTGCGATATTAACTTTAGAAAATTATAATTCATCGACTGCGTTAAGCCAGGAGCAATTTGAAACCTCTCAGTACCTTAAGAGCTATGCTGAGCGGTGGCTTCACATTGTTAAAGGGGATCGGCCACTGGTAATAAATTGACGTTTTCTCATCATGTGGGCAACCTCGATACCACCCAAGTATTGCTGATGCAGATTGAAAAGATTTGAAGCCTTTCACGGACGGGTTAACTTCTTGATGAAAGAGCGACCCCGTTCAATTATGTTATTGAGATATATGACTTGCAGGATGTCAATTAATCAGAACCATCCATCCATCCATCCATCCATCCATCCATCCATCCATCCATCCATCCATCCATGCAACAGCAGCAAAAGATTCATATTTTGTAATCCTGCAAGATTAGCACTACTCTTGTCTATCGCGATTTTTTGGCCAGCCGTTGTCTTTGATTATTCGAGCAAACAAATTGGTAGCTACGGCTTCATTGCTGTTGCTAAACCATGAAGTAAGGTTATTCAACTTGGCAATGCCTTTCCAAATGGTTACATTTAATCTGGACCAACGTGACAGAACAAACAATTCACAGCTATCTTAAGGACTGATGAGCAATGCGTGCAATAGTTTACACAGGTAAAAATGAAGTCTCCCTTTTGGAGCTTCCGGACCCAAAGCCGAATGAAGATGAAATTGTTGTTGATGTTCGCGCGAGTGGTATATGTGGCACGGACATTGAAGTCTTGCATGGCAATTATGGCTCGTCAGCATTCCCGGTTGTTCCGGGGCATGAATATACTGGTGTAATTTCAGATATTGGCTCCAATGTTAAAGGCTACCAATTAGGCGACAGGGTTGTAGTCGATCCCAATTTCGAATGTGGAAAATGCCGTGCTTGTTTAAATGGTCGGTCTAACCTTTGTGATGATTTGAAAGCGTATGGCGTTACACATCACGGCGGATTCGCAGAAAAAAGCGTTACAAAGAGTTCAGCCGTTCATTCTATCGGTGACTTGCCATTCGATGTGGCTGCGCTGGCTGAACCGATGGGATGTATATTAAATGGATTGGGAGCCGCGCGGGCTGAAACTGCCAACAACGCTATAATATTTGGTGCAGGCCCGATTGGTTTACTACTAGCAATTGGGATGCGTGTTTTGGGTGTCAAAGATATCACATTGGCAGACCTAAATGAAGATCGCTTAAATTTTTCAGAAAATATGGGATTCAAATCAATCATGTCTGGCAGTGGCGAACTAACGCAAATGCACCAAAGCTTTGATCTGGTCGCTGATGCGACTGGAGTTCCTGCTGTGGCAGAAAAATTGACACAATACATGGCTAATGGCGGAGTTGGTTTGTTCTTTGGTGTTTGCCCTACCAATGCGGACATCACCATCAAACCATTCGAGTTATTTCGACGTCAACTCAGTTTAGTCGGCTCTCATTCGCTCAACCATAATATTCCCAAGGCTTTGGATGTTATTCGCACATTTGGCAAGGATATTGGCCAATTAACCACACACAAAATGTCTTTAGAACAAGTAGCGGATGTCTTGAAAGGTAACACACCTAAGGACAGCATGAAGATTCAATGGAATAATATTAGTTGATGGATAATTTTTTCTGATTTAGGCGGGGCTTTTCAAATTGTACTACTTGGTTCTGCTTTGGAACAATTACCAGCTATGTTAAGCTATTTACCATCGCTTACAATGAGAAACTGAGAATTCTCTGCTATTAGGCTCCTTGTGAGATCGATGTTCAATATGAGGCATGAATTGACGATGTGCAGCACCCTAGGATCCCAGTACTATCAGTGCCCATCGGTTAGGGTACCAATCCAGAAGGTGCCATAACAAACGCTTGGCAGCTTACGGTGCAATCAGCAGATATAACTCGGCCGAACTTTATGCTCAGCGACAATGGTTTCATAGGAGAAGACAATCTCACGCTCAAGCAACATTTCCTCAACCAAACGAAGGCTCAATGGAAACCGAAAGTACAATCAAATGGCTCGTGCAATGATCTCGGGTTGAAAACGGGGATGTTTGTAACTGAGAGGTTCTTGGTTCATACAGCAGTTTCTAGAGCTGCAACCAATCCATCCCGTTAGCGGAAGTTTCTTGTGCTTAAATTAGTTATGTTCTTGCAGCTTCAAAACTAGCCCAGATGTGTTCGAACTCTTCAAATGTAATGCGCTTACCATAAGTAGGTTCTAAAACAATTTTTTCAGTTCTAAGTAGCTTATTAATTGCTGCTTCAAGACCTCCTATAACAGACTGAGGAATTACAATTGCGCCATGACGATCTGCATGTATAAGATCATTATCTCTAACTCGCATACCAAAGATTTCGACTGGCTCTCCTACCGTTTTAACATGAACAAAACCGTGACTGGGGCCAATCGAGCCGGCTATCACCGTGAAATTCTCTGCCATATCACCAAGATCACGCATGACGCCGTTTGTTAAGGCGCCAGACATTCCAAATGCTTTGTGTATATTCGTATTCACTTCACCCCAATAAGCACCAATTGCATGGGGGTAATCCATGTCCTCAATCACCGCTATGCTTGGAACCTCAACAAGCCCTTCTGTTACTGTAGACATATGTTTATAATAGGCCATTCGTCTTGCGCGGATAACATCTTTTGGCTCTTTCGGCGGTTCAGTTGCAGCTATCTGTGCTGTACGCGCATACCCAACGATCGCACTTGTATTTACGTTAGAACACAACATAGTCCCACGGGTAAAATCACTAAAACCGCGCTGGCCTTGCGCAACTTCAATTGCATTGCATACTGTCGGTGTATCAACAGACGTTAGTAATTTAAAAAGTTCAGGTGTCATTTTGTTCTCTATTTATGTTCGAGCCAAGCATCAAGTGCGTCATTGACTTTGCTCGGCTGTTCTAATGTTGGTAAGTGACCCGCATCATCAATAAACGTTAACTGCGAACCTTTGATCAAACTATGCATTAATTCATGTCGTTCTACCGGGCACAATAAATCCTCTCGCCCACCTAGTATGAGAGAGGGGATAGAAATATCTGCAAGAACGTTTTGATAATCTGGTCTATCACGTAGAGCTATTGATTGATTGACGAAAGCTTCGTTGCCCAATTTTTTTGCCATCGCCATACATAATTCAAGTATCGCTGGCTTTTGTGGACTATCGACTAGATAATTTGGTTTCATCTCATCGCGCATTACCTCAGTAAGACAGCCGTTTTTTACCTTCTGGATTTGTGGACCGCGACGTAGCTTAACATGTTCACTTTCAGCGATTGGATTTGTATCTAATAGAGCTAAGTGGGTGACACGCATACGTGCCTGTTTCACAACTTCCATCGCTACGATACCGCCCATGGAAAGTCCCAAAAGAGCAAATTTTGCAGGTGCTTTTTCTAAAACGTTTTTAGCTATTGCTTCGATAGATTGGTATTCATGAATTGGCAGAACGCGCACGTCATATTGCCCCCTAAGGTGGGCGGTCTGCGACGAAAATAATCTTTCATCGCACATCATTCCGGGTAACATGATCAGGGTTCTCAAAACTCTTATCCTTGCTGAGAGTTTATAAGTTTTACACCATCAGACATAGATTTTAGTTTGGCATATGCGATATCTGGGTCAACTGTGCCAAATCCTGCAAAAGTGCCGAACCCGCAATCAGATCCTGCAATGACACGATCAGCGCCAACTATATCGACAAAACGTTCGACACGTTGTGCCACAAGTTCGGGGTGCTCAACGAAGTTTGTTGTTGTGTCAAGCACACCTGGTACAAGCACTTTATCCTCTGGAATTTCATCCTTGCGATCACGAAAGACTGTCCACTCATGAGCATGACGTGGGTTTGATGTTTCAAACAAAATATATCTGGCTTTTGTTTTCATTAATGTTGGGAAAACCTTTTCCATATCTATATCGCAGACATGCGGTCCTTCATAGTTACCCCAGCAGATATGCAGCCGTACTTTTTCTTGTGGAACATCGCGTAGCGCGTAGTTGAGTGCCTCAACATGCATGTTTGCGATTTTGATAAACTCGTCGTCAGATAAGTCTGCAAACAACATGTGTCGTGAGAGTGCCAAATCAGGGCAATCAAGCTGTACATCTAATCCAGCAGCAACGATTGTTTCATATTCGGCCTTCATGACATCAGCCAGAGCTTCAAGATAAGCGGCACGATCAGCATAGTACTCATTCTGCAGGAAAAGTGAAATCACTCCGGGGGAGGCGGCATTCATAAAGCCGCGTTTAGCTCCGTGTTCAGCCATTGCGTTTTTCAGATTGTTGATATCTTTATTTAGTTCATCTTGGCCTTTAGATTTCACTTCGCCTGTGCATTTTGGTCGGGCGTATTGTGGTGTACCACCATCATCAGAAAGACGTTGTAAAAAGCCCGGAAAAAGCTTCAGATCACCTGGGGCATTGCGATCACTATCTCCAGAAAACCCGGTATAACGGTCCTTTACATAAGTTGCGTACGATATTTTTGAGGTTTCACCGTCAGAAACGATATCAACGCCAGCTTCCACTTGCCTGCGCACAGTCTCTGAGCATGCATTTGTCATACAGGCATCAAATTCTGCCTGATCAAATGATTTGTCATGTTCACGTGCAAAGATGAAATCAACAACGTCTTGAGTACGTGGTAATGAGCCGACATGCGTAGTCTTTACTTTGGTCATTTGTCTTCCTTAAAATTCTAAGCAGCTTGTGTCGCGCCAGCCGGATCATCATTGCTCAAAATGCGATAAAGGCTAGCCTCACCACTCATTGATGGCTCTAAGCTGTGTGATAGATTTGGTGGTACGGCGCATGTGTCGCCGGGAGCTAAGATGCTTTCGCCACCATCCCATGTTAATTTCCAATGCCCCCGCATAATCATTAAAATTTCGTGGTTCTCTAGTGCATAACGTTCGGTGCTGATTGAGTGCCTGGAAAGTAGCTCAATATCAAATCCAGGTTTATCCTGTAGCAATGCGCCATCGCCAATAACTTTGACGGGCTGCTTATCTGACAATGCCATTAAGTCCCAATAACGAGCCACAAAATCGCGCACTACATCCGGGGTGGATGGTTCTGGAATTTTCGCGAGTTCTTCTTTTGTCATTAACGGCATCGGTTTGATGTCATCAGGCAAATTTTGCCCCTTTTTCGTGTCATAGAGTTTGCCATTTTCGCCAAGCACTAATCCATGACCGGATGCGTCTTCAATCACTTGTGGTGCCCAGTCTACGCCACCGCCTGCATCGTCTCCGCCTAGAACAGCCATAATCATACCGTAGTCTGTTCCTATGTTTTCAAACCCGCGAAATACACCCGTTGGAATATTAAAAATGTCACCTTCTTCCAATACGACTTCACCAGCATCACCCCAACGACCCCAGAAAAACCGCCATCTGCCTTTAAGCACAAAAAATACTTCAGCAGTGGTATGTGTATGAAGTGAATTTCGGCACTTTGGCGGCTGGCCAGCAGCACCAATATTAAAACCCGGTGTTTCTTTGATATGCACATGTTGGTCAGGACTTTCAGAAACGCCACCACCGATGATAGTGAAGTTTTCTTTCTGGTCGGAACCTGGTGTATGCGCATCTATGAAAGCTGTCTTACATGGCTTTAATTCACCATAGCGAACAATCCGCTGGTCCATTTCCTGGGGTGTCATTTTACTCTCCAAATATATCAATTATTTTGCATTAGAATTTGTTTCCAAACCGCAATTTCATCGTAAAGTGCATATTCACGACGGATAGAGCTGCCATCGTTTCCAAACGGTCCATATTCTGCGTGACACATTCCCATCACATGGATATCTGCGCCCGTTGGCTTGCCGAAGGAACCCCAGCCATCATGCTTGCCATCTAGTGACCAGCGTATCGCCGCACGTGGTGACAACATATCTCCATCTAAGCCTATTTGATGGTGAATCTTGAAGTCAGCATTTGGAAATGAAGACCGAAGCCCCATCCAAAAATCATTTACCGATCCGTGCGAAATCCCGGTTTGCGATCCTGCATATTCGGTTAATACCGCTCGGTCATATTGATCAGGGATAATATCAAATTCATTTGCCATCATTCTAGACAAAGTGGACGCATATTTTTTGCCCCATTCATTGTCATTGCCGCGCGAATGATATCCGCCATCTACATCAATTTCAGGAGTAAAAGGTTTTGCGCATTTATCCACGCCACCTTCCGCTTTAATTAGTTTTTTCGCAAACTTCCTTGGCTCATGACCAAGTTGACGAACTATGCCGCCGTAATCTCGGATCAACCATTCATCAAAAATTGCGTTATCTTTAGCAGCACAATCGGCTATAATTCGATAAGTTAACTTCTTACCTGTTGCTTTGCCGAATAGGCCATCGTGGCTATGAGTAGCTGTTGAAACTATGCGATGCGATGATAATAAAGCTGTCTCCGGTGTACCGCTCCATATAACATCTTCACCATAGAGGGTCCGATCGGGAAATTCGCGCAAGGTTGCCATCGTCGCTGCCATAACGGGCGCATTGCCGATGGAAATTCCCATAGGAGATCGTACCGGAATATCATCTGTATAATAATGGTTCAGCGTACCAATACCACGACCTTCCCATATTTCTTTTGTTATCCCGATGATGTAATCTGGAAAGTCTTTCCAGCGGCTATCAAAACCATGCATTATGTATTCCTAAGCTTTACTCTTCGACCCATTTATGAGGAACGCGCGCTGATTTACGGATCATCAAAGGGCTGTCAATTTCAATTTTTTGCGGTGTAATATCTTCGCCGCGGATACGTTTCATCAAAGTTGAAACTGTTGCATCCACCATTCTGTTAGCGGGTTGGCGAATTGTAGTTAGTGAAAAACTTGGCCAGCTTGCAATCTCGACATCATCATATCCGATGATTGATACATCCTGAGGTATTTTAAGTTTAAATTCATCACGTAGGCACTCCATAACAGCAATAGCCATGTGATCGTTAGTAACAAAAATTGCATCTGGAACAATATCCCGATTGAACATCTGACGTGTTGCTTCCTGGGTTTCATCAAACTGGAAATTACCAACTTCGCGTGCGAACAATGTCACACCTTCTTCTTCCATTTTTGACATAAAGCCGGCTTCACGGTCACGCTGTGTAGATGCGCCTTCCCACCCGGCAATATGAGCAATACGTTCATGTTTTCCGGCTATGAGGAATTCTGCAATTTTTCGTCCACCTTCGTAATTTGTAGATGTTACTGATGAAAAGCGATCATCATCTTGGCGGCGGTTAAATAGAACAACAGGAACACCGACAGCATCGCAACGCGCGGCCAGGTCTGAAGATACAGCGACGGACGCCAATACTATTCCCTCAACTTGGTAGTCTAGTAGATCTTGCATCAACTTATCAATATTATCACCATTTGAGGCCATAAAAACAAGAACGTGATAACCTTCAACTTGCAAAGCTTTAGATAGTTTCTCGACGGCCTCTGGATAAAACTGATTGTCAAAATAGGCGACCACAAGCCCGATGATCTTTGAATTTCCCGTGATCAGTGAACGCGCTAATACATTGGGGCGATACCCTAATTCGTCAGCAGCCTTCTTGACCTTTTCAGCCATCTTAGGCGATGCGCTCGCCCCGGGGGAGAAGACACGCGAAACCGCTGACTGGCTTACGCCAGCACGCTGAGCAACGTCAAATGAAGTAACGGTTTCTTTACCCAACGGTCCACCCTCCATCTACGAGAAGTGACGTTCCCGTAACTAAGGATGAAGCATCCGATGCGAGGTAAACTACTGCACCCATAATATCTTCAATCTCTCCAACGCGGCCGAGTTTAATTTTTTCTTCAATCCAGGCAACGCGATTTGGATCATCGAAAGTAGCTTGAGTCATCGGTGTGCGAACAAATGTCGGACAAATTGTATTAATGCGGATGCCTAAAGGACCAAATTCCATGGCCATGGATTTCGTAAAACCTTCAACCGCATGTTTTGTAGCGCAATATACGGCGCGGTCGATACCGCCCACATGGGCCATTTGAGACGAAATATTTACAAGAGAGCCGGGCTTGCCTATCTTTTTAAGCTTCTTAGCAATGCTCTGCGTAAGAAAGTAGGCAGATTTCACATTTAGATCGTTGACGAAATCAAAATCGTCAACCTTTGTTTCCAGTGCCGGACTATGACGCGCGCCGCCTGCAGAATTGACAAGTATATCAAATGTATCCTGCTCGTCGATGCTTGCTTGCATATTAGCGATATCTGAAACATCTAATTGCAATGCCTCTGTGCTTAGCCCTTTTGCATTTACAGCATCTACAGCCTCAATGAGCTTCGGCAAAGTGCGTGCTGCCATCACAACATGTGCGCCAGCTTCTGCAAGTGCGACAGCTGCCCCCAGCCCAATGCCAGATGACGCACCTGTAACTAACGCGCGTTTGCCATCTAAACGAAATGAAGGTGTGCTAGGTAAATGCATTATTCTGCTGCAACCTCCGCGTTATCTTTTGGTTCTGCCGCCTCACCATAAGGAATATTGCGACCACCATAACGACGAACGCGAATATTGCATTGTTCAGCATGGCCAACAAACCCTTCAAGCATGCAAAGACGCGAACCGTATTCGCCAATCATTGCTGCTGCTTCATCGGTTGTTATTTTTTGGTAGGAATGCGTTTTAAGGAATTTACCAACCCAAAGACCACCCGTATATCGGCCAGCTTTTTTGGTCGGCAAGGTATGATTTGTGCCGATAACTTTGTCGCCATTGGCGACATTTGTGCGTGGGCCTAAGAAGAGGGCGCCATAGGAGTGCATGTTTTCCAAGAACCAATCATCACGATCCGTCATTACCTGCACATGTTCTGATGCTACATCATTGGCAACTTCCAGCATTTCATCATAAGTTTCACAAACGATGATTTCGCCATATTCTTCCCATGAAACCTTCGCAGTTCCAGCTGTTGGTAGAATGGTCAAAATACGATTAATCTCAGAACGTGTTTCTTCTGCTAATTTTTTTGAATTCGTTAAAAGAACAGCAGGTGAATTGTAGCCGTGTTCTGCTTGACCAAGAAGGTCAGTGGCGCAGAGTTCTGCATCCACGCTCTCATCCGCAATGATCATGGTTTCTGTTGGGCCAGCGAACAAATCAATGCCAACGCGTCCGAAGAGTTGGCGTTTTGCTTCTGCAACAAACGCATTGCCCGGGCCAACAAGCATATGAACAGGCTCTATTGTCTCCGTGCCTATTGCCATTGCGCCAACGGCTTGAATGCCGCCTAGTACGTATATTTCATGTGCACCACCTAAATGCATCGCTGCAATAACGGCTGGGTTTGGTTCACCATTAAATGGTGGTGTCATAGCCACAATACGGGGAACCCCGGCGACTGAGGCCGTTGCAACAGACATATGAGCTGAAGCCACCATTGGGAACTTACCACCTGGTACATAACAACCAACAGACTGAACGGGGATATTTTTGTGACCCAAGGTAACACCCGGCATTGTTTCTACTTCTACATCATGCATTGAGTCACGTTGCACTTGTGCAAAATTACGAACTTGTTCTTGTGCAAATTTAATGTCCGCAAGTTCGCGCGATGTGAGCTTTGCGATCAATGCATCAATATCAATCTGACTTAATTTGAAGCTCTCAGGTGAATATTTGTCAAAACTTTCCGACATTGAACGGACAGCTTTATCGCCTTCGGCTTCGATCTGTCTAAGCGCATTCGAGACGATTTTCTCTACTTTATCATTTTCGATTGCACGGTCTGCTTCTGCCATGCCACGCTTTAAATACTCAATCACATTCGTCTCCTTATGCACCCAACCATCAGAGTGACTAATCTATTCAGGATGTAAGGGTGTTTTCTCACCCGTATCAAAGGTTTCCCAACCTTGGCCGTTAAATGCATCTACACCGAGTTGTGCGAGCACCTTTGCAAAGTCAACAGAAACCCAATTATCTTCAATGCGCCCATCCGTAACCTTCCAGAAATCCATATATGGAATGTCCACGCGCTTACCTGTCGCTGGTATGCCCATAAATTCGCCGGAATGCGTTCCTTCAATATAGCCAAAGCATGATGCCCATTCCCCATCAACTAAGAACTTTTCTGTCTTATAAACTCGATCTGTGAAGGCAGCTCGCAATGGCAATTGCCAATTATTGCGAAATTCTTTGAGGTTGTTTTTTGTGCCGCAACCTTGATTGCCCATCCAGCGAAAACTCTCATGAAAATGATCTTCCATAGTGTTGGAATTGGAGGCAAGCGCCTCTTCCATAGCTTTGATAGCTGCCAATGTTGCTTGGCTTTTCTTTACATGTTCTTCAGCACTCATTATTCGTTTTTTTCCTTCAAATCTTCAAACAGATCATATCCCATTTGTAAAAGCACGTGCGGGATGTCGACAAAAACCCAGTTCTCAACCAAAAGATCTCCGTCTCTGCGCCACCAATCGCAAACCCGCATAAATAATAATTTGTCCGTTGAAGGTTGATCCAAAAACGGCTTAACCTGAAACGCGTTCAACGATGGCCACCCACCGGAGCAGACATAGTTTCCATCAGCGGTCCGAATAAAGTGCTTAGTTTGGCTCCCCTCGGTAGCGCCCCCAACCCAGCTTGAAAAACAATTTTCAAACGGGACTTGAAAACCTGCAAAATTTTCCTTGCCGATAAAACTGCCAAAGGCCGCTGGTCCGTACCACATCATATTGTCATGCCAATATGGGCGCCATGCTTCATCTGGTGTATTAAGTTGACGTAACATATCCGTCACCATGTTTAGAGAAACCTTGCTCTCAGCATTATCCGCATCATTCAGCAAAATACCGTCATGGCTCGCCGGACCCATTAAAAGCCCTGTATGCCCGGGCTTAACCGCAGGTCCATGTGATAGTGGCCATTGACCTGAGGCCATCATTAATTCCGGGATATCGACATAGATATAACTCTGAACAATTTTACCATTATCCATCTTATGAAACTCACCGACCCGTAGATAAGTGAGGCGATCACTGGCTTTAATGCCAAGCCAATTGTTCCGGAAATGCCCTGCATAGTATCCAGTAGAGGACACCCAATCATCACTTTCATACGAACCTGCCATCAGAATATAATCTGTGCGATACAGCCCTTCAAAGGCATCCATCAACGGTTTTAGGAAACGTTCGTAATAGGCATTTGGGCCAGACATATCATTGAATGGGTGGACAATATTGATATTGGCATTTTCTGCAAATATGCATTCGACAGCGCTGAGATAACCCTCATCATCAGGGTATTTAAAAGCATCTAAATAAGCTTTATAAGTCAGTTTATTTTGAAGGTGAGACGTCATATTCTCATATTTTCCCATCAGCTATCGGCAACTCGTTCACCAGTTTCGCTATCAAACAAATGGCAGATTTCTGGCGCAATCGTGTAGTGCACATGATCACCGATGTTTGCTCGGTACTCTTTTCCAGCTTTGACCGATAGCAAAACGCCGTTAATTCGAACTGTTACCATGGTGGCATCACCGAGTAATTCCATGGAGTAAACTGGTGCACTTATCGAGCTACTAACATCCGCTATGCCGGCGTCTTCCGCACGATAGCCAAGAGTGATTTTGCCGTTATGCTTTTTTGTTAAGCCGGAAATCTTTACGTTACTTGTCGTAAATGTACCGTCTTTAAGTTCACCCTCAATCAAGTTCATCGCAGGTGAACCAATGAAGCTAGCAACAAATGTATTTTGTGGCTTGTCATAAATATCTACCGGTGTGCCGACCTGCTGAACTTTACCCTTATTCATCACCACAACGCGGTCCGCCAAAGTCATTGCTTCGATCTGATCATGCGTTACATAAATTGTTGTAACAGCAAGCTCGTGATGCAGGTTTTTGATTTGAGCGCGTGTTGAAACGCGCAACTTAGCATCAAGGTTGGATAACGGCTCATCCATCAAAAATACTTGTGGTTTGCGAACGATAGCCCGCGCAAGTGCCACCCGCTGGCGCTGGCCGCCTGACAATTCTGCGGGACGACGATGCGTGAAGTCATTTAGTTCCACCATGTCAACGGCGCGTTGAACGCGCTCCTCATGCATTGCAGGATCAACTTTACGAACTTTGAGCGGGAAACGTATATTTTCCCAAACCGTCATGTTCGGATATAGGCCATAACTTTGGAATACCATGGCAATATCTCTGTCTTTTGGTTCAAGATCGTTGACAACTTTATCTCCGATTTGGATCTCTCCAGATGTCACATCTTCAAGCCCAGCAATCATTCGCATCGTTGTTGTCTTGCCGCAGCCAGACGGGCCGAGCAACACTAGAAACTCTTTGTCTGCAATTTCAAGATTAAATTCATGCACTCCGACAAAATTGCCCCAGCGCTTGTTGACTTTTTTCAAACTAATATTGGCCATTGAATTAACCTTTAACTGCGCCAGCGGTCAGACCACTAACAATTTGACGTTGGAAGAACATGACAAGAATGAATACCGGCACAGTAGCAGATACCACCGCAGCAACGGCAAACATCACATTCCCCTCGGTTTGCGTTGTACCTAGGAAGCTCGCAATTTTTGGAACCATGGTTTGATTTTCTTTTGCAAGAAGCATGGCTGTGACAGCGAAGTCATTATAGGCCAACAAAAATGAAAATAATCCGGTTGTGATAACACCCGGCCACATGACAGGTATGATGACATAGCGGAAAGCTTGGAACCTTGTGCAACCGTCAACCATGGCGCTTTCATCAAGATCTTTTGGGATTTTGGTGAAGAATGAATGTAACATCCACAAGGTGAAGGGTTGATTGATTGCCACCAATACAATGATTGAGGTTGGTAATATGCCCCAAAGGTTCCATTCATAAAACGGTAATAGATAACCGGAAACAAGTGTAATTGGTGGCACAGCACGAAAAATGAGCGCGATCATAAGAAGCCAAAACGCATATTTAAATGTCGAACGGGAAAGCGCGTAACCGCCAAGTGTTCCAATAGTAAGAGACGTTATGACGGTAAAAAAGCAAACGATGAATGTATTGAGAACTGCTCTCCAAAACTCCTCTTGTACCCAGGCCCCTTCATAGCCAGCACCCGTGAAAGCACTACCGGTTTCGGCAAACGTTCTCGTACCCGTTATGGCATCGGTCCAATCAGAGATAGAGAAGAAGTCTAGCTCAAATTTAAATGAACCCCAAAGCGTCCAAATGAATGGAAATGCAGCTAGGACTAACCAAATGGCAAGAAAGCCATAGGAGAAAAACTTTACTGTTGGTGATCTGCGCATTGCAACTGAAGACATGGATTCAAGCCTTTCTCGTAAAGTCGCGCCAAGTGCGGACAAGGACAGGTGAAAGCAAGATAGCAACGCCGATGACAGTCAAAACTGACGTTGTTGATGCAGAGGAGAGCAGTTTGATCTCCCCACTTAGATCATTATAAATAAACCATGATAATGATTGAGCGTGCGCCTCTGCATTAAACCCAACAATAGGTTCGAATACCTTGAAGTTATCCATTAATTGAATAAGCGCAACAAATGTGACGAGTGGCATAATATGCGGAATAACAACATAGCGGATGCGTTCCCACCTTGAAGCGCCGTCAATCATTGCTGATTCAAGCGTATCCTGTGGCAAGGTCTGCAAACCAGCGTAAAAAACAACAAAGGCGAATGGTGCTGAGTGCCACACACCGTAGACCATGAGCATGATCCATGTCAGCGTTGTCGATGCCTTAAGCGAGAGAGTTGGGTCGTCAAACAACCATTGCAATGCAGAACCAAAAATACCGCGTGCATCGACCATCCAAAATAAAATAAGTGAACCTACAAGAGGATTAATGATCATGGGTAACAAAGAGAAAAAGATGATTAATCCTTTAATAGAGCCATGTAGCGAATTAACTGCAATTGCGATTGCAAAGCCAAGAACAATAAGAAGGGGGGTTACGATGAATGTATAACTCAGCGTAAAACCCATAGCTCTATAAAAGGGCAGATTATTAACGGCAGAAAGGAATTCACCAAAACTATCGGTACTGCTCCAAGCGTTAGTCACTTCACTTGCCGCTAGGTGGTTGCGATCAAGATAAATCGATAGGCCAGCAAACTTACCAAGCGGTTTTTCTTCGTTAAGTTGCGCCATCGCTTTCGTATCAATAATTGTCTCTTTCTTACAGCCAAACGGATCACAATTTTCAACAGTCATAAATGCCTGTTCATGAGGCGTGAAAAGTGATTGTGTAACAATCGATACGATAGGCATCGCAATGAAAAGAACCATTGCAAGTGCTGTCGGCAGGATGAACCAAAAAAACGTTTTATGTTTCATTTGGCATCACCATAACTACGCAAATATGTATTTTCATAGTTCCCACTTCATTCCCTCCCGAATGCCGTTGCTCAAAATAATAGGGCTTTGCGACAATTCAATTTTTGAAAATGCTTGAAGACAAAAGCTTAGTTGACGGAAGACACAAAAAGCCCCTCGAGAAAAGCAACACGCTCATCTTGTGGTGAAGCCTAAGGTAACTTCAATTCAAACATTTTCGAAAAGTGAATATTCAGGGAGGCTCATCCAGCCTCCCTGGACTAAGTTCTATCTTCTATAGATAGCCTTTTTCTTTAGCTGCTGCCTTATATGCGGCCTCGACGTCAGCCAATGTTTTTGCAGCATCTTCTTTTCCTTGCAAGAAATCAGGGATTTCTGCACCAAGTGCTGTGTGAAGAAGACCTTGGAAAGGGACCATTGGGTATGGTGTGGAACCAGCTTGTGCAGCTGCAAATACGCCTTTAGCTGCATCAGTTGGCTCATAACCATCAATCAACCAAACGGCTTGCTTTGCAATTTCAGCGTTTGACATGAGTTCAGGTCGAATACCATTTTTCAGCGCAATAAATGTTGCCTCTGCATCAGCGTCTGATGTGTTTTTGGCAACGGTCCAGCCATCCCACCACAATGTAGTTGCAGGTGTTTCACCGCCAGCCACAGTCATCGGACCAGCTATCGCATAACCTGCCTTAACTTCGTCTGAAACTCCTTCGGCATCAAGTAGTGTTGCCGCGCGTGATCCCCACATATTCATCAATGCAACATTACCTGCACGATACTCGGCATTTGTCGCGTTTGAATCATGGGTAAGATAATCTGGGTTCATGTATGTAGTTAAAGACTTGAGCATTTCTAACGTAGCAATGCCTTTGTCATTGTTAATTGTGACTTCCGCAGAACCCGATTTAAAGAATTCACCACCATGGCCGATAAACATGTTTGTAAATTCTTGAGCTAAATTCCAGCCGGCTTTGTATGCACCACCTACAGGGTTTTCCATCAAGCCCATTGAGCGAATTTTTTCAGCTGCTGCCAACATCTCTTCGTATGTTGTTGGAACTTCAACACCTGCTTTTTCCAAAATATCGGCGCGATAAACAAGATGCTGAGCATTTGCCATGAATGCAACAGCCATGACTTGGCCATTAATTGTTATAAGTTGATTTTTCTTAAGATCGGCACCATGCTTTGCAACTAAATCATCCAATGGACGAATGACGTCACCATTCATGAGAGCAACAATAGATGAATTTGCAACAATAGCTGATGTATATTCGGCAGGATTGCCTGTCATGCCAGCGAGATTAATCTTTTGATGATCTGCCGTTAAATTGGTTTTAATTTCAATACCGTCTCCGGCACATGCCATGGCCTCTTTACCAACTGTTTGAATAGCTGGAAATTCATTGCCTACAATGTTTACACGACCGCCATCAATTCCGCATGCGGCGTGAGCAATAGCTGTGCTTGCCAGTAAAGTGGCAGCGACCAAACTAGATTTCAAAATTTTATTCATATTAATTCTCCCAATAAACTCATCAAAAATATAGAAATATCTTCATATTTCCTACATTTTGTGCATTCGTATGCATTAACGCTAACATTGCTTGCATACGAATGCAAGCCTAGTTATATGTTATGGGGATAACCAAGATAGGAACCGCAGTGAATCAAGATATTAGACGTGCTTTTTACCAACTATTACATGATCTTACAGAGTGCAGAGATCAAGATTTATCTCATTCATTGCAAGCGTTATATTCTAGCGATGTTGAATGGCGTGGTTCATATCCAATCAATGAAAAACGGGGTGTTGATGCTGTTTTTGAAGATGTTTGGCGGCCGCTTAAACATAGTTTTCCCGATCTAGAACGACGCGATCTGATTTTTATGGCAGGTAGCTATGAGGGGCGGGATTACATCGCAACAGTCGGTCATTTTTGTGGTAACTTTGAAAAAGACTGGCTTACAATTCCCGCAAATAACAATCCAACATATATTCGTTATGGCGAAGTTCATCAGGTTAAAGATGGTAAGATCGTTCAAAGTAATTGTCTCTGGGACATCTTGGATGTCATGCGTCAGGCGGGTTATTGGCCGCTGCCACCAAGTACTGGGTTGGAAGGACGTTGGGCAGGACCAAATACAGGTAATGGGATACAACTTTCGACAAGCCCTGAGGAATTATCTGCTGAGAATATGAAACAAACACTTTTGATGCAGAAATCACTTGGTGACAATAATGGACCTGAGCATTTCACTCGTGATGGCCTTATCAATATGGAGCAAAAAAACTATTGGCACCCAAAAATGATGTGGTATGGCCCAAGCGGCATTGGTACAACTCGGTCGTTAGCAGGATTTGTTGATTATCATCAGTTACCGTTTCGTCTTGCCTTTCCAAATCGGATGAGCAGTTCGCTTTGGGATGGCCATGAAGACCTGATGAAAGAGTTAAATGCTGGGCATTATATTCGCGTAGGTGATGGTGATTTTACGGTGACTGGTGGTTGGCCGAGCGTTGTTTCACCTCATGATGGCGAGTTCTTGGGCTCAGGCGCTACTGGCAAAATGTTGCAAATGCGTGTCATGGATTTCTATCATCATCACGAAGGCCTTATCAGAGAGAATTGGGTGCCGATTGATATTATATTTATGATGAAACAGATGGGCGTGGATGTTTTTCAACGTATGCACAATGAATGGAAACAATGAGAGGTTTGAAAATTGGCAAAAAACGGCGAAACATAATCATCGTTATTTCCCTTTGGGTTAACATTTGAAACTGAGCAGCAGTAATGTTTCCTTCTGGCGCAAATCTGCAGTCAGAAATTTCAGCTTAACGTAGAATTCGCCGCATTCGGTAAATTACCTCTTGAAGGTTTTCCATGGCAGACAAAAACCCGACTGTTTGCACAATCGGGTTTCTAAATTTCTTAACGTTTAAAGAAGCCTATTTTTTTGGAAGGTCGCTTTGTGCGTTGATCACCTGACCCAGAAGGCCGTATTTTATTGCTTCGTCAGTGTTTAACCAGAAGTCACGGTTTGTATCTTCGTGGATTTTTTCAGGTGTCTGGCCTGTTGCATCTGCAAAGAGTTGCTCAAAACGTTCTCGCATTTTTTGAATTTGATGAGCTTGAATTTCAATATCTGATGCCATGCCACCAACGCCGCCAGATGGTTGATGCAATAGGAAGCGCGTATTTGGCAGGCAATAACGATTTTCTTTTGCAGCGCCAACAAAGATAAGCGCGCCAGCACTTGCAACCCAGCCAGAACCAATTGTGCGTACAACTGGCTTGATGAACTTGATCATATCATGAACCATGTCACCGGATTCAACGTGGCCACCGGGTGAAGAGATGAACAGGTTGATCGGGTCGTCATTATCTTCCGCAAGAGCAAGAAGATGAGAAACAGCAGTGCGGGCAACTTTATCGTCGATACCACCTGTGATCAGCACATTGCGGCTTTTAAACAAAAGCTCAGCGACATGTCCGCTGCCAGCATCTTTGCCATCTTCTTTTTTGTCGTCTTTATCCATGTAAATCATCGATATCCTCGTTGAGATAGTTTTTAAATCTTAGCGATAACTCAATGCACAACATCTCTTAAAGCATCGCTAATGAATCACGTTAAATTTCTAGCCGAATGTAGGTATCATCACGTGCGATGTCCACAAAATCGGCAATTATTTGTCAATTAGCGTCAGGCATTTGGTTTTACTGCTCTCGTATGTGTCGGTAATTTGCAATAAATTGGCTACATCAAGATTGCGAACAGGCGGTGTTGTTGGCTATATGATGTGAATAATAATGTTGCTGTAGGAGACGTTGAAGTGAGAATTGTAAAAAGAGCGTTGATTGTTGGCGTGACCGCGTTGATGAGCGGGTTTGCGAGCAGTGCGCTTGCTGCTGAGTTTAATTTTTCAATCCATCACTTTTTAAGCCCAAAAGCTGGCACACATACAAAGATGATTGAGCCTTGGGTAAAAAATATCGAAGAAGCCTCTGGTGGACGGATTAAATTCGAGATTTTCCCTGCAATGGCATTGGGCGGAAAGCCGCCAGAGCTATATAATCAGGTTCGCGATGGCGTAGCGGATATTATCTGGACATTACCAGGCTACACACCTGGCGTTTTTCCCCGTGTTGAAGTGTTCGAACTGCCGAGTGTTCACAAAGGCAATGCGGTAGCTACAAATAAAGCCATTCAGGATTTGGCGGCTGATCTGGCAGAAGATTTTAAAGATATCCATCCGCTTCTTGTGCATGTTCATGCAGGAAATGCGCTGCACCTGACATCAAAAGACGTGCAGTCGCTTGCTGATATGAAGGGGCTTAAAGTTCGTTCTCCATCGCGTACAGGTGCATGGATGCTTGAGAGCTGGGGTGCAGAACCTGTAGGTATGCCAGTGCCAGCTTTGCCGCAAGCGCTTGCCAAAAACAATATAGATGGCGGTTTGATTCCGTTTGAGATTGCCATTCCGCTTAAAATTGCAGAATTGACTGATTATTCGGTTGAACTTAATGCAGGTCAGCGTTTTGGCACATCAACATTCTTGTTTGCTATGAATAAGGCCTCCTACAATTCTCTGCCCGATGATTTAAAGAAGGTCATCGATGATAATTCAGGCGCTGCTTTTGCAGATGCAATGGGCAAAGTATGGGATGATGTTGAGCCGATTGGCATTCAGCTTGCCAGAGATAAAGGCAATAAGGTCACTGCGTTGACGGCAGAAGCATCCGCAGAATTTGCAACAAAAGCTGAAATGGTTGGCGCGCGCTGGATCAAAGAAGTGTCCGGCAATGGTATCGATGGTGATGCTTTGATGGCAAAAGCAAAAGCTGCTATTGCTGCTCATTCTGACAAGTAATTTTAATAACAAGCAGTAGGATTTTGGGCTATTGAACATTCTGACCAAGATCCTGATTAAAACCATTGAACTCTGGGCGATTTTAGGCGGCATCCTGTTGATGGGTGCCGTTTTTGTAACTGTTCTCAATGTCATGGGCTTTACGGCCAATGTGCTGGTGCGCCCATTTGGTGGCTATGTTTCAGGTCTGTCAGGTTTTGAAGATATGGTCACGCTTTGGGTCGGGGTCGTTGCGTTGTCTTTCATGCCATATTGTCAGCTTAAGCACGGGCATATTGCCGTTGATGTGTTTATGAAATCAGCACCTGCCTGGCTGCAGAATACTATGCATTTTATCTCAAACCTGCTGATGGTGGCTGTTGCCATCTTTCTTGGTGTCATGCTCTATCATGGAATGGTTGAGGCAAGGGGTGATGGAACGGTGACAGCCGTTCTTGGTTGGCCTGTATGGGGTTTTATGCTGCCGGGTATAATGTCATCTGCATTGTGGACAATCGCTGCACTTATGACAATGCGAGAGTTGCCAACCAAAACAAACGGGGCGAGGACACATGGAGCGTGAACTCATCGGTCTGTTCGGACTTTTATCTGTCTTTATGCTCATCATGTTGCGGGTACCTGTCGCGTTGGCCATGTTGATCACAGGAATAGGCGGGTCGTGGGTCATATCGCTTACCTCTCCATTCCTCAAATTCGGACCATATCTACAACAGTTTAAATCCGCATTGTGGAATAGCGTGGCCAATTATGATTTGTCCGTCATTCCCTTATTCATCCTCATGGGATTGTTGGCTGCAGAAGGCGGTCTGAGTAAAGATTTATTCAAGGGTATCAGTGTGTTAACGCGCAATATTCGCGGTGGCATTGCCATGGCAACCATTGGCGCCTGTGCGGGCTTTGGCGCGGTGAGTGGATCATCCATCGCCACTGCAAGCACCATGAGCCGTGTCGCATTGCCCGAGTTTGATCGTCTGGGCTATGATAAAGGCTTTGCCACGGGCGTGTTAGCCGCTGGTGGCACACTTGGTATTTTGATCCCCCCATCGGTCGCGTTGGTCATCTATGCCATTGTGGTAGAAGCATCGATCATTGAGATGTTTCAGGCGGCGATTATCCCGGGGATATTGGCTGCGCTATTCTTCTGCATAGCTGCCAATTGGCGGGTGAGACAAAACCCTGTGCTTGCACCTAAACAACCTGAAATCGGCACTGACGAACGGCGTGATGCGCTACGCAGGTTGGTCCCTGTGAGTCTCATATTCGGCGTCATTATTTTGGGGCTGGGCTTAGGCCTTTTTACCCCCACACCCGCAGCTGCGGTGGGCGTGGTTCTGATCCTTATCTATGGCATTTTCAGAAAATTAAAAACAAGCGTCAACGCGGACGGAGGAGGGATTGGATTTGCCAATTTCAAAAACGCCTTGTTAGAAACCGCCAAAACATCAGGCATGATTTACTTTATCTTGTTTGCAGCTGATATCTTAAAAGGCTTTTTTGCACGTTCAGGGCTGCCTGTATATTTGAGCGAATGGGCGGCCAATTCATCGCTTGAACCTTATCTCATTTTAATCGCCATGTTGGCGCTTTTAATCCTGCTTGGTTGCTTCATGGAATCGCTCTCGATGATCCTCGTCATTGTGCCGTTTTTCTGGCCTGTGCTGGTGGAACTAAATGGCGGAGATTATGTAACTGCATCCAATGCAGCTTTCGGTATGGATAGTGATCAGCTCAAAATTTGGTTTGGAATATTAGCACTCATTGTGGTCGAGCTTGGCCTCATCACGCCGCCCGTTGGCATTAATGTGTTTGTGATTAAATCCTTCTCACCTGACACACCAATTGGTACTATTTTTCGAGGCGTGATCCCGTTTTTCATGGTCGAGCTGGTTCGCGTTGGCATTATTATTGCGATACCAGCATTGTGTTTGTTCCTGCCAAGTATTCTATAAATATTCATATATTTCAATTTAATAGCACGCTTTTATGAATCTGTTCACGAGATCGTTGATTCAAATTCTGAGTTCAATTCTACAATTATATGGACAATAATTCTATCTACTGATAGGTAAGTTTCTAGAAGAGTTTACCAAACCCTTGAGTGCCGCCTAAGGATGTGACCTAATAGCTTATAGGAGATCGATATGAATTTGAATGCTGACTTTAGTGAACGCGTGATGATCCATTGTGATGAAATAGAATGGAAGGCCTCGCCCATGCCGGGCGTTGACCGCCGTATGCTCGATCGTATTGGGGATGAGGTTGCGCGTGCAACCACAATCGTGCGTTATGCGGCGGGTAGCAAATTCTCCAGCCACACCCATACGGGAGGGGAGGAGTTCATCGTTCTCGAAGGGGTGTTTCAAGATGAGCATGGTGATTTTCCTGTCGGGACATATGTGCGTAATCCGCCCACATCTAGCCACACACCAAGGTCTGATGAAGGTTGCACGATCTTCGTCAAGCTTTGGCAATTTGATTTGGATGATCGCAATCAGGTCACCATTGATATGAATAAGCAAGCAGAGAGCAGCGACAATGTAGCCTTATTCAATGACGCGCGTGAACATGTGAGTTTCCACACATGGCATGCTGGTGACGAGGTGGAGATGGAACTACCAAGAGGTGGGGAGTTCTTTGTGCTAGAAGGTGGCTTTGAAGAAGGTGGCGATAAACTTCGCAAACATTCATGGCTCCGTTTACCACAAGGCGCAAAATTTCAAGCCAAAATTGGAGCTGAGGGCGCTAAAGTCTGGATAAAAACAGGCCATCTGCCCTTCGCAAAGGCACCAAGGGTATAAAGGTGTTATGGTAATTACTCGTCTCTTATCAGGAGCTTGAATATTATATGGTTCCGTATAGGTGTAAGCTAAAATTTAATGTAAGAGACGAGAATGATAAAAATCACATTCCATCTGTTTATCTTTATTTTCCTAACATTGATTTCGCAACTTGGCGGGATTGCATGGCTAATTGCAATGCTGTTCCGGCGGCGTTTGCTTGTGTTTCTTGCTGCTTACTCTGTTTTGTCTTTCGCAGCACTTTGGGTGGCGCCAATTTTTGGCCGCGAACCAATATCTTGTAGTGCAAGTGAGCCTCTGCATATGCAGTCACCGATATATTGCGTGTTGAATAGGCAATATGTCGTCCCAGAATTAAAGGCGACAATGCAGGATCTTGCAAAAGAGATGCAGAATGAATTTCAAAATACAACGACACTCCTGTTAGATGCGAATTTTCCATTCATTACAGGCTTTCCTTTATTGCCACATTTGTCGCATAATGATGGTCGCAAAGTAGACATTGCTTTTTATTATCAGAATGAAGACGGTTATTTGCCGGAAAGAACGCGTTCCCCAATAGGGTATTTTGCGTTTGAGGATGGTCCAACATCGTGCTCTGAAAAATTACTGACATTAAGATGGGACTTGGTTTGGCTACAGCGCTTCTGGCCCAACCTGACCCCAGAACCCAAGCGAATGACCGCAGCTTTAAAGTGGCTTAGCGGTGAAGACCGAATTGGCAAGATATTTATAGAGCCACATCTGGTCGAGAAATTTGCCGTCCATAGTTCTAAAATAAAGTTTCAGGGGTGCCGCGCAGCTCGCCATGATGATCATATTCATGTCCAATTGCCGTAGAATTAGCGTTTAGTCGCAGAAATTTAGCAATCATTAAAGTCGGTGCAGGTTTATTTTAGTTCTGCTTGTGGTCATTTCATATGACAATATGACCGCCGAAGCTGCTGTAAATTATCCATATCAAGATATGATTTGGATTGGAGCAGGTTTTGGATTCTGTACTTATTTTGGTGCTTCTCAAGGCACAAAAAAATACGCATGGTATAAGTCAGCAGGAAATTGATGAGTTTTACAATAACAATTGTTGCAACCTATTCCATACGTTGGCACATTTGGTAAGGCGCGTTTGTGCTGCATTTAGATATTGGAAGAAATAAAAATGATGAGTTCAACTAAAGTACGCATTGATGAACGAGATGATATTCTTGCTGTAATTTGCAAAGAAACGCAGTCATATTTTAAATTGGATTTCGACCAATGGGCGTCTTGTTGGTTGCATGATGAGCGCACGATGTATGTTTGTTCATCACAGGATATGGGGCTGATTGTCCATAAAGGTTGGGATGCGGTTTACACCAATATGCAAAGGGATTTTACTGCTGGTGATAACTGTAAAAAATTGGATGTTAAACGCGAAAATCTAGATATCACATATCAACAGGGTATAGCATGGGCGACCTTTGATGAAATCTCCTTAAATGAAAATGGCGATCTAGATGAGAGTTTTCAGACACGGATTCTCGAATGGGTAGATGGTGCTTGGAAAATGGTATTCTTATCGCTTGCTGTGCGCCGCAATCAAGATCAAAGGTCTAAGCAACTCGCCGTAACATCTGATGGGCATGTGGTTTGGATGACAAAATACATGTCAGACATATTCTCAGCTGACTCGTCTGAATATGCAGGTTTTATGATCTCGGCAGGTCGGTTTCGTGCAACCAATCCAGAATTTGACAAGGCTTTACAAAATGCGATTAGCCGCGCGGCTGAGCTGCATAGTTATGCAGCTCAATATCGATTCATGAAGAGAACAGGACGCGGATTCCGCTATCCTGTCATACTTGGTGAGGACGAGTTTGGCTCGGTTATATCCTGCTCATTATCAGTTCGCGATGGCGTTACATATATTGATCTTGCTCAAGATCATGCGCTTGAGCGTCGCCTTCTAACATCTAAAGTTATATTTGGCCTGTCTAACGGGCAGTTGGCGTTATCTAAGCATATTGCAAGTGGCAAAAGTTTGACGATATCGGCAGGTGAATTGGATATCAGCGTAAATACGGCCAGAACGCATCTCACGCGGATATACGAGAAAACAGGTGTTAATTCACAAACAGCACTGGTTCGACTGCTGCTCAGTGTTGGGTAGTTTTAGCAGAATTTGCTAACGAACTAGAAAATTGGCTTGGCGATGGCTATATCAGGTCTATGCTCATCAAAAGCAGCCGTGGCAGAGGCTGGTGGGCTTTTTGAGGACGATACAATATTTCGATATTTCTTGAGGATGCCGGCGGAATTGAGTGAAAGACCATTAATAATAACTGAGCTTATGAAAATCGTTAGCAAGGGTGGATGGCTTGTTGCTGGTATGGTTGCGCTCGCATTTGGAGCCGTCGGCGCATTTTTGCCTGTTCTGCCAACAACTCCATTTGTTATTCTGGCAGCTTTTTGCTTTGGAAAAAGTTCACCCCGGCTTCAGTCATGGCTGGAAAATACCAGATTGTTTGGGCCAATGATTGCAGATTGGCGCGAAAAAGGTGCTATTGCGCCTCGCTATAAAATCATAGCTGTTGCAATGATGGCGATCATGTTTATCGGCAGTTTTATATATGGCGCTTCCGCTCTTGTTTTAGCTCTTCAAGCGCTGGGAATGTCTCTTGGTGCTGCATATGTTTTAACACGGCCAAATTAACTGATCGCAACTAAGTGATTGAAAAGCAAAAAGCTTGCTCCTAGGGCAGAGCAAGCTTTTCGAGTGTGCAGGACATGGTCATGTCCCGCTGGTCAACTTAATTTAGTTGTTAGAGCGTTTTAGAACTTCACTTTAAGACCTGGTTTGAAGCTATAAACGTTTGTTCGTGTTGAACTACCAACAGAACGTCCGGCTTCTGCTTTTAATGAAAGGCTCATATTGCCGCTCATTTGTTTGTCAAACTCAAGGCCACCAAAAACAATGTTTGAGCGTTCATTTACAGTTCCGCCACCGCCCGAAATTTCATGGTTTGCATTCACACGTGCAATGCCTGCATAAGGCGCAATTGTTGTGCCTTCACCCATTTTTTTCTTGGCTTTTACAAATGCACCAACGCTGTTGATACCTGTTTTAACAGTCACGCCGGCCGCTGTTTTGCTTCTTTTACCAAGAGTTGTGAATCCGGATACGCCACCGCACAGGTTAAAATCTACGCCGCCTGTATCACAGGCTTCAACA
Organism: Lentilitoribacter sp. Alg239-R112; assembly: GCF_900537175.1. GTDB lineage: Bacteria > Pseudomonadota > Alphaproteobacteria > Rhizobiales > Rhizobiaceae > Lentilitoribacter. The sequence goes on along the minus strand of NZ_LS999833.1, from coordinate 359,114 downwards.
TTGCCGCTCAAACCATAATAAGTTCTAGCCGCATTGGTTGAGCTATTAGAATCAAAATTCATCACGCCGAATCCAGCATCTGCACCAAGTTCCAGGCCTTCAGCCTGCGCAGAGAAAGAGCCTGCAATCAAAAGCAATGAAGAGGCGATAAGTAGTTTTTTAGAAAAAATCATGGGAAGGACCTCGCTTTAAATTTGTTATCGATCTGTTTTGGTGCATGCCGCAATTCAGAGTTCAACGATCATGCGATACCTAAAAGTAGAATGGTTTTTGTAACCTTTCTTTAAGTATCGCATTGATCCAAAAAATTGCGAGTCGATTTGGTCCAAGTGGTAAACAAATGGTTTACGAAGTGGGGCATAGTTATCAGCGTTAAGCGGACAACAATATAAATGCGCCAAACACCATCAAAATCGCCGTCCCTCCTGCGGAGATAAATCTGCCGAGCATTTTCCACTTAGGTGGCGGCATGTCGGAGAATAGGACGATAGGGTGGATAAGACGTAGAGCTATGAAAATCGAACCATAGGTGTGAAGCATCTTTGCAGATGCACCATTAAGTTCCATCAACAGCATCAGCACGATGACCATTGCAGCATACTCAGACAGGTTTCCAAACCTGCGAATATTGAGTGCAAGTTCCTTATTACCGCCATCACCCAATGCAATTTTGTATTTGCCGCGCATTAAACCAGCTCTTGTAGATAAAATGGCCATAAGAATTGCCGTTAGTGCGCCGTAAAGTGGTGTAATTTCGACCATCAGTTTATTTCCCGTTTTGTTGAGCTATTTCAAGAGCGATGCGAACAAGTTCGTGCCAGCGGTCTGCATCGTAATAATCTACCAGAATCCAATCTTTCATTGGTGGCTTTGTCTTAAAGGGAGCGAGATGCCTGATTTGAGAGAGCTTGAGTTGGTCAAACGGATAATCACGACCAAGGCGACAACCAAGGCCAGTCCCTCCACCCTTTGTAGAGAAAAATACAAACACTTTCCCTGCGTAGGTGAGTGCATCTGCCGACATCATTTTGCCCCGCTCAACACCCTTAAACTCGTCTGCCATCTGATCTGACAAGGCATGCCAAACCTGTCTGGCACGATCAATATCTGTCATAAATATACATCAGCCTTTGCTCTTGAATATGGTTCTGCTTTAGGCTAAATATATTTATATATGTTTGTCAACATACATTAATTGGGGTGCCAAATATTGCGCTTAACTGCTGAAAATAAAGAGAAAATTCGGAAAAGTATCTTGCAGGGCGCTGCTGATTTGTTCCGAAAACATGGTGTTGATGATGTTAATCTTGATCAGGTTATGGCAGCTGTGGGCCTTACCCGTGGCGCATTTTATGCGCATTTTAGATCGAAGAATGCTCTGTTTGCAGCGGTTGTGGAGGATCAGCATCCATTATTGAGAATGTTGATTGCGCGAAAGGGGCAAACCGCGGATGAATTATGGGCTGATATGTTGACAATATTTGGTGGCTATATGTCACCACAATATCATGAGCAGATTTTTGCCAGTTGCACATTGGCAGCGCTCCAGGGAGATGTGACGAGAGCCAAACCGGAAATTAAACAGGCTTATGAAGGTGTCTGGAAGCAAGTCATGTCTGAAATGGTGAGAGGGCAAGAGCCACATTTTGACCATGAGCATGCCGAACATGCGCATGGTTTTGATTGTGATTGCCATCTTGAAGGACAGTCATTTTATATGATCTCCGCACCAATTATCGAAGCAGCATTGGTTATGGCAGTTGGCGCTGTTTCTGCCGCCGAGGCGCTTTCCAGTGATGAGGATCGCGCTCGAATTTTAACATCCGCAAAATTGGGATTCGATCAGTTGATCGGCTCTGCGCGCAAACCATTAAATTTAGAGGAGAAACAACTATGAGTACTGGATTTACTAAGGAGACATTCGATTTTCTGACAGAACTTAAAGTCAATAATACCAAGGAATGGTTTGAGCGTAATAAAGCGCGATATGACGAACATTGGGTGGCTGCTGCGGTTGGATTTATCAACGCGGTTTCTCCTATGATGGAGGGGTTAGACCCCATGCACAAGACCAAGGCCAAGATCAATGGGTCGTTGCGTCGGATCAATCGTGATGTCCGTTTTTCAAAAAATAAATCACCCTATAATGCGCGGCTTCATATGGTGTTTTGGACAGGCGATCACCCGCAACGTTCGCCCGCTTTGCATATTGTTTTGCATCCCGATCATGTGGGCTACGGTGCGGGCGAGTGGGGTATGAGCCCAGAGAAGCTTTTAACATGTCGCAATGCGTTGCGCGATCCATCCCGCGTGGAGGCGCTTAATGCTGCAATTAATCAGGCAGGTGATGTGGGGTGCGAGTTGAACAAAGAAGACCTAAAACGTATGCCCAAGGGATTTGAAGATGTAACAGGTGAAACCGCCATGTCTCTTTTAAAGCGCAAGGCTTTTGTTGTTCGCAATATGGATAAAGGAATATCCGTTGATGATTTTATTGGCCCAGATGGCATGGAAAAGGTGCAAGAAGTTTCGCAAAAACTTGCGCCATTTAATAAATGGCTGTGCGATCTAGATTGATCAAGTGCTTACTTTGCCTGCAATTTGTGCACCATTGCGTTGTTGATCATGGGCTTGCTATAAACAGAATGCGAACCCTGATTTTGGAGTATTGCGCTGACTCACACCGCACAAAACCCGCCTTTGGATCATACATTCAGTAAAACACGCCGCAGCGTCATTGTTGCGTTGATGGTGATCACGCTTATCAGCATTGCGGTTTTATTTGTCTCAGCTGTGTCTTATTTTCGTGGTGAAGAAGTATCCGAGGCTAATGCAAGGCTTTCGTTGTATACGCGTTCGGTCAATGAAACACTGCAACGATTTCAGCATCTCCCATATGTTTTGGCGCGTGACGCGCTTGTTGTCTCTGTTGCTGGTCAGGACAAAAGGCCTGATATATTGAACATTCGGTTGCGGCAATATGCGGATGAAGCCTCGCTTGAAGCCATTTATTTAATGGATGGGCAAGGGCTGGTATTGTCGGCATCAAATTTTGCGCAGAAACAAAGTTTTATAGGCAAAAATTATGGGTTTCGACCATATTTCCTATCTTCAAGCGAAGGTAATCGTGGCGAATTTTTTGGCGTTGGCGCGACCACGGGGCGGCCCGGATATTTTGTCTCAGAAACCGTAACCAGCTATGATGGTGACTTTTTGGGTGTCATTGCAATCAAGCTTGATATGAGCGAGTTGCAAGCAGCATGGGAGGCTGCGGCTGAACGTGTGTTTGTGTCCAATGCAGACGGCGTTGTGGTGCTCTCTTCCAACAAAGATTGGTTATATAAGCTGCTTAAGCCACTTAATGAGCAGCAGCTTGATGAGATAAAGAAAGGTCGCCAATTTGGTGATCAAAATCTCGAACTATTGGACTGGCAACAAGATACACAGAACGAAGCCACCTTTCAAAATGATCGATTTATCTATGTGTCAAATCCATCGGATCGGCTTGGCTGGACAGTTCACTATCTGCTTGATGAGAAACGTATTTATGAACGGGCAACATTGACCACAGCCATTTTTGGCGTTGCGATTATTTGTCTGGTTCTGTTTTCCACATTTTTACGCTCTCGCCGTATTGGAACCGCACTACAGATTTCTCAAAATGACCGCGAACAGTTGCGCGTGGCAAATGCGGAATTGGAAATGGCACAGACCGAGCTTGAAAAAACGAGTAAGCTGGCGGCTTTAGGGCAGTTATCTGCCTCTGTGACGCATGAGTTGGGGCAACCCATATCTGCTTTACGTAATTATCTCACAGCGGCAGAAATTAGCGGAGATATTGCAAACGAACAGACACGCTTAAAGTTGTTTCGCGTAACAGAACGTATGGAAAATATCACCAAGCAGTTGCGGTTTTTCATCCGCTCCAATGATGATGGATTTCAACAGGTTGATCTGCGCAAAGTCGCAAGCGTTGCCATTGAATTGCTGGAACATAAGGTGGATGCGGCAAAGGTGATGCTAACCACGCAATTGGGCGATGCGCCTGCGCTGGTTATGGGCAACCAACTGCGGCTTGAACAAGTGATAGTTAATCTGGTGAGCAATAGTATTGGTGCAATTGAAGATGAGGAAGGTGGGCAAATTGATATCTCTATTGAAGCGTCAGGCAAATATGTGATTTTAAAGGTCAAGGATAATGGCGTTGGCTTTGGCGATCGCTCGTTAGAAATACTCACCGAACCATTTCACACCACCAAAGCATCGGGTGAGGGCATGGGGTTGGGCCTTTCAATCGCATCGGAAATCATCCGCGAACACAATGGCAAAATTACTGCTGAAACACCGGCTGAGGGTGGGAGTTGTTTTTCGATCTTCTTGCCCGCGATCAATCCGTGAGTTAAGAGGGCATCATGGATGAGGTCGCACAGCACACAGTTTTAGTCATAGATGATGACCGTGAAATGCGCGATTCCTTGGAGCAACTGCTTACCAGCAGCGGCTTTAAACCCATCCTCTTACCCAACGCGAAAACAGCCAAAGCCAGTATTGAAAATGAATTACCGGATGTCGTTTTGTGTGATGTGAGAATGCCTGGTATTACAGGACTAGAGCTGCTGGAGCAGCTAAAGCCGGAAAGCGCAGCACCAATCGTCATGATGTCTGCTCATGGCGATATTCCCATGGCGGTAGATGCTTTACAGAAGGGCGCTTATAGCTTTCTCGAAAAACCGTTTGATCCGCGACGGCTTCTTAATATCTTAAAAAATGCAGCATCCATGCATCGTTTGGCAGAGCGTGAAAAACGTCTACGTGCGCGGCTCGCTGATCTGACTGATCTTGATAAAGTTTTGTTGGGTGAGAGTGATGTGATCAAATCGCTCAAGCGGGAAATTCTGGATTTGGCGGATGCTAATGCCAGTGTTTTACTTGTTGGAGAAACAGGCACCGGCAAAGAGCTGGTCGCTCGTGCCATCCACAATTTAGGAAATCGTTCGGAAGAACCTTTCATTGCAGTCAATTGCGCTGCGATCCCGCAAAGTCAATTTGAAGAGATGATCTTTGGTGTTGAAGGGAGCGGCGAACAGGGCGTTGAAGGTCTGTTGCAACAAGCGAATAAGGGCACATTGTTTTTGGACGAGTTGAAAGCGATGCCGCTGGAATTCCAAGCCAAAATTTTGCGTGTGATTGAAACGGGAGAATATCACCGCGTTGGTGCCAGCCAACAGATTAAGTCAGATTTTCGCATTATTTCTACGTCGGATGAGCCGTTGGAACAGGCCGCAAAACGTGGCGAATTTCGTAATGATTTACTCTATAGGGTCAATACGGTGGTATTGTCATTACCCGGATTGCGCCACCGACCTGATGATATTGAATTGCTATTTAGCCATTTTACAAATCGTTTTGCCACCATTTATGAAGTTTCAGTTCCAACGCTCACATCGGATGATATTGCTGTACTTATGAGTTATGATTGGCCCGGTAATGTGCGTGAACTTTCCAGCGTTTGCGAACGGCGCGTGTTAGCATCGCGGCGCGGAAACGGCTCGGTTAAATCGGCACTGGCGCTTGATGAAGACCTCGATGTACCTGAAAATTTACGTGGTGCGGTGGCGGCATTTGAACGGCAACTTATCTCCAAAGCGCTGGCTGCACATAATGGCCGCATGGATGCTGTTGCAGAAGCGCTTGGCATAAGTCGGCGTACGTTGAACGAAAAAATTGTCAAGCTTGATCTGGATAAAGATAAAGCTATTGGTCAATCAAGCCGTTGATAAATAACAATTATGTTAGGTGCAAAATTGCCCTGCGGAAATCCGCAGGCTGATTATCCATGAATAGGCGATTTTCTTCATAGGCGATCTTACCTATATTGAATAGAACCTTTCCCAAGAGCTAAAACAGTTCTTTTTTGGAGGAAAATCATGAAAAAAACTTATGTTGCTGCGCTTTGTGGCGCGATGTCACTGGCATTTGGTGCTGATGCAATGGCTGCTGAATGGAATGTATCACTTTGGGGTAAACGCCGCGCATTTACCGAACATGTTGAAAAACTTGCTGAGCTTGTGTCAGCAAAAACCAATGGTGAATTCACACTGAACATCTCCTATGGTGGCCTATCGAAAAACCGTGAAAACCTTGATGGTATTTCAATCGGTGCATTTGAAATGGCGCAATTTTGTGCTGGTTATCACCGTGATAAAAACCCGTCGATTACAGTGCTTGAATTGCCATTTTTGGGTGTAAGCTCGCTGGAAGAAGAGCGCAAAATTTCGCAAGCTCTTTATAAACATCCCGCAGCTGTCAAAGATTTGGCACGTTGGAATGCAACATTGCTTATGCCATCTCCATTGCCGCAATATAACATTGTTGGTGTTGGCGATGCGCCGGCAACACTTGCAGATTTTGCAGGTTTGACGGTTCGTGCAACAGGCGGCATTGGCGCTGCAATGGCAGCTGTTGATGCGGTTCCAACATCAATGTCAGCGACAGAAGTTCGCCAGGCACTTGATAGTGGCGTTGTTAAAGCGGTGGCATTTGCACCTCACGCTCACATGTCATTCGGTACAGTTGAAGCTGGTAAATGGTGGACGACGAACCTTAATCCAGGCACAGTAAATTGCCCGGTTGTGGTTAACACAGATGCGCTTGCTTCACTTTCTGATGCGCATAAAGATGCTCTATTAGGATCCGTTGATGAGGCGCTAGATCATTATATTACCACTTATAACGGTAAAACAATGGACGCTTGGGGCCCTGTGCTTGAAGAAAAAGGCATTCAGCAAGTTACCTATACCGCTGATGAGCTAACCGCGTTTCGTGAAAAAGTTGCTGGCCCTGCTGCTGCTGCTTGGGTGAGCGACAATGCTGCCAAAGGTCTACCGGCACAAGAGTTGCTAGACCTAGTCACCGGCATGGTTGGCAAGTAAGCAAGTATCGCTATAAAATCTATCCACCCATTCACAACGTTGAGTGGGCGGACACTTTTTGCCTTTTGTTTTCGTTGGGAGGGAACCAAAAATGGCAGGCTCATCTTCTGTTTTAACTGATGACACGTTGCTTAGTCGGCTTGATCGGGCGCTATATGCGCTTGAAGGTAAATTGGCTTTGCTCAGCGGCTTGGCCGTATTTTCGCTCATGATTTTGGCCGTGGTATCGGTTACGGGTCGTAATGCGATCAATCAACCTTTGCCGGGCTATGTTGATTGGATAGAGCAGGCTATGCCGCTCATTGCCTTTATGGGGGTGTCTTATACCCAGCGATTGGGCGGGCATATCCGCATGGATTTGTTTATCGGCATGCTAAACGGGCGCGCATTATGGGTGGTTGAGCTTCTCACAACATTTATTATTCTTCTGGTTATGATCCTTTTGGTCTGGGGTTCATTCGCCCATTTTCAACGTAGTTTTGATTTTAGTGCGCCAATGTGGAGCAGGGATTCATCCATGGATATTGCTATCCCGCTTTGGCCAGCCAAGCTTTTGGCACCCATTGCTTTTTCTGTTCTATGCGCAAGATTAGTCTTGCAATGCTGGGGGTATATACGCGCCATTGTCAACAATGAGCGCTCACCGATTGCTGTGCCCCTTATTGAGGATGCCGCAACACAAGCAGCCAATGAAGCAGCTACGGTTTCTGACTTTGACAATGAAGCTAAGACCTCAGGAGGAGTATCCTCATGACCTCAATCGAAATTGGTATAACGGTCAGTTTTATCATGCTGATCATGGTTGTTTTGGGTATGCGTGTGGCCTTTGCCGCCGCCCTTGCTGGCCTTGGTGGCTTAATCTGGATATTCTGGTCCAAGAAGGGGTATGATCCAAGCCAGTTTATGTGGGCGTTGACTGTATCTGCCAAAACGGCGGGGCAGGTGCCACATTCCAAAGTTGCCTCTCAAGCGTTATCTCTTATCCCGACATTTATCCTCATTGGTTATCTTGCTTATTATGCAGGCTTGACCAAAGCACTGTTTGATGCCGCCAAAAAATGGGTTGGCTGGCTCCCCGGTGGTTTAGGTGTTGCTACAGTGTTTGCCACTGCCGGATTTGCCGCAGTATCTGGCGCATCTGTTGCCACATCAGCGGTGTTTGCCCGTATTGCCATTCCTGAAATGCTGGCCGTTGGCTATGATAAAAAGTTTGCAGCTGGCGTCGTTGCTGCAGGTGGTACATTGGCATCCCTCATTCCGCCATCGGCCATATTGGTGATCTACGCCATTATTGTCGAGCAAGATGTGGGCCTTTTGCTGCTGGCAGGCTTTTTGCCAGGTGCTGTGTCTGCTATTATTTATGGTGGGCTTGTTGTGTGCCTCGCGCTCACGTTTAAGAATTTTGGTCCTCCCGTTGGTGGTTTTACATGGATGGAGCGATTTAAATCACTCCCTGGAACCGCGCCAATTTTCATTGTGGTTCTGCTTATTATCTTATTTGTCTACAATCCCTTTGGTGGCGACGCATGGGGCACGCCAACGGAAGGTGGAGCTTTGGGTGCATTTGTTGTGTTCTGCATAGCCGTAGCGAAAGGCATGCGTTGGCCGCAGCTAAAAAATGCACTGCTGGAAACAGCAAAACTTTCCGTCATGATCTTTACCATCATTTGGGGTGTTCTCATCTATGTGCGCTTTCTAGGTTTTGCTGATTTACCCAGTGCGTTTTCCGACTGGATCACATCACTTGATCAAAGCCCGATATTGACGCTGATTTTCATTCTTTTGGCATATGCAGTTTTGGGCATGTTTATGGACGCCATTGGCATGTTGCTGCTCACATTACCCGTTGTTTATCCTGCTGTTATGGCGCTTAATGGTGGTGAGGGCGTATCTGCCGCTGATAGTGCATTTGGCATGAGTGGCATTATGTGTGCGGTCTGGTTCGGTATTTTGGTGGTTAAGATGGCCGAGCTTTGTCTGATCACGCCACCCATAGGGCTCAATTGTTTTGTGGTGGCGGGTGTGCGTGAAGATATCTCTGTGCAGGATGTTTTCAAAGGTGCGTCACCGTTTTTTGTAGCTGATGCGATTACGATTGCAGTACTGATTGCCTTCCCCGGAATTGTCCTATTCTTGCCCAAACTGCTTGCTGGAGGTTAAAATCAGCGAATCGAAACAGTCGAGAGAGCGAAATGACCGATCAACTTCTTCTTGATGCTTTAAAATTATTGGCCGATGATGACTTCACAACTGGGCCTGTCTGGAACGCTTGTCATGACCTATGTCAGATGCATGAAGGAGAGGCGGATTATGATCTGGGTCATGCGTTGGTGCACTTGATCGAAGGTGATACCTCCAATGCAAATTACTGGTATCAAAGAGCAGGGCAGGATCAAGTTCATCAAGATGTGAAAGCCGAATGGCAACGCATTGTCTCGTATTTAAGCTGATAAATGGGCGTTGATCGCCCATTTGCAATTCAGATAGCGATACCTTGATAAGCTAGGCGATGGCGCGGTTTGTTGATGCCTTGTTGGATGTAATTGGTCGCCAAACCGGGATCAAGAACAATGCAAGAAAGCCAGCGTTATAAACTGCATTGAAGCCTGCACCTGATAATATAGATGCGGCGCTATCAGTCAGAAACCATGCAATTGTGCTGGTTAGTAAAATTGAACGAATAGTCTCTGTTTCCTTGTGAAGAAGTTTGGTTGCTAACTGCCAGATCATGACACCCCAACCGATTGAAATTCCACCCATTATTGCCCAGATTAGGCGCGTTTCCAATTCAGGTGCAGCACTCACTGTGCCAAATGGCCAAATAGCAGCCTGTGCAAAGGGGCGCGATAGGAAGTTAAGGCTTGGATGAGCACTTATTGCGGATACAACGCCAAAACCAATGAGAACCCAGCTTGCAAATTTGAGCCATGAAGTTGCTTTTTCCAGTGTCATGATTGTTTTCCTTTCGTAAAATTTAACTGAGTTATTGTCATTGCCGGATCACAATTCAATTACCTTGGAGGTAAGTGATCTTTGGTGATATTTCAGTTATGGTTCGATGGGAATCGGAGGCAAATATGGCAGAGCAGTTTGGATTAATATTAAAAGAATGGCGTGGCAAAAGGCGCATGAGCCAGTTAGATTTGGGACTAACGGCAAATGTATCAGCACGACATATTTCATTTTTGGAAACCGGGCGTTCCAAGCCAAGCAAATCTATGGTCATGATGCTATCTGATGTTTTGGATATGCCAAATGCAATACGCAATTCATTCCTCGGCACTGCTGGTTTTGCGCCTGCCTACCAAAATCGTGCGCTTGATAATGAAGATCTGGCCTATGTACGTGAGGCAGTGAATTGGACACTTGATCGGCATGATCCATATCCCGCATTTGCGCTTGATCGGCACTGGAACATTGTAAAGGCGAATAAGTCTGCGAATGTAATGCTATCCGGTGCGGGAGTTACCGAAGGTGACAGTCTGCTTGAAGCCTTGTTAGATAAAGAAGGTATCAGCAATGCACTCGAAAACTGGGAAGAGGTGATGCATAATTTTATCATCCGCTTGCGCACAGAAAGCAATCATTTAGGCGGAGATCCGGTGCTTGATAAGGCAATCGAGAGCATGGCTGCGCGATTAGGAAATGCTCCGCTTATCAACGAAGGAAACGCCTCTGCCGTTATCTCGGCGCGTTACCGTTTTGGTGAGACAACGCTTTCGCTTTTTTCGACTATTTCGTCTTTTGGCAGCGCTGAAGATATTGCGCTTTCTGAACTCAAGATTGAGATGATGTTTCCTTCAGACGAAGCGACGCGTCAGGCTTTTTTAGCTATGACAAGCACCTAATCCGCTCGCATAACTCACCAATGGACTGTTTTAACATTTCTCTAACCCCAAAATGATAATTTGAATGCGAATGGGGAGTATGTGTAGTGAAGTCTTTGCAAAAAATTGGCAGCTTGATAGCTGCCGATAAATTATTGGATTTGGTTCAGCAACCCGCTGTTTTGACGAATGATTCTGGCGCTATCATATATTGCAATCAGGCATTTGATGATTTATTCAAAGCTCAAATTCCTGATATTTTCAACCAGAATATCACCCAACTCATTGATCGTAAGGACAGCGACGCGATCATCGAATATTTAGGTGGTACGGACGCGAATTCTGATCAAGAATTGAAAGTTAATCTTGCGGAAAATAGCGGCAATACCAAACTTATTGTCAAATATCTGACTACAGATGATGATGGAAATAAGCTATTTGTAGGTCTTGGTAGTATCGCTCACAGCATCCCGAACTTAGAACTCATTAATGCTAAAGCAAACGAAAAACGATTGCAGATGGCACTGGAACATGAAAGCCGTCATGATGCGCTGACGGGCCTTGCCAATCGCCGCAAACTTGTCGAGGATCAAGATGCAATTTTTGAATTTGCATCCCAAAGTGATGCGGCCCCGGCTTATGCGGTAATGAGAATTGATCTTGATCGCTTCAAGCGGGTAAATGACAATTATGGACACGCCGCAGGCGATGCGGTGCTTGTGCATGTCAGCGAAATATTCACTAAAATCGTTGGTAGTAAGGGCAGTGTCGCGCGTATGGGCGGCGATGAATTTAGTATTTTGATAACGCGAGAGCGCCGTGAACGTGAAATTCTAAAAATTGCAGAACAAATCATGGAAGAGGTGGCTAAACCCTTCTCCTATAAAGGCACTGCGTTGCAATTCGGTGTCAGCATTGGTATAGCGTCCAGTGCGTTTCAGGGGGCCGATCCGGCGCAAACACAGGCCAATGCCGAGCAGGCACTTTATGAAGCAAAAGAAAGCGGCCAGAATTGTATTCGTTTCTTTTCCGAACGCTTTATCGATGAAGAAGAATATTACGGTACCTAGGTCGCCAGCAGCGCCGACGGTACTGCTTCTCCGTCACGGTGGCCAATCAACGTCTATTTAATCATAAATGCTGCGTGTTCGAGCGAGCCGTCGCCACGGTCGTGCCTTGTTCAGTGCAACATCGTATCTAGGGTCGGATTTATCGAGTGTACTGATGAGAAGTTCACTTTCTTCAACGTTCCGCATCTGAATGCATCCATCGGGGCCTATGATGACGTTTGTGCAATCCTTCTGGCATTGTTTTGGACCGCAATATGAAATCCAATAATTGTTGCAAGCTGCATGGCCTTGCGCTTGCGTGACGAACATTTCATCGCGATTGTAGGCAGAAAATAGCAGGCAATCGACATCAAGCGTTTCATATTCGCTAAAGAGTTCGGGAAAATGCACTTCAATACATATGACGCAGCCAAATGTGAAATCATCTATCTCAAATGTAACTGGTTTTTTGCCTGCTGAGTACCAGTAGGTCATTTCCGAATGGGAGCAAAACCGCTTGTCGTAGCAAGCAACGCGCTCTCCGAGATCATTAATTACATGGAGGCAATTTGTCGGACGTTTATTTTCTTGCTTCTGTGCACTGCCAACCACGATCCAAATTTTTCGCGCTTTGGCTGCTTCGCGGACTTCATTGAGCTTTTGATCAAGGAGAAGCCAATCATAACTACTCCATGTTTTGATTTGCGCCTTCACATAACCCGATAATGCGGCTTCTGGAAACTGAACAAGCCGAGCACCCGCCGCCGCCGCAGCTTCAATATTTGCAATGATTAACGCAGCGTTCTCCTCAATATCAGCAGATATGGAGGTTGCAGCACTCGCAATTTTTAATCCCTGGTCTACGTCCATAAAATAAAGATAGATGATTCCCGTAGACGCGTAAAAATCTGTTATTTATTAGTGATGCCGATTTGATAACCCAAATCATGACTTATCTTTTAAATCGCACCAGCTTTTAATAATCAAAGACAGCTCATCTTGTTTTTCAGCAAGGTCATCAAGGTCGGAAACTTTGAATGTGCGGGCCTCTTTGCCATCGCCTTGCAGGTTGGGGAAATTACCTTCAATTTCTGCCCCTTTATGAAACAACAGCGACGCATGTTTCTTTGAATTAGGGTGAAATGAGGCGATGTTTCCCTTGTATGTGAATGTGGGTGCTTGCCATTTTATGCATTCTTCCACGCGTGGGTCAGCTTGCGTTATAATCTCTCGCATTGCAATGACGACAGGTTTCATTGGATTGTCATAGGCGTCAAGCCATTGGTCTATTTCGGAACTTTTCATCGCTTACCCCATGTCCAATGTTGTTACCAAGGAGGTGATTTTTCCATTACTCATTGTAAAGACATTTTTGCCACTGCCTTGGCCCCCCGGAATGGCTTTAGAAATGCAAGTCCAGCCAACCGTGATAACGTGGCCATCAATTTCCACCGAACTCAGGTTGATTACCGCATCGTTGAACTCATCATTGCGACTGTTGTCAAATGCTGAAATAATTGCATCGCGGCCCTTATGAGGTGCGCTGGCACCTGAAAATGGTTCAGTATATTCTGCATCTTCTGCAAACAAAGATTTTAGCAGCTCCCAACCCGACGGACCTGCTTGCATTGCTAGAAAGAAATTTGTAATTTCGATTGGCATCTTATTCATGGGGTATCCTCGTTTAAATGTCTTTAGATCCGAACATATTGCAAGCCTTGTCCAGTGCGTTGTCTGATTTAAAAAATAATCCGCAAAAGCCTATTCCCGCATCAATTATCGAGGCGCTGGCGCCAATTGCAAAACCGGGAATAAAACTCAAATTGGATATGGATGCCAGCCACACGATAGGTGCGCCTTTGGTGGTCATTGACCAAGCAGGCCAGCAGGCTGATGAAAGCCAACTATTTGCCAGCCTGACAAAGCGCCAAAAACAGGTCGCAGAGCTGATAATTGATGGACGTTCAAACCCTGAAATTGCAGATAGTCTTGGCATTTCGCTCGCCACCGTTAAAGATCATGTCCACGCTATTTTATCGCGCCTTGAATTAAATTCCCGCGTGGCTCTTATCAAAGCCGCGCATCATTCTGCCCAAGCTTAGGTTAGCTGTCACAAACCCGCAATCCATCCATAGATGGATATTGGGCAATTAAAACGAAGAATCTGTTTGAACGAGGCTCTGCTCTTGTGCGAGTGGGTTCAAACTGGTGGATCTATCAGCTCGGCGAATTCAAGCGCTTGCTTGTATCTTCTTTAAAGTTTGGGTCAGTACTGCGTTTAATAAAAGTGGCGCGCCATGATTGAGATAATGCTTCAATTGTGGCCAGTTCAGCCGCATGTGCTGGTTCCATTTTGGGGTTAAAACGCTCTTTGATAAGGCGGGAGAGCGGCCAGTCGGAATAGGGACGCTCTATGAGCAAAATATCATCACCCACCGAAATATTGCCAGTTTTAATAATGCGATAATACCAACCTGTGCGCCTGGTTTTTTGAAATTTCGGTGCCATTGATGGCTCATCTATATGGGCATTTAACTTCCAACATGGCTGGCGACCCTGGCAGATTTGCACCCGAGCATCGCCAATCTGTAAAATATCACCAAGGTGTAAATTTTCTTCTGTCACACCAGTTGATGAGATGTTCTCACCAAAGCAACCCGATGTAAACATATCGGCTTTTTCTGGAAATTCACGCTTCCAATATTCCATATGCTCAGATGCATAATGATGGATTGCTTTTTCTAAACCGCCGTGAACCTTTTTGTCCGCTTGATCATCATCCAAAAAACCATTGAAATCCATTTCAAGTGGTCCCGAAGTGGGCTTTTTGCCAATAGCTGATGGTGCTTTACCTTCCCACCTGTCTTCAGCCTGACCAATATAAAGGCCGATGACTCTACCCATAACTTTGCCCATATTTCTATCGGGGTTTTTGTCGTTCATTATGTAATATCCGTCCGTTGGGTTGCCCGATAGAAATTGAATAAAATTTGGCTTGGGTCAACTCTTAATCTAATGAATCAGCACCGGTTTGTTCCGGTGCTGGTTATGGTTAGTCGATTTTACCAGGTAAGGATAAATCCCCCGAAGCGACTTCAAACACGGCACTTACACACAGCAGCGGTGCATGAGCGTTGGCATTAACGCGCAGTGCTGATGTTACACCATCAAAAGAAGCGCCGACCAAGGTGGCAGATTTTTCAAACGGAACAAGAATTTCAATTGATGTTTGCGTAAAACTTGGGTGCCAGCCAGGGCTATCAATAAACAATGGCAATTCCGGCCAAGTTTTAGGCAGATCAAACACTTCACCCTTTTTGATGTCGCGCACTTTCAGGCCTGTTGGCCCGCATTCATCAGTTTTATTCAGCACCACCCAATGGCTGTGCCAAATACGTCCATCATTGGCAGCGTCACCATCGCCATCTTCATCAAAAAGAGGGGTGTCATCAAAGTCTGGATGGGATGTGGCCGCAAAAGCGAGTATCCCTGTATCGGGGCTAAAACCTACCAGCGAGGGATCAAAACTGGTTGGCCAAACGTAGGAATAAACGTCTGATCCGGCGAGTTTTCCAATGGCTTTTGGTTGTTTTTCGCCAGCCGCGCCTGCGACCTCCATTCTGAATTTGAGGGCGTTACCTTCTTTTGTGATGGAAGCTTTTTGAATATCAAAGCTTGGGTTATCTGGCATTGTGTCGACGCTCATCACATCAGTGGCATGAGCACCGGGTGCTGAGAATGATATGATCGCCACTGCTAATTTTAACAAATTCGAATAGGTCATTATAAACTCCTTCATTGGTATCGACTCGATACAATAATTAGACTCATCTTGATTCTTTGTCAATATTAATGTATCGAGTCGATACGAAAGGCACAAAATGAATAAGAATGAGGCAAGACTATCAACGCTTATAGAGCGTATCAGTCGCTTGGGTCGCGGCCTTGAACAAGCAACCGACCTGCACCCGGCTCAGTGGGCTGTGCTGAGATATTTGGGTCAGGCTAATCAGTTTTCGCGATCTCCAAAAGCGTTGACCCAATATATGGGCTCGACCAAAGGAACGGTGTCACAGACAATTATTGCGCTCGAAAAGAAGGGGCTGTTGAAGAAAACTGAAAGTTCCACAGATGCGCGGTCAACAAATATCGAGCTGACCGAAACAGGGGAGAAGGTTTTAGAAACCGATCCATTGTTGACATTAGAGCGAAAACTAAACGCGGGTGATAAATCCAATGAGCAATTAACTGCAGAGCTGGAAAGCATGTTGTATCATTTAATTTCTGAAAATGGTGGGCGCATGTTTGGTCAATGCAATACGTGCAAATATTTCAGGAAAAATTACAACTCGACAAACGTTTCTCCTCATCAATGCGGCTTGCTTGATGTTTCATTATCGGCAATCGACAGTGAGGAAATTTGCGTTGAGCATGAGTTGAGCTGAAACTAGGTTCTGCGCAGCATTGCGGTGAGCGCTTCACCCAGAATAAAGGTGCCAGCACCGCCTATAAATGTTGCTGCAAAGCGGTTAAGACGCCTGAGTGATTTTGGTTGCGAGAGCGCAGCGCGGGCTTTAGCTGCCAAAATAGCGTATGGTGACAGTGCTGCAAATATCACGAAAATGGTAAGAAACGTCAGCAATGCCCAATTGGAAAATGTCACTGCGCCAAGATCAAGAACAGTGGGCAAAAGTGCCATATAAAATATGATCGCCTTTGGATTGCTGATTGTAACTGCATAACCTGTCAATAGTGCTGAATACCATGATTGGCTATGCCGTCTTTCAAGCTTGCTTACTTCTACATCACTGGTCCAGAATGTGTAGGCGAGATAAAGCAGATAACAACCACCTAATATCTTCAGGATAATTAACGCTCCTGCAAAACTTTGTGCCAATGCTGCAAGGCCAACGACAGCGATTGTCAGATATGTTACATCTCCAAGGGCAATGCCAGTGAGAAAAAAGGCAGATGATTTAAGCCTTCCGCCAAGCGAATGCCCAATGAGAGCCGCGATGCCGGGGCCGGGGATAATCGCGGCAATGCCGAGTGCCAATGTGTAGGCAATAAAGGGTGCAAATGTATCCATGAAGATATCAATATCAGTTCTGTATATTTTGCCAACAAAAATAAATGGGGTTAACACTGAAATTCATATTGTTTCCATATTGCCTTCATAAATGAAATGATAAATGGGTATGTAACATTTGAATATGGAGTCCGTCATGAGATTGTATTGGTCAGTTTTAGCATTTTTATCGATGTGCGTTCCTGCTTTTGCCGATGGTGGTGCACAAGGTGGTTTTAGTGCGGGAATATCGCACCCGGTTCTCGGACTGGATCATTTACTGGCCATGGTCTCTGTCGGTGTGATATCATCACAAATGGCTGATCTGGGCAATAAGAAAGCCATATGGACCGTGCCAACATTATTTGTGATTGTCATGGCTATTGGCGGGCTGATGGGCATGGCAAATTTCGGCATTATAGCGGTTGAAATTGGGATAGCGCTGTCTGTTATCATTCTTGGGTTAGCTATTGCAGGTGGTGCAAAAATCAACGAATGGATCATCTATGCTTTCGTATCCCTGTTTGCAATATTCCACGGTTATGCACACGGCCATGAAATTCCTGAGCTTGCCTCATCATGGCAATATATCGCTGGCTTTATGCTTGGCACAGCTGGCTTACATATTCTTGGTGTTCTAATAGGTTACTTCGCAAATAGAATTGCCGACGGTATTGCTACACTTCGCTATACTGGGGCTGCCGTGAGCGGTATCGGCTTCCACATTCTATGGGGATTGGCAGGGTATTGATCACAAGCAATCGCGCGCAACTATTCAAAGCTTCTCGAAGTTAATTCCCAGCGTAATTGCACCGATGGTTTTGCCTGTTTTTGGGTCTGCAATTGACAGGCTCGCTTGCGATTGAAAAGTAAGTGTTGATTCATCAATTTTGATATCTTCGATAAATATCGTATTTGGGCCTTTCGGAAATGTATTTAACCATTTAGCTTCATCGCCTTGCCAATAATCGCTCGTAACCGCGCTTTGCCCTACATTGAGACCTTTGGCGTCCATGACGAAAATTTCTAGTAGGAATTCATCGGATTCATTTTGCTTTTGAGTTAAGAATTTTGAGAGATCGTTGTTCAAAATTTTATCGATAAACGGGCGGTTTTCGCTTCGGACTTCTGCGTGCCATTTTTCATCCTGAGCAATAATCTCTGCTTCGCTTAACTGGGAAGTTTGCCTGTTTTGTCTATTAATTGAATTGATAATGATGGGGTCTGAAAGCCACGGTTTTACATTGTTTGTGATGTAGGTGCGTATGGGCGTTGCATATTCTTCATCTATAGGGTTCTGGGCATGAGCAAACATTGATGAAAAACTTGTTAGTCCCGCTAGTAAAGCAGCGGTTAAGAAAATGCGATACTTCATTATCTTCTCTTTTCCTGAATGAATGACAACAAAACTTATCTATGGCTGAATTGATTATTTTGCCCCGCTTTTTGAACATACATTTGGATATCACCCTAAGATATCTTTTATTAATTTTTTATTGCCGCAATGGGTGGAGGTTAAAGTGGCGCAATATTACATCTACTTTGAAACCTAAATTTACAAAATTTACAGTTTTACATGTCGCCTTTTACAAATCTCACAAATTGACTCGAATTTACGCGTCAATATTCAAATTTGTGATGCATTTTGCACTGCAGCACGGCATTAAGGGTTACGAACTTGATTAATTCTTCGGTTTTCGCAGAAATATCTCAGGCGAACCGAATAATAGAGCAAGTAGTAAAAATTGTAAAACTATGATGGAGTCATGATTATGACAAACTATTCACAACAGATCTCAGCGGCTAAATCCTTGATTGGCGAAAATGGCAACCCTTGGGCAGCAATTGAGGCGGAATCAGTGGCTCGCATGCGTTTGCAAAACCGTTTCAAAACCGGTTTGGACATCGCTCAGTACACTGCAGATATCATGCGCCGCGATATGGATGCCTATGATGCCGACCCTGCAAACTACACACAAAGCCTTGGTTGCTGGCACGGCTTTATCGGTCAGCAGAAGATGATTTCTATCAAGAAGCATTTTGAAACAACGAAAGGTCGTTACTTATATCTTTCCGGCTGGATGGTTGCAGCACTTCGTTCAGAATTCGGTCCCCTGCCGGATCAATCAATGCATGAAAAAACCTCCGTTCCTGCATTGATCGAAGAGCTTTACACATTCTTGCGTCAGGCAGATGCGCGTGAGCTTGGCGGCTTGTTTCGTGATCTCGATGCTGCTCGCGAAGCTGGTGATGCTGGCAAAGAACAGGAAGCGCTGAAGGCAATCGATAATCACGAAACACACGTTGTTCCGGTTATTGCAGATATAGATGCAGGCTTTGGTAATGCAGAAGCAACATATCTGCTTGCAAAGAAAATGATCGAAGCTGGTGCATGTGCATTGCAGATCGAAAACCAGGTGTCTGACGAAAAACAGTGTGGCCACCAGGATGGTAAAGTTACGGTTCCACACGAAGATTTCCTCGCAAAGGTTCGCGCTTGTCGTTATGCATTCTTAGAAATGGGTATCGATAATGGTATTATCGTAACCCGTACGGACAGCTTGGGTGCTGGTCTGACAAAACAAATCGCGGTTTCTAAAGAGCCGGGTGATTTGGGTGATCAGTATAACTCATTCCTTGATTGCGAAGAGATCACACCAGAGAATATGCAAAACGGCGATGTTATCCTGAACCGCGATGGCAAAATGATGCGTCCCAAGCGTCTGCCGTCAAACTTGTTCCAGTTTAAATCTGGCACTGGTGAAGATCGTTGTGTTCTTGACTCAATCACGTCCTTGCAGAACGGTGCTGATCTACTTTGGATCGAAACTGAAAAACCACATATTGCGCAAATTGGTGGTATGGTGTCTGAAATCCGTAAAACAATTCCAAATGCGAAATTGGTTTACAACAATTCACCATCATTCAATTGGACGCTGAACTTCCGTCAGCAGGTATTTGATGCATGGTTGGATGAGGGTAAAGATGTAACATTATATGACCGCGCAAAACTCATGAGCGCACAGTATGATGAAACTGAACTTGGTATTGAAGCTGATAATCGTATCCGCACATTCCAGGAAGATTCGTCTCGTGAAGCAGGCATTTTCCACCACCTCATCACATTGCCGACATATCACACAGCTGCATTATCTACTGATAACCTGGCAAAAGAATACTTCGGCGATCAGGGAATGCTTGGTTATGTTGCGGGTGTTCAACGCAAGGAAATCCGCCAAGGTATTGCTTGTGTTAAGCACCAAAATATGGCTGGTTCAGACCTTGGTGATGATCACAAGGAATATTTTGCTGGCGAAGCTGCGCTGAAGGCTTCTGGCAAAGACAACACTATGAACCAGTTCGTAGACGCTGCTGAGTAGTCGCTGAAAGCATATATGTCCTTATTCTGGAAGGTAAGGGTATAAAAGAACCCCACGGGAGCAATCTCGTGGGGTTTAAGTTAATAAGGAGTGATGTTGACTGCATCTGTCCAAATGTAATCATTCTTGCAGATGGGAAAGTACGCTTTCGACGGCACAAAGCCCCTTTCTGTCAAATTGTATTTACGATACGAATCGTATATGTTTCGTATACCAATCAATTTTGAGGAAACACTATGGGTATTGTCAAAATAAGCGACGAATTACACGAGGAAATCCGCCGAGTGAGCACGGTCATGTGCCGTTCTATCAATGCACAAGCAGAGTTTTGGATGAAATGTGGCATGATTGCAGAAGCCAATCCGACGGCATCATTTAATGATATTGTAAGAATGCAAATGGAAACTGCGAACGTGCATCTTGATGTGACAGGGGTTGCCTAGCGTGGTGAAAACGCCTGATGAATTAGAACTCATGCGCGTATCAGGAAAATTGCTTGCGTCCGTTTTTGAAATGCTGGACGAACAAGACTTCATCGGCGTTTCTACGTTAGAAATTAACAACCTTGTTGAGCGTTTCATCACGGTTGACCTTGCTTCCCGTCCTGCAAGCAAAGGTCAGTATGATTTTGAATACGTTCTTAATAGCTCAATAAATCACGTCATCTGTCACGGTGTGCCGAGTGCACAGGATATAGTTCAAGACGGTGATATAATTAACCTCGATATCACTCTTGAAAAGAATGGATTCATAACTGATTCCAGCAAGACATATGTCGTCGGAAATGCTTCGCCCGCCGCAAGGCGTATTGTGCGGATTGCCCAAGGCGCAATGTGGGAAGGAATAAAACAAGTGCGACCTGACGCAAATGTAGGAGATATTGGGTTTGCAATCGAACGATACGCCAAAAAGAACGGGTGTTCGGTGGTGCGGGAGTATTGCGGACATGGTATCGGTCGTGAAATGCACGAAGACCCGCAAGTGTTAAACTTTGGACGGCGGGGAACTGGTGCAAAATTATATGAAGGTATGGTCTTCACTATCGAGCCGATGATTAATCAAGGAACACGCAGAACTTTGCTTGAAGCTGATGGTTGGACGGTTACCACTAAAGATGGACGACTCTCCGCACAGTTTGAGCATACAATAGCAGTCACAAAAAGTGGTGCAGAAATTCTTACTTTGCGTCGTGACGAAATTCAGCGCTGATTTATGAAATAGCTATATGACAATGATAATGTGCAGAGAGTCACTTTGTCCGCATACCAGCCCTTAGGGTGACATTTCGCACTAATCCGTAAACTACCCCAACTTGGTCGAGGACCCCGAGTTATTCGGGGATCCTGTTTATAATCGGAATACCTTAAGCTGCAGCGTTCTGTTTTGACGAATGTACGTGTTCATCATCCAGACGGAAGGCTGCAACAAGTTTGGTGAGACTCTCTGCTTCCTGTGCCAGAGTGTGACTGGATGAATTGGTTTCCTCCACCATGGCTGCATTTTTCTGGGTTACCTGGTCCATTTGATTAATGGCCGAATTGACTTCGCCGAGCCCAGTTGCTTGCTCGTTGCTGGCTCGTGCCATAGAGCTAATATTTTCTGAAATTTTCTCGACGTTCGAAATAATGCGAGTGATTGCATCTCCGGTTTCGCCGACATGGGTAACACCCTGATGAACCTCTTTGCCCGAATGATCAATCAATTCCTTGATTTCTTTGGCAGCATTGGCTGAGCGTCCGGCAAGCTCACGCACTTCCTGTGCCACCACTGCAAAACCACGGCCAGCTTCGCCCGCGCGAGCTGCTTCCACTCCGGCATTGAGCGCTAGAAGGTTAGTTTGGAATGCTATTTCATCAATCACACTGATGATCTGGTTGATTTTGCCTGATGCTTCCTCAATGCGGCTCATAGAATTAACGGCTCGGCCAACCACTTCGCCGGATTCGCGAGCGGCCTGTGTCGTTTCATTGGTAAGCTTTTCAACTTCTGCTGCGCGGTCTGACGATGCACGTACGGCTGCCGATACTTGATCAATAGCTGCTGCTGTTTCCTCTAGTGAAGCTGCTTGATGCTCAGTACGTTGAGCCAAATCATCGGCAGATGATTTCATTTGGTCACCGTTTTCCTGAATTGCGGTAGTATTGCTCCTGATCTGACCAAGTGCATCGCCCATTTTCGCCACCGATTCATTGAAATCCAGACGCAAAGTATCCAGTTCTCCGTTGAACGGCGTCTTGATTGTAGAAACGAGGTCGCCTTGCGATAGATTGCGCAAGGCCTGACCTAGAGATTGCACAGCAAAACGCACTTGCGAATCCGCTTCTGCCTTTTCCGTCTCAGATTTCTCACGCTCCTGATTTGCCAACCCACGAGCATGTTCACTTTCGTTCTCAACTCTGATTTTATCGACGGCGTTCACCTTAAAGACGTCAAGTGCACGAGCCATTTCGCCAATTTCATCAGCGCGGGTATTATCCGTGACATCTACATCCAAGTCACCATTTGCAACATCGCGCATGGCACGCACAAGTCTGCGGATCGGACCTTTGAGGGCATGTATGAGCATAAATGCAGCAAGCAGACCAAAGATTGTACCAACGGTCGCTGCCGACAAGGTAATCCCGTTTGCGCGGTCTTTGACGACGACAGTATTATCTTGTTGGCTGCTGGCAAAGTTTATGATGCCGGACCATGCATTATTGATGCGGTTAGATGCGTTGACAAATAGTTCACTTGCCGTTTCTTCCTTGGCTATTAAATTGGTCGTTAATGCCGGTAAAGAACTGAGGTGGTCTATCAGTTTATCGCCAATGGCTTGCATCAGTATTTCACTGCCATCAGAAAATTCTATGAGTTCTATACTCTGTTGGACGCTGCTAAGACTGCCAGCCAATCTCTCACCCATTGTTTGGTCTGGCTGGCCAAGAAACTCAACAATCGATAGCTGCAATGCGGCATTGTCTGATAAAAAATTCCGAGCATCGACGTTGGTCTGTTTACCCACAAGAATTGGCTCTTCGAGCTCCAGAAAATTAGTCGTCGCTTGTCGTGAAACTTGGGATGCCAGTCCATTCAGCTTGATTCGTGCTGAGCGTAACGCTTTTGCATATTTTTGTAATTTGATCTTAGTCGCTTTCCCGATGACGCCTTTATCGAGAGTTTTTAAAATGCCGTCAATGTTGTAAGTAATATCGTTTTTGAGTGCCGGTTTATTCTTGGGAATTGCGTTGGATAGATCGGTTTTCAGAGCACCAATAGAGTCTTTAAGTCCATTGGCTATTGCAAATACGTCTTCAGGAGTACCGTTGCCGGAAATAGCGTTCGTTATTTTACCAATTGATTTTGCGCTAACAGCAAGAACATCTGCCGAGACCAGTAGGTCTTTTGCAGCTTCTTCAGATGCAGCAAGTTCACTAGCGATGGTATCAATCGCAACATTAAGTCGTTTGCGAATGTTTTCTATCTCAATAATGACTTCTTGAAATGATGTGCGAACCTCTAATTCTTCACCGTGTACTGCCCACAAACTGTCAACGTCATTATGCAATTCTTCGGCAAGAGTGCGAGATTTGGACAGAGCATTTAATTCCTGCTCGTTTTCTGCCAAGGCCTGCATTTTGTCCAAACGCAACAGTTGCTCGTTCAAGCTTTGTACCACTGCTTCGCGTTTTTCCTCATTCTGTTCTTGCAGAAACTCGGTCATTTTTGCGTAAGTCTTTTTAAAGCCACTCAAGGTTTCAATGCTTGCATTGGTGCCCACTAATCGATCACCGAGCATGGAACCAGTGTAGAGGTTGACAGCAGCCAAACCAATCATGGCCACAATCAAAGGAAGGATAAAGATAATAACTTTGGTTTGAATCGAAAAACGAGCAAGCAATTTATTTAAGGACATGGGGGGCCTGTCAAAAATTGTGATTAAAATGGAATTGGGGGTGAAATATTTACGGGATCTTCAATCTGTATAGCCAACTTGATCTAGTAATTTTCTTTAAAAATATGAATTAGTAACCTTAATAAAGGCTAAACGGGCCAGATTCTGAGTTAAACTTGATTTCTTCCGCAGTACTAATCGACACGTATTATTGAGTGGAAACTCCAATACTATCAATAAGTAGTTGCAGTATTTTGCTTCTCGTATTGCCCAAGAAAAATATGGATGCTGATCTGTTCATACAGTCCTTAAATCAGCCTAAAGAACCCCACGGGAACAATCTCGCAGGGTTCTTTGGTTGGTAGAAATGATTGTTTGCCGTTCAATTTGCCTGGCAAGCAATTTTGGCTAAGAAAAGGCCCGTTTCAACAATGGCACTTTTGAAATGATCAGTTGATCCAAAACCATTCCGGTTAAGATTGTAAGTCCGGCCAACGGAAATGCTAATGAAACACCTAAACCAACAAGCGCAGCACCCTGCCATAAAGGCATGTCTTTGGGCAGCTTTGGCGCTGCGAGTCTTACTGAGCCGGCAGGACGACGCTTCCACCACAACACAATGCTGCTGACGCACAGGAAAAGCACCGACAGGCACACAAGCGTGTTTGCCAAAACACTCCAAAGTCCCAATGTCCCCATGTGAAGAGCAATACCAACGGCCATGGCTTTGCCTGCCCATGAGTAATCCTCATAACGAACATCGGCAAGAACTTTACCTGTATATTGGTCAACATGAACAGTACGATCTGACATTGGATCAGCACTATCGGTGCTCATTGAGTCTCTGCTGAAAGTGTAAACACCGGCTTCATTTTTTGGTATGTTCATTTGATAGCGTTCTTCAAACCCGATTTTTCTCGCAAGCGCGTCCATTGTATCCAGATTAACTGGCGTGCCTTCGGGCAAAATGGCTTCTCCAACAATACTGCCGGAATTGGGCATTGGGGTCTGTTCAAGTGCCCAGGCTACTTCTTTCCGGCCATGGTTCATGCTGGCATGAGTTTCATCCGATAGCGGAACATTATCCCATTTCTCGGCGGGGAATGTGCTCCATGCCTGCACGAATTTTCCGCCCCATATGCCGGTCCAGGCAAGGCCGGAGACCAAAAAGAACACCAGAAAGAAAGACAGCCAGATCCCGACAACCCCATGGAGGGATTTCCATGTAGCGCGACCGCCTTTGGCAAACGAGGGCAGAAGGGTTGCGCGCAGACCACGATCTCTTGACCACCACATATAAAGCCCGGTTGCAATCAGAACCATGCCAAGGGATGCTGCAATTTCCAGCATGCGATCGCCGGTCACACCCAGCATTAAATCGCTGTGAATATTATCAACAAAATCATACCAACCGCTACGGCGGGGAAGCTGGCCTACGACAGTTCCCTGATAAGGGTCAACGGCAACCATAAATGCGTTACCATCATGGCTCACCTGAAAAATTGCCGCTAAATCTTTTTCCATCGGCGCCATGTATTTAACAAGAGTTCCTTCGGGTATTGCTGCGACAGCAGTTTTTGCTTGTTCTGATACGGGTAAAATGGTTTCTTGTATGGCAACAGGTATGCGTTCACCATCCCGACCATCGATAAAAGCGATCCAAGTCATACACATGCCTGTGATGGCAAGGATCATGAAAAATGGAATGACATAAAGCCCGGCATAAAAATGCCAGCGCCATGCCGCGAAATACAGTTTATTCGTTTGGTTATCAGTTTCATCCGGCCTGATAATACCGTCAGCGTTCATCGTAGACATAAGCCACAACTCCCAAATTATTGATACTTTGATGTTATTTCGAAATCAAAGTGGGAGAGGTGGTGCGCGCGCTTTCTTTGAATAATGACGGTTCTCGGTAAACCAATCGTACCGGGCACTATATTTGTGAATGTAAAAAGAACCGAAATAAGCAGATTCAGAGGAAAAATGTTGTTCGGCATTGGCTTCAACAATTTGGGATGACCACTCACATTGCGAATGGGTTGGTTCGTCCTTGTTGTCCTCTGGCGAAGTCGTTAGAGGGCCTGTTCCTGAGCAAATAACAATCTCAAAACCTTGCTTCGAGAAAGTGGGCATAGTGCCGACTGAAAAGAAAATATAGGCGAGAAGCGGCACCAGCAAAGGTGCAACTACAAGTGTTTTCACATCATAGTTTCTCAGGATTCTCAACATGACTTGTGGTTATCGTAAAAGCCGGGAAATTTCTATCCTAAAAACGTGTACCGCGACGAAAAGTCGGTTTCGCATCCTGGAGTAGGCTGATAAATTGATCAGAAGCTCTCGTTAAAACGGAAGGGAAGTGATGGAGTTCATTTCAGGTCACGCAGGCAGGCAATCGGAAATCGCAAACCTGTTTACATCAACATTTACAGATTCTGAAGGTGAAAATGAAGGCAAGCTTGTCGGTGGGTTGGTCGCAGATATGATGCAAACAACGCCTGATGAGGATTTATTTGCCTTTTCCGCCATTGACAATCATACGCTTGTCGGTGCCATCTTCTTTTCTCGCCTGATCTACAAGGACGATAAACGCACGGTTTTTATTCTATCACCTGTTGCGGTCAAAACTGATCAGCAAAAACGAGGTGTCGGTCAAAAGCTGATAACTTATGGGTTGGAACAATTATGCGAACTGGGCGTTGATATTGCTCTGACTTATGGTGACCCGAACTATTATTCCAAGACGGGCTTTAGGCCCATTACAGAAGATTTTGCCAAAGCTCCGTTGAAACTAAGTCAGCCGGAAGGTTGGCTTGGGCTACCCCTGTCTGACAGCGGGCATCAACCATTGATCGGAACATCGCAATGTGTCGCGGCGTTGAACAATAAAGAGCTTTGGTAAGCCGATCAGATAATCTCCGGATGTCACATTATTAGGCATGTTTATTTACGCCTCAGAAAACGGCGACGATCAAATATTGCCTCAAGAAAGTTGGAAAACCAATATGGACCCCAACCGCCATGCTCCTGCATGAAAGCATCTTCTTCCCGTAGTTTTTGGCTTTTCCTTTCATTGGGGAAAGGACATGGTGGTGGACCTATATTTGTGCGCTCCATATCGATCTCCTTCTAACGTGTATAGTGATTGCAAGGCTAATGAGGTGCTTGACCTTGATGAAATTTACAGGATATTTAAGGGCGCTTAAATAAAACAAATTGAAGAGGTCTTTTCATGAGTGAAAAGATTGGTGTAGGTCAGAAAGTCGGTTGGTCGCGCGCAATGTGGGATGATTTACATCTCTTTCTTGCCGTTGCGCGGGAAGGGGGATTGTCCCCTGCTGCAAAGGTTACCCAGCGCAGCCCGGCCACATTGGGCCGGCGAATGCTCGCACTCGAGAGATCACTTGGGCGCGAGCTGTTCGTACGCCATGATCGGGGTTACGAATTGACGTCCGAAGGGCGAACATTGCTTGACGATTTAAGTGATGTTGAAGCGCGGATGATACGGCTGACCACGAGATCAAGTGTACAGGAACGTCCATTGGTAAAGGTCTCGGCAGGAACGTGGACAACTCTGGCACTGCTCGGGAAGCTGGATGCGATTACAGGTTCGCCCGCCGATATCCGCTTGCGGTTTATCTCGGCGGAAAGTGCTCTGGATATATCTCACCGAGAAGTGGTGATTGGAATTCGCATTCGGCGGCCGACGGAAGAGGGGCTTGCAGGGCGGAAATTAGCACGCGTAGAATTTGCGCCCTATGCTACCAAGACTGCGCCGGAACGCTGGATTAAGGTGATTGGTGAAACGCCATCAGCAAGATGGTTGGCAAAGACTATTGGCAATGATGCTGTTTGCGAGATTAACTCACCGCGCAATTGCCTTGATCTGGCATTGGCGGGCAAAGGCATAGCTTTATTGCCAACATTCATTGGAGATGACTACAAGACATTATTGAGGGCAGGTTCGACAGTACCAGAGTTGGCACATGATCGCTGGATTGTAACGCATCAGGATGATCGCCACCTGCCGGAAATTCGGCGCACGATCGACAGGTTGTGCGACGTTTTGCAGTCGCAGTGATTGATCTGCATTTCGCAATCGTGACTGAGAATGTTGTGTGCAGCTGTCATTGAGGCGCTTCTGATCTTGCCCAATAAACGAACTTTCCTTGTCGGACAGGTATTAAGGTTTGCCGCATTCAGACTTTAATTTGAACGCGGCAATTCCAGCTGTTTGCGTTTGCTAGTTTTTAACCAGATTACGCAATTTCTGCATAGCTGTTTCACCATTTTCCCGAAATGCGATAGTGCTCTTGAAGTTACCTTTCGCATCAACAAGAAAGATAGAGGCAGTGTGATCCAAAGTGTAATCACCGTCATCCAAAGGCACTCTCTTCCAATAGACATGCCATGATTTTGCAAGTTTGAAGATTTCGTCAGGATTACCTGTGATGCCGATAATTCGGTCGGTGAAATTCTCAACATAAGATTTCATTACCTCCGGACTATCCCGCTCAGGGTCAACTGTTATAAAAAATGAATTGATGTCCTTGCCGTCTTCTCCCAGCGCGTCCAGCCAGCCTGATAATTCATAAAGGGTGGTTGGACAAACTTCTGGACAATGCGTAAATCCAAAAAATACAGCGGATGGCTTACCTGAAAGTACGGCCTCTGTAATAGCATTGCCATTATGATCTATCAGATCAAATGGTTTCCCTATTTTTGTATTAGCCATAAATCCATTGTTAGTTCCCTTAAGAACAAACTGATAGGTAAGGGAAACAGCTACGATGAGGAGAAGGGCAACTATCGCTGCCCAAGCTCCTTTTCTCACTGAGCTGGAAGCACTCATTTTTTATGTCCGTGCCCGTGCCCGTGCTTGTGCCCGTGACCTTCGACAGTCTTGACCGGAAGCTCAAATTCAACCTTACCGGCTTTTTCAAACTCAAGTGTGATTGTGCGTGTCTCGCCGTCTTTCATCTGCTCGCCGAGTTTCATAAACATGACATGCAATCCGCCAGCCTTTAGCGTGACTTCGCCTCCAGCCGGAATTTCCAGGCCACCAGCAACTTCACGCATTTTCATCACGTCGCCATCCATCTTCATTTCATGAATTTCGACTTTCCCTGCAAAGGATGCAGCACCACCAATTAAACGATCCATCTCGGACCCCTTGTTTCGGATAACCATGTAACCGGCAGACACAGGTGCCTTCGGTGGTGTTGCGCGTATCATCGCAGACATGATTTCGAGATCGCTAATTTTAACGGTATCCATCATCTTGGTATCGTGATGATCACCATGACTTGCCGCTGCAGCATGAATCATAAGGCCAGGAGCTGGTCTATTCAGGTCATGCGGGTCTTGTCCTTTTGCGGGGATTTCGCTCCATGATAAATTGCCGTCAGCACAGTTCTGTTCGATAGGGATGAATACTTTTTCTCCGGCAGGAAGACTATCCGTTAAACGAGCTTGAAATACGAATTCATCAAAATGTCCATTTTGTAACTCGCCTTCAGACCAGATAAGCTTTTTGACGCCCGATGTAATGGTTTTTCCGTGATTGGAGTATTTGCCAGAATAGTCACCTTCTACGGTTTCAAGCTGCCAGCCTGCTTTAGGCATTGGTTTGACTGAGATAATACCCTCTGGAATGGTGACGCTGACTTTTTGCGTGGCTTGGCCATCGCAACCATGCCCGATACGAACTGCTATTCTTTGATAGGTATTAACGGATGCTTCTTTTATATCCAAAACAGCGTGGGCATTGGCAAGCGGGCTGTAAATTGAAGTTGAAAAGGTTGCGATGAGCACAGTTGCGCTTAGTTTTGAAAAGAGGTTTCTCATTTTATTCTCCATAGACATAGATCGATGTCTTCGATCTTTACGTCTTACAATTAGGTTGATGTGTAATTTTGAGGTCTTTGGCAGCCAGCAAGAGTGGTGATCTTAAGGGTGCAGAAGACAGACCAGTTATATGGAGAGAGCAGGTGGGCCAGTTGGCGGAGCGCCAGCTAGTCTGATTGATTTTGATATAGCCGGGTTTTTATGCGCCGGACCTATAAAACGGATGCCGATGGCTGTTCTTGCAAACAAATAGGGTCGTTCAGGAAGAATGACCGAACTGGCAAGTGTGCAATATTCGCAGCCTTGCGATGTTGTAGTTTTTCCATCGCCTTGTCCACCGAAACAAATTACCGGAATCGTTCCATCGGGAAGGGCATATTCTGAAAGGTCGATAATGGGCGATGTGGGTGATGTAATGACTGGCCGATGCGCAAAGCCAATCCAAACCAGTGCGATGACACACAGGATGGATAGAGCATTACTGACGGTACGGCTTATATTCATGAACACCTTGCCAAATATAGACAAGATAATCATTAGCGGGTGAATAGGCGACTGACAACAAACCGATTTGTCGCAGTTCTGAATTATTGAGCCTAACCCTGGTGCACACCAAAATAAGAAAGGAACAAATGTTCGGCTTTGGCGATCTCACTCGAGCGCAATTGACAAAAATAGAATCATAGATAAAATGTATCCATGATTATGATAGGATGCAAATATGAAGCTGGGTGATGGTGTGGAGCAGGCGATACATTCGGTATCAGTCTTGGCGGGGTTGCCCGAAGGTGGATTATTGTCCGCAGCTGCCTTGGCCGAATTTCATGGGGTGTCGACGAGTTATCTGCTCAAGCATCTGCAATCTTTATCGCGTGCTGGTATTGTGAAAACCGTACCGGGACCAAAGGGTGGGTACTTGCTGGCTAAGCCCGCATCCAAAATTAGTCTTTTGGACGTTGTTCTTGCTGTTGAGGGACCAGAGCCGGCTTTTCGCTGTAAAGAAATCCGCCGGAACGGGCCAAGCCCTTTGCTCGACAAACATTACAGATCACCATGCCAGATTAACGCGGCAATGCTTCGAGCTGAACTGGCCTATCGAAACGAGTTACGTTCGGTCACAATCGAGCAAATTAATGCACAGGTGCTTGCAAGTGACGACGATGGCGCCATCGTCGCCCGCGGATGTAAGCTTATGGACATGCACTTAAGGCACCTCAGCTAAAGCTAATTCTTACACTAAAACCATACTTTTAAAAGGAAAGGAAACGATATGAAAACACGTCTTAACTTTGCGGAAGTTGCCCCCGATGGGCTGAAAGCAATTTATGGAATGGAGCAATATGTCTCCGGAAAATCTGGCCTTGACCCAAAGCTTATCCACCTTCTAAAACTTCGTGTATCGCAGATAAATGGCTGTGTGTATTGTGTAGACATGCATACAAAAGAAGCGCGAGAAGATGGTTTGAGCGAGCAATGGATCGCGCTTGTGTGCGTTTGGCGCGAAGCTGAAATTTTTACTGATCGCGAACGTGCTTTATTGGCATGGGCTGAGGCTTTGACCCTGTTGAGTGAGACTGGCGCGCCCGATGAAGATTATGAAAACCTTCTCAAAAATTTTACCAAAGAGGAATGCGTAAATCTATCTCTAGCTGTTAGCACGATCAATGTCTGGAACCGTATGGCAGTGGGTTTTAGAATGCAGCCAGAGGTAAGTTAGTATAGGATATATGTAACAGGCGGACTTTGAACACCAGCCATAATATTACAGAACAGCGATTTGGCCGACAATCAGCGTCGGTCAAATCAAATAAAGTGGCGGATATACTACTTCTGCAGTTAGTCACGTTGATTAAGCAAGTATTTGCTATTGCGCCGATCAAATTATCTCAATGTTCCCCCCGACATAGTGCATGGTCTGCAAGGCTATGAATAACTTGGCATTTGCCTATGCAGGTTTTATCTGAAATTTGCGTGATGCGTTTTAGCTCATTCTCAAGCTTTCGTAATTTTTGAATTCGTGATTTCACTTCCGATAGATGATGTTTGGCAATTTCATGCGCTTCAATACAGGGGCGGTCAGGGTCTTCTTCCAGTGCTGTTAACTCGCGAATGTCATTAATTGAAAGACCAAGTTCGCGTGCATGGCGGATGAATGAGAGACGCTCTAGCCCTTTTTGTGTATAGCGCCGCTGGTTGCCTTCTGATCGCTCTGGTTTTGCAATTAGTCCCATATCTTCGTAGTATCGAATGGTTGGAATTTTGACTTGGCAGCGCTTAGATAAGTCTCCGATTGAAAACATTTCATTTTCCTCTTGAACCTCTAGTTACTAGAGGGATTATATGTGTTTCATAGAGTAGGACAAGTTCTTTTAAGAAGGCATGCGATATGGAATGCAATCGTGCAGATATCACAGTAAGTGAGCGCAAAGGCTCAGCATGTGGATGCTCTGGAAATCCAAATTTTGACGGTATCGATAGCCGTTACAAAATGGTGTTATGGGTGGTTATTGCAATCAATGCCGCCATGTTCGTTGTCGAAATGGCGGCGGGGGAGTTGGCGGGTTCAAAAAGCTTGCAGGCTGATGCGCTCGACTTTCTTGGTGACGCACTAACCTATGGGTTAAGCCTTTATGTTATTGGGATGAGCTTAAAAGTTCGTTCAACCGCAGCACTGCTTAAAGGGGCCAGTCTGGCACTTATGGGGCTATGGGTTCTTGGGTCAACAACCTACCAAATGTTGCTCGTGGGCGTTCCAAATGCGCAGATCATGGGCGGCGTTGGCTTTATGGCATTAGCGGCAAACATGGCCAGCGTATTGCTTCTCATGCGCTATAAAGATGGCGATGCAAATGTGCGCTCGGTATGGCTCTGCTCCCGCAACGACGCCATCGGTAATGTTGCCGTTCTGGCAGCAAGTGTTGTCGTTTACTTCGTCCAATCCGGCTGGCCCGACCTTATCGTCGCGCTGTTCATGTCATTATTGTTCTTACGCTCCGCCCAACAGATTTTGAGGCAGGCGTGGGGCGAATATTGGCGAGGCTGATGTCTAGCGATCATGGCAAGAAATTTAGAGCTGGTGAATAGCATTCTCCCCAGCTTCCAGCGCACCCTCCAAAAAGCCGCCAAACTGAGATGCCGTTTCAGTACCCGATATTATGAGGCGGTTTCTCCAAATATCGTCGTGAATTGGGATTGAATGATAGTGAGGGTGGCTTTGAGGGCTGTTCGCGTCGGCATCGGTTGCAGTCAAGGTTTCTTCTGACCAATCCTCATAGAATGTATCGATGGGGTTGGCAGCTTTTTCGCCGAAAAGTGTGATTAGCTGGCGTGTGCAGGCTTGGATGATTTCGTCTTTTTGACCTTTGCGAGCCTCCGCCGATACACCTAGGAAACCGAAAATTGCGCCGTCGCGTGCGGGTGCATCGGGCGAGGCGTCATGCAGTTCGACCATTGGGCCAATATGGCTTATGCCATCGCCAGAGAGCCCCATCTCTCGCCAGAAGGGGGCATCATATATTGCAATAAATTTCGCATGTGCCGCCATCCATGTAGGCGTGCTAATCAATTTATGTGATAGGTTGTTGTCCAGCGCTGGTGTGAACTGGATATTCGCCGCTGCCAAGCGCGGCGGCAGGCAAAGCACAGCTTTGTTGGCCTCCATTTCACCATCACTCAGATTTACTTTGGCACCTTCATTTATAGCGGTAATGGAATGGGCTTGCTGGTTCAATTGTAAACGTGTTTGTGGCAAGCGCTCGACCAGAGCATCAATTATGCTCTGCTGTCCATTCCTGACGCGATAGGCTCCTTCCATTGTTGCCATATTGATATCGCGTCGAATGTTGCCTGATTGATCCTGAAATACCAGATTGCCCTTAGAATATTGCGTGAAATATCCAATATCTAATTCACTGAGAAGATTTATTATACGTGGTTGACCAGGCCAAAACCAAGCGGGCCCAAGGTCAAAGCGCGACCCTTTCTTACTTGCCTCAGATAAGATCCGGCCGCCGAACCGATTCCGTGCTTCGATGAGCTGAAAATCGCGACCCGCTTGGTGCAGACGATAAGCAAGGGCAAGGCCAGATAGTCCGCCGCCAATGATGAGAATATCGGTTTTCATGTTAGATCCAAGTCAAAAATTTTCAGATGCTGGTCTGAGGTCAAGCTCATGCGTCCATACGGATTTTGGCTGATGGGAAAGATCAAAATATGCGTCGGCAAGCTCCGATGTTTTCATCATTCTGGCAGGGTCTAATGAATGTAGTTTTCTGCTTTCAGGCGTATCGATAATGCCGTCTAAAATCACATGCGCTACATGAATGTTCTGAGGGTGAAACTCACGCGCCAGAGATTGGGTTAGGCCACGCAAGGCGAACTTGGCTGATGCAAAGGCTGAAAACCTGTTACCACCGCGCAAGGAAGCCGTTGCGCCTGAGACGAGAAATGAACCACCACTATCGATCATATGAGGCAGGGTTGCTGCTGCAAGATTATGAGCAGTTAGAACCATGTTGCGCCATATATATTCAAACTCACCATCGGCCATATCAAGAAATGGTTTTATAGTGAGTTGAGCCGTATTATGGATGACTATTTTGGGTGTGCCAAATTGTTGTACCAAGTCCGAGACAATGCGCTTGGTCGCACTCAGATCAGTCAGATTGACTTGCTTAATGTTCGGGCGGTTGTCTCTGTTCGATCGGTTAAGGCCGGCGACAGTGTATCCTGCGTGGGAAAACCGTTCCATCAGACTTTGACCTAGCCCTTGGCCTGCACCTGCAATAATAACCAGTCCATTTTCCATGTTTGATCCACTGCTTCTTTTGATTGACTTATGCGACTTGCTTCATGCGGTGAAACAAGTATTATCTATCTAGTGATAGGTGACTTATTTTGTCAATACCTATCTTGTGATAGGCATGGATCAGTTGGTTAAACTTCTTAAGGAACATGGGTAAATGAATAAGCGTGATGAAATTTTGGATGTGACAGAAGCACTGATCCGTGAGCGTGGATATAATGCTGTCAGCGCACGTGAGGTTGCCAAAGCAACAAACATTAAATCATCAAGCGTTCATTACCATTTTCCCAATAAGAGCGATATGGTGTCTGCGGTGGTTGATCGATATACGAAAAATTTTTTGGATGCACTGGGTGCACCAGAACAGTTTTCAGACGCGGGGCGTGCAGATGTTGTTAGTCATTATGTTACTGCTTTTCGAGCTGCACTAACGGATAAAAATAGAGTATGTCTGTGTGCCATTCTGGGGGCCGAAACCGGTGGCTTGCCAGTCGAGGTGGTTGACGGTACACGAGACTTTTTTGCAAGAAATATCAAATGGTTATCGGATGCGATTGAATCAACGTATGATCAAGTTGAATCAGATCATAAACAAAGTACCCTAAGTCAGGCAACCCACATTTTGGCGTGTCTAGAAGGTGCAATGATTGTAAGTCGCACAATGGGCGATATTGATTACTTTGATCGCTCTGCAAACCTACTATAAATTGGTAAAAAACGAGCAACTGGATAGGGCTCTCCTATTTATGATCAGAGAGGCTACCAGTTGCTCGTTGACTTGAGAACCAAGTCGAAAGTTTGCGAGTGCCTGCTTGGGAGGTTTGCAAATAACGGTCAATAAGCTGCATTCTAAAATCATGATTGCAGAATGGTAGGTATAAATATTGATAGATTGCATTTTGTAAGATTTTTATACATCGATTCCTGATTTCAACCCAAGGCCTGTTTACCCGGTTATATTTTTATGTTCTATACAACCTATGAGTTTGAGTAAAAGATCTCTCTGGAGTTGGTTTGGGTGTATAGCAACAACTTTATAATTGATGCATTCACCACGATGCAAAATTCTAGAAGTGAAGAAGAGGGCTGGACCTCTATTCATGGAATTTTGCAACAGATTGGCGCCAGTCATCTGGTAGCAGGAAAAGCAACAAAGGCAGATCAATCTATCCTTTGGATGCGAACATCCATGAAAGATAGTTGGATGGAAGAATATTTAGACCGCCAGTACTATACAGCCGATACGATTATCATGAATGGAATAGATCGGTCAGCAGCGATAAATATCGTCTGTGGCGATATGCTTGTTCCGAACGAAAATCAAAATGCGCTTGAGAGGCAATTAAATTTAGGCTTGAAAGGTGCCGGTTATGGCGAATTACACGCAAAATCCTTCACCACGGATGATTGCCTATCGACCAAGTTCTCAACAATTTGCTTTGAAGACCACAAAGATATTTTAGATAGCATAAATCAGGTTCATGTTGGGCAAGTTCAGTCTCTTATGTCCATTTTTCTAGGTGAAAATATTTCCTCGCAATCGCCTGGACTTGTGAAACTTGGTGCACATGCGCTGTCGGGGCGCGAGCGCGATGTATTGGCTTATCTCTCGCAAGGCATGATGACTGCACAGATTGCAGAAAAGCTTGGTTTGGCAGACGTCACTGTTAATAAACATTTTAACAGTGCAAGAAAACGGTTAGGTGCCGCAACGCGTGAGCAGGCATTAGCAATCGCTATGGCGGCAGGTGTGATCAGCCTTTAGACAAGCGCCAGCACTAAGCGTTTGCCACTTTTTTGCCACAATCACGGTTTCGTGAATTGAAATGCAAATTGACTGCCCCCATCTGTAGGCAGAACAGAATTTCAAACGAATTTTAATCTAACAAACAGAACCAATTTTGGATGCAAAACACATGGTAGTTCATATCAAAATTGAGAAAAATCCAAATTGGAAAGGCAAAAGAATGAGCGAAGAAAATACATATGTACCACCAAAAGTGTGGACTTACGATGCAGAAAATGGCGGAGAATGGGCTTCAATCAATGCGCCAACTGCAGGCGCACGTGAAGACGTAGAGTTACCGAAGGGCAAGCATCCATTCCAACTTCATTCACTTGCCACACCAAATGGCCAGAAAGTGACCATCATGTTTGAAGAGCTTTTGGCTCTTGGCGAAACAGGTGCAGAATATGATGCGTTCCCGATTAACATCGGCAAGGGCGAACAATTCGGATCAGGTTTTGTTGGTGTAAATCCCAATTCCAAAATTCCGGCATTGATTGACAATTCAGGTGATGCACCGGTCAATGTGTTTGAATCTGGTTCCATTTTACTACATTTGGCGGATAAGTTTGGGCAGTTCATTCCAAAAGACGGGGCAGGCCGCGTTGAGGTTCTTAATTGGTTATTCTGGCAAATGGGTTCTGCGCCTTATCTTGGCGGCGGGTTTGGCCATTTTTATGCCTATGCTCCAGAGAAATTCGAATATCCGATTGACCGTTTTACAATGGAAGCAAAGCGCCAGCTTGATGTTCTTGACAAGCAATTGGCCGATAACAAGTTCATTGCAGGAGATGAATATTCCATTGCCGATATTGCGATTTGGACATGGTATGGTGGGCTGGTACTTGGCCGTCTATATGATGCTGCCGAATTCTTGGATGTTAAATCCTATAAAAATGTTGTTCGTTGGGCAAAGGAAATCGATGTTCGCCCAGCCGTAAAACGCGGTGTCATGGTCAACCGTTCTTGGGGTGACGATGAGAACAAACAAGTTCCTGAACGCCACAGCGCAGCAGACTTTGATGGCAAGGATCTATCTTAGGTCTGGACAGACGTCAGTTCTAATTTTCCGATGACATAAAACCGCCCCTGCGATATGTTCGTGGGGGCGTTTGTATGTGGGTGATTGTCACCACATTGAACCAAAGCTAAAGTAAAGAACGAGATTCATCACAACGTTTCATGATTTGTCTTATCGTATGTCTACATTACATATTAGTATCAAGGGAAATACAGTGACACTAGACGAGCTAAAGAAAAAATACCCGCATGCGGAAACATTCAAATTTGGTGATAGTCAGCAATTGTGTGACGAGCTTATAAAACTTGTTCGTTCAGGCTTAAAAACGGCTACATGTGCGGCGCTGACGGATTTTGAAAACGGCTCAGAAGAGATGCCCGTTGTTGGAAGACGGGATATTTGTTTAAACTGGGACGGCACGCCCGCTTTGGTCATTGAAACGGTTGAAGTCACGTTACAGCGTTACAGTGAAGTGGGCGAAAGTTTTGCATTAGCAGAGGGCGAAAACGATAGTTTGGAAGGGTGGAGACATGATCACAAGCTCTATTTTGAACGCAACGGCGGTTTCGACTTAGACATGAAGTTGGTCTGCGAACGTTTTCGCATGGTAGAGGATCTCGCATAGCGCCGATTAAGTTTTCGAAAAGGTGGTCATACGCCCGAACGAGATTACCCCTAAATATTCAAACAGAATAATTCGTGCGGATGAAAAACGAGCTAGATCTCCAATGCGGCAAGCTCATCATCAGAAAACATGCGTGAACGGGTCAGAAAACGCCTCTCACGACCATTATCCAAACTGAACATGCCGCCTCTGCCGGGAACAACATCAATGATAAGTTGGGTATGTTTCCACGCTTTAAACTGTGAGCCGGATATCCAGACGTCAGCACCTTCGATCTCGCCCAACTTGACATCATTAACACCAATTTTGAACTCGCCTTTGGGGTAGCACATGGGCGATGAACCATCGCAGCACCCGCCAGATTGATGAAACAGAACATCACCATGATCAGCCATGATTTCGCGTGTTAATTCTTTGGCTGCATCAGTAGCAGTCACACGCGTATTTGGCGCAGCACCCTCTGGCAAATCAGCATCTGTTGCACAATGTATCTCAGTTTTTGACATAAGCTTGTCCTTGTAACTTGTCTGACGTCATCATTACCCTGAAAAAATCCGGCCCGCGCAAGATAGGCAGGGCGGGCCGTTTATTATTAGGTCTTAAAAGAAGCCAAGCTTGTTAGGATTGTAGCTTACAAGCATGTTTTTCGTTTGCTGGTAGTGGTTGAGCATCATTTTGTGTGTTTCTCGACCAATGCCAGATTGCTTATAGCCACCAAACGCAGCATGTGCTGGGTAAGCGTGGTAGCAATTGGTCCACACACGCCCCGCCTGAATAGCACGACCAAAGCGATAGCAGGTATTTTGGTCACGGCTCCACACGCCAGCACCAAGCCCATAAAGCGTGTCATTGGCAATCTCAAGCGCCTCATCTTCATCTTTGAATGTTGTGACGGAAACGACAGGTCCAAAAATCTCTTCCTGGAACACGCGCATTTTATTGTGCCCTTTTAAGATTGTTGGCTTGATGTAATAACCACCGGACAGGTCTCCACCGTAATCCGCAGCGCCGCCACCAGTTAGAACCTCTGCACCTTCCTGAGCGCCGATGTCAAAATAACTCAAGATCTTTTCTTGTTGCTCAGATGATGCCTGTGCACCCATCATGATGCCTTCAGCACGCGGATCGCCAGTTTTAATCGCTTCGGTGCGTTCAATGCATCGTGCGATAAACTCGTCATAAATGTCTTCGTGGATCAATGCGCGGCTAGGGCAGGTGCAAACTTCACCCTGATTAAGCGCAAACATCACAAAACCTTCAATCGCCTTATCAAGGAATGCATCATCCTCGCGCATAACATCTTTATGGAAGACATTTGGCGATTTGCCACCAAGCTCCAGCGTCACGGGGATCAGGTTCTCAGTTGCATATTGCATAATCATACGGCCAGTTGTTGTCTCGCCCGTGAACGCGATTTTTGCAATTCTGTTTGATTGTGCAAGCGGCTTGCCAGCTTCTAAGCCAAATCCATTGACAATATTGAGCACGCCAGCGGGTAAAACATCAGCAATCAGTTCCGCCCAAACCATAATTGTGGCAGGCGTTTGCTCGGCTGGTTTAATGACCACACAATTTCCGGCAGCAAGTGCAGGCGCAAGCTTCCACGCGGCCATCAATAATGGGAAATTCCACGGAATGATTTGCCCGACAACGCCAAGCGGTTCGTGAAAATGATAGGCAACTGTGTCATCATCCAATTCGCCCATTGTGCCTTCTTGCGCACGCACGCACGATGCAAAATAGCGGAAATGATCAACAGCCAAAGGTAAATCTGCCGCCATTGTTTCGCGAATTGCTTTCCCATTATCCCAGGTTTCGCATGTTGCAAGAAACTCAAGATTGGCTTCCATAATGTCGGCGATTTTGAGCAGCATATTTGCCCGCTCGGTGACCGATGTACGCGCCCAGGCATCTTTGGCACCATGCGCTGCATCGAGTGCGGCATTGATATCGCTTTCATCAGAGCGTGCAATCTGGTTAATCACCGCGCCTGTGACGGGTGTTGTATTATCAAAGTAACGACCATTTTTGGGTGCTACAAACTGCCCGCCAATGAAATTGTCATATTTTGTTTTAAATGGAGATGTTTGTAGACTCTCCGGTTTTAGCATCACATTCATGTCTTTCCTCCCTGTAATTAAAGCTGTGTAAGTCAGCAGCTACTAAGGAAGATGTCATGGGCGATATTGAATGTCAGGATGGCCAATGGGGAGCAAATTTCAAACTGTCTCTTTGCTGAGACAGTTTTCTGCATTTGGTAATGTTGCGTTGGTTTTGTGTTAAATCAGACCAAAACGCTTCATGCGACGATACATGGTGGCACGGCCAATATTCAGCGCACGTGCAGCTTGCGATACGTTGCCATTTGAGCGGGTGAGGGCGCGAACCATGGCGGCTCGCTGGGCGCGGTCAAATGCTTCGAGCTTATCATCACTGCCGCCAAAAATGTCTCTGGCTGCCATGGGGGCAAATTCGCCAAATTTCTCCCAACCAAATAGTTGGCGCGCATCTCGTGTTGCGCCAATGGCGACATCATCAGTATCAATGGCAATCAGTGCGTTCTTTTCTGTATCGCCAGTATTGAGCAATGTGATACGTGCGCCCGAAAAAGTAGCGCGAAAATTATCACTCTCAATCTGCTTGGCTGACTGAGATACCATTGCTGCGATCATTTTATTGATTTCAGCGGTCTGATCAGCCCGAGCAGACGAGATATTCAGCGCACCCATGATCCGGCCATCCGAACCGTAAACTGGCGTATCAATGCAGCTCATAGCCGTATTTTTGGAGAAAAAATGCTGATCACGATGAATGATGAGGCTTCTATCTTCGGCAATGCAAGTTCCAATGCCGTTTGTACCTTCGCTTTGTTCACTCCAGTCAGCGCCAGCCATCAATCCCCATGATTGGAAAGAGTTAAGATCGCCTTCTTTGCAGCGCTGATCAAGAATGACGCCTTCATTATCAGTCAGAAAGACCGCGCAACCCGATGCGCTGACCAGACCGAACAGTCGATCCAGCTTTGGCGATGCAATTTGCAAAAATTGTTCCATCGCCTCGCGCCGGTATGAAAGTTCCTGCTCGTCAACAATATCGCTACAGCGTTTGCCAGAAGGGTCCAAGCCATAACGCTGGACAGAGCGCGACCATGAAGCTGCGACTGAGCTGTGCGCTGCCGCCTTACGGGATTCAACAGTGGAAAGAACAAGATCTTCGTGTCTCATTGTAACTTCATATCTCAATTTTGAACAATTGTCATTTGATTATGCCTGCTCAATTCGTAGAGCGCCGTAGTGGAGAGTAGCATCGGGTGAGAAACTGTCTCACTCGCGAGACAGTCCATAAAAAATTCGGAATGTTTGGAATAAAGGTAGGGCCTTTACGCAATTGGACCGAACCATGACTATCCTAACTTATCGTTTTAGCAGCGAGTGAATATAGTCTGGGACATGTCGCGCATCGACTTTGGCTTCGCGGACAAGCCAATCAAAATGGTCGCTGAGAGAGCGAACGCGTTCTGTTTCACGAAAAGCCAGATAGCATTGGCCAACATAAATGACGGCAAGGCCCGGGCCAAAAATCGTAACAGGTGCGCTGAATACTTTATGCGCATCAAACAAAAAAAGCCGCAATCTGGGAAACATCTGGCTGCATGTATCTGCGATAAATTCCAACTGCTCATATCGAATTTTCTGTTCAAGCCCCTCATAATATGCTGTACCTTCCGCACAGGCCTGTAATTCATGAATGGGCAACGAAATCTCGTAATCGGAAACGCCTGATTGCAACCAATTCAATTGGTCGCGTAGAGCAGTGATTGCCGGAATAACTGGCTGATCAAGAAATGATGAATATTCCCAGTTCAAAACACGTTCAGTTTTTAAAATATCTGGCAAAGTTGCTGGCACGTGGCGCACCTTATATCCCGCTGCCTCTTCGTGCCAACTTAGAAGTTGTTCATCGGTAGAACTGCGCTCTGCCGGACGTAGCGCCATTGCCGCTGCGATAATGTCGCCCGGTCGCTCAGGTCTGTTCGTTAAACCAAGAAGCCAGTCGGCACTCACACCAAGCGCGGATGCCAGATCAGCAACGAGCTGGCCGTTGGGTAACCGTGGTATATCCACATTTAGAAGCTGACCAATAGTAGAACGGTCAACGCCTGTTGTTCTGGCCAGTTCACTGCGAGAGGTCTTTTCTTGCTCCATCGCTTCAAGTAGACGTTGCTTGAACAGTTTGGATCGATCTCGTTTATCCATATAAATCACCATTGTTGATTTTAATCACCAAAAGAGATTTATTGCAGCGTAAAAACAAAATGTCCAGATCATAAAATTTGAATTAGCATTACAGCGTGAAAGTAAATCGTTACCGGAAGCTCAAATGGACACGAACAAACGACTCATCGTTAAATCGATCACCTGGCAACTTGCCGGACTAATTGCCATGACACTTATTGGGTACTTGTTTACCGGCTCGTTCACCGCTGGCGGTGGTATCGCTATTGTCAGCGCTATTGTCGGTTTTTTGTGCTATTTCTTTCACGAGAAGGCATGGTCGAAAATTGTGTGGGGGCGAGATAACGCCTAGCAATTTTGTTGCACCGGAAACTATCAAGTTAACTTGTTCGATACAGGATCGAAATTCACTCAAGGTTGATCATCATCCTTGCAGCATGGCCAGCGGATTCTATATATGTTGGGTCACGGTGAACCAATACAGTTGAAAAAGCCCCATCCATCAGCAGCACAATCTGCCGCGCCAATTGTTCTGGATTATCAATGTCCTGTTGAGCGAATATATCCCGTAACCATTGCTCAAACTTCTTCTTATGTGCCGCGCCAACTTTCATCGCAGGATGGCCCGGCATGTTGGCTAATTCCGCCGCGGTTCGTAAAAATCCACAGCCTTTCCACTTCGGATGGCGGGCAGAGCGTGCCAAGTTTATGAATATCGCTTCAACTTTATCGGAAAGCTGACCTTCAGTTTCATCAAACCATTTTTTGTAAAGCGCAAGATTAGGTTGATCGCGTGATGCCAGATAAGCTTCGATAAGGTCATCTTTGCTTTTAAAATGATAATAGAGTGTTTTCTTGGTGATTCCGGCTTTGGCGGATATCGCATCGACGCTGACAGCGCGAATGCCCTCAGCATAAAATAATCGATTTGCAGCGTCCAGAATACGATCTTTTGCAGTGGGTTTTTTGGCAGGCATAATTATGTATACTCATTAGTGAGTGTATGTCAATTTAAACTCTTGATATGATTTCGTCATTTAATGGAGAACTTCATGTCTGAACCTGTAATTTACGAGAGCCATAAATCTATTGCGCTTTTGAAACTAAACCGTCCGAAAAAGTTGAACGCGCTGTCTTACGAAACAAATGACTTGCTTATGAATTTGCTGGATTTGATCGAAGAGGATGCAGACGTCCGTGCTGTTATTATCACTGGTGCGGGTGAGCGAGCCTTCTCAGCGGGCGGGGATATTCACGAATTTACCCAGAGCATTAAGGCTGGTGTGGATATTTCCGTCAAAGACTTTTGCAAACGTGGGCAGTCCATGACTGCGCGGCTTGAGGCATTCCCCAAACCCATTATCGCTGCTGTGAACGGTATTGCTTTCGGTGGTGGTTGTGAGATTACAGAAGCTGTTCATCTTGCCATTGCGAGCGAAAACGCGGTGTTTGCAAAACCGGAGATTAATATTGGAATTCCTCCAACGTTCGGAGGGACGCAAAGACTGCCAAGACTTGCTGGCCGCAAGCGAGCACTAGAACTTCTTTTGACAGGAGATACGTTTTCGCCGCAGCGAGCCTATGAGCTCGGATTGGTCAATAAAGTTGTACCGCACGATCAATTATTACCGGCAGCATTTGATTTGGCAGAGCGCATTATCAAGCATTCGCCTTTAGCCGCATCCAGGATTATTGCCGCCGTGACGAGAGGGATCAATACGACAATTGAGGAAGGTCTTTTAATTGAGCGTGAGCAATTTGCGCGGATGGCCGCAACTTCTGATGTTCTTGCAGGCCTGGACGCCTGGATTGCGCGCCAACCTCCAAAATATACTGGAAGATAGAATGATTGTGCGCAGCATTAATCTGCGCGCCATCAAATTTCTTTTTAGTAACATTAGTCAGTTTATGGTGGCTATATCCCATTCAGCTTGAACCAAGGGGCTGTCTACAAGATGTTCCGACCGTGCTGAAGGATTAGCCGGTCAGCTCACCTTTCCATTTAGTGAGAGCCTTAGTAAGTATTTTCGAGCGGTCGGCAAATTCACCCTCAATCAGTTCGTCCGCTTGTTGTGCGCGTTGATTGACAGCGTGTTCCAGCACATCTGCCGCACAAACATGAAATTCTGCATGCAAACGACGAACGACTTGATATGGCTTGCCATTACGTGTCTGCGGATCGATAGATGGGCTGTAAAGCCATTTACCAAATTCGCATTGATCATCACATCTGACCTTGTCGGGCGTTATTTCAGAACTGCCGTGAGTGATGGCAGTTCTAAGCTTCATTTTCCAAGCGCCGTGTGCGCCTATTGCCTTTTGTATATTCTCTCTTATTGTGTTGTTTGACATTATCGTTCTCCTGTTTGCGGCAGGATTCGATCAAGATTTTCTTTACAAGTTATTAAGCCTATAAGATAAGGTCGTAATG
This sequence comes from Lentilitoribacter sp. Alg239-R112, assembly GCF_900537175.1. GTDB lineage: Bacteria > Pseudomonadota > Alphaproteobacteria > Rhizobiales > Rhizobiaceae > Lentilitoribacter. Next base: position 314,235 of record NZ_LS999833.1, on the reverse strand, counting down.
CCGCACTCGCCTGCTAAACATGCTTGACGTGCCTGCGAAGTCAGGCCCAATTATCTATATATATCAGGCGTATTTGCGCGACTTATCAGCCACCATTTGATTGAATTTTTCAGCGTTGATAACCGCCCGTTTGTGGAGGCCTTTGCCGATTGTACCGGCATTATCTGATGCTGTAACCTCAAATGTTAGAACGCGTTTGCTTACATCTATGAGTTTCGCGTGCGCCGTGACTTCCATACCTGTTGGCGTTGGTGCGCTATGATCAACATTGATATCAATGCCAACGCTGTCTTCGCCATTATCAAGATGAGCTGCCATTAACTCGATGCAGCAAAGCTCCATAAAACCAACCATATAGGCTGTTGCAAAAACTTCCGGCATCGTGTGGAAGCTTTTAAAGTGCTCCGATACTTCCGGCACAGTCAGGCCTTTGGTCACAGTCACGCGCGTTTCATGTGTTAAACCCGCAATCATGGTGTCTTTCATCTTCAACTCTCCTCGATTTGGTTAAGGTTTTACATGGTTTTGCGGTTTAGGAAAATCAATTAATTCCTACGATTAACGTAAAAACCTCTAAAGAGGCGTCAGCCTGTTTTTGCTTTACAAAGTTTGCGAATTAGTTAGAGGTTTTACGATGTCCGGCAATCACTCCTTACCCAAACAAAATGCTCTACGTGGTATTTTCCTTCTGTCATTGGCAATGTTGCTTATTCCGGTGGTCGATACGATTGCCAAATACCTATCAGCAGAGCTTTCGCCGCTTTATCTTTCCTGGGCTCGATATTTTGCCGCTTCACTCTTCATCGTTCCCATTGCGATGCGCAAATTTGGCCGGAACATCTTTCCAAGGCGTAATATCAAATCACACTTTACGCGAACATTCTTCATAATTTCGGCAATGCTTTGCTTCTTTATATCCATTTCAACAACACCTTTGGCGACCACAGTTGCGGTCACAATGATTGCGCCCATTGTTGCAACAGTCTTTGCGGTAATTGTTCTTAAAGAGAAGCTGACTTGGGTGAAAACCATCGCTTTGATCTTGGGGCTTTCAGGTGCCTTAATCATTATAAACCCGCGTGTTGAGATGGAAAATGGAGTTATTTTTGCAGCGCTTGCTGGCCTGTTTTATGGCTTGTATATGGTGACAACTCGCATGACAGCGCAAGCCAGTGATCCGATAAAAACACTTTGTTTCCAATGTGTTGTGGGAATGGTCTTTCTCATTCCTTTTGCTGTCCTAAATTGGTCAATGCCAACCACCGATCAGCTGCTTTTACTTCTATTTATGGGCATTGTTTCCATCACAGCCCACGGTATGACAATTTTGGCATTTCAATATGCGCAAGCATCAGTCTTATCACCATTCATATATCTGGAAATTGTTAGCGCAGCTATTTTGGGCTATTTTGTCTTTGCCGATGTTCCAGGAATTGCATTTTGGATAGGCACCACGATTATTGTCATTGCCGGTCTGCTGATTTCATTTGCGCGTGAAAAATCAACGTAAAGTTAGGTCTTAATCCGGTTCCACTTGCGAAATAAAAACCAGCCGCCCCAACCGATGGCATACAAAAACATGGCGCCATAGATTGCCGGCATGGGATCATCCACACTTGAGACTGAGCCAGCATAGGATGCAATCGCCACATAGGGCAGAGTACCGATAAAATGGAAAAGCGCATAACGACCAAACTTCATATTGGTCGCGCCAGCCAGCAATGCGCATATTTCTGGCACCATAGGGGCAGCACGCGCTAGCGTTATCATTAGTGGACCATGGGTGTGGAATGTTGCTGTAAGGTCAATGATATCTGCATCATTCCGGATAATTTTCCCAATCGCAGGTTCACCCCATCTTTCACCCATCACATAGCCTAAAAATGTTGCGCAACTTGTGCCGATTAGCGCAATAAGTGCACCTTGTGGGAATCCTAGAAAAAAGCCAGCCAAAAGCGTAATTGTAAGCGTTGGAACGGTAATGAATATATCGACGCATAACAGGACAATGATCATGGCAGACAATGTTAGCGCATCAATCTCGCTGGCGCCTTGTAGCCCCAATGTCACATTCTCCACTGTCAAAATATCAAAAAACTGCCCAAGAATGAACAGGACGGCGAAAAATGCCAGCAATATACCCATAATTTTTAATAGCGGTTTCAAAGCAATAAAGCTTTCATTGAGTTGGCCGGATAGAGTGTCATACAGCCATTTACAGATTCGCACGATTGGCTTTTAAGATATTCATGAACGCTTGTATCTTGGGTGAACGATGAAGGTCTACATGTGTAACAAGCCACGATTTTGTTGCCCATTCAGGTCTGGATGGCATGATTTCGACCAGATCATCATGAGGTGTAACTTCACGGACCGTAAGAAAACCGATGCCGTTGCCACCGCGCACTGCCTGAATGCTAATGGGGACATGATTACTGGCAAAAGCAATGTTATCAGGCCCAACATGTTGCGTTAGCCATTTGTAAAACGGTGCCCGCGGATTTGCATCCATTGGGCCAACAAAATGATGATTTGGGAAATCATCGATTGAAGTAGGTCTGCCATATTTTGCAACATAGCTTTTGGCGGCGTAAAGCGCGACGTCAAGGTCGATAAATGGCTGCACTACATTGTCCGGGTTTTGCGGTTCTGAACCGGCACGAAACGCAATATGTGCTTCACCATATTCAAGTTTCATCACATCACCAGTTTGCAGAAATTTCGTTTTTACCTGCGGATGTTGCTCTCGAAATTCTGCAAGAAGCGGTAGGATATAAGGTGCAAGCGCTTCAATTGACGTAACGATCAGATCGCCTGTAAGTTCCGTTGAATGTTTGTCGGATATGCGTCGAAGCTGTGAGAATTGTTCATCTGTTGCTTCTGCAATTCTGAGCAATTCTTGCCCCAGCTCTGTGGGGGTGAACCCGCGTGTATGCCGCTGAAAAAGCTTGCCACCCAAGGAGCTTTCCAACGCATCAATATGGCGGGTGACGGTAGCTCTGTGTACACCCAACACTTCTGATGCCGCACTAATGGTGCCTAATTTGGCAACCTGTGCGGCCGTACGAATTTCATTCCAGTTATCCAAAAGAGCCTCGCTTTAATCGCCTCAATTTATATGCTGCAAAAATGCGCATGTTTAGCGCTTTTTGGTGTCTATGATAAATAAATGTAATATGAAATATATGGGGAAAGTTCTAATCTAAATCAAGGGTAGATGACATGAAAATTCTCGCATTTGCAGCTACGAACCACAAAAATTCAATTAATAAACAACTCGTTACTCACGCAATTGAGGTATTGAAAACCGATCTTGTTGAGGATGCTGACGTGGAAATTATTGACCTGAACGACTATGAAATGCCGATCTTTTCTCCTGAGCGTGAGACAGAAGGCGGAGTTCCGGATTTAGCTCATAAATTCTTCGACAAAATTGGCGTTGCTGATGCGGTGATCATCTCATTCGCAGAATATAACGGCAATTACACCGTCGCTTATAAAAATATTTTTGATTGGGCCTCCCGTATTCAGATGAAAGTCTTTCAAGATAAAAAAGTTATGCATATGTCAGGTTCGATTGGGCCCGGCGGTGGTGCAAACGTGTTGCGCGTTGCCAATGATTCTGCGCCATTTTTTGGATCAGATCTGAAAGCAAGTTTTTCCGTTGGCCCATTTAGCGAAAAGTTTGACAGCAAAAAGGGTGCATTTGCCGATCCAGAACTAGCCCAGACATTGCGCTCATCCCTAAAAGCACTCGTGGCGTAGTGCATATCAAACCCGCAACTAGTTTTTAAAAATACGCGCAACCATTTTGCGCGTAAGCGGGGCAACAAATAAAACAATCGGAAATGCCACCGCCCAAGATAACATCCACGCATTGAGCCAAAGCGAGATAAAATTATCGACAAAGCCTGTGGTTCTGAAAATAGAAATCGCTGAGACAAAAGCAGTCATCATAAATGTCAGTAAAAAGCCGAAGACTATCGGTTCAAAACGAGAGTTTGGTTTAGACATACGGTACTTTCGAAGGTTTTTGATTTGAAGAAAAGATACGTCTGGCTAACGAAATTGGCAATACTACTTATTGTGTATTATTGCCAATCTTTATTAAAGTCATTCAAGAACGAACCTACTTTTTAAAAACGCCTGCATCAATCATTTGATCAAACATTTCAATCACAGCAGTTTCGGTGCTGCGGTAAGTTATATCGAGTTTTTCTTTGGATTTGGTATTGTCCGCTTTCCACGCATGGCCCACATTTTTGGATATCATTTCGCGGGTGAACATCTTGTTCGCGATGGGGCCGACGAGCCAGAGTAGCCATTTTGGTGCAGTGCTTTTCGGGAAGGGCCACTTGGAGCCAAATTTTTTCTCAAGTGTTTGCCCCATCTCAAGCAATGTCATGGTTTTGGCCGAAGTTATATGGCGGCCTTCCGCGTCTGCAATATATCCGGCACGCATATGAGCCGCTGCCACATCGCGCACATCGACAATGCCAATTTCAAAATGTGGCACACCCATTTTCATAGTGCCATCGCCAAGTTGTTTCATAACCGCAACAGATTCAGAATTGGGTTGCAGCGTAACGCCAGGCCCCATAACGAATGCAGGATTGATCACCACAAGTTTCCAGCGGTCCTGCGCCTTGGCAATGTCCCATGCCGCTTTTTCAGCTTGTGTTTTGGAATAGGAATAAGCTTGATGATCAAGACGCGAGGTCGTGTTCCAAATTTCCTCGGTCAATGTACCGTTTGGCATGGATTGGCAATCAATCGCATCGCCATAAATGGCCGCGCATGAGGATGTAACAACAACGCGGGATACGCTATCTGTCCGGTTCGCAGTTTCCAGCACATTGCGGGTTCCGCTTACGGCAGGATCAACCAGTTCTTTCTGAGCATCTTTAAATGAGGAGGTAAAAGGCGAGGCTGTGTGGAATACGACACCGCATCCGGCCATAGCCTCATCATAAGCGCCATCATTAAGCAGGTCCGCTTTAAAGAATTTGAGCTGCTCAGGATTATCTTTCACAAGTGCAGTTAGATGCGCAAGCTTTTCCTTATTTGATGGATCGCGCACCGCCGCGTGCACTGTGATGCCTTGCTCAAGCAGGCCTTTGACCAGCCAACCTGCGATATAGCCCGTTGCGCCTGTCACAAGGGCTGGCTTGGATGTGTCATAAATCGGGTTTGTCATGTTCGTATCCTCAAGAGGAGCGCCATCCTACATTCGAAGTTTAGGGGCTCGCGGTTGGTTGCAATTAAGTAATCAAGTGTTTATATAAGTAGTGTATTCTGTAAGTCAACAAGTGATTACAAAAAATATTCATGCCCAAAAATAGCTCAGATAACGCCATACCCACCCGAAAGCGCGATGCGCAAGCCACCAAAGAAGCGATTCTGGAGGCCGCGCGCATGGTTTTTATGAACAAGGGATATGACAGCGCCGGCACGCGCGAGATTGCGCAACGGGCAGGGGTTAATGTTGCACTGATCAGTAGATATTTTGGCTCCAAGGAAGGGTTGTTTACACAAGCCATTCCCCCGACATTGACTTTAGCGCCTTTGATTGAAGGCCCGATGGAGGATTTTGGCGCACGGGTAGCAGGCCATTTTGTGCACAAAAACCTTGAGGGTGAATATGACCCGACATTGGCGCTCATAAGAGCAGCATCCAGCAAAGATGCTGTCCATGTTTTGAAAAAAACACTCGATGAGCAATTCACCAAACCTCTTGCCGCAAGGCTTCAAGGCGAAAATAAATTCGAACGTGCGGCCCTCATTGGCTCCTTTCTGGCTGGTTTTGATTTCACCGCCCGCGTTGTTGGCGTTAAAACAACTGAGAACTCAGATAAATCAGCGGTTGAAACATTGGTTGCCAAAATTTTGCAGGATTTAGTTGATGGTTAGTTCTATTTTCTCTGGCTTTATATTTTGTTCCTGATATGTTCTGACCTAAACTAATTGAAAAGGAGCAAAGTCGGTGGATTTTGAAAAGAGTGTGAAGCAGCAAGTAACGCTGTTAAATGAAGGTAAACCGTTGGAGGCTTTTGATCAGTTTTTCGACATATCTGGTGTGATGTATGCCAACGGTGAAGTGTTCGCCAGCTCTGCCGAGGAAGGCCGAAAAAAACAGGAGCCATATATTCGCGCAGCTGTTTCCATAGAGGGCAAAATTACTGATGTAAAAATGTTGCCAGCCAAGCAGATATGCGTATTTCGCAATCAATCATCCTTTGTCACCGAAGATGGCAATAAACACCAAATTGACGGGCTTTGTTGGCAACATTGGCAGGGTGGCAAAATCAAAGAAGAGCAATATTTTGATGGCGAGCAGATGAAAAACCACATTAAAAATGGCATTCTTTCCCAGCCTGAATTGTTGCTTGGCGGGTAAGTGTTGCAACTGGCTTGCCCGTTTTCAATTATAGCATTATTGCGTTAAGTAGGGTTTGATTATCCCAATCCTGGAGGTTCTAATTGGCTGAAATTTACGCACTTGATCATGTTCAACTTGCAATGCCTGAGGGCGAGGAAGACAAGGCACGCGGATTTTATCGTGATGTTTTGGGGCTAAATGAGGTAGCTAAACCCGCTCCATTGGCAGGTCGTGGTGGTGTGTGGTTTGAAAAAGGTTCGCTCAAACTTCATCTTGGAACGGAAAAGGATTTTCGACCAGCGAGAAAGGCCCATCCTGCGCTTTTGGTAAAGGATATTAATGCCTTTCAAAAATCATGCGAGGCTGGGGGCTGCGCGACAAAAAGTGATAGTGATCTTCCGGGCTACTCCCGTTTTTATATAGATGACCCGTTTGGCAATAGAATAGAGATTTTAGAGCCTCAGAATACCTGACATTTTTGATGCAAAAGCGGCCGATCATCAGCGTTCAATTCGCCCCATAAAGCAGCCTCGCGTTGCTGTGTGGGCATCAATATGAGCGATGTTCTCATTTTTCCAGGCCTGTGCAATAAATGTTTTGATTTCAGTTCCTGTCGCGATTTTAGCATCGAGCATCATTCCCGCTTGGTCAAATGCCCGAAGCGATAATATGCGATCAAACAACATGGGCGGAATTTTATTTCGGCCCTCATAGGTTTTGGTTGCGCCTTCACGCACAAAAATTGCATGTGAGGCTTTGTAAGGCGTGTTTTTATCCATGCTTGTGTGGTTGATAAGCAGCAAAGTTTCGCCAATCTCCGCATCACGCATTTCAATTCGATCAGGAAAACTTGCTTTGGCATTGCAGACATATCGCTTTGCGCCATGTGTCGCCAGCTCGGCATCTGTCATCCCAAACATGTGATTGTAATTCTCAACGGGCAATCCGCGTATTATAAATTCCATGATCCAGCTCCAAAATAAAGTGTCTTGAGAGCCGAACTAACATGTGAATTTCACAGGCTGCCACCCGAAACTTGCGAAGCGTGGATAATGCTTGTCTAGCGCCCCGATGCGATCGCTAAACCATCGATAATGGCGGTGAATGCGTTGGAGTACAACAGGTCTGCACCCTTGAAATGCGGCGCGATGTTCTGCTCAATGATTTTCATATGGCTGGAACCACCAACGAAAATTACCTTGTCCACCTGATCGGCGGTATAACCAGAAAGTTGGAGTGTTTCAAGCGCCGCGTCACTGATGTTTTTTGCATGTTCTTCAAGGCTTTTGCCAAGTTTTTCTGAAGTTAGTTGTGCAGATAATTGCGCCTCGATGAAAGCAAGGTCAATATCGCTTTGGCCATTGTTGTTGGTTTCGATTTTGCCATCTTCCACCGCAAATGCAATGTCGTGGCCGATCTCTTCTTCAAGCACGGTGATAAGCCTGGTAAACGGCTCTTTATTCAGCGCTAATTTATGAAGGTCTGCTGCAAGTTCACGCGGTTTTTCTGCATAAAGAGATGGAATTTTTGACCATGTGGCAAGGTCTTGAAAAATGTGATTTGGTGCGCGCAATGTATCATTGCCCCATTCGCGCCGGATCATTTCCCTGTGACCTAGCAGAGGCATAACATGGTCGATGGACAGGCTTCGGTCAAAGTTTGTGCCACCAACACGCACACCATTGCATGCCAAAACATCGATGCCGATGTCAGCGCTTTTAAACAGGCAGTAATCGGACGTACCACCCCCGATATCAACAATCAGCGCGAGTTCATTCTTGTCGATGCCGCCATTAGCAATTGCAGCCGCCTCTGGCTCGTACATAAACTCGACGCTTTTAAATCCGGCGTTGATATAGCACTGGGTAAGGTCTTTCAGTGCTTTGGCATTTTTTGTCTCGCTTGCAGAATGAAAGAAAACAGGACGGCCCGATAACGCATGGTCGAAGCGCTGTTCTGCTTGAGTTTCAGCCCGTGTTTTGATTTGTTGCAAAAAGTTGGAGATGATGTCCGCATAAGTCACGAGTTTGCCGCCAAGCCAGCGACGTTCATGCAGCAAAGACGTTCCCAGAATGCTCTTGAGCGCACGCATATATCGCCCTTCATCACCTCTGATAAGCGATTGATTAGCCGCTCGGCCAATGCGCCATTCTTGCGCGCGAACATCAAAGAAAATTGCAGTTGGAAGCGTGGTCTCATCTCCCTCGATATTGATGAGGTACGGCGAGCCAGATTTGACATATCCAACGGCAGAATTGGACGTGCCAAAATCTATACCCAGAATAGGGGTAGATTTATTGGTCATGAAATAACCTTTGATGTGAAAACGAGCAGGAAGGCGCTTTTAGATCAGTTGTTTCAATTCCACAAGCCCCGATCGAGCTGAAATTGTTTGCACCGAAATGTATTTCGGGCGAACTGAACTAAAGCTCAATCTGCCAATTTTGCCGCTTCAGCGTTTGGCCAAAGACATCCATCTCAGTTTCATTTGTCATTTCAAAGCCCTGCGCTCGGTAAATTTTGCCAGCAGATTCTTGCACGGAATGAGTCCATAATGTCAGACGCTTATATCCCTTTTGGCGTGCGAATTTAATGCATTCTGACACCAGCCGTGCGCCTATGCCCAGCCCGCGTGCACTTGGTTCAACATAAAGCAATCTAAGCTTTGCCACACTTTGATCACCTTCGGTAACAAACACTGAACCAGCAACGCTGCCTGCATGTTCAACCACCCATGCCCGTTCACGCTTGGGATTATAATTTTTAAGATATTCAGCAATGATTTCAGCCACTACGCCCTCAAACGAGATATCCCAATTTTGCTCTTCTGTGTAGAGAACCCCATGACGATGAATAATCCAGCCAAAATCGCCCGGTTCCGGGTCGCGCAATATGTAAGATGGTTCGGCAGGTTCAGTGCTGAGCAGCTTTTCAATATGCTGCATAGAGCGCACCAGTTGCCGCCGTTCGGTATTTGGTAACGGGCGAATAAGATCAGCTACCTGCTGGGAAGAAAGCTGTTCAAGTTGATCTTCAACGTGTTTTCCTTTGTCAGTGAGCGAAAGCACCATGCGTTTGCCATTGTTCGCATCAGGCGTCTTCGAAATAAGGTTTTGCTCCTCCAGTGAGGCTATCAAACGGCTGAGGTAGCCGCGATCAAGCTTTAATATATCCATAAGATCACTGGCAGCAAGATTGTCATTGTGGTTCAGCTCATACATGAGCCGTACCTGCACAAGCGAAAAATCCGAAGCGAGTAATCCTTCGTTGAGTGCACCGACCAATTTGGTGTGAAAACGGTTAAAGTGCCTTACATTCAACACCTGATTATCAATCTCGTTCGCAAGCATATTTTACCTTTATTGCTAAAATCATTTTATATGTTGCTTTAGTCAACATATATGACGTGTCTTGTCAATATATTCTGTTGAAATTGTCCACGGCAAATGATCTTATGGCATGAATTCATACACCAGATGGAGTGTTCAATGTCTGCATTTTTACTAATCGATACGAAGATCAATGATCATGAGGCTTATGAGAAATATAAATCAGTGGCGCGCCCCATTGCTGAAAAATTTGGTGGCCAGTATCGAACGCGCGGTGGTGAGATGGATGTTATACAGACAGAACTTTGGTCGCCAACGCGCATTGTATTGATCGAGTTTCCGAGCATGGAAAGTGCCCGAAACTTTATCAATTGTGACGAATATGCACCCGTTCGGAAAATCCGCGAAGGCGCGTCTGAGTGCACTTTAATGCTGCTTGAGGGGCTTTAGTTCTTCTTCTTTGTTGGCTTTGCTGGCAGAGATTTCGCATTATCCAGACATTTACCAAAGACTTCTTTGAGGCGTTTTTGATCATCTAATACGGGGTGAGGGATGGAGACATAGTCCTTCATCACAGCACCATATTGCTTAACGGGAGGAACATCGTGTTCGGCCATAAAGTCCGCAAGGTCGGCTTTTGATAGGCGCAGGCAAAGCGTGCCTTCCTTATCCAAAAAACTGAACATATTGCCATTTATAGACGTGTATGGATTGGCCTTGCCCTTGACCTTTTCGCCAAATTCGTTCTCGGCGAGAGTTTTGTAATTTTCCAAAGCTTCCTCGTAGGTCATGTGTTTTCCTCCTGGGCTGAATACAGATATTTAAGCGGACTTGACAAGTGCCTTTCTTTATATAACCATATGGTTATGGAGTCATTTAACTACACAAACCATTATGCAACACCTTCTCAAGGAGAGGCGAATCTGGATGCTATTTTTTCGGCACTTGCTGATCCAACGCGGAGAAAAATTCTGTCTCGTTTGGTGGATGGCGAGGCCACGGTGCAAGAAATCTCTCAACCATTTACGATGAGCCAACCTGCAATATCTAAACATTTGAAGGTGTTAGAGCAGGCAGGGCTTGTTGAGCGCGATATTGATCAGCAGCGGCGACCAGCAAGATTGAAGGCTCAGAATATGGCAATGGCTGTGGAATGGCTGGAGCACTTCAGGAACTTTTGGGGTGCCAGTTTTGATCAACTCGATGGCCTTTTAGAGACAATGCAAACGCAAAAAACAAGTAAAGATAATGGAAATAAAAGATGAATGAGTTACCGACATTTGTAATGGAACGAGAGTTCAAAGCACCACGCAATCTGGTTTGGAAAGCATGGACTGATCCTGAGCTGCTCGCCAAGTGGTATGGCCCAGGTGTGGAAACGATTATTCACGAGTTAGATGTTCGTCCTGGTGGCGTATGGCGCAATGAAATGCGCATGAAGGGCAAAGATGGCAATCAAATGTCTGACTATTCGCTTATGACATTTATCGAGGTTGAGGAGGGGGAGACAATCACCCTTGAGCTTGCCTCAACAGATGCTGATTGGAACCCGCAACCCAGCATGATGATGCCAAACTGGCCGCGTTTATTTTTTCTGGAGTTCCTCTTTGAAGATGATCAGGATGGCACAACCAAGGTGACGCTGACCCAAAGACCCATGAATGCGACAGATGACGAGCTTGCTGCATTTGCTGGTATGATTGAGCGTATGAGCAGCGGTTGGGGCTCTGGCTTCAATATCATCGAGCAAATCCTTGCAGAGTTGCAGGCGTAGGGAGCAATTGATGAAACGCTTTTTCCAGTTTATTGGCTTTGTTCTGCTTGTCGGGATTTTTTATCTCTTTACACAAAGTCCAAATATACATGAAATCACCAGTGAAGTAGTAATCGCAGCGCCTAAAGATAAGGTTTGGGCAGCTGTGACGGATATCAACGGTTGGGCGGAGAATAATTCTGCGATCAATGAGGCCAGTGGCAATGTGGTGTTGGGACGTAAGTTATCGCTCACCATGCGTGGTGAAGAGGCAGGCGAAAATGGCCCTGCCTATGATCCGACTATCGTCGAATTAGATAAAGGAACCTCATACCGATGGCGTGCGAAAATGGGCACTGAACTTATCTTTACCAACGATAAGCAGTTTGAATTAGAAGAGGTTGATGGCGGCACTAAACTTACGCACACGGAATATTTTTCCGGCATGCTGGTGCCGCTCATGCTTGATTGGTTTAAAGTTGGCGTTCCGCCGATTTTAGCCGAAATGAATGCAGGCTTTAAGGCTACGGCTGAGAAATGATAATCACGGAAGGTGTATCATTGTCGGTCAAATGAGCGAACATTTGAAATTTGTCCGAGCCATTTGACCGCCGATGCTGCCCAGAATTGCCTTTTGGGAACCAATCCAAAGCCGTTTTCTATAGCTCCCAGGCGAATACCTAACTTCTTTGGTTCATTACTATCACCAACAGATGTCGCATAAATCGGTGTTCCGCAGTCTGGGCAAAAGCTTTGTTGGCGTTTATCCCCGCTTTCAGCTACTTTGATATAATGTTTGAGATTGCCGGATAATAAATTGAATTTATTTTCAGAAACAGGAACAACAACTCGAAACGGTGAGCCTGATAACTTCTGGCAGTCAGTGCAGTGGCAAATTCTGACTCTGTCAGGATTAATTTCGGCTGTAAATGCAATATTGCCGCAATGGCATTTTCCGCGAACATGCATAGTTATTCTCCAAATATAGATCACAGATTAAGCTTATCATATTTGAATTTTATGAAATGCTATTCGTTTAAGATGATATATCACTCAGGCACAAATTGTAGTGCCCTAATAAAGAGATCGGTGCCTTGCGAAGAATGTGTGTAGTAGCGGCTATACGCATTCTTTGAAATGGCGGTGCAAGGCACCGATATTTGGGACCCTTATCTGAGACCTGGAGATTGTCCCGGGATCATTATATTTTGCAAAACCTTCAGTGATGGGTTCTGCGTTCAGCATGAGAAGTTTTGATCGGAATTAAAACAGGCTCTGCCATGTAGTTTGTTCTGGAAAACTCCCATTTTTCAACATCCAAAACAAAACGCAACACTGTTGCGATCCGTTTTAAGAGTATTTTTTTCACAAGTTTAAACATTAACTCTAGGCCTTTGATTTGCATAATTTTCTAGTGGTCAACGCCAAGGTATGCTTGATCACCCCAGAGTTTTTTTACAGTTTGGTTGCGACCACAGCGAAAACGATAATATTTATAACGAACAGGGTTTTTCTTATAGTAATTCTGGTGATATCCTTCGGATAACCAAAATTTTGAGTAATCACGAATAACAGTCGCAATTGGCTGGCCCAATGCATCTTGCGCTTCAAGCTTTGCGGCATTAGCTGCTTCTAATTCGGCTTCATCGCTGGTAAAAATTGCTGTTGTGTAGGCATGACCGCGATCGCAGAATTGGCCACCTGGATCCGTTGGATCAACAGTGCGGAAAAATGTTTTTAACAGTGAAGCATAATCAACGACAGATGGATCATAGTCGATGCGCACGGCTTCAATGTAATCAGGATGGTTTCTATAAGTCGGGTTTTCAATTGTGCCACCTTGATAACCGGATTCAACTTCCTTGACGCCCTTAACATGTTCGAAGTCTTTTTCGATGCACCAGAAACAACCACCTGCAAAATACGCAGATTTAGTTTCGGCAAATACCGTTTGACTGGATAAAGCTACGCCAGCAAAAATAGCTGAAGCGAGAATTCCGCGCATAAGACGGTGAGGGCTGTTTGATTTCAAACTCATCATGTAATCCTGTTTTTATCAAGTTTTTCAACGTTGATGTTGATATAGCAATCTTTACGCACGGAATGAATTGACAGATTTGCACAAAAGCGTGAGCCTTGCGTGTGTTGATGCCATTTTGGAGATGAGATGCGCCCGTTCCCAGTTAAGTTCCTTATGTTCGTTGTAACTTCTATGATGTTGCTTGCTTCAAGCTTACATGCGCCTGCGAGCGTTAAAACAAAGGGCTTGTTTGAAGCTGTGGCAGAATGTGCGGCCAACAAAAAGCTGCGTTCGGATAATCCGGGCGAGGTGATGGTTCGGATTGGCGAAATTTATCAGTTGATCGCACTTAACAGTCAAACTCCGACGCATTATCAGGTGATCATACCCAATGCACCAGTGACCACGAACCGCTGGGTGGCGGCAGAGTGCGGTGTCATTGCACTTGATGATGCAGGCATGGCAGCAAAAATTGAAGTTCCGAAGCCAAAATCGCAAAGTCAGAAGCATACAAAAATTCTCCAACCAGCTGAGAGTGTTGGCGAGATTGAAAATCTTCTTGCTTTAAGCTGGTTGCCGACATTTTGCCTCAGCGAAGATGGTAAGCGGGCAAGGGAGTGTAAGCGGCTTCGTCCAAGCGATGTGTATGCCACACAGTTTTCCATCCATGGTCTATGGCCCAATGATCTTGATGATAAGGCACTTTATCCCTGTTACTGTCATCTTGACAGGCCGTTGAAATGCAACGCGCGGCGAAAGGCATTTTCATCCATCGATATCTCGAAAGACTTACGAAATGAGCTGCAAACCAAAATGCCGGGCATTCAATCGGGGTTTTTACATCGCCACGAATGGACCAAACACGGTACTTGCTATGAAAAGTACAACACAAATGCCAGCAAGGGCGCGGATGCGCAGGAATATTATCGCGATACTGTTCTTATGCTCGATCAGGTGAATGATTCAATTGTAGCCGAGTTATTTCAGAAAAATGTCGGCAAGTTCCTGAGCGACGATGCGATCTATGGTGCATTTGATAAGGCTTTCGGGCAGGGGGCATCAGATAAAGTCTTTATCGATTGCAAACGTCATAATGGCGAACGGCACATATCTGAACTGTTTATAGGCTTAGGTGGTGAGATTACGCCCGATAGCGATATCGCACCGCTGATCAAAGCCTCACCATCACGCTATGATTATACCAATAAAACAAGCTGCAAAAGCGGACGCGTGACTGCTGTTCGGTAGCTTAGCTAGCGGGCGCGATATTGAGCAAAGCTTGCAAGAGCTTCTGCGCTAAATGATGTTGAACCATTAAAGACTCCCAGTATGGGATCGGGAGCGCCGTTTTCAATGTCATGTAGCGCTAGAAATTTAGTGACAAGTTCCCTTATCTTTTCAGGTTTTTGTAGATCTTCAGCCTTAATGTAGCGCTCCATTAGAGCTTTTTGTGAATCAAGGCTGCCGGATGCCGTCTCTGCCGGAATTGAAAGAGCTGTCCGTACGAAATCGCCCAAAGCTTTATCTGCAAGAATTTCATAAAGCGACGAAATTGTTGGTGCTTTACGTTCAAAATAAAGTGCTAAACGCGCGCCAACACTATCCACTCCGGCTTCCTCTTCAATCGATTGCGTGATGTAAAAATTTTGCGTCTCTGCTAAGCCGCGGTTGTTTTGGACGCCGTTTGTTTTGGTCGAAGCGACTGAGCCATTTTCGTTGAAGTTAAAGGAGCCAAAGATCTTTTTGTAACGGACGTCTGTTTGCTGATTAAGAAAACTCTTCGGGTCATTCTGGTCAGACATCAAAAGTTTTTTGAGGAATTCAGGCTTTAATTCATCTGGCTTTAATCGTTCGGATTTAGCAAGGAAATCAATTAGTTTTTGATTTTTTACAAGATCATCTAGCGTGTCGATTTTGGCAATTTCTTCACGATAGTATTTTACGTCTTCATCCACCTTTTCTTTAGTTGATTTTGTGCTGTCAAAGCGCGTTAGTTCCACATAATAAGCCTTGGTTATACGTGTTAACTCATTTTCTGATTGGGCTGATCTAGGTGTCGTAATGTTACCTTTTGCATCAAAATTGAATGCCTTAGCCAATTGCCTAAGTCGATCATCACCAGATTTGTTTACAAAACTTTTAGGGTCGCCCAGATCACTGGTAAAAACTGCTTTCAACTCTCTTCGAGTTAACTCGTTTTCACCGATGCCAAATGCTGTAAGCGCAAAGCCTCTCACGCGTTTAGCTGCTTGAAGATCCGATAAAAAATCATCCAGATCAGCTGCCAGTGGCATATTACGTTTAAATTCAGATATGAGGGACGCATCTTTTTCGGCATCAGAACTGTTATATCTTGTTAGGTAGCCATTGGTTGTTGTAGTCACATCTGCTGGGTCTTGTGCTGTTTTTCCAGCTATCACATTGCCATCGACATCAAAATTATATGATTTGACCAGATTCTGAATTTTCTCTGGCTGAGCGAGAAAATCTGCTCCTGTAGGATCTGTTGCATATTGAGAGAAGGCCGTGCGGAGATCCGAATCTTTATATAGTAAAGTTATATCGAATGAGTTAAGCATAATGGTGCGTAATCGACGATCATAAATCAGATCATTCAGATCGTCGATCGTAGCCATTTTGTCTTCATAATATGTCTTGTTTATCAAGGCCGTGGAATATGTTAGTCGTGGCTGGGCCAAGACATACTTTTCCTTTACTTCTTTGAGTTGGTCTTCATTTTGCGCAGATGCATTAGCTGCTATTGAACCGTCGCTTTGAAAATTAAATTGGGCGGACATTGCGATGTATTTATCAGCTTTATCAATGTAAAGGTTATACTGGGCTATCTGATAATCGACTTTTCCAAGTCGTGTCACATCAGCAGGATCAACGGAATTTGTCTGCCGATCGGCATTGAGTTTTGCAATTAATGCGGAGCGTTCGGCATAACTGTCAGTAAGAGCATTATTCCATGTTACAGATTTTTCGACAAACTCCTTATAGACATAACTCTCGGTGTCGGTGGGGTCGCTTGATAGAACTTGTTTCGTTGTTTCATAGTCAAAGGTGGATGGATCAATGCCGTATCCCTCAAAGATGTAATCCCGGATCCGTGGGTATTTAAAAATATCATCTACATTGGTGATTTGCGACATCACAACATTGTAGTAGCGATGTTCTTCTTGAATGTTTTTGTTTATGTTCTGGATCGAGGCGGTGTATGTCCCGATGAGATCATCACGCTGCTGCTCGGTTTGCACTGTTTTTGACTTCGCCGTGATGCCAAAGTCAAAGGCCGCCGCAAGTTCCTTATAGCGTACATCGTCAAGACGGTTTGCAAAGCTATCAGAATCTGTAAGATTACTTTCAAGAACCTTTTTGATTAGGCCTTTCGCATAGGTCATTTCTTCAAGGCCATAGGCTTTCATTGCGTAGTTATAAAGCCTGTCATCATCCATAAATTCCTCAACGGTGTTTATGGTTTTGATTGTCTCGTTATAGTAGGCCGCTTCTCGCGAAATAATGCTGTCACCAGCAATGCGATTATATGTTGCGATCTTATCTCGCGTATAAAAGTTATAACTCTCGAGGCTCGAGATCATATCAAGGTCACTCTCACAAAAAAATCCAGCCACGGAATCAGGTTCCGAGCGAGGAAATTATAAGAGTTGCTGCTTGCCTCAAGCTTTTGTGAGGCTAGCCGTATTATCAGTTCAGATGTTCTTTAAATGCATCAAACGTTAATGCTAATAATTCTCTATAATTTAGGAAAGGTCATCAGCCACTATATGGTGGCTGGTATAAGCAGCCGTTAGCTGAATAGTTTAGATGCGAGCAACAAGCCGCCCAAAACTGTAGTGGTGATAAGAAGAGCATGCATCGTTACTGCTTGCGAATTTTCCTTCGCAGCTATTGCTTTAGCTTTTGCAGTTTTTTGTTGGTTTAAACGAGCCATACTCAATCTCCTTAATAACCTATTCTGATCATATTCTTATGTAAGTTGCAAGCTGCGAATTACAAGATAGTAAAGAATTTAAGTCAGGCAAGGGTGGAGTGTCTAAGCACTAAAGCACGGGGGCGTGGCTTGTACTCAGACACTCCTTGGCCGGTTATAAACAATCACATTAAACTGCCGGCCAATTCGGGTGGTTCTATTTGGGTGCTGGCTAGAGCTGAATGCCATAAAGCCTAGCCAGCACCTTGAAGGGCTTGGATGAATAATCGAATAGCGGTTCGATTAAATGGCGGTCCAAGCCAATTTGCGTCGCGCTCAAAGTTTAGCGGTTGGGCCGACAGGCCTTTTGCTGGTCGGGTGTTAGAACGCATTGGCCGATTAAATTTCCGCGCGGGGTTTGAAACGAGCAACTGTTGCCAATAGATGCAGATGCGCAAGCTGATATTGCCTGCTGCGGTGGCCCGCGCCTGCCGCCATTGTTGCTTTGAGCAAAACGGCGGTTACCTTGCTGCCTGCTTCGCGCATTTTGGCCCTGTTGTTTGCCAAACAAACGTTGCAGAAAATTACCTTTTCCTTGCCGTTCGTTTCCGTTTTCCAATGCAGCACTTTGATCGCCGCCGCCTCGCTGGCCTCCTTGTTGCCTGTTAATTTGATTTCGTTGTTGATTTCCTTGTTGATTGCTGGCGACACCGCGTGGGCCAGAAAAATCGGACGAAACCGTGCCAAATGCGCAGCGCGGGAAGTAAGGGTATGTGTCGGTGGCAAAGTATTTATACTCGCCATTGACTGTCGCACCGTTACACTCATCCAGTGACCCAGAGCCTGCTACATATTCAAAGTCCTGATTATAGGTGCCATCATAGGCACCACCGGGTGCAGAAGGGCGGGTGCCTTTTTTCAATTGCCAGCTTGATGTTTGTTTTGAGCCCACATAGTGAATGCCATGTCCATCGGCGGCATAGCCGATCAGAGTGCCTTGCGCGGCATTCATGATGGATTTTGATGGGCCGTGATAGTGATAAAGACCTCTATTATCTACATGGGCATTGTTTCGGTCTAAGCCAAGCGTGTTGCCGGGCCCCATGCCATCCAGGTTCCAGCCTGATGAGCGATCACGGCTATGTCCACGCGGTGACGATGCGTCATACCAATCTGCGGTTCCGGGGCGAATTGTAACACCGTTGAGCGTAAAGCCTGTTGAACCGCGTAAATCTTTGGCCTGTGAACCTTTACTTGGTGTCATTGTCACGCACAGTTTGGTATTTTGCGTGGAGATAAAATTTGGATTGCCTTTATTGGGGAACTGACCGATCGAATGATCGGGGATGCCATTGGATTGAATGCAGCGCTGACCATTGCTGGTTGTGATTTTGACTTGATTGGTGGCGCTGATTGCTTTGGCAGTTAATGCGCCAACTGCGAGTGCGGAACATGCAAGCAATGCGACTTTTGTGTTTTTCTTCATGATATTGCTCCTTTGACTGTTTCCAACAAAACCTAATCAGGGGTAATCATGTTTTGTTGTTGGCATTCAATTTGGCATGTGAGCATGATGGGAGTTTGCAGGAAATGTGGAGCGAATGTGTAAAAGGACGTAAGATGCACGCGGTATTACCGGTAAAACAAAGTTATTTGCTTCATTCTTGCTTCACATTTATCGATCACAATTTCGACGTAATTTGGAAAAAGCCTGAACTGGTATAGAACACCTTCAAGATGTGGAAAAAATTATCAATAGGTAAGAAACTGTTTTTCGCCATGATGACAATTGTCATTGTGGTGATTGCGTTTGTGGCGTTTTTGCTGACGCTTTCTATGCGGTCCGGATTTGAAAATTATGTGCTGCAAGCCGAGTTTGATCGCTTTGGTCCGGTGATTGACAAGCTGGTTGAGCGTCATGACGCCGCTAATCCTGCATGGCCGGATCTTAAGGACAATAGGCGGGCGTTTAATAGGTTGGTTCGCAGTGAAGCTCCGCGCAATGACCCACCAGCAAGGCCACGCCCGAAAGCACTTAATGAAAATAGTCAAAATAATACTGGCAAACGACGTCCACCAGCCGATCCATTGCAGTTAAACTCGCGGTTGGCGCTGTTGAACCCGCAAGGTGATTTAGTCGTGGGTGCAACATTTAATCCCGCTCATGCCTCACAACGCAGGATTATGGGGGTCGATTCAAATGGCAATGCGCAGCTCATAGGCTATCTGGCCCTTGCAAAGCCAACGCGGATTGCGGGTAATCCATCAAACCTTTTTCTATTAGACCAAATTAAGTTCCTTATCCTGACGCTTTTTGTTGCCTTGTTATTGTCCGCTGGTGCGGCTTATTGGTTATCACGTCAGTTTACACGGCCAGTAGACCGTCTGGTATCAGGCACCAAGCGCCTGGCATTGGGTGAATATGACTTGCGGCTTGAGAAAACCAGCGAGGATGAATTTGGCAATCTGGTGGAGCAGTTCAATCTATTGGCGGAGCAATTGGCAGCGCAGGAAGTATCGGAACGCAGATGGATGTCTGATACCAGTCACGAGTTGCAAACCCCGCTGGCCGTGTTGCGAGCCGAGATAGAAGCGTTACAGGATGGTGTGCGAAAAGCAGATCAAAAAACGTTGGCAACGCTGCATCTTTCGGTCACGCGGTTATCTGCACTTGTGAAAGATATCAGTCAACTATCCCATGCAAGAGAAGGTTATTTGGTTCAAGATTGGGAGAAAACTGACCTCTCTTCGTTGGCACTTGAATCTGCCAATAAAGTGCGTGGCATGATTGAAGAAAAAGGACTGACATTGGAAACCGATTTTGCGAACGATCTGGTCGCAGAATGTGACACCATGCGCATTGGCCAGCTCATTGATAATGTTCTGACCAATGCCATGCGCTATACGGCAGCACCTGGTGTGATTAAATTATCGACAGTTAAAGATGATGACCATGGCGTGATCATCGTGGAAGATTCAAACTCACCTCCGCCACAAGAAGCGATGGATAAATTGTTTGACCGCTTCTACCGCGCTGATCAATCGCGCACGCGTTCGGGCAACAAAGTCGGAGGGTCCGGTTTGGGGCTATCGATCTGTCAGCTTATTGCAAAATCGCATCATGGTAATCTAAAAGCCGAATATTCGCCTTTGGGCGGTATGGCGATGGTTTTCCAAATTCCACTCATCCGCAAAGATGAAAAATTGCACAATAAACAGTGAGACCGATATGACAAAGCACATCATGATTGTGGAGGATGAAGAAGCTCTGGCTGAGGTGTTGAAAGATTATCTTGCGCGAAATGATATGCGCGCAACAATCCTGCTCGATGGTCATAATGCGGTCAAACGCATTTTGGAAGAAGCACCTGATCTGGTGATTTTGGATGTTATGCTGCCGGGCGAGGATGGTCTTTCCATCTGCCGCAAAGTGCGTGATAGAAGCGATGTGCCAATCATTTTGGAAACTGCACGGGTTGAAGAGATAGACCGCCTATTGGGGCTTGAACTTGGTGCGGATGATTATATTTGCAAACCATGGTCGCCACGCGAAGTCGTCGCACGCGTTAAAGCCATCTTACGGCGCACATCACGAAGCAATGACGTGGATGAAAGCGTTTCAGAAGAGGGCGGTTTGCAACTGAATGAAGAAAATTGGAGCGTGTCATTTGATAATCAGCTGCTTGATTTTACGCGCCGCGAGTTTCAGCTTCTCTCCATTCT
Organism: Lentilitoribacter sp. Alg239-R112; assembly: GCF_900537175.1. Taxonomy (GTDB): domain Bacteria; phylum Pseudomonadota; class Alphaproteobacteria; order Rhizobiales; family Rhizobiaceae; genus Lentilitoribacter. The sequence goes on along the minus strand of NZ_LS999833.1, from coordinate 293,097 downwards.
TTACAAGCGCCCGGGCCGTGTATTCTCACGCGCGCAATTGCTGGAGCTTGCATTTCCAGATGATGCGATGGTGTTTGACCGCACAGTTGATAGCCACATAAAAAATATTCGCCAGAAATTAAAACCACATTCGCAAGATGGCGAAATTATTCGCTCTGTTTATGGTGTAGGATATGCATATGACGGATAGCAAAGAAACAGAACGACCTGAAATTACCTCAATTAAATCTGGAGATGAACTACGCCGCTGGTATTGGCTTAAGTCCGACCTTATTGGTTATGCACGCATCCTTGGCGTTAAAACAAGCGGTGGCAAATTTGAGATTTTAGGGCGTATTTCACATTATCTCGACACAGGCGAGAAAGAGCAGAAAATTGCTTCAAAGCCCGAAAGTAAAAGGTCCAAGTTTGACTGGCATAGTGAGGTGCTAACCGCAGAAACACAAATTACCGATAGTTACAAGAACACACAGAATGTGCGTCGTTTTTTTAAGGAACATGTTGGTGTCAGTTTCAAATTTAACATCGAGTTCATGGCGTGGATGAAATCCAATATTGGCCGGACATTAGGTGACGCCGTTAATGAGTATCAGGCCATGAAAACACGAATGAGTGATCCTGATTTCAAATCCAAAATAGAGGATCATAACCAATTCAACTCGTATACTCGAGATTTTCTGGCTGATAATCCTGACACGGGAATGAGTGATGTTCGCAAATATTGGGCACTTAAAACAGGCCTGCCGTCAGATAGTGGACGACATGAATATGAACGTTCGGATCTGGATTTAAAATAGAATAAGCCGCCAACAATGTTGTCGGCGGCCACATTGTCTAGTCGTTGTTCAAAAGCGCCTTCCAAATAATCGCACCAATGGCTGCGCCTACAAGTGGTGCCACCCAGAACAACCACAATTGACCCATCGCACCCGTTTCAGCAAATAGTGCCACCGCTGTCGAGCGGGCAGGGTTTACTGATGTATTTGTCACCGGAATTGAAATCAGGTGAATGAGGGTTAGGCCCAGACCAATGGCAATGGGTGCAAAGCCTGCCGGAGCGCTTTTGGATGTCGCACCCAAAATGATAATCAGGAAAATAGCTGTGAGAACGATCTCTGCGATCAGTGCAGACATCATGTTAAATCCACCCGGCGATAATTCTCCATAGCCATTGGATGCAAAGCCGCCAACACCTGTAAAGTCTGACTGACCAGTTACAATAAGATAAAGCACCAGTGCGCCAAGCGCACCGCCAGCCAGTTGCGCAATTGTGTAGGGAACAAAATCCTTCCACTCAAATTTACCAGCAACAGCAAGGCCTAGTGATACGGCGGGATTGAAATGACCACCCGAAATGCCACCCACTGCATATGCCATTGTTAAAACTGTAAGGCCAAACGCAAGTGAAACGCCCATAAAGCCAATGCCAACATCAGCAACCCCAGCGGCAAGTACGGCACTACCACAGCCGCCAAAGACCAGCCAAAATGTTCCAAATAATTCCGCTGCTAGTTTATTTTTCATGATTATCTCCTTTAAGTCCCATGAAATTTGAAAATGTGAGATAAACGCCTCTTGGCAAATAGTAAAAACGCATTTGAGTATTGTGCTTATAAGACTAAGCAAACAGAAAGATGATTTTAAAACTCAGTTTCGTTACGAATCGATCACTCTTAAATTGTATCTGATTTTAATGTTAAATCCACATTCTCTCCACAAAGGGCACAAACCAATTCCATGTTTAACCATCATGATAGAGTTAAAGGAGTTCATGATGGAAAAGCGTTCGTTCCCCAGTGTATTTGTAAATGTGTTCGCAGCTGCAAGCATCATAGCAATTATTATGCTTATTACTTTAGGCAGTTTTTCCCGCCTGCAACAAGGTGCAGAGCATACGCAAACCATGATTGGCAATGAAATTAATGATCCCTATTGAAATGAAAATACTGTGAGTTTCTGTCTTGCAAATTTAAAGCTATACAGATATTTTACCTGCACCTGAGGCTCTTCTCAGGCTACGGAGTTTTTATGTACCACTCAAATGAGAATGTGCGCTAACGCCAGTTCCGGCGTTTAGGGACATTGTAATGTGAACTGAACTGAATGCCCAAAATAAATCGGGTGTTTGGCACGTTCCTTATGTTCTACATAAAATTCGAGAATTCCATTGAATATTTCAAAATATGAGCAACGTGTTTTACACGTTTTGGCCCAGGGTGGGGCCATTGATTATGTGCGCAATAAAAGCGGCAAAATCACTGAAATCACTTGTTACACCAGAGAAGGCTATGTGCTGAGCGATTGCACACTGCCAGTATTTATGCGCCTCAAAAAACGACGCATGATTAAGTCTGTCAACGGCAGACCTTACAGGATTACCCGGCTCGGAACGACATCTGTGCACGGGCAGCTTGATAATCAATAGGGTGAAATATCTGACCTTCAAGCCGTTATATTTTATCGGGTTTGATGTGTCGGTTTTCAGGAAAAATATCACCACCGGAATATCTGATTTCGGTGGTGATTTTCATGTCTCCAAAAAAATGAAAATAATTTTGAATAAAACAAAGACCCGGTGCGTAACTGTTTTGTAGCTGGCAAATGCTGGCACCTAAATTGGAGAAATATGATGATAAACAAAGCACTTAAAATTGGTACACTTGCAGCACTGGGCGCATCTGTGCTCATCCTTTCAAGCAACATTTCATTTGCAGGTCACCACTTAGCAAGTGAAATCAAAAAAGCTGAAACATCAGTTGGCACAGTTCTAACCAATGCGGAAGGTCTAACGCTTTACACATTTGATAAAGATGAAGCGGGCAAATCCAACTGCTACGATAGTTGCGCAACCAATTGGCCACCAATGCCTGCAGAAGCGTCATCAAAAGATGAGGGCGATTTCACCGTGGTTAAACGTAAAGACGGCACATTCATGTGGGCACATGATGGTCAGCCACTTTATACATGGGTTGGCGATAGCGCTAAAGGTGACGTAACTGGCGATGGCGTGGGCGGTGTCTGGCACGTTGCCAAGCCGTAATTTGCTGCCAAATTATACAATATGAACAACCAAAAGCGGAGAGTTGGTCTCCGCTTTTGGCTTTTGGTGGTGGGGCTTAATACTCATTTCCATTTTCTACTAAAGGTCCATCCTGAAGGGCATTTCTATTCGGGATCTATCTAGTTTGTGAGCGGCGTTATCATGAGAAATTCCAATATCTTTCAGTTGGTAAGCATTTAGTTCTGCAATTCCATCGCGCTCACGTTTGGCTTTCCCTCGTAATTCGAACATGTTCAAGATAACTCGAATTTTGAGTAAAAAATCGTTTAAAAATAAGATATTATAGTGAGAACTTGTTCTGTATTTCATTTCAACATCTTTCTCAATTATGATTATTTGATATTCAAAATGCCTAATTATAAACTTGTTCGCAAAGCATCATTTCTCTATAGTGCATTAGAATTTCTCATGCGCTTGGTGTTTTATGTCCAGAAAATTACCCTCAATGAACGCGCTGGTTGCCTTCGAAGCAGCAGCGCGGCACGAGAGCTTTACAAAGGCGGCAGAAGAGCTTTTTGTCACTCAGGGAGCCATTAGCCACCAGGTCAAAGCGTTGGAAACGGAGCTGGGTCTGAAACTGTTTCATCGACGACCGCAACAGTTGGTTTTAACCAATGTGGCGCGTGATTATCTGATTGTTGTGAGAGATGCGCTGGACCGTATCGCGACAGGAACAAACACTCTGATTAAGCGCCAAAGTTCCGGTGTGTTGACGGTGAGTATGCCACCAAACTTCGCATCCAAATGGCTGGTTCATCGCCTAGGGCGCTTTGCTGAACTTTTTCCGCAAATTGACCTCCGCATAAGTGCATCAGAACATCATATTGATTTTGCGCAGGTAGATGTAGATCTGGCTGTAAGATATGGTGTTGAAGCTGAATTAGGTTACAAATCAAATTTGCACTTGACCAAGCTCTACACAGGAGGCGTGTTTCCGATCTGTAGTCCCAAATATATGAGCGGTGAACACTCTTTGAATGACATTAACAATCTTAAACACCAGAAGTTACTTCATTTTGAAGATCGTAAGGATTGGCTAAGGTGGTTAAATATTGCGAGGATTGAAGACGTCGATGTTTCTCATGGTCCGGTGTTCGATCAGGTCAGCATGATCATAGATGCGGCGGTTGAGGGGCAGGGCATTGCCTTGGCACGGGGTGGTCTTGCCACACGTGATCTGATTTCAGGACAACTTGTTCGTCCATCAAAACTAGCATTGAAAGTTGAGTCCGCCTATTGGATTGTATGTCCACCAGCAACAGCTAATCTTCCCAAGATTGAGTTGTTTCGTAATTGGCTTTTACAGGAAGCTGCGCAGGATGAAGCAAAACTTGCCAAGCTATATTCGGAATAGAAGATCAATCATCTAAGGTAACCTTACATCACTGTAGATCGGTTCCATTTCCAATTTTTAGGTTGATAGGTTTGTTCTCCAAATTACGTCGTTTCTGACGACTGCTTCATCGCGTCTGCGATTTGGACTAATCCAGAATGTATTGCACCGCCAATGATGCATGAACCTACAATTATTCCGACGAACAGCAAAATTGATCCAGTTTCCATCCATATTCTCCTTTCGTAAAATCTCATATATTTGTAGCAACATTGCGCATGCGCACAAGCAAATGTTGGGGTACAATAATGCACTCATTCGAACTTGATCTAACTCAATGGGCATCGCAGCCACATTTGCTAAGCTTCCATTGAATGGGATAGGGTTGATGCATGGAACATGGACATAGCGTTGATGAGATAAAGTCTCGGATACTTGATAAATCAAACCGCACGGACCTACGGGACTTCGTTTATGGAAGCATTGATGGCACAATCACAACATTTGCTATCGTAGCAGGTGTTGAAGGTGCAAATCTATCACCCACAATCATCATTGCTTTGGGTATTGCAAATGTTCTTGCTGACGGGTTTTCCATGGCTGCAAGCAATTATAGCGGTACAAAAACCGAGCTGGATGATATGCATCGGCTCCGCCAGATTGAGAAACGCCATATCAAGCTTTATCCCGACGGGGAACGCGAAGAAATTCGACAGATTCTAAAGCTCAAAGGGTTGAAAGGCGATGTTTTGGAAGGCGCGGTTGACGCCATTACGAGCAATCATGAACGCTGGATTGACCTGATGATGATCGAGGAATATGGCATATTGCCTGAAAAGCCGGAACCGCTTAGAGCAGCCATTATCACATTTTTCGCCTTTGTTGTTTGTGGGCTTATCCCGCTGGCGTCATACATTATTGGGCTTGGCAGCCCTTTTGTTGCAGCAATAGTGGCAACAGGCGCTACGTTTTTTGGCATTGGCGCACTTAAAAGCCGCTGGTCATTGCAACATTGGCTATGGTCTGGCTTTGAAACATTGCTGATCGGCGGGGTGGCCGCAGGTCTTGCTTATTTTGTTGGTGCTCTATTTGCAGCTTAAAGATCAGCAGCGAGGCGATGATAATCAAATAAGGCAGTTTTTAAACCTTGATCAAGGTCACTTGCGATTAAGCCAGCGCCAACATTTTGGCTCGCTTGTCCGTGAAACCAAACAGCTGCACAAGCGGCCTCAAATGCAGGCATTCCTTGGGCAAGTAAGCCAGATATAGCACCCGTTAACACATCGCCGCTGCCGGCAGTTGCTAGCCAGGGTGAGCCATTATCCGATATCGCGACGCGTCCATCAGGTTCTGCGATAATTGTGTCAGGGCCTTTTAAAATAATCGTTGCATCTACCATCCGCGCGGCAAGTCGCGCTTTCTCAATCTTGCTGCTAGCTGTTATTAGGGATGGGAAAATGCGATCAAACTCAGCCTCATGGGGTGTAAGTACCGTATTGTTGACTCGCATATTAATAGTATCATGCAAAACTTGTTGCGCGTTAGAAAACGCAGAAAGCGCACCAGCATCTAAAACCACAGTTGGTCCGTGGTCAAGAATAGCCAAAACAAGTTCGCGCGTATCCTTGTCAGGTGGCAGGCCCGGACCAATGCAATATATGTTCATTTTTGGATTACCAACCAAATCTGCCAGGTGTAAATTCGTATCCAGTGGAGTAAGCATTAACACATCGGATCTTGCCGCATGTGCTGGCAGCGTAGCCGATGTTGCTGCAATGGTAACAAGGCCTGATCCCATGCGCAGGGCCGCTTTTGCTGCCAGTCTTATGGCGCCGGATTTTTCAATAGAACCGGAAAAAGCCAGCGTATGCCCGCGATTATGTTTGTGTCCCATTTTTTTAGGAGAGGGCAGCATATCCTCCCAGAGTTTGGGGCTATTATGAAATGTGCTTGGCGCTATGTTTTCCAAAACATTTTCAAGTATTCCAATCTGACCAACAACAACTTTTCCGCAATGCTCTTGTCCTGGAAATAGGATATGACCCGGCTTTTTTCTAAAAAATGTAACGGTTAAATCGGCTTCAACCGCACACCCTGCGATTTGCCCGGTTTCTCCATTGATACCGCTGGGTAAATCAATGGCCATAATTGCAGCACCAGATGCATTGATCGATGCAATAACATTTGCATATGGGCCGGTAATATCTCTTGTTAATCCAGCGCCAAACATCCCGTCTACAATCAGGTCATACTGATCCCATTGCGGGTTTTCAACTTGCAAAACAGAGCTGGGAATTTGGTCAAACGCAAGGCGCGCATCACCCGATATTTGCGATATTTCGCCAGCAATATAAATACTAACTTTGATGCCAGATTTAACGATTTGTTCGGCCAGCACAAATCCGTCACCACCATTATTGCCAATACCGCACACAATCAAAATATTTTGTGCATCATGAAAGTGGCTGCAAAATGCATCGTAAAGTACGTCTCCGGCATTTTGCATAAGCTCAATGCCGGGGATGCCGTTTTGAATGGCTAAATTATCCGCCATGGCCATTTGATTAGGTGTTAGTAACTCATTCATTTGCGGCTTCTTTGCGTGTAGTTATTACCTCATACAGTTTTTACATTTAACAGCAGTGGGAACGATATCCAATCTTTGTTCTGAAATTGGTTCTTCACAAGACAGACATATGCCAAAACTTCCATCTTCAATTCTTGCAAGCGCAGCATTAATGGCAATAATCTCATTTTGGCCGCTAATGCCTTGGGCTTCCAGCACCTCATCATCTTCATGTTCAATAGCACTATCACTAAAGCCAACTTCATGATGCTCGCTCAAAGCCTCTTCAATATGCGTAAGGTTAGTTTCCAGTTCAGCCTTCCGGTCTTCCAAAATCTTTTTATATTTTATTGGCATAATAATCCCCTTCTTATTTTGGCCTATGCGCTTCATGGTACATTTAATTTGGCTGGCGCGAATTGATCTAACGCAAAGAGTGATCATGAGAACTGTTCTATCCTTGAGCCATCAGTTGCAAAGGAGACTAGACAATGAGCAAAGAAACGATCCTAACATTTTTTGGTATATCCGGTTCAGACAAGGCTGTTACAAATGCCATCGAGATGGCGCAAAGCAAAGATGCGCATCTATCCATCGTTGTGGTTTCAGCTGCTCCTGCAATTTATTCTTATGGATACGGGATTGCCTATGGCGGTTATGCAAGTGTTGATCAATGGACAAAAGAGGTCAATGAGCGAAGCCAGGCATTGGATGCTCGTGTAAATGAAATTGAAAAACTCGTGCAAGCCGCAGGTATTTCAGCAGATGTTCTGACAGAATATTGCGAAATGGCATTTATGAAGGCCGTTGTTGCGCGCCATGCCAATGTTTCTGATCTTGTCGTCTTGTTAGATGGCAATGGCATAACCAGTGACGTGGAAGATGCGATCATCTCAAGCGCCATATTTGATTCACCCATCGGCTTGATAAAGGGGGCCAACAGTCATCTGGCTGCCACCAAGCCGTCACATGCATTCATTGCATGGGATTCGAGCAAACATGCCGCCGTTGCGGTACATAACGCGCTCCCATTGCTGAGTTTGACCGATGAAGTTACGGTCGCTGTCTTTGACCCTGTCAGAAACGAGGGCGTGGACGGGGAGGAACCCGGCGCTGATCTGGCAAGCTGGCTAAGTCGCCGCGGATGCAAAGTCAATGTCGAGCAATATCCAAGCGGCGGTGAAGAAATCGCGACCTGTATCATGAAAAGAGCAGCTGAAAAGGGTGCTGATCTGATTGTGATGGGTGGTTATGGGCATATGAAGCTCAAGCAACAGATTTTCGGTGGAACAACTGAATCCATGCTTCAGCAACGAAAAGTTCCGGTGCTCATCGGTCATAAGTAAGGCATGTTTACTTAGTTACAAAATCAGAGAAAGGACGTTTGATGCGCTCTAAATTTTTGACGATTTTAACTTTAATAGCAGGCACCGCATTTGGCGCGGTGCCACAAGCGGTGGCGCAGCAAATTGACAGTGCGCTGGCCGATGTTTCTCATGGTCGGGCACTTGTTAAGGCCAACTGCGCACGATGTCATGCTGTAGAGCTCGATGGCATTAGTCCTGAAGTGCAGGCGGTGCCTTTTTGGCGAATGACAATTCACCGCGATGTCTCCACATTGGAAGATGATTTATATAATCGCAAACTGCCAAAGCATAATATTATGCCGACATTTGCACTCACGCGAAAACAAGCACGCGACATTGCGTCATGGATTGCATGGGTGCAGCCACGTGCACATGGTAAGCGTATTTTAGAAGCCAATTGCGCAAAATGTCATGCTATCGGGCTAACGGATAAAAACAAGCATCCAGAAGCTCTGGAGTTCAGATATTTATCCAAATACTACCCCATTGATGCCTTACAAGAAGCATTTGCCGAGGGTATTGAAACTGGCCATCCTGATATGCCGGCCTTTACAATGACTGAGTTACAGATTGCCGATGTGATTGTGTATCTGGAATCTATTCAGGAGAAGCGGTAGGTTCCATATCGTGCCTGAGCCAAACCATCCGGTCTAAAAACCAGAGTTTTGCGCCCATGGCACCGATAAGCCCTGCAATCGTAAACCCAAGGTCCAGACTTAAAAGACCTTTGGCGAGAATAAGAACAGATATCCCGGCAGCAATATTGAGCCAGCGGGACACTCTTGCATGGTGATCAGGAATGGGGTGCGTGGTCTTTGCCAGCCAGATACGTTCACCCAATACACCTTGTGTCATCCAGGCATCATTGGTTGCGGGCGGTCCGAACAGGCGCGGGTTCAGCCACGTCCAAACTAGGATCAGACCAACAATCCATAATGCATGCCAGCCTAGCCAAACGCGGCTCCATATTGCAAATGCCAACAGTGGCAATATCGTCACGCGGGTCCAGCCGCTGATAGGGTTGGAATGCCGTTCCCACGTCGCATCATCCATGCCCATTACTTTTTCTGAAATACGTCCGATATCCATATCATTTTCCTTTCGCTAGAAAATCAAATTCATTTGATACAGTTCTTGTTGCCGTTGATTTTTCGAAACTGTCATATTTGTCGACGCTGGCGGCAATGATTTGCCGAATGCGCGATAATGCATCCGTGGAAGATTGCCTCATACTATCATAAGCCTGAAAATTATGTGGCATATCCGGCCACGCATCAAGCATGATTTGGGCACCGTTTTCTTCTTGGATCTTGGCAAAGTCACAAATCATATCATGTAAAATTTCGCGTCCACCTGTCTGAAGATATAGCGGTGCAAGGCCCGCATAGTTGTGCTCAATTGGGGATAATTCTTTGCGCCCATATATTTTTTCAGGATCCAGCCATTGTCCGAATTTCAGCGCCATCCAGCCCTGAACAAGGTCGAACCTGTCGTTCTCAAACAAGCTATCACCGCGGGCACCAATGTCGGTCCACGGACATAGGCCGATGCAGAGCGCGGGTTGGGGTAGCTGTTCTGATTTCAATTTTTGCAAAAGCATGAGCGATAAATGACCACCGGCACTATCGCCAATGATTACAAGTTTATCTGCTGATATCTGGCTGGTTAGATATGTCCACGCTGCGAGCGCATCTTCGATTTGCGCTGGATGTGGGTGCTCCGGGGTTAAACGGTAACGGGGCATAAAAAGACGTGCCTTGCTGTGATGGGCCAACATAGATGCAAAGCGCGAACTTACAGGCCCGTTAAAGGTGTACCCGCCGCCATGTAGATACAAAAGTGTGGCATCGCTATGGATGTGTTCAGGCGTGTACCAGACGCCGTTTGGTTCAGAGCTGTTCGTCACCGTTACATCATAAATATCATCGGTTTCGGTTGCCAAACTATCAAAGATCGCGCGGCCACGCGCCATGTCAGGTTCAGCCATTGCCTTGGTAAATTGCTTTCGCCAGAAGCGGATACCAATTTCCATATCCGCCTCCCAGCTCGGTTCCATCTTTTGTCCCAGCGCTCGTGCGATATAAGTGGAGAGGAGCGCACCGTTTAAAGATATAAAACTTGAAATACGGTGCCTTAGAGAGCCGGAAAATTTAAGTTTTGCCATAAAATTCTCGTTATTAAATTCAATATGGCAATGACTAGTTCAATCACCCTCATCAATATAGAATGATTGCGACACACTAAGATGGACAGATGCTCAGTAAAGACACAAAATCATTATTATTATATCCGCCAAAACAACTGGCAGGTTGCATCGCAGCCGGAATTTTTAGAGATACCCGAAATGCCTCTTTAAGCGATATGGATCGCTTTAACTATTTTCCAGCTTCCCCGTTGATATCCGTCACATATGTGATTGATGGTGAAATCCGACTTGTCGGAAAAGCTGATAGTCTTGATGATGCAAAACAGGCGATACCGATAGCGCCTCAATCGATAACACTGCCATGCAGTCAACCCATTATCAGCTGGAGCCCAGCGCCGGTAACAGCTCTCACATTGGCGTTTTACCCCGATGCGTGGCAGAAGCTGGGCTATGATTTAGAGGCAGATATTGTGCCTGCGGATTTAGCATCTGCGCTATCTTGTTTTCACGCCTGTCTAAACCCTGATCGATGCTGGGCCGAATTTGGGCAAAGTTTTTCTCCTCATTGGAACAAGGCACGCAACGTTTCCGGCAGCCCACATTGGGCCGGATCAGATCGCCTTGCAGATTGGTCTCGATATCATCTTGGTAGATTATCTTTAGTGTCTGCCGCCGGGCGCAGTATCCGAACAATTGAACGGCAAATAAAACGTATGAGCGGGCAGACAAAACAATCGCTGAACTTTTATTCCGCGATTGAAGATCTTCACAAGCTAACAGTTATCTCGCCTGAAAATAGTCTGGCAGATATCGCGGTTGAGGCAGGGTTCTCCGATCAGTCTCACATGGGCAGGGCGGTTCGTCGCGCCACTGGGTTTTCGCCTGCAAAACTAAACCAATTGATTGAGACAGAAGAACCCTTCTGGTGTTACCGCCTTTTGGGAGAACGTTTTTAGCCGTAGGTTTAACTCAGTGGCACTCTTGCAACTTTTCCCAGATGTTCTGCGCAACAATGCCAATATCCTTGTCCCGTTTGCGAATTTGGAAAAGGTGTGATTGTCGGGGTTGATAACCTTCCACATTTAGCGGCACCAGTTCACCGCTTGCCAACTCATCTTCGATCATGTGTGTTGGAATTCCGCCCCAACCCATATTAGCAAGCAAGATTTCTTTCTTTGCCATAAAGTCAGACACAGTCCAGCGCAGGCCGCCGGGCAGCAAGTCTCTGCTTTGTGAAAACGCGCCGCTACTGCTATCGGCGACAACGATCTGTGTATAGCTTTGCATCTCGCTAATGGTTTTCAGATGAGAGCTTTGCGCGGGTTCAAAATCGGGGTGTGCAACAGGCATGATAGTGACTTGCGCAAAGGGGATGGCTTCCACTTGATCTGCCGGAACACCATCCATTGACGCAATGATTATGTCCGCCTGATCGTTCATTAACCTCTCTACAGAACCACCCATCGCTTCGCCCGACAATTTGATATGGGTCGCAGGATATTCAGCCGTTACTTCACCAATGATTTTGAGAAGATCTTTAAGGGGGTAAGTTGCTGTGACCGCCAAAAAGACTTCTGCTTCCTGTGTTGAGCTTAGGTTTTTAGCAATGCTGCCAAGCTGTTGCATTTGCTGCATTACCCGCATGGCCTGCCGATAAAATACGTCGCCTGCGGGGGTTAGGGTGGGTCTGTATTCTTCACGAGATAACAAGACAATATCAATCTCTGTCTCAAGCTTCTTAAGCATATGACTGACCGCAGATTGCGACTTGTTTAACTTTTCCGCAGCCCCCCGAAACGTGCCTTCGGTGACAATAGCATGCAAAACAACCAATTGTTCATATGTCATAATTTCACTCGAATCGATATGATACACCTCAGCAATATAGTGCAATTAGCAGGGCGTGCGTAGGTCGTAAATTGAAGGGAAGCAGACATGGTTCGAAAATCTTCGTACGCAGGAAATCACTATCGTTAAAATGTAGGAGCTTGCAGGCCGAACCGCCATGCAATACTAGACATGTGACCAACCTAGAGGAGTAATGCATGGAAATCCGTACAGCCGTTCCCACGGACGCACCCCAAATGAGTTTTATGCTTAAACAGCTTGTTGCCTCGGGGAAACGGACATCTCCCGCAGATGAGGCATTTATAATGCGAAATTATATCGAGGATCCTGACCGTATTCTATGCTCAGTCGCAATAGATGATGACGGCACGCTACTAGGCTTTCAATCACTCATGTGGGCGCTTGATGGAAATCGGTTTGAAACGCCTGTGGGATGGGGAATCATTGGTACTCATGTGTCTCCGTTAGCTGGCCGTCGCGGTGTCGGATCATCGCTGTTTGATGTCACAAAAAAAGCCGCATATGACGCGGGTCTAGAGAATATAGAAGCATTCATTGGTTCGACGAATGTAGAAGGTCAAGCTTACTACGAAAAAATGGGTTTTCGCACGTATCGTATCGCTGAGGGTGCGATTTGCAAATGCTGCCGTTTGCAAGAATTTAAATAGTCGCCTCGATTCCTATCAACGCTTAACCGTGGTATGTTTTTGGCTTATGATGCGATCAAGTGATGCAGATAAATCTGACAGTGCTTTACGTCCGATAAGAGTGGCATAATCTTCTTCTATCGCGAGCTTTATTTCGTTGGCAACTCGCACGGCTTCGACGCCTTGATTTGTGAGTTTGATATGCTTTTTGCGCGCATCGTTCGGGTCAGCTACGCGCTCTATTACACCGTCCGCTTCCAAATCATCCAAATGCTGCTGCACAGCCTGTTTTGATATTTTCGCCTTCTCAGCCAGTTGAATCTGCGCAATGCCGTTTGGCCCCATATATTGAAACAGGCTTCCCCGCGCTTCTGCATACCAATGAAAGCCACGATCAACCATTGCAGTCGTAAATCGTTCTTTCCAATCTTGATTTGCACGCCAAAGCTTTATTCCAATGTGCTCGATTACTTCAGGGTAGGTGGTTTTATCCGTCATTATTATTTTTAGTCAAGTAGCTTGACAAAATCTCGCTAATCTATATTAGTCAATTTGCTTGACTATTTTTAGCGCAAGGATTTGAGATGAACAAGCGAAAGTTTTTAACACTTGCTACTTTAGCCACAGGTTCGTTTGCATGGCCGATACGAAATTCGGCCATGGCATTGCCAATATTAGATGATCAGAAACTAGAAGATTCTGGCGTTACGTTCCATTGGCATCATCATCAAAACCGTATTGTGGGAAAGCTAACAGCGCCGACGCGTGGGTGGATCGCTGTTGGATTTAACGCCCAGAACAGCCTTAAAAATACACGCTTTGTAATGGCAACAGTATCAACGCCCGCTATTCATATCGAGGAACATGAGGCGGGTTCAGGCGGGCATCAAAGCATCGAAAGTCTTGGTGGCAAGAAGACGGTGAAATTCGTCAACAGTGAGTTTTTAGAAGGAATTTCATGTCTGGAGTTTTCATTTCCCCATGAAATTTCTGACCGACCTGATCTTGATTTATCTCCAGGCTCGCCTTGCTATCTCATGCTTGCATGGTCCAATTCGATTGACTTTGATCACCATTCTGCATGGCGACAACATTACAAAACCATCTTGTAATTAATTCATCTCCAACAACCTGAAAGGTAAAATGATGACAATATTAACGAGCAAAATATTAGCGGTCTTCATGATTGGCTCTACTCATTATGTGGATGTAGGCAAAGATGTGGATGCAACGATATTTTATCCAACCGAGACCATTGCATACATGACCTTGCCGGGCGTGCCAGCGATGAAGGGCGAGTTGACCATTCATGAGGATAGCTACCATGTAAAGTGGGCAGGTGGCCCCGCAGGAGATTGGAAGATAGCATATGAGCCTGGCAAATTTACCTATATAGGCCCAGACGGGAAGCCCGCAGGCACAGTAACAAAAATTGTTCCCGGAAATCCAGAAAAATACTAACTATAGAAATAGAAAACTCGGGTTTGATTGTTCAGGCCCGGGTTTTAACTCAGCTATCAAGCTTTATTGTGAATTCCCTTGGTTACGTGCATCTTGATCTAAAATTTAGATCATTATTATGAAAAAACAATGTTATTAATTAAGCGTGATCATTGTTAGCCTTTCTCATACATCGAACCAGATAGATGAGAAAGGAATGTTAGATGAAACTATATTACAAACCCGGAGCTTGCCCGTTGGCAAGCCATATTGCTTTGTTGGAAGTCGGTGCAGCATTTGAGTTGATCGAGGTTGATACGGATGCGGGACTGACAAAATCAGGGCAGGATTATAATAAAATCAACCCTAAAGGATATGTGCCGGCACTGGAGTTGGATTCTGGTGAAGTTCTCACCGAGGGTGCTTCCATTCTGCAATATATTGCCGATCAATATCCGCAAAGTGATCTGGCACCAGTGAGCGGAACGATCGAGCGCGCTCGGCTGCATGAGCATCTTAATTACACAAGCTCTGAATTGCATAAAGCGTTTAATCCGTTCTTCTCAGGAGCAGCGTCCGATGAAGACAAGGTTAAAGCGGGTGCAAATGTTGCCAGCAAGTTTGATTACCTCAATGCGGTTTTCGCAGATGGTAGAGCATATTTGTTAGGTGATAATTTCTCGGTCGCTGACGCATATATGTTTGCCGTTAGCAATTGGTCGGGTTTTGTCGGAATAGACCTGAAAAAATGGCCCAATGTTGCTGCATTTGTCGAACGTGTCGCAAACCGCCCAACAACACAAAGTGCAATGAAGGCGGAGGGCCTGATCTAATGGCTGATCAACAGGCATACACTCAAGTCATTGAGATTATGAATGGATATTTCGATGGGCTTTATCATGCTGACACCAAGCAACTGGCTAAAGTTTTTCATCCGGACTTGCGATATGTGAACATGATTGACGGCGATTATATGAACAAATCCCGCGATGAATATTTTGACATGGTGGATCGTAGAACACCGCCTGCGGATAGGGCAGAGGTCCGACATGATCGGATTTTCTCGATCGAGTTCGGCGGTACAAAAATGGCCTTTGTCAGAGCATCCATGACAATGATGGATCGCGAATATCTCGATTTTCTAACCTTGAGTAATGACCATCACGGTTGGCGGATCATGACAAAAATCTTCACCTATATTCCCAAAACGCAGGAGGCATGAATGCCCTATGTGAATATTAAAGTTACCAAAGAGGGCGGTCCAAACGGGACTGGCCCAACAGCCGAACAAAAGGCTGAGTTAATCAAAGGCGTATCTGATTTGCTGGAACGTGTTTTGAATAAAAATCCGGCAACAACCTTTGTTGTTATTGATGAGGTTCCACTGGATGATTGGGGGATTGGCGGCCTGCCCGTTGTGGAATATCGCAAGCAGCATTTATAATAACTATTGGGTTTTCCGGAACTCAGATTCAATTCTCACTGCGTAGGTTGTTGTGGCTTCCAACGCAGTGAAATGGTTTCAGCTACGTCTGAACATTTTTGGAATGCTCACTTGCCAGCATTGCCAAAAATTCTGAAATGGTTTTTTCCTCAACGCCAACAGCGCGAAAAACAGCTGCGGAAAATTGAACTGGCGAGCTACCTGCAGCCGTTATAACATTATCATCAGATATCGCGGCGGCACCCTCCACATAATATGAACTTCCATTGTAGGTTTCGGATTTCCCAGTGAGGAATTCCAAGGCATTGCTGGTATGGCGCCTATTGTCCAAAATTCCAGCATCTGCTAACGCAAGTGTTCCGCCGCAAATGGCGGCAACATACTTGTTTTCATTTAGAAAATTTAGTGCCAAGTTCTTGACGTCTGGCGCCTCCGCGGTCTCCCAAATCGCACTGCCACACAAAATCAACATGTCAAAATCGTTAGGCTTAATATGCGCCATACTATCATCAGGAATTGTTCGAAGCCCACCTTGAGATACGATTTCTTGACCGTCAGGGGACACATTTACAGTCTCAAATCCGAAATAAGCGCTCCCAATGCCATTTATGAAGGCGCATTCCCAGTCAGCATATCCAGCAGTCAATATAATCGCTATTTTTTTAGGCATCTGTTTCTCACGTCTCAAAATTGTTGATTGCGGACATGATAGTCGGCGAAGTTGCCAGATTATGTCAGCAACGGTTTTTAAAACAGCAAAATCACGTGGCAGGTTATTGTGCTTGTTTTATGGAATTCTGTTCGCGTAAGTTTATCATTGTAATATTGATTCCAAGGAAAATCTTATGACACTCGTTATTTTAGCTCAGATTACAGCAGCAGAAGGCAAGGAAGAACTCGTTCGTAATGCTCTGGAAAAACTAGTTGAACCATCGCTAAAGGATGAAGGCTGCATTCGGTATGATTTTCATCGAGATAATGAAAATCCAGCCTATTTCGTTTTTTATGAGATTTGGGAAACACGTGATCTATGGTTAAAACATATGGATACACCGCATTTGGCGGCATATAAATCTGCGACGGAAGGTGCTGTTGCAGATTTTAAGCTAAATGAGCTCACCCGGATCAGCTGATATCCTTCGGCTAAGTTGCACTTTGTGGATTTGCTGGGAGTGTATTGCCAAGACAATGTGACAATAAATGGGAGCAAGTGAATGGATGAGGCAACCAAAACACAAATCATTGATAATCTCGTGGAGATACTACTTGAGATTTGCCCTGAATATAGCTCGGTGCCCAAGTATGGCGGCACGATGATTGAAGTGATCGCTGGTGATCCTAAAACACAGGTTAGTGGTTACTTTGCATATAAAGCCCATATCTCGCTCGAATTTAGCGAAGGCGCGTCTCTGCTTGATCCACAGAACCAGCTTGAAGGTTCAGGTAAATTCAGACGACACATCAAGCTGCGCAGTGTTGATGATATTAGCAATAAAGATTGCAAAGGGTTTTTGCAGCAGGCCATTGCGCAGGTGGCGTGATTGCCCTGGCATACGCAATGGTGCGCTGAACAGCCTCACTCACCTCTCACGCAAGACACACAAAACTGTTATTGGAAGTGAAACCATTTCCGGATTTTATGCGTTATAAGATTGTCACAAGCTCAAAACGGGCAAAAAGGAGACAATTATGAACCGTCGTAAATTCTTGGGTATCACCACTGCAATGGGCGCTGCTGCATTATTCGTGGGTGCCCGTTCATCAATTGCAAAAACATATAAATTCCCACCGGAAGCAAAAGACATGACCTATGAAGTTGTAAAGGCTGATGCTGAATGGCAACAAGTTTTGACAGACATGCAATATAAAGTATTGCGGCATGAAGATACAGAACGTGCGTTTACAAGTGCGCTTAATGATGAGAAACGCGTTGGCGTGTTCCATTGCGCTGGTTGTGATTTGCCCGCTTATGACTCTGCAACCAAGTTTGACAGTGGCACTGGCTGGCCGAGCTTCTATCAAGAGATCGAAGATGCCGTCCGCACGAAAGAGGATAAGTCCTTTTTTAGTACCCGCACAGAAGTTCATTGCCGTCGTTGCGGTGGTCACTTCGGTCACATATTTGAAGATGGTCCAGAGCCAACAGGTTTGCGTCATTGCTTAAATGGTGCTGCTCTTAGTTTTAAAGCGGCTGAAGCTTAACTTTTACAAACGATTGTACCTCCAAACTTGACCCTGCTTATCCCCAAAAGCAGGGATTTTTTTATGCAAATAGATTTTCCAGTTCACTCACAGCATTTTGGGTGAGGGGGCCTTTTTCAATGACCGCAAAATTATCTCGGGCCTGTTTAGCCGTTCGGCAACCCGGAATTGGAATGGTCCGTGGACTTTTCGCTAAACAGTAGCCTAGAGAACCTTGTGCTAAAGACCGGCCATCGCCTGTAAGAATTCCACGTGCAGTTTCGATTTTCTGCAAGAAATCAGCATTGGGCGTTCCGCCTTTGTTGAAATAGCGCATCCATTCAGCACCCGCAGATCTTATGTCATCACCTTCGGCAGCTTTATCGACGCCTTGATATTTGCCTGTGAGTAACCCCATCGCCAACGGTTGCCGGTTAAAGGAATAGAGTTTGCGTTCTTCAATCAAGTTTAAAATGTCATTTGCAGGGGTGACCAGATTGAGATTGTGTTGAACGGCAACAAACCCATCATATTTATCCGCAAATACGCTTGCTCGTTCAGGATCATCAGTACTCCAGCCAAAGGCTTTTATCTTTCCGGCAAGGCGCGCCTCTTCAAAAGCTTCAAACACTTCATATGATTGATCAATAGGGTGCCAGTTTATGTGGTATTTAACGAGATCCAGATATTCAACGCCAAGGCGCTGCAAGCTCTCATCAATGTTTTTGGTGATGTCCTCTTTGCTATCAACTTCACCTAGTACGTCTCCCGTGTCAGGGTCGCAGGCAAACCCAGCTTTTGTGCAAACGATGAATTCCTCACGTGGAATTTGCGAGTGTTTAATGGCCTGGCCGATGATGCGTTCTGAATGACCTGCCCCATATTGTGCGGCGGTATCGATGATGCGTACGCCCAAATCAAAGCTGGTACGCAATGTTGCTAGAGATTGTTCATCATCCACATTATCCCAACCAACAGACATGCCATTCCAATATTGCTGTCCGCCCATCACCCAAGTACCAATGCCCATGCGTGGTGCGGATTGTCCGTTCCAAAGTTCTATATTCATGCCATTCATGGCTTAATCCTTCTTATATGATTTGTAGCAATGCACCTTGTGCGCCAAAAGGTCGGAACAGGCGTCGAGTTCTTTGCGTCGTTCTTCGACCAGCTTCTGGTGTTCGAGCAAAATACTCATGCGCTCAGGTATCGTGTGGTCACCCTCATGAACAATAATTGCATAACGCTTCATGACCTTCATCGACATACCTGTTTTCCGAAGCCAATACAGGATGTTGAGCCATTCGATGTTGGTTGGTGTGAAAATCCGAATGCCAGACGAATTGCGATCAATTACCGGTAACATTCCCTCTTTCTCATAATAGCGAATAGTGTCGATGCTTAACCCGCTCTTTGTCGCAGCTTCTTTGATAAACATGCCAAAAGACTCCTGTTTGTCTCGGTGATCGAGACTGGGTGATAGCAGGCTGGAGTTACTCTAGGTCAAGTGTGATGCTTCAATTATTTTGTTTTCGATGATTTGGATTGAGGAATCGGTTTTCATTTTACTTGGTCTGAAAGCCATTCTTTCGAGAAGTTATAGTCATTAATAAACCCATTTTTCTCACTGCAACTCTCCCCATTTCCGTCACGGTTGCTCTCAT
Organism: Lentilitoribacter sp. Alg239-R112; assembly: GCF_900537175.1. GTDB lineage: Bacteria > Pseudomonadota > Alphaproteobacteria > Rhizobiales > Rhizobiaceae > Lentilitoribacter. Next base: position 273,400 of record NZ_LS999833.1, on the reverse strand, counting down.
CCGCTCACAAAGGTTGGTTTTTGGAGGGTGAATTTATTGAGATTTTTGCAGGAAAAACAAAAAGTTTGAACAGGTTTTGTGTGGTTTCTCACGAGGCTCGTGTTTACTTGATTGGTCTGTCGAAATGTTATTTATTTGAATTTATTACGAAATTATCTGTTTGTTTTGCGAGGTCTGATATTCAAGAGCTTGAGCCACACACTGGCTCTCACATTTATGTGCGCCGAGTTTAATTTATTTTCTCATTTTCCAATCCTATATTCAACTCATCGAAACGCAGCCAACAACATCCAAACGGATTAAATGGGGCGCTTCAAACAAGATACTAACCCGAGACACCACAATGTCTCACATTTAAACCAACAGGAACGCCACAACGTTCCACAAACAAATGAATGGAAAATATTATGAAAATCGTACTTACAACAATCGCACTATCTGCAATGGCTCTAACTGGTGCATCTGCACTTAACTTCACATCTGTTGATGATACACGTGGCGATGCAAACGGTGTATATGCATCTCAAGCTGGTGATGGTCTTGTGAGCATCCATGAAGCAAACCGTGCAGGTATCTCTGCTATCCAGTTCCATGCTGCTGATGCAGACGGAAACGGTAAATTGTCTCCAACAGAGTTCAGAAATCTTGGCTAATCGCTAACATTTTGAATATGAATTAAACCAATTGGTTTGGGCCGCATGTTAGATACGACATGCGGCTTTTTTGTTTGAAAAATCTCAACATATTTTCAGATGCTGCCAGCTTTCTCGATTACCAGCACACGGGCAGGGCCGACAGGATGGGCGACGTGTTCATCACCGCATTGGGCGTGAAAGATGTCCCCAATATATAAACGAAAAACATTCTCTTTGCCATCTTGTCTGACATGCATATCCACGGTGCCATCCATAACAGCAAAAACTTCTGGTCCGTCATTGATATGCCATTTGTATGGTTGATCCGTCCAGTGAAGACGAACGGTTGCATTCTCGAATTGCTCAATATCCAGCGCATCCCATGCTGAGTTTCCTGTAAATGACCTCGGATTAATAATATGCATGCTTGCTCCTTTGACTTGCATCTATAAAGTAGCTGACACCTGTAAGAAGATCATCTTGCGACGTGACGTATGTTGGCGGCGAAATGCCGTATTTGAATGGAGCTGCTTTGGATCAAACAGATAGAAAAATTCTGAGGCAATTGACCATCAATGCGCGAATGCCTGCAACCACAATTGGCAAAGAAATTGCTCTGTCGCGCACAGCGGTGCAAGATCGCATTCGACGTATGGAAGAGCGCGGTATAATTAAAGGTTATACGGTTAAAATAGACCAGGAACATAATGGAAAAATCAAAGCCATTGTTTTTATCTGCTTCTCACAACGCCCGTGTGAACCCATTTTGAACTGGCTTGGCACGTTGGATGGGGTCAAACGGGTTGTCTCGTTATCTGGTGAGCTGGATTGTTTGATTGAGGTGGCATTACCCGACACCAGGAAATTGTCTGAGTTTAGTGACTTTCTTCTAAATGATGTTCGAATTGCATCTGTGAAATCTCAAATCATCTTATCTGAGTGAGAAAGATCATGCCTCAGACTCAGATTGATTTGTAATAAAGGTGCGGATTTTTAAAAAACAAATCGCCTTATCGCTCTCGGTTACTCTCAGCCGTTCACAAAACAAGATTCATTTTGAGAAAAAACACCCTAAAAAACATGAAAATTACATTTTTTTCAGGGCATTTGTGACCGCTTTGTGAAGAAATATTAACAATGCACAAAAAGCTAGTTGCTTGCATTTATTAATAAAACTGACCTCTTTCAGTCACCTTTGCAAATTCAAGTGACAAACACGCGCACCCGCACTCACATTTATGTGTGATGAGTTTAGTTTGAAAACGCATTTTTGAGGCCTATATTCAACTCATCGAAACGCAGCCAACAACATCCAAACGGGTTAGGCAAATAGATTAACCAAACGGATTAATTGGGGCGCTTCAAACAAGTTACTAACTGAGACGCCACAACGTCTTAAATGTAAACCACCGAGATGCCACAACATCTCAAACTTAAACCCGAGACACCACAATGTCTCACATTTAAACCAACAGGAACGCCACAACGTTCCACAAACAAATGAATGGAAAATATTATGAAAATCGTACTTACAACAATCGCACTATCTGCAATGGCTTTAACTGGTGCGTCTGCCCTTAACTTCACATCTGTTGATGATACACGTGGCGATGCAAACGGTGTATATGCATCTCAAGCTGGTGATGGTCTTGTGAGCATCCATGAAGCAAACCGTGCAGGCATCTCTGCCATCCAGTTCCAGGCCGCTGATGCAAACAACGACGGTAAATTGTCTCCAACTGAGTTCAGAAATCTTGGCTAATCGCTAGACTTTTTGAACGAACACGATCTGATAGGGCCCCACATTTAGCTTTCCCTCCCAAGGGCTAAAATGGGGTGCCTTGAAGACCACACTAAACCTAAACAAACAATCATTTAAAACGGCACCACACCCAAATATTGGAAATGCCGACGTAATTTAAGGAATAAACTTATGAAAATCGTACTTACAACAATCGCACTATCTGCAATGGCTCTAACTGGTGCGTCTGCCCTTAACTTCACATCTGTTGATGATACACGTGGCGATGCAAACGGTGTATATGCATCTCAAGCTGGTGATGGTCTTGTGAGCATCCACGAAGCAACCCGTGCAGGCATCTCTGCTATCCAGTTCCAGGCTGCTGATGCAAACAACGACGGTAAATTGTCTCCAACAGAATTTAAAAACGTTTAAGTCATAACGACTTAAAACCAAACGCTCCGATTTACCTCCCTCTAAATCGGGGCGTTTCCACCAAATAGTAATTGAGTTGCGTAATTCCCGCGTTTGCGAGAACCCATAAAAAAGCACGTAACAGCAACTAAGCCATTACGTGCAAATGAATAGTTCATAACGGTTCCCGCGTCATTTTCTAAGATACCACAAATATCTATTTAGAAAATCAATTGCCGATGCCACAACACCAACAAAAGGAACATATATTATGAAATACGTACTTCTTATTTCTAGCTTAACGCTGGCTATGATGTCAACGTCTCACGCTTTCAGCATTAATGAGCATCATGATGTGAACCAGTTTGGTACGCTCATCACGCAAGATCTCAATGACGGTAATATTGGAATTGTAGAGGCATTTTCCCTCATTCCAAACCTGACAGAATTTGAGTTTAACGCTGTTGATCTCAATAATGATAAAAAGCTTAACCGAAGCGAACTTCATATCCTTAGCCAATATAACAGTTAGCTAAAGGTCCCCCAAATTTAGCTGAGTTTTCCCCTCTCTCAGCTAAATATGGCCTGGAATGCGATGCTTATATATTTGCAGCCAGTGCTTCTAAAATTCCCGTCCAGCCACCGGTATGGTTATCGCGTGCTTCCTCGGACGGGAATTTTATATGTGTAAGCGTGATATCCGTTCCGCCATCAGCATCTGCAAAATCTAAAGTCACGGTTGAATCTGGCACAGAAAACGGGCTTTCCCATGTAAAGACCAAACGCTCGTGCGGCGAGATTTCTTTATATGTTCCCGAGTGCGGGATTTCATCATCGCCGATCGCCATCACAATTTCAAAACGGCCGCCTTCTGAGGCATCACTCTTAGCTACCGGCACCGTTGTGCCAGGCATTGGCGTCATAAATTTTGCCAGCATTTCAGGGTTTAGCCATGCATCAAAAACTTGTGCGCGGGGCGCTGCAATATTGCGCGAAACACTTGTTGATAGTTCACTCATCATCTTTGTCCTTTGTTATCATCTCATCTAAGGCCTCAAGACGCATGTCCCAGATCGAGCGAAGTTGAGAGAACCAGCGGTCAATCTCCTGTACCGGTTCCAAATTCGCTTCGATCAAGTGTTCACGCCAAGCGGTTTTTCGGCTGACGAGTTCGGCACCTTCCAAAATTTTAATGTGCTTTGATACTGAGTTGAGGCTCATATCAAAATGCGTAGCAAGATCCGTCACGCGGGTAGGGCCATGCTGGACCAGAAGCGTGAGCAATTCTCGCCGTGTTGCATCGCGCACAGCGTTTAGAATTTTATTCAGGCGTTCGTTATTCTCTCGTTCAACCATAAGGATGAATTACCATGATGTATTTTATGAGTCAACCAAAAAGGTGAATGATGATTAAACCTCAATTCCCTGTTTCAATAAATAAGCTTTACTGCGCAGCCGCCACTTGTCAAAGCCCATCAGTAGGATGGCGCCAAAGATTGCACATCCTGCGCCAATCCACGAAGTGCCCACATAGTCGGTAACGCTGGTGCCGAACGCAAATACGCCCGAGGCAAAAATTGCAGCACTAAAATGGGAAACCGACACCAAAGCGCCGCCAGCGCCAGGGCGATGGGTCATCATATCCTGCATATAGCCAACACTTACGGACAGCAAAATGCCCGCACCAATGCCCGCAGGCAACATGAGCCACCATGCAGATGTCATCGAACTCATGGTGCCAAAAGGGATGAGATAGATGATATAGATGAGCGCACCAACGCCAATGAATGCTGATTTTGAAACATAACGAAGGATGGCTGGACTGATCAGCATCACGGGCACCTCTATCAACGCCACGCCACCTGCGAACAGACCAGCCTGCGCTTCTATCCCGTCCAAATTGTTGATGATGATTAAGCCAAGTACAATGTTATAGAGGTTAACCGCACCCAAAATTGCAGAAATTGCGAACACGCGGATCATGACGGGCAGGGCTGTTAGCTCGCGCAAGCCTTGAAAAAATGTGATGCCTGATTTCTCGTTATTGTCTGATGTCTGGTCTTTGGGCCAGCTTGTGAACACAAGTGTGAGTATGAATATATTCAAAACCGCCATGACAGCATAAATGATAAAAAGATCCATGCCCTGGGCAATGAAAAAAGCCCAAACAGGCGGTGTGAGCGCAAATGACAGCGAAAACCCTGCACGAATGGCAGAGGACGAAAAATCACGGTCGATTTTAGGATTACGATTTGCTGCCAGCTGGCCAAGCGCAAAATATTGCGTAAATGCCGTTGATGCCAACGGTATCATGAGAACATGAGCGAGGATGAAGGTACCTTTTGCCGGCATGAGATACATGGCCAAACTGCCGATAATTCCAAGCGCGATGGAGGTGATAAGCACCTCCCGATATCTGCCTGTTTGGTCAGTATAAACCCCCACAAACACAGATGCTAACAGGCTCATCAGGGCGCCACCAGTGGTGACTATGGCATAGGTGGTATCAGAAAAACCAAGCCGTTCGATGCCGATGATCGATAGATATGGCATGAGAGAGGCCACCACGACCCCCATAAATAATATGCAGCAAAATGACAGTCGCCAAAGCTTGTCATTCCAACAAATGGAAATCGTCGTAAGCATGATAGAATCACCTAAAATTTGGATGAGGCTCACAACTACGCCAAGACCGGATGATGATCAATTCACTAGATTTCATGTATTGATCAACGGGTATTATGGGTTTGCCGGCAGGTTCGTTTGTTTCCAAGGTCGAATAGTCGTGTTTCGTTCGCCAACGCCTCACTATCTCCTTGATATTTGTAATGCTTTGTAAGCTGCGTAACCCAAAGTGATCGTCACGACACTATTTGTCCGATTATTGGACTGTGAGACATTTTGAGGCAGGTTAGGAAATTTACCGCATATAGTAGGTGTTTTGTATCGTGTAAGATATTATTTTTTCTGAATGTAGACGGTGAAAAAGAGGTGCCAAGCGTGTGTATTTACACATCAAAACAGCCTCTTTTACTGTGCTTATTTCGATGATTGTGGCAGTTTCTGCTGCTGCTAATGATCTCAAACTGCACAATATTATCGAAAAACTATGGCGTTAGTGAAACTGTTTTGTGCGTCAGAGCATTTATAAGCATGTGGGTATCAATTTGCTGTGCTAGATTCTCGGTCAGTCTCAGATTAACTATCTTGCCCCGCAAATTCATGCCTTATTTGTTCAATAAACAGGTCGGTTTCGCGCAGATTTGTAAGCTTATATGTGCGCTTGTTATCTGGTGCATGTTCATAAGTCTGTTGTATTCGCGCGCGCGCTTTGTGCCGCGTGCGCCAGATAAAGTGCATGAATTCCCATTCAAAACGTTCCGGGCAGCCGTTTGGTAGGTCCGGGCGTGGTTTTCCATGATGCTTGATTGTGCGTTTGATAACACGCCAGTAGCGCAGCCAAAGCGGCGCATCTAGCCATATGAGCATGTCCGCGCGCGCCAATCGCTCCTCCCATGTGGAAGAATGTCCGCCCTCAAAAATCCATTCGTCTTTCGCGCTGATTTCACAGCATAGGCGGGTTTTATCTGCGCGGTCGCGCTCAACCCAATTGGGCAGCCAGTGAACTTCCCTATCTATGTGATAAACAGGTAAGCTGGTGACAGCGCCCAATTTGGCGGCAAGCGTGGATTTGCCAGAACCTGGCTGGCCAATAATCATGATGCGCTTTGGCACGTTTGCCATGCCGCGTTCTGGAGTAGATGCCATATCATAACCGCTTTTCTGTGGGGAGGCGGCTTTTAACAGCTATCTGGCTGGCAAGTCAATTGGGTTGAGCCAGGTTCGGTTTGCCAGCGGAATTACTCGCGCCAGTAATTGTTTGCCGCAGAAATGGTTTGGAAGTTAACCGCCACGACATGCGACACTGAAATCAATGCATCTGAGTCGTTTTCATAGACCGGACGCAACTTTTCACGGACGTCATTGTTTGGTTGTGTTTTTTTAATCGCTACCCGCGATAGTTTAATTGCAAGCTCATAACCCTCTTCGGGTGTAGTAGTCATAAGTGTTGGTAACCAAGACATAAATCATACCTCTGTATTAATGACAATTTAAATCGTGTACGATATAATGCTAAGCATTGTATACTACTAATTCTTGCACTTGCACTCTTATGCTTAATAGAATAGCCAGATTTAAAACTGTGAGAAAGAGATATGCCAAGCAACATCTATGAGTCAGAACCTGATTCTGAGATCAAAATTAGTAACCTGATTTGTTTTGCGATTTATTCTGCTTCAACGGCGATGAACCGTACCTATCAACCGTATCTTTCTAAACTTGGACTGACATACCCTCAATATATTACATTATCTGCACTTTGGCAGAAAGACAGGGTTACCGTTGGAAGCCTTTGCCGTTCACTGCAAATGGAAACCAATACTCTGACACCGATTTTGCAACGTTTGGAGGGACGGGCACTGGTTACGCGCGTGCGGGGGGAAAAAGACGAGCGGCAGGTGATCGTTGAATTGACCCCCGAGGGAAAGAGCATCAAAAAAAATCAGATTGATATCGTGAACTGTATTACCGCAGATACCGAGTTAGATCGTCATACATTGGAAGAGCTTGTTGCAGGCATTATCGAGTTACGTGATAATCTGAATGAGAAGAGTGCCTAGATTTCTAACTGCTTCCTTATTATTTCCAACGTTCAAGCTTGGGAATACCTCTGGTAAACAGCCATGCCATGATGGATGGCACACCCTTTTGTTTCAGCGCTTCCACACAATATGCCTGAAATTCTTCCACGGTTACATCCTGATAGATAAATGCACCATCTGCATAGCAAAGTGAACAATAGGTGGTGCTTTTTGTACCGTCAGTTTCTGTGCCGCCGCCCTTGGGGTCTTTGTTAAGTGGCATGCCACAGCTTTGACAATTTGCCATTATCATCTCCTGAATTAGAACTCGCATTTGTAAATTTTTCTTGTTAAAATCCATTGAGCCATAACTATGGAGTTTAGTCAATGGTTTTAAGTTGATTTTCAAGAGGAGTGTTTGAATTTGCGAATAGGTGAATTGGCAAAACGTGCAAATATCAGCCGAGATACAATCCGGTTTTATGAGAAAAACGGGTTGATTTCGTCTGAACAAGGCGATGAAGCCAGCAACAATTATCGAGAATATTCAGAAAATGCCCTGCTGACATTGGAGCTTATTGCCCAAGCAAAGGCGGCAGGGTTCACGCTTGCGGAACTGATTATCTTTACGTCACAATTACAAGCATCGGGTGATGTGGATTTTGATGGTGATGCGTTTTTGCAGCAAAAAATCGAGGATGTGGAAGCCAAGATCGCACAATCTCAGCTGTTCCTTGAAACACTTAAATTTACAAAAGAGGCTTTGGCAAAAGCAGCTTATGACGACATTTAAGCGTGGCGCACCAAGAGTAACGTCATTGCAAGAGTGCCAAGAAACGTAATGCCCAACATCAAAACAGCTTCTATCAGGCGCGTTACATATTTTCGCCGTTTTGGTTGTTTTGAGATGATAGGCGGGACATTAAGATCAAGAGGCATAGCGGCCAACTCCCAAGTCAAAATCATCCAACTGTTCATCGATGGCCTTAACACCATTTTGTGCATCATAATCGTCCAGATAATCAAGCCAGGCCTCGCTGTTGCGCACAAAGTCGGGCAGGGTGCTTTCCGCCTCTGCATCGGGTTCGTGGATATTGAGCCACTCTGTGGCCAAATCGTCACTCACATCCTCTCCACGCCAGTTGCTTTGGTCCATTCGGATAATGCTGATTGTCGTGTCCTCACACTCGCACACAGCTTCATCCAGCGACATGGGTCTTAGCTCGGCCTCATGGGTGAACTGGCAATCAAATTGATCAACAAACAATAAAAACTCATCCGCACCGCAAAAGGGGCGAGGTTTTATGATGGGCAACAAAGGTGATCCAGAAAGGGGCGGTAAAGGTCGGCGCGATAAACTCATAACAAATCCCGTATATAAACTCGAAACGACACGGATAGAGCGATGCACAAAGACGCATAACCTTTTTTGCGAACCGCTCCATCCATAGGAAAATAATCATACGTATACGTATATTTGTCAATCAAAAATAGGAAAATATTCTTTTAAGTCTTAATTGCGGTAAAGTTATCTTCATAGAAGGGCAGGAGTGAAACAATATTTGACCCGCATTGGTATTGAAACCCGCAAGGCCTTTTATGTATTCTGAGATTGTTAACTCATTGCCTTCTCATCGATTATGCAAAGTTTCGTCAATTTGTCACAAGCTTGACATCATGATGCAGTAAAAAACAGCTTCTATCTCCGCGTCTAAAAAGACGAAAGAGAGATGTCTTTATGCCCAAATGTGATCAATGTTTAAACTGTGGAAACTGCCGCCAATTGGAGGAAATTCCCGAAGAATTAATCGCAACGCATGACATGCAAAAATCACTAAACCTTAAGGAGAATTTTCCCGTGAGCGAGAAAATAGAGAATTTGGAAATCGAAAATGAAGTCACATTTGATGATTTCGACGAAATGATTAATCCTTCAGCTGAAGTCACAGACTTTGATCGTGTAGTAGAAGAATCTATCAGCCGTCGCGGTTTCTTGGGTGGTGTTTTAGCTTTTGGTAGCTTCGCCGTCATGAACAGCAGTTTTGTAGGTGAAGCTGCGGCTGCTGAAGACCGGTTTGCCTTTGAGCAAATCACAACAAGTGTTGATGACACAATTAAACTCGCACCAGGTTACAAGTCCGAAGTTGTTGTGCGCTGGGGTGATCCACTTTTTTCAGGTGTTCCTGAATTTGATCACGCAACACGTGGCACAGCTGAAAGTCAGGCACGTTCATTTGGCGATAATATTGATGGTATGGAAGTTTATGCCCACGGTGATAAGCTGATTTATGTTGCTAATAATGAATATACAAACCGCTCTATCATCTGGGGCAACAATCCTGATGGTAAAGCTGTCTCCGATGACGACATTGCTAAAGGTAAAATGGCGCACGGTTTGACTGTTGTTGAAATCGCTCAAGGCGAAAATGGTTGGAATATTGTAAAAGACAGTCCTTACAATCGCCGCATTACACCCGATAGTGAAATGGAGCTAACAGGTCCTGCCGCCGGTCATGATCTTTTGAAAACAAAGGCCGACCCGACGGGAACCCTATCTCTTGGCACTTGGAACAATTGTGGTAATGGTTCCACACCTTGGGGGACTTATCTTGCCTGCGAAGAAAACTTTAACGGCTATTTTTCTGCAACAGATGAAGAGCATAAAGTCTCTGCTGAGCTGAAACGTTATGGCATATCTGCTAAAGATTGGGGTTACGGCTGGGCAAAGATCGATGATCGTTTCAATGTTGAGATGAACCCGAATGAGCCAAATCGCGCTGGCTATGTTGTTGAAATTGATCCACGCGATCCAAATTCGGTACCGAAAAAGCGGACTGCACTGGGCCGTTTCAAGCATGAAAATGCTGAGGCTGTTGTTAATAATGACGGTCGTATCGTCATCTATATGGGTGATGATGAGCGTGGTGAATTCCTCTATCGTTATGTATCTGATGGCGTTTATGCGCCAGGTGCAGATACTGACGATCTTATGGAAAATGGAACGCTTTACGCGGCAAAGTTTGATCCGGCAGGTTCAGGCAAATGGCTGGAACTGTCAGAAGATGCAACGGGCATGACAAAAGCTGAACTCTGTGTTCATACACGTATTGCTGCGTCCAAGGTTGGCGCAACGACAATGGACCGTCCGGAGTGGGTGACGTCTAACCCCAACGCATCTGAGGTTTATTGCGCTTTAACAAACAACAAGAACCGTGGCATCAAACCTAATGCTGGGGGCGATCTGACCCATGTTGAAGGTCCAAACCCGCGCGAAGGCAACCCTTATGGCCAGATCGTTCGTTGGAAACCGGCGGGCGCTGACCATACCGCAGATACGTTTGCTTGGGATCTATATTGCCTTGCTGGTAATCCGACTGTGCATAATGATGCATTTGGTGGTTCATCAAACATCAATGCAGACAATATGTTCAACTCGCCAGATGGTTTGAAGTTTGATTCAAATGGTCTTTTGTGGATCCAAACAGATGGAAACTACAAAAATGAAGAGAACTTTGCAGGACAAGGCAATAACCAGATGCTTGCTGGTGATCCGGTCACTGGTGAAATCCGCCGCTTTCTTGTCGGTCCAAATGAGTGCGAAGTAACGGGCCTAACATGGTCTCCGGATCGTCGTACAATGTTTGTTGGCATTCAGCATCCGGGCGAAAAAGGCAACAGCCATTGGCCTGAAGGCGGTGATGCAGTGCCACGTTCAGCAGTTATTGCAGTCACGCGCGAAGATGGTGGCCTCGTCGGTTAAGACGCCCATCAAAAATGCGAAACCAAGTGCCCTTAGGTGCTTGGTTTTGCCTTGATTGCACGCTCGCAGGCTTTGAACTATTGTTTGGCTAGTTCGATAAGTTGGATGAGCAATGGTAAAATATGTTGAAGTTCGCCGCCATGCGATGCGGCATAAACATCTCCAAGGAAAAATAAGCAAACACCTCTCAAAAGAGGGAATTGAACTGGCGAGAAAGGTTGGCGCCGGCTTCACACATCCTGATGACGAAAAACTAACCAATACCGCTCTCTTTAAAGGTGTTTGGACCAGCCAAAAATCTCGTGCCATCGAAACCTCGCTTTGCATGGGGTTTGAAGTGGATGTGCTTGACAAGCGGCTGGCCTGTTTTCCTGAAGATATCTTTATAAAAAGCCGTTGGCCAAAACCAATCAAGGCAATGTTAAAGGCTTGCCAAAAGCACACAGATGTTGCCCGATATGCGCGTGCGCAGGCCATGATTTTGCACGAGATCGCCGATGACATAGAGGATGGTCAATCAGCGCTAGTTATCTCTCATGGCGGCATCATGGAGCTGATGCTACTTGGGCTTATTTTGGATGAACCAAAGCCGGAGTTGCACGCAAAGAATTGGGGCAACGTTTTTGCCTATTGCGAAGGGTTTCGTGTAACGTTTGAAAATGATGCTGCCTCTGACATTAAAATCATACGTATTTAGAGCCTTTTTCATAAGAAAATTTAAAAAACTATACCGGGATAATCTGGTCAAATCGACGAACTATCATGTAGTATATTTGCAGGAAACCAAAGTTGCACGACCAAGATGATTCTGACATTAGCCGTATCTGGATACCGGTCTTTACGAAAGATCATTATCCCGCTCGATAAGCTCACGATTATAACCGGAGCAAACGGAACGGGAAAATCGAGTATCTATAAATCCATTCGTCTTCTGGCCGATGTGGCGCAGGGGAATGTAGTCCGATCATTAGCGCTGGAAGGGGGGATACCCTCCACGTTATGGGCTGGGCCTGAGAAATTTTCCCGATCTATGAAATCCGGCCAGCACCCGATTGAAGGCACGGTACGGCGCGAACCTGTGAGCTTGAAACTTGGCTTTGCATCTGAAGATTATGGCTATGCGATTGACCTTGGGTTGCCAAAATCTGATGGCCGATCAATGTTCAATCTTGATCCGGAAATAAAGTCTGAAGCGATGTGGATTGGTGAGGTTCTCAAGCGCCATAATGTGATTGCATCGCGCGCCGGTCCCGGTGTTCAAGTCATGCAGGAAGATGGGGCAAGGCAACATGTGCTCACGACGCTGCCGAGCTTTGATAGCATGATGACCCATGCGGGTGACCCCAAGCAGGCCAGCGAAATTTTGTTGCTGCGAGAGAGAATGCGCAACTGGCGGTTTTATGATCATTTTAGAACCGATCAGGCATCTAAAGCGCGCATGCCGCAAGTGGGAACGAGAACTGTCTCGCTCGCCTCCGATGGATCTGATCTTGCAGCCGCAGTTCAAACCATCAAGGAGATAGGCGACCCAGAGGCGTTTGATGATGCAATTGAAGATGCATTCCCCGGTTCATCCATAAAGGTGGATGTAAAGGACACCATGTTTGAGGTGGTGATGCAGCAAAAGGGCCTGTTGCGCCCGCTGCGCACATCGGAATTATCAGATGGCACATTGCGGTATCTGCTGCTTGTTGCCGCTTTAATGACGCCGCGCCCGCCGCCGCTTTTGGTGCTGAATGAGCCGGAAACAAGCCTTCACCCAAGCTTGCTGCCAGCCCTTGCAAGGCTGATAAAATCCGTTGCACAAACAACGCAAATCATTGTAGTTTCCCACGCTGGCTCATTTGTAGACGAGTTAGCCATGGCGCCCAATTCGGCAAATTATGAACTCAAAAAACAGCTGGGCGAAACCATAATCTCCGATGTGCCCGACCAAAGCTGGAACTGGCAAAAACGCTGATTTTTAAATCTATTCGTTCCTCAGGGAAGGTGCTGTGAAGAATTTGAGCTGATAACCTGATAATAGTTGTATACTCGTAATATGTGTGCGGATAGCGCTTGCAGCTTATGGGCGGTGTGATTAAGTTCGCATTGAGGAGTTTTTCTTAATGCCGCTATCCCATGAACGCCCCAGCCAAGAATATATGCGCGAACTAAAGGAAGTTGCGCGCGCGGCGGCGGGTTTGGTTGACCATCTTGGTAAGGTGAATTTGCTGCCAGATGGTTTTCCGATCGAACAGGTCGAAGGGTTTTGCAAGGCCCTAACGCGTTTGCCATCCGGCACGGCAGAAGGCTCCATCGCTCCATTACGCGCAGCAGATAGCGAGCTAAACCGTGTTCGCCAGCGGTTCATTCCTGCCCATGATGAAGGCGAGGAAGAGCCGCTTGTGCCGCGTAATGGTGATTTTGACCTGCGGCTCGTTGGGCTTATGGCTGCTGTGCGAGCCGCTATTGAGCAATATAAGCTTGAATCTGGCGAGGAACTCGACACGGATGTGACGCCAGACTTGCCCGAGACGGATAAGGCAGACGAGGCGATAGAGGCTGCCATTCTAGCAACCACGCAAACCTCTCAAGATGTGGCAAATGTCGATGCCATGTTGGCAGAAGCTGATGATGAAACCCGCAATGAGTTTGAAACCGAAGCAATGCTTGCGAGTGATGCAGGCGTTCAGGCCCAGTCCGCCGAGGCTTCGCTCAAAACCGAACGCCCGCGCCCAACGGTGATAGATTGGCTATCCAATGGTGTTGAAAACACAGCTTCTGCGATGGAAAACCAACTCGCAAAGCATGGCGAAAAACTTGCACAAGCAGGGCAGGAAGTTCGCAGCGGCGTAGGTGAGCTGTTAGAAATCAATTTTCCAAAATTGGTGAAATCACTTAATGTTGTGAACAAGAGGCTCACTAATATCGTTGTGATTTTTAAAGTTGATGGGGTAGGAGAGCAGCCCCACGATTTTGATTATGTGGAAGTCTACAATCGCTTGTTGAGAGGCGAGATGGTGCCGGATAGTTGGGCACCTTTTGTGACGGAGTTGGATTTTAAATTCAATGATGATCACCACCTGGACAAAGAGGAGTTAGAACGTATCACAGGCTCACCAAAAGAATTTGCCGATGCTGCCTTACTTTCTAACCTTAGTCACTTGCGTAATCTCTATCTAGCTGACACGCAGGTTTCAGATATCGCGCCTCTTACAAGTCTTACAGCGTTGCGAGGGCTTAATTTGGCTGGCACTCAGGTTTTAGATGTCGCACCACTCTCAAATCTAACAGCACTGGAATATCTTAGCTTGGGTGAGACACGCGTTATGGATATTGCACCGCTATCAAGTCTTACAGCATTGGTATATCTTGGTTTGGGTGGTACACAGGTTTCAGATATCACGCCACTGGCAAATCTAACAGCGTTGAAACATCTCTATCTGACTAGTAGTATACAGGTTTCGGATATCGCACCGCTCTCAAATCTTACTTTATTGCGGTATCTTAATATGGGTGCCACAGGGGTTTCGGATATCGCACCACTTTCAAATCTTACAGCGCTGCAAAGTCTCTATCTGGGTGTCACAGGGGTTTTTGATATCGCACCGCTCTCAAATCTCGCAGTGTTGCAACATCTCGATTTGATGGGCACTAATGTTTCAGATATCGCGCCGCTCTCAAATCTTACGGCGATGCGACTTCTTGACCTGACTGGCACGCGGGTTTCGGATACATCCGTACTGTCACATCTTAAAGATCTTAATATTCTTAGACCATAAGCAGTTTTATGAAAAGTGCTTATCGGGCGATGATTTCACTCTAACCATCTGAATATATTGCTGAATCTATTATTGTTGCCTCAACCTCACCCCCCAGCACCAGCGCCGTTAGCTCGTCTTTCGCATCCACATCTACAAATGCATAGGCGAGGTTTTTGCCCGCACCGTTATTTGCGCGATGGCCCCATCCGGCGGAGGTGATGGTGCCGACAACTATGCCGTTTTGCATGATGGAATCGCCCGGGTGGGCTGGCGTGGTTTTGCTGTTAAGTTCCAGTGTCACGAGCTTACGGCCTGTGGTTTTTCCAGCGCCTTTGGCGACCATTTTTTCAAGCGCAGATTTGCCGATGAAGTCACTTTCCTTATCTATCTTGGTGAAAAAGCCAACGCCTGTCTCATAGGGATTATATTCGGTGATAATATCGGCTTTCCAGTGGAGATAGCCCATTTCCAGCCGCATGCTTTCAACCGCCCGCATGCCGAAATAGCCGATATTATGAACTTTGCCTGCTGCCATCAGCGCATCATGCACGGTCACGAGATCATCATTGGGAATGTGGACCTCATAGGCCAGCTCGCCCGAAAAGCTGACAGACATGAGAATGATCTCAACGCCCGCGATATTTGCCTTCATCGCGCAAAGCGGCTTGAAGGCTTTTGCTGAAATGTCATGATCTGGCAAAGCAGCTTGCAGAACATCGCGCGATTTTGGACCGGCTAGCACTAGGATTGTATATTCGTTGGTTAGGCTTTTGATTTGGATAGAGCCATCATCGGGCAGATGCTCGGTCAGCCAATCCATATCGTGCGCCTCCGATGCCGCAGCTGAGCCATACCAGACTTTGTTCTCGTCCAAGTTTGCTAATGTTGCTTCGCCTTTGACCATACCATGATGATTAAGCAGATAGGTGAGGCCAACTTTGCCGACCTTGCGCGGCACGCGGGAACAGACGATTGTATCGAGCCAATCATGCACATTCTGACCCTCTGTGCCCGTGGCACTCGTAATCTCAAAACGGTTGAACCCGTTGACTTCGCAAAGGCCAACGCCATTTTGCACCATGGCAACCTCGCGGGCGATAAGCGGATGCACATTGTTGAAATGGAATGACAACTCTTCGGTAAAGTCGGGATCAGGTTTGATGTAATCCAACCTTTCCCAGCCATTAACGGGGGCGAACGAGCCGCCCGCAGCTTTCAGCACATCATAGAGCGCAGTGGTTTTGGCCATGCGCCCCGCAGGGAGGTGTTCGTGCGGCCGATGAAAGCGGAATTCATTTTGATAATCTTCAATGGCTTTCAGCGCTGTGTGCGGCACATCTGCATAGCGGGTAAAGCGGCGCGGATCGATGCACCATGTATCATAGCACGCCTCACCGTGGGCGATGATTTGCGCCAGAAGCCAGCCATGTCCGCCACCTTCGCCAAGGCCCGCGCGAAGGCCCGTGATGCAGTAGGCATTGCGTTTGCCCGGAATTTGACCCACCAGTGGCAGGCCATCGGGCGTATAGGTGATCGGCCCATTGATAATGGAGTGAATGCCCGCTGTTTCCAGGCATGGCAGGCGAGCAATGGCGCCTTCCATCACATCCACCACACGATCCAGATCATCCGGGCAAAGCGCATTGGTAAAATCAGGATCAATGCCATCCAGCCCCCATGTTTTGCAATCCTGCTCGTAAAAGCCAATCAGGAGGCCTTTTTTCTCGGCGCGCTGATAAAAATCATCGGTCGGGCAACGAATAAGTGGCACGCGGAAATCATCACCCAAAGCCTCAATTTCTGGAATGGCCTCGGTGAGCATATATTGATGTTCCATAGAGGCAACGGGATGTTCTACCCCCATCATCGCGCCAATTTCATTGCAGCGATACCCGCCCGCATTGACGATTTTCTCGGCATGAATGTCGCCCTTGTTGGTGCGTACAATCCATGTGTGGTCGGGTCTTTGGGTCAGACCTATCACGCTGGTATGGCGATAGACTTGTGCGCCCGCAAGCCGCGCGCGTCTGGCCAGAGCCTGGCAAAGCTGCGCAGGGTCGATATCCCCATCCAGCGGGTCCCACAGGGCGCCCAAAAGGTTATCAGTTGTAATAAGAGGGTGGCGACGCTTGCATTCTTCGGCATCAAGAATGTCGAGTTCCACGCCCATGCCCTTGGCCATAGACTGAAAATGCAGATAGCCATCCATATGCCATTGCTCGGATGCAAGGCGCAAGCCGCCCGTGCCATGGTGATAATTGATGGGATATTCAGGATCATCAGCTAACTCTTTATACAGATTGATGGAGTGCGTTTTTAGCCCCACCATTGTCTGGTTCGGACCAAGATTTGTCACCTGTGCCGCCGAATGCCATGTGGTGCCCGAAGTCAGCTCATCACGCTCTAACAACACGCAATCAGTTATACCTTCCTGCGTAAGGTGATAAAGCGCAGAACATCCACCAATCCCGCCGCCAATGACAAGGACTTCCACCTGTGTTTTCATGAACCTGACCTCCAGAAAATCATAAATCTATGACGCCAGTTAAAAGTGAAGATAGACCAATTCAAGCAATGTTTCCCATGCGCAATAAATTCGAAAATGATTTTCTAATTTATGATGGTAAAATGATCCTTCAGCCAGGGGTAAGTTGTATGCACTGGTTCAATGGCGTGAAGATGCAAAAGTTCATATAATCTGGCACGCACCATCTCTAACATCTGGTTCGGGCAGTCATCGCTGGAAAATATGCCAATTTCTCGCGCAAATTGCTGCTTTGGTATGTTAACAAGACGTACATTTCCATGGCTGCGCTTGCTGTGCGCATATAGTAGCGGCGTGGTGATAGCCCAGCCGGAACCCGCAGCAACAAGCGCCATCAGGGTGGCGTTATTTCCCAGCCGCATGCGCTTTGGCAGCTTGATCTGCATACGCTGCAATTGCGCTTCGATCTGCTGGGAGATCATTTGCGAATGATGAAACTGCAGATAGGGGATATCTGTCTCACCGGATAAAAATTGCTCTGCATCAAAATCACAGCTTTCGGGCACAACTATAACAAATGGATCACGTAGGATCGGTTGATATGTCATGGCGGCAATGGGTGCAGATGGTCTTGCCATAATGCCAATATCCAAGGCGCGATCACGCATCATATCCAGCAAGGTCAGGCTGGTTTCAATCTGGTAGGAAAAATCCATTTTCGGCAGTTTTTCATTTAAAAAAACCGCCAGATCAGGCACGATTTCTGTTTCAAAATCTTCAATAGCACCAAAGCGAAATTGGCGGCCAGACTGCATGACTTCGGCATTCGCATTGGCTTGCGCTTGTCGCAATATTTGCAGCGCGGGTTCAATTTCGGCAAGAAAGCTCTCTCCCGTTGATGTTAAACTCAAAGGCTTTTTGCCATGATCAAAGAGTTCAATGCCGAGGTGGTTTTCGATTTTTTTGATATGGTGGGTAATCGTACTTGTGGAAATGGCCATTGCATTTGCTGCTGCACTTAAAGAACCGCAACGCGCACATGCCTGAAACACCTCTAAGGATTTCAAGCTTAAATCCCTCATTTCAGCCATCGCCAAACCCTGCAAAATCAAATATCTTTCGCAATATTACCTTAGTTGCGATAAATAAAAAGCAGGAATTTAAACCCAAACGCGGCTCAGGTAAATTTTAGCCTTTAAATAGTGTAGAGAAGAAAATGTTTCAGCCAACGGTTAAAGCTTGATGGCTGTAAACGCTGGCTAAAAGCTTTAGCTGTCGAGCGAAATATTAGTACATGCCACCGCCATCATCGCCGCTGGACTCCTCCGGGTTTTCTCTCTTTTCAATAGCAGCGGTAAATCTCTTGTTGCAGCGTGCTATGGTATCTGCGTCAGCAGTTTTTTCTTCAAAGGTACATGATGAAATTATCTTCCCACCCGGGCGATCAGGTGGCGCAACACCTTTGTCGACAATAAACCGAACTGTCTTTTCATCGTCATCTCGGCTTTCTGTATCAATTTTTGCCTCATAAATATCGTACTTTTTGCCGCTATAGGAGTATGTTCCGATTTTTTTATGCGAGCCATATGTTGTGCACGCAGCAAGCGCAAAACTGAAAAGAAAAATTGGTGCGGCGCGATGAATTTTCATAAATTCCCTCCTCAATAAATAGTCGTTCGAGAGGGACTATTCCTGATTTCTCGGCCTAAGTAGTCATCAATATTAATGAGGCCTTACATGTAGCGGGTTAAAATTCGCGCTATATCAATCTGCCTGTTAATTGACATTTTCTGCATAACACGTTGAATATGTGTACGAATTGTCGGTAGTGCTACGCATAATTCGGCAGTAATTTCTTGCGCGGTTTTGCCATTGGCAATCATCAACGCCACATTTGCTTCTGCGGTGGTAAGGCCAAAACCATCCATAAGTTCGTTGATTTCAAGCGTGTGGCTATGCGTGGGATCGGTGATTAAAATCATGAACCCATTGCCAGATTGGCGGCGGTTTTCTTGATGAGCGGTAATTGGTTGAATGCTGATCTGGTAGGGGGCATCACCAGATGGTCGCGGTATGAGGAAGTTTTGAGCGCGGTGCTTATGAAAATCATCGGAATCATCTTGTCGCAGAGCGCTATCCAACTTTTTGCCAATTTGTGCACTTGAACAGTGTAATCTGCCTTTGGCGTAGGTAAGACCATCATTTTTTCTAAAGATAGAGATAGCGGTTGCATTCATTTCATTGATTTGGCCATCTTCATTTAGTAGTAAAATACCCCTGTCAGAAATCTCGAATGCGTTTTCAAAACCTTGCATTCGAGTGAGCATTTTGCCATGTTGAACATGCAGTTTAACAGTGCTTTTGAGAGAGGGGGCGATATACTCAAATGCCCGAAGTTCGTCTTTTGTTGCAACACCGTTACGTGCGCTTTTTTGAACTGAGATAATGCCCACTTTGCCTTTGGTTTCAAAGGCTTTCAACGCTATAAAATACCGGAGATCAAAGGGGCGCAAAAAATCTGCATAGAACTCATGGTGATCCATCTCCTTTTCAGCCATAAAGATATTATCATGCATGATCTGCGGCGCACCGGCTCTGTTCCCAAAAGCAATTCGCGGGTTAATCGGCATATAATGTTGGATATAGCTGTCTTTGATTTCGATCTCAGAGCTATCAAAATGTTGTATGGAGTGGCCGTGTCGTTTATCGATCAACTCAAATGTAGCGAAAGAACCACCAAATAGGTTCGCCATCTTCTGCAGCGAAGGTTCCCACATATCCTGATTAAGAACAGCCTCATTAAAGCTGATAGCGATGTCTGTCAGATCATCAAGGCTTGGACTTGCCATCAATCCCCACATTGTTTTTCATCATTTTAGCGGGTTTTGCTTAAGTTGGCGAATCTACGCGGTTTTTCACGCTTTAATTTACGATGAACTTACTTGAGTGCCTTCTCGACAACCTTGTCAAACCGCTTGTCCATGCACACGCTCACATCGGTGGTGATGAATTTTCCATCGATAAATAGCGAGAAGATTGTTGCCGGTGTGGGGGCGTTTTGGGCAGCTTTCAACGTATCTAATTTGTGGGCAGTCCAATCTAATCCGCGCTTCTCGCAGGTTTCTTTGAGTGATGTTTTGATGTGATAATCAGTAAATGGGCAACGGTTGGAGTAATATACACTCACGCCCTTGGTATCTGGTGGTAATCCGTCACGTGCACTTTGTGCAAAGGCCGGTAGTGCGGCTTCTGCCCCCGGTTCTGCTGTAAGTGCAAGCAGGCTAAAGCCCGTATTAAGCGTATCAACTTCCTTAAAACCCTGTCGTAACAGCCATTTTCCATCGCTTTGAAAGTGCATTTTCTTTTTGCCAGCAATCGAGACAAGCCCGGCATACCCCTTTGCCTTGGCAGCATCTAATGCATCTTGCAGCAATGCTTTGCCATGCCCACTGCCTTTGAACTTGCCTGAAACCCAAAAGCAGCCCATTACCATCCATTGCGGGGCGACAACAGGCATCCATGCGGCATCGCCCGGGCCATATTCAATGAACACTTTGCCGCGTTCATCCAGCCGACGAAATCTGTATCCGTGGGCATATTGCGCCGATAACCAGCCCTTTTTCGCGCCATATCCTTGGGTGCATTTCTTGTCAGAAATCGCGCAGCAAATATGCGCATCCGGCAATGTGTCAGGCGTTAGTGTGATATAATCCGGCATATCGACGTGGCTCCTTGCGCTGATTGCCAATAATATACAATTTACGCGGCAATTGTCATTGATGCATGTCAAAAGCATCAGCAGAAATGGCGTCCATGCGCGGCCTCGCGCTTTGATCTTCACAGTTGAAATCCCACAACTTTACGTTAAGCTGCCGGGGTAAGATGCGGGGTGCGGAAGGCGAGGATGAAGAGCAAAATCTTTAAAACAGGAACCGAGGCGACAACTGCGCTTGTGTGTGCCTCGTGCATATTTGCAACTGCGCCAGCATTTGCAACAGGGGCGGCGGTGCTGTTGGGTGCGGCAAAACTCTACGATTACTACAATGCCAACAAAGCCAGATTTGGCAAAAATAGTGCCACCCTGCAAAAAGCGGTCGAAAAAGCCCTTGCTGAAAATCGCCAAGGCTTTGCACAGCGTTATCGCGAAAATTCTGACATTGAGGAAGAATTGACGCGGATTGAGAATAATTTCCGAGAAAAACTACCACTTTGCAAGTTTGAAATTCCGCATATTGCTGATGCTGTTAAAAACCCTGATGGTTTTGCTGCCACGATGGCAGGTAAAGTACTTGCCGGACTGGCAGGTGTTGACGAAGAATTCAGCGAACAACAAAACCAAGCATTGCCTTATCTTTTCATTCAGTCCTCGCTTGAATCAGGGTTTAAGGCCGCTGTTCTTGATCCTGATAATTTCAAAGACATCGCGCCTGAGATTTTAACCGACATGGCATCAACTTTGGCAAATATTCACCTCGTGATCCATGAGATTGGGCAAGATGTGAAGGCGATACGTGATGAGCTTGAGCGCATTGGTGTTTTAAAATCAAGTGATCTCACGCCAGAGCAGGAGTTCCAGACGCTTGTTGACCAGTTTCAACTCCCCTTAAACGAGTTGCTGGGCCTCATTGCAGGTGTGCTGGATCAGCACGTTGCGCCGCAGAATTTTGGCCAAATGCTGGATGTGGCCAAGGCGGCACTGGAGAAGGTTAAAACCGATTATCAGCGCCTGTCGCGCCTTTCCAACGACGTGCCGGAAATCGGACCGTTTTTGGATAAAGCCCGAGCCGCGCTGGAAAATCATCAAGCCATTGATCTCAAGCAAGCGCAAACCGAGTTGAGAGCCGCACGACGCGAATATGATGCTCGCACAGAAAAACGTTTTAATGAGGAGAAAGAAAATTCAGCGCAGATGATTGTGCTGGAAGCGCAAATGGCCCAGGCGCAATCGAATGTGGATGAGGCAGCCGCGCTTTATGATGAAGCCATTGAAAAGGTGGCGCATAATCTACAGCTCAAACGCGATTATCTCTGGAATAAAGCAGCAATGCTTTACGACTTTGGGCAATATGCGAGCGATCCAAAATGGCTGAAGAATTCAATCGATAGTTGGGAGGTGCTTTTGAGAGTTTCTCCGCGTGATGATGATCCGGACACTTGGGCAGGAGTCCAAGTTAATCTTGGCAACGCGCTACAGGAACTAGGCGAGCGGTCCTCTGATGATGACCTGTTGCATCAGGCGGTTGCGGCCTATCGTGCGGCTCTTGAGGAATGGACGCAGGATAAAGTTCTGCTCCAATGGGCGATGACACAAAACAATCTTGGCACTGCGCTAAGGGCGCTTGGCGAGCGTTCATCAGATGATGATCTGTTGCATCAGGCGATTGACGCCTATCGGACAGCACTGACAGAGTGGACGCAAGACAAAGTGCCACTGGATTGGGCGATGACACAAAACAATCTTGGCACTGCGCTAAAGGTGCTTGGCGTGCGTTCCTCAGATGATGATCTGTTGCATCAGGCGATTGCGGCCTATCGTGCAGCGCTGACGGAGCGGACGCAGGACAAAGTGCCGCTCCAATGGGCGGGAACGCAAAACAATCTTGGCAATGCGCTACGGACGCTTGGTCAACGTTCATCTGATGATGACCTGTTGCATCAGGCGATTGCGGCCTATCGCGCGGCTCTTGAGGAGTGGACGCAAGACAAAGTGCCGCTCCAATGGGCGACGACACAAAACAATCTTGGCAATGCGCTTCAGGCGCTTGGCGAGCGGTCCTCTGATGATGACCTGTTGCATCAGGCGGTTGCGGCCTATCGTGCAGCGTTGACGGAGCGGACGCAAGACAAAGTGCCGCTGGGTTGGGCGGCAACACAAAACAATCTTGGCAATGCGCTAAAGGTGCTTGGCGGGCGTTCCTCTGATGATGACCTGTTGCATCAGGCGATTGCAGCCTATCGCGCGGCTCTTGAGGAGTGGACGCAAGACAAAGTGCCGCTCCAATGGGCGACGACACAAAACAATCTTGGCAATGCGCTTCAGGCGCTTGGCGAGCGGTCCTCTGATGATGACCTGTTGCATCAGGCGGTTGCGGCCTATCGTGCGGCTCTTGAGGAATGGACGCAGGATAAAGTTCTGCTGGATTGGGCGGGAACGCAAAACAATCTTGGTATCGCCTATGGAGTTCTTGCGCGAATGAACAATGACGAAGCCATGGCCAAAAAATCGATTGCTGCATTTAAACTGGCGCTGGAAGAACGCCGTAAAGACAATGCGCCCTATCAACATCAGCAGACGAAAAAAAATCTTGCGATTGCGGAACAGATTTTGGCCGATATCCGCGCCGGCAAAGCGCAATAGGACCGCAGGCAGTGGCCCAGCCATGCGAGATGGCTTGTGCTGAGAGTTCCTAGTCGCCTCTCGGTATATCGCTTCGCAATAACCTTTTGGCGAAAAGTCGCAAATTTGCGTAACAAATTTGTATTTCTAGTGGTTCAAAGTCTTGCGAGATGGCTTGCGCCAACACGTGCGCTTTGAACTATCCCCTCCATTGGAAGCTGGCGACAACGCGGCCATAGACTTCCACTTCCGAGGCGTGAAACTCAAAATCCGAATAGCGTTCGTTGTCGGAGATAACGTTGACGCGGTCTTCTGGCAAAAGTTCCAACCGTTTGATCATCAGCCCATGACCGTAGTTCACCGCATATAGGTCTGGCGGGGAGGGGTAGTTGTGGGATGTATCAACAAAGACATATGAGCCATTGGTCAGCGTGGGCTCCATAGAATCGCCCGTCACAGGCATGGCATATGTTTTGGTCATCTCCCGCCATCCAGCTTTTACCTGCTCGGGAAAAGACCAAAAACCATCGCTATCAGACGGGTCTATCGCCATGCCATCTTCATCAACTTGCACTGATAAGGTTCCGCCATTGCCCATACCGGCGTGAATGGTGAAATTTGCTATATCTCCGCCTTCGTGAACGGTGTTGCGGTTTGAGCCTGATTTAGATGCAGTATGACGAGGTTTATTTTGTCCGCGCTTGGGCGCATGTAAAGGTCTGGTCAGATCACCATCAAAAAACCCACTGTCGGAAAAGCCGCTTGGCTTAGCTCTTTCAGCAATATCATCTGTCCCTAAATGCTCATCAGCCATTGTTTCGCTCGTTATTGAACTATTGGCCAGGCGGCGTGAGCGGGCCAGCGCGCGGATGCGTTCGATAGCAGATCCACGCGGCTCTTGCCCGGACAGCCAGCGCGAAATGGTGGCTTGCGTGGTGCCAAGATCTCGCGCCAAATCCTCCTGTGTTGTGTCATCAAGCATGATGCGAAGTAGCTGGATATAGTCCATTTGAATGGCCAATCTTTCATTATAGCTTAAACGTATATAAAATACATATACGAATATTCATACTTGTCAAACGTATTTTATACGTATATACGTTAACGTATGACGCATAATTTATATACATTACCCATTGATAGGAAAATATGTCTAGGTAAGTTTGCTGTTAATCTGCAAGCCAAGATTATGCGCACCAGTTCTCAATTCGCTTCATCTTTTGCAAACCTCCTCCCCAGAAACCAAGCAAGATCAGATGAAGCCAGGCGGGGGGTGCCTTCGCCAAACTCCCGCGCGTTGTTTGGAGTTTTGTCTCCTGTCTTCAAGCTTCGCGCGGGTTGTCTTCGTTTGTTGCGTATTTTTGAGTAAGGTTTTCCATCCATGAGTGATCCTTGGTTTAAGTTTTATCCCTCTGACTGGCTGTCTGGTACGCGTGGCCTGACACCAGCAGAAACGGGCGTTTACATCACGCTTGTATGTATGATGTATGAAAATGATGGTCAGCTTATGCGCGGTGGTGCCAAGCAGGATGCGCGGCTTGCCCGGCGTTGTGGTTGCACCTTCGCTGCATTTAAAAAGATCATCAACAATCTGATTGTTGAGAAAAAACTAACCGATCACAACGGAGCATTGAGCAATAGGCGCGTTCAAAAAGAGCTGAATGAACGCATGAATCGTGTTCAAAAAGCAAGCGATGCCGCGCAGCAAAAATGGGCCAAAGCGCGGAGAAATAGCGAGCAAAATCAAAGCAATATTCCTGCTCCGACTTATCCTTCGCATAGTGCGAGCGATGCCAATTACCAGAACCAGAATCAGAAGACTTATAAAAAGAGTTCCAATGGCTATGTAAAAGCAGAAACGCCGCTTCAGCGCGTGTCTCGTAATATTGCCGCGGGGCAAAATCTGGGTGGTCAACATGATGACTGAACCGCAAAACCACGAGATGGCTATCCTAAGCCAGGTTGCGCGGCTTTTTCGTGCTTTTCCCGCTGGCAAGAATGTGGATGAGCATACGCTGCAAGATTATTGCGAGGCTTTTTCTGATTTCGATATTCAGATCGTAGCGCACGTTGTTGACAGGTTTCGGCTGGGCAAGGTCAAGCGCCAAGCGCCGTCTTTTCCGCCTGCTTTAGCCGAGATCATGATCCATATGCGCAATCGTCATGCATTTATCCGCTTGCAGAATGAGCGGGCAGAACTGGGGACAATCGGCGAGCCGAAAACAAACAGATACCTTCTGCCGAAAACCCATTTTTTAAACCGATATCAAACCCCATCGAACGTCGCACGTGCTGGCACAGCCATCGCGCAAGACTTCGATCATCATAAAATCCCATCGAATGTCGCACGTGCTGGCACAGCCATCGCGCAAGACTTCGATCATCAAAAAGAGGAGAATTCATAGCATGGGCGTATCCACATGGACCGACACGCAGGATCAGATGATTTTGGAGGGATTGAAGGCCGATCAGACTTATACGCAAATTGCCATCTCATTGGGTGTTAGCAAGGCCATGGTTTCCGGCAGGCTCTATCGCTTGCGCAAATTGCGCCCCGATGATGTGCCGGAAAAGAGGGTTCAATTTATCCATAAACATCGCTCTCGGCCCAGAACGGGACCAATGGCAAAAACGCCAAATATAGCATCTGCTGGTCAAAAAACGTTTGAACGCCAAGCCCGCAACAATGCAAAGAAAGCCACAAATCTTGCATCTGTGAATGGGCTAAAATATACGCCCAAAAATGATCCGGCACCCTTTATGACGCTCGAACGTGGCCAGTGCTCATGGTGCCTTGATGGGGATGAGGACGCCGGCGCCACCATGATGTGCTGCGCAGCACCTGTGGTCGATGCTAAAAAGCGCGAGGGTGACCGACGCTCAACCCATTGTCACTACCACTATCAATTGTCACTGATGCCCGGCAAATAGGCCATTTGATTCAAAGTTTTAAGCAGGAGATTCAAAGTCTAAAACAAAGAAAGTAACATCATGTTTGTATTGGTTATTTTGGTTTTTCTATCCCCGCAACAACCGGTAAAAGAGCAGTTTTTATTTGCCAAAAAAGGCGAGTGCGAAAAACTGGTGGAGATGGTCAAAACCGTATCAAAATATCGCGTTCTAACAAGTTGCCAACAGGTCATTTAGTCAAAAGTTCAGGCAGATAAAAGCGTAAAAGTAAAGCGTAGGAGTTATGTATGAGAGTTCAAAATCAGGCATCATTAGGTGGTGGAAAAGCGCAAAAAGAAAAGAAAAATGCAACGACAGAACAGGCCTTAAATCAAGAGGCGCGGAGGGGGTACACCCCGACAGGGAACTTAAAAAGCCAGTTTATCAAAACAGAGGTCGATTGCCCCTATAATGAAAATGCTAAAACACACAATGGCAAAAAGTACACAGAGCGGGTGACACGCCGTGTGTCGGATAACCCGCTTTTGCAATTGCACTCTCGCGGCAAAATCTCACAAGCGCAGTTTTTGGCAGGGCATAAATATCTGGCCGCACATCTGGTTTGCACAGGCCAAACGGGACAAGCCATCGACTATTCACGCCAACGGGTGGACTGTTCAACAGCGCCCATGACGCTGAGCGAAAAACAAATGCATGCCAGCGATTTGATCCGCAATGCAAACCGCGAACTCAAAGCAGATGGCATAAACGAAAAAAGCCCGATGGAAGCCATACTCCGCATCCAAAAAATCGCTGGCGAAAGCCTGAACGTCACCCAATATTGCAAGAATGTCAGAGGCCTAACCAGCAACAAATCCATCAGCAAACAGCTAGGGTTTTTGAGGGAAGATTTAAGCGTTTTGGCAAAATTATGGGGCTTTGAGAGGTGAAAAATCATCTATTTAAAAGGTTTCATCCAGCTTTAAGGCTTGAAGGAAGCGTAATTTTACTTCACGTTCTTTTGGGGAGGAACGTCTGGTATAGGAGCAAATCTGCGCAGCCCGCCGTATTGCGAGGAGAGTGCTTAATCCAATAGCATACTTTGTTTGGCTTCGAATATATTCATATAGGTCAACCACATCTTTGTCAGATTGAAGAGGTTTCAAATCATCTATAATTTCATGATAACCTACCTCGAAATCGTCAAAATCGTAAATGCTGAAGTTGTCAGGGAGTCGAACCGCTCCCAAGAATTCCGGCTTTCCGCAGCGGTCAACCCATCTAAAAAATCCAATCGTTATTATACGTGGAATTATCGACTCGATTAACTTCCTTTTTTTATATAGCTGTATTTTATTTTGCTTACTTTCCACCTCCTCAACTAACTCTCTCGCTATAGAACGGCTTATTACTTCTTTGAAGTTGTTGCTTTTTTTTGCTTCGAGTAAATCTGACCAGTCCATTGAGCCAGACCCGCGAAATACTAATGTTCCACCAGATATGTAGTTCTTTTTTCGTTGCCTAGCAAACATCAGTTTTCCTTCTGACGACAGTGCAAATCCTGTTGTACCAATGTGGCCACTTATTCCGTCAATCCTGTGTTGCTTCAGCACGTAGTTGCCATTTTCTTTGATTGCGGGAAACCATCTGGTTCCTTTAAAATCATCATAAAATCTCTTCTGTCCTGTTCTTCTTTCAATTGATGATCTAAACGCTTCATTCGTAATTAAACTTCGAAAGTAGTCAGTTTTCTCTAGTTCAACTTTTTCCGCTAGGTTCGAGAGCGGGCTGATTAAACGTACTTTGTTATCGTTTGTCGTCCTTTCTCTACCTTTTATTGTCGTATGCAAAAACCTAAATTGGAAGTCTTGTTGATCATCAAACGATCCAACATATTTGCTTTTTTTTACTTGGATATCGGATATTTCTATCCTTAGAGTTGAAGTTAGTTTTTGATCGATGTCTTCGCTGACAAAGGCGACCTCATCACATGAGTTTTCTTTTACTGATACAAATCCCATTTTGTGTTCTTTCTCTTGGGGAATAAGTTCCTTAAAAAAGACATCAGTTTGCCGGTCAACTCTAAATGAGTTTTGTTTATGGATGAGCGCTTCCCATCCAGGACGTAACTCTATGAACCTACGTTCGTTTACCAGAGATCGAACTTCAACTAAGGCGGAAAGTAGACCATAAATAGTCGCAATAGAGCCGATAAAAAATGCTGTAGTAAAAGTTGAGTCTTCACTTGTAGTTACAAGAACAAGAAAGGAGATGATAGCCAGAAAAGTCGAAAAAATTCCTTGTAAAGCTCGTAACCTGTGCGATGGATCATGAACAAAAAATATCTGAAAATCAGATAGGTAACCTTTGGCGTGTTCAAATCTCATACGATATTTGTTGCGTAGCTTTTTGAATGGCGTCATATATCCTCCAGAAAAGTTTTTTGGTTGTTCTCCTACAGCACATCTATCTTGGATAGAGTTACCTGTATATCCCGAATTTTTGGTATCTAACTTTGTATCTCAAAACTGTGAAAGAATCTCTGATAGTATATCTTCATGCAAAACCAAGCAATGTAGCTAGCTGAAATGGTATCCTCGCGGCTTAGAAGCTAGAATATTTGTCAATAATGAATGGTAGTATTTTAATTTCCCCACGTTCCCTAGAATTTCACATTCTGCTAGTCTCAACCTATGATTCAAACAGGACACATGCATGAAAAGAAGGGAATTTGTTAGATCTTCTGCGGCATTGGCAGCGTTTGCTTCCTTGGGTGGTGACTGGGTGAGAGGTAATATGATCAATAAAGCCAGTGCGGCTTCGCACTCGCACCTTCATGTTCCGCCCGAAGAGGCACCGCATGAACTCACATTTATGCAATGGCCGGTGAATCGCCAAGTGCATCCAGATCAGGAGTTTCTCGACATTCTGCAACGCACAATTGCTGATATTGCCAATGCTATATCGGAGTTTGAGCCTGTAATTCTGTGCGCGGCCAAAGAGGATCAGCGCCGTGCCAAAACTCTGTTGTCATCCAGGGTGGAGCTTTGGGATATTCCGACAGAAGATTTGTGGGCGCGGGATTCTGGACCTTTATTTGCTGTGCAAAATGGTGAGCTTGTTATCAGCCACATTCAGTTCAATGGTTGGGGCAACAATCAGGTGCATATGCGCGATGGCAAGATTGCAGCTCAGATAGCGCAGCACCTTGGCGTGCCGCTTGTTTCCAGCGGTCTGCAAGGCGAGGCGGGCGGTGTGGAGCATGACGGGCATGGGCTTTTAATGGCGCATGAAAGCTCGTGGGTGAATGATAACCGCAATAAGGGTCTCTCCCGCGATGAGGTTGAGGCGAGATTGCTCGCCGCCTATGGTGCGACGCGTATGATTTGGGCGCAGGGCGTTAAAGGTGAGGATATTACCGATTATCATATCGATAGTTTGGCACGGTTTACAGGCGCTGGCCGTGTGTTGATCAATTTGCCAGATGAGCTGGATGAAGATGATCCGTTCCATATGGCGGCGTTGGAGACATATGAGGCATTAGAAGCGGCCGATCTTGATGTTGAGGTGATCCCCGAGCCAGAAGTTCGCCGCGTTGATAGTGTGGATTTTGTGGCATCTTATGCCAATTATTATGCCTGCAATGGTGCTGTGATTGCCGCCCAGTTTGGCGATGATGAAACGGACAAGATCGCCGCTGATGCACTTGCGCGGCATTATCCGAACCGTGAGATCATCACGCTGAATGTTGATGCATTGGGTGAGGTTGGCGGTGGCATTCACTGCGCTACCCAGCAGATGCCTAAAGTTGTAGTCAAAACTTAACGCCTCGTTAACCCTGTTTCATTAGTATTGATAGTTAAGTTATACATGTTAAATTATGGGTAACTTTGGGTTTATCTGATGTTTGGTTTATTTTAGCTTTACCGCTAAAGGGGCTTGCAAAAGGTGTGGGGGCCAATTGCAATGATCTTTAAAACTGGAACTCGATAAACCCATTTTTTTTTGAAAGCGGTTTAGGGTGTTTGGATTGGCACTTATGTTTTGCGCTCATCCCACAGTGCCTGCATGTTTATCCATGCACCAGAACCATTTCCAAAGTAGCGTCCAAATTTTCCTGCCGTGGCACGGGTAATGCTGGTTTTGCCATCAAACAACTTCTCCAACTCCATTTTAGAAATACCAATTGCCTTGGCAAACGCGAGCGGGGTCATGTTGTGATCTTTCATCGCACGCTGCAAAATAAGGCCCGGATGTTCTGGGTCATCATTTTTTTGCTTGGCAAATATCCGGTTCATGTTTGGAAACTTTTTGTTCGTGGCTGTTGTTTATCGCGGTGAAAGCATCAAATCTGCTGAGGCTTGCCAAATTTTATAATCCGCCCTAATTTGCCTTGCAATAAGATATTGTAGAAAATAGCCTATTGAAGAATAGCATTGTTGGGAGGCAAAGCTGTGGCGGACGTGAGCTGGATAAAGGTTTTATTGGCGGGCTGCATAGCAATCGCATCTATCGGCGTCAGTGCAAATTTGGTTGCCGCAAATTCCAATCCTCCCAATATACAAACGCCTGCGCCTATCATCCATCTGAAAGATAATCTGGATGAGAAGGATAATCTTGGCTTTTGCATTGATACTGTAGGACGAGGACCGTCAGACAGGGCACATGTACATTCCTGCAAGCCTTTAAATGGCTCTACAGAGCGCAGCGATGTGCAATTTATTTATGATCCGGAAACGGGCCACATCATGTCAGCAGCCTATGATAATCTATGTCTGGAAATTGTGCCCACAAGTGATGTCGAAGTCGAATTTCACCTCAGCGCCTGCGAAAATAAACCATTGCAGAACTTCACCTTTGATGCGGAGAGTTCTGAGTTGCATCTTACAGATGATTATGCGCTCTGTTTGGCAGCGGGCCAAACCAGCCGCAGCGCAGGGCCATTTATGTCACGTGACTTGCAGCTTAATGATTGTGATGATCTTGATCCTGCGCTCAAGCAATGGGTTGTTGTTTCCAAATAAATACCCCCGACTAAGTATTTGTCGGGGGTCACCTACAAGAATGTAACAGGCTAGCTTCCGGGCGCTAGCTATTTTCCAATTGTAGAGATCAAGTCGGGGTTCACAATAAGATTGCGAACGCCATGGGCGTGATCTTCATCAAAGATATTGTCTTCCAACCAAGCGCCAACTGTTTCGATGTTCACTTTTAAAACCTTTGGACGAACACTCCATGATACTTGGAATGGCGAGCCTTTTTCATTGTAGCCGGGGCCTGTTGTTGAACCATCATATTGAACAGCATCTCCGAGATAATTTGGAAGATTTACGGCCTGCGCGTACCCGTCGATATTGCCAACCTCGGCAATTTCTATGAAGTTCGCAGCACTTTCATCGTTCACAAGCACCATAACAACAGTTTCAACACGCAATTGCGGATTGCCAATAGAAGGGCTCAGACAGGAACCAAGTGTAGGTCCAGGCTTTACCAGTGCGGTTGTGTGCACAAAATGTGTTTCAATTGTATCGCCGGGAATAAGACCGCCATGGCCTTTATCTCCATACTCCATTTTGGCAGGCGTAAGTTCAGCCTCTGTTAGCACGCCATCATACTTAAAACCTGTGCCATAGCCTTTGCCATCACCATTGCCTGCATATGTGGTGAACTCGCCACCCTTATGTTCAGCATTTTCGTGGAAGTGAATGTTGCACAAGTTCATCTCTGCGTAAGTCGGCGCGGTTGCAAACGAACGTGTATTTTTACCTGTCGCTGTATCAAGATCACGAGGTGATTGTGGGCCAAAGCCAAGGCCTTCAGTGTTTCTTGCAAGGTTTGCTCGTTGTTTGGCAATCACTTCATCTGATGCGCTGTGTGACGCACTCCCAGATATTGCAGACACAGTCGAAATTGCAATAATAGAAGCAGCTGTGGCAAATGTTGTAAGTTGTTTCACTGTCATAATCGTTCTCCCAATTTTATACGTTATGTTGATGTTCAAATTTTGAATATCTTTGATCACGATGTTTGAAACTTGCCTTTCTGTGATACGGTCTTTGCGTGATACTGCCTTTCAATCAGTCCAAACTTGCCAAAGTCCAAAAAGATAAACAAAATTATATGTTCGAAAATGGTCAAAATTACTCACCTATTATAGTGATTTATACCCAAGATCGTATTTAGTATTGCAGCTAGCTAATTGTTTTTACAACAGTATTTCGAAAAATCTACTCAGTGGAACCCCCTAAATTTAAGGATTGACCTGTAAAGTGTTTTATGTAAACGGGTGCCAATTGGCTCCTGCGTTATTTGCAGCCATATTTAGATTATCTGAGGGGTGTTCTTGCATAATCAGAACAACGTTGCCGCGCTTATGGCCTGTATCGACCATTGCATGTGCTTCTTGTGCCGCTTCGAAAGCAAATGTATGGCCGATTACCGGTTTATACTTACCGCTCTCGGCAAGTTTAGCCAATAATTCTAAGTCTTCAAGCTTTGTCATCGCCACGCCGGGGATTACTTTCTTGCCCGATTTTTTGGGCGCACGTTCAAGCCCCAATAGTTGTTTAAAATTTCCAAGAATAAGGCCTAAGCGGCCTCTTGGTGCGAGTGAGTGTTCCACATCTGAGAAACCTATCTCGCCATTGCAATTTAGAATAATGTCGTATGTTTCACCGTTTTTGGTAAAATCTTCTTTCGTGTAGTCAATCACATGATCTGCACCAATGGATTGAACAAGCGCGACGTTGTTTGGCCCGCATATGCCCGTTACTTCGGCATCAAAGCTTTTGGCAATTTGGACCGCAGCAGATCCCGTTGAACCGGAGGCGCCAATGATCAACACTTTCTCATTTGGCTGTATGCCGCATTTATCGCGCAAAAAGCTAAGTGCAGTTGTGCCGCCAAAGCATAGGGACGCAGCTTCCGCAAAGTTGAGATTGTGAGGTTTCTTCACAATCAGACCATCTTCTTTCATCGCACAATATTGCGCATGGGCACCCATTGAAATGTCGGGAAATGCGACGACGGCATCGCCAATTTTAAATTTTTTAACGGATGCGCCGATGGCCTCTATTGTTCCGGATAATTCAGTGCCCAATATAGGTTTTCGTGGGCCAAATATGCCAAACATCAGCCGCCCCAACAGGCCAAAGCCTTTGGGTAGGATAAGGCTTCGCGCGCGCCAGTCACCGGACGAAACACTTGCTGCGTGCACCTTTATAAGTACCTGATCATCTTTGATTATCGGGGTTGGCACTTCGCTGATTTGCACAACGTCCGGTCCGCCATATTTTGAGTATGTGATTGCTTGCATGGTTCTGACTTTCAAGTTTAATCGCAGGACAAGAAAACCATTCCCGCCAGATGGTTCTGGCAGGTGGGCTTATCGTTGACCTGAATTTAGATTGTTATTTAATCTTGGTTTTGTGGTTCGCTAGATTGCTCTGGCAACAATAAACCGGCAGGCGGGTTTGGTGTTGTGATCACCGGATTCAATAATCTCAAATCCGGCTTGTTTAACCGCAATTTCCAATTCGTCTCCTGTTATGAAATTGACGTAAGGTGCCAGACCAAAGAAGCGCATAATGGGAATAAGAATGGGGAAAATCGGATTTTGCTTTTTAAGGCAAACCGTCTTGGATATAAACAATCCATCCGGTTCAATTGATTGGCGAATACGGGCAAGACCATCTTCAAGGTCGGTCAGAAGGTGCAAAAGCGATGAGGCAAACAGCACATCATATGTCTCGCCAAAGGGCAGGTCTTCAACACTTTTTTGTACAAAATCGACGTTATTTATGCCCTGTTCATGCTTTTTGCGATCGGCAATATCCAGCATATTCTGCGAAATGTCCGTCGCCGTGATGTGGCGCACCTGGTCAGATAGTGTCAGCGCTGTTGTGCCAGTGCCGCAACCAAGTTCCAGCATATGGTCATCTGGCTTAAGATAAAAACGTGTGCGGTCGAGCGTATGCGCATAGGCGGCGGGATCACTAACCGGGCTTTTGGAATATTTTGCCGATGCTTTATCCCAGAATTTCGGATTGGTTTTTGGCGCGCTGACATTCATATTTTTGGGCATCTGTTCGGTTAATTCTGACATGGTCGGTTCTACTTACGATTTGAGTGCAAAACATAGGGTGTTGAGTGCAATGCATTGGGGTTGCTTTCTAAGCTGTGCCATGATCCTATCAATACGAATATGAAAGTAAATTGCTTAAATATGTTAGTTTAATATGCATATTTGCATGGGTTGGTTGGATGAAAGGGCATTATGGATTGGAAAAACACCAATTTTGATTGGAACCGGGCGCGGGCCTTTTTAGCTACCGCAGAAGAAGGTTCGCTCTCAGCCGCAGCGCGAGCGCTCCACATGACCCAGCCAACCCTTGGGCGTCAGGTGGACGCGCTTGAAGAAGAGCTGGGCGTTGTTCTGTTTGAACGGGTAGGGCGCGGATTATTGCTGACCCCTGTTGGTGAGCAGCTTTTGGAGCATGTGCGCAAAATGGGCGAGGCGGCTGGTTCGCTCTCACTATCAGCCTTGGGTCATACCACAACGCTGGAAGGATCGGTTTGTATCACGGCCAGCGAAATGACATCGGTTAGCGTTCTGCCGCCGATCATTGCCAAGCTGCGCCGCATCCACCCGAAAGTCGAAATTGAGATATTGCCATCCAACGAGCCGAAAAATCTGCGCAAGCGTGAGGCGGATATTGCGATCCGAAATTTCCGCCCAGAGGATAATGACCTGATTGCCAAAAAAATCCATGATGAGCGCGGGTATTTTTATGCCACACCAGATTATCTTGATAGTTTGCCGCCAATTACAAAGTTCGAAGATCTTGCCCAGGCTGAATTTATCGGTTTTGATCATTCCCATGAGATGATCCGATATCTCAATAGCGTTGGCATACCCGTGACGGAGAAAAATTTTCCCGTACTTGCCGGCACGCACCATGTGCACTGGGAATTGACCAAGCTGGGTGTCGGCATTGGCGCCATGCCCGCCCGTTTAGGTGATCTGGAGCCAAAAGTAGTCCGCATTTTGCCCGAGCAAACAAATCTGACCTATCCCATATGGCTGACGACACATAGAGAAGTACATCTAAGCACCCGCGTGCGCACCGTGTTCGATTTTCTGGCCGAGGAATTGGTGCGGGGGTGAGGGGGAAATAGTACAAACCTCCCTTTCATAAAAACGACATCTGGCCCGCCTAGAATTGGTGAATAAACAACTTTATGGTATGTGTGATTTCATAAATAACTCATAGGTGGAAAATCTTATGCCTCGTAATTTTAGAATTGGTACCTACAATGTAGAAAATTTGTTTGATCGTTTTGATGATCCTTATTCAGTCGGTGATGATACTTATGGGCGTTTTAATACGCAACCCAAATCAAGATCACATGCTTTTGATGTGGCGCAGCGCATTCGTGACAACGGCATTGGCAAAAATTCAGTTGATATCGTTGCCCTGCAGGAACTTGAAAACTTTGGCGCTTTGCTTGATTTCGTGCAGGCCAGTGTCGGTCCTGATTATGGACCAAAAACTGGTGTGGTCAGCCTTCCCTCCAATGATCCGCGCGGTATCGATTTAGGCCTGATCTGCACAAAGCTCTTTCGCATTGGCCGCATCGTTAGTCATCGGTTTGATAAATTCCGCCGCTCTGATGGCAAGCTTTACCAGTTTGGCCGCGATTGTTTGCAGGTTGAGATCGTCGATAAAGATCGCGAGAACCTCGTGCTAACGGCCTTTATATGTCACTTTAAGTCCAAATATACGGGTGTTGATCCATTTAAGGACCCGGGAAAATACGCAAAAGCACAACGCAACAATACGCTCAAGCGTGAGGCAGAGGCACGAAAGGTCGTTGATATTGTATCGTCTGTGATGGATATCGAAAATGATCGGTTTGTTGTCCTGGGTGATTTAAATGATACGCCTGCCAGCGAGGCCTTAGCGCCGCTATTGGCAGATGATAACGCACTTGGCGTTACCAATGCCGTTTCTGTCATCGAGCAGGCTGATACGGCAGAAAATTCTCCCGTTCGTCGCCCTCGCGATACCCATGTTTGGCAGCGACCAAAGGCGGATGGAACAAGAGAAGATGAGTGGGCGCAAATCGACTATATTCTGTGTTCTAAAGCATTGTGGAAGTTAAGAACTGATAAGGTTGATGTTTTGAACTCACCTAAAAAACAGGGTTCAGATCACTTCTTTTCCTATATCGAGTTCGAATATCCCGATTTTAACTAACTCGATTTTAGTAAGATCAATTTTGGCAAAAATGGCGATCTGTTCATCTGACAATCGTGTTTGTTAACCTGATTGCAAAGAGGAAGGGCTCACGTTAGCGTAAGCTCCATCTCATAGTCATCCATGACATAACCGCCGCCAATATCCTCAACGACGGTGTCTGTTTTTTTAAAGCCCATTTTCTCATAAGCTTTGATTGAGCCGATATTGTTTTTGTTCACGGTCAGGCGAACTTTGTCCAATTTGAGTTCAAATGCAAGGTCAACAATATGGCTCATCGATGTGCGGCCCAAGCCTTTTGAGCGCTCTGTTGACAGGATGTAGAGTTTACTGAGGAATAGTTCATTATCGTTTGGCTGCACACCCATATACCCCACAATGCGGCCATTGTGACCAATGAGAAAATAACGGTAACCCTCATTTTCAATTTGGTTTTTAATCACCTGTGGAGAGTGAAAATGCTCCAACATATAAGTAACCTGATCGGACCCAACAATCGGGTCATAATGGTCATGCCAGATAAGGTTGGCTAAGCTGACAACACGGTCGATATCGCTGTCCGTTTGCACTGCTTTGAACATTCCTTCACCTCCCGTCGTATACAGGCAATTGTCGCACCATAAACGAACTTGATCAAGTAGAGTGTACCACTAATCCTAAATGACTAGTCGTATGCAGCGGTAACTATGATTTCGACATAAAGTTCAGGTCGGGCAAGTTTGGCTTCGCCGCAAGCACGTGCCGGGGCATGACCTTCTGGCACCCATGCATCCCACACAGCGTTCATTTCCTGAAAATGCTTCATATCAGAAACCCAGATAATGGCTTGAAGAATTTGCTCTTTTGATGACCCGGCCTGAGCCAAAAGCGCGTCAACCTTTGCTAGCATCTGCGCTGTTTGATCGCCCGCAGACACTTCTTCGCCCGCTTTGACATTGCCCACCTGACCACACAAATACACAGTGCCGTTGTGTTTAACGATTTTGCTCATGCGTGTTGCAGTTTCTTGTCGTTCAATCATGGTCGATCTGCTCCTTCTGTGGAGGGCGGGTTGCGCCCATTTTAAATGTGATTATGGGAGCGGCATCTCACAAAATCACGCCACAGGCTAGGTGTTTATTGATTTTCTGGTTGAAAAACTTTTGCAACGCCAAGAGACGAGCCTAGTGGAGAGCATTATAGCGCTCTGTCAGGTCAGAAATTGCTTCGCGATAAGGCGCCGGCCCATAGCTGGCGCGAGATGCTCCAACTTTGGTAATATCACCAAAAGAGTTCAATTCGCCTCTCATCATAACGTTTACAGGAAGGTTTGCAGCATCAGTAATCTGTTTGATCAGATCGTGTTGGGTAAGGCCGGGAATGAAAAAGCCATCCGCTCCGGCGTTTGAATAGGCAACCTGGCGTTCAAGAGCCTGATCAATCAGCGCCGCATGTTCAGACGGTTCTGCTTTGAGGAATAAATCAGTGCGCGCATTGATAAACAACGGAACATCTTCCTGCTCGGCGGCTTCACGCGCTGCCTGTATCCGCTCAATCTGTGTAGGGATTGCATGAAGACCTTCGCCGCCCACCACCTGATCTTCAAAATTAATACCGATAGCACCAGCCTTGATGATTTTGCGCACATTGGCGGTTACATCTGCCGCATCAATCGCGTAACCACCTTCGAAATCTACACTGAGCGGCAGGTCAATTGTTTTACTGATGCGCTCTATGATTTGCAGGACAAATTCAAGCGGAATAGCTTCGCCATCACCAAACCCTTGTGCTGCTGCAACTGACCAGCTTCCGGTTGCGCATGCTTTGGCACCTGCATCTTCAAGCGCTTTGGCGCTGCCAGCATCCCAGATATTGTAGAGGACGAGTGGTTCACTCTTCTTGTGAAGAGATTTGAAATGGGTGGCTTTGTCAGACTGGTTCATATTGCTTTGCTCTCATGGGGGCACATCTTGTAGTGCCGTTCGATTTCAAGAAGTTTTTGTTTGCGCCATAGCCCGCCACCATATCCGGTCAAGGAGCCATCAGCGCCAATAACGCGGTGACATGGTACAACAAGCGAGATTTGATTGGCACCATTTGCCCGCGCAACTGCACGGGTTGCAGATGGTCGGCCTATGCCTTTTGCAATGTCGGAATAACTGCGCGTTTCGCCCGCAGGTATGCGCAACAACTCATCCCAAACGGCCTGCTGGAAAGGCGATCCGGCAAAGGCGAGGGGCGTGGAGAAACTGGCAGATTTTCCTGCGAAAAACGCCTCCAGTTCCAGCCTGATTTGCTCACCTGCGTCTGTTTTTCCAACCCCGAGTTTTCCTTTTGCCTGCTTATCGAGCTTGCCAAGTTCCGTTTTTAATGCCTTGCGATCCACAAACTCCAGAAGGTGCAGATGCAATTGACTGCTGACCGAGATCATATCTCCCAAAGGGGTGGTGATCCAATCAGCAAACAGGGTAGGGTTATTGTCGAGACTGCCCGGTGCCCGGCCCAAAAGTTTTGCAAATGATGCCCGAAAAGCGCTGGCTGATTCAAAATTAGCCTGGATCTGCGCATCAATGACTTTGCCGCCCTGCGAAATCGTTTCAAATCCATCACGCAATCTTCGCTGCCGCGCCATTTCAAGAAACGTCATTCCGAACTGACGCTTGAAACTTCGACGAATTGTGGAAGGGTCAAAGCCCATCCGCTCAATGTCCAACTCCGACCACCGATATTCCGGCTTTTCATCAAGTGCTGCAAGAAGAGCAGCAATCGCAGGATCAGATGACGCCATCGGGGTTAGTGGGTGGCATCGTTTGCAGGCGCGATATCCCGCTTCAATACATTCGCCCACGGACGCATAGAACGAGCAATTTTCCGATTTTGGTTTTCGCGCCGGACAGGTCAACCGACAGAATATCCCCGTTGTTGAAACGCATACGTAAGCCTGCCCGTCATAGGCCGCATTCCGGTCTAATAAAGCCTGATAGAGTGTGTCGTGATCTGGAAGGTCAAAAAGCATGCGCCCACCATATCACCAAGCGCGCAGAATGCCGCCGAAAATCGGGCGCGTATTTTCTTTTTTCGAATGCTTTCGAAACAAACATCAGCAACGGCTGCATTTGCGAGATAAATGTGAAGTTGCTGATCTGGTTTCTTAGAATATATTTAAGACCATTTTATACTGCACCCCATTGATGCATTTTGTTGGCGCGGGCCTTCGCCTGTTTTGCCAACTTGCATCATGGCATTGAATAGTTCGCGATCGCGGTTTGCAAGTTCGCTCGGTGAGCTACCCATCGCGCCGTTATCAAGGCGGCCACGATATTGCAGTTCGCCTTTCTTGTTCAGACCAAAAAAATCCGGTGTGCATATTGCACCGTAGGCTTTGCCGACTTCCTGTGTCTCATCAACAAGGTACGGAAAATTAAAACCATGTTGCGCGGCAAATTTGATCATGTTTTCGGGGCTGTCTTCCGCATAGTCTCGGTAGTCATTAGACATAACAGCAAGCACATTGATCCCATTTGCAATCAGCTCATCCGTATCGGTGGCTAAGCGGTGGGCAATCGTTTTAACGTAAGGGCAATGGTTGCAGATAAAGGCGATCAATAAACAGTTCTCGCCCATATGTTCACTCATGGTATGGATTTTTCCATGTGCATCAGAGAGCGTAAAATCCGGTGCTTGCCAACCAAAATCACAAAGGGGAGTATCGAGCAATGCCATGGAATTTCCTTATCCGTTTTCTAACAGGTAGCGCGTCGAATAGCGGATTTCAATAGGACCAGTTGTATGGTTTGTACATGCCATCCGACAATAGTTTTTCCATAAACGGAATAAACATGTATCTCATGATGCCTCGCACACGAACAATTGGCAGCGGATAACCGCCGATCTGCGTTTTATCAATTTGAATGTCCGCAGGTGGTACATTCTCAAAACATACAAGGTCATTTAGAACATCATCCAGCCAAATGGTCTCTGCATGCCGATGATTGGCCCAATCAGTTGCATTTCCTTCCGCCCAATAGCCGCGTTCATCTAGTTCAAACCGATTTGGAGCATGTCGTTCGAGTATGCTTTGTGCCATTTATATAGGTTTATTTTCCTGCCAAATTATAATAACAAAATACATGATGAACAACCAACTCAAGAGTGTAACAAATTACCAAATCATCGAGAATCTCTGAGCGAATATTCACGATAGGCGATTTTATATTCTTCATCGCCTTTGAAAAAGCTATCGGGCTCGGCGGAAAAACCAAATCGCGCATAAAACGGCATGGCGGTAACACGTGCATTGCACCACAGGCGCTTTGTGCCGGAGCTTTGCGCGACATCGAGCACGTGCGCGAGGAGAGCCGTGCCATAGCCCTTGCCCTGAATCGCGTGATCAACTGCCAACTTCCTGAACTGCATGGCGCCATCTTGCTCAAAAAGCGAAATCACGCCGATAAGCTGATCTGCTTCAAACAGGCCAAAATGCTGCGTTGAGGGCAGGTGGTCATCGGCCAATAATACGAGCGCATCAGGCCCATTCGGCCAAAGTACTTTGCGACGAAGCGGGTAGGTGTCTTCTGCTGAAATGGGTTTGATGGAAAAGATCATGCTTTATCGCCAGCCTTATCAATCTCATCCAGCGCATCTTTAAACTCAACTACGGCTAATTCACCCTTGGGCGTGATACCGTAAATACCTTTCAGCACCTTGCCGTCCTGCTCCATATGTATGCGCTCAAACCAGCCGTAATGATCGGCTGCCATGATGGTGCGGGCGCGGCTTACATCTGTCGCCTTGGCTATGATCGAGGCTTTAGTGGGGCCGTGTTCATTCAGATATTGCAAGCAGCGCAGAGCATCTTGTCGATAGGCGGTGATAATGTGTGTTCGCCGGGCCGCGCCACCCTGATTGGGATCACCTACACGGGTTGCAAATTCACGCAAAAGGCGGGATTTCTTTATCTTTGATTGGCGTGGCTGATAGGGCGCTGGGTCGAGGTGAATTTCGGTAAACCCATCTTTGAGCCGCACTGTGATGAGTCCAAGCCCCAAGCGGCGGCACAGGTTCTTGTTGTTTTTCAATGCCTTTAAAAAGGGCTTGCCCGTGCCGCGCGGCACGGCAATATAAACATCATCAGTCAGGCTCTGCCGATCAATTCCCTGATGAAACAGCGATAGCGAAAACGCGGTTTTTAGCTCCACAACAATGGGCGCTTCAGGCGGGCCATCAGCGCCAGTTCGCACAGCCACAATATCGGCCTTGCCAATCTCGCCCTTCACCTCATAGCCTTGCCCCTCCAGCAATGCTTTGACAGGCGCATAAAGGTCGGTCTCGCGCGGTTTTTGGGCGGGTTTGGTTTTGGGCACAGATCACCAATTCGGTTGCAATGCTTTGAACTATATCAATGAATTTGATTCTACGCGAGCACCTGATGTGCGCCTTATGCAATGGTTTCAGTTCAATAATTTAGAGTTTGACTTAAACTACTTATGATGCAACTGTTAAAATATACAACTATAAATAGAATGATTGAGGGGATGAAAGTTATGGCAGATATCAGATTGGCGATGGTTGGGGATTCATTATCGGCAGGTGTTGGCGATGGGGTGGATACCAACGATCCAACGGCGACTGTTTTTTCCAATGCGCAGCCTATAACCAACCCGAATTGGATCACTGATGCCAATTATTATCGGCCCGGCGGCGCGTGGTCTGATTATGGTTATCTTCCCAAATTGGTCACGCGGTTAAACGGCGCTGGTCATAATGCCAGCATAGCATCTGTATGCGTTATGAATGGGGCCACCAGCCAGCAAGCTAAAGATATTGGCGCAGGAACCATTGTAAGCAGCGCAAACCCAAAACCAACTCACACTATTATTTGGCTTGGTACCAATGACGGTGTTTATAATTCGCCGGCATCTCAGGTCAATGTTGGAAATGTCATCATGCAGGTAATCAATGGCAATGGCGGTTTGGTTTTTTGTATGACCAACAATGCGACATGCCCAACTTGGGTGGATGCGCAAAATCAGATATTAGCGCCTTACAACGTGCCTACTTATACTGGCAACCAGGCCTGGATGCAGGGTCACCCAAATCATGCAGGCTATCAGCAGATTGCCGATGGCATGTATGACAGTTTGCATGGCAAGGGGTGGTGGTAGTATCTGCCTGGTGAAGGGGTGCATCGTTGGGCCTGATAGCGATGCCGTTATAGGTATGCGCTATCCGCCCAGCATACCCAGCCAGACGAACTCATAAATAGTTGCGCCAAAGGCAATGGCAAACAGGGCGTAGCCCGCATATAAAAACCACCTTTGCGGCATCCGGTCGAGCATGGCGCGAAAGCGTGCCCATTCCTTGCGGATGAATTT
The DNA here is from genome assembly GCF_900537175.1 of Lentilitoribacter sp. Alg239-R112. Lineage (GTDB taxonomy): Bacteria > Pseudomonadota > Alphaproteobacteria > Rhizobiales > Rhizobiaceae > Lentilitoribacter. The sequence continues at coordinate 230,138 of NZ_LS999833.1, read as the reverse complement.
TTGTTTTGGTTTCGGTTTCATCATCTGTCGTTCGGTTCATCATCTTGCATGTCTGCCAAAACCTAATGCGGTGAAAGCTCCACCTTGTCAATCCATGTGCCAATACCTAAATCTATTGCAGGTTGGCGTTCGCGGGATTGAATCAACTTCTCACGATATCGCTATAAGAGATTGATATTTAACCATCATGAGGGCGATAAGATGGATTTTGCGACTGCAGTTCAGGTTTGTTCTAAAAAATATACAGATTTCACAGGCCGCGCGCAGCGGTCCGAATATTGGTATTTTTTCTTATTCTCATTCTTACTTCAATTATTGGTAGATATTGTCACCGGGTCAGAATTCGCATCCGGTATTGTCTCGTTAGGTCTGCTTTTGCCCAGCCTGGCAGTGGGGGCAAGACGTTTGCATGATACAAACCGGTCTGGCTGGTGGTTATTGCTTGGCTTAATCCCGGTTCTTGGTTGGATTGTCCTACTCGTATTCTTGGTTAAAGAAGGGGACAAGGGTGATAATGACTTTGGTTACGATCCGCTGGACCGCACCGTGGACCCGCACGAGCCTGCACAGCATGATGTGGACGCAGAGCCTGCGCCGCGCAGCCGCTACGATGATGACAATGGCAATGATGGCGATGATGATAACGACGACGATGAAACATCAAATGAAGACAATCCGTGGGTAAAAGCCCGTCGTGAAAAAGCCGAAGCAGCAAAAGAAGAAGCTGCCGCCAAAAAACAGGAAAAAGCAGCGCAGAAGAAAATTACCGAAGAAAAGAAACGCCGCATTGAACCGCCAAAATTTGGCCGAGATGCTGCCAAGAAAGACAAGAAAGATAAATAGGCGCTAGAGCGCCTATTTACATCCTTCTAGCCATACATCTTTCAGATCAAGTGGCTCACATGCTTTGGCAATGAGCTTTTCAATTCGGGTCACACGCTCGGTCAGCGCAGCACCTGGTTTGCGCAGGTTGTATTTCGCAGGTGCAATCATCACCGCGACCAGCGATAAAAATTCTCGATCTGAAAGTTCGTTGACCTCCTTGCCATAGATTTTACGGCTGGCATTGAAAAAACCTGTCATCCAGCCATCCGGGCCTTTGCCCATCTCAACACTATCGAGAAACAGCGCAAAAATTTGTTCTTTGCTAAGTTCAGCTTCCAAACCCATCGCATAGGCCGTCTGCCGAAACTTTGCGATGCCTGGCTTGAACTCTGAAAAGCCAACGCGCTTGGCCAGAGATTGGGTGAGGGTGGTAATGCCCGCACCTTTGGATGTCAGGTCAATGCCAGAATGGTCATAATAGCCCGGATCCTGAACCAGAAGCAGTTGCGCGGCCTTGTTTTGTCCCAAATCATCAGGCCCCAAATCATCAGGCCCTTTGCCATCGGCGATAAGTTGGTCCGCCCGAACCTTCAATTGGGCAGCATCTTTGGTGGCGTCAGCATAGCAATAAACACCATAAACCACCACCGCTATAGCTAAAAGAAAGATACCCTTGATAATATTTCGGACAATAACCATAAAAAACTCCCGCATACCTATCCAACACCCAAAACATCGCGCCAAATTGCGTCAATAAAATGCTTGAAATGTGTTTTGTGTTTGGCAGTGCGGATGATGGTGGGGTGGTGTTGAGACGTGTGGCAATTCTGCACGGGTTTAGTGATGCCGATGGCAGTTGGATAGTTGCGGTAGCATGCAAACCACTAGTTCCGCTCTTAGGTTAAGAACGGATACTTGAACTGCAAATTGGGATGTTAAAAATGTGCCTAAGGAGACAAAATCTTGCTCATCGCTTCGCCTAATATTTTTCGCATGCCCTCAAAGTTTGATCGGTAAACTCACTCGCGAACACGCAGATTTTGCAAACTTTCCTCAAACATAGTCATGAACTCAAGCGTTAATTTTGATGGGTGCCGATGAATTGGACGAACTAACGATAAGTTATGCGAGATACTGGGTTCAAAGGGACGAAAATCTACACCCCGATCAGCATAACTTCTCGCATCAAGCTCACTAACGATCGATAACCCCGCGCCATTTCGTACCAATTCACATGCAGCTGTGAATTGTCGAATTTCAATATGCGGTTTAAGTGGCACACCTGCAACCTTAAACGCCGAGTCTATGGAGCCAAAAAATGCACTGTCTCGCCGCGTGTGAATGATCGGTTGATCTTTCAGATCAGCGGGCGTGATAACATCAAGTTCACAAAGTGGATGACCTTCTTTAAATATACAGACAGAGCGAATCGGCACGGTCTCGTGTTCAATGGCAGGGTGGCCATCAAAACCATCGGTGATACCGCAATCAAATTGCTCCCCCACTATCCACTCTAGGATACGTTCTGGTCGATCAGGTTCAACTGTTATGGTTACCCCAGGTCGGTCCGCCATGAAACTGGCTATGATGGCAGGCAAGTGACTTGTTGCAAAACCTGGAAGGCATGCAACACGTATGTGACCAGCTTTTTGGTTGGACAAGTTTCGACCAGCTTCGGTGATGAAAGACATGGATTCAAGGACACGCCTTATGTCTGGCAATAAGAACCGGGCTTCCTGGGTCAGGTTTATTCGACCGTCTTTTCGATGAAATAATTTAAAGCCGAGATCTTTTGTAAGGTCGGCCAATAATCGACTGACGGCTGGTTGAGAGATCTTCAAAGATTCAGCTGCTTTTGTCATGCTTCCATGATCTGCAAGCGCGTTTAAAGCCTCTAGCTGACGTATCCTGACCGGTCCTTCCAATGTTGCCTCCCAAAGCCAAATTGTACATATTTATAATATTATGTTATATAAAACGCAATAAAAACGCACTTGAATTATAAATTTTTCTGACTTATGCTCATTTATCGATGCCGCGATATGGCGTTTATTTCGAGACAAAACTATCTGGGAGGATAATTATGAAGAATTTAGTTCTTGGAGCAGTTGCTCTTTGTTCAACAGCGCTTACGCCTACTTTGGCGGCTGCGCAGACCGAAATTCAATTCTGGCATGCATTCACCGGTCGCCTTGGCGATCTGGTTGCTGAACAGGTAGAAACATTTAATAGTAGCCAGAGCGACTATAAAGTTACGGCTTCTCACAAAGGTAATTATTCAGAAACGCTCAATGCTGGTATTGCTGCTTTCCGTGCTGGCGAACAACCAAACATCTTGATGGTTTTTGAAGTTGGTACCGCAACAATGATGAGCGCTAAAGGTGCGATTAAACCTGTATTTGAAGTGATGAGTGAAGCAGGCGCTACATTCGATCAGGATGCTTTCATCGGATCAGTTAAAGGTTATTACACATCAACTGATGGTCAAATGTTGTCATTGCCGTTTAACTCATCAACACCAGTGCTTTGGGTTAACAAAGATGCGTTAAAAGAAGCGGGTATTGCTGGCGATGTTGATTTGTCCACATGGGATAAAGTTGGCGAAGTGCTAGATACTCTAAAAGCTGCAGGTAGCGAATGTCCGCTAACAACTGCTTGGCAGAGCTGGATCCATTTGGAAAATTTCTCTGCTTATCACAACACTCCATTTGCAACGAAAGACAATGGTTTTGCAGCGCTAGATACGGAGCTTTCATTTAACAGCCCGCTACAAGTTAAGCACATCCAAACAATGGGTGACTGGGCCAAAGAAGGTAAGTTCTTCTATGCTGGTCGCCGCAATGAAGGTGGTGCAAACTTCCGTGCTGGCGAATGTGCGCTGTTCACAGAAAGCTCTGCTGGTTACGCTGGGATCAAAAGTGAAGCCAAGTTTGAATTTGAAGTTCGTCCATTGCCATATTGGTCAGAAGCATCAGGCGCTCCGCAAAACACAATTATCGGCGGTGCATCTTTATGGGTGATGGAAGGCCATGATGCTGATGAATACAAAGCAACAGCTGCATTCTTAAACTTCCTGTCTTCAACTGATATCCAAGCCAAGTGGCACCAGGATACAGGTTATCTGCCGATCACATCAGCGGCTGGTGACAAAACTAAAGCTGACGGGTTTTATAATGAAAACCCAGGTACAGATATTGCCGTTATTCAAATGACCGCAAAAGAGCCAACAGCCAATTCAAAAGGCTTACGTCTCGGTTCATTTGATCAGATCCGTGGCATTATCGATGAAGAGTTAGAAGCTGTTTGGTCAGGCGATAAAACAGCTCAAGAAGCACTTGATAGTGCAGTTGAGCGCGGGAATCCGTTGCTCCGTCGCTTTGAGCAAGCAAACCGCTAGAACTCTCCCAAGCATGTGGTTGTCGGAAGAAGTAACTCTTCCGGCAGCCTCTTAAAATTGGATCAAGTTTATGGAAAAACGCGTTCGCTTTAACGGCTGGCTTTTGCCGCTATGTCTGGTGTTTCCGCAGATTTTAATATCTGGGGTATTTTTTTTCTATCCCGCAGGACAAGCTATATGGCAGTCGATGTTTATACCCGACCCGTTTGGGTTGTCGTCCCAGTTTGTTGGGTTTGGAAATTTCGAATTTCTACTTACCGATAAATACTATTTGTCAGCGTTTGGAACGACCGCGCTTTTCTCTACACTTGTCACAATCGTGTCGATGGTGCCGGCACTGTTTCTTGCTGTATTGGCTGATCGATTAATCAAAGGCGCATCCACCTATCGAACATTGCTTATTTGGCCCTATGCGGTGGCCCCAGCCATTGCAGGTGTTCTTTGGCTATTCATGTTTAATACACGTGTGGGGATTGTGTCCTGGTATTTAGGTCAATTAGGCTATGACTGGAACCATGTTTTAAATGGCGAGGAGGCCATGGGGCTGGTTGTTGTTGCCTCGGCTTGGGGAAGAATAAGCTACAATTTCCTATTTTTCTTTGCTGCACTACAAGCTGTACCACGGTCGGTGATCGAAGCTGCGGCAATTGATGGGGCAAGATTCTGGCGCCGTTTTTACACAATAGTACTGCCACTTCTATCGCCAACAACATTCTTCTTACTGGTCGTAAATATCGTTTATGCATTCTTTGAAACCTTCGGCGTCATCCACACAATTACCTCTGGTGGTCCGCAGCAATCGACAACAATTTTGGTTTACAAAGTGTTTTCCGATGGCTTTGTTGGGCAGGATCTTGGGTCCTCAGCCGCACAATCGGTGATCCTACTCATTGTCGTTGGAGCATTGACGGTTCTGCAATTTAAATTCGTAGAAAAGAAGGTGCATTACTGATGAGTAAGATTGTAAAAGATCCCGCACCTGGAATGGTCGAAAAAAGAGGCGGCTCATTGTGGCTTACTCATGCGTTGATGATCTTTGGTATCCTGATTGTCTTCTTCCCAATCTGGCTTGCGTTTGTGGCATCTACCGTAACCCAGCCTGAGATTGTAAAGCCTCCAATGCCGCTATTGCCCGGTGGCCATTTTATTGAAAATTATACTCGCGCATTATTTGCAGGAGTGAACGTGCCTGTGGCAACTATGCTGTTCAACTCGCTTATTATGGCGATTGGCATTGCAGTTGGTAAAATCATTATCTCTCTCCTATCAGCTTTTGCCATTGTGTATTTTAAATTCCCGGGTCGTTCGACGTTTTTCTGGATGATATTCATCACGTTGATGCTGCCAGTAGAAGTTCGCATTGTGCCAACGTACGAAGTGGTTGCTGGCTTTGGCATGTTAAACAGTTACTCTGGTTTGATCTTTCCATTAATCGCATCGGCAACAGCGACATTTTTGTTTCGGCAATTTTTTATGACAATTCCTGATGAATTGGCAGAGGCTGCGCGTGTTGATGGCGCGCGACCAATGCGCTTTTTCATTGATATCATCATCCCGATGAGCCGCACAAATATTGCTGCACTCTTTGTGGTTTTGTTCATCTATGGTTGGAACCAGTATTTGTGGCCTTTGTTGATCACAACTGAGCCAGACATGAACACGATTGTGATGGGCATCAAACAAATGTTCCCATCAGGTGATGACACTGCTGATTGGCCGGTCATTATGGCCACGTCCATTCTGGCAATGATCCCTCCAGTTGTTGTGGTGATTTCTATGCAGAAATTGTTCATCAGCGGACTAGTAGATAGTGAGAAATAAATGGCAACGATAAGTCTAAAAGACATTAAAAAACGCTATGGCAGAACCGAAGTTATTCACGGTGTCAGCGTCGATATTGAAGATGGTGAATTTATCGTAATCGTTGGACCTTCTGGCTGCGGTAAATCAACGCTTTTGCGCATGGTAGCGGGTCTTGAAACCATTAGTGAAGGAGAGATCCAAATCGATGGCGGTAGGGTGAATGAAAAAGAGCCCATGGATCGCGATATCGCTATGGTATTTCAAAACTATGCGCTTTATCCGCATATGTCTGTGCGCCAGAACATGGCGTATAGTTTGAAAATCGCAAAGGTTCCGGCAAGCGAGATTGAGCATAAGGTGCAGGAAGCCGCAAAACTTTTGCAACTTGAGCCATATTTGGATCGTAAACCTAAAGAACTATCAGGTGGACAACGTCAGCGCGTTGCAATGGGACGTGCGATCGTACGTGAACCTGCGGTGTTTTTATTTGATGAACCACTTTCTAATCTTGATGCTAAATTACGCGTACAAATGCGCCTTGAGATTAAACAGCTTCAGGCTAATTTAGGGATCACATCCTTATATGTAACGCACGATCAGGTCGAAGCCATGACAATGGCTGATCGTATGATTGTTATGAATGGCGGCATTGCCGAACAAGTGGGATCGCCACTTGATGTATATGAAAAACCTCAAACATTGTTCACCGCTCAGTTTATCGGAAGTCCGGCAATGAACATTGTCGCTGGCAATGTGAAAACTGGCAAAGTAAGTGTGGGAAACTCTTATGTTTGTGACAGTGATGCGCCTGATGATTCAGTATCTGTTGGTATGCGTCCGGAGCATGTTGTAATTGATCCTGAAGGTCCGCTAACGGTTAACGTATTTCAGTCAGAACCTTTAGGTGCCAACACATTATTGCATGGTAAGTTAGGTAATGAGCCATTTACTGTAAGTGCTCAAGGTGTGCACAGAATATCCAAGGCGGGTGAAGAAATCCGTCTGTCGATAGCTCCGGAAAATGTGCACCTATTTAATGTCGATAGCGGAAAGAGAATTGGATGATCTACTCCCAATTTCTCCGTAAAAAGCTACAGGGATTAGGCGCTAAGCCTCTAATTTATGGCCATCGCGGTGCGCGTGGAGAATTGCCTGAAAATACTATGCCGGGTATCAGGCATCTAGTTGAGAATGGAATTTTTGCAGTTGAGATTGATGTGCAAAACACAGCTGACTCTGTTCCCATTCTTCATCATGATCCTGAAATATCGACCAATTTAGCCAAGGATGAAAATGGTGATTGGCTCGATCAAACAGGTCCTAAAATCATCGAGAGTACATATTCTGACTTGCAGTCTTATGATTTGGGTGCCCTTAAACCCGGTACGGATTATCAAAAAAAGTTCCCTAACCAACTTGTGATGAACGATGTTTCTGTTCCTACTTTGGAAACCTTTTGTGAGTGGTTGAGCGAGCAACCAGATTTCGTCGCAAATATTGAGATTAAGTCATATGCAAACCGTTCTGATCTCGGCGATAGTCCATCCGGATTGGCAAGAACGGTTATAACAGCACTTGAAAAGTTTGGCGTGAGCGAACACGCAATCATATCCTCATTTGACTGGCGTGTGCTGACGGAATGTCTTAGTCTAGATGATCAAATTACCTTAGGATTCTTAAGTTATTTTGATCGACCAAACCCACCGATGCAGCCCAACATTTATACAGATTCTCCGTGGATGGCAGGGGCGCATTGGTCAGGCGCTAAAACTTCATTGCCGAATATAATCAAGAACCTTGGTGGTCAAATATGGGCGCCATTTTTCCAAGATATCACAAAAGAACACGTAGCGATGGCGCAACAAATTGGATTGATCGTAAATGTCTGGACCGTCAATGAAGAAGCGGACATATTCAGAATGATCGATTGCGGCGTGGATGGCATTATTACCGATTTCCCCGCGCGAACGAAAGCACTCCTTTCAGGCTCGAAAACGCCTTAAAACCATCTGCTCGAACTTGGGTGATGTCCATTTATCAATTTTGAAATTTCAGGTGAAAGTATGTTTCATTGGTGACTTTATTCAATATTCTCGGTTCTGTTGCGCTTCTGTTATGGGGCTTCGTATGGTTCGCACGGGTGTTATGCGATCATATGGACTTGTGCTTAAAAGATGGGCGAGACGCGCTGAAGGCAAATGGATTACATCTTTTATATCAGGTTTGTTCGTCGCAATCACGTTGCAAAGTAGCACGGCAACAGCGATGATCGCAGCGTCCTTTTCCGCACAGAATGTCATGGCAACATCAACCGCTTTTCTGATCATGCTTGGCGCGGATGTGGGAACGGCTTTAGCTGTATTGGTATTGTTGCAGCTGGATCGTTAGATGTTGAAGCAGGAATATATTTGGTACTTGGCGCAAATATTGGTAGCGGTCTGTTACCTGTGGTCGCCAATTGGCAATCATCAAAAAATGCCAGAATTCCTGTTACCGAAAATCTTATGATTAGAATGATTGGCGTGGTAATTACCTACTTCTTTGTTGATCAATTGATCCAACAAATGAGTGCATATATTGCAACTAATCGGTACTGTCATGTTAATTTGAGTGGTTTGAACAAGGCATCAACTTCTCGAATTTTAAGCGGTCAACTCGTCGGAGTATTCGCACCAAAGACTATGTTCGTCTGATCTAGCTTGTCGGTATGAATTAGCGAAGAGTGTAGCAGCGTGGACGAAAGAGACAGGCTATTTGATCGTGAGCTGCTAGAAACATTTGAGCTTGCCTTGGTGATTTGAAGCGACCGAATATCTTTTCACGCCTCCTGGTTTGTCTGTGTGAAACCTCGGCTTTGTTATTCAGGCCTTTGTGTTGGCGGTGTTCGACGCCCAGGATCAGTTGGCGTTTTGCTGCCCCATGGCTGCCTAATTCATCAGTGATGAGAACGCGAGGTTCACCATATTGTTTGACCAATTTACGCATGAAACGTATTGCCGCTCTGGTATTCCGGCACGATTGGATAAGGATATCCAGAATATCGCCATTAACGTCAATAGCTCGCCAGAGCCAGTGTTTCTGGCCCTTGATTACGATCACGTCGGATCGACCTTGCATACTGCTGCCCGAACTTTGCGACCCATGATCGAATAGTTTCATAAGAAACTGCAACACCTCGTTCCGCCAACAGGTCTTCCACATCGCGCAGGCTCATGTTGAACCTAAAGTATGCCCAAACGGAGTAGCTGACAACAGATCCAGGAAAGCGATGGCCTTTCAGTGACGGAAGTTTTGGGTGGTTTTTCATCAGGATGCGCTAAACTGCGATGAAACCATCGTCAACATGACAGTAACCCGCCGGGAGGGTACGCCGCAGGCGGGAGAAAAGAAGATCCTGTGACGAATGTATGCTGATGAGTATGCAGGACGATTACCCTCCATAAATCTGTGCGGGAAGCCAAATGGCCAGATTTGGGAAGAACCATAAAATCACCAGGCAGAATAGTTGGATCAGAACGAAAGGTATGACTCCCTTGTAGATCTGGCCCGTTTTGATTGTGTCTGGAGCCACTCCCCTTAGGAAGAATAATGCATATCCAAAAGGTGGTGTGAGGTATGACGTCTGAAGGTTCAAGGCCATCATAACTCCCAACCAAACGGGGCTCATGAGAACACCTGGTGCCACCTCCATTTGCAATAAAACCGGAGCAACGATCGGTACAACGATAAAGACGATCTCAAGATAGTCGAGGAAGAACCCAAGAAAGAACATGATGATCATGACGATCAAGACTGCAGACAAAGTACCACCCGGCAGCGATTTCAGCCATTCCTCGATAATTTCGTCACCGCCGAACCCGCGGAACACGAGTGAGAACATGGCCGCACCGATCAAGATCACAAATACCATTGATGAGATGCTCATGGTTGAGCGCATGACTTGTGCGAGCACTCTTAACCCGTTGCTGCTGCGTTCCTTGAATGTCGTTCGAAGAGCAACGGCCATTGCAAAGAGGAAAACACACGTAGCAACAATAGCAGCCGCGATTGCGATCCAATCCTTCGTAGTCACAACGTCGCGTTGCGACCGCAAATCAAATCCTAAGGCAAGGGTTACCATGACAGCAAATGCAATGAGGCCAGCTAGCATGGTAGTTCTCGTCGCAACATTAAGTTTGTAGGATGCGAGTAAGATTGCGCCACCGCCACCCACTGCAGCCGCCTCTGTGGGTGAGGCAATACCGGCCAAGATCGAGCCCAACACGGCAACTATCAAAAATATTGGCGGGATCAAAGAACCCAACAATTTCCAGATCAGACGGTTATCACCATTCGCATTGTCTTCAGGCGGCATAGCAGGTGCTATAGCCGGATTTATTATCGTTCGAACAAAAATGTAAAGGATATAAAGACTTACAAGAACAAAGCCTGGAAAGAGAGCACCAGCAAACAGCTCATTTACGCTTACTGTATCGGGTGAAAATATTCCCTGCTCAAATTGCGCATTTTGGTAAGCGACGGAGAGCTGATCTCCTAAGATGACCAAAATGATTGAAGGAGGAATGATTTGGCCGAGTGTTCCGGAAGCTGTGATGATGCCGCATGACAAAGAAGGATCGTAGCCACGGCGTATCATGACCGGCAATGATAACAGTCCCATGGTGACAACGGTGGCACCAGCTATGCCAGTTGAAGCGGCTAGCAACGCACCAACGATGCAGACTGCATAGGCTATGCCGCCGGGTTTTGAACCGAAGATGCGCGCCATGTTTTCAAGAAGTTCTTCGGCGAGTTTTGATCGTTCGAGCATCACGCCCATGAAGACAAATAGAACGACCGCAATGAGCACCTCATTGGTCATGATCGAGAAAACCCGTTGTGGGAACGCAGTCATGATGGCCCAATCGAGCACACCAAGGTATGCGCCTATCGCCGCGATAATCAGTGAACTACCGGCCAGAGTAAAAGCAACCGGAAATCCAAATAGGAGAAGAGTTGCAACGAGGCAGACCAAAGCTGCACACATGAATTCAGGGGTGATAAATTCCATTACTATACCTCCTCGACGGTTTTACCGCCGATAATCAGAAGGCACTTGATGGCTTCGGAACATGCTTGCAGTCCTAGCAGCCCGGCAAAGACCCAGATCATTGTTTTGTAGAGAAAGATAAGAGGCAGACCACTCAGTTCGATTGAGCCTTCCAGCGCGGCCCAACTGTTCGTGACATAACCCCAAGATAGATAGATTGTTGCAAAACAGACAGGCAAGAGTAGGGCGAGTATTCCAACTAGATTGACCCATGCCCTATAAACTTCAGATTTACCGCGGTAAAAGACGTCAATCCTGACATGACCATCGGCGAGGAAAACGGCTCCGGCAGCGACCATGAAGACGGTCCCGTGCATATACCAAATTGATTCTTGTAAGGAGATGGAACCAATCGAAAAGACGTAGCGCAGTATGACGACTGTCAGTTGTACGAGGACCATTATGAGAGTGAGCCACGCAGTTGTTCGTCCGATCCAATCATTGAGTCGGTCAACTAGCAGCGAGATAGTGCGCAGTTTTTCCATTTGAAAGTTCCATAGTGCATTCGAAGACAGCTCTCGCAACACCGATTGGTGACGCGAGAGCTCTTAGTGAAAACGCTCAAGAGCGTGACTAGCCGTTGATGTTGCGCTTGTTCATGTACGCGCCATCTGAGATGCCCGACCAGCTTCTCGCTTTTCCAAGGAAATCGTTGAAGCTGTCAGCGACCTTTTTGGTGTCAGCGTCGGTTGCAGCCACCTTGGCAATAATGTCCGGCGTGACTTCCGCAACTTTCTTGTAGACCTCGTCTGGGAACTCAACCAGATTTACACCATGCTCTTCGACAAGCGTCTTAAGTGCGCCTGAGTTGTTGGCGGTGTATTCTGCTAAGTCATAAACGTTCTCTGCCATCGCACAGTATTCGATGATAGCGCGATCTGAAGCTGACATTGCGTCCCACTTGCCTTTGTTAAAGCCAACTGAAAGCAAAGTTCCCGGCTCATGGAATCCAGGGTAGTGGTAGTTTTTCACGACCTTATAGAAGCCAAAGGCTAGATCGTTCCAAGGACCGACCCATTCAGTCGCATCAATTGTTCCGGCCTGAAGGGCAGGCAGAATTTCTGACCCGGACAGGGTAACAGGTGTAGCGCCGAGCTCTTTGAGAACGTCACCGCCAAGACCGGGCATACGCATTTTCAGACCTTTGAAGTCATCAAGCGATGTGATTGGGTTTTTGAACCAGCCACCCATTTGAGAGCCTGTGTTACCACAAGCCAATGGCTTGATGTTAAACGGCGCAGAAATGTCGTCCCAGATTTGCTGACCACCGCCATGGTAGATCCAGCCGTTCATCTCATCAGCTGTCAAACCCATTGGCACAGCTGAGAAGAACGCAAGCCCTTTAGCCTTACCCTGATAGTAATATTCAGCGGAGTGATAAAGATCTGCGGCACCCTCTTGGACCGCATCATGCACACCGAGCGCTTTCACTAGTTCGCCAGCAGCAAGTACCTTGATGGTGATGCGTCCGTCGGTGGCCTTGCCAACCCGTTCAGCAAAACGCGATGCTGCTGTTCCAAGGCCGGGAAAGTTTTTCGGCCATGAGGTTGCCATGCGCAGTTCAATTTTGTCCTGCGCAATTGCGGGTGTTGCAAGAACTGCTGCTCCGGCGCCAGCTGTGACAACGGCACCTTTCGCAATGAAGTTTCTTCTATTTAAATCAGTCATTTTTTACTCCGTGATTTGGTTGTTGGGCACTCGCTGGTTCACGCGCTGTTTCTCCTCCCAGTGAATTTTCGATATGCGAGTGTTGCTGCTGCAAGGTCCTCCAGCGCAGTACCAACTGCTTTGAAGAGCGTGATTTCTTCGGCGGTTTGTCGTCCAGAATGTTTTTTGTTGCACAATTGAGAGAGGTCAGCTTTGACCTCTTCTTTGGACAGAACACCGTTTTTTATAGGATCGATGATGTCGCCGCTTTCTGAGAAAGCGCCATCGGTGTCGATGAATACTGAGCTTCTCAGTATGGCTTGATCATCAGTTTCACGCATCAGCGGAGTGAAGCCGCCGATGAGATCGAGATGTTGACCTGGTTGGAGCCAGTCACCTTTGACAAGAGGCTCTTTTGAGAGCGTTGCACAGGTTATGATGTCTGCCTCTTCGACAGCATGTTTTAGATAAGCACTTGCGGAGGCATTGAAGCCGTCTTGCTTGAGCTTTCTGACAAGTGCTTTCGACTTCTCAAGGTTTCTGCCCCAGACGATGACATTCTTGATAGGGCGCACTGCGCGATAGGCGTAAGGCAGGTTGGAGCCAAGTCGACCTCCACCCACCACCAGCAGCGTTTCGGCTTCAGGATTTGCCAAATAACTTGCGGCAAGTGCTGATGCGGCCGCTGTGCGGCGGGCGGTGATCTCCCCCCCGTCAAGCATTGCAAGGTGATGACCTGTCTTTGTGTCAAACAGTAGGTAGCTTGCCGACAAAGCTGCCTTGCCTCTGTCAGCATTTCCTGGATTAACATTGACAAGTTTGATGCCACCTAATTGCTCGCTGTTCCAAGCCGGCATTAACAAGAGGGTTGCATCAGGATCATTCGGGATTTTGATTGTATGGTGATGTCTTAGCGGGGCCTCGCAGCCCTCAACAAAACCGGATCGGAGTGCCTCAATGAGTTCGTCAAAGGGTAGGAGGTCTTTGGTTTCTTGGGGGCCTAGTGCGAAAAAATCTGTCATGGTCGTTGCTCACACATCCAGAGTGAGATCGGTAGTTGGAACTGCCTGACAAGTCAGACATCGATCGTTCTCATTGAATTCAAGGTCGGTTCGGTAGGTCACATCACCAGTGACAACGGTCTGCACGCAGCTCTCGCATTGCCCCGCTCGGCAACCGCTGTTGAGCGTGATGCCTTCAGCTTCTCCCAAATCCAAAAGCGATCCTGACGCCTGTGTCCAAACGACGGTTTTGCCGGACTTTGCGAAAGTGACCTTAAAGGGTCCTTTGGGTATGGGATTTGTAGCTACTGGTGATGTGAAGGCTTCCTTGTGCAACAATTCTGCTGGATGACCGTGTTCAGCAAGCGCCTTTTCAACTGCTGCCATCATCGGAGGTGGGCCGCACTGAAAGACATTTGGTGCGGTATCAAATTCGCTCAACAGAATGTCGCCCGCACTGACAACCCCAGAGCGATCGTACTCAACGCCCTTGAGATCATCCGTCAAAGGTTCGTTGTAAATATTGCTGACAGTCAGCGTTGGGATTGCTGCCTTAAGCTCCAGCAACCGCTTTCTGAAAGCATGAGCGCGGCCATTTCTATTGGCATATACGAGATGAATTCTCGGCTGAATTTTGCTCTTAGCAACTGTCTCCAGATAACTCAGGAAAGGTGTGATTCCGATTCCACCGGCGATCAGCACAATTGGCGCATCGCTTTCAACTGGCATGACAAACCGACCAGCAGGCGCTTTGATAGCCAGCTTTGCTCCCGGCTTAAGGCCATCATTGATATAGCCAGACATTTCTCCTGGCGGTAAATCAGATGCACCAGCAGGAGCAAGCACACGGCGAACTGCAATGACATATTCGCTGCGTTGAGAATTTACCGCTTCGCCAACAAGCGAATAGCAGCGCGTAAGTTTGTTCGCGCCATTGGCTCCATCAATTGATAGGACGATGTGTTGGCCAGGTAGATAGTCAGGTGCTTCGCTCAGATCATCGATCTTGATAGAGACTTGTGTTACATCATCTGCGACTGTTTCGACCGACGTAACCGTTGCTGATGCAAACCCTTTCCAAGAAGGAAGGGCGGCCATTGTTGAATCCAGAAGCGACAGTTTGCACCGCGCAGATCGATGTGGAACTGCGCCACTGATCGGGTCGCTTTTCTCAGCTGTGATCAATCGATTATAATTGGATCCCTTGTTTGTGTAGGGGTCAAATCCCGGTAGGCTCATGCGGTCGTTGGCCTGCCACCAACCGTAAGACGCCACGGCGACATCTGGATGCAAGGAATCATTAATCCGCAATTTCATTCGGATTTCACCCGATGCGGTTTCGATGCGCATCATATCGTCTGCTGCAAACCCGTTGTTGTCGGCAGTTTCGGAGCAGAGCTCTACGTAGGGTTCTGGAAGCCGCTTGCGCAGTGACGGAATATGTCTTTGGGAGGAGTGATTATAGTAACCGCTTTTGGCGGTAGTGAGTACAAACGGAAAGTCTGCGTCGCCGCGCTCGGGTGCTTCAAAACGCGGAATTGGATCGTAACCATGCCTTAGAAAAAGTTCTGAATAGATCTCCACGCGACCGGTATCAGTTGCAAAGCCGACCAACTTGCCATCGGTTTGTTCTGCGTATTTTTTTGGCTTATAGGAAAGAGGTCGTTTGATACCTTCGGGATGCGCGCGCAGCTCTTCAAGGCTAACACCGGTTGGCTCCAGCATTGCGGAAAGGGCTTTGTCGATGTCTCCTCCGTAAAACTCCTCGGACAATCCGACCCGTTGTGCCAGATCGAAGAGAATCTCCCTATCAGAGCGGGACTCGCCTTGGCTATCGATCATCGGTTGGCGCAGTTGGATCAGCTCTTCTGCGTCTTGACTGACCTCAAAACCAACGCGCAATCCTTCACGTTCCCAAGCGGTGTTTACTGGCAGGAAGATGTCGGCATAGCTTGCTGTTGGGGTTTCGATTGCATCGCAATGGACATGGAACTCCAATGCTTCGAGCGCTGCTTTGCCGCGTACTGTCTCTCCATGGGAAACGGCAAGGTTCGCGCCAAAGACCATCATGGCCCGAATAGGGTAGGGTTTCTTCGTCAGAATTGCTGAGTAAAGATCAGTGGCCGCCACCCATCCCTGTGAGGCGGGGCCAAGGGGACGTTCTTTAGCGCCTAAAGCCTTGGCAAGTTGGCCTTCGGGCCATTGATTGAAGTTTGTGGGAGCATTGGTGACATGTTTTGAATAGGCAACATTACCACCGGGTGCATCATAACAACCCTTAAGCGACATAAGCATTGCAATGGCGCGATCAGTTTGAACAGCGTTAGAATGTTGGGCAACGCCATTCCACGCATAATAAGCAACACTCTTTGCCTTGATCAGTGCTTCAGCTGCGGCTTCAATCGCATCTGTTGGAATAGTCGTTTCTTGGGAGACCCGTTCAAGCGAGTAGGCCCTGCATGCTTCTGCATAAAGATCAAATGCTGGGCGGCAGATGATTTTGCCTGCAACTGTCTCAACCGCAATATTTCCCTCGAGAACAACATCAGACAAATTCGTGTCTTCATTCCTGATTCTTTGATCAAGAATAATGAGTTGCCCATCAGGTTTGGCCACAACATACCGACCATCGCCTTCAGCGCCGATGTCTTTTGCCCGCAAAAATTCTCCGGTGTCATCGCGGACCAAGAACGGACCATTACTCCAATGCCGCACGAACGCGTCATTGTAACCGTTTCGTTGGATCATGAGATTGGCTATACCCATGGCAAGGATACCATCACTGCCGGGTAGAATTCTGAGCCAGTGATCGGCGTCGCGCGCGTAACCAGAATTTCGCGGATCAACCGACATGATCTTTGCACCACGTGCGCGCGCGTTGGCTATTTGAGTTGCTTGATCAAGCCAAGTCGCACTCGGATTAAACCCCCAAAGCAATATCGTGTCAGCTTTCGCATACTCTGGGTAGAGGATGCCTGATCCGAAAGTAAATTTGTGCGCATGGTCTTTATGCCAATTACAAATCTCAGTTGCGTAGGCGGTATTGGGGCTTCCGAATTTTCTTATGAAGCGTTCAATCCAATCAATATTATCACTGATGGTCGAGCCACTTGGGCTGGTTACTGCAAACGCCACCGATTCCGCACCATTATTGCGCTTGATTTCATTAAATTTGCTGGCCACCTCGCCAAGAGCCTCATCCCAGCTGATGCGCTCCCATCCCGGATTTGGATCCGTTTTGGGCGTGGTCCGCCGCATCGGATGCAAGATCCGTTCTGGGCTGTAGATGATTTCAGGGGCAGCCTTACCTTTTAGGCACAACGCTGAACCAGTTGGATGATCAGGCGCTGGTCCGGCGGAAGTTAACTGACCGTCCTCAATCGTATACGTGGCTCCGCAACGTGAACGACATAAGGAACAAAATCCTGTTTTTGTTGTGATTTCTGTATTGCCCATATGTATCCGCCGATGGTCCCCAAAAAGTTTGAAATTTTGTCCCCATAGGAATTTTACGGGCAATTTTAAAATATTCCTATTTTTGATTTTCAATCCATGGTATTGATTTTTTCAATGGACATCACATTAAGACAAATTCGCTATTTTATAGCGACAGCAGAAACCGGGCAGATTTCGCGGGCCGCACTGGTGTGCAATGTTACGCAATCGTCCGTTACGACAGCGATCAAAGGACTTGAGGAGCAACTGGGGTACAAATTATTTGTTCGTCAGTCCAAAGGCATGCATGTGACGGCACTAGGCGAACGATTTTTACGCCACTGTCATTCCATTGTCAGAACTGTAGAAGATGCAACAGAAGCCGTTCCAGACGAACCTTCTGAAGTCTCTGGAGTTGTCAAAGTTGGTGTCACTGACACGATTTCAGGCTATTTTTTGCCGCCTATTTGGAGAAAGCTTAGACGCGACTATCCTGAAATCATTCTTGAGGTTCTAGAAGTCTCACGTGCAGAGCTAGAAGCCGGGTTGCTTGACGATAACTTTGACATCGCCATCATGCTCACGTCTAACATTCGCCATCGAGATCCATTCCACTACGAAGAGTTGATTGCCTCGCCAAGACGCCTTTGGGTGTCAAGCCGGCACCCGTTGGCTGAACAAGATCAGGTTTCAATTCATGATCTGGCCACCGAAGATTACATCTTACTGACCATGGACGAACACGAATCCACGATGGGGAATGTTTGGGATCTGCATGACTTCAAACCCAACATCACATTTCGGAGTCATACAATGGAAGCACTTCGCAGCATGGTCGCAAACGATATGGGCGTCGCCATTCTATCCGACATGGTGTATCGTTCCTGGTCTCTTGAGGGCCGACCAATTGTGAAGAAAGATTTGATTGAAGACATCCCATCCATGAACACTGGTATGACGTGGCGGCGTGGTCGCAAATTGTCTGACGCTGCTTCAACTTTTTTGACGTTTTTGCGTTCTGAAGTGGTTGCTGGGCGCGAGTAACATCGTACCATTTCACCCTCTCAAAGAGGATTTTCGGGCTTGTCGCAAAGTTTATTGAGTAACGTGATTTTGAGGTTTGGCGTTTGGAACGGTGCTTTGATTTATTGGAGTACTGCGTCATGGTTCTCAATGCCATAGCAAAAAACTGAAGTCCCTATACAAACATGATTTTAAAGGGGTCTGTTTCAAAGTTTCACTGTTTTGGTGCAGTGAGCAGACAGTGCTAAGTGCGAGTCTTTGAATTTGAAGGCGAGCAACAAAAAGTGACGATTGATTTCGAGGGCAGCCAGTATCCCAAAAGTGTAATTTTGTATGCAGTGTTTTTCTACGTCAGATATGGGTCTCTTATCGTGACTTAGCGGAGATCCTGGCAGACCGCGGCGTTCATGTCGACCACACGACGCTGAACCGTTGGGTCGTAAAATACTTGATCAAAATCGCTGCGAATGCTCAAAGTCGAAAGCGGCAGGTAGCTAACTTTTGGAGAATGGACTTATATGTATCGGGCGGTTGATCGAGACGGACAAACTATTGATTTCATGTTGTCTGTGCACCGCGATCTTGCTGCTGCACGTCGGTTTTTCAGAAAGTCGATTGAAACCAATGGTGTGCCAGACCGTGTCGTCATCGGTAAGAGTAGTGCAAACCTAGCTGGACTTCAAGCTGTAAATGTAGGCTTGAAATTCACAGGTCTAGGCCGAATAATCGGCATCGTTCAATCCAAATATCTCAATAACATTATTGAGCAAGATCACCGTTTCATCAAAAAATCACGCGGCCAATGCTTGGATTTAAGGCCCTACATTCAGCTGCATCAACGCTGGCTGGGATTGAGACTGCTTACATGATCCGTAAAGGTCAATTAGATCAAACAGGCCTCACTGCATTCCAGCAGTTTGCGGAGTTAGCAGCGTAGTTGCGTCCAGATACACCTCTTCTTTAGCAATACGAAACTTTGCAACAGATCCAGCTTACGTCGGTAGGTCCCAGGCGGCCAAACGCTCAATTATCATCGATAGTTCAGTTTGACTGTTAATTTTCATTTTCTCGAAAATTTTTTGCAGGTGGACCCTACCTGTGTTTCTGGCAATTTTCAGGCTTTCCGAAGCTCTGGAAATCGTCAATTCATTATGAAGTGCGATTGCAAATTCTGCCTCCCGTTCTGTAAGCGTAAAAACTCCAACAAGAGCATCATGTAGATTTACTGTTTGCTCTGGCGTGAATTGCGCAAAAATGCACCAAAAACTCCATTTCCCACCGGGGCCAATTATCGGTTGTGGTAACCTGAAAAGCCTGAGAAGAAATGGCGGAGAACTCTCTGAGGTAGCAGCATAAATGGGCATAAATATTTCGCTACTTGCCCAACTCTCTTTCTCACCTATCGAGCTGTAATATACGGCTAATTTGCGTTGTGATTGCTGGTCTAACAGGATGAGAAAATCGTCTATGATTTTAATATGCGCACCAGTCGCGATCATCAATTCGCCTGCCTCATTCGCGTGTTGGAAACGACCTATTTCATCTAGAAAAAACAAGGCTGTCGAAGTCGTGCCAGATAAAAAACTATCAACAGTTGTTACAGGAACTTCGGAATGGCGATTTTGGTGCAGCCGTTTAACATTGGCGATGTGTTGGCTTATTGCGCGAAAATCTTCCAAAGCTTCTAAACTCGGCGATGTTCTTTTCACCTCAAACTCGACCGACATGAAACAAGATGAGGTTCCAAAATCAGCAATTCGCGCGCCAATAAAGTGCCGAAACCCATTTCGCTTTTCAAGCCATCGATAAAAATCATGTCGTTCCATTTCATTCGCGCTGATACAATGAAAATCGGTCAATACATGCGTATTTTTTTGCATCGCTGAGTAATGCATACGCGGATTGATCGCATTCATTTCCGCAAGATATTCGTCCCTTTCTGGCAGATGGATCGAACTCCAGTTTGATATTTCAAAATTTGATCGGTCTAGATCAAACACAGCACCACCTTCTGCACCGTGAAAATCAACCAGCTCCTGTAAAGCCTGATCCCACGATATCATACCGGCTGCGGCTTCATAGGCTCTTTGAGAAATCGAGAGAATTTTGTCTGTATTGTTTTTAGTCATGCCCCCACAAACCTAAGCTAAAACCAGTTACGTAGACTGATCTTACATTATGGTCTTAGATTGGCAAATTTTGAGTCAACGGCAATAGTGCATTTGCATTATTGTTGAGACCTTCCAATTGCGCAAAACTCCACCAAGATCAAAAAATGGGGATCAATTAATGCTACCTATAAGAAGCTTCATATTATTTTGCTGTCTATTTGCGCCTGCCTGTTTCAGCTCGATAATTGTTTCGACTAAACATGTATCAGCAGCTGTGACATGCGATGCAATTAAAGCGGTTTGGAGCGGACCGATATGGAATATTCTTCCTACAGGATACAAGCAAAACGATTCTTACATTCCCTATGATCCGCCGATCTTTGGAGAGGGTTGTAATTCTGGCATCAGCTTTTCAAGAGTATTTGGCGAACCGATTATTAGAGTTCGCCTGCAGGTTTACGAAAAAGTATCAGCAAAATCTGCGCAAATGCTGTTGGGTTCGAATTATGATTCAAGTGGGGCAAGTAATCCTAGGTTCATCAACTCGATCGGCGATATAGGCGGTTTTTCAACAAGCTGGCGTAAAAACACCTATAATAATACATATATTTCAGCAACTAAGGGAAAATATATATTAATTGCGAGCATGGATTCGGAAATAGCGTCCGGCAGTCTGATTGACATGACCGCTCGTTTGATTAGACCATTGTACGATTCCTTGTCAGTAAGCCCCGCCGGTCGTGAAACAAGTTTTCCACCTACACCTGCTCCATCAGCATCTCAAGACAATTGTCCGGCCAATAGTGTGGATATATTTGGAGTGCCATCAAGCAATGATAATTGCGATAACGGCTCAGGAGGAGATGTCGCCAGTATCCCGCAAGTATCGCCTCAACAACCTTCCAGCTCCGGGCAAAATGATAACAACTCAACCCCAGAGGATGAACCAAGATCGCTTTCCCGCGCTGAAATCGATGGCACCGAATTTGAAGATTTTAAGACAAATTTTTACAAAGTTGTCGCTCCGGAGGGCCGGCAGCTCATTATCTACACTGATCCAACGTCACGTCGTGCAGAGGTTGGTCGATTAGCTAACGGAACCACAGAGCTAAAGATAGCTGATTTGACCAAGTCCATGGGGTACATATGGGCATATCTATGTCATGAACGAGATTGCGGATACGTTGTTGCCAACCACTTGCAACGGCAAGCATCTGTTAATGCCGACGTATATGCGTCTACTGGTGAAAGTGATGTGGAGGTGTATATGCAACCTTCAGTCCATGAAGAGTTGGTGACTATTCTGCCCTATGGCTTCCGCGTTTCAGTCTGGGAATACGCAGAAAATGTGGACGGTTACTGGATCTACGTGTGCAAAGAGGATGAGAGTTGGTGTGGTTGGGCAGAACAAGACAGGTTTTTTAGAGAAGATTGATGAAATGCTGAGAACTTCAAGTTTGGTGAGGAGAAAATGAAGATGATTACTGATATTGCGAGATGGGCCTCGATTTTCGTATTGGGTATGGTGGTGGCTTTTTCAGCATATTTTCCTCCCGTTCAAGCGAAGGACCTCGTGGCTAAGTGTAATCAGGTACTAAAATTTTCTGACGAGCGAGAAACAATGCGTAATCGAATTGATTGTCTACTAAGAGAGATGACCGACTTACGTGCTAAGAACACTGAAATAAAACAACTAAACGCTGCAATCGATACCATTCGCGGGACTTTGGTCGACAATTCCCAATCTCAGTACAAGTGCAGAAATGTAGATAATCCTCGAAAGGCAAGCGGTGGCTCCTGCACCCCGGCTTGGAACGAGTTCGTGTTCCATCGACATGAGTATTTTCGATTTCACTGCCGTCTCAAATACAGCCGATGGAATGATACTGTGGAGCATCATCGTTTAACCGCCATAGATAAAGAAAAGGACTATCATGCATGTTTCTCTAAGAATATTCCAACGAGCATCCAGGAAGATTTCATCGCCTATAATAGGGAAACTTTTCTTGAAACCTATTTCAAAAAGAGAAACGAACTCGAGGAACTGCAACCTCTCGGGTTGACGTATAAAAAATTGGCCATTGCATGCAATTCTGAGCTTGAAAATCTTGCGAGTATGGATCGGGCATATGTAGACCGATTTAACGTCGCTTGCAGCCCTTAACGTGGTGCAAACTTTATGACAATCAGTAAAAAAGCTTCGCGGTCAATTGCCGTCAACGAACAACAATTTCATTGGGCGGTTTCAGAGGATTCAGGCTATAGCAATCTTATTGTTCAAGGCGCTAACGGTCATGGTCAGAAACTCGAAGTTCAATTTAGTTGGACGAGCACGACTGACGGTCATATCATCCAAATTCCAATCACTCCCGCGGTCGTAGTCGATGCCATCAAGTTTGGATTTGAAAATGGGTGGAAACCAGATGCTCGAGGAGCCGCTTATCATTGCAGATTTATGCCAGATAATGGGTTTGTTGCCTTCCACCGGTAAGGACATTGGGTTATGATTTCATCTGCAGAAGAATTTAAGCGATTGCGCGAAAGCGAAATAGAAGCCGAATACCATCGAGCTGCTCATGAGGAGGCGAATGAAACCGTCTGGCGTGATGTAATTGGAAAATTTCCGGAAATGAAGAAATGGGTGATATGTAATAAGACAGTACCACTTTCGATACTTAAGCTATTGGCAAAAGACAAAGATGCGGATGTTCGAACTGAAGTGGCCCGTAAAAGAAAGCTCTCGCGTGAGCTATTTATTTTACTCTCCCAAGATCAAGATGTTGGCGTTTTACATACTTTGGCACTTAACAAAAAGATTCCGAGCGATATATTTGATACTTTATCAGCCAACATAAAGGATGAATGGCTTCTTGAAAAACTGCGCGAGATCGAGAGCAGATGTTTTAGATAAATCTCGAAAATCCTGATTTCAATCATGAGTTTTTTGGATTCTAGTTATCCGACCATGTCTGTAACGGGACTAAACTGGCAATTTGCACTAACCAGCTTCCACTAGAGTAGTCGAAATTTGTAAGTGCAGTTCGGTATTTGGGTATTGGAGTGGACGATGCGCTTGAAGTTACAGTTCCGAAGCGTGAAATCTGCGCCTTCCTTGCCTGAAAAGGTGTGTTGTAATAGCCTGGGTGCTGACCAAGCAGAAAGCAAAGATATGAGAAGCCTGATAATAACCGCATTCTTAATTCTGATAAGTCTAGAACTGTTGTCGCCGTCGAGCCACGCTTTAGCTCAATCAGCCGAGGAGCAAATTGAAGCATTTGTTCTCGAGAAAATCGTCGACTATAAAAGTGGAAAATCAAACCCGGAAAACCCCGGTTTTATCGAGCGAACTGTTCCGTTCAGCGAGAAAAATCCACAAACTAAGGTCTACTATAAATCAACTTTGGGCGATACCCAGCAGACTCAGCACCATAAAGCTTTTTACAAGATCGGCCCATTAGATAATCCCAAGGAAATCTTGCTGGCCTACGACGTCAAATCCAACATTAACTTCCCGAAATTTCCTAAGGTAATCTTTCAGGGACAAAAGATTAATGTGCCGGTTACCTGGTCCGCAAGTGGAAGTTTGGGGTGTGGTGGCGGTTCTGTTGGGCCTAGTAATTTTTCCATCCATAGTTATGAAACACGCAACGACCGAGAGGAAATTGTTAGCAAGGCGCGCCTCAGGTTCAAATCTGTTGTGTTGACAAAAGATGAGCGTAAACAGGTTTGCAAACAAAAAACGTCAATCCCAAAACAGCTCTCGGGTTCATCGGAACTTATTCTTGAACAAACAGATTTAGCACCACCACCGACCCATTTGCGGCTTCGCATTTCCACTGGGGATATGGAGCGGCATTATGTTTACGCCCGCAAACCGGTAGACGTTGAACAACCAGAGGCAACGGCTCTTGCCGCAGATAATGTGGTTGAAGAAACTGAGAAAGAGCAGAACGCAAATATTATCGAGTTCTCTTTATTGGATGCTAATCCACTTTTTGTTGGGCGCGGGGAAAATTTCGATAATAATCTGAAGCCATCTGATTTATTGACCGCAAAAATTGTCCGTGATGGTACAAGCGCAGACGGCATCAGCCAACTCATCGTCAAGATAGAAATTGATCAAAACGCGCCAGTGACGGTCAAGGTGTTGGGCAACGGAAATGGAAACTTAGTGCCTTTACTTGGCGGTGAAACCATTACATTTGACAATAGGCATTATGTATTTGCACTTTATACGCCGCCGGAAGTCTTTGATCAAGTAAAGCCTATTCCAAAGTCTTTGATAGCGGAAAAACGAATAGGGAAGATACTTGAAGTTCGTGATGTTTTCTTCTCAGCCCATTCGGATTATGGTAGTTCTATGGAACCCAAAATGATACTGGCCCGACCGCCTGTTGTATTGGTACATGGCCTGTTCTCTGACCCAATCCAAACATGGGTAAATGCATTCCCTGGCGGTGTGGGAATGGCAAAGCATCTCGAAGACGAAGGCTTTCTGCCATTTTTGGTCAATTATCAGAAAACAAACGGTTCTGAGCGGAACGATGAGAGGATATTTACCAGTGAAAAAAGACCCGGGAGCACATTTGCAGAAAACAGAAATGTGGTCTGGGATAGTCCGCTAGTTGATTATGAACCATTCAAATATGAGGCCAGTTTTTTGTTTGATGCGCCTGATATAGAGCCTCATATGCCAGTGGGAACTAAGATTGGCGGCATAAAACAGGCCATAGCGTATTACAGAGACGAATTAAATCTGGCCGCAACGCAAGCCATTGTAATCGGTCATTCGATGGGCGGCCTATTAGCGCGGGTGTGGACATCCGATGGTTATAATTCAAGTTATTTGCGCCCAGAAAATTTCATGAAGGGTGATATTAATCGCATCCTAACGCTGAACACACCACATCATGGTAGTGAACTAGTGGAACTCAAGGATGCATTAATCAAGGCAAGATTTGATAAGGCTTCATGGAGCCAATGGGTACGCTTGAATTTGATAAATTCGGCTATTGGGTGGTTTTTAGAGCCAGAACCCGGCGCCATATCAGATCTACGCCCCGGCAGCACTGCATTGAGGCGTATCGGCGTCAGCAAAGTGCCCGCTTATGCGATTGCGACTAAGGCCGGTTCTGCAGAATTTGGTGCAGGCAATAAAGACCCGTTACAGCTCTATAATGCGCTCTACTCATTTGCAGGCATGGTATTTTTTAACTACCGGCCATTGCTTGATGATTTTATTGAATCACGATTCCGACGATGGGAGAATACGGCCGAAGGATTTCGCAAATCAACTGATTGGCAAGGTGAAAACAACTTCGACTTTGCAGACGAAGATAATCGCCAAGTCTATAAGCGAACCATGGCACAAGCACTTGACGCAAATATTGAATATTGGGCAGTCAATAGGGAAGCAGATTACGTCAACGAGCTCAAACAAGTAGTCGGTAATACGGTAATTTTGGAACCTGGCATACTCTCGCCGGGCATGGGTAACGACGGCGAGCTTGAGCTCATTTCACCTGCAATGCTTGCGGGTAATTTGTTGTCAGGTGGAGATTTTTCCAGATCATTCGATGACAATAAGACCAAGGATGTCCCAGAAACATTCCTAGCCAATCTTCGAGACCTTGTGTTTCATCAAGATCCGTTGACCGATGGTGCAGTGCGCGTGGTCAGCCAACACGGCGGGTTAGGCGAAGACCATCATGAAACTCTTGAGGCTGGGGTGGTACATTCTTATTCTCCTTGGGATAAAAATGTTCAGGAACGTGTGACAACGCTTCTTAAAACAGAGACAAGTTCTTTTTCTGAAGGTGGATTCCCTGAAGCTGGCCAGTTAACTCCGCGTTACATGCCAACAGCAAAATTTGCCATTGCACGTGTTGCCGGACAAGAAGCCATCACATGGTCAGGTATGGTGCCTTCTCACGCAGAACAATATCTAAAAATTGCAGATGAACGAAATGTTATCATCCTTGCCCGCCCCGTCAACAGCAGTTCGACCCAATTACTTCAAGACAATGCGGCTGCTAAAGGTATGAATGTAAAAGGCAAGAGTTCAAACTGGGGTCCTCAAATCGGATACATACCCTTCGATCAGAAATACAGCAAACTTTGGCGCATTATCAAAGATGCTGATCGCCGTGATGAGCAAATAATAAAATACAATAAGGAAACAAAAGAAAGCACAACAACGTTTCATCCCGAAAAATCTGATCGAACCTACGCCGTCACACGCGGGCTTGTTAAACAAACGGTATATGGCGAATGCACCGTTGTGACGGACCCGGATATCGAAGATGCGGAATCAAGTATTTTTTTCAATTGTGGAGATAAATTTTATGACTGGCGCAATGCCGCCAATGACAATAAGGCCGTGTTTGATCCAAAAGGGGATTTGCAAGAGGTAAGCGTTGATTTTGCCAGAGGTAAAAATTTGCTCGACAATCCATTATTGGTTTTAGCGGATGATACGAGTGATCTTAAGGTTCGCCCATATCTTACCGCAGATTATGATCTTCTTGCGATTGGCTTTCCGTTTGATACGGACCAGTGCAGCCTTTCAACGTCGGTGAAACCCAATGGATACCCCAATTGTAGTCCAGGAGAGACTGTGGGCGTTCAAAAATCTGAATTTGATTCACTACGTGGTTTTATCAGCCCTCGGCAATGGACCGTCGTCGAAGCAATCAACAGAGCTGTCGAACAGGAAACCGGATATACCGGTGGGCTAGTGACCCATCACGGACCCGAAAACCAATATGCGAAATCGCCATATGTTGATTATCCCGTTCTGGTTTTTGATCCGACTGGAAACGATCCTGCGCAAGCTTATCTCATAAGGCAGGGTCCCCCGGGGTTTCGTGATATTCATCTAAAGAGATTTTTTACTGAGAAAAATCAAATAGGTTATAACCTCTGGCCGAACCCGCATAAAAAGGCTGGCTGGCGCTGGGAGGCAAGGCGCCCCTTTGATATGGAACGTGGATATGATCCCCGTGATGCCAGCGATTTACCGCCTTATGTTGATGAGATACCGCGTCCCAAACAAGATACCGCCGCTGCCCTTGGTTCAAGTGACGAGCCGCCGAGCGAGGATGTAAACAAACTCATAGTCGCCGAAAACTCCGATTCGACCCTTGCTTCAGCACATGAAGAAAACTATTGGCTCGCGACAAAAATAGTCGAAACACCAGATGCGTTCGCAAATTATTTGGAAAAATATCCCAATGGAAATTATGTTGCACAGGCGAAAAAGATGCTTGTTCAACTGAAATCTACTGGCGGTAATTCTTTGTCGATGTCGCCCACAAGAAAAACCAACCAGTGTGATAAGCTGGCAGCAAGCCGTTGGGATATACGAAATAAGACCGGCATCAATGTCAATCGTTGGCAGTTAGAAAACCACAGGGATCTTGCTGAAGATATTTGTCGGGCAGCTGTGTTGCAAAATCCTGATGACCTGCAAAACCAGTTTCAACTCTTTTTGACATTGATTGACCAGCGCGCCACAGAAGTTGAAGCGATTGCATTGCTTGAACAGATTTCTGCCAAGAAATATCCCACAGCGATGGCGTTATTGGGCGCTGAATATATGAACGGATACTTGGTCGAAAAGAACACCGTCAAAGGTAAAATGCTCCTAGAAGAAGCTGCGGCATTGGGGGATGATTTGGCTGAACTTGGATTGGCTGATTTCTATCTCACAGACAATGAAAACGATTTGAAAATTAATGAGGGTATTGCATTTCTACAGAATGAATTGGAATCTGGAAATGATATGGCGGCGATGGTTCTTGCGAGTGTTTATTCAGGCAACCACCTAAACCGAATGGATCTTGTGTCGGCAGAACTCTATTATACCTATGCCATCGATGCTGGAATTCCCGACGCGGTTCTAGCTCTGGCAAATCTATACGGCAATTCAGAGGGTGAGTTATTTGACCCAAAAGAAGCGATAAAGCTTTATAACAAAGCTACACAACTTGGATATCGTCACAGCTCTTTGAAGATCGAAGCGTTAGAAGCAAAACTTCTGAAACAAGAACTCAAAGACAGGGAGCTAGCAGATGTTGGTCCCTATGACCGTTCGGAAAAACAGCCTACATGTAATGCGTTAGCTGCCGATGTTGAAGATCCGCAAAATATATCGGGGCATGGACTGACGGGTGCCCAATTATACGACTTGGGAAACGATTATATTCTTGACGCACTGGAGGTCTGCCGTGCTGAACGGGCGCTTGATGCGGGTAATCTGCAAATAAATTATCAAATTGCTCGTCTTCTAACATTTGTTGACGGTGACAATGATGAATCTTTTGAGAAAGGGAAAAAAGAACTGTTGCTGCTCGCGACGCAGAATTATTCAGCCGCGCAAAATGAGATGGGCATCATTTATGAAATTTACGATGAAGATCTTGAAGCTGCTGCATTTATGTATGAAGCGGCAGCGGAAAACAAAAACTACTCAAGCATGTCACACTTTGCACGATTGGTTTTGCGCAAAAAAGTTTTTCCAGAAAAGATTGACTGGGCCTTAGAGCAGTTGAACGAGAGTTTGGAAGCAGGCAACTGGCGAGCACATCTGTTGCAGAGCACTCTTTATTATATCGGTCAAACCGTTCCAATCGATGATAAAAAATCCGCAGAACATAGCATTGACGCAATACAATTGGGAGGTAGCGAGGAAGCTGGGTCAACGATTGCAACCAGATACGAAAAATGGGGCTCCGCCTATCGACAAGAGCTGCAAAAAGTACTTCGCGGCGCCGGCGTTTATAACGGTAAGATCGATGGAAAAAGCAAAGATGAAACCATTATGGCGATCAACAAATTGGTTGAAGGAATTGAAAAATCAGACGATCAGGCTATCCGGCAACCAGATAAGCTGCCAGATGAAGAAGAAGCAAAACTCGAACCAACAGCGCCGACCGAGAAACCGGGAGATGTCTGGGGTGTAATACAAAATACATCATCCGTCGCCGTACTTGAGGAATTCATCAAACTGTACCCGTCCAGCATTTATGCTCGGCTGGCTAAATCCCGGATTGATGAACTAAACTGAGTTAAGTTTTATGCAATAAATCTACCGCGTGATCGAAACAGGTTTATTAGTAGCTGTCTCCAATGTGCCATCGGACTAAACCGCTCCGCGGTATATTTGCGGCGTGCAGACTTTGTTTCCAGTTACTTAGGCAGTGCGCAATAACCATGTTTTCTGATTTTGGTCACATGGCGTGAGATTTTCCTGATGATTGGGGTGTTTAACCTCAAATCAGACAGGAATATTACCATGCGTACCAATATCACAGAACCAAGTATTGCAGTTAACCCAACAATTGATCCCAAAGTCAGCCCACTTCGTCAGCGAATGGTAGAGGACATGCAATTGCGTTCATTTGTTGAGAAGACGCGAACAGATTATCTGCGTTGTGTAGAACAGTTGGCGGTGTTTTTAGGATGTTCCCCAGATAATGCCAATAATGAAGATCTGCGCAAGTATCATCTTCATATGGCCAAGAATGGTTCGTCTCCGACAAAGATCAATGCAACAATGTCAGCCTTGCGGTTTTTGTTTGTCACAGTGCTTGGACGCGATGATGCTGTGAAGGTACTGCCATTTGTTTCTCAGCCAAGAAAGTTACCTGTAATTTTAAGCCCAGAAGAAGTCGTGCGTTTTTTAGAAGCAGCTCCCAATCTAAAATACAAAGCAGCATTATCAATTGCCTATGGCGCTGGTCTTCGAGCATCTGAAGTTCTTTCATTAAAGCCAACAGATATTGATAGCACCCGCATGCTTATCCGCGTTGAACAGGACAAAGGACGTAAAGATCGATATGTAATGCTTTCACCACACTTGCTGATATTGCTGCGCGATTACTGGAAGGCTTACAAACCAAACAATGGTTTGAACGGAGGATGGTTGTTTCCCGGCCGTGTTTTAGGTTCACCCCTAACAACAAGACAATTAAACCGCTCTTGTCATGCCGCAGCTCATATGGCCGAGATCAACAAGCGTGTTTCACTGCATACACTCAGACATTTATTTGCAACGCATTTATTGGAACAGGATATCGATATTCGTGTTATTCAGGCTCTACTCGGTTATGCAAAGCTGGATACAACAGCGCTCTATACGCAAGTGGCCACACAAACCATTGGTTCGGTTATGAGCCCGCTAGACAGGATTACAGCATCCGGCCATCTAGATGGAATATCGACCTAATAGCCTGATACCTCTGCATGTCTATCAATTTGGAGGTTGCGGACATCTTTCGCAGTCATGGTAGCCATTGGCGTAAAGTCAATGCGGGTCATATCAGCCTTGGTCAGTTAAAGGTCATGTCAGCGATTAAACACTGTCGTACGGCAGAACTTGGTGGCCATGTGGAGCGCTGTGCTGATTGTTCTCATACAATTATTGCCTATAATTCCTGCCGCAACAGACATTGTCCCAAGTGTCAGGGTGCCACAGCGCGTAAATGGCTGGAAGTTCAACAAGCATATTTGTTGGATGTGCCCTATTATCATGTTGTCTTCATACTGCCAGCGGCTATAGCCGATATCGCCTACCAGAATAAATCCATCATCTATGATCTGTTATTCAAGGTCTCATCACAAACCATGTTGACCATTGCAGCAGATAAAAAGCATTTGGGTGCAAAGATAGGCATGACATCGGTGCTTCATACATGGGGCAGTGCCTTAACTCACCACCCGCATATACACATGATTGTACCGGGCGGTGGGATCAATGAGGATGGTCGATGGATATCCTGCAAACCTGGCTTCTTTCTATCCGTACGAGTTCTCTCAAGATTGTTCAGACGATTGTTTTTGGAACAACTTGTAGCGGCGCATAAAGCAGGTAAGCTCAAATTCTTTGGCAAGCATGCTAGCCTGTCAGATATCAATGCCTTTACCGATTTCCTCAAACCGCACCAAAAGTCGGATTGGGTTATCTATGCTAAACAACCCTTTGCAGGCCCAGAGACAGTCTTGGCTTATCTATCGCGCTATACCCACAGAGTGGCCATATCCAACAGCCGATTGATTAAGATGGAAAACAGCAATGTCACTTTCAAATACAAGGATTATCGACAAAGTGGAAAAGAGCGACAAAAACTCATGACACTCACTGTACATGAGTTCATCCGCCGCTTTTTAATCCATGTTTTACCACATAGGTTCCATCGCATTCGTCATACTGGTCTGTTTGCAAGTCAATCACGTAAAGCCAGTATCGATCATATCCGCCGACAGTTACACCACCCAAATGGGCCATCAGAAACAGTGGAAGATGCAAATAACGCAACAGAAAAAAAGCGAAATACATGCCCTTGTTGTGGAGGGATCATGTTCGTTATTGAAACTTTTGAACCTAGACAAAGACCAAAATCCCAACAACCAAGATATTGGCCGCCGCCAAATTGGAAAAAAGCATGAGATACATATGATGCAACATACAAATATCATTCCAATAAGAATTGACTGTCAGACAATGTCGGGCGGCATAAATCTTCTATTGAATAAAGCCGGGGATCAGGCAGCATACGTACAAACGCTCTACCAAATTAGGATCAAAAATAGGCAAGAAATACCAAAGGCCACAGCCCAGGTAATCATTCACACAACATCAGCGGTCGATAAAGCTACAATGTCCCAGCTTAAACGCTACACTCAAAACCTGAAATCCCCATAGACAAAAACCGCTGAAAGTCCAACCAAAACTCCCGCGATTTCCTCCATTGGACGTTTCCCGATGCCAAACGAGAGAAATCAAACGCGCCGAAAAATCACGCATAGGCATCCGGAAACATACACAGAAGCAGACATACCACTGATTATAATAGTGCACTAATTTTTGCTCTCTGTATTTTACCTGATGGTCCTTTGGGGAGGTCTTGCATAATGTGTACTTTATCAGGTCGTTTAAAATTTCCGAGTTTTTGTTGACAGATATCTTGCAACATATCTGCATCAATTTTTGAACCTTCTGAGAGCTTGACTGCTGCTTCCACTGTCTCACCATAACGCTCGCATTTAACCGAAAAAGCAGCGGCTTCTACTACATCAGGATGGCTATACAACGCTTCATCAATTTCACGCGGTGCGATGTTTTCACCACCTTTGATGATCAGTTCTTTAAGGCGGCCAGTCACGAAAATATAACCATCTTCATCCATTCGCCCCAAATCACCTGTGCGCAGCCAATCGCCTGCGAAACTATCTCGCGTAGCATCAGGATTTTTCAAATATTCTCGCATAACATTGGGGCCTTTAACCACAATTTCGCCCTCGATATTCGGCTCACATGGTTCAAAATTTGTATTGAAGATGTTGATCTCATTCCCAAACGCGATACCGGGGGAACCGATTTTGCGCGTCGCTGGCGGCAGCGGGTTTGATAAGATTTGCGCAGCGGTCTCCGTTAATCCCATTGTCTCAACAATGGGGATACCAAATCTGTGTTCAAATGCCGATTGCACATCTGGTGCGAGTGCAGATGAGGCTGAACGACCAAACCGAATGCGGGCTTTAGTTTCTGCAGTTGGCTCATTTTTACCATGTAATAAATGGCTGACAATGGTTGGCACAACTGAAAACCATGTGACTTTTGTTTGTTCAGAATTTTGCCAAAACCGACTTGCGGAAAACTTCGAGCACATTGAGATCGAGCCGCCTGACACAAGTGCACCCATCATCGATACGCATAGTCCATTGATGTGGTATATCGGCAGTACACAAAAGCCGCGATCCTGTGCGTTAAGCTCGTGTGCCACGGCGGTAGTCCAACCACCAGCAAGTAGGCTTGATTGGCTATGCACCACGCCTTTTGGGCGGCCTGTTGTACCTGATGTGTACATCAACAAAGCATCGTCTTCAGTCGTTAAGTCATATAAATCGATCTGGTTCGCATTTGGGTTGAGATCAAGGTATGTCAAATTATCTGTTTTTGTCGCTTCAAACAGCTCTAACGCGTTATCATGGACGAAAGCAATGCGCGCTTCTGAATGTTCAAGTGCATAGGAAATTGCATCATTTCCCGCAACGAGATTGATCATCGTGGCGCGAAACCCGCCATAGAATGTGCCGTATATGGCCAAAACTGCATCACGGCAATTTGGGTAGATGATTGCAACGCTTTCACCTTTTTGCACGCCGTTTGTAGTTAAATCTGAGGCGATGCTAATAGCGGCTGATTGCAGCTCTGACCAAGTTAGATCATCCTCACCATCAGGGAAGGTAAATGCAACTCCATCAGAATTTGCGCGATGATTAAGCCAGGTCCTTATTGTGCCTTGAGGCGACGTATTTGTTGCAAACATCACTTGCCGACCTTTGCCCAATAATTCTCAAAAATAGTGCCGACTTTTGGCTCGTTGTTCGGGATTTCTCTCACGATTTTCGTCGTTTGCATGAAGTGCTTCCAATGCAAATTATCATCGATTGAATTACCACCCCATGAGCCGCACCCCATCGAGAGCGAGAACGGCATGCCGTTGTTAAATGCACCACCCGTCGCAAAGCAATGCGCTTGATTGACGATGATACGGCAAGATGGAATTTCAATGGCCAAAGCATGGGCGCGCTCGTCAAGTTTGCTGTGAAGTCCAACAGAATGACCCGCACCTTGATGAGTTTGAATTTTGGCTGTAATCTCAATCGCTTCTGCAAAATCGGACGCACGATAGAGAGACAATACACGGCTTAGTTTTTCACCTGAAAGCGGATGAGATGGGCCAATGCCATTGGTTTCCACAACGACAAATTCTGCTCCATCTGTGTCGATGTTATCAAGATCAAGCGCCGCCAACATTTTGTCTGCATCTTGCGCGATCACATCTTTATTGAGATGCCCATCTGGCCAAAGTTTTGCGACAACAGATTGATCATCTTGGGTGTAGCGCCCACCTGCTGCATCAAGCTCCTTCATGAAGTCATCAAAGATCGCGTCTACAACAACTATGGCATTTTCGGACGAACAAGAGGTGGCATTGTCAAAGGTTTTTGATGCGGCAATTTTCGCCGCTGCGGACTTCAGATCTGCAGTCTCATCTATGATCACTGTCACATTGCCCGCGCCAACGGCCACGGCTGGTGTGCCGCATGTATAGGCGCGTTTGACATTGTTTTGTGATCCGGTGACTACAACCAAGTCGGAAATCTCGAGAAGTTTTTGTGTCTTTTCTTTTGAGCCAGGAGCAGAGACCATTTGGACAAGGTTTTTATCTTCGCCGATTTTATCAAATTCGGTATGGATATATTCGAGTAAACGCTCGCAGCAGGTCACACCTTTTGGTGATGGCGAAAGCACGATAGCATTACCGCATTTAAGCGCGTTGATAATGTTATTTGCAGGTGTTGCAGCCGGATTAGTAGATGGCACCACGGCGCCAATCACGCCGATTGGTCGTGCAATTTCTGTTATGCCGGACGTAGCATCATCGGAGATTATGCCGAATGTTTTTACTGGTATAATATCCCGCATGAGCCCCAAGGTTTTACGGTGATTTTTTGTGATTTTATCTGCCACATTGCCTAACCCTGTCGTTTGGACAGCAAGTTCTGCAAGTTCTTTGTTGCGAGTAGGTTCCATAATTGCCCAAGCGGCGGCACTCGCTGCCATATCATAGCGGGATTGAGAGCCATTTTTCTCGAAGTCCAACTGTGCTTTGCGTGCGCTTGCGACAATTGCTTCAACGCTTGCAAGCTCATCTATGGCATTCATGCTATCTTCCTTTATCAATTTGAGATCAAAGGCACAAACATCGCGCCTTTGATCATCTTTAAGTCTGCTTATAGGCCAGCTAGAAGCTCTTTAAGCGTCTCTTCGCGCTTAGCCCACATGGCTTTCACTTCATCGCGTGTCATGATGTGCATTGGCGAACCGCCAGCTTTCATGCGCGATGCAACACGAGAATGCTTGAACATCTCAGGCACTTTTGCCGCAAGTGCTTCAATCACTTCCGGTGGTGTACCTTTTTTCGCCATCAAACCACGGAAGTTCACGGATGAATTATCAACATCTAGACCAGCTTCTTTTAATGTCGGCACATCCGGCAAAAACTCATTCCGCTCAAGATCTGCAACACCAAGAATTTTTACATTGCCTGCTTGTTGTGCGCGGAAAGCATCGGACAAATTGTTCACGCCGGCCATTACTTCTCCCGCGATCACAGCCTTCATAGCCGCAGCACCACCACCCTTTGTTGGTATGTATGCGATTTTGCATTCGCAAGCTTTTTCAATCTGTAGCGCCGCAATGTGGTGACCCACAAAAAGGCCGGCGCCTGATGTTGTTGTTTTCCCCGGATTTTCTTTCGCAAATGCAACTAGCTCTTCCATTGTGTTGAACTTGCTGTCTTTACCCACAACTACAACGGCAGGATCAGCACCCCAGTTAGCGATAGGTTCAAATGAATCCGCTGAGTATTTCACACCACCCTTGATAGATTGAGCGATGAAGTGAGGAATGTTGTAAGCGGAAAGTGTGTAACCATCGGCATCAGCGTCTGTTGCAAACCAGTTCCAACCTTTTCGGCCACCTGCACCCGGTTTATTGAGGATATACATTGGCTGGCCAAATAGGTCTTCGTTTCCGGCAACCATGGTGACGATACGCGCTTGGAAATCAGTCGCACCACCAGCACCGTAGGATACGGCGACACCGATTGGACGATCTGGAAAATTTTCTGCAATAGCTATGGATGAAAGCGTCGTTGCCGCCGCTGCAATCATTATTGTCTTTAGTAAAGTCTTCATGTGTTTTCCTCCCAATTGAAAACGTTAGAAATTAATACCGCGAGGTGTTTGCACCTGTAGCAGTATGGAAAATAGCCCATACATGACCAGCATGAATGCGACTGTTACAATTGCTCTTTTGATCCAGTCTTTAACGCTTCCCAATGGCGTTGGATCATATAATGAATAAAGAACAAAGAATGCGAGTGTGGATGCGGTGTAAAAACCAAGCCCTTTGGCGGCCCAAAACGCATAAATGATAATAAGCACAATGCCGGGTGTAATGTTTTTTGCTACTTCCAGCGAAATGCCACGACCAACTTTAGCAAGGCCAAGAACAGCGCGCAAAAAGTTCCATATGGCAAGCCCAACAAAAGCACTTGATATGAGACGCGGGAACAAAAAGCTTTCTGCCGGTTCTTGCGTGAAACTAAGCCAGGCAACGGTCAGGGCAAGCGCTAAGATCAGCCCGCCGGGGATGATATGCTGAAGTCGGTTTTGTGTCATTATTCTACACCCTTCTCCGAAGTTTCGGCGTTATTGAACGAAGCTTTCAGCATATTGTTCCAGAATGAGTAGGCGATGGATGCAATCACCAGCGCGACTAGCGCGAGGTTGAGCGGACCTTGGAAGAAATAAACCCAAGGACCATCCTGTGCTGCTGCAATCATCGAGCCGTTGACAAAGTAATCAGCAGCAATTGGTCCCAAGATAAGACCAAGTACTAGGGGTGCTGCGGAGAAGCCGAACTTCTCTAATACCCACATTCCAAGACCTAGCACCAACATGATGTGCACATCACCCATGCTTTGCTGCACTGAATATGAACCAAAGAGAGCAAGCACGGTAACGGCTGCAGCCATAATTGGCATAGGAACCTTAGCAATTTTGGCTGCCCACGCGGCAGTGTAGATACCAAAGATCACCATGAGGATTTGGCCAAGCAACATCGAGTTGATAAAGGTCCATATTACTTCTGGATGATTATCAAAAATATCCGATCCAGGAAAAATTCCATGAATCAAAAGCCCGCCGAGCAACACCGCAGCCGTTGGGCTGCCGGGGATTGAAAGGGTAAGCAGTGGTACAAGAGAAGGACCAACCATCGCGTTATTGGCGCTTTCAGCAGCGATCACGCCTTCACTATGACCTGTACCAAACTTCTTTTTGTGTGGTGAGAAATTGCGAGTTTGATCATAAGCGACCAAACCCGCAATCTGCCCCCCCACACCCGGTATTAACCCGATAATTGAGCCTACCACCGTGCCAATCGTCAAAGCACGTTTTGAGCTGACTACTTCTTTAAATGACGCTGAGATCGGATGTTTAGGCACTTCCAATGCATCAATCGTCAGTTTTTTACGGCCCTTGGCCAGCATTTCCATGATTTGTGGGATCGCGAAAAGGCCAATGAGGGCTGGGATGATATGGATGCCGCCTGTCAGTGCGTCAGTGAAGATGAAGCGCTCATTACCCAAAATCTCATCATAGCCGATTTGTGAAAGCCAAAGGCCAATACAGCCTGATAACAGCCCTTTCACAAAACTCTTGGAATCCAACGAACCAATGACGGTAACACCTAATATTGCGATCCAAAACAGATGTGATGGACCAAAACTAAGTGCCCATTGAGCAAGAACAGGCGTGAGGAAGACGAGCAGTAACACCCCAATAATGCCACCTATACCGGAGGAAATAAAAGATAAATGAAGCGCGCGCGCGCCTTCTCCGCGTTTTGCCATTTCATTACCGTCGAGTGCTGTGGCAATATTAGCTGGCGCCCCAGGAATTTTGAGTAAGATCGCGCTCACCGCACCACCGGCAACTGTCGACGTGTAGGCAGCGCCAAGCAGGATAAGGCCTTGGGTTGGGCTAAGCTGAAATGTGAAGGGGATTAAAAGTGCTACTGCCATAGTGGGAGATAGACCCGGCGTTGCGCCAAGTATCAACCCACCGATTGTGCCGACCAGCAAAAGTAAAAATGACAAAGGCTCAAATACGCCCCCGAAATATCCCAAAAACTCCATATCTCTAATATCCTCCCCAGAATATAAAAATAGATATATCCAATTTACTGCAAATTCTTTGTGATTTGCTTCATACGTCAGGTTAGTTTATGAAATTAAAAATGCAAATGTTTTCATTTACTTAAAATAACACAATAAAATCAGGGAAAATGATATGCGCGCACGGTCGAGGAAAGGTGCCCCAGGCATTATTGAAGTTGCGAAAAGGTCGGGTGTATCACCAGCCACGGTGTCGCGTTTTTTCAATGAACCAGAGATCGTAAAGGGTAAAACCCGCAAGCTGATTGAGCAAGCGGCAAAAGACCTTGGCTATTATAAAGCCCGCATGGAAGGCGGCGTACACCATGGTTTCTCAGGTACAATTGGCTTAATCGTCCCGACAATCGACAATGCAATTTTTGCCGAGTTGATCCAAGCCTTTTCATCGCGGCTGTTAACCCACGACAGAACTATGTTGATTGCAGCTCATGGCTATAACCCATCGCTGGAGGTGGGGATTGTTAAATCGCTCTTAGATCGACGTATTGATGGTGTGGCGCTCATTGGTGTTGAACATGAAAAAGCGCCTCTAGAAATGTTGGCTGCGCGTGGAGTTCCAGTACTGGCTGCATGGAACTATCGTAAAAACTCATCCATCCCTTGTGTGGGTGCAGATAATTTCGAAGTTGGATATAGGGCGGCAAAACACCTGACCAAGATGGGTCATCATGATATCGCCCTAGTATTTCCGCCGACGAAGGCAAATGATCGCGCAGAGGACCGTCTTAATGGTGTCATGTCTGCATTAGGAATTTCGCCTGATGAACTTGCCCATCATCGTTTCATTCAAACACGTTATGATATTGGTGAAGCCAAGCGGGCGATTATGGAAATTCTTATGAAAGAGCGACCATCCGCTATTATTTGTGGCAATGATGTGATTGCGCAAGGTGCTGTTTATGCCTGCCAATCTATCAATATTGCTATTCCAGATGATATTTCGATAATTGGTATCGGCGACTTTAGAGGCTCATCACACATGGAACCGAGTCTAACAACAGTCCGAATGCCAGCGCAACGCATAGCTGAGACCGCTGCGGATTTACTATGTGGCGGTCTATCAGTCACTTCAAAGAGCGGTATCACACGAATTAAAATTGAGTCTGAATTGATGGTAAGAGAATCAGTTCGTGATATCTCAATGAATTATTGATTGCTATGTGTATAAAATCGAAAAATGACTGCAATGGGCCATTTTCAACAATGCTTGTCATATAGTTCTAGCTCTGCTTTCGGCTGTTGAACAGAACTCTCTTTTGGCGTTCGTGACTTCAATCTCGGCCCAAAAACATCTATTCCTATTTATCCGATTCAGGGCGGCTATACACTGCTTAACAGACGGCAAAACTTTCGGTAATGGCACTGATCTGTTTCGTGCGATGGTTATTTTCTTAATTCATTCATCAAGCTTCTTCATCATCTCGACAGAGCCATTATTGCGACCAGTTTCAATATCAGAATTGGGTGCGGTTTACCCAATATTCTTCACCGCCGCGGCCATCGATCAACCAGCCACGGCGCTATGGCAATGAGGGCGCCAATTATCACGAGGCCGATTAGGATATATATCAGATCGAACAGGTTTATGATCGCCAAGATTGCCAAGCCTGCGGTGGCTGTGCCGATGTAGAAAAGTTTGCTTCTGCCTTTAAATATTGCATTCAGGCGCTTTTCCATAAAGGCAAACATGATCAAAAGTGTGATGCCAAGCAGGATGATGATGATTTTTGAAAGCATACGAGTTCCGCTGACTTAATTCACATATTGGTTTGAGAGCGATAGCGTAGTTTTAGCGTTGCAAAAAGCAATTTGAAAGCGAAAGATTTGCGCAATCAGATTGTTTGGCTCTAATTGGTATGTTTTTCGGTTGCGGATGGCTTTCTTGCCAAAATACGACAAAATCGCCATAGTTGTGATGCGGGCCAAGTTTTGTGCGGGGGCATTGTTAACTGGATAGGGTCTAAAGCAATGATTTATATTTCGTTTTCACGTTTGTTTGCTGTTTGTGCAATAGCCGCCATGCTGTTTATAGGATTACATGCATCAAATATTACACCCGCAGCCCAGGCGCAGCCTGCAAATTGCGATGATCATCCAGCATGCCGCGCCAGCATGCCCACAGGCAATGTGTGTCGCTTATATCTCAATGCGGGGAATGGTTCGCAAAGCTTTGGTGAACAAAGTTTGGATCGAATAGAAGGGCGCGCATCGCGCTCTTGGCCGCAAAGATGTTACCGAGGAAGCCGCGTTTTTGGTCTGGCAGGGTTTCGGCTTAATACGCGCGGCGGCCACAAGGTAAGGAATTTTGGCTTCTTACATGGCCGCGATTCTGTTGAGTTTTGGCTCGAGGATAAAAATAGCGATGATTTTTCCGATGGTTTTGTCTGGTTAACGGGAATGCCAGAAGGTACGGAAGAGCGCTTCGTTATTCGAAGAAACTGCCGAGGCGAGTGCATTTTGCGGCTTGAGCGCGAAGACACAACGCGCGAGATTTTTTTGTCAGGTTTCAAATTCAGCCGCAAAGATGGTGATGGGCATGTGAAGCGAATAGCTATTTTGCCATTACAGAATGAAGGGTCCGTACATCCCAGATACATGGTGGCGTTTCAGGATGATGATTTCGAATATGAGGTGCGACTGCAATATGTCCTTGTCCCACGAAACACATTCGGTCCATTATTAGAAGTGGCCAAAACCTATCGTGCTAACAATGATGGAAGAATGACAAGGGGTGAACGTGAACGTGTTCATTCCGACCTGATTGCCGTAAGGCAACAAGGCAATATTGCATTACGCGGGTTCGAATTTAAGTTTTCAAACGGCGGACATTTCATCGAAGACATAGGTGTGGAACCAGACCAAACAGCATTTCAGGCTTGGTTTCAAGATAATCAAAGCGATGATGACCGGCGCGAACCCGATGACCCTTTGGAGTGGCGTGTGCTCTATTCGCGTATTCAATACTGAATTGGTTGTGTGACAGATCACATAAAACCTTCACCCATCATCATAGTAAGATGCGCAATCATATGTGCACCCATTGCGCATTCCAGCCCGCGTTTCCAATAAAGATACCCGGCGATAATGCCAAAAGCGGCATTGCCTAAAATAATATAGGTAATCAGGGGTGCTGTGAGTGTGGTCGTCAATGCAGATGCAACAGGCAGATGGCCAAGGCCGAATATCAGCGATGAGATTATGATCGCCAGTACATAGTTATGCGGGGCAATATCTGCACCGTTCTTTTGCGTTATGCGATATGCGCCCCACGCAATAAATGACATCAGTCCCCAGCGGATAAGCAGTTCCTCGGTAATGCCGCCATATAATATTCTAGTGTACCAAGGCAATTTGAGCTTTTCGCCAGCGCTGAGAAAATCTGCGGGTAGGGAGCCTGATAATATGCCAAGGAAGATAACAATAAACACACCACCAATAATGCCGCCAATAAGTGCAGGCAGGATTTGTGGTTTTAGTGCTGCAATTGCGTCTTCCGAGCGAATGATAGCAGAAATGACGGGCGAGGTCAGGCGGGTTTTTGGGGAAAAAACAGAACCAAGCCAAACCATAAGCAGCAGCAATACGGACGATTGCGCAACGGATATAACTTGAATTATCTCAATAGATAGCGGCGGCGGAGCTGGTTGAAGCGCTAGCAGTTGTGAGATGAGGGGGAGTGCCGACAAAACCCCGATAAATCCCAAAATAAATAGCAAGATGATATGTTTCATATTCGCGCTCATACCGCCAACTCCTGTGCAAGCATCTGTTTATCGCAATATAGTCGTGCATCCCTGGTTTTTTAAGATGAACGCAAAATGAATATGCCTTTCAGGAATGGTTCAAGCTGCTTTTCGTAAAACACCATTATTGCATCACAATTTGATGCTTGATTACATGGAGGGTGATAATATGAACACGATGACAAGAAAAGCAATCATCAAAGAAGTAATAAAAGTCGCAGTTATTGGTGCCGCGCTTGCAGGTAACATTGCATCAGCAAGAGCAGATCAGATTAAAGCGCCGCAAGAGGCCGCTATGAAGGTGATGGATGTTACACTTGCGATCAAATCTCCAAAGACAAATCTGTGTCCTGAAACAGGCAAGCTGAAAGCATGGGTTAAAACAAATAAAGCCGGCCCGGTGGACTATTTCTTTGCTCGCGAAGGGCAAGGCCCGGGCGCATTGAAAACCGCCAATGCTGTAAAAACTGGTAATGGCTATGTGCTGACAATTGCGCAGGATCTCGGCATTCATCAGGCAATTGACACCAAATATCGCCTGTTCGC
The DNA here is from genome assembly GCF_900537175.1 of Lentilitoribacter sp. Alg239-R112. Classification (GTDB taxonomy): domain Bacteria; phylum Pseudomonadota; class Alphaproteobacteria; order Rhizobiales; family Rhizobiaceae; genus Lentilitoribacter. The sequence continues at coordinate 187,705 of NZ_LS999833.1, read as the reverse complement.
TAAGGGTGCAAATGGCGAGTACCAAAAGAGCATGTGGGTGCCACTTAAGGCGACATGTAAGATTGGTTTGGGAGATGGCATTAAGGCTTTCTCGCAGTAATCAGGCTTTGTATGACTTAAACGTGATAGATAGTTGGTTTTATGTTTATTGAATAAAAGACCACTGATGACTATCTGTCATTTACTAAGCCAGCACGTTTAACAAGTAGTGTAGCTGGTTTAGGCGCGACGCTTTGTGGAGCGGCGCGCCGACAAAACCCCAAAATTGATGCCATACTGCCTGATGTACGCTTTCTCCACGTTTATCGTGTTGGGTTGGCTATGTCTTCAGGTGATAGGTCAGGGCAGCGCGGATATACATCTGCAGCTTTGGGGCCGGGATCGCGCCTTCATTGTCAAAATGGATGGCGCGATTTCCTTCATAGGCAAAATCATCGGGAAACAGGTTTTGAAAGTCTGAAATCAGCGTGGTCTGGCAATGGGTATAAATCGCAAAACCACCAGTTTTGGGCATGCCCAGCCGAATGGTCGACCCTGATTTTGTTTCAGGTGTGAGATAAGATGGCTGCCCCCATTTTAGCGTCTCTTCAATTGTGCCAACCTCTGGCGATTGTGCAGCCGTTTTGAAAATAAGCGCACGCAGCTTCAATAGCCCTTTACGCTCCGGTTCAGGAAACGCATTAAACGCAGCTTCAACATCGGCACTGGCAAATGGTGGATCAATCATCGTGCTAAAATACCACCCAGAATTTGCAAATCAACAGCCGTGGTTTGACAATTCTTGCTGACTTGATCAGCACTCACACCTTGTTTTTATCCGCCTTCATACCTAACTTTACCAAAATTATGTCGAACAAAAACTATTTGCGGGAGGGGTGCATGCTAAAACAAACGCCGGAACAGGAAGATAGCAACTCGAAGGCCCGTAAGATGGTCATTGGTTATCCATTTGCGCTAATCTTCATTGGCATGGTGGTGAACTGGCTGGCCTTCGGTTTTGATCCCATATCAGTGGCAATGCCCGATAAGCTGAGCATTATCGGCATCATCATCGCAGCGGTACTGCTGTTGGCCAATCACACATGGCTGATGACGAGCACTGAGCTGACCCGGATTGACCATGGTCTGCTGACCACACCGGAAGAATGGGCCGAGAAAAACCGCGAAAAAGCAGATGCAGCACAAGCGGGTTGGGATGCGCTTGAGCGCCGGCACAATGCCCATCGCAATACGACAGAGAACACCGTTTATTTTGCTATTCTGGCAGGGCTGACACTGCTGGTTTCGCCGCCCGCCTATCTGGTTCTGGTCTGGTCGGTTTGCTTTGGTGTGTCGCGTCTGGCCTATACCTATAGCTATTTTGCCGCCAATACCGACCTGCGTGGCATATTCATGAGCCTGACATTGTTGCCGCTATATGCCATGGCGGGATACCTGTTTGTGGCTATGATGATGTCATTTTAGGTAGGTAATACCTGTCAGAGCCCCCTAAACATACATTTGTAGGGCGATGGGGGCTTTGATGAATCAATTGAACGGTTTGCAGGAAAAAGTTCATATATTGATTCATGCGCTTATTCTTGATTGTCGCAATTTTTGTTAATCTGTTTGCGGTGAGCGGCGTTCGTTTTTGCGCATATATAATCGCGATCAAAAGATGAGTCTTTTGAATCGCTTAGCCGGGAGAGCTAAGATTGTGAATCAAGCAAAATCGCACCCGCGGAGCTGCTCAAATTGTTAAGGTTATTCCTCCCGAAAAGCCATTTTATAACAGTTGCTTAGCGCAATCTAGCTCTAATAGAAATAACAGGTGTTTTCTAGGAGTTCATAGTTAATAAAAGGTAAATATTGCAGCGCTCAATTGGGTTTTAATGCACAAAAATTCTAAGTCTCTGGTTCTTTTAAACAAAAATACAAATAGGAAAATATTCATATTTTACTTGACAGGGAAGGTCGTCGGGGTATAAAAGGATATGATAGCGAAAGTGTCGATCAAGGCATCACGCTTCAAGCGTAGAAACTTATTTTATTTCCATCCAAATCTCTGGCATAGGCGGAAAATAAAGGTCCACGCTGACCGGGTTCGCCCTCGCTTTTACCGCCCAGCTCAAGAACCATTTTGTGAAGCCGTGTGACGTCTTCGCTGGAACCGACTTTAAAGCCAAGCATGCTGCCGTTGCCATGGGTGGCCGGTTGCTGGTCAAAAGGTTCTGCCACAGCAAATGTAAAGCTGGCATCTTCGTCTTGCCAATAGGTCATTCGCTCGGTCGAAAATATCTGTTTCGGGCCTGTTTGCGCAAAAAGTGCGTCGTAGAATTGGACGGAAGCTTTGAGATTATTTGTTCCAAGAACGGCGTAATTCATTTTCATGGGTAGGGCCTTATAGGTTAACATGTATCAAACGATAGGTGCGCTTCGCTTTGAGCGTCAGGCGCTGCCATCCGTTGGTGAAACCTATCTAGTCCGATCAAGTGTCAATTTCTGTCAGGAGTGATTTGCAATTCGTTTTCCGCTCACGCTGTCGCGCTGAAAAGCGCTTCGCTGTGCGGGACGCCTCACATTAGCTCGGACGCACCGTCGTGCTTGCGAACGCTTCCGCGTTCGGGGCACTAGATTAAAGCTTTCGTCATAAAGATTTTATTGCCTTCTGCGCCCGTCACGTGCCAGCCGAGATGTTCATAAAGCGCCACATTTTCCGGCATGTCCGTATGGGTGGCCAGATGCAATTCACTGAGGCCAAGATCGCGCACATACCGCTCGCATGTCGTAATCAAAGCGCGACCAATGCCAAGCCCGCCAGCCGATGGATGCACGGCAATATTGGCAAGCTTTGCTGCATGAGATTGGTCATGATCAGAGTTTACAACAAGGATAAGCCCACCGATGATCCATTCATTCTTCTCAGCGACCCAGACAATGTTGTTGGTAATATCGTCCCCAACACCCTCTGACACAGGTGGCAATTCAATGCCCTTGGCAAGAAAACCCGCATAGGCAGCATCAATGCACGAGGTGAGGGGTTGTGTGTCTTTGAGCGTTGCGCGGCGGATTGTGAAGTTGGTCATGGGGTTTCTGTTCGATAAAATAGCGAATAAAAAATTACTTTATCTGTCCATACCATTTTTTGACCGTGATTATAATTATCGCGAGTCCTATTACGATAGCCATAAGAACATAAAACTCAAAAAAAGTGAGTATTAGGATAGCAATAGTGCCCAAGAATGAACTTAGAATGTAGATTGAATTGAGTTTTGGTTTGTCGTGCTTACTGGCAAATAGCCATTCTAAGCCCCATTCAGCCGCTGCATAGGCCAAAAAACAGGCAGCAACTATGAGCATTATGATAAATCTAGAGTCCATTTTGAGCCTCTCGCTACTCAGCAAAATTCATGTCATGATTTATAGTTCGTTGCAATTAGAATAAGTAAAAAAACCGAGCTTGGCTCGCAGGGACCGTCGTTCATCGTCACAATAAAACTTGGCCCTCAGCGCCACTCGCCACAAATTAGAATTGCCTGTCTTATCAGTCCAACATCGCACGTAGAGCTGCTGATTAGGCAGAGGCGCGCAAGATTTGGACCATTAAGGAACTCCCAATATGAACAATGAAGAATTGAAGATGCCGCGGGTCAGCGAGCTTTCTGTTGCCGAAATGCATGATGTTCGGAGTATGTGTCATTAAGTGCCGTTCTTGCGCAGGACAAACATTATGACTGCAAGCAGGCACAGGGTTGCCAGTGCAACAAAACCTTCGGGACGTGCGGCAAACCACAAGGGGGCGTCGACTTTGATGATCTCAGGTGTGAGCAATGGCCATGCTAAACTATTGGCCATGCAATGTGCGATTGCTGCTGGCCAGAAGCTTCCGGTTTTTGCCCGCCATTGGCCATAAATTACAGCCATCGCAAAACAGGATATCAGGAAAAGCAAGGCATATAAAAGTGGGGGCAGGGTGCTTTGGCTGGTTTCTGAAATGACATAACCTATGTGCCATATGGACCAGATAAGCCCAACCAATAAGTGCCTTGGTAGCGCAGTCATCCCCAGTGCTGCTAGTTTGGGTTCTAAATAACCACGCCAGGCAAATTCTTCGCTGATCGCAAAAAGCAAGAACATGGGTACGCCGGTTAAAATGGCGATGGTCAGATTTTTAAATGCATCGGGCTCGAACTGAACAAACCCGAGAGCTGTGCCGCTTGCAATGGCAAAAAAGAAAACTAAGGGGAACAGCAGGAGCGCTGCAAGTAATATTTTGACCTGCCCGCGCCGATAACCAAACCCGGCATCTGCCCAGCCATCTTTTGTGAATGTGCGCATGATGATTGTTATAAGGGCAGGGCTGAGAATAAACAAAAGCCCGCCAATACCTTGTAAGGCTTGGTAATTCAGGCCAAAAATATTGCCGAGTGCTACAACGCAGATAGTAAAGATAGCAATCCGCGCACCACTGGCTGTGGGTATGTTATTCATTATCAAACTCTGATTGAATTTCAAGACTTAGTTTGTGCGCCCATTCACGTTCTGCACGCGCATGGGCAAGACCATTTTCCAGCGTTGCAAGGTGTAAGCGTGTTTGCAAATCAGGTGGGCTATCATTGTTAAAATGCGCCCTGATTGCTGTCAGAGTGGCTATCATTTCGTCGGCCTCATCAATCCTGCTGCGCAGCAATTTTAAAATAGAGCCGGAACCTTGTCTGCCGCCGAGGAATATTTTGAGTAAAAATGGCTCGCGTATGGGCACATGCTGTAAAGGAGTATTGAGCCAATCATTTAATTCAACTTCACCTGTTGGCAGGATCGAATGCAAACGGCGATTGGGCTTATCGTCTTGGTGAAGGGTTTCCACGCTCACCAAATTGTCCTGCACCAATGAGGCAAGGGTGCGATAGATTTGTGCCTGATCTGCGGTCCAGAAATGCCCAACCGATTGCGCGATAGATTTTCGTAAATCATATCCCGTCATTGGGCTGTGGGCCAAAAGCCCCAATATTGCATGGCGAAGTGACATGGATCATTGATATAAGACTGATCTAATATATGTCAAGTCCTATATAGTTAGTAATCAAGCAAACCCATAAACGCTTGTGACGAGGCCGCTTTCAAATGCTTTAACGGATTTAAGCTCTAAATCGATATCCTGGTCAATGTCGCCAAAAAGCGAAATGCCGGAGCCGATCAGGATGGGGATACGGGTGAGAGTAATGTCTTCGATTAGGCCTTGTTGGATAAAACTTTGAATAAGTTTGCCGCCATCAATATAGGCGCGCTTCCAACCGCGCTTGTCGAGCATATCCATAATTTCATGCGGGGTGAGATTGACCAGTTCAACCTTATCGGAAAGTTCATCCGGGATATCGCTTTTGGCAAGTGATTGACTGACCACAATAACAGGTTTGCTATAGGGCCAACCTTCAAAACCAAGGAGCGTTTCAAATGAGCCGCGGCCCATCACCAGACCATCGACGCTCTCGATAAAATCATCATAGCCATGGTCTTCGCCAACCGTGTCCTGTTTCATCAGCCAGTCGAGCTTGGTCTCTGGGTTGTCTGTATTACGCGCCACAAAGCCATCCAAGCTGGTGGCAATAAATACATGTCCGGTTATGGATGTTCCGGTTATGGATGTTGTTGTCATGGAGTTTCTCGCGGAATCATTTGTTACTAAAAATGCCTTCTATGCGGCTTTTGCAACGTTGTAAATCCCAATACGAGCGAGTTCGCGTTATGGCAACTAAAAATTGTAACGGGTTGCAATTTGCAGGGCATCAATCATGTTTTGTCGTGTGATCACGTCACATCAGTATCTGAGAATACATAGCTGGCGTTTGGTATAAAATTCACATAGAAATGGCATTATGAGCAGATTTACATATTTTGAAGATTTTGATCTTGTTGAAGACTCACACAAATTATATCGGCTAAATGCCCCAATCTGCTGGGAAGTTGGAGCGATCAACTCCGGGTGGGAGCTGACCATACCGGAAGGCACGGTCTTCGATATTTCTGTTCCCTGGTATTTGGAGTGGCTGCAAAGCCCGCATGACAGGGCAGTGCTTTTAGCCGCAGCTGTGCATGATGAACTCTTAAAACATGGCCATGATGTTGCTTTTGCCTCATCAGAGTTCCGACGTGCTGCGATCTCGCGCGGAACATCGACCTGGTGGGCCTGGATATTGTTTTGGGTCACACTTTGGTGGACCGCAGTGCGAAAAGCGATGGGAAAAGGTTATACCGACCATTCAGTGCGCTGATTTTGCCTAGATAATCTAAATACAATTTGGAGAACATTATGAAGACCTCATCACAGGGGCTTGCGGAAATCGCATCCCATGAAGGTATCGTCACGTCTCGATATAAGGATAGTGTGGGTGTTTGGACTGTGGGTATTGGCCATACAGCCAGTGCAGGGCACCCTGATCCCCGCTTTTTGCATCGCAATTTATCACTCAAAGAAGTGATGGATATATTTGCACGCGATGTCTTGAAATTCGAGGTGCGGGTCAGAAAAGCATTCACGACAAAGCTGACCCAAAGCCAGTTTGATGCAGCTGTTTCTTTTGATTTTAATACCGGTGCAATCCATAGAGCTTCATGGGTTCGGCAGTTCAATGCAGGCCAGATAAAACAGGCGCGAAAATCATTCATGAACTGGCGTAAACCTAAAGAGATAATCTCCCGCCGCCAGAAGGAGTGTAACCTGTTCTTTGATGGAAAATATTCCAGTAATGGCGTTGTTAATGTCTATGCAGCAACGAAGTCTGGCAAAGTGGAATGGTCCAAAGGACGCCGCATGACATTGCCTATTATGAGCGCGCAGAAGCTCACCGCAGCGCCAATAACACACTCTTCAAAGAAGGATAGAGCTAGCCTGATTGCTATCGTTTTTGCAGCCTTAGGATCAGCAATAATCGTCTTTTGGAATAAAATCTAAGCACTGTTTTAAAACGGGATGTAACTTATGAAAAAAATCTATTTCAGCAAGCTTAAAGGCTATCGAACTGTGCTCGTAAATGCAGGATTGGCTGCAATGCCAATTCTTGAAATGAGCGAGGTGCTGGACATCCTGCCCGATCATTATGAAGCGCCATATGCAATTTTCATTGCCGTCATCAATCTCTATCTACGCTCGATAACGACAACGCCATTTGGCGCACGCAATGAGTAAAAGGAATGAAAATGATCGCTAAAATCCTGTCATGGCTGGCTGGCGGCGGCATAGCTGCCATTGGGCAGCAACTCAATGATGCTTACAGCGCAAAACTAAATGCACAAAATAACGAAGTTCGAATTGAGGCGGATAAGCGCATTGCGTACTTGCATGCACAGCAGGCGGTTTTGATTGCAGAGCAGGGGAGCTGGATGACGCGCTGGATTAGGCCCGCATTTGCCGCACCTTTTGTGATCTATAATGGCAAGATTATTCTTTGGGATAAGGCGTTGGGCCTTGGGGTAACCGATGCACTGTCGTCAGAATTTTGGCAACTGCAAATGATTATCTTCGGCGCTTATTTCCTCACCAGACCGTTTGAAAAACGAGCAAGATTTGCAAGTGGGCAGTATAATGGAAATTGAGATAAAAGACCTGTTATATATTCTTGTTATGGTGGTTGGCGTTGCTGGTTCGCATTTTATGTTGCGGGCTCGGGTGATGGTGCTTGAGGAACGTTCGCGTAATCATGGTCACCAGTTTGATCAGATACTAAGCGCGATTGAACGCCTGGAACAAAAAATCCAGAACAAGGCTGACCGGTAATTTTTCTTCAGCGGCTAAGATTTATTAGCCAGAAAACCGATTTCAAACATCAAATATTACCCTGAACTGGCGCATCCAAGCGCCGGAACGGGTCACTATGTCAAATTTTGACAATCAACACACTTCAATATTGATCATATAATTTTCTGGCTTAGATCGCGCTTTGCCCCGCTTTGCGTAAGAACACCAGCAACACTAACATAACGATTAAAACGGGCAAGGCGGCAAGGGCGACGACTTCCCATGAAAAACTTGTGACCAGAGCGCCGGATGAAAAACTGGCAACGGTAAATGACAGGGCAAGTGCGGTGTCATTAAACCCTTGCACTTTGGCGCGTTCATGCGGTTCCAGCGACTGCGCCAAAAGTGTTGTTGCACCAATGAAACCGAAATTCCAACCAATACCCAGAATGATCAATGCACCATAGAAATGATGCAAAGAAACACCGGCGATGGCCAGTGCGCTAGCTCCCGCAAGCAGTACCATGCCAATGGAAATTACGTTGATCACCCCCATACGTTTGATGATCCAGCCTGTGAAAAAGCTGGGCGCAAACATGGCTATAACATGCCATTTTATCACTGAGCTTGCTTCAAGTTCGCTATGGCCATGATGGGTCATGGCAAGTGGTGTTGGTGTCATTAACAGCATCATGATGCCGCCTGAAATGCAGCTTGCAAGAACCGCAAGCAGCACAGGGCGGCGTTTGAGAACGTCTCGCACTAGAACGAGCTTCTTATCCTCATCGGATTGGTTTTTTACATCGCCAAAACGGGTAAATAAAACCGGAATAACGCCCAGAACAATGATGGGAACAATTGCGAAATATGCGCCCGCAAATTGCACAGGCGCAAGAAAATCCTTTGTCTGATTGAAGACTTCAGGCCCGATTAAAGCTGATATCAAGCCCGCTGCCAAAATAAATGATATCGCAATGGACTGCATATGTTTTGGCACAATTTCGCTGATGGCGAAGCGAAAATAATTCAGACCAACCAGTGCCGCACCAAGCGACATGTGCGCCAAAATCAGCAACCAGAATTGCGATGTCATCATGGCAAAGCCACCTAACAATCCACCCACTGCAGCACAGCCCGCACTAATTAAGAATCCTGCTTTACGCCCTTTTTTACCCATAAGGTAGGAGATTGGCGCTGCCGCAAATAAACCTGCGAGCATTTGTGTAGATGGCGGTAATGTGGAAAATGTCGGGTGAGGGGTGAGCGTTAATCCGGCCAATCCTCCCAGCACAATTAACATCGGCATTGCAGAGCCTAGAATAGCGGCCGCGATGAGAATTAAAACAAAACTACCTTTGTTTTCAAATGTCTCGTCTTGAGTTGCGTTTTGTGCCAGATCACTCATAAAACACCATCCTTTTCAGTTTGACAATTCCATTCATAATCTATTTAAATTTTGTCTGAAACTGAAAATGAGCATCAAAAATGGACAAATACAATCAAAAAGAACGATCTGATCTTTCCAGCGAAATTCCTGCCCGCGCTATTCTGGCCCACGATATTCCGGTTCGTCGCACTATAGATGTTTTCATTTTCAATGGGATGAACCTGTTAGATGTCGCAGGACCCGTTCAAGCATTTTCAAACGCTTATATCGATGGTAATTCGTTCTACGATCATCGCTATTTATCATTGGATGGCAAACCTGTGAAAACGTGTAGCGGTATGCAGATCCATGCTGATGGAACGCTCGAATATGACCAATTGGGGCATGATCTACTCATTCCAGGCGGCAATGACATTGATAATTATTTGGGTGATAAGCGACTTGCGGATATTATCGCAAATTGGCAAAGTACAAAAAAGAAAAATCGCATATTATCAATATGTTCAGGTGCTTTGTTAATAGCTGAATCTGGCCTTCTAGATGGTCGTAAAGCTACGACGCATTGGGGTCGTAAATCTCAGGTGCTGCAAGATTTTCCGAAAGTTGATTGGGATCTAGATAAAATTTATCTCGATCAATCAGACATCTATACCTCCGCTGGTGTAACAACGGGTATCGACCTTGCGCTCTCCATTATCGGCCAGGATTTAGGCGCAAAAGTTGCCCTCGGCGTGGCGCAGGAACTCGTGGTTTATTTCAAGCGAAGCGGTGGTCAAAGCCAGTTTTCAAACCACCTCATCGACCAGTATCAGGCGATGGAGCGTGGTGATAAAGAGGTTAAGTTGGTCGATCAAGCGCAGAAGAGCAGCATTGAACCACTCACCATGCAGATTACCAGCAATCCACGCAACAATTGGACACTCGAGCAGATGGCGGAGTTTATTGGGATGAATGCCAGAACACTCACCCGTAAGTTCCAGGCTCGTTTATCCATGTCTCCGGTCGAATTTGTAGAGCAAGTACGTCTGGATAAAGCACGCGAGTTACTCGCAGAGAACTTGGTTCTCAAACAAGTCGCTGCTCAATCAGGTTTCGGCGATGTTCAACGTATGCGCCGCGCTTTCAAGCGAAATTTTGGGGTGACCTTGCAAGATTATATGAAGAGTTTCGGGTGAGGGCATGTATCCGTTAGTGTGATACTTTACATCTCGCTATAGTGGGAACATTTTAAGAAATTGTTTTTCACCCTTTTGCGTGAATTTGATGATGCGCGAATTATCTTTTCGTGATGCCCATCCGATCTGAAAAAAGTGGTGCAAAAATGCGGTTCCCAACGCCCCTGCAAGGTGTGTTCGACGTGAACTCCAATCCAGGCATGATTTACAAAGCGGGCGGCGCGTTAGGGTAATGGCAGCGATATCGATACCATTATCTACCATAAATTGTTCACCCGTTGATGTGAGCTGAACATCATCGTCAAGCTCCTTTAACTGCCCATTTGCGATCATGCTGTCATACAGTCGCACACCCAGATCTCCTGCAAGGTGATTGTAGCAGATACGAGCTTTTCTTAAAGCTTGGTCCTTGGGGCCTGTTCTTGTTCTAAGCAGACCTTGTTTGGCAGCAAGTCCCATCATAGCTTCAAGCACGCCACCAACATCCTCATTAGCCAATTCGAAATAGCGATGCCGTCCTTGTTTGCGTTGCTTGAGAAGTTTTGCATCCTGCAATTTTTTCAAATGGGAACTTGTCGTTTGAACGGTTACACCAGCTTCAGATGCAAGTTCACTCGCCGTAAGCGCCTTGCCACTCATCAGAGCGGTCAGAATATTGGCACGTGCGGGATCACCGATCAACGAGCCGAGGAGTGCTATGTCAGGGCCTTCTTTCATAGTTCGATACTAATCGAAGCATTTAGAACTTGCAACGTGTAAATGTGTCTTTGTAAATTAAGGACACACAATATGATTACATGTTTTATTCGTTACCACATTGATCCAACAAAAAAGCACTCTTCGAGCAATATTCTCGAAATTGGGGTAAGGCTATTCCTCGATGCGGTGCAGACTTGATTGGGTATTACGCACCTCATGAAGGATCAAGCTCTCTGGCTTATGGTGTTTATAATATTGAAAGCCTGGCAGCTTACGAAGCATATCGAGCAAGACTTTCAGATGACCCACTTGGCAAAGAAAACTACGCGTTTGCGCAAAAAGAGAAGTTTCTGCTGCGGGAAGATCGTACGTTTCTTAAACTATCCTCTGCACCACACGGCTCGTTGGTGCAATCATGATCGCTATAATTTTTGAGGTGCAGCTCGCAGAAGGGCGAAAACAAGAATATCTGGATATAGCGGCGGACATGCGACCATTATTGGAGAGGATTGATGGCTTTATTTCTGTCGAACGTTTTCAAAGTTTAACTGACCCTTCAAAGTTATTATCGCTCTCTTTCTTTGAAAATGAGGAAGCCGTTTCAGCTTGGCGAACACTGAACGCGCATCGGGGTGCGCAAATGAAGGGAAGAAGGGGTGTTTTCGCAAATTACCGTTTAAGAGTGGCAAGCATTATCCGCGATTATGGGATGTTCGACCGTGACCAAGCACCAGATGACAGCCGGAAAATACATCAAACATGAACACATCTTCCAGACATGTTGCATGGATTGAGTTTGCATTGCCGCTGCGATTTTTGGTGTTGCGTTGATCAATATTCCGACAGGGAAAAGTCAAATTGAAAGGAATTTGAACCCGTAGGTGCTGCACGATCAATGATCGCAGTTTGGCAAATGTCTTTTCCAGATTACAAGTTCTAACTTTCGTGTATATGTTCGGTATGATAGGGAGTTCTAGATGAAGAAAATTGGCTTGATTGGTGGGTTGAGTTGGGTGTCGACTGCCCAATATTACAAACGTATAAATGAGATCACACAATCTGCTCTAGGTGGTGTCAGTTCAGCTCGCATTGTTCTGGAAAGTATCAACAGACAGGAATTCATCTCATCGGTGATTGAGCGCAAAGATGAAGCCAGCGCGTGCCAACAAATTGCTGAATCTGCCGCCGCATTGGAAGCGGCTGGTGCGGATTTTATCGTGATTACCTGTAACGGCGCACATCGTTTTGTGCCGGAGATAGCAAAAAACATCCAAATTCCATTTCTGCATATCGCACAGGTTACAGCTCAAGCCATTGCGGAAAAGGGGTTTAAACGAGTTGCGATTTTAGGTGTTCGAAAAACGATGGAAGAAGACTTCTATCCTTCTATCCTCGCGCAAAATGGAATTGGAGCCATTATTCCAAATGAGCAGGAAAAAGAATATATTCATGAAAGCATTAATAGGGAGTTGGTGCATAATCAATTTCTAGATAAAACTCGTATCAGATATCAATCCATTATTTCTGATCTGAGTGAGCGAGGTGCCGATTGTGTGGCACTTGCATGCACAGAAATTCCCTTGTTATTATCTCCGGAACAATCACCAATACCTGCATTTTCAACGACTGAAATACATTGTTTAGCTACGGTTAAATGCGCATTGGAAAATGATTGATTGAATTTGCGGTTTAAACCTAGCAGATAATTTTTATGCGACTTGAATAGCGTGTTCACCCAACCCAAATTAGTAACATGGTTTTATCAAAATCTTCTTTATTCGTATTTATTTCTCAGATGTTGGTTTGTTCGATGGTTCCAGTCTCGACAATGGCGCAAGAAAAAAGTTTCAGTGAGGCCTTTCACGACTTTTCAGAAAAGCACTCGCGGTTTGCAATCAGCGCATCTTACGCGTTAGGTGAAGGCGAGCCTGTCGTGATGACCGCCGGGCCGACTGTTAAAAACGGTTCAATTATGGTGCCCAATGATGCACGTTGGCATATCGGCTCTATTAGCAAATCATTTACATCCACATTGGTCATGCGGTTGGTTGAGAAAGGTCAATTGGATTTAGATGCCCCGATTGAGCGTTATCTTAGTAGATACAGCGATCAGATGCACTCGGATTGGAAAGCGGTGAGCCTGCGAAACCTTCTAAGTCACACAGCGCGCATGCCGTCTAACGCACCTGGTCGAATTACCGAAGAAACCTTTGATGATGAAGCGTTTGAAGGTCGACGCACAGTGCTTGCCGCTATGTGGGACAAGCCATTGAAAGGTGAGATTGGCCGGTTCGAATATTCCAATACCGGTTATGTTTTAGCCGGGCTGATAATTGAAGAGGTGACAGGGCAAACATGGGAAGACGCGATAAGAACAGAGATTGCCCAGCCTTTTGGCCTGTCGTCATTAGGTTTTGGTGCACCACAGGAAACAGATGCACCTCGAGGACATAAAAGCACATTTGGGTTTAAGAGCCCTGTTGAGCCGCAAGAATTAGTATCTGATAACCCCAAATGGATGGGCCCAGCGGGAACAATTCACCTGAGCATGGCTGATTTGGCGAGATGGGGGCAATTACACACGAGTGCATGCAGTGGGCACCAGCCGGAATTTCTAACCCAAGAAAGCTGCCAGATCATGCAATCTCCAGTTTCGTCAGACTATGGCCTTGGGTGGGTGATCCAAAATTCGGATAAAACGGGACAGGTTGTCTGGCATAATGGTTCCAATACGATGTGGTATGCTATGCTAATATTGGTTCCAGACAGAAATTTAGTTGTAGCTACGGCAACCAATGTATTTAAGCCAGAACGAATAGATGAACTTACTCAAAATCTGATTGCGCTAGTGCCAAAGAAATAATCGTCAAAGACCCGTGTTGATAGATTATGAAATATGGAGCTATGGCATTCTTTATGCGGTTAAAACAAAGTTGATATGTTGCAAAATTCCTAAGAAAATCTGTATTGATTGTTTCAATTAGCTGTTCCCATATTTTACTAACCTATATCGATATAACAAAGCTCTCTTCGTAACGTTATGCAACTTTATGCAATTTTAGGATCAGTTATTGTTGAGTAAAAACAATGAAATAGCCAATGATCTTTTCCGATTAAGTGATATTCATGCAATTTTAACCACAAAATTCGATGATAGTGGCATTCTAAGGCGCAATTTTGCGTTGAGAACAGAACTATTACCCCATGATCGGGTAGTCCAGACTTTCTCGGTCGTCATGATGATGATGCGTTAAAGGTAAGAACGAATGTCACCATTTGAGATACTCTCGAATTTGAAGGCTGCACCAGCCTCACCTATTTGCAAATTCATAGGATTTAGACATTTGTTTCAACAGATAAGTGATAATGGGGATTCCTTTGCTAAATATACTTGGTCCTATCTCAAACTCAGATGCTATTCTTAAAGCATTACATAAATCTCTAGCGATTATTGAATTTGATTGTAGCGGAAATATTCTAACTGCTAATGAGAACTTTTGCTCGGCTATTGGTTATGACAAAAGTGAAATTGTTGGCAAGCATCATTCAATGTTTGTTGATCCGGATGAGGCTGCAAGTCCCGCTTATAAAGAGTTTTGGGAAAATCTGGCGGCAGGCAAGCTTGATGCCGGCGAGTATAAGCGCTTTGGCAAGGGCGGCAAGGAAATATGGATTCAAGCCACTTATAACCCTGTTTTGGGTCGCGGTGGTAAGCCGGTAAAAGTTATAAAATTTGCTTCAGATATTACCGCAGCGAAATTGGAATCGTCCGAAGATAAAGGGAAAATCGAGGCAATTTCCAGGGCTCAGGCCGTCATTGAGTTCACAACAGACGGAACCATTTTAACAGCGAATGAGAATTTTTGTGGTGCTGTCGGGTATGAATTATCTGAAATTCAGGGCCAACATCATAGAATGTTTGTTGAGAAAGAATATGCGCAGAGCCAAGAATATGTTGAGTTTTGGAACAAGTTGGCAGCTGGAGAATTTGTTGCTGCAGAGTTTAAACGAATAGCTAAATCGGGAGAGGAAATTTGGATACAAGCCTCCTATAACCCGATTTTTGATATGAATGGTAAAGTGTTTAAAGTTGTAAAATTTGCAACTGATATTACCGGTCGTGTGCATGCCGTGGACGCAATAGGAACAGGTCTTAAAAAACTTGCAAATTGTGAGCTGGACCAATCCATCGACGAAGAGTTCATACCTTCGCTTGATCAACTGAGAGAAGATTTCAATCATTCTATAAGTACCTTGAATGCAACTTTGTTGCAGGTTGGCCAAAACGCTAATGAAATCAACAATGGTTCGTCTGAAATTCGTAGCGCATCGGATGAGTTATCAAAACGAACAGAACAACAGGCTGCCGCTGTGGAAGAAACAGCCGCTGCGATTGAAGAAATCACAGTCAATGTTGATTCAACCGCTCAGTTGGCAAATGAAGCTGGTAAACTGGTCAAAACAACAAAAGAGGAAGCCGAGCGGTCTGGTGAAGTCGTCAATAAAGCCGTATCAGCTATGTCTGATATTCGGGAATCGTCTGATCAGGTTGCCGATATCATTGGCGTTATTGATGATATTGCGTTTCAGACAAACCTGCTGGCTCTCAATGCTGGTGTGGAAGCCGCTCGGGCAGGGGACGCAGGTAAAGGCTTTGCTGTTGTTGCACAAGAAGTGAGAGAACTTGCTCAAAGATCTGCGACGGCTGCGAAAGAAATTAAAGATCTTATCAACCGATCAGGTAGCCAAGTGCAATCTGGTGTTGAGCTGGTTGCAGAAACCGGCGAAGCTCTCAAGTCGATCGTCACATATGTCACAGATGTAAGCGAGCATTTTGGCAAGATTGATGTTGCCACACAAGAACAGGCAACTGGCTTGCAAGAGGTGAATAAAGCGGTGAATTCTATTGATCAGGGCACACAGCAAAATGCTGCCATGGCAGAAGAAGTCACAGCGTCAAGTTATTCTCTGGCGACGGAAGTCGGGCAGCTAAATGCTCTACTGGCAGAGTTCAGGCTAGTGCAGGAACGTGATGGTTCGAATGTTCATTCCGCACCAGTCGCGACTGCCGCCGCCGCATAGCGGTTTATTAGCGAGCAAAGGTGTTCCAAGATAGGATTGGCAGCACCTTTGTCTGGCTTGCTCGTCTCAAATACTGAATGCTAATGGCTCCGCTTTCGAGTGGGGTCAGTTTTGCCAGCGTGGTTAGTTTTGCCAGTGGGGTTAGTTTTGCCAGTGGGGTCAGTTTTGTATGAACTCACGTATCGTTGCTGTCAGGTCGTCACCGTAATCTTGCTCAAACATATCTTGTGCGTGTGCATTGCCTGGAAAAATGACCAACTTTTTGGGTTCGCTGGCTTTTTGGAAGCTGGTGTGAGTTTGCTGTGAGAAAAAGTCATTTTCGGTGACGATGAAAAGCTTTTTCACACCAACAGCGCGCGCCGTGTCACCACGCACTGTTCCTAACAGGATGAGGTGTGTGATACCGTCTGCATCTCGTTTTCCAAACACATTTTGCGCAGCACCGCCCCCAATACTGGCGCCAACGAGAACGAATTGCGATTTCCCTTTTGCTGTCAAAAAATCAATGCCGGCATCAATATCCTCTGTTGCGACGGATTCCAGTGCCAATGTTTCAATGCCAGACGTCTGCAATTGTTCAGCAAACCTGCCCCAACTTGCTGCATCCTTTCCAGATTGATGAACCAGAATTGCAGCTTTGGTGCCTTCTGCTGCAAATAAAAGGGCTGATCGTGTCATCACGTCCCTTATAGTAAGATCAATTTTCTCAAACGCTGCAGCCGGCGCACACAACAACGCTGCCAGCGCGCAAACTGCAAAAAACGAATATCTCATCCCACTCTCCCCATTGAAAATCCCCGAGCAAGATGTTTGCGCAATAACCAAACCAATATGAGTCCGGGAACTATCATAAGAACACTGGCCGCAGACGAAATTCCTATATGCACCTGTCCCAACGGTGAGGCCACAATACGCATCACCACGCCAATGGGCTTGGCATCAACAGTGGTCAGCGCATTGGCAATTGTAAGCTCGACCCATGAGAACATGAAGCTAAAAAATATCGCCACGCCTATCCCTGTTTTGATCTGCGGCAGGAGTATTTTAATAAAGAAGCTAAAGCGACTATAGCCGTCAACAAAAGCAGCTTCCTCCATTTCTTTTGGAATAGCGGAAATAAACCCCTCCAGAATCCAAATAGAAATAGGAATGGTGAAAACCCCGTGCGCGAGCGCGACAGCAAAATGGGTATCGATCATATTCACAGCGGAAAACATCTGCACAAACGGAATGATCATGATCGCCGGTGGAACGAGGCGAAAAATGAATACAAAGAAGAAAGCATGTTCGCGCCCAATGAACAGGAACCGAGAAAAAGCATAGGCTGCGGGCAGCGAGATCGAAACAGTAATAAGAACATTGATCGCAACAAAAATAGCGGTATTTACATATCCATCGACCCAGTTCTTTTGCGAAAAAATGTATCTGTAATTTTCCAAAGTGATTGAATTTGGGATGATGTTTGCCGATGTTTCGCTCACCAGGTTGGGTTGAAGGCTCAACACAACAAGCCAATATATTGGCACCAGCAAAAAAGCTGAGAAGAGCAAAACCGACTTCGAAAAACGTCGTTTGCCGGAAAGCGGGGTGTCAGACATTTGCACCTCGTATTGATTTATAGAACACCCAGGCAACTGAGATCATCAAAAGCAGGTAAAACACAGACAAAGCTCCGGCTTCACCAAGATTGAACTCCTGCATTGCTGTTTTGATAA
Source organism: Lentilitoribacter sp. Alg239-R112 (assembly GCF_900537175.1). Lineage (GTDB taxonomy): Bacteria > Pseudomonadota > Alphaproteobacteria > Rhizobiales > Rhizobiaceae > Lentilitoribacter. The sequence goes on along the minus strand of NZ_LS999833.1, from coordinate 169,933 downwards.
GCTCCTGAGATAAAAATGTGGAGGATACATGCGGACCACCGCGACTGATCATCAGCGGTTCGGTGTAAATCATTAAACTATCGGCCAACCGCAACAGCAGGCTAATCGTCAATACATTCTTCAATCGCGGTAATTCGATATAGCGAAATGTTGCCCATTCTTGCGCACCATCTATTTTCGCCGCAAAGAAATATTGTTTAGGGATGGAAACATAACCTGCATAACACAAGATTACCGTTAAAGATGTCCAGTGCCACACATCCATGACAATGATCGTGCCCCAGACCCATACGACGGAATTGAGATCAATATCTATACCGAAATGCGATGCTGTGGCGCCGATTAACCCGACATCTGCATTCACCGCATGGCGCCATAAAAAACCGACAACGATCCATGGTATAAGCAGGGGGAGTGCAAAAATGGCGATGAAGAACTGGTCAAACTTACCCGACAAATAAAGCTTGCGGGCAATAAATATACCGAGGAAAATCTGTATCGTTAGCGTCAGAAATGAGAATAGAATGGTCCGGCCAAGTGTTTGCCAAAAGGCTATGGAACGGAACATCTGCTCATACCATTGTGTGCCAACCCAAAAATATTGATCGCCGGCAAAACTGTCCTGAACCGAATAATTGATCACCGTCATCAATGGGGCAAACCCCATAGCAATCAAAAACAACGCAGTTGGCAGCAAATAATACCATGCATTATTCCCATTCCGTGTCATGGCATAATCCCCCCTTGATGAGATAATACTACAAATGTAGTATTAAATTGCAAGCACTAATCCAAAGGGGCGCAAAAATTCATTTGATTTCATGCGTTTAAGGTTGGTATTTGTCGATTGTTCGAGCCTTTGAACTGACCAACTGCGCGCGCTGAGGTCAATATTATTAAGCGTTATGTTGCAGCTTAGAACAGCCAATAACAATGCAAAACCGGCAAAGCGGGATTGGTTGATCTTCTCTCCGCTGATGGCCCGTTCTATTCTGTTTCGAAGGACTGTCTTGCGAAAGCGGGACCGGCTCCCAAAGGGTGCGGCCAGGTTTGTGGCATGCAAATTCTGCCTTATGGCGCTTGATATCCGAAGCAGGCTTTCCGCATAGGCTGATCGGGATGTGATGTGCCTGTCCAGCGCGTCATTATCGCAGGCAATCTCACTTATATGGGTATGGTAGCATCTCCAGCACCAAAATGCCGGATTACAAACAAAGATTATGGCAGCAAATGACGCGATCCAATTCCAAACCAGATCACCGCGACGTATATGTGTTATCTCATGGATGAACGCACATTTTTGATCCTGTTTCATAAGACCTGCCGGCATAATGACAGTAACGCCCCAAGGGTGGACATAAGCGCATGGCGGCGTATGCGGCGCACCAATGCGTATGGTTACGCGGCCATGGTGCCGGAGCGGGATGCTGCTCGCAGATAGATGGAAAAGTTTCAGGATATCAATCAAAACCAACATTACCCCTGCACCCGCCAGAAGAACAAATAGCAAATGAATACTGTTTTGATCGCTCAGATAGTCTGACACATGAACAAGATACGCCCCCAAATAATCATCCGGTTGCGCGACAATTTTAATGGGGGCCATCGCAACTCCGCTTGATTTTTCAAGCAACATAAAGGCGATTGGCATTGCAATAACGGCGACCAAAGTGAGCCGCAGGACGCTTGTTTCTGTTCTGGCTGTTACATTAATGCGGCAAAATGTAAGCAAGCTCTTTACGAGCACAAGCGACAAAATGGTTAGGGCCAGTGCCAGATTGACAGTAATGGCATATTCCCCAAAACTCATTTTGACTTCTTTTCAGCAATAAGCGCTTCAAGCTCGTTTAATTCTTTCTCGGTGAACGTGTTTGCCTCGATAAATTGGGATGCCAGACTAGATGCCCGACCGTCAAAAAACTGATCAAGCAAACCCGCAAGGCGAAACCTACCGAAATCTGATCGGCTTTCGAGCGGTTCGAACTCGTAAGATCGCCCCTTTTTCTTTGCTTTAACAGCACCTTTTTCAACCATGCGATTAAGGTGTGTAGCGATCGTTGTGTAGGCATATTCGCGGGGTGCATGATCATCATTATTCAGCTCTTGCTGAATATCACTGGCAGTGCCTTTGCCCAAACTCCAAAGCACAACCATAACCTCAAGCTCGGATTTTGAAAGCTTCTCAGATTTCATATAATCTCTCCCCAACCGTGCTCAATGGCATACGAACGCTCCAATTACTATGATTGTAGTAGATAACTTTTGAGCTGATGTCAATTTCCGCTAAATTCGCATATCTGCCTTAAGGATGAGAAGGTGAAATTGTTGATAAAGGCAAGATATCAGCGCTTATGAAGCGTTTTCCTACGGGAATTTTGTCAATAATACCAATATTTAGGAAAAAAGTTGACCTGCAATGCCCGAGTGGTTCAGACTGAATTTGTTTAGTCTGGGATCAGCCTGTATGGTGCTGACTGAGTCTGGCTTAGCTCTGTCTGGTTCGTTATTTTTTAAAGGCAGATGTCAGCCACGCAACGCAATGTCATTGGAGAGAAACATGGCAGAAGAATCAGATACTTCGGGTGCGGTAGCGCCTAACCCAATCGAGACCGATTTTAAGATCGGTCAACATAACATCACACCATTTGGTTTGGATATTCATAATCCGGTATTTTTGGTGTCCGCTTTGTCAATTGTCGCGTTTGTTCTGATTACATTGATGTTTCAGCAAGGGGCAACCGATTTTTTTGGTTGGTTACGACCGTTCCTTACATCGACATTTGATTGGTTCTTCCTAAGCGCAGCAAATGTCTTCGTGTTGCTTTGCTTCCTATTAATGGTCACACCACTTGGGAAAATTCGACTTGGTGGTAAAGACGCTAAAGCCGACTATGGTTATTTGGGTTGGTTTGCCATGTTATTTGCGGCCGGTATGGGGATCGGCCTTATGTTCTTCGGTGTTTCGGAGCCGATGTCACATTTTGCGTCCTCGATGGGGGGAACGGCAGTAGAGGGCGGTGTTCGTACAGACTGGGCACCGCTTGGCGCTGCCGCCGGCGATGTGGATGCTGCGCGTGATCTAGGCATGGCCGCAACCATTTTCCATTGGGCTTTACATCCTTGGGCAATCTATGCTGTTGTTGCGCTTTCGCTTGCGTTTTTTACGTATAATCGTGGCCTGCCGCTCACGCTTCGCTCTGCTTTTTATCCGCTTCTGGGTGACCGTATTTGGGGATGGTGGGGACATGCAATCGATATCCTTGCGGTCTTTGCAACCCTTTTTGGCCTCGCCACTTCACTTGGTTTTGGCACAGAACAAGCGCTCGCAGGTCTCAACCATCTATTTGGCTGGGGAACTGGTAATGGTGCAAAGGTATTGTTGATTGCGATCATCACTGCATTGGCGCTCATTTCCGTTATTCGCGGTCTGGATGGTGGTGTTAAAATTCTTTCCGAAGTCAATATCGCGTTGGCGGCCTTGTTGCTGGTTTTCATATTGTTTGTCGGGCCAACAGGGGACATCATTTCCACAATCTTCTCCGGCGGCGCAGCTTACATAGCCAATGTTGTTCCGCTTTCGATGCCGTTTGGCCGCGAAGATGCGAACTTCTCGCAAGGTTGGACTTCATTTTACTGGGCATGGTGGATCTCCTGGTCGCCTTTTGTCGGCATGTTCATTGCCCGCGTGTCACGTGGACGCTCAGTGCGAGAATTTGTTTTCTGCGTTATGGTCATTCCAGCGCTTGTCAGCGTTTTGTGGATGGGCGTATTTGGCGGAACAGCAATTTCACAAGTGGTTGCCGATGCTGCGGCTCCGGTCAAAGATGCAGCGCTTGAATTGAAACTGTTTGAGATGCTCAAACCATTGCCATTAGCTGGTTTAACATCCTTTATCGGCATTGTTTTGGTTCTGGTGTTCTTTGTAACATCATCTGACTCAGGTTCACTCGTTATTGATACAATAACCGCAGGCGGGAAAACCGAAGCGCCAGTATCGCAACGTGTTTTCTGGTGTAGCTTTGAAGGTATCGTCGCGGCAACTCTGCTGTTGGTCGGCGGTTCGGGCGCATTAACGGCGCTTCAGGCCATGGCTGTAAGTACAGGATTTCCATTTACCATCGTACTTCTAGCCATGTGTGTCAGTTTGGTCATCGGGCTAAATCAATCGCGCAAACTTGGCGGTTAAAACATTATATTCCGCCCCTGCGATATCATATTGCGGGGGCGGGGGTTTGCGTTAAGTGATGGTATAAATAAAAAGCAGTTTAAAAGCATCTTATGCAATAAACACAGTGCTTATCAGTGGATCACGAAAGCTATCTTTGAAAGTTAGCTAATCCGAGCCAAAACGAGCTTACATGGAAATGTGACCCTCAACGCCACTATGCCAAGATCAGGTTAAAGGCGCGATCATTTCGCGCTTATTGGTTCTTACCGCCGTCACGTTTTCCAAACCACATCCGGCTAATCAGTTTATCGCGTAGTATAAACTGATGGTAGGCCCAACCCAGTACATGAAGAATAATAAGGGCTAACATCAAATTGGCTATAAATCCGTGTGCCACACGCGGCGCAAACTGCATGAGGTCGGCGGGAATGGGCTGCCCGTTTCCACCAAATATTATACCAAATAATCCCGCATTAATTGCTGTTCCCACCCCGCTCATAACCATTGCTGCGGTGAGAAGGTAAAGCCCCCAATGTGCGGCTTGCGCACCCAGGTTCAGCACAGCATTTTTTGCATCCGCTTTAGGCGGGTTTTTTGAGCGCATTTTAACAATAATACGCACAATAAGCAGGGTGCCAATCACCATTCCCCAAATCATATGACCTGTCAGGCCAAACATTTTTTCAGGGTCTGTATTTGCCATATCTGCCAGCGTGGGGCCGCCGACGATCAATGCGAGTAAAATCATAAATGCCAAAACCCAATGCAGGGCAACGAGTAAGGGGTGATAACGCGTCATTTCCATTTTCTTTCTTGATTATACATGTTCAAATTTTGCCATTTTAAGCAATTTAATTTCCATTCTAATGTTACATATGCTGTATATAAATAAACTAATTTGAAACTTAATGTTACGTCAGTGTAACAAAGAGAGGTTCTTTGCGATCAATTGATTGGGAAATGATGCCCTATTTTCTTGCCGTTGCAAGATCGGGGTCGCTGCGATCTGGTGCAAGTTTATTGAATGTGAGTTACGGCACGCTCAATCGCAATATTCAAGCCTTAGAGAGCAGTTATGGGGCGCGTCTGTTCCATCGATCTCGCAAAGGGTTTACGCTGACTGAGGCAGGTATGGCCATATTACCACTTGCGGAAAGTAGTGAAGAAATTCTTCAAAAGGCACGACATCGAGTGGAAGGTTTGGACCGAACCGAAGCTGGTCGAATAAGATTCTCGCTTCCACAGATGCTGGGCTACGACATTGTTGCACCCATCATCGCCAAGTTTCAAAATCTTTATCCCGCTATACAAGTTGAAGTACGCATAACATCTGATGTGGAGAGTATTCCTGATGGCACCACAGATGTTGGGCTGCGTGGCGCATATGAAATTGATGAAGATGTGGCCGCAAAAAAGCTTTATCGCATAGCCGTTTCGCTTTTCGCTAGCCAAACCTATGTCGAGACTGTTTTTCCGACCGCAGGTTCAAATGGTGCGGGATTAAGCTGGATTGGAATGTCTGAAAATCAGGATACAAAAAATCTGATGAAACGCGCAGGATATCCTTTGGCAGATATTCGCCATATCGTTACAGATGGACATATGCGCTTGTGCCTGCTGCGTCAGGGGTGTGGAATGTCTCACCTACCGTTAATATTTGAAAGCCTCTACACCGATATCTGTCGCGTACCACAAGCTGAAGTGACGCTTGATAGATATCTTTGGATTGTGTGCCACGAAGATTTGGCAGGAACAGTTCGAGTTCGGCGCTTTGTGGATTTTTTGATGCAGGAACTGATTGATTTAAAGCCCCTTATGCAGGGTGAGTTATTTCAGAAGTAAATTGGTAATAAGCCGTATAAACCGTCCGGATTACAGGACATTTATACGGCTCGAGCTTTTGTCTTACTTCATGTCATTCCTAAAGCCATGAGATGTTTTTGAGGCGGCCTCAGGCATCCTGCATCATCAGGCTGGTTAGATAAGAGTTCCTTTTCTGCAAAAATTGCTCAAGGCGCTTCGAATATCCCTCTGGTGGTGCATTGATAACGGACGGACGCGCTGCAAGTGTTTGTCGCCATTTTTGCAGGGCATCCAGGTCGCTCATGATTCCAAAATCGTCAATCTGGTCAAATACGTCGAAATACCTGAATATGGTTGCCCACACGCCATCGATCATGTGGAATGTGTCTCCGGCGAAGTAACTGCCTGATACTTCTTGCTCAATGCGTTGAAACTTTGCACGAAGTGCGGTGCGTTTTTGCTCAAAACTATCGGCATCCTTTGCACTATAGAACCCGCCAATCCCAGCCAGAGTTTCTGACCCGAACTCAATCCACGAACGATGACGCGCTTTTTCCAGACTGTCTATTGGATGCAGTGAGCCGGGCGTGGTTTCATCCAGATATTCGGCGATGATCTGGCTTTCAAAAAGCACAGATATTTCGGTTTCCAAAATAGGCACACGACCAAGCGGGGACATTTGTTTGAACCAGTCAGGCTTATCCGCCAGATCAATATATGTGCGGCGATGTTCAATATTCTTTTCGGACAAAACAATGACCGCCCGTTGGACGTAAGGGCACAGGTGATGACTGATGAGGTGAAAACTATTCATAGTAAAACTCCATTTAGATGCATTTGCATGTAATTAGGATGTTTTGCCTTGCATGTCAATGCAAATGCATCTACCTTTAATTATGACCATGCCAAACGACATCACAGTACAAACCTGGATAAAGCTAGCCCGAGCCTTCGGCAAAGCAATGTCAGATATCGAACAAGCTTTGCAGGACAATGAACTACCGCCGCTTAGTTGGTACGATGTGTTGTTGGAGTTGGAGCGGGTAAAGGGCAAGGGTATGCGGCAGTTTGAGTTGGAAACTGCTTTGCTGCTCAAGCAATATAGCGTCTCTCGTCTTGTCGAAAAAATCGAAAAAGATGGCTGTTTGCAGCGTGTGGCAAGCAAAGAGGATGGCCGCGGAAAGCGATTGCACATTACAGATAAGGGCAGGGCATTGCGTCAAAAAATGTGGCTCATCTATGGTCCGAAAATCGAAGATACGGTGGGTCAGAAATTATCACAGACGCAATGTCAGGAGTTGGGCATGCTTTTGGGGAAACTGAGTAATAGTCCAAGCTGATTTAGTTTTACCTGATTTAGATTTACCTGATTTAGTTTTACCTGATTTTCTGGGAAATCTTCGCCGCCCGTGTTGTGACTGTGAAAGCAACTGTAAAATGCAAATTTCCAAATCATGAGAAGCCCGTGTTTTCGAAAATTTCACTCAATGCTATTCTAGCCACCGCCATATCCCTAATATTTGGAGTTCTGATTGGCACGTTTGTCATGTATCTGGTTTTTGCCTGTTTTGTCTCCAGACCATATTCTTTTTGTTGGGCAAACACTTAATGGTTACGTGGAAACGCTGACCAATTCAGTGGAAGAATTTTTGGAATATGCAGCCGCGGTTCTTTTGCTTTCCCCAGCTATGGTCTGCCGATCAGAAACACCTTAATTTCCGCTTTCCGTGTACCTGAATATTACTTTTTCGGAGGTTTGCCAGCCGCAGGCACTGGTGTCGGTACTTTAACGACAGTTGTTTTTGTCTCAGCCACCCCGAAGAAAGCCTTTATTGCGGACAGGAACCTATTTAAAATAACGATGGTTAGTGATGTGCTGTAACCCAAGACAAATGGTAGGAGCAACAATACCGCTTGTAGCGCTATTTTTCCGCCTTCTGCACCGTTGTCCACGGGCACTGGTTTGATCAACCCTTGTGTGAATTCAACAAAATCATTGAAACCAAATGGAATTGTAATAATTAGTGCAAACAAGGCACCAAGCAGCATTCTTAGCAGCAGCAATAGTCGATTGTTAATATCGAACGTGATTTCCTCGGAGACCGCTATGGCGTTGAAGCCAATTGATGCAATCGCCCCCAGAGCACCGAGAAGAAGAAGCCAAAACACATAGATCGGAAGGACAATTTGTCGTGGAGAAATTTTATCTCCACCTATAAAGTCAATTGTTTGAATGAGGACAGCAGATATCAGTAACAGTGCCGCAAAAAAACAAAGGTATCCTGCCAGTTTCGGGAACCAAAGCGGGATTTGCTGCCCCATATACCGACGGCGCGCAGGTTCATCTAAGAGGCCAAATAGACCATTATTGATCTTCTCCAGATTTTGCCACTCCTCAGCAGTAGCTGGTCTTCCCTTGAAGTCTTTAAACTTGTAAACGCGAAATTCATTGGGAAACAGCCGTTCTGGTACTTGAACTGTTTCCTGCACCAAAAATGTGTATAGTTTTATAGTTCGATGGATGCCTTCGATGAAATCTTGATCATTAATAAGATTCGGATCATCATCAGGAATTTCGACTGCTGTTTTAAACAAATTATTTGTTAGTATTTGCATAATTTTGTTCCCCCCAAGCACGTAAAGCAACTATAAATATCAAATTACATGGATACAACTATATGCAAATATTTCTCAGAGTCCAATTTCGAGGGTTAGGACGGGGCCAGAAATGTGCTTATGCTGCTGGTAGAAATGATTTAGCCGCACGATCTCAATATCCGTCTTAGCTTCCGCTTTCCGTATCCTTAACAATACGGCCTTCTTCTAATGTGATGATACGGTCAGCGAGATCGAGGATGCGATTATCGTGGGTGACCATAACGGTGGTTGTGCCGCGAGTTTGACCCAATTCTTTGAGCATTTTTACCACATTAAGACCCGATTCTTTATCAAGCGCTGCGGTGGGTTCGTCCGCAAAGATGACCTCAGGGTTGGATACGAGTGCGCGAGCAACTGCGACACGTTGTTTTTGCCCCCCAGACAGTTTTGCTGGCAAAAAACTGCTGCGATCACCTAGCCCCACAAGCTCTAACATATGGTGCGCCGCTTGTTTTTGTTTGGCTTCGTGTCCAGCGCCATGCACCTGTAATCCCATCAAAACATTTTGCGTGGCTGTCAGGCTATCATGCAAATTATGAGCTTGAAAAATGAAGCCTAATTTACGCCGTGCAGCAACATTTTGTGCCTCTGTCGCGCCATTTAACTCTGTTCCCAGCAATGTCACGCTGCCGCCCATCACGTCGCGTAAGCAGCCCATAAGCGTCAGTACGGTGGTTTTGCCGGAGCCGGATGGCCCCATAAGAATGGTCAGACTGCCTTTTTTAATCTTCAAATTAACATCAAAGATTGCCTGTTTTCGTGCTTCACCCACACCAAACCAATGATCAAGATGCTCAACGATAATTGGATATTGCTCTGCCATTACGCCTCCTAAAACAAGTCTGCCGGATCAGCACCAGCAAGGCGGCGCGTGGCAATGGCACCGGATATGGAGCAAGCGATTAAAGTTCCAAAAAACACCATAACAGCGCGAGCTAAGCCCATCTCAACGGGTAATCCGGTTGCATTTGAGAGGCCCAAATAAAGCAAACTGGCGAGAATGACGCCTGGGATGAAACCAAACACTGCCAAAATCAGCGCTTCTTCAAATACAATGCCCAGAAAGAAGCTGTGATCATAACCCATCGCTTTAAAGGTCGCATATTCTTTAAGGTGGTCAGACACATCTGTTGCCAACACTTGGTAGACGATCACTATGCCAACCAATACACCAATTAAAACGCCAAACCCGAAGATCACGCCCGTAGGTCGTTCTGTGGTTTGGTATTTCAGGTCGGCGGCGGCCGCATCTTTCACCGAGCGAACAATAACACTGTCACCGGGTAGGACTTTGCGTAACCGCTCAACCACAACATCGATCGAAATGCCATCTGCGACTTTGACCAATATGTGATTAGGCGCACCGGCAATGCGTTTTGGAAACAAGCTCAGGAATGTTTGATCTGAGGTGAATAACGTGCCATCGGCGGTAAAACCACCACCAACCTTGATCAGATCCACGGCTCTAACCGCAGTGCCGTTAAGTTCGAAATCAAGGGGCTTGGCTCTGCTTACATCATTAAACTGGTCCTGCGATGCGCCGCGCGTGCTTTCATCAATTAGCAATGTATTGGGCAAGCGCAACAGATCAAGCTTTTCAGATATTTCAGCGCTTAGAAACGGAGTTGCGTCAGGGTCGATGCCAAAACTTTGTAAATTTGAAGAACCGCCATCTGGCTGTTGCCATTCCAAAGTTGCGATGTAAAGCGGTGTTGCATCCGAAACACCCGCAACACCAAGTGCTTGAAACATGCGTTGACGAGAAAGATTGCTCCCATCGGTCAACGTGTTGGTATCTTCCGATGAAATCATAATATCAGAATTAAACAAAGCGTAGGGCGCAACGGATGCACCATTTAGAGCACCTAAAATGCCAAGTTGCACAAATACCAAGATGTTGGCGAAGGCGACACCAGCGACAGCTGCTGCCAGTTTTGCCTTGCTATGAGAAAGCTGTAGCCAGCCGATGGGCATGCGGCCAAATATCAGTTTAAGCAGATGGCTCATTGATCACGACCTGCATCAATGCGTGCAACGACCTCCAGATTGGTCAAACGCGATGCAATTGCCGATGATGCATCATCCAAGGCAACAATCACATCAACAACGCGCGCATCGGTATTTGCCGCCGGGTCATCTGATGTGATGGTCTGGCGGCCAATTTCCAACCCGATAGCGGATACGGTGCCCATGAGTTCTTGCGGCAATGCTTTGGCAGATATGGTTACGGGATCGCCCAATGATACGCGCCCAATCAGCGTTTGATAAACCTCCACTTCCACTGTCATTTTTTCCGTATTTCCAAGGTTTAAAATCCCCGTGGATGGCGGGCGTTCACCCGGATTTACGTGAATATCAAGCACAGTGCCATCGGCAGATGCTTTAACATAGGCTTTGCCCAAATCTGATTGCGCGCGCGTGAGGTCAGAATAAGCAGCGTCAAGATTTGCCTCTGCTACTGCAATATCGGCCTGCAAGACACCATTTTCTGTGTCATAACGTGACAGTGTCGCCCTTGCACGCTCCACGTCCAGCAGTGTTTCAGTTGCCCGCGCTTGCGCATTGTCAAATTTAGCACGTGTCGTCACACCACGTTCAAGCAGCGATGTGGCTCGCTCCAGATCAACTTTCGCAGCCTCATAGGTGACTTCCGCGCGGGAAAATGTCGCCCGCGCTTCACTCAGGCTTGCCTCGGTTTTGCTTTTGGTCTGGTTTAGCGTGGCTGTTCGAACTTTGAGGGTTGCCTTGGCTGTTTCAACAGCATTTTCAAGTTGGGTCAGATTATCAAGTACTGCAAGCGTATCACCGCGCTGTACTTTGTCGCCAATATCCACATTCAATGCGGCGATACGGGCATCACCAGCGCCAAAGGGTGTTGCTATGGTTATCACATCGCCATCGGGAATAAGGCGACCAAGGGCAAAAATATCGCCTTCGCTCAAAACCGCAACTTCTTCCTGACTGGTAACTTTATCCAGTGCCACAGCAATCGGGGTTGATGTGCCGCCGCCAGGTGCCAGACCTGTAACGCCGAAAAATGCCTTTAATCCTGGTGGCTGAAAATACATCCCTACAATCCCGCCAAAGACAATCAACATCATGGCAACAGGGATGAATAGAAGCTTGCGAAATGATCGTTGTGGCTTTGCAGCGGGCGAACTTTTGTCTGCCTTATCATTTTTTACAAGCCCGTTATCCACCAGTGGAAGCTCAATTTTATCTGTTTTATCATTCATTTAATCTGTCGCACATATAATTATTGACCAACGGGTCATTAATTATATAAAATCATCTGAATTGCAAGTGGATAATTATTTTGAGAGTAAAATGAACGACAAAACAACGCACAGGCGCAAGCAACATCGTCCGCAAGAGCTTATTGCAGCTGGGTTGCAAGAGTTTGCAATCAACGGTTTTGCCGCCACGCGAATGATTGATATTGCAAAACGTGCAGGCGTCTCCAAAGGCACTATTTACGTCTATTTCGAAAGCAAAGAGGCTTTGTTTGAAGCAGCTGTTCGCTCGCAAATATTACCGTATCTGGATCAGGTAGGTGCAATGGTTTTAACTCATAAAGGCAGCACAAAAGACCTCATACGAATGATGATTAATATGATGTACGCCAAGATTGTTCAAAGCAACGCGAAGGATATAATCCGGGTGATGATCGCAGAGGGGCGAAAGTTTCCAGCTTTGGTGGAGTTTTATTATAATACTGTGCTGGAAAAGGGACTTGGAATTTTAGATGCAATCGTCCAACACGGTGTTGAACGTGGTGAGATTAAAAATGACATGATCTTAAAAGAACCCCGATTGCTTGTTGCACCGATCATATTTGCTGGCGTTTGGTCCATGGTGTTTGATGAAATAAATCCGATAAATATTGACCAATTTTGCGAGGCGCACCTTGACATATTGTTCAACGGAATATTGACCAAGGGCGAATAGATGTTGCGTTAACTTGAACCGTCGGAGCGAAAAGGACATTCTTGATGAGACGATATGAAGTTGTGTCTGATTGGAAAGTGTCTTACGCGGACCCAATCGTTCTGACTAAGAATGAAGAACTGTGGCTGTCTGGAAAAACTGATAGTTGGGAAGGGCACATTTGGGTCTGGGCAAAAAACCAAGCAGGCAAAGAAGGTTGGATTCCCGATACCTTGATCGAAAATCAAGCTGGTCGGTATTTCGCAAATAACCCGTTTTCCGCAATGGAGCTGACTTGCCACATTGGACAAGAGCTAACCTTTATTGACGAAACCCACGGATGGGTGTTGTGCAAAGCTAAAGACGGATCCCAAGGCTGGGTCCCCGCTAAAAATTTGAAAGTAATTTAGAAGCGACATTCCGCAAATATAGTGAACCGTACTAGCTCCAAAATTCATTCACAATACCTCAACTTGAGGCGCGTTCTCTTGGTTCCACTGAAATAACACCAAATGCCAGAGGCCCGGTATTTGTCGAGATGGATCAATCAACCCCACGCCTCCGAGCTGAATAATCCGATCCCGCACAGCCCAAGAGCGTGGCTTTCGCCCTTCCGAAACATCCGGTTGCCAAGGAGAAATAGCGCTGCATAATTCAATGTTAGCAGTTTTACATGCCGCTTCATCAAGCAGGTCAAATATTTGATCGCCTGTGACCTTTATGCGCCGCACTTCTTTTTCCGTTGATCTATTTGCTTTATGAACGTTAATCGCAGCGTTCATGCCTTGCTGTGTTGCACTCAGATAAAGCGTCGGTTGTTCGCTTGTAGAATATCGCCCGGGCAATCGCGATCCAGCTATAATTTTGTCTCGATAGATGGGATCAATAGTCCGGTAGAAAACGCCTTCGACATAATTGAACAAGTCAGATTTCTTCTGAATTTTAGCTATTGAGTGCATAAGAAACCTGATTTGCAGTGAATCAGATGTAATCGTCGCATATCTGCCACATGATGCGCAAACGCTGAAAGCCCGCAATATGATTTACAGCCTATCCAGATGATCTCGCTTCCGTGCGGCTTTCTCCGTTTAAATCCTAAAGCGCATGTCTGCCTGAAAGGGTATTGAGATTTAGCTCGCGATGTATTGCATTGATAAAAACATCGCGTTAAACTTGTTGTGTGGGGGAGGCTAAATGCAAAAACATTCAAATTTCTGGATTGGCTTTTTCATTGCTTTTTTGCTGTTGGTGCCGATATTGCTGGGTGCCTGGGGCATTGCGCAGGAACATGCCAAGGCGATGATCACCTTTGCTCTTGGCGCGCTGTTCAGCGCCATTCTCATACTTGTCCTTATTTTGTTTTTCCGGGACAAAATTCTGGAGAAAATATTTGGAAACACTAAATCATCAATTGAAGATGTTTCGCAGGAAGCGCTTCTGGCGCTGACGGCGGCCACAACTGGCAAGAAAGATGAGGCGATCAAACATACAAGCAGTCTCGTTGGCGCAGGTGCTGCATGGTATATGTGGGCGGGTTTTTATCGCTGGGTAATAGGGACTTGTGTCGCGCTTCTCGTCGGGTTCGGCGCGTTCACGGGTACGGTTTTGCTGTTTGAGCAAAACAAGAAGCTGGATGCGCAAACCGAGCAATTAATTGCCCAGAATAAGCAATTTGAAGCGCAAAATGCATTGGCAAGTGTTAGTATGGTATCTGGACTTCGCGAGCGTCTGCGGTCGGTTGGCACCAGAAGCAATACCGATATAGGTATTGCGCCGGATGTGTTTTTGGAATGCGGGGTGGATTTTGATTATTCGCACAAACTTTCATTGCCTGCTAATCCGTCTGAGGTTGCCGCTGTTAAGCTTTTGGCCCAAGATGAGAACCTGTCTGACAATGTCATCCAATCGCTAACACTGTTGTTGCGTGATGAAAGTTCGGCAGTGAAATTTGCCGCTCTGAGCATTTTGGATGAACTTGAGCAAATACCAGAGCAAACCGAGGTCTATATTGCTGATTTGCGCCTTGTTTATGACAATAACAGTATCATCGATTATACGCTTCAATCCGATGTAAATATCTGGTTTGCAAGATCGCTTGTTGCCGGGTTCAAATGTGAAAACTGTTTAGTGGATTTGGATGATTCCGTGTTTCAGGGTCATGTTGATAAAATCGATCAAGTCAGCCATTCGCTTTATACACCCGTTTCGTCGCTCACAAATGAGGCTTCAGCTCTGCCTGAAACACATTTCTCATCTGTTGTTGCAAGTATTGGTCAGGCATCTGATCAGTTGATGACAACAAGTAAAAACATTAGTCGGGTTTCGGAAGGCCCTTTAAGTTTTTATTTTTTGAGTAACTTTTCTGACAATCCGCATTGCAAAACGTTAGAGACGCTCTCGCGGCAGAATCCATTCCTATTAAAGGTAAAGGAGACAGAGACGCAGCCTGAGGAGGCAAAAATTCTGCCGGAATGAGCTATCGCCTATAGAAGTAAGTAATCTTGCCTAAAACTAATGCTGCTTGTTTTTTTGGCAGTGTGTATCGCGGTTTGCTACCTATCCAGATATCTTCGCTTCTGTGCGGTTTTTGACAAGGATCAGGATCACATTGTGAAAATCCTCGAAGAAGAATTCATGCCAGAATTTGGAATATGCGCCTAATTGAGAATTGTCATAAGTACGGGTGGTCAGCGATAAGCGTGTTTTCCCGTCCATATCCTCAAGTAAATATTCGCCTGAAAGGATGTTAAAATACTTCCCACCGACTTTGACATGAGGATCTTCAAGTCCCTCTGCAATCCACCCTTCAGGAAATTCAAAATCCCACGCAATAAGACGGTTTTTCTCAATAGCGGTAATCCGCTCTATGAAATGAACATCTTCTCCCCAGTGAGAATGCCGAATGGTGCCATTCGGACTTTCTTCCCAAATGGCTTCGGTTGGTTTTGGCACGCCAAGAAGGTGTGACATGCGCGTTGGTATTTCCTGCGGCGAAATATCAGGAATTGATTTGAGCATGTTAAACACAATTTCCGGAGGCGCATTAATTTCTATCGTGTTTGAAATTTCATATATTTCCGGCCGCATCGGCTGGTTTGCCGGCAGGCCCAAAAGTGCAAAAGCAATAATTGGCAGAGTTACAATTTTCAAACTCCCGTTTGCCTCCTGCTTCCACCGGATCACCATCAGATAAATAACGCCACCCAGCAATGTTCCCAATAATATTGGCACGACTGCCATCGCAATGCAGATCATTCCTTCAAGGCTCGTTGTGACAGACATGGCAACGGATATAGCCATGATGCCGATTAACCAAAGCAGAGCTTTGCCAAAAGATTTGAATGAGCCTTTTGGCCGGAAATGCATGATGATCAAGCCACATAGAATGGGAAATCCAAACAAGAAGGCAAAGCTTACAAGTTCCACATCAATCATAAGGGCAATCACATAAAGCCCCAGTAACCCGGCGACCAGCAATATGGCAGGGGCGGTGATCCTTATTATTTTGGATAACAATGTCCGGCTCCTGCCTTTTGGAGATCATAAGTTGTATAGTGGAGATAATACGATCTAATCCTCGTGGCAACCTGTCTCTTTCCTAAAGGCTGTCGGTGTCATATTTGTCACCTTTTTAAAGGCGGTATAGAAAGATGAGCGGGAATTGAACCCCACATCATAGGCGATGGTGAGGATGGTTTTTGAGCTATCTTTCAGTCGATCTTGCGCGTCTCTGATCCGATATCCATTTACGAAATCAAAGAAGTTTTCACCGATTTTTTCATTCAGAACCTGAGAAACATAATTATCCCCCACGCGCACATGACGAGCCAAAATCCATAAAGACAGGTTAGCATTCAGATAGAGTTTGTCGGTCTGCATTGCTCGGCGTAATTTCTTGGCAATTCTGACTTTTGCCTCCTCATCCAGTGCTGATTTCTCATAGCTGGGTGCGGGCGATTTTTCCGCCTGATGTGGCACAATGCCGGGGCGCTGTCGCAGTCCCCAAAGCGTGATTGTCGTAACAATGACAATGTTAAACGCATATTCCACGACTACTGGCACGCCGGGGCGATCGGTCACCATCTCAAAAATAACGGATCCGGTTTGCAATATCCAATAAACCCCGTAGCTTGCCATGACGAACGAAACCCATTGCATCTCTTTTTTCTCGGTGCTGGCAAAAACATCTTTCAACCGAGCATGATATTGAACCAGCCGCCGCGCTGTTAATGCGAAATAGAAGGCCCACTGAAATGGTATGGGAAACATCAACCCTTCGTAGTTTCCGCTCAAAATCTGGTAGCGCACCGCAGCTTCATCCAAAATAGGGATTGCACCATCAATCATCATGATGGCAATAATTATGGCGGCAAATGCATAGAGCAAAGGCAACGCAAAATGCCAGATAAGCCTTTTCGGCAACTGTTGATTTTCGGCAGTTAGGGTCCACACATAAAGCCAAAAAAGCGGTGTCACGCTCGCAGCGCCCACTATCCATAATGAGCGCACAATTGCTTTTGCATAAGGGGATATCAAAATCGGATTAAGAACCGTGCCCAATTCTGCCATTGTGGAGGCAATGAGGAAAAACGCCAGAAGCCGAAACACCAGTTTGTCGCGATCCTGGGTAAGACAATAGAGCGCGCCAAAGGCGGAAATCGTGGCTGCAATCGTTGCCAGCAGCGTGACGGTGTTTTCGGTGTGGAACATGAAGATACCTTCTGTGTCAGGCCGATTTACTTAGCGTCAATTTCAATTCATTTCCAGACTGGATTGTCCTAATAGATAAAGTCGGACACTTGTTTTGTCCTTCTCGCGCTTGCTCGGACGACACCTATCATTTCGCTCCATATGACCGCTGCAACATATCATTTTTGGAGACTTGTAAAATGTTGCGTAAATCCCTGACTGCCGTTGCAATATTACTATGCTTTGCAACAACACCGCTTTTGGCGGAAGAAACCCTGCCAAAAGGCAATCCTCCAGTAGATAGCCCGCCAATAGATAGCCCACCTGCGGGCAAATGGAATTCTAATGGAACCTGGACCTTTGGGCTAATCGCATCGGGCGGAAAAAGCATCTATGTGGGCGAGAAGAACAAAGCCACAATGCTGCCCTATCTGGCATTTGACAGTGAGCGCCTTCATTTTGGCGTTGATGATGGGCTGGCTTATCATTTTTTAAATTTTGGAGATCCGCAAACCTCTGGCGGGCAGCTCTCATTGGTTTTGGCGCCGAGATGGGAAACTGCATTGCGTAAAAGCAGCATATTCGATGGCATGGACCGTGACTTGCCCATCGAAGGCGGTGTTCGTGGCAGATATAATGCCTATGGATTTTTCGGAGAAGCAAAGGCGCTTTTTGATATATCAGGTGTTCACGGGGGGTATGAATTGGAAGCAGCATTGGGTGCTGAGCGACAGTTTGGCAGATTTGGTTTTGAAGCCAAGCTAGGTGCTAGATACAGAGACAAAAAACTGAACTTTGACCTCTACGGGGTTTCTGCCGCCCATGCCACCGCGACGCGCAAACAGTTCACCCCGGATGCCAGCGTGGCTGGCTTTGCGAGCATAGGTGCACGCTATTTTATGAGCGAAGACTTATCGCTGATTGGCAATGTAAGCGTGGAAAATATCGGTAAAATGAAAGATAGCCCGCTGGTAGAACGCGACCACAGCATTTTCCTCACGATCGGGATCATGAAGAGCTTCTGATTGTTGATGATGGGCAAGCAAACAGCCAAAAGTGCGGCTGTTTGCTTCTAGTACTCTAATATCGCCAGATTTAGCTTCATATTTTCTGTGCGCCAAATTCCAGAATTTGCTTTGGACGTTCATAACGATCAATTGATTTTTCTTCGATGGTGGTAAGCTTCCATTCTGACTTAAATAGCAGTTCGACATCGGCTTTGCTGAAGAAGCGCTTTTGTTGCCCTTTTACCATATATAGTCCAGATTCAATTTCTGTATGGCCTTTTGCTCCGTAATTTTCATCGTTATTGGAGTTTACCCTGACCACGATGACACCTTTGGGAGTCAGAACACGCGATAATTCAGAGACAATTTTTTGCGTTGTGTTCCAGCTGAAATAGTGCAAACACAAGCTGGCAATGACCACATCAAAAGTGCAGGGTTTGAAGGGAAGCTCCTTGCTGTGGTCTACAACCAAAACCTGTTTAGCACCTTCTATTTGGGATGGAGGCGACAAGTCACAAGCAACTACAGAACTCGAAAGTTCTGCAATTTTACGTGTATCATCTGCCGGGCCACAGCCAAGTTCAAGAACGTTTTTGCCATTCAAGTCATCTGACCATTTATCGAGCCATGCAAAATCTGATTTCATCGTCTTAACTTGCCTTACGTTTTGCAACCGTTTGTAACTATTGTCAGAATGTTCAATGCCACCTCGCAAACAGGTTTACAAATATTAATCACGCCACCGGAATTGGCCCTGTATCGGTTGGCTTTTTGTAGCCCTCAATAAAGCCGGGGCGGGCGGCGAGTTCGTTGTACCAGCGCAAAACATTGGGGTACTCGTTCAGATCAATCTCCTGCCACTCAAAGCGCGATGCCCACGGCCAGATGGCAAAGTCTGCAATGCTGATTTCATCAATCAGATATTTGCTGGTGGCAAGATGTTTGTCGAGCACGCCATAAAGTCTTTTGCCTTCGTTTTGGAAGCGGTTTGCCGCATATTCGGAAACATCAGGATTAAACCTTACAAAATGATGGGTCTGACCAAGCATCGGGCCAAAGCCGCCCATTTGCCACATTAGCCACTGCATCATCTGCCAATATTGGGAGGTGCCATATGCGGGCATAAATTTCCCCGTCTTTTCAGCCAGATACATCAAGATCGCACCGGATTCAAACAGCGCAACGTCGCCATCCGTATCGGTCAGGGCAGGGATCTTGTTGTTTGGCGCAATCTTGAGGAAATCCGCCCCGAACTGATCATCCTTGGTGATATCAATACCCACGCATTCATAGTCCAGCCCCATTTCTTCCAGTGCGATAGAAACCTTGCGGCCATTGGGTGTACCCCAAGTGTATAAAGTGATCATGCTTTGCTCCATTTTAATGTCATTGTTGTAACCATTATTGGTCGTGTTGATAAGTGTTGTTATGTAGCTTACCCGTCGGCGGGTTTTCGAGTGGCAAGCCAGATGCTCAGAAGAACAATAGCTGTGCCCAGAATTTGAAGATATGTGAGACTTTGATTGAGCACCAACCAGCCCATAAGCACGGCCATTAATGGGCTTAAAAAGCCGAGCGGGGAGATCGTGTTGGGGTCAAGTGTGGCAATGCCTCGGAACCAGATAATATAGGTGAGGGCACCGCCAATAATGCTCAGATAGCCATAACCTACCAGGCTATTCATCGTAAAAGCAGGGAAATTGGGTTCGAGCGCAATGGCAAAGGGTAGCAACAACAATCCACCCGCAATGAGTTGCCAGGCAGTAAAGCGCAGGAGCGGGACAGGCGGCTGCCATTTACGGGTTAACACCACACCAAGCGCCATGGATGCTGCGCCGCCAAAGCCTGCAATAATGCCGATGAGATCAAATCCCGCTTCGGCAGTGAGGAGGAGCAATGCAACGCCGAAAATACCGAGTATTGCGCTGGAAATGCTGACTTTTCTAATTGGCACATTCAAGATAAAGAATGCCGCAAACACCACGATCAACGGCTGCATAGCGCCAAGCGTGGCAGCAACGCCGCCGGGCAGGCGATAGGCCGCGACGAAGAGCAGCCACCAAAAAACCGAGAAGTTAAGTGCGCCCAGCACGAGCGTTTTCCACCACCATTCGCCTGTTGGCAGTTTAGGGCTGAAAAGCAGCAGCAATAAACCCGCAGGTAACGCTCGGATGGCCGCTGACATAAGCGGATAACCATCAGGCAAAAGCTGCGTGATGACGATATAGGAACTTCCCCATATCATGGGCGCAAGGCCAGTGAGGGCAATATTCAAAGGGCGGTTCATACCAAACTCCTAGCGAGTAATCCAATTTACCTTGACGTCAAGATACTTAGAGATGATTTATCTTGACGTCAAGGTAAATTTTTCATATAGATATTTCATGGATGATGTGGACAAAATTATAGAACAGTGGAACCGCGAGCGGCCCGACCTTGATGTCGAGCCGATGGCTTTGATAGGGCGACTTATGCGGATCGCAAATCACCTTGGCAAAGGTATGGGGGAGACTTTTTCGAAGTATGATCTCAATCTTGCAAGCTTTGATGTACTTGCCACGCTCAGGCGTTCGGGCGCACCCTATGCGCTGTCACCCACCGATCTTATGACAACAATGATGATCACATCCGGCACGATGACCAATCGGATAGATCAGCTTGTTAAACGTAATTTTGTGGAACGGATTGCCAACGAAAATGACGGGCGAGGGTTCCTCATCAAACTCACCGACGAGGGGTTCACCCTCATCGATGAAGTCGTTAGCGCACACGTTGTTAGGCAAAAAGAACTCGTGTCAGGTTTTAGTAAAACAGACCGAAAAACTATGAATCAATTTATGAAAACCTATCTTGAAGACATTGAAAAGAATCAATGATTACGACCTAGGTCCTTAGCCCATCATGCCACGGACAAAGGACAAAGCTACCATTGATGGCGGGAGTTTTATTTATTCGTTGACCCTATGCCACATGCTTTCTAGTAGGTGTATCTTGAGAAAATTAGAAGAGGTCAAGCAATGGTGAGCAAAGCAGTACATGTGGGAGGGTGTCTTTGCGGCGCAATCCGTTTCCAAGCGAAGGGCCCAGCGCTGAAACCTCATACTTGCTCTTGCAAAATGTGCCAACGCCACAGCGGCTCCCTTACGGCAGTCTGGGTAGAATTTCCCAAAGAATCCGTATCTTGGAACGGAGCAGGAGGCATGCCGACGACGTATCGATCTTCGGAGTACTCTAGCCGTGCCTTTTGTCCCGTATGTGGCAGTACATTAGGTGCAATTGATGACGAACCAACCATCGCTTTATTGGTCGGGACCTTCGACAAAACGAACAACAAAGAGCTTATTCCTTTAGCGCACTCTTACAAAGGACGTCGCCCTAAGTGGTGGCATGTCGATGTGCAAAAGTCATGACATTTGCACCAGAAATTATATCTACTGGACTGCAATCAATTGCAGTCATTCAAACCCGACATAATTTTTCGGAGCTTGGCCCAGTGCAGTCATAAAAGTATGAAAAGGCCTCAAGGGAATATAAATAACTAATCGAGACCAATAAAAAAGGGCGCGAACACAAATTTTTCTATGATTGGCGGTTGTTCGACAACCACTTTGCAATCTCTTTTATGGAACTCGATTTCAGAGGCCCAAGACGGCAAGTATTTAATATCCCAATATCTTTACACAACTTGGTAATCGCTCGTATAGTTGCGGACGTAAGATAACCTGAAGTACGGCCTGGTTTATAACCGTGTGCAGTAAGTTCTTTTTGCAAAATCCTTACATAGGCGTTTTTGTTAAGTCGGGAAGTTAGGAATAACGCGCGAGTGTAGCTTTCCGAATCCGCAGAGATAACTATCTTTTCTGAAGCTTTCCAGAAGGTTTCCGGTGTAGTTTCAATTGCAAAATATAAGGATTCTGCAACCCAAATTCTTCCTCGTAGATTAGGGGTCTGTAGTAATTCAGCGCGTATGCTTAGTCCCTTTCTACCATTGGTTTGTCGCAGGTAGGCCAATAGAACTTCAGCGGTTTTTAGATGGTAGCGATGCGTTGGGTCACGTGAAATTTGCAATGCGTCTTGGAATAGGCGATCTGTATCCATGTCAAATTTATTGCCGCGCGCAAGGTGCTGGAGAAGGTACAGACTAGCAACAACATCGCCGGCTTGCGAAAGCTTGATCAGATCATCCGTTCCTTGATCTCGCTGTGACAAATGCCCGAAAGATCCGTCGTGATGGGTAGCCGCGAGCAGCGCAGCAGCCCCACGTATGTCGGCCTTGGTTGCTAACGTGAGTTGGGAAAGCGCATCGGCAAAAGCATTCTGTTTCAGCAATAATCTTGCGTATGGAACCCGCGAGTAATCCCTACCATTTTTAATCGCAGCTTTATACCAGGCTGCCGCGTTTTCTGTATTAACAGCTGTTCCTACCCCGAGCCGATAATAGTTGGCAAGCTTATCTTGCGCTCTGGCGTTTCCGGCTTTAGCGAGATCCATCATAATTTGAAATGCAGCTGTTGGATCAGGCTTAACGTCTGCGCCCACACGCAAGGCTTCTGCATGGGCGAAAAGCTCTTTTGTTGTAGGTGTATTAGATGCGTTGCCATCTAGTGGCAGTATGATAAGACTTATACATAGATAAACCGCTTTAATCACAAATGAATGTTCCACAAAGATCTCCCTTTACTCCTTTAGATAATTACATTTCCCATATTTTAAGATGCGTAGAGTTTGTTTGACGATACCTAATTATCGACATCAATCTATTTGCCAAGCAGATGGCGCCCATACATTTGGTGTCTCTGTATTTAAAATACGAAAACGACAACCATAATTCTTCTGTCAAGGCGTATAGATGCTGAAGTATATGAATAGGGGTGGTATACTTTTGGGTAGAGCATCGCCAACGAAAATGACGGACGGGGGCTCCTCATCAAACTCACAGATAAAGGGTTCACCCTCATCGATGAAGTTGTTGGCGCGCATGTTAAAACACAAAAAACACTCGTATCAGGCTTTGCCAAAACAGACCGCAAAACCATGAATCAATTTATGAAAACCTATCTCGAAAACATTGAAAAGAATCAATGATTTTTGCCAGAACTATTACCCATCATGCCGCGCACAATGGCCCATGAAATCGGAAAACTGATCATAAATGTACCCACCATGGCGGTGATAATAAACGGCCAGGTAAACAGTTTCATGACAATGATTACAACAATGCCAACCCCACTCAAAACTGCCCATATAATCATATGAAGGGCAATTGAAAGTGTCTGGTTCTGTTTGAAATCGTCTCGCCAACTCATATCCATGTCTCTCCATGCCGCGCATAAATTCTAGCTGATGAAAATCGGCCGCGTAAGACGCTATAACGTCGCGTTTGATGCGGTCGGGAAAATGGGGAGGATTGTGTCCAATGCCACTCTTTGTTTTTCCTTTCGCTAATTGGTGTGATGTAATACTTAATTAGATAGCGTCATATAGAGTTTCTGAGTTACACCCTAGTGCGGTCATTCAAGCCAAGAAGTTTTGTTCAAAAATTGACCTGAAAAAGACATTCAAACATCTTTCGTGACTTCGGCGAAGCTACCATGGGTTATCGCCCAATCATTAATCTGGGATAAAATAAGAGTCAGCGAATATCCCTTCTCGGTGAGTGAGTATTCTACTCTCTGTCTGGCATCATTTTTTTCAATGCGATTTATCAGGTTCGCAGATAGAAGATCTCTTAATTGTTGCGACAATATTTTTCGACTTATGCCTTTGATTTTACGACTTAATTCTAAGAAATGCGTTTCCTGTTCCAGTAGGCAATGCAGAATTTGTGGTTTGTATTTTCCGCCCAGCATGCGCAGTGTTTCGGCTACAGGGCATATTCCAGTTTCAGAAATTTCCCACGAGCTAGTGTGGTCGTCTAAATTCGTCAAGATATCACCAGTTACAAAAAAGTACCTAATTGAAAGCTTCCAATTAAAGCACTTTATGTTTGCTTGCAATTAACTGGAAGGATTTTCACCTCATGGACACGCAAGTCATAGTCCCTATTTCCATGCTGCCGTTTGGCATGCTGAACGCCTATCTCATAATACGCAAGCAAAGAGCTATATTGATTGACACCGGTCTTCCCAACTCAGCTAATCGAATTGAAAAAGTTTTAAAAAAAGCGGGCTTGGAATGGTTACATATTGACCTGATTATCCTCACTCATGGTCACATAGATCATGTAGGTTCAGCCCATCATGCCAGGGTTTTAAGCTCCGCACCTATTGTCGCGCACGCAGGGGATGTACCTTATATTCAGGACGGAAAGCGCCCCATGTTAAACCCAACGGGCACATTTGGAAAATTTTTTGTAAAGACCAGAGCCATTGAGCAACCATTTAAATATTTCCAACCGGACATAACCATGATCGACAATGAGTTGTCTCTGGAAGATTTTGGCTTCAGGGGGCGTATCTTACATACGCCGGGTCACACGCCGGGATCTCTTTCGGTGTTTTTAGACGATGGAGAGGTTGTTGCAGGCGATCTGGTTGCCTCAGGCATCCTGTTAGGCGGCATAATGTTAAAGGATCGACCAAAGCCACCACCCTTTGAGGAAGATAGGCAAGCCGTTTTAACGTCGCTTAAGTTCCTGCTCAACGAAGGGGCAAAGAAATTTTACCTTGGTCACGGAGGACCATTGAGTGCAGAACATGTAGACACATTTCTGAGAAAGCAACATCGTGCGTAGGTCCGCTTGCGGCGCAAATGTTCACATCTGTGCAAATATCATAGTATTAGCCTGACATCCCGCGTATCGACCCCAACTAGTCCTCAGAGAATGGACTTATCATTGCTTCTAATCATGTTAAACCGACCTTGGTTCAGTTATAAAGTCTTGATAAGTGGTAACGTAAATAAAGGATAAGCGGATAATGTTCGAACAATTATTGCTTGGCTCTGCCATAACTCTCGTCTCATTGGTTGGTGGCGCTGTGCTATGGTGGGTTTTGAACGAAGTGCTTTTATTTATGGAGCCCTGGCTACGGCGTCCGCCTTATCCGGCCAAATCGCTTTTGGTGATTTTTATGGTTGTGTTTTCGACAATGGCTATGATGACATTTGGGGTTTGGCTATGGGCAATTGTTTTCAAGCAAATGTCTATTTTCAGCACCTTGGAGGAGGCTGTTTATTATTCTCTGGTGGCCTATACGACGTTGGGCATCGGTGACGTTGCTATTCCAACAGACAAGCGTTTATTGGGCGGTATGACCGCTGCAAATGGGTTTTTAATGTTTGGGATTATGACGGCAATGGTAACGGACACCTTGCGCCATGTCCGAAGAGTTCAGCATAATTTGCTTGATTAGAAGTACATTTAATCTTTATGCCTGACTTAAGTTTTTTTTAAAAACAGCCCTCGAAAGGGCTGCTTACAGATCTGATTTTGTGGCGCTTATCTGAACTCAAAGGCTTCCATGTGGATTTGTTTGCGGCCGACACCTTTGGCTTTCAGATCTTTGGAGATCGGGCCTGTCATGGCTTTGGGTCCGCAGAGGAAATAGTCATAGCCGGGTAGTGCATCAGGTAATTTTTCTTCCATGATGTCCACGCGGGCGAAATTTCCTTCATCAGAGAAGAGCGGAATGATTTTAAGGCCTTTGAGCCGTTTTGCATGGTCTAGAAGCTCATCCAGAAAAAGCGCTTCTTTTTCTTCTCTGGTTGCATAGACAAGGTGAATGTCGCGTTCATCATCATCCTTCATATTCCGAATGGTGGATAGGAAAGGGGTGATGCCGATGCCGCCTGCAAGCCAGATCTGCTTGTTGCCACCTTTGCTCATATCAAAGCGTCCATAGGGGCCGCGCACTTTAACCTCGCCACCAGCTTCGAGTTCCTCACGCACTTTCCGTGTCCAGTCGCCCAGAACTTTGATAGTGAAGCGAAGATTGTCCTCATCGGGTGCGCTGGAGATGGTGAACGGGTGCGGCTCATTCCAGTCTTTGCCAGCGACTTCCACAAAGGCGAATTGCCCCGGTGTAAAGCTCATCTTTGCGCCCATTGGTGCTAATACCAGCTCTTTTGCCCGCTCATGCGCGTTGATCGCGGCAAGCTTGTACGGCAGTGCTGTTTTGCGGTTCATACCAAAGACCGAGTAAAGAAAGGAACCCGCGCCGATGATAGCGGCAACGAAGATCAAAATTCCAGAGGTGCTAAACCGCTCGTAAAAGATCGCAGGTGCCGTCATAAAGTGACCGATAACGAGGAAATATACCAGCCCCATGAGCTTATGCATGGGCCGCCAGCGACTGTAGGAAATTTTACGGTTCAGCGTGATCGCCAAGGATAAAACAAGCACGATAAGCGCAATCATGCCCATGGGGGCGGAGGGCACGAGTGCATTGGCGATTTCATCCACGCCAGCTGGCAATTCCTTTGGCACGCCAAAGAAATGGATTAATACGAAGATCAATGACATGGTGCCAGTGACTTTGTGGACCTGATACATGCGATCAAGTCCGCCAAACAGGTCTTCCAAAAACCGTGCCCGCGTGGATAAAATCATCGAGGTCGTCATTAATAAAAACGCAATGCCGCCCAGCATCGTTGTTCCTGTCGTACGTGGTTCATGTGCTTCTGGCGCAAATGCCAGATGCAGCGCCATAAACAGCGCAATAATCACAATAATTGCGTAAACGCCTTGCTTTCTTAACATTGGGCTTCTCCCATTATGAGTGGATTACTTGGTTTCTTGTGCGACAGCTGCGCGGATGGCTTTCATGACCGTGAAACCTGACAGGAATTCTGCTTGCGTTAGAACAGCATCACTATTGAGATCAGCGCGTTGGAAATCATAAAGAGAAGATGAGCGCTGTTCGGAGCGGGTGAGTTGTCCGTCGCCATTGCGATCCCAGAAGGCATGAACAATGCGCATAGCTGTTTCAAGAGCCGCTTTTGAACCGCGTTCTTCGGCAAGGGGCTGCCAACCAAAATCCCAAAACAGAAACTCGTCGACATCCACTTTGCCGTTATCATCGGCATCCATGGAGATAAATATATTATCACCAAAGGCATTATATTCGCC
Organism: Lentilitoribacter sp. Alg239-R112; assembly: GCF_900537175.1. Lineage (GTDB taxonomy): Bacteria > Pseudomonadota > Alphaproteobacteria > Rhizobiales > Rhizobiaceae > Lentilitoribacter. Next base: position 142,614 of record NZ_LS999833.1, on the reverse strand, counting down.
CATATCAATGTAGCCGCGCTCGTTTTCGTCAATGCTTTTGAAGGTGGCAATGGCTAGTTGTTTGCCGTCTGTTAGTTGATCAGCCAGGGCTGCATTTGCGCCAACGGTGGTTATGCATGCGGCCAACAGCAAAGTGGATAGTGGATGTGTCATAGTTTTCTCCTGTTTAAAGATTGTCATTAATTTGCATTTACATTAGTTGTAATTGCAAGTATTGTAAATGCATAAATAAACAAAATGCAAGAGTCAACAATGCAACTGTTGCGTTTTGCAAGTTTTTGGAGATAACTGGATGTCCTATTCGATACTTGGGAGATGCTACTTAATGACTCAAATTCCAGACGGGATAATTTCCCAAGCACAGCGAAACCGAGAGCATAGTTTTGGTTATTTGATGCAGCGCATTGCCAGGCGCATTGATATGGGTATGAAAGAGCGATTGTCGGAAATCGGCATTGATGTGAAGATTTTTGCCAATCTGATGATATTGCTCGAGAGAGACGGTATCAATCAGCGGGAACTGGGTGATTTACTTGATTTCCCCGATTATTATACAAGTCGCAATATTGATATGCTGGTCAAAGAGGGATTCGCCGAACGTCGACCTGATCCCAATAGTCGAAGATCGTTTCTGATTTATCTGACGAGAGCGGGCAGGGATAAAGCCATGCAGCTCCCCAATATCATTAAAGAATCCAACGAACATCACCTCAGCAACTTAGACGAATCCGAGCAAAAGCAGATCATAAAGCTTCTGCACAAAGTGGCTGGTATTGATCTGTACGTGGATGAATAGGGCGCAAACCACCCCGTTATTTTACAGGAAGATAACAGGTCTGCGACCAAAAACTGCTCACCGTCCGCACAACTTCCATATATTTCATCGCCCCGTTAGGTTTGGCAATATAGCAACTGGCATTGAGCGCATAGGCGTCATTAATATCGCGCTCTGCCCTTGAGCTGGACAGTACAATTACCGGAATATGTTTCAGCTCATCACTTGCTTTAAGCTCTTTCAGCACGCCGCGGCCATCTGTTCGCGGCAAATTCAAGTCCAGCAAGATGATATCGGGCATTTTTGCGTCTTCAAAACCCTTACGTTTATTAAGATAATCCAGTGCTTCATCGCCATCAAGGGTAACATTAAGCTTATTGTTAAAGTCAGCATCATCAAGGGCTTGCCGTGTGAGTTCAACATCGCCCGGATTATCTTCAACCAACAATATTTCAATTTTTTGATGGTTCATTTTGCTGATGCCCTCGGGAGTTGGAAGTAAAATTTACTGCCATGTTCGGGTTTGGAATCCATCCAGATAGAGCCGCCATAACGTTCAACAATGTTCTTGCAAATGGATAACCCAACTCCGGTGCCCGGATAAGCCTGATATCTGTGAAGCCGCGTAAAAACCTCGAATATCTTCTCTTGATGACACGGTTCTACGCCGATACCATTATCTGCAATGCAAAACTGCCAAAATTCGTCTTGCTCTTTCCATGTGATGGATAATTTAGCATCTTGACCCGCAGGTTGATATTTTACACCATTGCTAATCAAGTTCTGAAACAATTGATATATCTGAGTATGGTTTGCGTGCACGATAGGCGTTGGCATTTCATAATTCAGGCAGGCAGATGCAGGTAAATCTTGCTTTACATCTGAGATAATTTCGCAAATATTTACCTCTTCCAATGCTCGCACATCTTTAGAAATCTTAGAATAGGCCAAAACATCTGTGATTAATTGCTGTCCGCGTTTTGCGCCATTGGTTATAAAATCCATATAACGTTTTGCTTTTTCATCGACAGACGTTACCTCAGATAGATGCATTTCTAGCATCTCGGTAAAACTTTTCACCATTCGCAGCGGCTCATGCAAATCATGGGAGCAGATATGTGCAAACCTCTCCAATTGTTCATTAGAGTCACTGAGTTTATCGATCAGCGCTTCTCGTTGGGTGACATTTTGGCCAATTGCAAGAATGAACATATCTCCTCTGGCATCGCTAAATCTGGTTTTTTGAATGTCATAGGTCAGACATTTGCCATTTGGAAAATTGATGGTCTGAATAGATTGAGAATAGCCTGTCTCCAATGCCTCTTTATCCATTCGCATAAACGTCGCTTTTTCATGCTCGCTATATTGTCCCAATGTCGTGGTGCCAATAATGGAGTCGCGTTTATCTTCTGCGTAGAGTGATAAAAATTGCGGGTTGGCCTGCACAATACGATGTTGATTGTCTTTAACAAAAATCAGGTTGGGGTTGTTATCCATTATTAGTTGCTGAAAACCGAGCGCATCTTGCAGGTGTCTTTGTAATTTCTTTTGTGTTGTGATGTCGGTGTGCGTGCCGACCATTCTGGTGGCGCGGCCATTTTCATCCCATTCAACGACGGTACCTCTACATAAGGCATGAACTATCGATCCGTCTTTGTGATAAAGACGTAACTCATGTGCAAATGGGACTTCACCATTACTCCTGAAATGCTTGATAAGACGGTTTCTGGCTTCGCTGTAGTCTTCATTAAAGGCGTATGGGATAATTTCTGCCGGGTTGAGACCGTTTTTCTTCCCATCATAACCTAACATGTTCCAAAAACGGGGAGATATATAGATGTAACTTTCGTTGATGTACCAATCCCAAAACCCATCATGGCTTTGTTCTATGAAGTTCCGGTGGATCTGTTGTTCTAGCAGGTGGGTTCTTTCACGCTGTACACGTTCGGTAATATCTTGAAATATACCAAATATGGAAACGATCTGGCCATTATCATCGGTTTCCGCGACCCCTTTTGAAAACACATGTTTTTGCTTGCCACACGCTGTTATCAGGCGAAGTTCAAACTCAAAAGGCTCTTTCGTCTCAATCGTATGATCAACGGCAGATTGAACTTTGGCGCGGTCGTCTTTGTGGTAAAAATTAATGGAGTCTGTGACACCAGGTTTGTACTGACCCGGCGTGACATCGTGAATTTTATACACCTCATCTGACCAGAAAATATGTTTGTTAACCAGATCAAGGCGCCAATAACCAATACCGGCAACTGTTTCCACAAGCTCAAGAAATTGGCTATGGTCGAGTGCAGCTTTTTGTCTACTGGTATATGTCATTTTCAGAACAGCCCATGCCGACGAATCATGCCGGCTCTAACTGCTTATCGATAAAGTAATTGGCCAACTGCTGCAATGTATCGTTGAAATTCAAACTTCTAAATTAAATAAACCTAAGCAAAATAACATATCATATTTGCACGTAACCCTGGGTTAGCCTATTTCTTTCGCCACATCATTGAGTTGCGCAAGTGCTTGGCCCCAACCTTCGTGAAAGCCCATTTCTTTGTGGCGGGTCATCTCTTCCTCGGATTTATGGGCAATGCGTGCATCATATTTTGTGTATACTTTGCTTTCACCATCGTCATTGACTTCATGGTCACTCATGGTGATGAAGGCCGTCATAAAACCAGCACCTGATGGTATCCAACCTTCGGTCATGGCATCGGTAAAGACGATGATTTTTTCAGGTACAACATTAAGAAAAACGCCCCGCGCCATGTGAGAAGAGCCATCAGGCATCTGGATAACATTATCAAAAGCGCCGCCAGCCACGACGTCCATTTTACCGACTTTGGTTTTCACAGGTGCCGGCGCCCACCATTTTTCAAAATGCTCGGCAATTGTCCATGCTTTCCAAACCGCTGCACGCGGTGCTTCAATAATGCGAGAGATGGAAAGTTCGTGATCTGAGAGTATCATGGTCTAATAGCCCGTTTGTGATTAGTTTGTCTGCTCATAGCCGATATGGCGATCGCTGCCAATGTGATTTTAATCTGGAGAAGCGCAATGTCAGGCCGTTCCGGCATAAGCCAAACGATGATGAGTAAAGCAATAAAGGCGGAAAACTGAGATAAGCCCATGTTCTGCCGTGGGTCAGTTGCTGGTATAATGTGTATGATGGGATTAAACATCACTTGACACTTTAGAGGCCTGCCATCTAGCGTTCATGTTCGGAAGGAGCGGCTTATGTCAGATATGGTTCGTGATTATGAGTTGTTGGGAAAGGGGGCTGATTGGGCCAAAGATCAAGGTTTGGTTGGTGCTAAATGGTATCGAACTGATGTTAGCAAAGATTCGCTCAGATCCATCATGGAGCGCAAAGATCAGCCTGCCATTCGTGACACGCTGATCTGGTTTACCATCCTGATTTGCTCGGCATGGGGTGGTGTTTACTTTTGGGGCACAATCTGGTGTGTGCCGTTTTGGCTGATTTATGGCGTGTTCTATGGCTCTGCTGCCGACAGCCGCTGGCATGAGTGCGGGCATAGTACAGCGTTTAAAACACCCTGGATGAACAAGTTTGTCTACCATATTGCCTGCTTCATGATGATCCGCAATCCGGTGGTGTGGCGGCATAGTCATCGGCGCCATCATTCAGAGACAATCATTGTGGGTCGAGATCCTGAAATTGCGATTATGCGACCTGTAGATATGATGAGGATAATCGCAAATTTCTTCGGTATAATCGATGCCTATGAGGGCATTGCGAGTATGATCCGCATTAGCGTCAACGGATTGAACGCTGCCGAGAAAAGTTATGTGCCTGAGAAGGAAGAGCGCGTTGCAATCAATACAGCACTGATTTGGCTTATCATTTATTTAATAACTATCCTGATCGCAATTGGGACGATGTCACTTATACCACTTATGCTTATTGGCTTGCCGCGCCTTTATGGCGCCTGGCATCATGTTATGACCGGGCTATTGCAGCATGGTGGTTTGGCTGAAAATGTGATTGATCATCGGTTGAATTCGCGCACGGTGCTGATGAACCCTATTAGCCGGTTTATCTACTGGAATATGAATTATCACATTGAGCACCATATGTTCCTCATGGTGCCGTATCATGCATTGCCGCAGTTACATGAAATGCTCAAACATGACTTGCCAGCGCCAAATCCCTCTATCTTGGATGCATATCGCGAAATGATGCCTGTGCTTATTCAACAGATGCGCAACGAGCGCATTTTTATTGAGCGCGAATTGCCTGATACTGCCCAAACTTATTTGCGAGTTTAGTGCACGTATCAACAATTATTAGCTGTCTCAGTTTGTATGTTTAAAAATTAAAGTTTTGAAAACCATAGCTACTCAAATTCAAGCCCGATTCAGCAAAATTTAATTTCTTTCGAGCATTTCTAGCATGAATAAATAATAGCACTATGTTTGATTCGATGCATTTTGAACCAATCAAAAGTGTATTGCTACGAGGCAAAGTAACATGAGTACAGTTTCGAATATTGATGAGCGAATAAACGAAGAAAAACCATTCTCTATTGAAGAATTATTCTTCTCTCGAACTGATGAACGCGGTGTTATCCAGTCAGGAAATAGTGTATTTCAGCGAGTAAGTGCGTTCGATTGGGATGAAATCATAAAAGCGCCGCATCGCGTTATTCGCCATCCAGATATGCCCAAAGCTGTTTTTTGGCTGTTGTGGGATACTATCAAAAAAGGTGAACCAATTGGCGCTTATGTAAAAAACAAAGCCAAAGACGGTTGCTATTATTGGGTGTTTGCAATCGTAACGCCTATTGAAGGCGGATATTCGTCAACTCGCATAAAGCCAAGTAGTGATGTATTCAAACTGATCGAACGCGAGTATGAAGCACTTCGCATCGTCGAAAATGAGCGGAATCTTGATGCAGAAGATAGTGCCAAAATCTTGTTGGAGCGCATTAAGGAACTTGGTTTTCGTGATTATAAATCTTTTATGGCCCATGCACTAAGTGCAGAAATCAAAGCGCGCGATGAGCAACTTGGCAGGTCGGTTAATGGTAATGTTGGTTGCTTTGACAGGTTGGAAACATCTGCAAAATATCTTTTGGGTAAAACAGAGGAAATTCTCAAAGTTTATTCCGAAAATGAGTATGTTCCGTTGAATCTGCGTGTTCAAGCAACTCAGCTGGGCAATGTCGGCTTACCCATGTGTATTGTTTCTAACAATTACACGGCAATATCAGAGGAATTGCAGTCTGATATGGCGGTATTTACTGAAAAAAGTAAAGAGGTGGCACGAACCATCGACAATGGTCAGTTTCTCACAGCTGCAGCTCAAATTCAAAGTGAGATGATCGAAGCGTTTGGCAATGAAACTCCATCCGGTTTTTTTGATCATGAAGATGAGCTGAATAACCTTCAGTCTCAACAGGCAATACACACAAAAAATGCAGCAGCGAGCCTTGTTGAAATTTCGCGACAAATTAATGCCTTTGCAGAAAATTGTGCAGATATGCGTCGCTTGTCTACCAGTTTGGAAGTCACGCGTGTGATGGGCAAGATTGAAAGCGCATCGCTCGGTTCATCAATATCAAGTCTGGATGCTTTGATTGATGATTTGGGTGTTTTTCAAAAGGCATTGATGGATGGCCTTAAAGAAATAGATGATGCTAATAAAGCACTTCATGTGGATGTTACCCAGCTGCTTAAAGCGGCTTAAATTAACAAATTTAGCCTAGCTGAATTAGTTAGGCTAAGCATTCTCTTGATATACCCAACGCTAATCCGTTCAGGCTGGCGGTGTTTTGATTTTCATTCTATCAGGTGAATTGCTCTCAATGTTGGCTAAAGGGTAAAGATGTCTGGAATGCTTCACGAATTGCCTGTGCCATTCCCGCAACAATATTGCATTTACTCTTCCGTTGTTGTCGAAGAGTGATATTTGATCCCTGAAGCGGAGGGTAACCTTCTGCAGCAGTCAGTTCACGACAGTCACTGGGTACCTGACTTTGAGAAAGAATTGCCACGGCCATGCCGGATGATGCGGCAGCTTGAAGGCCAGATATGCTATTGCTTTCGTAGGCAACACGATAGTTTATTTCTTGATAGTTAAGAGTATCAACCGCCCATTCTCTCCACCAGCACCCACGCTCACATATCGCAATCGGCATCGGGTTACACTCGTGTTGCATGTGCGTGTCAGATGTTACCCAGACAACAGGGTCGTTGATTAAAAGTTCTCCGCCAATCATAGAGGCGTCTTCATGGGTCACCACAAGATCGAGTTCGCCTGTATCAAATGCACGCTTTAGCTCGGTGGATGATGCAGAATGAACCGTTACTTCTACATTTGGGTGTGCCTTGGAGAATGTACTCAGAACGCGAGGTAGTATTGTACCGCCATACTCCTCCGGTACGCCTATTCTGATAAATCCATCGAGAGGATCGGAGTGAAATGAAGCTACAGCCTGATCAAGTAACGAAATTATTCGCTTAGCATCCTTTACAAGTTGCTCTCCAGACAGAGTAAGTGTGACACCACGAGGTCCGCGTTCAAACAGTCGTCCTCCAACAATTTCCTCCAACTTTTTCATTTGTACGCTCACAGCAGATTGAGTACGCCCGACGATCTTTGAAGCTTTTGTAAAGTTTTTGGCCTCCGAAATCGCAACCAATGTACGCAGAAGATCGCTTTCTAAGCGTTGATTCATGGGGTGCTCCAATACATGAACTAAATTGATGATAACCATTCTAATTATTCATTTTATAAATGTCTAGCTCCGTCTTATATTATTTGTACACAGAAGAAGGAGTTTTTGAAATGGAAGGAAGTACCGACCGTACCAATCAGGCCATCTCGATTGCAAAGGAAGATAATTGGATCGCCTCCATTATGCAGCGATTGATAACATGGCGTAATAAAAACAGAGATAAAACAATGCGTAAGAAGCTGTTATCTTATGACGATGACACCCTAATGGATATTGGTTTATCGCGCACAAAGCTTATCAAAGAACTTGGTTTTGATCCCGCAGAGGCACAGCGAACATATACCGTATTTGCGTTTCCGTATCTCTATTTATCGGTTGGTTCTGCCATGACCAAAAATCATACGAAATAACAGAAGTAACACCATTTCCATTTAAAGGATTATCATTATGACCATTAAAGAAGTTACTCAACAACGCGCAAGCGGCTTGTTAATCGCAATTGGTATCGTATTTGTATTATTCCTTGTCTTCGCAGTGAATATGTTCGAACCACCTGTCCGACAAGATCTAACGGGTAGTACTAAAAATGCACCAACTGTTAACGACTGGAAAGGCAATAGCGGCAGTCTTCCCTACAGCCCGCCCTCCATGCAATAATATTTGGCACAATGATTATGAAAATGATAGCCGCTAAAGTAAATGATGTGTTGTCAATCCGATCGATCCGATTATAGAAATGACCGAGCTTGCGGAGAAAAAATAGAGACATCATTTAACCGCCAGTTCAAAAATACTTTGGAACAGCCTCGGCTATCCGCCGACAGCAGGTCAAAAATTGAAAAAGGGTGATGGAACCAGAGAAGGTGCCACTTTTTATACGTCTTTTTCTCCGCAGGGGAGGTTTAGTCTAAATGACACACAAAATACGATCATATAGAGCAGATGATCTCGATGCACTTTATGCAATAACTCTGGCAACGGGTGATATGGGCGAGGATGCATCGCATCTGTACGCAGACGGTAAGCTGCTGGGCAATATCTATTCAGCGCCATATGCAATGCTGATGCCGAAATATTCCTTTGTTGTAGAGGATGATGAGGGCGTTGCAGGTTTTGTTGTTGGCGTACCTGATACGTTGGAATGGTCGGATCTTCTGGAGAGAGAGTGGTGGCCATCATTGCGCGAACAGCTCGAAGACCCTTCACATATTCCACCAAATCAGAGGACTGAGGATCAGCGCCGCGCATATATGATCCATTATCCTGATAATCCGCCTCAAACAGTCACGAAGTTGTTTCCTGCCCATATTCACATGAATTTGCATGAGCGTGTTCAAGGTGCAGGTCTGGGTCGTAAACTGCTTAGTCGGTGGCTAGATAATGCAGCGAAGAAAGGTGTTGAGAGCGTGCATATCGGTGCCAACCGGTCAAACCATCGTGCGGTTGGGTTTTGGCAAAAACAAGGTTTTGATGAGATCAAAATTCCTGCTTCTGAAGTAAGCCGTACCATATGGATGGGGAGATCGGTTTGAGTGATTTTCAAGCGCTTATACGATTAGCAGTTGCCGCGGATGCACCGGCGATGGAGGCCGTTCGCTATGAAGCTATAAGAAGCATTGATGCCGCCTTTTATTCTGCATCTGAGCTGGAAGAGTGGGTGGGAGATCGCAAATCCTACCTTGAAAAACTTGCCATCTGCAAACCTCATATATTGCGAGTTGTCGCAGAAAGAGATCAAGAAATCATCGGGTTTGGCGAAATGAGCACTGCAACGGGGTTGGTGAGTGGTTGTTTTGTGAAAACGACGGCGAGAGGCATCGGTCTTGGCCAGAAAATCATCGCTGCAATGGAAGCGCGCGCAAGAGATATAGGCGTGGAATTTTTGCAGTTAGAGGCATCAAGAAACGCCAAAATTTTCTACCTCTCTTGCGGGTTTCGTAACGCAAATTGTGATGAAATTACTATTTCAAACCCACGTCATTCACTATGTTCGATGATGCGCAAAGATCTAATCTAAATGCCTATTTAATGAAAAATGACGCCCGTACTTTCGTGAGGGCGTCAATTCTTTTTAGGTATATGAGCTAAATTTCGCAGTTTATTCGGCTGGCTTTGTGTTTTCAATCAAGTAAGCCATAAGGTTGTTGAGGTCTTTTTCCTTTTTAAGACCAGCAAATGCCATCTTGGTGCCTTTTAAGAATTTTTTCGGCTTGGTAATATAGGCACGTAAGCTCTCGTCATCCCAAATAATTCCGGATTCTAAGACTACTTTTGAATATTTAAAACCTTCAACGGTTCCTGCAGGGCGGTCCAGAATGCCATAAAGGCTTGGGCCAACTTTGTTTTTCCCTTCTTCAAGAGCGTGGCACGCTGCACATTTTTTAAATACTTTTTTGCCCTTTTTTACATCGCCTTCAGCAAATGCTGAAACGCTGAGAGCGAGTAAAATTGATGTCGTGATAGCGATGATACGCATGTTGTCTCCAATGTGGTCGTGATATCGCGATGAAACTAAATAAAACCTTTTATGGTGTCGCTGTGACATCACTTCGCAGCGACATTATTTCGCAACTGAGAGATCAGCACTGGTTATTATGCAGCTCTTGTGGAGCGCTCGGTACCATCCAATACTTGCTTTATGGCTCTGTATATGACCGGTCGCGGCGTCGGTTTAACAAGAGTTCTTGCTGTGCTGATATTATTTACAAGCTTTTCGTCACTCAAGTTTTTCGTCAATACAAAGACGATAACAGGAATGTCTCTTGTTTGCTCATTTGCATTTAAGCGCTCAAGGAGTGCAGGGCCGTTTATGTCGGTTTTCATTTCATAGCTGAGTAATATGACATCTGGACGGATATTACGTGCTTGAGCAGCAGACAAAAACTCGAGCGCCTCGCCACCCGATGCAACTGCAGCACTATCAATTTTTCCAAGCTCCATGTGTTCAGTATAGATCTGTCTTTTTAATGGATTGTCATCGATGATGAGTACGCGCTTATTCGCTAGATGATCATCATATATGTGTGTGCTAACTGGTAGGCTTTCATCAATGGGAAGTTCAAGTGTAAACTGGAATGAGGCGCCTTTGCCTTCCTCGCTCTCTACCCAGATATGGCCACCCATAAGTTTGACAAAGGAAGATGAAATTGCCAACCCAAGTCCAGTTCCCTCGTGTTTTCGAGTTGCGGTTGTATCAACCTGCGAGAACTGCTCAAATACCGTTGAAAGATTTTCTTTGGGAATGCCTATACCAGTGTCAGTGATACTGATTTTCAGCCCGAACTTTTTAGGGTCACTGGGTTCAAATTTGCCAATTTCAAGGTATATATGGCCTTCCTCTGTAAATTTTATGGCGTTACCGATAAGGTTAGACATGATTTGCCGCAAGCGACCTGCATCGCCAATCAGGTTAACGGGCATGCCAGGTTCCATACGCACGATAATCTCCAGATCTTTTTCACCAGCTTTTGCCGAGAACAGCGTAATCACATCCATGATCGCTTTGCCCAGATGAAAAGATTCATTCTCAAGGGTCATCTGACCAGCACCAAGTTTGGAGAAGTCTAAAATATCATTGATAATTGCAACAAGCGATTTGCCCGATCTTACAATAATATCAGTGAACATCTTTTGTTTTGAAGTTAGGGTCGATGTTGAAAGTAACTCGGCCATACCCAGAATGCCGTTCATCGGTGTCCGGATCTCATGGCTCATATTGGCAAGAAATTCGGATTTTGCCTTGTTGGCATCTTCGGCTTTAACTTTCGCATCGTCAAGCTGGGCTAGACTTTGTGCAAAATGTTGCAGGTTGCGTGCCATAGTTCCTATCTCGTCGTGCCGAATGGTCGCTGGAATTTCTGTGTCGTATTTGCCTTTGCGAATTTCACTCATCTGTTTTGACAAATCTTTCAGCAATACAGAAATACGCGTCGCGCGCATGTATGCAATATAGGCAATTACAGCCAGTACAATGAACAATGCCGTTGTGATCATTTTGAGGTTTTGTTTGAATTGTATCTGTGAGTTTGTTGTGTATTCTACCAAGTCTCGTCGAGCCAGGGCAGATACTTTGTGCAACCTCTGTGTTATGTTGGCTCTTACATTCTCATAATAATATTGGGTGGGGATGAATTTGGATTTCTCAATTCCGAGTATGATTTTGGTATTTTTGCGTAATTCTTGAAGATCCGTGAAGATTTCGGCCATCGCTTCTTTGACACGGAAGTCAGACGTGGTTTCCATAAGTAGGTCAATATGCATCTTTAATGATCTGGAATGCATATAATAGTAATCACTAATGGTATCTTGATTGCTAATAGACGTCATATCAAATGTGGAAGCGACAAGCCTGTAAATGTTCTGCTCGTCTGTAATAATTCGATCCGCATACTCTTCCGATGAAATAGCTTCATTTATGAGTTGAGTGCTCGTTTCTGAAAGGGAGAAGGCATAATATGCTATACTGCTAAGCGTTAAAAAGGAGACAGTGATCAAGATCAATATCGGGATGCTTAGCAAGTGCTTTACAGAACGTGTTTTTACGTCTTTTACTTTTGTCATCAATCCGCCGGCAACATTGGTGTTTGAAAGTGCTGTCCATCAGATGTAAGCGTTTTTAGAAATGCGATAAGTGCCCGTTTTTCTTCGGGGGTTGCGTTAAACGGTTTGATTAAGCTTGTACGGACTTCTCTTCTTTGGCTGCCTTCAGCATAAAGATCGACTACATCTTCCAATGTTTCGATTGCACCATTGTGCATATAAGGCGCTCGTGAGGATATTTCGCGCAGCCCAGATGTCTTGAATCCGCTCTCCAGATATGAATCTAGTTGATCTTGATTGGTTGAACCAGTCTCGTCGTTGGTACTCCCTACTTCATGTAAGGCGTGATCGGAAAAACTCCATCCAGTATGGCAGTTTGCACAGCCAAACTTGTTATTGAATAGCTCAAATCCTGTTTTTGCCTGTGGAGAAATAGCTGCTTCATCTCCTTCAATCCAGCGATCAAATGGCGCGCGCCCACTTTGTAAAATCCGTACAAATGTAGTTAATGATTCTATTATTGTATCTTCTGTTAAGCCTTGCTTCGGAAAATATCTGCGAAACCATTTATTATAACTTTTTATTTTGCGTAGTCGTTTTACAAGGTCATCAAAATTGTTATTCATTTCCTGAGAGTTGATTATGGGTCTTTCTATTTGTTTTTCTAAAGAAAGTTGTGATCCAACCCAGATAAGATGATTTGCTTCAGTTAAGTTTATCACTGTTGGTGCGTGGCGTTTAAGTTTCACATTCATCGCACCTATAGATTTGGCAACAGGGGATTCCCACCCGAAAGATGGATTGTGACAAGTGGCACAACTCATATTTTTTGCTTTGGACAAGCGTGGGTCAAAGAATAACATTTTGCCCAATGTTACGATCTGAGGTTTATAGCTGGATTCATCATCAAACACTGTAAATCGTGGTCTCTTATATAGAAATTTAAGTTCTTCTATAGAGGCGCGGACTGTTGTTGCTGCGCTAAATGAGGGTGCCCAGCCAGTCAGAAAAGATAAGACAATAGCGATCAATGTTGCCTTAAGGAAGCGCAAGTTGACAGCCCGTAAAGTTATTATTAACCAGTGACATAGTTTTCCCCATAAACACCTGATGCTATGTTATTTTATGTGTAAGTCAGGTACTCTTATTATTGGGGAGCTTGGTTAATGAAACCTATATGATTGATTATTAATAGTTACTGGGGGATTTGATCAGCTCGTACCCGGTTGCCTCGCTTTTCATGCTCCAGTTCAACAAGTCCCAATAATTCGAGAACAGGTGGTACGTAATTGGCAAAGCGTCCACGGTAGCCCTTTCGCAAACCATAGTAACCGCCTACCGGATTATCTTCTGATCTTGCCCACGCTTCGACACTATCGTCTTTGACCGGTTTGCCTTCATCGGCATTGCCAAGCAACATCCAATCGCCTCGCGCAACCAGCATTTGATGCAAATCTTCAATGCAGCGTAACTGATAGGAAAGTTTGGTTTTGCCCACTTGAATAACGAGAGCAGGAGGGGTCAGGCTTTCATCTTTCCACGCCAGATACTCCGAACTGAGTGGTGGTGTCTTTAAAATCCAGGGGTCGTCTGGCTCTCCGGTGCCATAGGTAATCATGCTCATGATTGTGTCTCTCCAGCTTTGGCTTCCGCAAGGCGTTTCACACCTACAACAAATTTCTCAAATGACGGGTTCATGTCTGGCATGGATTTTCTGATCATGTTGGTGAGCAACCCAGTATAATCTTCGCGCAGATGAAAGATAGAACCATTGCCATCTTGTGTAATGTTAAATTGTCTTGTGCCAGTAAACAGTCCAAGAGGCATGCCACCCTGCCAAACCATTTTTTTGTTCATATCCATTTCAATAATCTTGATAGGGAAAGCGCGATCACCGCCAACTTCCGCCCAGAGCTTAATTTTGTTGCCTAGCCGAATATCACCCTCAAGGCGGGTTATGCCCACGTTGCCGGCAAGGAGTTGGTCTTTATCAGTTAATATATCCCAGATAACGGCAGGCGTTGCGTCAATCTTGCTTGAAAATTCTATGTAATTCATTGCGTTTCCTCGTTGATTGACTGTTTCATATAAACACCCTTATATGACATCTTATGTCATATTTGAGAGGGGACTCATAAAAATGCGTGCTGCGCGATTGTTGCAAATCATGTTGCTTCTGCAAAACCGAGGCCGGATGACCAGCCTTGAATTGTCTCAAGAACTTGAGGTTACGCGCCGCACGATTATGCGTGATGTGGATGCAATGACGGAAGCAGGGCTGCCAATTGTTGTTCTGCAAGGAAATCAGGGCGGCATCGAGCTTGGTTTTAATTATCGCACACGGCTCACGGGGCTTGCCGCAGATGAAGCCATGGCACTGGCCATAATCTTATCCAAACCTATTCCTGAACTTGAAGAGCTTGGTTTAGCATCAGCTGCCAATCGCGCACGTAGCAAGCTTGTTGAATCTTTGCCGGATATTGTGCGTGAACGGGTGAAAACAACACAGCAGAAATACCAATTTGCGTCAGACAATTTGCCTGAACCTGACCCACGCATAGCCGCATTTGCCCAAGCCATTGATCAAAAAAATATAGTGCGCATTAATGCAAGGTCAACGTCGCCGCGCGCTATTCACCCCATCAGCCTTATTCATGCCAATGATGAGTGGCAGGTGATTGACGCGCTTGAACCTAATACACCTGTAAAATTGTGTGATTGCGCCGATTTAAATATTTCTGCAAAGTGCTTTGATTAAAGCGGTAATCTAAGAGGCAATTATGACTGAGTTCACATTTAAGAAGAAGTTGGCAGAAAAAGACGCCAAACTGACGGCGCACTTTTGTTCTATCCCGTCTCCCATGGTTACTCAGACCATTGCCGCTGCCGGTAGTGACGCGGTGATTATTGATTTCGAGCATGGGCCTATTGATCAAGCTTCTGCGCATGCCATGATTGCCGCTACGGCAGGGACCTCTTGCGCGCCATTGGTGCGGGTAACACAAAATGATCATGTTGAGGTTAAACGTGCGCTTGATCTGGGGGCTGAGGGTATTCTTTTTCCAATGACTAAAAATGCAGAAGATGCGAAGCGTGCCGTCGCTTCTGTTCACTATCCGCCTGTCGGTGTGCGTGGGTTTGGTCCTTTCATGGCGCAATCTAGATGGCAGAAAAATCTGTCGGATTATAAAGAAATGGCAGATGGAAACGTCGCTTGTTGCCTGTTGGTAGAAACAAAAGAAGGTGTTGAAAACATAAATGAAATCTGCGCTGTCCCGGGCGTTGATCTAATAATTCCTGCAAGGTTTGACTTGTCGACTGATCTTGGTGTTTCAGGGCAGTTTAATCATCCAAAAGTTATTGCAGCCATTACTCGGATTGAAAAGGTGGCGAACAAGGCAGGCATACCTTTAGGGAATGTGGCGATGACAAAAGACTATGTCGATGAGCTTTTCGCCAAGGGTTACAAAGTGATATGCGGATATGATGTTCTATGGCTTGGTGAAAAAGCTGCTGAAGCTCAAAATTGGGCGAAATAGAGTTGAAGCTTAAGTTACTTTTCGCTTCTGAAAAATCACAATAAAGCGAAAGATCACCATGAAAAGGAATGCGATCGTAAGGCTCAGCTCCGGTGGTGTATAGTCCAATGCAATAATGAATACGCCGCCACCTAATAGAGAGATTGTAGCATAAAGATCTTGCTTTAGGATGACCGGTTGTTGCCCACACAAAAGATCGCGCAACATGCCGCCGACAACGCCTGTTGTGCAACCCAATATCACGGCCGGCAGGAATGATAATTCATGAGCTAATGCAACTTCCACGCCCACAAGCGTAAACAGTGCAAGGCCGATTGCATCCAGATATAGCAAAATCGTCAGTCGATGCCCACCACCAGCTTCTAACTTACTGCCCAGAAAATAGGTCAGTAGGCCAATGGGTATGGCTACAGATAAATAGGTCATATCATTAAGCCAGAAAACAGGTGTGGAGCCCACTAACATATCACGAAATGTGCCACCACCAACAGCGGTTACAACCGCTAATACGGTGGTGCCAAATGGATCAAAACCCTGCCGCACACCTTGCAAGGCAGCCGATGCCGCCATAACAGCAGTCGCGATAACGGTCAGAATAATGAGGATTGAATCCAGCGAGGGTAGTGTTAATAGTGACATCATCGGACACCATAAACGATTTTCATATAAGTGCTAGTTACTTAGGATTTCGTGTCACTTTCATCTGACTTATCCTCTTCTTCAATCGTCTCTTCGGTTGATATGCCCGATAAAACTGATGTTTGAGGCGTAGAATTCCGGGTTGGGTTGAGGAAAATGAAGTAGCCTTTGTCTTTCCTGTCAACCGCATCTCGGATCAAGGTTCGCGCGACCGTAAATAAAATAATGACCGCATGAGCTGCAGTGATGAGGATAAACAGTCCAGATGGTCCTTCTACGGACATGAGAATACCTGCAACGATTGGCCCGATGACGGAACCAATACCGAGCATGAGAAGTAGTCCACCAGATACCCTAAGTGAAGAGCCAGGTGCCGCGTGGTCGTTTGCATGGGCTATCAGAATAGGGTGCATTGAAAAAATCGTGGAACCAAAGACTGCGGCCAATATAATAAGATGTGTGACATTATCGGGTGAAGACATGACAAACGCCACGTCCGCGACAAGCGCAACGGCGCAAACTCCCATCAATACTATTCTGCGATCCATGTGATCAGACAGATAGCCGATTGGAACTTGTGCCAAAGCACCGGCTAAAATAGGGATGCTCATAAATATGGAAATTTCAGTAATGCTAAGGCCAATGTCTTTTGCATATACTGCGCCAAGCGTTCCAAATGCACCATTAGATATGCCTACAAATAAAATCGCGACGATGGCAATCGGTGAATTTCGCCAAAGTTCTTTGATGTCCAGCTTTGCTTCCACAATGGGTGTGGGTGTAACTGAGGCAGAAACTGCGGTTGGTAGCAACGCAAGCGAGTAAAATATTCCGGCTAAAATAAATATCTCAACGCCAATTGAGCCGCTTACGGCAAGCGAAACTTGGCCCATTGTCGAGGCCGCCAGATTGACCATCGTGTAGATACCAAAAACGGAACCGCGCGACTTTGCATCGGTTTTATCTGTGAGCCAACCTTCCACAATCATCGCAGCACCGGCAAAGGCAAAGCCCGCCAGCGAGCGCAATATGATCCATGCCGCAGGAGAAATGATCAAAGCCGAGAGCAGAACCGACAGCGAAGCAACTGCTGCCATAGCTCCGAAGGACCGCACATGTCCAACTTGCGAGACCAAGCGCGGGGCATAGATACAGCCCAAAATGTATCCCACCGACCAACCCGTACCCAAGAGACCAAGTGAGAAGGTGGAAAACCCTTCATCAGCACCGCGAATGGGCAGGATCAACCCATTGATACCACCGGCAAAGAACAGGAAGCCAGAGCCGGATAATAGTGCTAAGAGCGGAAAAAGGTTTTTCTTCATGAGATTACCTGCGAATCACCTGAAAGATGATGTTGAGTAAGACATATGTTGCACACTAAACTCCATTGTCAAAAGCTCAAGAGGGTTATTGAGAGATAACATAACGAAGATCAATAAGAGACAATGATGGACCTATCAAAAGTCTGAATTCGAATGGAAGCAAGAGTTCGATTGCAGTGTGGTCTGATGCTCTACTGAGTAGGTTACTTGGAAAGTATAAAGTATGTCAGACAGAGATGTATTCCAGCCACCAGAACGGATAGAAACCGAGCGTTTGATCTTGCGCAAAGCAAGATTATCCGACGCGGCTATATTGCATGATGCCTATATGACCGATCCAGATGTCGCAAAGTTTACTAGCTGGAAGCCTCGCACTGATGTGAGACAGTCAGAGATGTGGATAGCTCATTGTATCAAACAATGGGAGAGGGCGGAAAGCTTTCCATTTGTCATCGAATATGAGAGTGAACCCATCGGCATGGTAGGAATGCACTCTATGTCCGATCATATTTCTTTTGCTTTCGTCATTGCAAAGCCTTTCTGGGGAAAGGGCATCATGCCAGAAGCACTTAGTGCACTCATCGATTGGGCTTTAGCGCAGCAGTGTGTCAATCGTGTGCAAATATACTTCCTTGCAGATAACCACAGATCTCAACGCGTGATTGAAAAATGTGGATTAGAATATGAATACACGTTTGCACATCCTGATAATTTAGGTGAGCCAAAGGATTGTAAAATGTATTCTAAAGTGCGGTGATGAGATTTTAACGTTGACGATGTAGGATATGAATAAAAGGGTGATGGACCTTGTGCAATGTGGGTCCATCACCCTCTCTACGCTTGTGATCATGATCATTTTTGGGGGAAATGACAGACCACAAATTTGTGGGCAATGGCTAAGCTGCCTCTTGCGAGCCACCAGATCTAGAATGGGGATTCTGTCTAGTTTTGAACTGCGCCATTGCCCCTACAAGCTGATTTACATCATCTCTCAACGATGCTGTTGCAGCTGTAGTTTCTTCAACCATCCCGGCGTTTTGTTGCGTGATGGTGTCCAAATCAACAATTGCGTTATTAATCTCGCTAAGGGTGGATGATTGCTCCTTAGCGGATGATTCAACGCGATTAATAAGCGACCCAAGTCCCGACGTTTCACCAACGAGCTTGGTCAGCGCGTCTGATGTGTCTTTCACGTTAATGACACCGGCATCAATTTGTTTGCCGGAGGCGTTTATTAAATCTGATATTTCTTTCGCAGCACTTGCGCATCTTTGTGCAAGTTCGCGTACTTCTTGCGCAACCACAGCAAAGCCTTTACCTGCTTCACCTGCGCGGGCGGCCTCAACACCTGCATTAAGCGCCAATAAATTGGTTTGAAAAGCAATCTCATCAATAATAGCAACTGTATTGGCCACCTGTTTAGATGAACTCTCAATGCCATTCATTGAGCTTAGTGCTTCGACCATGACGCCTTCTGCTTGTGTTATCTCTGTCGTAAAGTTTAAAATTGTTTCTTTGGCTTCAGCGGTAATATCGGCGGTCGTTTGAACGCTTTCTGTAAGCTCGTGTAAAGCTGCGGAACTCTCGTTTAGAGACGTTGCTTGTTGTTCTGTGCGTGTGGCCAAGTGCAATGCGCTTTGAGATATGCTTTCGGAGTTTTCCTGTGTAGCATTGGTGGATGATCGTACAGACGCAAGCGTACCGGATAAACGCTCCATTGCTTTGTCATAGGCTGCACCCATGTCCAGAAATTCTTCCGGTAGGGCGTCGGAAAGCCTGACCTCAAGGTTGCCCTCTGCAAGTTGATCCAGTGCGTCTGAAAATATTGCTAAGGCGTCATCTCGCTTTGTATTCTGTACTTTTTCTTTATCTTCAGCGATTTGGTTTTCACCTGCAATCTGATTCAGATAAACCTCAATAGCATAGTCCACATCCAGTAGAGCGGATTTAACAATTGCACCTGCTTTTGCTGAAAGCCCATCAGCAATCTTACGGTTGAAATAACCCTTACATTCATCGTTGATAACAGCGTCTAACAGGTCTGAAATAAGAAGCGCATATCCGCCAATATGCCAACGTGGCTCCAACCCTATACGCGCATGTGCGAGACCAATTTGGCTTACTGCGTGAACATAATCACTATCGAAATTTGCATCGGTGATACGTCCCCAATGGAGTGCCTGCGCACTTTTGGCCGCATCCATATGGTCTCTACTATCAAAGAATTTGCCGGTTTCTTCAAATTTCATAATTTGCTCGTAGAAATTTGTGAGGGCATTGTCGAGCGCATCGTTGATAGCTGGTTTGGCTTCCAGAAGCGCTTTCTTTTCATTCTCACCGAATTTTATAAAACCCATCCGCTCGTCGAGTGTATTTGTGCTCATTGCTTTTATCATTATAGCTCGCAGTTAACAGGTTGGTTTTAAAGTGTACGTAGAGGAAAAGATAAATACACTTTTTACGATTATTTCTTCCTTAGAATGTCATATTTATGATTAACAAAACCTTGCAATAATCAACGAAATTGTACTAGTGCAATCTCATGTACTTCCAAGTATTCATGACAAGTGAATAGATCTTACTAATTATATGATTTTTATGGAAAATTCGAAATTATGGCAGTTTATTGTCACTTTTATGAAAGTGAAAATAGAGTTGTATTCGGTTGTATCTCTTGATAGTTTCTAATTTTATGACATGTTTATTGCGAAATACACTTGTAATTTAGAGTAAAACATCAAGCAATAAAAACTATACTTGGGTCCACGTTTCTATGATGCTGGCAGTAAATAGAGTGTCAATGACCTTTTGATTATTGTACGAGCTCTCCAACGAAAGAACTTCAATACCATCTGGTTGTACTTCATTTACAACCATACGTGTAAATGCATCCACTTGTTCCGTGTATTGGTTGATGTCTATAAATCGGAAAGTTTCAACTTTATTATGCGCAGCATTATGTAATGTCACGCAATCAGCGTCATATTTTCCAGCGTTGAATGGAGCGCTGAGTTCGATCCAGCCTTTATCGCCGTGGAAAACAATAGACTGGCGGTGCGCCATCTGTGTCGAGACATACATAGAGAGCTCAAAATCACCAAAATCAATGCGACTCGATGAATAGGTATCAGTGCCAAATGTCTCATCAAACTTAATTTCGGACATCGCACGATGTGGTTCTTTGCCCGTTGCAAAGCGCGTAGCTGCAATAGGGTATATGCCGATATCAAGCAATGCTCCGCCGCCGAGTTCGGGTATATTTCGCATATTACTTGCGTCATCATTGAAATAGGTGAAAGCACTTTGCACATGGGTGAGCTCGCCAATAGCTCCTGATGCAATAAGTTCGCGGACCTTGAGCCATTGCGGGTGATATGTGATCATCACAGCTTCAGAAACGACAACCTTATTGCGGTCTGCAGCCAAAATAATCGCGTGAATATCATCAGCTTTTAGCGCCATTGGTTTTTCGCAAAGCACATGCTTGCCGGCATTGGCCGCATTGATCGTCCATTCGGCGTGTTGAGATGTTACGAGCGGTATGTAAACAGCGTCTATATCATCGCAAGCCAAAAGCTCGTCATAAGACCCAAATGCTTGAGGGATACCAAATTGATCGGCCACATTCTGTGCCCGCGTCAGGTCACGTGATGCAACGGCTTCAACGACTGAATTCTCTGATCGAAAAATTGCCGGAATAACATCCTTAACCCCAATTTTGGCGGTCGATAATATGCCCCATTTCAACATGATTTAGTCCCGTTGTTTTTTTAGTTATGTGCATTTATAGCACTCAAATGGCTTGGCGAATGCAAAAATATGTCTGTTTTGCACGTATTTAATGCAAAAATGCGTCTAAGTGGCCAGTCTTTACTCTGTCATATAGGCATGTTAGCCGCTGCAAATGCAAAAACCTTATACACAACTCACAACCCGAAACGGGCAATCCACCTCACGATTGACTTTTGGAACCATGCAATTTGGCGGCAATGCTGATGCGAGCGAAAGCCGTGCAATGTATGAAGCTGTCCGACATGCTGGCATCACACATTTTGATACGGCTATGGGTTATACGGATGGTCGATCTGAAAGGCTAATTGGTGAATTTATAAAGCATGAGCGCGATAATATCTTTCTGGCAACCAAGGTTGGATATGTTGGTGGCGCGTCGCGCAAGAATATCATAACACAATTCGAGATATGCAAACGGCAGCTCCAAGAAGATGCCGTTGATCTGCTTTATATGCACCGATTTGATGAAGATGTCGCATTGGAAGAAACGTTTGAGACATTAACGGAGCTCCAATCATCTGGTGCAATTCGCTATATTGGCGTTTCAAATTATGCCGCGTGGCAAGTGATGAAGGCGCAAGGTGTCGCAACATCTCTCGGCACAAAGATTGATGTCATTCAGCCAATGTACAGTCTTGTTAAACGTCAAGCCGAGGTTGAGATTATCCCAATGGCACAAGATCAGGATATCCGCCTGATACCTTACTCACCGCTTGGTGCTGGCTTGCTTACGGGTAAATATTCGAAAAGCAGCGGGATAGGGCGGTTGAGCGAGGATGCACGCTATAAGGCGCGTTATGATCAGCCTTGGATGCATAAAACTGCAAATGATCTTGCAGAAATTGCGGCTGATATGGGCATCGCCTCTGCAACGCTGGCCGTTGCCTGGGCAGCGGCGCACCCCGCCCAGCCATCACCCATTATCTCGGCTCGTTCGGCCTTGCAGTTGAAACCCTCACTGGCCGCAGAGGACTTTCAGATGACGCAAGAACTTTATGAGCAAATCACCGCTTTGAGCATATCACCGGCGCCAGCAACAGATCGGTTGGAGGAGGGGTAACCACTTAATTTCGCACATGGCTGTTAACAGGTAAATGGATCTGCAAAATCAGCTGTTTGAAGCGCGGTTGAACCGAGCAGACTTTACTATTCCCTATATAGTCGTCATTGCTGTATCACTGTTTTCAAAACTAAACTGAGAAATGCAGTAGACATGTATGATCCAAAAGGAAATGGCAAAGAAAAAACAGTACAATCTGTGCAATTTGTCGAGTTAGAGCCGCCAAGCCATTTACGCGGCATTGTCCATCGTTTCCTGGAGCTGAAAACCAATGGCACACTGCCCGAAGATTATCGATTTCACGCCTTGCCGGATGCATGCACCTATATCGTCTTTGATCAGTTAGATGCGCAAATTGCAGGTGTCACCAAATTACGTGCATCGTCGGAAGAGCTAAATTTGGGCAGGGAATTTCACTTTATCAATATTCGGTTTTTGCCCGGTGTTTGGCAAAATGATCGTGAGCCAGCGGAATACGGGTTGGTGGACAATATATATTATGGCGCTCTGCCATTGATCGATATAAATCAGGATCTACTCAAACGGGATTTTTCTGCGAACCAGCAGGCCTTGTCTCGTTTCGTGGAAATGTTGATTGATAATAATTTGGTGGTTGCGAACCCTGTTACGGAAAAAATATTCCAACATCTTGATGATATTTATTCGGTTGCCGACATGGCTGAAATTTCAAATATATCTCCGCGCCAGCTTCAACGAACGCTAAAACGCACAACAGGGTTTGCGCCGCATGATTTTCTTAAAGTTCTGCGATTGCAACAAGCGCTAAATGGCGAGCCATCATTGTCTTATGCTGACCAGTCTCACTTCATTCATTCGTTTCGCAAAGCCACGGGTTATACGCCGGCAAGATATTCCAAAAAATTCGATGTCTGAAATATACAATACACACCAACAGCATCTTGATAGGTGTCTGGCATATTTACATCAAACAGGAGTTGAATATGTCAAAGATGAACGCAGTTGGATGGTTTGATATCTATGTAGATGAATTAGATCGAGCCGTTGCATTCTATGAAACTGTTTTGGGCCAGAAACTCGAAGAAATTGTCGATCCAACGGGTGAAACGCAGATGATGAGTTTTCCCGCTGATATGAACGTGTATGGTGCAGGTGGCGCTTTGGTAAAGTCAAAACATGCAAACCCGGGGATGGGTGGCACGGTATTATATTTCTCCGTCGAAGACTGCGCTGTTGAGGAAACACGAGTTGCGGCAGCGGGCGGAAAGGTTATACGACCAAAATTTTCAATCGGAAAATTTGGCTGGGTGACTTTGTGTCAGGATACCGAAGGCAACATGTTTGGCTTAAGCTCGATGAAGTAGCACCTCTTGGTCAAACTGCAATGGTACTGTTTGATCTATCTTGTTTATGTCAACCAAGATAGATCAAGGTGTCCTAAAGGTTTCCAGCCAAGCGCCTTAAGGCGCGTACAATCCATTGCATTCAAGCTCGCGGCATCTGCGCGTTGCGGCAGGTTTTGATTATCAAGATCTGTCATTTTTGCGTAGGCTTGCAGCAACTCATATCGATCTAAAACAATGTCGGAGATGTTGAAAATTGGCGCATCTTCGCCACCCGATATATCGCTGAGAATATCAGTTCCTGCGCCCAACAACAGATTAATTGCATTGGCGAGATCCTCGCCATAGACTTCTGTTGCCACGCGCGGTTCAATGGGTTTGTTGGTTCTAAAATCCTCAAACAGTGTATGCCATTTATGGTTCGATATAGGATTTGCGGGGCCATAAACACCCGTGGCACGCAGGATTATGGGCAGGAAATGCTGATCTGATAGCTCTGCCAAAGCCAGTTCGGTTTGCCGTTTTACCTGACCATACAACGTGTCGGGCGAGGGTGCCATTGTTTCAAAAAGCATCTCGCCGGGCTCTTGTTGCCCGTAAACCGCCCGGCTTGATAAAAACACGGCGCGGGAAACGCCAGCAGCTTTTGCAGCACTATAAAGCGCCACTGAACCTTCATGATTAAGCTGCACAAATTCCTCAGGCTGATCACCTTCGCCGCCGCGATATTTACCCGCTACATGGTGAAATGCGGTATGCACCAACCCAGAGCAACCTTGAAAAACATCCAGATTATATTCAGATTGCGAAAGTACCATTGGCTCGAAATCAACTGGCTGACTGAAAAAGCCTTGCTTCGGTTCTTTTCGCCCAAGCGCAAGCACCTCATGACCTTCGGATAGCAGCCCCTCAACAATAAAGCGCCCTACATAACCCGTCGCACCGCTTACAATGATGCGTTTTTTACTCATGTCGCTTTATGCGGTGGTGATGGCAACTTGTCCAAATCTGGGATGTCTGATCCGGCGTAATAAGCTTTCCAAAGGTTGATCAAGATGCCAAGTTGCTCTGACTTAGGATGATCCTCTTGCCAAGGTTTTTCATATTGATAATGAATGACATGAACCGACTTCCACTCCCATAATTCTGGAAGGTTAAACCAAACATATTGCAGCATATTGTAAAAGACCGGCAGGCCATGCCAATCAGGGAAAAAATGTTCAAGAAAACTCTGATCCGTACGTCGCCAATAGGCGTTAGGTGTGTCGAGTTCTTTGATCATGTTTTCGAATGTTGTAATCGAAGGTGTGGCCACGAAAACACCAGAATTAAGGCGATGAAAATCTGCCACAGTTTCATACACGTTAGGCGCGGCAGAAAATTCTGGATAGGAAAATAACTTATCAATATTGCGTATGACAATCGTATCCGCATCAAGAAAGATAATGCGCTCATACTCAACCAGTTCCCAAAGCCGAAGTTTGATAAAATTATCGAGCGGGGTATGAAATTCAGGCTTCTCACCCTTTAAAAATGGTGAGTTTGCATGGATTTTTTGCTTGCCATGACGATGGTTAAACTCGTCCGAAGTTGGCAGATGCGACACGGCGCGTAATTTTGCACCAAGCTCCGCCAACGGTTCCAGTGAACTGATCGAAACCGCTATCGTGTGCAAGACAACGATATCAGCTTTAGAACCTGAAAGGACGATCGACCGCACAAGAGCAAGTGCGGCCATTGCATAATCATCATTGGTAACCAGCGTCACATAGGCTTTTTTTGTAACCATATTAGGAGACAATTTTTAGGCCCAGTTTTTCAGGGTCAGCTTCCACAGTTTTTGAAATGTCCTTGGTCCATGCTGATACTGCCGGTATGCGGCTGCGGTCCACACGATAAGCAAACTTTTTGGCCACTTCCATAACCTCATCCAGCAAGCCGTTTTCCAAGGTGATAGGGTCTAACCCCAAAGCGAGGAACTGATCGTTTTTAACAACGAGCTCATTTTCAACAGCTTCTTTTCTTGGATTTGGCAGGTAAGCAATTTTTGCGCCCGTAAGGTTAGCAATCATTTCAGCAAGATCACGCACTCTATGCGTTTCCGTCATTTGGTTGAATATCCGAACTGGATCACCGGCTTTTGGTGTCTCATTCAACGCAAGTTCAATACAGCGAACCGAATCTTGAATGTGAATAAATGCACGTGTTTGCCCGCCTGTACCATGAACAGTCAAAGGAAAATCAATCGCTGCCTGGATCAAAAAGCGGTTGAGAACTGTGCCGTAATCACCATCATAATCAAACCTGTTGATCAGCTGCGGGTGAACGCGCGTTTGCTCGGTGTGCGTGCCCCAGACGATGCCTTGGTGCAAATCAGTGATACGAACCTGATCATTTTTTGCGTAGAATTGAAACAGCAATTGATCAAGGCACTTTGTCATATGGTATATCGAACCTGGATTGGCTGGATATAAAATATCCTGCTTGACCGTTTCTCCATCCATAGTTTCAATGCCAACAGGCAAATACCCTTCTGGAATTGCCGCACCCACAGTGGAGTACCCGTAAACGCCCATTGTTCCCAAATGCACCAAATGCGCATCAAGCCCAATTTCTACCATTGCGTTAAGCAGATTATGAGTTCCGCTAACATTGTTATTAACGGTATAATTCTTATGCCTGTCCGATTTCATGGAATAAGGCGCAGCGCGTTGCTCGGCAAAGTGCACGATCGCATCAGGACGATGTTCAGCCAGCCAATTTTTTAAAACGTCATAATCCTTGGCCAGATCAATCAAATGAAAATGAATGCGACGCCCTGTTTCTTCGTGCCAGATGCGGGTCCGTTCCTGAATGGAATCCATTGGTGTGAGAGATTGAACACCCAGCTCTGTATCGATCCATCGGCGTGAGAGGTTATCAATAATATGAACCTCATGCCCTTTGTCGGACAGATGCAAACATGTCGGCCAGCCTACAAAACCATCTCCGCCAAGAACTGCAATTTTCATAAGATTCTCCAATATTATCCATAAGTTTTCTCTCACTAACAGACTTTTTTGACAGAAAGAAGATAATTGGCAGAAACTATCAACAATATTGGCAGGTCAGAAGATAAAGGTAGGCATCAAAAACGCCCACCTTCAGATACCAGGTATTTCTAACCAGCCGAAGACTTGGCCCAAAGGTTGATGTCTTCGCCGCCCGAATGTTCATCAATAAGTTTTAATTCATCAGCGGTAAATTCGAGATTATTAATCGCGCCAACACAGTCTTCAACCTGGCTGGCTTTTGATGCGCCAATAAGTGCTGTGGTAATGCCACCTTCGCGCAAGACCCATGCAATGGCCATTTGAGCCAGAGTTTGGCCGCGACCCTCTGCAATTTCATTTAGCTTCTTGATGCTATTGAGCGAGCGCTCGTTGATAAAGCCATCCAGCAGTGATTTGCCTTGTGTCGCCCGTGAACCCTCCGGAATTCCATTGAGGTATTTGTTGGTCAGCATACCTTGGGCAAGGGGTGTAAATGCAATGGAACCAACACCAAGTTCTTTGAGCGTATCTTTCAAGCCGTCGGTTTCTACCCAGCGATTAAGCATATTGTAGCTCGGTTGGTGGATGAGCATTGGCGTGCCAAGGTCTTCAAGAATTGCAACTGCCTGACGTGTGCGCTCTGAATTATAGGACGAAATGCCGGCATAAAGCGCTTTGCCGGATTTTACGATCTGGTCGAGCGCGCCCATGGTTTCTTCAAGCGGGGTGTTCGGGTCAAAGCGATGGGAGTAGAAAATATCGACATAGTCAAGACCCATGCGGCGCAGGCTGGCATCACATGATGCGATCAGATATTTGCGGCTGCCCCATTCGCCATAAGGACCATCCCACATCTCATAGCCAGCCTTTGACGAGATGATAAGTTCATCACGGTAGCCCGCAAAATCAGTGTGCAAAATTTCACCAAAGGCTTCTTCGGCAGACCCCGCAGGCGGGCCATAATTGTTGGCAAGATCAAAATGGGTAATACCAAGATCAAATGCTTTTCGGCAGATACCAACCTTCGTATCATGAGGCGTATCACCGCCAAAATTATGCCAGAGACCAAGCGAAATAGCAGGCAGTTTAAGCCCGGAATTACCACAATAATTATATTTCATGCTTTCATAGCGATTAGCTGCAGGTACATATGTCATATGAAGAATCTCTCATTTGGGAAGGTGTTTGAATTAAATATATTTCAAATTTCTACAACTGACTAGAGCGAAGTATTGTTTTTTACCTAAAAAAAACTTTATCGAAAATGCATTTTGATGTGCGTTTTTAAAACTCAACTGCACTCTCAAATGTCATCATCGCGCCGGTGATCGGGTGCTCGACTGTCAGTTTTTTTGCGTGCAGGCAGAGTCTAGGCGATGCAGCGAGAGCTTCGCCATCGGCGTAGAACTCATCGCCTAATATAGGGTGTCCGAGGGCGAGCATGTGTACGCGCAATTGGTGAGAGCGCCCGGTTTTGGGGCACAATAGCACACGGCTGACGCCGTCTTTCCAATCGATCAATTTATAATATGTTTCGCAGGGTTTGCCTTGCTCCCAGTCCACCATTTGCAACGGGCGTTTATCCCAATCACATCGTAAAGGGTAATCAATAATGCCCTCATTATAGATCATCGTACCCCAAACCAGCGCCTCATAACTCTTTTCCGTTCTGCGAAGTTCGAACTGGCGGCTTAGATGTCGTAGCGCACCAGCGTGCAGCGCCAAAACAATAAGGCCAGATGTGTGCATATCCAGACGGTGAACGATGCGTGCGGTTGGGAAATCTGCAACGGCTCGTGCCTCAAGACAGTCCTTATGGTCTTCATGCTTGCCTTCCACCGTTAAAAGGCCCTCGGGCTTATTGAGAACCAAAATATCATCATCGCCATAGATAATGTCGAGTGGAGCCTGCGGTGGGTTGTAATCTAATAGCGGTTTAATAGGCCTTGAAGCAGACAATTTCAATGGCGCATGCCGTGGTGGAAGTTCCCTCATATCATCGCTTTAACATGCATAGAGTGCGCTTGTCATCCACGGATCTGTTGTGCGCACATTAGCAACCAGAGCCGTTCACATTCATGATTTTGTCACCTCAATCCTCGCAAAAGCTTTGCTTGGTATGAGGATTTTATGGAAGCTAATAAAACGATTACAATTTCAACCGATCAGAGACTGATCGAATTTGACCGTGTTTGCTCTTTTCTACAGGGAACTTACTGGGGGGCAGGGCGTTCGCCATTTGCTATCCGTACAAGTTTTGAAAACTCGGTCTGCTTTGTTGCCCTTGATGAAGGCAAGCAAATTGGCTTTGCCCGCGTGGTCACAGATCATGCATTTATGGCCTATATTTTCGATCTTTTTGTGTTTGAAGAAGCTCGTGGCAAGGGCGTTGCAAAGATGCTGATGACCGCCATTTTAGATCATCCGGACTTGCGTAACGTTTCGAACTTTATATTAGGTACTGATAACGCGCACGCGCTTTACCGGCAATTTGGTTTCACCAACTTTAAGGAAAATGGCAAACTGATGGTGCGCCGCATATAGATTTTCACAAATACCCCCCTAATATGTTCTTGAATGCTGGATTACATGTTCATGTCGGGGTGGCATGAAAAAACCCGCCAGCGGAAAGACGCATTACTTGCTTTCCATTGGCGGGTTAATTCTACGCACTACTAAATTTTGATCAGTATATACAAGTATAAAAAAGTATAGTTTTAGTTGACTTAAGTACTCTTTTAGTTGTTAAAAGTTAACGGAATTCAAACATCATCCCACTTTTTTGGATCATCATATTCCGGCGCTGCTGCAGCGTCCTGCATGATTTGTGCGGTGTTACGAAGGCTTTCTGCTTGTTCGGTAGAAATTGGAATAATAGGGTCTGTTGATGTGATATTAGCAGTTGGTTGTTCGCGTCGTGAATTACCATAGACTTCATTTTTGAGCTCTTGTAGCGCTGATTTTGCATCTTCAAATGCAGCCGATTGTTGCTTTATTTGTGCCGATAAACTGTCCACATGTTTGTTCATGTCGTTGACTTTGCGCGACGAACGCACAGCAAAGGAAAGCGCACCAAGAGAAGCAAAAACAGAGGCTGATATGATCCAGATATTCATTACATTCTACTCTAGTAAAAATACGTTTACGGTGTCTTAAGAACGAACCGGGGGAACAAGTTTAAAATTAATTTTGGAGATGTTTCGGATGAAAAAAAACCGCCAGTGAAGTGTTCACTGGCGGGATGCTAGAACTCCTTTGGGTATAAGGAGATAATTTCTAGCGGGGGCTGATATTTAAAATTCGTCCCAATCATCATCATCCTGCACGTGGGCGACGGCAGCATTTGTTGCAGCTGCAATTGGTGCTTTATTTGCGACCGGTTGAGGCGTTGGTTTTGCAGTCACTTTGGGGGCAGGGGCTGTTGTCTTCATTTTTGCAGCCATTTGTTTTAGCCCATTGTCGTTGGTTGTTTTGTTTGATGTGCTTCTTGCTGCGCTTGAGTTGGCAGATTTACTGTCTGTTCCAATATCAAAGGCGTTAACCATTTGTGCCAAACTATCAATCTCTTCGACTAGGTGGCCGGTTGCAGCTGTTGTTTCTTCTGCCATTGCAGCATTTTGTTGGATACGTTGGTCGAGTTCGCTTACGCTTGAGTTCACCGTCTCGATACTATCGAGTTGTTCACTCGTGCTGTTAGCAACTTGGCTGATACGTGTATCGATATCGGAGACGTTCGTTGAGATTTTTTCAAGCACTTCACCGGTTTCTTTTACCAGTTTTACGCCCTGATCAACTTCGTTATTGGATGTATCAATTAGGCTTTTTATCTCCTTTGCAGCTTCCGCAGAGCGGCCAGCAAGTTCGCGAACCTCCTGTGCAACAACGGCAAAGCCTTTGCCTGCCTCGCCGGCACGGGCCGCTTCAACACCTGCATTGAGTGCAAGAAGATTCGTTTGGAATGCAATCTCATCAATCACATTGATGATGCCACCAATATCGTGTGATGCTTGTTCAATGCGGCTCATTGCACTCATTGCATCAGATACAACCTGACTTGATTGGTCAGTATCCGTTTTCGCCGATTTTGCCAATGTTGCGGCTTCTTGTGCTTGACCTGCTGCACTACGTACATTTTCTGTCAACTCTTGAACTGCAGCTGCAGCTTCTTCCAAAGATGCGGCCTGGCGTTCAGTGCGGCTTGAAAGGTCACCCGTGGCTGCCGAAATTTCTGAGGACACATTACGGATTGAGCTAGCGCCTGTATCAATACTGGCAAGGGCTTCGCGTAGTTTTCCAAGAGACGTATTAAAGTTGTGGCGAACGGATTCCATACTCTCCATAAATGGTTGGTCGAGTGTTGAAACCAGATTGCCAGAAGCAAGTGTCTCCAGACCTTTTGCTAATTGGTCAACGGTCTGTGTGACTTCGGCTGCACTGCGTATACGCTCTTCTTCGTTTGCTGCGCGATCTTTTTCACTTTGTGAACGGTTCGCCAGTGCGTCTTCTTCGATACGGATTTTGTCAATTGCAGCTTGGCGGAAACCTTCAACAGAGCGAACGATATCGCCAACTTCATCCTTACGTGTCATGCCATTTAGTTCAAACTCAGTATTACCAGAAGACAATTCTTTCATATTTCCAATAACTGCACTGATTGGACGTGTAATGCTGCGCGCAAACCAGAATGCAAAGGCGAGGGCGGCGATTAGTGTGATCGCGGCTACTGTCGCAATCGCAATTTCCATTTCGATGGTGCCCTCAAGCGCCTCGTCTTTATTTATAACAGCAGCGAGATGCCATGTTGCGCCATCGTAATGCACATCAGCAATCGATATCATAGCTGTCATGTCGCGGTAATCAGTAATGGTTCCTTGAACAACCTCGCGACCTTCAACTTTCGGGAACGCGGTCAGGTCAATTTTTGTATTTAGTGGGTCATACTCATCAGTTAGCCATGAATCCAGCAGGAGTGTGCCATCAGGAGATGTAAGTATTGTCTCTCCGGTTTTACCAAGGCCCGTTGGGTTATTCAGTATGGCCGCTATCTGTTTTTGCGGGACTTGCACGATGATTGAACCGTAGAAAAATTGATTTGCATCGACGACCGGCAAGCCAATAAATGCTACAGGTTTATTGTCAGCTAATTCATATGGTGCAAAATCTTCCAGAAAAACCTGATTTGTGTCCTTGACGCCACCTTGCTCTTCAATTTCCACTGTATTTTCTTCACCACCTGCGGCTTGTTCCATCTTTGCAACAGCCGCCTCTGTGATATGCTTGTTCAAAATGCCGAGTTTTGTTTCAGCATAAGGTCCATCTATCAAGTTTGTTCCGATTTCATCACCAGCTTTAGAGGTGTAAACAACCATGCCGTTTTTGTTGATAAGATAAAAATCATTGAGAGCATTTTCCGTTGCAAACTGATCTAAAGTAGGTCCGAATTTATTGAGTTGGGTCGCATATCCCATTGTGCCGGTTTCTTTGTAAAACGCTACCAGCGCATCTCTTTCTCGTTCGATATTTATTAAACCTTGTAAAGCTTCAGTCGGATTATCTGTTTTAACTTGCTCGATACCGATTTTAAACATGTTCAGCGCAGCTAAAGATACCTCGTTCTTGGCCAGCCCACTTAGCTTATCATCAAGGCCCTGCAGGTAGGTTTCAAGCTGATTTCGTCTGCCATCTGCAATGGCAGATAGTTTATCCCCATAGGCTTTCTCAAGGCTATCAGATGCTACAAATACGCTAGTGATGCTGGTTGCGGCGATAGCAATAATCGTTGCAAGAGACATTGCGATTAACAATTGGTGGGAGAGACGCATGAAATTACCTGTAATTATTTGCAAAGATTTGATGGCAATAGGTGGCGACAATTCATTTGCGCATTCTCGGCACATCTCACAAAAATGCCT
Source organism: Lentilitoribacter sp. Alg239-R112 (assembly GCF_900537175.1). Lineage (GTDB taxonomy): Bacteria > Pseudomonadota > Alphaproteobacteria > Rhizobiales > Rhizobiaceae > Lentilitoribacter. The sequence goes on along the minus strand of NZ_LS999833.1, from coordinate 109,972 downwards.
TTTGCCTAGTGCCAATAGTTATGGAGAATGTATTGATGATAACTTAATGAACTATACTGGATTGTAATCAACAGATTTAGGGTGTTCGCGTATAAGTAGCACTCAAGAAACTATTGCTTGATCTCGGATGGAGGGCATAGAGCAGGGTTTGCGGCGATCTTGTGAGGGTGGTGAAAATACATGTGTGTATCTCGGCTCCTTTTCTTTGCATAACATGTTTTGCTTGCATTTCATAGTAGGTTTACTAGAAGTTGACGATGACAACATAAGATGCAGGGTTGAATATAGGCGTTGACAACATCAAATTATCATCATGGCAATTTAAGAGCGGACTTAATGGATAAAGCCGTTGAATTTATTGCGAAAAACGGCGTGGAAAACTTGAGTCTCAGGCAACTAGCTCGAGAGTTGGGTGTCTCGCACGGCGCTCCAGCGCGCCACTTCTCAAACAAAGCGGCATTGCTCACAGCCGTTGCAACAAAGGGCTATAGCGATATGATTGTCGCGACACAAAAGGTTGCTCAAAAACATGAGGACAAAGATCAAATTGATCTCGAGGATCTACTCTCACCACCGGAACCTTGCGCGCATTTACGCGCCATGATCAAAGCAGATGTGGAGTGGGCGAAGAGCAATCCTAAGCTGTTTATGGCGATGCGAAATCCCGATGTTACGCGACACGCCGATGATACATTGAAATCAGCAATTGCTTGTTTGTCAGAGAAGCAATTGGTAGCAATAAAAAATGCTCAGAGCAAAGGATGGAGTAGCCAAATTGACCCCAAAATGCTCCGCCTGCAGATCCTTTCAACTATTGCAGGTCTGTCATCTATGCTCTGTGATCCGTTCTACCATGAGTTTCTTGTTGAAAACGAGCTGGAAGATTTTATCGATCATACAATAGATAATGTGCTTCGGGACCGCAAAACAAGCTAAGCTCTGGCAAGGGCAGAACTTAAATATTGCGTGAAAATTGTGCATTTGTCATAATTGAGTGGAATGGGGGCGAGTGTGTCAGATAAAGAGCCAGAAAAACAAATACCTTGGTATAACCGGAAAGCACTTCTGATTGCTTGGCTGTTGGCCTTTGCTCCTATTGGGCTTTTTGGCCTTTGGAAAACTGCTATATTTGAAAAAAATATGAGGATCGGAATTGCCATTGGCGTCGTGATTTTGTTTTTTGCCGGCGGGTTCAGTCTTGGTAACGCAATATATCCGCTCATACTTTTCCCTTTGGCAATCTACCTGCTTTGGAAATCAGATGAAGTTAAGCGCAACATCGTGGTGGGCTTTGTGATAGCCTGGGTTGTCGTTCTTATTTTATTTTTGGTCAACGCGCAGCTTGGTGGCAAAAATTTTGACGATAGTTACATTGGTGGATCATGTGCAGCAGTTACAACTGAGGCGGGCTGCACATATTTTAGAGATGATAATTGCAATGTTATTGCAAAACAGTGCAATTAGATCATTACCTATATTTTGCGGCGGTGATGAATTCACCAAAAGTTTCACACCATATAACTACGGTGTTGTACGCCTCGACATCAACATCATTTCCCAAATCAGCAATAAAACCATCAAAGGTCTTTACCTCGCCAACCCGCAAGGAGTTGGCTTTAATCGCATTAAAACTATCCTCATCTTCAACGAACTCCTTCGTAAGATAGATTTTATAGTCCGGACCAGGTGCCATTGTGCCTTGGTGAACGATCTTATCCATTGAGATACTCACATCACCTTCACCCCAATGTAAAAAATCACTGCCTTTAAGTTCACGTATAAAGCTTGTCTGGTAAGTCGCATCTTTGGCCGATGTCTCAAGCATGGCGCGATCAACACTCGGTGGAGCTATGAGTATAGGCAGTGCGTAAATACCACCTGCAAAGCCAATAGCAAGTGCGATTCCGTGGGTGATGAGGCGAAGTAATATGCGCATTGAATTAGCCTTATATTTGATAAGTATGATAGCTCACATCTAGCATGTGACGTGCTAAATCACAATCAGAGCACATTGAAAGCTTCCAGCGCAGCTGCAATATGGTCTTGTTCAGTTTTGCCAAGCGGTAGGATTGGCAAAGGTGGTTTTGCATCAGTCAATAACAGCAAATTTGCGATTGTATATGTCACTCTCAAGCTACCAAACTCTTGGAACAGAACCCAAAGCGGCTTAAAGATGGCTTCAATTTCGGCTATTTTTTTCTCATTGCCGGATGCTGCTATGTCTGCAAGATTGAGCGTTGCTTCAGGTAAAATTCCGGCAACAACGCTGTACCAGCTGTCGGCTCCAGCCAGCATAGCTCTTGGGCAACCCCAATCTCCACTGTAACCAATGGAAAAATCACGTGGCACATTCTCGCGCAGGGTAGCGAGCTCAAGTTTAAAATCGCCATCCGCCGGTAGCGGCATTTTAATGGCCTGTATCGTTTCAATTTTCGCCAAACGCTCAATCAGTTTGTATGAAAATTTGAAATTCGTTGTGCCTGGATTGTTATAAATACAAAGTGGCAGATCAGTTGCCGCTGCAACAGCTAGATAATGCTGATAAACCTCCTCATCCATTAAGGGGGTGTAGGACATAGGCGCCATCAATAATGCATCCGCACCTGTCTCTTTTGCGTCTTTTGCCAGGCGTATTGCCTCGCTCGTGCGCAGGGCAGCAACACCTACAATCAGCGGTGTGCGGCCCGCAACTTGTGTGACGGCAGCTTCGACCGCTCTTTTGCGTTCGCTGCGAGATAAAAATGCATACGTGCCTGTGCTGCCCAGTAAGCCAATAGATTGCACGCGCGCGTGGACTAATCTTTCAAGCAAGCCCTTAAGCGCGTTTGTATCGACCATGCCAGCTTCATTTGCAGGGGTTATTGGAAAAGCTGATAGACCGTTAAATAATGACATAATAGATTCTCATAACTGAAGCATGATTCCCTGAATCATATTCGGAGCTAATCAAGATAAGAGCATAAAATCAAATGACAAATCGTGATGCTCTAATCAATGAAATTGATCAATGTGAGTTTAGATTTAAGCTAGGCTTTGTTCCCTGATTTCACTTTGGGGCGATAACGGCCTGCGATAAAAAAACAAATCAGAGCGACAAACCAAGGTAACGCTGCGATGGTTAAAAATTCCCAATCCAGAAAATCTTCAAACGATGCGCCACAATTTGTAGCGCTGGTCACATAAGCGCACGACATACCAGCTGCAAAGAGCCAAAGAATAATCGGTGCGATAAAGGCAAATCCGCCAATAATGTATAAAAAAATCTTCATCAGATACCTCATATTGTGGGTGAAACTACACTAAATGGTAAAATGGTTATTCTATGGCAGCCTGTAATCAACTTGATATTTCAAATGGATTTTTTGAGGTGAAGCAAAGTCGGTACGGTAATATGTTTTATTTGAGAAAATATAAAGACCATGCGATAGGCTAGGGCTGTAGTTTTTAAATGATATGGATTTTCCCAATGGATTCTAACACCACTCACCATTCCCAAATCAGTTCAGAAGTCTCGTTGGAAACAACATTGGCATCTTACGGCACGCTCGCGCCGGGGGAGGTGAATTCTAATCAGATGGACGGAATGGTAGGTACGTGGAGTGCTGGCACGGTGCGCGGATATTTGACCCATGCAAGCAAGGGAGCCCATATCGGCCTGCCAGCCCTCATTCTGGACCCGAATGGCGATGATATTCCCGTACAAATATTCAAATCCAAAGACTTGCCAGCCTACTGGTGGCGACTGGATGAGTTTGAAGGCGAAGGCTACAGGCGTGTACCTGTTACCGTTCAAACCGATGAGGGTGAAATTATGGCCTATCTCTATAACGTAAAACCCTCATTTGTAGCTTCGATGGATAAGTGAATTTCATTTTTTCATGCAAGGAGTTAAGCTCTGAAAGGGTGGCTTCTACGATGATAAAAATGGTTGAAACTTTTATCTTTCATAGCTTCATGGTAGATCGCAAACTGAGTGTTTTTACATGAGTGGATCTTATTGCAAAAGTGCACAGCCAATATGTGCTATTTGTCTTATGTAGGTGGCGATGATGTGGTTAGGTTATGGGTTGGCAATCCTTGTTGCCATTTTCCTCGTTTTATCTACATGGCGGCAGATGGATCATCGCGCCGATCAAGCTGCATGGAACATGCTTTCAGGCACGTCCGAGGATGAGTTTCAGGTATTTGATCATGAAATGATCCGCGATTTGCCAGAGCCAGCCCAACGGTATTTTACGTACACAATTGCGAAGGGCACTGTTTTACATAGAGTTGTGCAGATTGAAATGAATGGAGAAATGGGATTGGGCACCATCGATGCTCCCAATTACAAACCCATGAAAGCCACTCAAATACTTGCGCCTCCTTACGGGCTTGTATGGAAACTGAAATCCGGTGCAATTAGCGGCTCAGATGGCGCAACGCCTGAAACGTCATGGACCAGGTTTTGGTTGTTTAATTTCATTCCGGTCGTACGTGCAGGAAGTGCAGATCAACGTCGATCGGCCTTCGGGCGCGTTGTGGCTGAGGCTTCATTTTGGGCACCCGCCAGCTTGCTCCCAAATAAGTTTGTGAAATGGGAAGCCTTGTCAAATGACAGTGCTCGGGCAATCGTAGCATATGGTGAGTTCACCCAAGCCGTTGATATAGAAGTTGATGAGGAGGGCGCGCCCAAACGTGTGATAATTCAACGCTGGAGCAACGAAAACCCTGAGAAAGAGTTTCGTGAACAGCCATTTGGCGGTGAATTATCGCAGTTCCAAAATTTTGCAGGTTATCGCCTCCCAACGCGCGTTACCGGAGGAAACCATATCGGCACAGATGCCTATTTCCCGTTCTTTAAAGCAAATGTGACAAGCATTTCATTTCCGCTTTCCAGGTGATGAATACAGAATATTGCCTATGATATCGCTGAGCTGGAATGATGGTTAGAAGCCTTAATCCAGCAGGTTTCGCATAACTTTTTCCATCATTGCGCGGTATGAGGCGCTATCTTCGCCAATTTGGATCGCAAGAGCAGCACGATCAAACATCGACGACAAAAGATCAGCAACTGATGCGGGGTCTATATCGAGATCATGTGTTTCTTTAAGATATTCGAGGCCCTGTCGCAGGCTTTCACCGCCTGTTTCTTTATCTATTTCGCGAATTTCAGCAATGCTCAGTGCCGCTGGTCCATCAATGAGCAATAGTCTTGCGCGACCATCTTTTTGCATGGCATCAAAATAGGCATTTGCACCTATAATCATAGCATCTATCGGCTTCATATCTCGTGATGTTACTGCATCAATCTCTTCTGATACAGCCTTTGCCTCTGTTGTATATACAGCGCGAAACAGAGATAATTTGTCCTCAAAATGGTGATATAGCGCCCCACGCGTGACTTCAGCAGTTTTTACAATCTCCGGTGTGCTGGTCTCAGCATAGCCTTTCTCAACAAAAAGCGCTCGCGCGGCTTTCATTAATCTGGCCCGAGTTTCCTCTGTGCGCTGTTTATTCGATTTTCGTAAATTTCTCTCTTGCATACATACTGCCTGTTTGTTATTGAGCTTATACATACAGACTGTATGTTATTTTGAAAGGAAAGAAAACCCATGAAATGCACTCAATATTATCCCGTTATTATGACCGACAAAGTTGCCGAGACATCTGAGTTCTATCGTAAACATTTCGAATTTGTGCCAACTTTTGAAAGTGACTGGTACATCCACTTGCAATCCAGCAAGGATAAAGCAGTCAATCTAGCTATTTTGCAATATGATCATGCGACTGTGCCAGAGCCGGCAAGACATAAGGTTTCTGGCTTGCTACTCAATTTCGAAGTTGAAGATGTCGATGCTGTTTATGACAGAGTATCGAAAGAGGGGGTCACAATTCTGCTGCCAATCAAGGATGAAGATTTCGGTCAACGCCACTTCATTACACATGATCCAAACGGCATCTTGATCGATGTAATTAAGCCAATTCCGCCAAGCGAGGAGTTTTTAAAGCAATATAGCGCTGATGCTGCACCAGTGTGATGTATCTTGCTAAAAATATTATACAGCAACACAAGCGGCTTCATACCGCTTGTGTTTTAGTTTGTTTATCAGATTTGGGTAGTATTATTCAGCGGTTGCTGCGCCAGTCAGTTTATCAACCGCGCCACCCATCATTTGCAATGCTTTGAAATCAGCGGGAATGCCGTGATCATCTGCAATGCGGCTTGGGTTGTGATAGGCAACGTTTGTTTTGCCGTCTGTATCTTGGAAGACAACAACGCGAATTGGCAGATCAAGGCCGGCGGCAGGGTTTTGCTGCATGATTGGTGTACCCAGTTTAGGGTTTCCAAAAACAAGCATCTGGTTTGGAGCAAGTTCAGCATCAATGCTCATCGCGCCTTTTGCATGGTCAACTCGCGCAAACACAGTCGCACCCGCTTTTTCAACAGCAGCCACAAGTCTGTCCATCGTATCGTTAACAGAGTGTGGGCTAATTTTGGTAACAAGATCAGACGCTTGCGCAGTAAAAGAAGTCATAGTGATCGCCAATGCTAATAAAAGTTTTTTCATTTGGGAGGTCCTTTATTGAGAAAATGACGGGAGGTGAATCAATATTTCACACCACATCATTTGCTAAACGCACATTGTGGCACTGCCAAGAAATTAGGAAGTAAACAAAATTGTTATACTGTCACAATATTGTGAGGAGAGGGCGATCTGATGCGGGGCACGCATTTAAACGTTCTGTGAATCAAAGCACGTTTTGGTTGATTTTGATGCGCGTTAAGTTTGTAATGTGGACATGGAGTAATACTTTATATGAAAAAAGGGCCTTTTAAAAAATACTGGTTAGTTCAGCGTCGCCTCAGGACTCTTGATGCATATCTGAGCGGAAACTTTGGTGGTCGGTTTTATCAGGATGATTTTTTGAACGGGGTCGCGTCTCAAATTGCCGTCATTAATAAGAAAACTAATCGTAATGGGTCGATATGTCTCATGCTGACCAGCCTATTAGCATTTCTTGGGCTTGTCCAAGGCTCTATCGAAATTGCAGGATTGAAAATACAGCTTAGCTCTGACCTCATGCCCGTTATAACCTTTTTGGTAGCCTCTTCCTTCATGAGTTTTGTTTTGGCCTTGATAGATCAATTTTTGATTGGGCAATATCTCTCAAAAATTGGTTCATTCGCCGGAATTTATTCATTTGATATTGTTTTGTTAGATAAAATTGCCAACAATCTGTGGTCCGAAGTTTTGACACCAGATTTTTTTGGTGAAAAATCAGGTGTTGGTCAAAAAGTGATACTATACTTTTTTGTTTTTCTGGTTTTTTTAATGTTATTTGGCCTCTTGGCATATCCAGTTATAATAGCTGGAAATGTAATATTATCTCAATTGTTTGAGGAAGAGACTAAGCTGGTAGCGAAATTTCTTTTTAGTTTCGCAACCCTGATATTTTCGACAGTATTACTAATTATCTTCACATTTTGCATTCGTTTTAAGTATTACCCTGCTGACTTCAACGAGGTTGACAATACACCAACGGAAGAGTTTTTGAGTAAGATTGAAAAACAACTATCCGAAGAAAAATGATGTCCTGTTTGCTGAGTTTATACACTCAAACCAACCCAATCGCCCGTGCGCCAGCCATCAAATCCGTCGCAATAATATGCCCGTGGGCACGCAACTTGTCTGATGGTTGTTGCAGGTCTGGTACTTGTACGACTTGTGCGCCAGAGGCCAGTGCGGCTGTCGTGCCTGTTTCGCTATCTTCAAAGGCAAAACATTTGGAAATGTTGCGCCCAATGGCATTTGCGGCTGTTAGGTATGGTTCGGGATGTGGTTTGGGGTTGCTGACTTGGTCGCGGCCAATAATAGTCTCAAAACGATCTATGATACCAGCTTGTGTAAGATGTTTTTCCGCGGTGGCTGTTCGCGATGATGTGGCAACCGCGATGGACAAGTTTTTGGCAGACAAAATCTCAAGCAGTTCAAACACCCCTTTTTTCACAGGGATTTCCTGCTCAAGTCGTGCATGGATTTTCTCATCCCAAACTGCAACAAATTGCTCTACAGTCACGCCATTGCTTAAGCTTTCGCCAATGATAAGATCAGATGTGTCCCCGGCAATGCCAATTGAGTTGAGGTAGGGCGTTGGATTATGCATCAACCCCAGTGCAGCTTGCGCATTTGTAAAACATTCCAGATAAACGCGCTCAGTGTCCAGCAGCAACCCGTCCATATCAAAAATGACACCAACTTCTCTACTCATTAGCCAATCCTTTTGTCATCTAAACGCCTCCCATGCGCTATAAAGCATAAACAGTCCGGCTCCTATAAAGAAGGCCGCTGTTGTGAGGGTAAATGGTTTGCGAACGCGAGCGTAAAGCGCAATCATCGGGCGGCTTGAAAAGAATAAAACATAACCTGACATCACCATAGCTGCAATTGCAAAACAAGGTAGAATAAATATGACTAAATCCGTGCCATTTTCCTCTGCCATTGTGGTGCCGTAAAGCACAATTGTGAGCCAGACTGTGGCAGCTTTCGGATTTGTTAAATGGATTAGTAATCCGCGAATATATTGTTTGATAGGAGATTTAACAGGAGCATTGTCATTGGCAGGTGAAGATGAATTATTTCCTTTTAAATTAATAACTTGTTTAGCAGAGTTAAACCCCATGTAGAACATATATGAGCCGCCAGCCAGCAGTAAAATATCAAAAATTATGGGTGATTTCTGCATAATCGCGCTCAAGCCCAGAGACGTTGATAAACCCCATGTGATGGATCCTGTCCACACGCCCAATGCAAGCGCCATACCATTAAAGCGCCCTTGCTCCAATGCTGTATGCATCATGGCAAAATTTGCAGGTCCCGGACTTGCCACAGCAACCGCAAAAGTGAGGTAAAAAAGGAGAATCTGTTCCATAGAGTTACTGATTTAAACCATGGTTCAATCGGAGTCACGCAGATTCAGAATATGCGGCAATTTTGACCGTGTATTTTCTTGAATCCATCGCGTTAGTTTAAACATAGTTCCTCACAAATAATTTCGCTTCAAACTTTGAATGCTTTTGGAATAGATTGCATATTTGACTATATTTCCTCTATGAATAAATTAATCTGTAAATTGAGGGTTCTACAATATGTCAAACAATAGATCAGATTTTAAAACCGAACGTTTTATAAGAACTATTTTAGAACACCTTGACCTGCCTGTACCGATCAGACTCTGGAATGGTCACGTTGTGGGAGGGCAGTCCGACTTTGATGTCACCAAGTGCATACATGTGTATGTTGCTTCGCCGCAAGTTGTCCGCGCTATCGCACGTCGACCATCGATAAATAGTCTCATAGAATTGTGGAGTTCTGCGCAGATTGATATAAAGAATGGTACTATTTTTGACATTATAAAAATCGAAAAACGCACTCACCTGAGGGCGAAAATAAAAACCCTTCCCAAGTGGGCTCTGGCCAAAGATCTGCCATCTCTATTTTTGGGTGCAAGCACAATCAAAGATGTCGATAAACTGTCGGGTGACGACCCTTTCGTAAGCGGCTCTAGCCAAAGTGCTATAGAACACCATTATGATGTATCAAATGCATTCTACCAGCTCTTCTTGGATGATGCGATGGTCTATACGTGCGCTTATTTTAAAGATTGGAACAACACAATTGAACAAGCGCAGTTTGATAAGTTGGACCATGTTTGCAAAAAGCTACGCCTGCAACCCGGCGACCGCCTGCTTGATATCGGTTGTGGATGGGGCGCTATGCTTATTCACGCGGTAAAATATTATGGCGTAACAGGGCATGGCGTGTCTTTATCAACGGCACAGACTGAACTCGCTCGACAGCGGATTGAGAGCGAGGGGTTGAGTGATAAAATCACCATCGAAATCAAATCATATACTGATCTTGATATGCGTTTTGATAAGATATCTTCCATTGGTATGTTTGAGGCCGTGGGCATTGCGAACTACGATACGTATTTCTCTACGGTACATCGTTTGCTAGAGCCTGGCGGTATCTACTTACACCATGCAATTACCCGTCGAAACAAGAAGGGTAAGCGGTTTGGTAAGAAGAGTGCCGAGCATAAAGCGCTGGTTAAATATATTTTCCCGGGAGGGGAATTGGATCACATCGGCATGTCGCTTTCCAATTTGGAAGCCCATGGGTTTGAGGTTCATGATGTAGAGAACCTTCGCGAGCATTATGGAAAAACATGCCGTCTTTGGGCGGAGCGACTATGGGCGCGTTTTGATGAAGCGGTGGTTGAAGTTGGCGAAGCGCGTGCTCGACTTTGGTATTTATACATGGCTCTGTGCGCAATCGCTTTTGAGCGCGGAACTGTGCAAATCAATCAAACAGTTGCTACCCGCAGGCAGCGTGGCGTGAGCACAATTCCGCAAACGCGCGATGATTTGTATATTTAGTTGCAGCCAAACGGCTTCTGTTTGCCTTGTTGCAATCTAGTATTTGCCTAGTTTGGCTAGCATTTCTCGCGCAATTATCTCTCGTAAGGAAACATCTTTTCGCGAGTTGATGTCGATATTTAGAGCAAATGACACAAGCTTATTCGGATTGTCCTTATTTTCTACCCAGCCTACAAACCATCCAATGTTGGGATCTGGAGCAATGGTCCAGCCTGTTTTGCCATAGAAAGTTTGGTTGCCACTGCTTTCTATTTTCGCAATGTTGCGGACAATCTGTTGGGTTTTCATGGAAAGTGGGAGTTTAGAACCGGCAAGTTTTGCGATGAATTGAGCTTGTTCTACGGCGCTTATTTTCAGCGGCCCTTTTAGCCAGAACATCGTTACATTATCACCAACTGTATGATTGCCATAACCAAGTTTCTTTAACCATATATTATAGTCTTGAATGCCAATCCTACGTGCAAGTTCTTGATATACAGGTACATTTGATACTTTAAAAGCCTGTTTGATCGGCATGTCTTTTTCCCATGCCTTGATAGGTTGAGGTTTGCCCCCAAAGGGTATGATCTCATTTTCATCAGCGATGATGTTCGTCTCAAGCGCAATCAAACTGTTGGCAATTTTAAAGGTTGAAGCGGGTATCATCTGTATGTTGGCGCGTTTAGAGTTCACCAATGTAAGTTGATCTTGTGTTGGATCATAAAGCGCAAACGTCCCCGAAACATTGTGTTTTTTGAAGACAGTTATGAGATCAGCACGATCGATGATGTCTGCCGCCTTGGTGGGGATCAAAGCCAGTAGAATGGTCATTGTCACGCAAAGTAGCGAGAATGCAAAGTTATTAGCCTTTTTTCGCATAATATCCCTTGGTAAAACGCGTATATTCACGTGCTGCACCAGACTTAATCATCTCATGATTCAGTTCGCTGCCATCGCGAAAGAAGCAACGACCGAGTGTACGCCCAAATTTGTCTATGCCGACCACGTTGACTTCAATTTCCTGATCTTGCGCAAGGCGACGAAGGGTCTGGGTAGCTTCATTATAGCCAGCCTCGTGTTTTTCTGGTGCTTGAATGCCCCACAAGCGTATTTGCTCCTCGTGACCAACGACATAAAGGCTGTCACCATCAATTATGGAGCGAACTTGTCCTGTAAAATAACCTGAATATTGTTCATATTCAGTTGTGCCACGTGCCTGGCCATTATTTGCACTCCCGGCAGCGGTTCGCGTTTTCACATTTTGCAGGAACGCACCCAAAAACGACATCACAAGCCGCTGCAGCAATGGCAGTATCAGTAGGCTTATGAGAAGTCTTAGCATCTTGATTTACCCCAAGAGGAAAATTTCTGGTGAATAGGTATAAGGTATGTGTTCACCTTTCAAACTTCAAGTTATGTTTACTGTCAAGACTTCAAATAACAACAGGTAAGGGTGAGCAATGTCAAAAAGTGCGAAGCGGGTAAAGGCGGCGCTTGATGCGGCTGGATTGAACATCGAATTTGTCGAAATGCCAGATAGCACCCGCACAGCAGAAGAAGCCGCTATCGCCTGTAAGGTCGAAGTTGGTCAGATCGTCAAATCGTTGATTTTTGAGGGGCAGAGATCTGGCGCATTGAAACTGCTGCTTGTAAGTGGAGATCATCAGGTTGATCTGGCGCTGGCAGAGAAGGCGGTTGGTGAAGGGTTGATGCGCGCTGATGTAAAACGCATTCGTAAGGAGACAGGTTTTGCAATAGGTGGCGTTTCACCCATCGGACATTTTTCGCCTTTACCGACTTATATTGATGAGCATTTGCTTGATTTTGACAAAGTTTGGGCTGCTGCTGGTGGCAACAATATCGTGTTTGAGATTGACCCAAAGATACTGTTGGATATAACAGATGCACACACGTTTAAAGCGATTTTGAAATAGGAGTAGTTAGATGATTTGGTCCACAATAATTCCCTTCGCAACATTGGCAATGTTGTTGATTATGTCACCAGGACCAAACGGTGTTTTGATCGCCAAAACTGTTCCAACATCGGGACGAAACGCTGGTTTTGCAAATATCGCGGGTTTTTTCGCGAGTTTTTATGTACATGGTGCTTTTTCAATATTAGGGGTTTCTGTTATTTTGATGCAGTCGGCAACCGCCTTCATGATTGTTAAATATGCTGGCGCCGCCTATCTATTGTGGCTTGGGATAAAAGCTCTAAAAACAGCCTTCAGAAGCGAAGGGGTCGCGGAAGCTGTAACGCCGGCAAAACGAAAAAGAACATTGTTAAAGTCCTTTCTGGAGGGTTTTTTATCTAATTTTCTTAACCCCAAAGTCGCATTATTTTATCTTGCTGCATTTCCTCAGTTTATAACTATTGGGCAAGATAGTGCGGGGCTGTTTTTCCTACTGGTCACCATTCATGCAGTTCTAAATGCGATATGGTTTACTGGCATGGTGCTACTATTTTCATATTTCTCTCGTGGAGCGCCAAGTAAGGTATTTAAGCGCTGGCTCAATGGAGTCACAGGATTTGTGTTTATCGCCTTTGGACTGAAGCTCGCAACATTTAAAGCCTAGATTTACTGCTCCTGAGGGGCAAACTTTAAAAGACTTGCTTGGCAAGATTGAGTGCACAAATTCCCATCAAAATCATAAGGCATATTGGCTTATAATATTTGGCGAGGGACGGATTGAAAAACAGGCTGCCGATCAAAATACCAGCGGACAGTAGCGGGGTCATAACCAGAACGCGCTTTATGGAATCAAGTGTGAAGATATCGTAGATATAGAAGTAAATTCCGGTTCCTACCTCCGAGATTAGCAGGAACATGACAAGAGATGCCCGCATTTGCGCTGCGGGTTTTTCGCGTGCCAGAACATATAGCGCAACTACCATTCCGCCAACAGCTGCAATACCAGATGCTAGCCCCGCCGCTATGCCACTAATATACAGCCCTGATTTTGTTGCCAAAAAGTGTGCTTTTACCTTTATGAATATCAGACTTGCGAGGCTTAAAATTAAAACAAGAGCAACAATTTTTGATAGTTGAACATCGATTTGGGTAAGAATTAACAGTCCGATTGGCATGCCGATAAGGGTTCCTATCACCAAGCCCCAAACAATGCTCATATCGGCTTCTTTCATGCCGCCACGAAGCATAAATAGGCTTGCTACTACCTCGAGCCAAAAACAAATTGGCAAAAGTTCGATAGGTGAGATCACACTCGACAGGCTTGCCATCACAGCCGCAGAAAGAGCAAATCCTGAAAACCCTCGCAGAAGACCAGCAAGAAGCGATGCCCCTAGCATGAAGATGACTATGTCTGGCGATATGTTTGCGAATTCAGCGATGTCTTGTAGCAATAATGGATCTTTCCGTCGATAAAAATAGCAAAGCAGATTCACCGCTTATTAGATAGTCGAAAGCCAAATATTGCGTCAACCAGTGCAATAATTATGTGGAGCCAGTTGAGTATATAATCGTTATCGGATGTTGGGAAGTGGAAGGTTAAGAGAGGTGTGACATAAACGAGATCCAGTTATTGGATCAATATCATCACACATAAATATATATATAGATAATGTTATATATTCATCAATTCGCGCGCATAACAGTAGTATATTTCTGGTACTTGCCGTATTAAGAACTGTCAGAAACTGGGGAGTGGGCGGATGAAACTGGAATATATGGTGGTTGATGTTTTTACATCGACCCGATTTGGCGGTAATCCGCTTGCTGTTGTGTTTGATGCAGATGACCTAACCACAGAGCAAATGCAAACCGTTGCGCGGGAATTTAATTTTTCGGAAACGAGCTTTGTATTAACGCCCAAAGATGCCAACAATACAGCGCATGTTCGGATATTTACAGCATCGATTGAAATGCCCTTTGCAGGTCACCCGAACGTTGGTACGGCTTATGCTTTGGCAACGCGCAACGAACATCATGTTGAAGAAATGCTGTTTGAAGAAAAGGCGGGGCTAGTTAGCGTAAGAATTGCTTATGATGGAGACGCACTATCGCACACGTCTATCGTCGCGCCCCTACCGCTGTCAGTGCTACAATCCTTGACGTGTGAAGAAATAGCGGCTGTACTGTCACTACACGAAGCAGATATCATAACGTTGACACATCCACCTCAAATTGCGAGCGTTGGGGCAGAGTTTATTATTGTAGAGGTTGAAAATCGGGATTGCCTTAAAAAAATTCGTTTTGATTTTTCCGCAGCCGAACGTTTAAATGTCCCTCCTAGTTGTGATGCTATTTATGTATATACGCGTGATACCGATACGGTGATTGCTGATACAGATGTAGAAAGGGATTGGACGGCTCGTATGTTCGCTTTTGAGGAAATTCCCTATGAAGATCCGGCAACAGGAAGTGCAAGCGGTGCGGCGGTCGCGCTCGTAGCTTCACTTGGTGTCGCACCCAAAAATGGTGATGTATATTGTCTGTCGCAAGGTGTCGATATGGGGCGTCCAAGCGAGCTATATGTGAGAATGTTAGGTGAAGGCGTGAATGCGCGTGCTGAGATTTCTGGCAAAACCGTAACGGTGATGCAGGGTGAAATCGAGATCTAACATTGGGAAGCGCAGCCAATAGCGATATTGCTGAAACTATCAAAGGCGGGTGCCAATGCGGTGCTGTGTGATATAAGGTCGAGTGTCTTGGCTGCGCATCGATCTGTCATTGCCGTATATGTCAAAAGGCTTTCAGCAACTTTTTACCCCGCTTGTTTCATCTAAAGGGCTAGAATGGACAAGGGGAGCGTGCGCAGTATTCCACAGCACATATCGCAATTGGAGCGGATTTTGCAAAGATTGCGGCACACCGCTAACTTATGAGTTTGAAGGTGGCATGAAGGTTTCGATCGGATCGCTAAATAATCCAGACCTTGCACCGCCCGCAGTGCAGATAGATGTGGACGGTAAACGCCATTTTATTGGTCATTTTTTGATCAACCCGAGGTCTCCCATTCAGAACGATAATAATGAAGAATGGAACGCCTGGGTGGTATCCAACCAATATCCCAATTTCGATACCTGAGAATATTCTATTCAGATTTTATGCAATGCGGATCGAACTGTAGATCTGCGCGTTCCCGTTCTGACATCTGGTCGATATCTGGATGAGATAAGGGGTCCTTACACCAATCAATCATATAACGTTGCGGCCATTGTGCATTGGGTTTTCGAGTATTCCAAAGTCTCAAAATGGGGAGGTAAAAATATTTCATTTGTTTAGTTTTATAATTTTTTCTCCTTTTAAAAATAGATTTTTTTATAAACCTAGTTTAGAAAAACTAATGCAAAACTTAAATGCGATACCACTTTCAGCGCTTAGAGCCATAGAGGTGATAGCGCGTACGGGCACCTTGGCACGCGCAGCTGAGGAGCTGGGTGTGACGCCAGGAGCGCTGAGCCAAAGGTTGACTAAAGCGGAAGCAGCCCTTGGGCGGCCCCTGTTTATCCGCACTCCATACGGGTTAAAACCAACAGAAGTTTGTGCTGACATTGCTCCGCGACTAACTCGCGCCATTGGCGATCTATCCAGCATCGTGTCAGACATCCGCGCTGTTGATAATACTGTGTTGACGGTTTCCGTGGCGCCCATTTTTGCCAGCCGTTGGCTCATATGGCGAATTCACAAATTTAATGAGCAAAATCCGACGATTAAAGTACGAATTGAGCCAACGAGCGATGTGGTCGATTTAAATACAACTGAAATTGATGTGGGTATTCGGGTAAGCGAAGACCCGTCGATGGGCAGAAATGCGGTTAAATTGCTAGATCAGCGCGTATTTCCTATCTGCTCTCCAGAAGTCGCCCAGAATATAAACTCGCCCACCGATCTTTTAAAGATTCCGGTGATTTGCGAGAATGAAAAACTATATGGCTGGGGATCGTGGTTGGTGGAATATGGTATTTCGGATCAGCCCTTGCAACCAGGACCAACATATGCTGATGCCTCTTGGTGTCTCGATGCGGCCATGATGGGGCAGGGCGTGTTTATGGCTTGGGAAACTCTTGCCTGCGACGCCTTGGAAAGGGGGCAAGTTGTTTCTCCGTTTCAACAGCGGTCATGCGCTGGAGCGACATACTGGTTCGCCACAAGTCGTATATCGGCTGAGAAATCCAGTGTCCGCAAATTCAAATCATGGCTCCAAAGTGAACTTGAATGTTCAATCAGGCATTGGAGAAGTGATCAAGGCTAACCGGAACTCAACCCTAAATTGGACATAATCAGCTTGAACCTGAAAATTAAGACTTGAGCCGGCCCCTTTTGTTGTCCTAAATAAGTTGATCCAAGTCGAATTTAGTGATTTCCCTACAAATAGCGGGTGTTTGAGTGAGCGGACGTAAAACATTTCAAACTTTAAAGCCCATAATTACGACCATTGGTTTGCCCTTTTCCTACATGCCACGTCAGTTTTTTATTGTCACGTGGCCCTTGTTTGAGCATTTTCCGTGGAGTTTTGGAGTGCTGCTACGTTATATTTGGGCAAAGCGTTTGGCAAAATCTTGCGGCGATAATGTATTGTTAGAAACCGGTGTTCGCATTACGCACTGGGACCAAATCGAATTTGGTGAAAATTCTGCGATTTTCGAAAATTGCTATCTTGATGGTAAGGGCGGCATCAAGATTGGCGATAATGTTTCCATCGCGCACCACGTCTCGCTCATCAGTTTTGATTTTGATATTGACGAAACAGATTTTAATACACCGCTTAAATACAGCTCACATCGCTTAAAGCCGATTGTAATTGGAGATGATACGCTCGTTTTTTCAGGTTCGCGCATTTTAGCTGGCGCTCATCTAGCGCCGCGTACAATTATTGCAGCCAATTCCGTGGTTAAAGAGGGCGACTATGAGCCTGGCGTGTATGCAGGCGCGCCAGCGAAATTCAAGCGAAACTTACAGGCTCAGCAAGACAAGAAATCCTAATCAACCGTACTCAGAGCACTTGATTCCAACCTGAAATGATTTTGTTGTTACATTCGGATCAGTGCATGGCTGCTAGTTGTTCAAATGCGGGGCGAAATGCGCTAAATGGGCTGACAAGTTGGACAGGAGTTCCATTTATCTCTTTCAGCTCTCCAGACCAGGCTTTTCGGTAAAGGGTGGCGAGATCTTTTCTGTCATTTTCAGTCATGAAGCTGTTTGGGCCATAATTCATGATTGAAAATGGTGCGTGATCACCAAAAATTTCACTGCGCCAACGCTTCTCACTTATTTTGGCAAAGAAATGTCGAAGACCGAATATATGTCCAGTCTCGTGCGCCATTGTTTCAGCTTGCTCTTGCTCTGATTGTTCGAAGAGTTTTGGGTAAACATTTAACTCGTGCCTTCCGCCATCGGGAAAGAAAGCGCTGGCCAATGTACATCCGCCATTGGGGATGCACTTATCCTGCCAGTTAAAAACATACTCAAAATCCCATGTATCACCCGTTTCAACTTCTCGAAACTTGATAGGGACAGAATCTCGCCACAACATTATTCCATTTGCTAATATTTGTCTGAGATACTGTTTGGCTGCTTCCGGTTGCTTAAAGATGGCAAGAGAACGTTCTTGAAATCTCCAACGCAAAATGACATCCTGCCTCCATAAGGGAATAAACCCATCTGCTGCATGGACAACCAGCTCGGTTGGAGACCTTGCTAAGGGGGGCTCAGCATGACCGATACTATCCGTCTCGCATACGCTTCCCTTATAATAGATGTGCGACTGTTGAGCATATCTTGCTTCTAAAGCCTCACTCTCCGGTTTTGTCGATACACATTCCTCACATACCTTTTTCATTTCTTTCTCCTGCTGGCTCATACAAATTTAGACCGTACCTAAAAGTAGAAAATAAATAATACGCAATTATAAGTAAAGCGTTGGATAGGAGTTCTTACCGATGGTTTTACGTATAGTTTGATGACGTCCAAGGTATTCATCGATAGACTCATCCAAATAACCTAATCCCGCGTATAACACTTCAAATGGTCAAAATTATGAGTGGAGGGGGTCTGTTATGGACCTTGGGAATATACGATTGTCTCAGACAGATATCATCGCAGATCTAATATCCAAGATAGCGCTTCGAGATCGAAAAGCGTTTGATACGCTATATTCTCACACATCTTCGAAACTTTTTGGCGTTCTGTGTCGTTTACTAACTGACAGGGCCGAAGCAGAAGATGCTTTGCAGGAGGTTTATGTGCGGATTTGGCAGAAGGCAGATCGTTTTGCGACGCAAGATGCCAGCGCTATGTCGTGGGTTTATGCTATCGCGCGTAACCATGCGATTGACCGTTTGCGAACACGTAAGACCGATACATCGCCAATTGATGATATGGCAGACTTTCTCGCCGATGATGCCAAAAGCCCTGAGCAAAACGCTGTAGCCTCCGGCGAGGCGGCGGCAGTGGAGCATTGCATGGAGAAGCTTGGCGAGTTAAAAGCAGATGCAGTGCGAGCAGCTTATATGGAAGGATATAGCTATCAGGAGCTATCTGATCGTTATAAGATTCCACTTAATACAATGCGGACGTGGCTAAGACGTAGCCTTCAAAGTCTGCGCGCATGTTTGGAAGAATGATAATGAGCACTGGGCTGGGTGATTACGGTTTGAAAAATAATGATGAAGACTTGGCAGCCGAATACGTCCTTGGTGTGCTAGATTCAGATGCTCGTCAACTTGCTGCAAAACGCATTGAAAGCGACATCGCCTTTGCGCGCATGGTCTCATCTTGGGAGCAACATTTCTCTGGCCTCAATGCTGGTTATGAAGAGGTGCAAGCGCCTGATGCTGTTAAAACTGCGATCGACAAAGAATTATTTGCCGCCCCAACACAACAAAGCGATGGTGCACTTGGTTTTCTGACCCGTTTTCGTATTCCTATTTTGATTGCGGTGCTTCTGATCGCAATTTCTCCACGCGTCATGGATTACTTAACAGTAACGCAAGAGCAGATTCTTTATACAAGTGAGATAGCCAGCCTCGAGGGATTTGATGTCGCATTTGAGGCAAAGCTTACGGACGCTGGCCTTACGGTGACACAGAATAAGGGAACAAAACCGGCCGATAAAGATTATGAGCTTTGGCTTGTATTAGCAGATGGCCCTGTACTGTCTCTTGGGGTGATCTCAGGTGAGTTAAACCGTGAAGGTTTAGATATCCCAGCGGACTCAAAATTTGCGATATCTGTTGAACCGATCGGCGGCTCGCCCACTGGCGTAGCAACAGGCCCGGTTGTGGCATTGGGTCCGTTGCTCAAAGCATAAGAAAGTTAGAAGTGAATTATTTAGTTTTATCCTGAAACTTATTTGAACGTCCTCTCGTTTGTTTAGATAACTCCCGAATGATCGGGACGGCAAATAGGAGAAAATCAAATGATTAAATCACTTCGTATCGCACTAACAGCAGGCGTTTTCGCAATTGCATCTTCAACGGCTGTATTGGCCGGCGGTCATGCAAATCCAATGGTTGGCGGCGCCAAAATGATGATGGATATGGATATCGTTGATAACGCGATGAATTCAAAAGACCATACAACCTTGGTTGCAGCAGTTGCGGCGGCAGGTCTTGTTGATACGTTAAAAAGTGAAGGTCCGTTTACGGTATTTGCACCAGTAAATGATGCATTTGCTGCCTTGCCAGAAGGCACAGTAGACACGTTGCTAAAGCCTGAAAATAAGGACATGTTGACAAAAGTACTAACCGCCCATGTTGTTTCTGGCAAAATCTTGGCGGGTGACCTTGTAAAGATGATCGGTGAAGCTGAAGGTGGTAAACTCGCCATTGAAACGGTGTCTGGTGATACATTGACCGCAATGCTTGATGGCAAAATGGTCAAACTCATGGATGAAAGTGGTAGTATCGGCACAGTGACAATTGCAGATGTGAAACAATCAAATGGCGTGATCCACGTTGTCGACACTGTACTCGTACCAAAATAATAGCAATTAGAGATTACTTGAGTGCTGATTATTTTAGTTGCGCTTGCTCAAATGCCCCGTTGCAGAAATGCTTCGGGGTATTTTGTTACCATAATAAATTCAATAGCTTCTGGGGAGTAAGTGAATCAAAATGTGAATTTCACTTTTATTCAAGAGCGTAAGAAGCACACACGGTTTTGTGAATGTTTTTCAGATAAGTTTAGTTGCTATGCAATATGTTCGTACTTAGAACTCGTGATGGAAGGTCATCTCTAAGGAACATTCATGGAATTGATTTTTGCATATCTTGCAGGAATATTAACGCTCATAAATCCGTGTGTATTACCGGTTTTACCAATTGTAATTGCGTCTGCCTTTAATGCAAATTCTCGCGGACCTCTCGCACTTGCTATTGGCTTGACCATTTCCTTTGTGGTTTTTGGAATGTTTGTCACAACCATTGGCCATTCGATTGGCCTAACTCAAGAGCGCCTGTCACAAATTGGCGCCGTTCTGATGATGATCTTCGGTCTTATACTATTGGTCCCAGCTTTGTCGCGGCGGTTTGAAATTGCCACACAAGGGGTTTCAGGTGCCGCTAATCAAAGAATGCTGGGGTTAGATCTTTCCGGCTTTAATGGTCAGTTACTGGGCGGTATTCTGCTTGGTATCGTGTGGTCGCCGTGTATTGGGCCAACTTTGGGCGGTGCGATTGCACTTGCATCTCAAGGCGAGAGTCTTTTGTGGGCTTTCTTCATTATGTTGTTTTTTGCCTTTGGTGTCTCTACCCTAATATTGGGCCTGTCTTGGGGCACAAAAAGCGCATTGCAAAAGCGTACAAATGCCATGAAATCAATTGCAGAGCGCTCAAAACCCATCATGGGCACGGTCTTTCTGTGCGTCGGGTTGATGATTTTCTTTAAAATTCACTATATTTTGGAGGCATGGGCGGTCGATATTCTTCCATATTGGCTCCAGGATTTTTCGGTCATACTTTAATTTTGAAAAGGGATGAAAATGATAAAACGCAGAGAATTTATTAAGCTTGCCACTACTGCAACCATGCTTGTGGGAAGTGGCCACTTTGTTGCTGCTGATGAGGCTAACTTTGATGTAATCGCCTATAAGCCGGGTGTCGTCAAGCAAGCGTTAGCGGATGGTAAAACTGTTTTCATAGATTACGCAACACACTGGTGTACAACATGCAAATCGCAAGAGCGCACCATTAGATCACTTCGAAAAGAAAACCCGAAATACAATGACTTATTGTTTGTGCGTGTGGATTGGGATGAAGATTCATCCAGCCCTATATCCACCGATTACAATATTCCACGTCGTTCGACGTTACTCGTGTTAAAGGGTGATAGAGAACTGGGCCGCATTGTTGCGGGAACTGGTCGCGGTCAGATTAAAGAACTACTGGATGCTGGTTTAACTGCAGAAAATTCTTAATTCTGAAACGAGCAATACTGATTTGGGAAATGATGACCGCTATGAGTTGGCGTTCATTTTATCAGCGCGTAGTTGTTCTTTTGCAAACCAGTTTTCAATTTTGCTCATAAGACTGACAGGTGAGACTGGTTTTGAAAAGTAATCATCCATGCCTGCTTCGAGACACAGATCAACATCGCCTCTGATAGCATGGGCTGTTATGGCTATGATGGGCGTATGTGTACCTAGCTCTTCTTCAAGCTTGCGAATTTGAACTGTGGCATCATGACCGTTCATCACTGGCATGGAGACATCCATAAGAATGAGCCTTGGCTTCTTAACCTTAAAAACATCGACACCGAGTTGACCATTGGCGACAATTTCATAGCTGTATCCGCTATCATCGAGGATATGCTTAAATACGGTTTGATTGACTTCATTATCCTCGCACACCAAGATATCGATTTGATTTTGTTGGGTGTTTATTGCGAGTGTCGAGTTGGTTTGTAAAGGTGGTAACGTCAGCAGTGCATTCTGATTATCAGCATTTTTCTCATTATCCAACTTACCGGTCAGCACATCTTGAATGGTTTGTAACAGGAGTGTTTTTCGCGCTGGTTTTATGAGCTGAGCCTGTACATCGAGATATTTTATTTCCTCGTTACGGGAATTCAGATCAATCGAAGACAAGGTAATGATTGGTGTCTGGGTGTAATCTCGCATCGTACGAATTTTTGCTACGAGTTCTCTGCCGGTAATTCCTGGCATTTGATAGTCCAGAATGATCGCATTAATATTGAGGTTCTTTTGAGATGCCATTTCCAAGAAAGCAATTGTTTCATATCCGTCATCTACGGCAGCACAGTCAAACTGGTATTCAGATAGCTGTTCTATAAGGTTTTCTCTATTGGTGGAACTGTCATCAGCAATCAGTATTTTTGAGCCAGCTTTATTACGTAAATTTGCCAGCCTATCATCGTTTTCAGCATACATTTCCAACTCAATTTTAAACTGGAATGTCGAACCTTTGCCAATTTCGCTTTCGACGCTGATTTCACCGCCCATAAGTTCAACCAATGAGGTGGAAATTGCTAAACCAAGTCCTGTACCCTCGTGTTTACGGGTCGCGCTTTCATCAACCTGACTAAATTTATCGAATATCTTATTTAGTTTATTTTCCGGTATACCCATTCCCGTATCTTTGACCGAGATATTTAAGCAATGCAGCATGTGCCCGTCTTTTGGTCCATCTCTGCGCTCGGTTTCGCTTACATCAATGGATACGTACCCTATATCGGTAAATTTGATCGCGTTTCCTACCAGGTTTGTGATGATTTGACGAATTCTTCCGCAATCACCGATGGCCACGTCAGGTAATTTGGGGTCCACGCGAACCGTAAGTTCAATATCTTTGTTTGCTGCAAAAGACGAGGCGAGTGTGGCAACATCTTCGATTGCCTCTGCGAGAGAGAAGGGGGCTGGATCAAGCTCCATTTGATGCGCATCAAGTTTTGAGAAATCTAAAATATCATTGATGATTGTTAAAAGTGATGCGCCAGATTTTACAATGACATCTGAGAATGTTTTCTGCTTTACGTCCAGCTCCGTCTTGGCAAGTAGTTCTGCCATTCCCATGATGCCGTTCATCGGCGTTCGTATTTCGTGACTCATATTGGCAAGAAATTCTGATTTAGCCCTATCAGCACTCTCAGCGGCTTGTTGCGCATTTACCAATGATGTCACATCGGTATAAAGGCCGACAAAAATACCGTTGCTGCCAGCTGCAACGCTTATGTTAATAGCCTTGCCGTTTTTTAAAGTTCTTTGAACTCGAAATGCATTAACATTATTTTGGCCCGGCTTGACGGATTGTCTCAAAACGTCCATGAGGGATTCTGCCGTAACTCCCTCCGCATGATCACCGCGGGCAATCTCAAAATTGAGCAGATCTTTGATGGGATTACCCGTCTTTAGAAGATTCTTTGGAAACTCCATAAGTTTTGATACGGCGGGATTCGTGTATAGAATTTTATCGTGATTATGAATTAAAATACCATCAGGTATCGTCCGAAGTGCAAAGATAACTGTTTCCAGTTTAGATTTCTCAATCATTTGCACCGTTACATCGCTACCGGTTCCTAAATATCCGAGAAATTTACCGTTACGGTCAAAGTCAGGGGCACCGCTAATGGATATCCACCTGACGGAGCCGTCTGCACGCTGGAAAGGGTAATCAAACTCTCTAAATGGTTCATGATTTTTAAGCGTTTCCAGGTGTGCATCAAAGTTGACGCCTTTGCTGACGGCCAGTTCGGTCTTTTCTCTTTTGCGCCCGACCCAATCCTTGGCTTTAATCCCGGTAAAATATTCAATTTGCGGTGACATATAGGAAAATTCGAGGTCAGCATTCATCTCCCAAAACCAATCGCAGCCCGTTGTTGCTATGGTTTCAATCCGCTTTTTCTCGATGTTTAATTGGGTAAGCGATTCCTCTGCCTCAGTTCTAGCTTCTTCCAGTTGTATTTCTCGATCTTTTAAGTCTTCAATATCAATTGCAATGCCGCATACCGCTTGACTTGGCGTCTGGTATTTTGTGACCCTGCGCCAGCCCGCAGAGGAATTACGAACTTCGTTCACCATTTTGTCTGATCGTTGAAGTTTGACGTGCTTAGTGATGTGGTTTTCCAGCTCATCCTCGGTAAAATCGGGGTCCGCCGATGCGCGAAGAATATCTGCAAGGGTCAATTCGGTTTGTGGTGCATTTTCCTTAAATGCGTTTGGATGCATCTCTTCATAGTTTTTGCTCCAAAATATGAGCTTGTCATTTTCATCAAAAATAGAAAAAGGCATCGGAGAGTGTTCTATAGCTTCAGAGAGGATTTTATGTTCCCTGATTATGCGTTCTATCTCTAGGTTGCGTTTTGGCATGAAGTTAAACCATCAATTGAAACTAATTAAAATCATGCCACGTCATTGTTAAATAAAGATAAATTTGCCCTGTCATATCTTATGTGTATGGCGGTGCGGCAAGCAATCCATTGCAATTGGATTGTAAGCTTGATAGCAGGATTATAACATGAATTTGAAGATCAACATTACACTCGAATAGGGATGTGTGAATATGGATAGAAAAACCAAAAAGCTAATTAAACGCATCGCTGTGACCGCAATAGCAATTGCTTTGTTTCTGGCATTTCCTCTTGTAATTTTGTTTTGGGTGATTTGCGGTATTATTGATTTCTCACGCAATAAAACCGAGGGCTCCTTAGCGTTAAAGCGTTATTTTACCGGAAATGGGATATTAACGTGGTTTCTGTCACCATTTAATCTGTTTTTGGATCTGATATCGCACAAAAACCCAGGCATATTCCAGCTGGAAGATTTTCCTGATGAGTATCGCGAAGAAATTGAAACTGTGCTTGATGTATTCAAGGAACGCAAAGACGATATTATGGCCGATATTGACGAGGCTATGGGTGAAAATGCGCGGGGTATGTACGTTTATAAATGGTACGGCAAACAGTATATCGACAATGTTCCCGAGTTTAATCGCGAGTTTAAACATCTTAAAACGATTGCTGTGTCGGTGTTCAGCGGCAAAGAATCTACATCCTGGCACTATGGCCCGATCCGCATGTCGATCCGTATCTTGTACAACCTAACACCAGTTGAAAAAGATAATGTATTTATTGAGTGTCAGGGCAAAAAACACCTTTGGTACAAAGATCAGTTCTATGCTTTTGATGATACGCTATTCCACCGTTCAGTGAATGAAGCCGGTACACCGCGTTATGTGGTCTTTATGGACATTGCCCGTCCATCCTATTTCCCGAAAATTATCACCACATGCATGGTCGGTTTTTCAGCCATTCTCGAACGCTTTAAATCCATGTTCTATAAAAACTGGAAAATGCTGGACTCCAAGAAATAGTCGCATGCGGCGCCTATTTAGCCTCATATTCTGCTAAAGGGTGCGGCGTGGGGTATAACTCGTCCATCGTAATCGAGCGTCCAGTGGTTTGGACAATGCGTACATGACTGCGTTGCATAAGCCGTGGGCGTGCGACCCCGCACGAGTGGGAGATAACCTCTACCTCGTGCACCATATTCTTGTGATAATTGGCGACCTTTGCGGCTTTATCCGTTGGATCCAATCCGTGTTGCAGGCGCTTGTTATGGGTCGTAATGCCCGTCGGACAGGTGTTCTTGTTGCATTTCAACGCCTGAATACACCCAAGCGAGAACATAAAACCACGTGCCGAGGTCACAAAATCAGCGCCCGTTGCCAATGCCCATGCGACTTCTGATGGGGTGATGAGTTTGCCAGAGACGACAATGCGAATACGGTCCCGCAGGCCATATTTATGCAAAATATCCGCTGTTTGTGGTAGCGCTTCGCGAACAGTCAATCCGACATTATCCATCAGTGCCATGGGAGCCGCGCCTGTTCCGCCATCACCGCTGTCGATTGTGAAGAAATCTGGCGCATGTTCGATGCCGCGCGCATGAATTTCTCTACACATATCCTCAATCCATGAAAATTCGCCTATGACAGCCTTAAAACCAACGGGTTTGCCTGTCACTTTTTGAATATGATTGATCATATCCAGCATATCTTTGGAGGATGTTATCTCGGGATGGCGATTGGGAGAGATCGATGCTGTGCCTTCTTCAATGCCGCGAATTTCTGAGATCTCACGATTGACCTTAATGGCAGGCAAAATGCCGCCTTTGCCCGGTTTCGCACCTTGGCTCATTTTTAGTTCAAACATTTTGATCTGCGGTTTGGCGGCAACCTCGCGCAGTTTTTCGTCGCTTAAACCGCCTTCTTTATTTCGAACGCCATATTTTGCTGTGCCAATTTGAAAGACAATGTCCGCACCGCTCTCCAGATGATAGGGTGACACGCCACCTTCGCCGGTGTTCATCCAGCAATTGGCCATTTTTGCACCGCGAGATAATGCTCTGACTGCTGGCCGCGATAATGCGCCATAGCTCATGCCTGAAATGTTGAAGAACGAAGGCGCATCATACGGCTCCTTTGCGTAGGGACCGATGAGCAGTGACTGCACCATGTCAGCTTCTTCATCTAGTGCAGGGAAGGGACTGTTAACAAAGATCGATGTGCCAGCTGGTGAGAGGTTCTTGGTTGAGCCAAATGCAATTGTGTTATTCTTATTTTTGGATGCTCTGCCAACCCAGTCACGTTCAGCGCGGTTAAAGGGCATTTCCTCGCGGTCCATGGCAAAGAAATATTGGCGGAAGAATTCGCCAAGTTCAGAAAACAGCGAGCGGAAGCGGCCAAGCACTGGATAGTTCCGCCGCACAGCGTCCGCACTTTGGGTTATATCAATGAAGAAAAGGACTACTATAATAAGAAAAACAAGTCCGAGCGCCACAACAAACAGTGTGGATAAAACGTCCAATGCGGCGATCACAAATCGTGCAAACGGACTTTCCATCATCAATTCCATAGATGTATCTCCCAATTATCCAAAACAATCGATTCCATTATGAAACCAATGTGCCAGTATTTATGTTCAAACACTAGCTCCAGTGTTTATGTTCAAACACTAGCTAAAGACTAAATAGCGATGTGTTCAATTGGAAATGACGTTTGGGTGAGTGTTGGTTTATCGGCTGGCCGCCAATACACAGCCTATCGCTCTAAAAATCAAAATCTTTCTTGTAGAAAGATGAAGAATGGGTACTTATAACGCTGCAAAATCTGATGCGCATTTGGAGCTAATCATGGCAGAAGAAACCCGTTTCATAGTTCAGACATATGGTTGGAAAGCCGCAAGTGGCGGAACACCGGCGCAACTTGTGATTACAGAAACAAAAGAGGTGCCATCGGAAGCCGATGCGGTCAGACGCGCCGAACGGATACATGATAAAAGTACAGACCATGTCGGCGTCGATGCCTATAGAGTGACGGTTGATGATGAAGCGGGCGAATATGATGACCCTGTATTTTTTGCCCGTTTAGGTGATGTACCCGATTTTGGTGACTAACTGCCCGGTTTTGGTGACTAACTGATTGTGAATTACCGTAATGAGGTTTATCGCGCTGCTCAACTTATGTGGAATACTTTTGAAAGTTGTTCTCGGTTTCAATAGCAATAGCCAGAACTTTCTCGCGAATATCATCATCTACGTCAAGGTCAATAAGTGCGGCGTTTAGTGCTTCGTTAAATGCGGTAATTTGTTCCTGCTTCAAGTTCAGTTTCCCATGGGCCGTAGATAGTTTTTCCATATCGTAGACAACAGATGAACCACCCAAAGCGTATGTTAAAAAACGTTTCTGATGATTGATTTGTTGCATGAGATCAATATGTTCGAAAAAGTGTGCCAATCGGTCATCAGAATTTACATGTGCGTATAATGCCATGGTGAGCGTATCAACCGCTGCCTCCCCGCCAATCCTATCGTAAAGTGATGTTTGAGACTTGTGATCAGCATTCGAACTCATTACCATTTTATACGCAACCCTAAATAAATTTCCAGGAAGTGTAGTGTAAGTGAAAACTATACTTGTTACTGTATTTTTATTCTTGAATGTGTGAATAAATGCTGAACATATATTACTGATTTGAATAGCTAAAAACAGTATTCATCTATAGGTAATATGAGAAGGTAAGTGGTCTATCAGTTTCGAATAATAGTTGGTCCGATGTGTTGTTGCTTACTAAAAACGTGCAACTTTCGCTACACGCTTTTGCGCTCAGATAGTTTTTGGGTGCGAACTATCCGTACCATTTACCCAATTTGACGTCTGATGCTGCACCAACAAGGTCTGCGAACTCTTGTGGGTCTTGAGTGCCGTTATCGCGGCCACGATAATGATAGGGATAAACATGGGCAGGCTTAAATTCTGCAACCGCAGACGCTGCGGCCTTCACATCCATTGTAAACGGTAAGTTCATACACACAAAGGCGATATCTATGTTCTTTAGTGCACGCATGTCTGGGATGTCCTCTGTATCACCAGAAATATATATGCGTTGCCCATCTAAACTTACAATATAGCCGTTATCTCGACCTTTCGGATGGAATTTTTCACGTCCCTTTGTTGTGTTGTACGCAGGTATTGCATCAACAGCTATGTCTGCCATCTTGGTGCTCTCACCATTGGCTAACTGTCTTGCTTTTGCTTGCATAGGTGCTGGTAACTTGGCGTATACTTCCGGATTAACAATCATTTGCGTGTTTTCACTGACAATTGCGTTAAGCGTTTCCTGCTTAAAATGATCACCGTGATGGTGCGTAATGAGCACGAGGTCTGGTTCTGCAAAACTTGCATAGTCAGCTGCATCTCCAACCGGATCAACGTAGATTGTTCCGTTAGGTGAAGTCATTACAAAGGAGGCATGAGAGATAGGGTTTATCGTAATATTCTCGAATTTATCTCCCCTATGCCCATCGGCATATGCAGCATAGGGCATAACAGTGATCGCACTGGTTATTGCGGCAGAATATTTCAAAAAATTTCGACGTGTGTTTTGCTGTGTCATGAATATTTCTCCTCAAACGGTTAAATAATGATGGTGCTGCATTCATTTGCACGAAATCAGGTTGAAGATAGATTTTAAATGTGATGATAACGTGGTGCGGAATCTAGGTGGTGAATTAACACTCTTGTTCGCATCTTGCTCTCGCCAATCTTATGAGTAGCTAGTTTTGTAATCAGTCTTAGTAGTCAGATGTAGAAAGAAAATGACCATATATCTTCATAAAATCCTGCCAGTCCTCATCTCTCCAATTTTCATTGCAATAATGTTGATTGTTTTTGGTCTTATGTTGAAACGTGCACGTTATGCCTGTTTTGCCATCATCTTCTTATGGGTCTGTTCCATGCCTGTAACGAGTAATTATCTCATGTCTATACTGGATGGAAATCAACTTAGAGGTTCACCGGAAAATATTACAGAAGATGCTGATGCTGTTGTTGTTCTCAGTGGAATGTTGACCACAGTGCAAGGTAGCGAAGGATTGGCAACCGAGTGGGGCGATCCTGATCGTTTTTTTGGTGGGCTTGAGGTTTGGAATACAGATAAGGCCAACAAGCTTATTTTTACACGTGGTCAACTACCTTGGACCCAGCATAGTGTGCCTGAGGGCGATTATCTAAAAGCTCGAGCTGTTGAGCGCGGTGTTCCGGAAGGTGATATCTTGGTTACCCGGCCTGTGGAAAATACAGCGCAAGAAGCAGCTGCAGTCAAGGAGTTGTTGAAAGCGATAGATAGCCCATCCATCATTCTGGTGACATCCGCATTTCACATGCCTCGTGCTGTACGCGTATTTGAAAGCGAGGGCATTTCGGTTGAAACATACCCGGTCGATTTTAAGGCAGAGGTCAAATCTCTTACGATTATATCATTTTTGCCAAATGCAGCTGCGTTGTTTCGTACCTCTTTGTTCTCTCGCGAGATGCTTGGGCGACTGTACTATTGGCTAAGAGCATAATAATTATGGTAAGCTCTTTCCCAGAATAGAACGTTGTCATGTGAAGGAAAGAAAATTGGAGACCTTACATTCACCTTTCAGGCTCGCATTGGGACTGGTAATCATCTTCTTAATGACCTCACTTATCACAAAAGCAGAAGATATAGATTGCAACAATGTGTCGACCACTGTCGGGATAAAATTCTGTTTGAGCGATCAGTTAAATCTGGCTGATGGTGAGCTGAATCGTATCTATAAGGCTTTGCGTTCCGATCAGGATGATGAAGCAAATGAGTTGTTAAAGGCGGCTCAACGCGCGTGGATAGCCTATCGAGATGCAGAATGCGCGCGCGTCGCAGATACTGCTCGTGGTGGAACCTTAGCGGGTGTTTTGGATTTAAGCTGCCATGTAGATATGACCAAAGCAAGAACCGAAGAATTAGCGCTAAATCCAGTCACCGGCGAAATTCGGTACTAAGAACTTGATTGTTGAATTTGCGCTTTTCTTAGACTGTGGTACTGGCACGTATTGCCTGACCAACGGATCTCGATCCATGGCCAGACATGGTTCCAAGTCCTTTATTGAGCGTGGTCGAATAAGCAGTCTGCTCGTTCTAAAAGTCGGAAGCATTCAAATTCCAGTTTGCTTGTTTTCATTTGCTTTGCCCACATTGGTTACAGAACAGGTTCCCGCTTAATTCAGGCCTAAATCTTTCTCATATTCGAGGAAGTTTCCACGTGGTAAATACATCAATACTAATTTGTCTTCTGTGTTTTCAATAACCTCGTAACAGTAATAATCCTCCGGCCCATCCTGGATTTGTAAGAATGATGTGCCCGTTTCTCTAACGCTTGAATCATTGCATGTCGTGGTGAAGCTCACTGCACCTTCTGAGGATAGGTCGCCATTGTAGTAATCGAATTTTTTATAGTCATCGAAAAATCGTATTGTTGATGATGGATCATCCATTGATCGCCATAGACCAACAAGCCTATTCATTCTGAGTTGGTCTGCATTATCTCCCATATCTTGATACTCGCGAAGCGTAACCTCAAAGGTAATGTCGCCATAATTATGGACGTCTCCCAGAATTCGATAACGGGAATTGATAGAAAGCCCATCCACTTGATTAAGGAGCGTTTCATTGGTTTTGCCATCGTCAAAGATGATATAGCGCCCACCATTGGCTTCAAAATTACAAGATAGAAGACCATCAATTCTGTCACATCCTTTAAAGATCGCAATCTCATCATAGGTCTCACCGTAAGTGCCAGGCGCAGCACTATTTGATTTTGTATTTGAACTGGATTGCGCAGGTGCATACTCGCGGATGGTAATGTCGGCTGATTTGCCAGAGTAAAAAATCATATCGCCTGAAAGGTCATACGTGCCGTTAAGAGGTAAGGCATCGATTTCTTGCAGAATGTGGGAGTGGCTCTTACCATCGTCCTTAACAACATAGGACCAACCGTCAGCCATAAATGTACACCAGAGCAACCCGTCAACCCGATCGCAGCCTTTGAGCACTGCGCGGATGGAATAGGGTTCGCCATGGGTTCCAGAAGGAGCGCCGGGACCAACGTTTTGAGCTGCTGGTTCGGGAGAGGTTTTCACCTCTGGTTCCGGTGTTGTTCCCGGTTCGGTATTTTTGGCAACTTCCTTGCTGGCTGAGTAGATTGTCGTATTATCTAAAGTAAGGGTAAAACCTGTCGTGCCTTTTGCTAATTTGAGTTGGCGAAAATCTTCAACCTTATATCCGCGTTTTTTGCAATCCTTGTCACCTATAATTGTGAAAGCTTTGGAATCGGTGCAGAAATTATATCGCTCACCGTCAAAATCTCCGCCTCTATGTTTGGCCCGGTAATAATAAAATCTGCTTGTCAGATCATCTTTGATCACCGTGGTACAGTCACCCTTGATAATGCCCCACCAACCCTCTGATACCCAGCCTTCACCGGTTTTATAACCAATGGCAACATCTCTGGTTTCATTCGTTTCATTGCAGATTTTTAGTTTTGCTTGAGCAGAATCGACGTTGAATAATAGCGGTGCGGTCAATAGCGCAGCAAAGATGCTCGCCTTAACAATAAGATTGATTTGCTTTTGCATGTATGGCCCCAATTTATAATAGACAATATGCGAGTATAAATGGTGCGGTCAATCAATTGTGCCAACTTCATTTATCTTGCCAAGCATTTGAAGCAGTTATACAAAGCGGATGGCAATAAAAGGTATGTAAAATGTCAGGCTTTAGATCTAATGTGGAAATGGCGAACAAAGAACTTCGTGTGCTGTTTGCTCCCACGCCATTGCAGAAGAACGAGCATCTTTCAAAAATGTATGATGCTGATATTTATCTCAAGCGAGAAGATTTAAGCCCTGTAAGATCTTATAAAATTCGGGGTGCTTTTAATGCCATGCGTAAGGCGCTTGCGGCTAATCCCGATCTGTCAACATTTGTGTGTGCCTCTGCGGGTAATCATGCGCAAGGCGTAGCATTTGCATGTAAGCATTTTGGTGTTCGCGGCGTTATATTCATGCCCGTTACAACGCCTGAGCAGAAAATCAATAAAACCTCGATCTTTGGTGGTGACCAGGTCGAGATTAAACTCGTGGGAGATTATTTTGACGACACACTCCACGCAGCACAAGAATTTTGCGAGCACGAAGGTGCTCAGTTTTTGCCTCCTTATGATGCAGATGATGTAATTGAAGGGCAGGCTACTGTTATTGCCGAAATTATGGAGCAGTTGGCGCAATTAGAACCAGATATGCTGATCGTACCTGTGGGTGGCGGTGGATTATCAGCAGGTTTGGTCAAGTTTATGGGCGAGGGCGACAATGACGTTGCATTCCGCTTTGCAGAACCTTCAGGGGGGCGTAGCCTGTTTTCCACCCTTTGCGCAGGTAGCATTGTTACGCTCGATTACGTCGATAATTTCGTAGATGGCGCTGCGGTGGCTCGTATTGGTGACCGAAATTATGAGGCGTTAAAACATGTAGACCCTGATCATGTGATTGGTGTTGACGAACGGCGTCTCTGCACGACAATGGTTGAGATGCTGAATATTGAGGGTATTGTGCTTGAGCCAGCAGGCGCGCTCACGATTGACGCGTTGAAGGATCTTAAAGATGAAATCAGGGGTAAGACAATCATCTGCATCACGTCCGGTGGTAATTTTGATTTTGAACGTCTGCCAGATGTCAAAGAACGCGCGATGCGTTATGAGGGGCGGAAAAAATATCTGATTTTGCGATTACCACAACGTCCGGGCGCATTGAAAGACTTTCTGAGCCTGCTGGGTCCTGATGATGATATTGCCCGTTTTGAATATCTCAAGAAATCAGCCCGAAATTTTGGTGCCGTACTGATTGGTTTGGAAACAAAAAATCCGGAAGGGTTTCCGGAACTCTTTGCGCGTTTGAACGATAACGGTTTTTCGTTTCAAGATATCACTGATAATGACATGTTGGCGGAAATTCTGGTTTAACTCCACCACCTGAAAAGCCCAATAATTGCCGAGGCAGCATAGAAGAACTGTAGAGCGAAAAAGGCCCAGCGCTTATCAATATACCCCCATCCGGCAAATAATAATGCGGATATGAGCAATAGGCTGAAACCCAAAATTTCGTTACCAGTATTGGATGCGATGAGAAGCGCGTAGGCCATGGCTAAAGCAGAGCCCGAAACTTCAAATATTGTGACAAGACGGTTTTTATCCATCGAATTATCTAACTCCTAAATTTGGAAAGTGTTGCCTTATACCATGATTACAATGCGACCTAAATCATTGCGAGGAGACGCGCCGAATTTACGAGTATACTCTCTAGTGAATTGTGTCGGGCTTTCATAGCCTACTTCAAACGCAGCTGATGAAATTGAAATATCACCTTGAGCAATAAGCCGCCGTGCTTCCATTAATCGTAATTCCTTTTGGTATTGCAGTGGTGACGTTGCGGTGATGGATTTAAAATGCTCATGAAATGATGAGGCGCTCATACCGGCGATATTAGCAAGGTCATTGATGGCAATTTGAGTTTTGAAACTCTTTTTAATTTCAGCAATTGCCTTTGATATACGGCTTGCGTGACTATCGCGGTTCAGA
The DNA here is from genome assembly GCF_900537175.1 of Lentilitoribacter sp. Alg239-R112. Lineage (GTDB taxonomy): Bacteria > Pseudomonadota > Alphaproteobacteria > Rhizobiales > Rhizobiaceae > Lentilitoribacter. The sequence goes on along the minus strand of NZ_LS999833.1, from coordinate 75,660 downwards.
AGCTGGCGCAACATGCCACCATGTCTGGCTCGTAAAAGTCTAAAATGTAGTTCCTTTAGGATAAGTGGACCCATAACATTTGCCTCAGTCTCATCTTGCGAGAGCATAAAGTAGCGGCGCATAGCATCGATAAAATCATCATCAGCTTTTTGCATGCCAAGCGAGGTCACTTCAGAGGTTGAAACTCCATGGCCAATGATTTGACCATGGAGGCTGAGCAGAATGGATAAATCAATAGGTACAACCAAGGCCAGGTATGGTTCTTGCTCGCTGGCTTTTGTAATGCGAGAGATGATGGGCAAATTATGAGAGACAATAAAGGACTGTCCCGCCTCAGACCTGCATGTCTTGCCATCGAAGACGGCTTCTTTTGCGCCCTGTAGGATCATGCAAGTTACGGGTTCGTATACTGTCGCTTCAAATGCAGTTGGCTCAGTGTATTTCATGGCAAAAAGGCGTAATGGCTCATTGAAATTGGTTGAGCTATTGTTACCATGATTGCTGATGTATTTGTCCACACTTGCTATGAATTGGGTATCGATCATCATTATTACTCCTGCCAAATAGCTATAACTCTATGATTTCGACGCCTCAAGACAGATTTTAGATATCTGGAGAAATAGGCAGGTTATATGGAGTATAGGGCAGGTAGTTCTTATTTATGAACACTAAATTGGGTCATTGAACATAGATAAAGGAATAATGTTATGACCAAGGATGAAAACAAAATTGCATTGATTACGGGCGCTAGCCGTGGATTAGGCAAGAGTATAGCGCTGCATTTAGCTCAGAAGGGCGTGGGTGTAGTTATCACATATCATTCTAGCGGTGAATTAGCGGAGGAGGTTGTCGCTGAAATTCGTGCTAATGGTGGTAAGGCACAATCCTTACAGCTTGATACTGGTGAATTGGCTCAGTTCGACCATTTTATTGAGAGTTTAAGTGAGACCTTGAACAACGAGTGGGGTCGAAAAACGTTGGATTACCTCGTCAATAATGCAGGAATAGGTATTCATAATACCATCGAAAACACCCAAGAGGCTGAATTTGATCAGCTGATGAACATACATTTTAAAGGTGTATTTTTTCTAACTCAGCGCCTATTACCGACAATTGAGGATGGTGGGCAAATCGTCAATATCTCGACTGGCCTTACACGGTTTTCTATGATCGGGTTGGCTGCCTATGCATCTATGAAAGGAGCAATTGAAGTCTTTACTCGCTATTTGGCTCAGGAGCTTGGCCCGCGCAATATATCGGTAAATACAGTTGCCCCAGGAGCCATTGAAACTGATTTTGGAGGCGGTATGGTGCGTGATGACCCAATTGTAAATGATTTTGTGATCTCAACAACGGCCAAGGGGCGGGTGGGTATGCCAGATGATATTGGCGGTATGGTCAGTAGTCTTCTAACTGGCGATAACCAGTGGATGACAGCGCAGCGCTTGGAAGTGTCCGGCGGGCAACAGCTTTAGCTGGTTTTTAAAATCAAGAAGTGGTTTACTGATTTGGTTAAATTTTACGGAGCCGATTTAGTGTAAATTATGGCTTCTGATTTATGTTCACCCCAATTCAAGTTTTGAATTGGGGTGAGTATCATGGTTCAAAAAATCTTTGCATTATCTTTTGCTATCTTCGTCATGCCATTTGCATTTGCGCTGCTACTTCTGGGACTCATGGTGCTGCATCATCAGCTTTATGGCTTTGGTCCTGCGCTTATTCTCATTGCCATTGCGCTTGGACTATCAGGCATTTCATCAGCGATAAATGCGTTTAAAGCCGAAACCTCTCCGCTTTCATCATGGTTAGGTAAAAGATACCGTCGGGCGATCTGGGCACTTGATTTTAAGCGAGCTCGCCGTTGGAATGCGTTATGCCGACAAAACGCATCTCAGAGTGCACATATACCAACAATCGTATCTGCGGCGGTCTTTTTTATTGTGGGTATGGCATCTGTGGTGCCATCTGTGTTTGCCATTACATTCTACTAAGATTTAAATCTGGACGATAAAATGCTATCATTACGCATAGATTGAACGATTCATATTCGGGGGGGTATGTTTGTGTCACAGAAAATGAAATTAAAAACAATCCTCTTGCCACTAACAGTGTTATCCGTTTTGGCAGGGTGCGATGCAACATCAACATCTGTATTGACGACATCAGAGCAATCTTCAGTGCGGATTGCAGCGACCACGGGCGCTATAGATGTTTTGGGCGAGGTATGGGTCGATAACTGGTTCAGCCTTTATGTAAATGGTCAATATTTGACCGAAGACAGCGTGCCAATCACAACAGAACGCTCGTTTAATGCGGAACGCTTTAATTTTAAAGCCGATTACCCCATGACATTTGCAATTGAATTTCGCGATTATGCTCAAAACGAGACAGGGCTGGAATATATCGGCACAAACCGACAGCAAATGGGTGATGGTGGGGCGATATTCCAATTCACAAATTCAGCTAACCGAAAATTGATTGCTGCTTCGAATTCCAGTGTGAAATGTTATGTGGTTCAAACAGCGCCGATTGATACATCTTGCGCCAGCGAAGCTAATCCTGTGGCAAATTCTGGTTCATGCGCACAAGTCACATCTCAAATACCTGAAAATTGGACCGACCCGGATTTTGATGACAGTCGTTGGGAAAACGCGATCGAGCATGCCGAACAGAGTGTTCGACCAAAGGATGGATATGATGCGGTTAAGTGGCGCAGTGAGGCTAAACTTATCTGGAGTTCGGACCTTGTTCGGGATAATATTATGCTGTGTCGAATAAAAGTCACTCAATAGCTTCCTGTACGCAGATCATTATCGGATAAATTATGTCAGTCATAGAACTAAATGTGTTGGACGAACTCATTGCGTTGCGGCGTGAGCTGCATCAGTATCCGGAGCTTTCTGGCGAAGAGGAAAATACCGCCAACCGGATCAAAGCGTGGTTAGAGACCTGTTCACCAAGCCAGATTATCGATCAGATTGGTGGGCATGGCATTGCAGCGATTTTTGACAGCGAGACAGAAGGGCCATCTGTGCTTTTTCGGTGTGAGTTGGATGCATTGCCTATTTTTGAGGTTGGTCAGCCTAAATGGCGCTCTAAGGAAGATGGCAAAGCACATTTATGTGGCCATGACGGGCATATGTCGATTATCTGCGGTTTGGCACGCCATTTTGCAGAAAACCCACCTCGGAAGGGGCGAATAATCTTGCTGTTTCAGCCCGCCGAAGAAAATGGCGCTGGTGCGAGCGCGATAATAAATGATCCAAAATTTAGCCTCATCAAGCCAGATTATGCATTTGCGTTGCATAATTTGCCGGGTCGACCTCTTCATGAAATTGGTGTGAAATCTGGACCGTTTAACTTTGCATCCGAAGGCTTGATCGTGAATCTTGTTGGCAAAACCTCTCATGCGTCACACCCTGAAGATGGTATAAGTCCAGCCAGTGCCGTGGCCGAAATTCTCGCCAAACTTCCCAATGTGCCGCAAGAACTTGGTTATGATCATCGAACCGCACTTTGTACATTGATCAGTACCAGAATGGGCGGCAAAGCATTTGGCGTAACGCCAGCTGATGCACGGATCAAGGCAACATTGCGGAGCTCTACGAATGCTGCGCAGCAAAAATTGATGCATCATATGCAGGAGCTGGTAAAGCAAGTGGCGCGACGAAACGGCCTAGGGGTGACACTCAATCATCGTGAGAAATTTCTATCCTGCCAGAATGATCCTGAAGCAACTAATTATATTAAAAAGGCTGCCAAAAACTGCAATCTTGCGCTTGATGAGCTTCAAGAGCCATTTCGCTGGTCTGAAGATTTTGGTAATTTCAGTTTGGTCGCTAAAACTGCAATGTTCGTTCTGGGTGCTGGGCAAACACAACCGCAATTACACAATTCCGATTATGATTTTCCTGAAGAGCTGATTGAAACGGGTATGAAAATGTTTGTTAGTATCGCAGATGAGCTTTGCGGCTAGCAGCTATTCAGCCTCAGGCTCCAACCAACCTTGATAATGCATCAAAAGACCGATGATCGGTAGACTCACCTTTACATCAAAACGAAAGCGACCCTGATTATCTTGGAACTCGAGGGTTTCTGATTTGGGTGCCAAACATAGTGGCAGGGGAATTGGACCAATCTTCCAACCAATCACTGGCATAATGATCCCTTGATCATGAACATCTAAGCCTATCTCAAACCCTAAAATACCAAAGCGTTCGATGAAGCCATCGTTTTTCTCATGTGAAAGAACAGAGTGGAAAGATTTATTGCCGAATACTCGCTGCCAACGTTCAAAGCTAACGCCGGATTTTGCTCCATTTACGATTTTTACATCGACTTGAACTTCATCAGTCGGGGCAGGGAAACCGAAGAGCCAGCGTACAGACCTTGCTATTATACCTTGTCCGCCAGAGATAGAGGCTTTTCCGCGCCAGTGCTTTGGGCCATCCAGCGAATGGAAATTTTGTAAAATAGCTGGCAATTGGTCGAATGTTGCACCTAGTTTTGTTTGGTAGATTGATCTGTCCGTCATATCACTTTCATCTCAGTCGTGATGTGATGGTGCTGCATTTCAGCTTCAATCTCATGCAATGCGAGAGCTTTATCTGCGATCATGGCACCGGTTTCTATCTTCGCATTCATTAGCTTTTTGATTGCTGCTGCCATGGGTAGAATTGGAACAAACGTTCCATCATCATGCGTTGCAAGTAAGGACCAGCGAGTTGTTACATCCTGACCTTGTGCATCTGACCCTGAAATGAAGATCACCATACCGCCACGATCCGAGGTGAAAGGTCGAGTTAAACTACGGGCTTTAATCAGCAAAGGTGTCAGCTGTAGCGGGTTTTTTATCATGCCCCATTTAGCCAGATAACCAAGGCAAATCGTGCCCCATTGTTCTAATGAGGATTCAAGGCCTGTGTAGAAGGTTACATTAGATATGACATTGTGGCGGACTCCTAGATACAGTGCGTCATATGTCTCCACAGGTACGATGCGACGTTTTCCAAGATTTGGCACATCTATAATCTTGGAGTTAATAAGGCCAAAGACAGAATCCAGTTTACCGTTTTTCCATATTGGGATTTCTCGCCCTGCATAGCTTAAGAGAGCTTTTATGACGGAGGGGCCGACCTTGCTTTTGCCGCCCGGTGTAATAGCAAGTTCAATCTTATCGATTTGCTGCCAATCATTTGTAATTGTTTGAACCACATTGGCGGAAAGGGCAGGTGTCGTGCTGGCGCCTGTGATCGCCGTCAAATTATTTTCACGCGCGATCTCATTGAGATTGGAGGTAAAATGCTCGATATAGGTCTTGGCGTCAGCGAGGTCGATAAAGTGAGAACCAGATGCCAATGCCGCAAGAGCTGTTTCATAATCAGCGTCTTGGAAGGGGCCAGAGCAATCAACAGTAATATCAGGTTGAATATCTGCAAACATTGCTTTCAGGTTTGTTTTGCGATCAAAACCGACGCCTTTGATGTCAATACTTGCTTGTATGCTATCTGCAACTTTTTGTGCTTTCGCTTCAGATCGTGATGTGATGAAGAGGCAGACGTCCGCCTTTAAACTCACGGCAAGATGTTGCACAAGCCGTGTGCCAAATATGCCAGTTCCGCCAATAATCAAGATTTTAGGTTTACTATCCATCAAAGAACAAACCGGTGCTGATTATCGGCGTCAGGAATGATGCATGCATCGGTTTTGCCAAAGATTTTATAGCGGTTTCGCGCAACTTTCTCATATAACCAATCCCGAATTGGTTTAGGTATATACGTGCCAAAGCGCATGAGACGGACAACGCCTCGCATGTGCTGCGAAAGCGCTATCACACCGCTGGACTTAAAGTGTGGAAGGTCATTTTCAAAGAAGATAAATGTCTCGGGATTATCAGGATCAATATCTTTAGAAAGTGCCAGTTTGCGGCCTTCTTCAGATTGAATCGAGATGAATATTATGTCTGAGTTCAATTCATGTTTGAGGACATAATGAACAGCGCTATCACATAGAACGCAGACGCTATCGAACAGAAATATCGGCTGGCTTTTGTCCAGCGACTTCTTCTCGATATTAGGTTTTGTCATTATACATCCCGCTTAGTTACGGGACTAAGATTACCTTGCCATGAGCCCCCGGGGCAAGCACATATTCATGCGCTAATGCCGCATCTGCGAGCGGTATTTCCTTGCCTGTGATTGGCGTAAGGCTACCATCAGCTAGGCCAATTATCAGATCATCCATAATTGGCTTGATTTGTTCCGCATTAAGATTCCAAAGGGCCATGCCCATGACGTCCAGTTCTTTTGCCATAGTCATGCGCGGATTGATGGTAATTTCACCGCGATTGCCAATAATCACGATACGTCCAAACATGGCAGCAAGATCCAAATCTGTTGCCAGATTTACATTGGCCAGCATTTCAAGTGTTAGATCAACACCATCGCCATTTGTGAATGCCATGATTTCATCGGCATATCCTCCGCTGGAATGGTTGACCGCAAGATCTACCCCTTGTGACTTAAGAAGCGTCAATCCAGCCTGTGTACCTGCGGAACCAATGATTTTTGCCCCAGCGCGTTTAGCAAGTTGAATGGCTGATGTGCCAACAGAACCGCTGGCCCCGTGAATGAAAACTGTTTCATCTGCGGTTAGTCGACCTCGGTTAAAAAGTGCATGGTGAGCGGTTGGGTAGGACACACCCAATGCCGTGGCCTGAGCAAAGCTCACTCTGTCAGGAATTTTGATAACATCATTCTCGTTGCGCAGGATTTTTTCTGCATAGCAACCCAATCGATCAGAGCTAAATGCGATGCCTGTTGCTACACGATCACCCACCTTTAATGAACGGACAGTTGCACCAACGCTGGAGATGACCCCGGCGGCATCTCCGCCAGGTGTATAGGGCAATTCAGGTTTAACAATATATGTGCCTGTGCGTGTGTAAGTATCGGCAGGATTAACGCCAGCTGCCATCATGTCGATCACAACTTCGTTGGCAGCAGGAATGGGATCATTTTTATTCTCGATTTGCAGAACATCTGCATCACCAAATTCATTCACACAGATTGCTCGCATGATTTTATCTCCCTGAATCATATTGTTGGTAGAGGTATAAAGTGCAGGTGAAGTTTTGCAAAGCCGTTTGGGGTTTAAATCAACCCAACAAGCTTGCGGCCTTCATCTGTTTTGATTGTAAAGTCAGTGCCGTCAAACTCACGTGCCTCGTCTGTGGTCAGCCAGCAAATGGCTTCTCCGACCCAATCGGGCGAGATATGAGTTTCCCAGTCAATCTGCGAAACGGCATTAATGCCTGATTTTTTAATCGACATCATCATATCAGTTGCCACAGTACCGGGTGAAAGGCCGATGACACTGATACCTTTTTCGTTCCATTCACGGTTTGCACTGCGGGTAAGCGATGCAACTGCTGCCTTTGATGCGCTATAATGGGCCCAACCCTCTAATGCGCCATGCGCGGCGCCAGAAGACATGTTGATAATGACAGAGCGCCCACCATCGGCGGCTTCTAATAACGCAGGATAGGCTGCATGCATGCAATGATATACACCTTTAATATTGATATCGATTACGCTGCCCCAAGCATCTGGGCAGGTGTCTTCAATTCGGTCAATGGGGTCAATCACGCCAGCATTGTTGACCACAACATCCAGCCCGCCAAAATGCTGAACAGCACTATCAATTGCTTCTTTTATGCTGTCATAGTCCGATACATCGCATGTGAGCGCTAGAGCCTTATTGCCGATTTCAGCGGCAATTCGCTCAATGTCTTTGTTGCTTCTAGCTGCAAGAACCACATTTGCACCATAGCTAGCCGCTTTTCGCGCAGCGGCTTCTCCAATGCCTCGACTTGCACCTGTTATGAATACGGTTTTTCCTGAAAGGTTGATCATGCTCTCTCCCCACATAAATATCACCTGCCACATAATGTAACTTGCTTGGATAGATGGGGGTATGACGCCACAATTTCAAATACTAAAATTCAGGTATCGTAGGTGAAATGTAAAATATTCTGTTTTCCAAGATGAATGCTTGATGAACGGCCTATTCAGCAAGGTTTCAAAACCACTTCGTTAAAACATTCCTCATCGAAACAAATTCGAAATTTAAAATCTTTCCGGGGGCGACTACTCCGGACAAATTAATTGATCAGGAGCTTATTATGACGTTTGTTAAAACTATTTCAGCACTAGCCGTTTCATCAGCAATATTGGCCGTATCAACGGGTATTGCTGCAGCGGGTCCGATGCAAAATCTATCGATCAGTAAAAATGGTATTGACGCGGTGCCAATCGAAGTGAGTGTCGTTGGTGGCAGTTTTAAAAAAATTAAATCACCATCACATAAATTTCTTTTAAAAATATATGCCAAGGCCAAGCTTGCGAAAAAGGTAAAGGTAGCGCAGGTAACTACAAGTGATGCTCCGTATTTAGAGGCTGACCCGGGCACATGGAGCATGAAGTATTATCCGAACAAGCGAACTTTTTCGAAATCGCTTTCGCCTGTTATTACTATGAGTAAAGTCAGGTGGAGTGGAGCTGATCCAATTCAGGCATGTAATAACAAATTGAAAAGCAGCCGTAATATTCTGACTAAAGGAACAACAACACAGGCAACGGCATATTTTCAGTTGCATGCGTCTAACAAAAATGGGTTAAAAGGCTTGAGCGATAGTAAACATAACTCCACATGGATGTGGTATCCTGTTCAGGTTAAGTGTCTGCCAAACGCAATTGGCGGCAAGCTTAGCAACTAAACCTGTAACTGTTTTATACACCAATCCTGCGCGCTATCATCGTGCAGGATTTTTATTGTTTTAGCTTAATAATGTCATTACCATTGCAGCCAAAAGAATGGCTAAAATCACCAGATATTTAGATGATCTGAGAAGAAAATAACGTAGTTTCTCAACCTCGTCCGTGCGCCCTTCAGCTCGTAATTTTACGGTTTTGACATGATGAATGCGTCGCAATCCCAATAAAACACCAAGTAATCCAAGCAAAATTGGTAATACAGCCAATATATATGCAAGAATGATTCCAGAGGATAGATTTGTCATCTGATCATAGAATGCGCCATCGCAATGAAATTTAAGGTATATTTGAGTGCAGTTGCCCAAGAAGTTAAAGAATGAAAGGCTGATGATTGCAAATAAGCCAATAGCAAGCGCTACATAGCTTAAAACCTCCAAAGCAAAAAATGCCTTCTTACCGGCAGTGCTCATAGTTGATCCTTAACAAGCCTGCCCACAAACCCAGCCTGAACTCCAGGCCCATTGGAAATTATAGCCGCCGAGCCAGCCTGTCATATCTACAACTTCGCCGATGAAGTAAAGTCCATCGGTGTTTTTGGCTTCCATTGTCTTTGCGTTCAATGCACCTGTATCCACACCGCCAAGCGTGACCTCTGCTGTTCGATAACCTTCTGAACCCGCTGGCTTTATCCGCCAGGCATTGACAGATTGTCCAAGTTGATCGAGTTTGGCGTTGTTTTGATCTGCAAGATTTCCGGTCAGGCCTGAATGCTCAACGATCATTTGCGCAAGTTTGGATGTGATTAACTTTGCAAGCGCATTGCCAATAGATAGCTTGCCGGAACTTTGGCGCATGGCTTTAAGCTGCTCGGCAATATTTATCCCCTGGGCAAGGTCAACAATAATTTCTTCACCCTCGCGCCAATAGGACGAGATTTGCAGGATTGACGGGCCAGATAATCCGCGATGGGTAAATAGAAGTGCTTCATCAAAACTAACCTTGTTGCACGTGACTGAACTTTTGGTGCTCACGCCCGATAGCGGCTTAATTCGGCCTAGTAATTCGTCAGCAAAAGTCAGTGGCACAAGGGCAGGGCGGGTTTCAGTTACCGGCAGATCGAATTGCTCTGCGATCTGATAGCCAAAGCCTGTTGCTCCCATTTTAGGGATAGATTTGCCACCGCACGCCACTACAAGAGATTGCGCTTCCACTGCGTCATGTTCAAGTTGAATACTATATGTATCAGCCTTATTGATACTCTTGACTTCCGTGGATAAGCGCAACTCTACACCCGCCTCGCTCATTTCCGTCAACAGCATGTCGATAATAACTTTTGCTGACCCATCACAGAAAAGCTGGCCAAGAACTTTTTCGTGATAGGCCATTTTATAACTCTCCACCAACTTAATGAAATCATGCTGAGAATAGCGTTTAAGTGCTGAAATCGCAAAACGCGGATTTTGTGACAAAAATCGGTCAAATTTAGTGTTGATATTGGTAAAATTACACCGTCCACCACCAGAAATACGAATTTTTTCACCAGCAGATTTTGCATGGTCCAAAACAAGCACCTTGCGCCCACGCTTGCCCGCCTCAATAGCGCACATCATACCTGCAGCACCCGCACCAATTATCACGACATTATATTGTTTCATAACCTAGCGATTAGATGTCGGTGACTGCAATAACAAGAGTATTATTAAATTAAATGGAGCGGCTTCCTGCAAAACTGATATATTTGTCCATATCTGCCAGTTTAATTAGGATCTGTATATGCACATTCCACCGCCCGTTTATATGGTTCTTGCAATAATGAGTATTTTTTATGGTCAATCATTTTTCCCGCTCTTGTCCTTTGGTTTAGTTGAACAGAAGTTGATCGGAATTTTTCTTGGTATCGTTGGTGTGGTAATTTCCATTGTATCGGTACAGCGATTTCGTCAGTTTGGTACAACCATTCAGCCGCATAAACTTGATGAGGCCAAGCATCTTGTTAGCGATGGAATCTATAATTATTCACGTAATCCGATGTATCTTGGTATGGCGATCCTAATTGTATCTGCGGGGATATATGTTGGTTCATTTTTGTTTTTACCAGCACTTGTTGCATTTGTTTTAATTATCAATAAGTTCCAGATCGCACCGGAAGAGGCTGCGTTGAAGAGGCTTTTTGGTCAAGAATATCTAGATTTTAAGATGCGAACCCGCCGCTGGATTTAGGTTTGTGCGAGGCATGATTAAGGTCATAATTGGTTCTAGTTAATCGATTAAGAATTGCAAGCAGCCCCCTTTCTTTGTAAGAGGGAACTTCTTTAGGTCAACGAGGCTTACCTTTTATGGATATTGCGACACGGGTTTATAATCACAATTGGAAGATTAATCCGATCATTAGATCGCTGATTGATACTGATTTTTATAAGTTGTTGATGGCGCAAACCATTTTTACCCATAAGCCAGATACACGCGTAACATTTAATCTCATCAATCGCTCGACACATGTGCCGCTTGCGGATCTGATTGACGAAGGTGAATTGCGTGAGCAACTAGACCATATTCGCACGTTATCTTTGTCCCCGGGTGAAAGCACCTGGCTTCGCGGTAATATGTTTTATGGCAAGCGCTCTATGTTCCGCCCGGATTTTATGGAATGGTTCGAAGGTTTGAGAATGCCTGAATACCAGCTTGAGCGCGTTGGCAATCAATATCAGCTTGATTTTGAGGGCGACTGGCCGTCTGTCATGTTGTGGGAAATTTATGCGCTTGCTGTGATTATGGAGCTACGCTCGCGCGCTGTGCTTAAGGGTATGGGCAAGTTTGAATTACAAGTGCTTTATGCACGTGCAATGGCGCGGCTTTGGGAAAAGATCGAACGCCTCCGTGTGATTGATGGCTTGAAAGTTGCTGATTTTGGCACACGACGTCGCCATTCTCACATGTGGCAAGATTGGTGCGTACAAGCTATGAGTGAGGGCTTGGGTGACAAGTTTATCGGCACGTCAAACTGTATGATTGCTAGACGGCAAGAGGTTGAAGCCATTGGTACCAACGCGCATGAATTGCCAATGGTCTATGCAGCACTTGCAAAAGATGATGCCGAACTGGCCAATGCCCCATATCAAGTCTTGAGTGATTGGCAGACCGAGCATGATGGCAATTTGCTGATCATTCTGCCCGACACTTATGGCACCTATGGGTTTTTGGATAATGCACCAGATTGGCTTGCCAAATGGACAGGTATTCGCATCGACAGCGGTGATCCTTCTACAGTTGCAGAATATGCCTTAAAATGGTGGGAAAAACGCGGCGAAGACCCCAAGAAAAAATTGCTCATTTTCTCCGATGGGTTAGATACGGACGAGATCGAAAAACTGCATAAACGTTTTCACGGGCGAGCAAAAATCTCTTTTGGTTGGGGTACAAAGCTTACAAATGATTTCAGGGGATTAGTAGCTGATGATAGGCTCGCGCCGTTCTCGCTCGTATGTAAGGCCACATCTGCCGATGGCAAGCCCACGGTCAAATTATCCGATAACCCGCGTAAAGCTATGGGGCCATCAGAAGAAATAGCCCGCTACAAACGCGTGTTTGGTGTTGGCGATCAAGAAGAGTTTGATGTCGAGGTCTAGGAATTTTAGCGAAGTCTAGCTGCCTGACCTATTGCTTCCAGATTAGTTTAGCCGTTACATTTTGACCCTGAAATTGTGCGCCGGCTGCGCTTAAATGCAGATGTTCGCCGTCGAATGCGAAGTCGCGAACCTGATCTTTGCCAACCCAGTTTGGGAATGATGACATCGTGACGTGGTGAACGAGCTTGCTATTCACAAATTCATAAGTTCCAGCATAGGTTATTTGTGATTTTATGGCTGCAGAATCTTCATCTATTGAGCCACTAAATGGATCAGAACCGATGTAATTGGCGCGATTTGACATCATAATATGCACAAAGAGGTGGCCATTTTTTGCGTAATGTATGTATCCCTTTGCGTCCTCGCCAAAGGGAAATATCTCAGTGCCATCATCAAGTTCATTTACCCATTTAACGAGATTCCATGTTCCCAAAATTCGCGTATCCAAACTATCTTCCTTCTTCTGTTATTGGCGCTGAGCAATATCAGGCGCAGGTCATAGGCGCTGTTTGTGCCTATGACCTTGTCATTAATACTGGACTTCAAACTCCTGATAGATAATACCGCCATCATGAGCCTTCATCTCCAATTCTTTGAGCTCCGGCAGATGTGTAACGCCATCAAGCAGTTTTACGCCAGACCCTAGAATGATTGGTGCACGCTTTAATCGTATATAGCTCACAAGTTCGTTCGATATCGCCCAGCCAGCAAGTACACCGCCACCGCAAAGATAGATTGGTCCGCTGGCATCCTCCTGAATAGCGTGGATGGTCTCAGCGTTAGGGTTTGCCATTTGCTCTACTTGCGAACCGTCAGGCAGCTCAATTGTTGACGAAATCACGATCGAGCGCATATGTGGGTAAGGATTGTCACCGGGTGTCAGACCAAAGGCATAGCCAAACTCATAGGTCTTTCGACCCATCAGGCATGTTGAATATTGAGATAATCGTGTGGCGTAATCTTCAACAACTGTTCCTTCATGTGGAAAAGCGGACACGTCACCTTCTGGTCCAGAAATATAGCCGTCAATTGACACGGCAACGTCATAAATAATGGGATGCATAAGATGCTCCTAGAAAAAAGTAAGTCTTCGCGCAGATCACCTCAATATTGATGATCATCATGCAATTCATAAAAACAGACTTACTTGTTCATCGTCAGAGCACTCCTCATTTGTGGCTTGATGCTAGATGAAATTATTATTTTATTCAAGGTTGGCGCAGTAAAAAACGATGTGCGGCATAAAGCGATAGTGCTGCGGCATTAGATACGTTTAGCGATTTAATTGGGCCGGGCATATCAAGGCGGGCTAGATCACTCACAATTTCGCGTGTTTTATGCCGCAGGCCTTTGCCTTCCGCGCCTAAAACCAGTGCAATTTGCTGGCTTGAAAATGTCTCAACAAGGTCTTCCGGCCCTTCTGAATCCAAACCAATGGTCTGAAACCCCACAAAATGCAGTTCATCGATGGCTTCACCAAGGTTTTTAACCTCGATATGGTCAATCATTTCCAGCGCACCAGACGCCGATTTTGCCAGTACACCTGATTCTTGCGCAGAATTTCGCATCGTTGAAATAATTGCACCAGCGCCAAGAGCAACTGCGGAACGCATGATGGCACCGACATTGTGCGGATCAGTTACTTCATCCAACACAACAATCAATTGCGTATCTTTAAGCTGATCAAGCGATTTGGGACGTAAAGGATGAGCCTCGGCTACAATACCTTGGTGAATTGCGTCTTTGCCCACGAGACGATCAAGATTGCGGCCATCGGTAAATTCGACGGGGCAGGGCATTTGCCCCGCATTGCCTACATCTAATCGTTCCCAGGCATTTTCTGTTGCTAGCAGTTTGATGATTTTGCGACGTGGATTTTCAATGGCAGCACGAACGGTGTGCAATCCATAAAGATAAAGCGCAGAATTACCGCGGTTGCGATAACGGCTCGCGCGTGTAGATTTTTCACGAGGGCGTGGAGAATCATCAATATAAACACGTTCGCGTCTTTCTTGACGAGACGTGCCTTCCCGCGCACCTTCACGTACGTTGGGTCGACCTGTTGTTTTTCCATCAGGGTTTAGGCTTTGAGGAGAGAAGAGACCGGATGCTTTCTTTGCTGCTGCCAGTCCACCCGACTTCTGCCCTTGTTTCGCGCTATTTTTATTCTTTGCAGGCGGCTTTCCCGCTTTTGGGCCTGCATTCCTGCGTGAAGGCGCGCCAGAGGTACCTTTTCTCGGGGATCTTTTGTCTTTTCGCTCTCTCATAATGGCGCTTATAATCTATTGAGGGATCAGCGCAATGGTCGATTGTTGCCGCTTGTTCATTATAAGTGAATTTTTTTCGTCAAACTGTGTTGACAGATGGGCTAGCGAAGGCCATAACCCCGCTCAGATTCAAGCGAAATCGTTTGAGTTGATCGAACCAAATGTTCGATGAAAGCAAGGGTACGGAGGAGTGCCAGAGCGGTTAAATGGGACGGACTGTAAATCCGTTGGCTTAGCCTACGTTGGTTCAAATCCAACCTCCTCCACCATTGCTTTGACTATCTTGACCAAAATCGCTTATGGTCAGGAATAGCAGCGAGAAATCGCTGACATGTCTTACGCGGGCGTTGTGTAGTGGTAAGACCTCAGCCTTCCAAGCTGATGACGCGGGTTCGATTCCCGCCGCCCGCTCCAGACTAGTGTCATGTTGTGCCTATTTCCGTCCATCTATACCTTTCCTATTAATGGTGACTGGCAGCTTTATTACCATAAAGAAAGTCGGGCGCATATTACTCCCGTGAGATATGTACCCAGACCAAAGGACAAATGAGCAATTAGGCTTTTTTGACGCGTTATCCATGGAGATGGAGTTTTTGAAGCGGCGAAACCAAATCCGAAAGCCGGCTGCATTACCAGGAAAGGTGCAGCTACACTTGCAATGCCGATTATCATCGGATTCAACAGGCTTGGTGCATCAAGCCAGCTCTTCCCCGTAAATGCCAGCATTATGCCAGCAAATAATACTCCTATTGCATAATGAAACACCCACCCGATCGTCCGCTCATAACGGTTCTGGGGTGATTGCAAGATTGTTTTGTGGGTAAACTGCCCTTTTGGTATTCCAGCAATCCACCTGCCGACCAACGCATAATCTAAACCTTGGATGTTCCATAAGCTGCGTTGAAGCCATGCAAACATATCCATGAATGCAGTTGCGCCAAGACCAATGATAACTGTAGGGAATATTAAATCTATCAAACTCACAACACTTCCTTTTCTCTTGTTTGTGCGTGTCATTGGAATTACCATGCCACTTCAAGTGCACTTGAGGTCAAGTATGAAAGATATAGATATTGCCGAACTGTCAAAAAAGACGGGACTACCTGCATCGACATTGCGATACTACGAAGAAAAATCTCTAATAAGTTCAATTGGTCGGCGCGGCCTTAAGCGATTATTTGATCCGTCAGTGTTACAGCGTCTTGCACTCGTGGCATTAGGACGGATGGCAAACTTTTCTTTATCAGAAATCCGAACACTTCTCCTATCTAATCATGGTTCATCCATTGATCGCGACGTGTTACGTGCAAAGGCTGTTGAGATCGATCGGCAAATAAGTGTGTTGCAACAAGTCCGAAACGGATTAATTCATGCCGCCGAATGCCCAGCACCAAGCCAATTGGAATGTCCAAGGTTCCAAAAAATGATGCGTGTTGCTGCAAAGGAGCAGGCCAAGGCAACTAAACGAGCCAATATGTTGGTCCGTTAGTCTGTTGCCTATCGGTTGGATAAGCGTCTGTTAGGCAAGGCCTTGACTGACGATTGCGATGAGCGTGGCCCAAAATGCAACGCAGAATGTTACTGAAGCTAGCCAAAACTTTTGCTTGATATCTGGAATGCTGTCACCCGCCGACTTCGAAAAACGGCAGAAAATGAAAGCCGAGGGTGTCTAACAAATTCGGGGCTATTCAGAGAAGTAATTCGGTAAAATTGTAACTATGTCCAAATTAATAATCGACGTGAGAATTTTGGATTAGTATTCCTGTGAGGGTGCGCCAGTTAGTGTGCCATCTTTAACATTTTCATGTCTACTACGTTGAATTTTACTCTAACCGATCCCGATTTTTCAAAGTTGAGTGTTGCATCAAAGCTCGTGTTTTTTGTAAGAGGGGCTTCAAGATCCATAAACATGATATGAAAACCGCCCGGTTGGAGCATAACTGTTTGGCCAGCCTTAATGACAAGTCCATCATTTAGCTGACGCATTTTCATCACGTCATTTTCCATTTTCATTTCATGTACTTCCAACAAGGGAGAGACGGATGTTTTGCCGCCCATCAAACGATCATCTTCGGAACCGTTGTTGGTAATGACCATATAGCCGCCTCCAACGGATGCGCCGGGAACAGTTTCGCGCGCACGAACGTTCGCAATCGTAATATCACCTGCGCTGAATATTTGCCCCGTCGTCATCTCATTTTTTACCTCGTCGGCATATGCAGTGCCGCTGGGTGGATCAAGAATGATACGTGCGCCGACGACGGCCACAACCGCAAATATGGCGATAATTACAATTGATCTCGTATTCATGGGGTCGTCTCCGCTTTGTTTGCGTCTTGAATATATTATGCAGTCTTTCATATGTTCAAAACCAGATGACAATTTGTCACCAGATTGCGACATATTGGCATTGTGTGTGAAAGTGACTAATATGTGCCATATAAGAACAAAACATGCAGGGACAAAACTATGGCCAAAAGAATTCTTTCCGCATTTGCAATTATATTTATGTTTGTAATACAGGCCCTCGCTGGAACAGGCGCAGAGGGTTATTTCACAATACACAACAATACAGAGCAAAATATCCTGATAGGCTTTTATACCAATGATGGCTCAGGTTGGAGCTCAAATTGGATCGATGGATCTGATGTCGAACCCGGTCAAGTTCTTAAAGCCGAGTTCACAGCGGACACTGGAAATTGTGCACAAACCCTGCAAGTTGGCTGGCTCTCTAGTGATGGCGGCGAAGTTTTAGATGATCCTATTGACATCGATATCTGTGATGCGTCCAACGTATATCTTGATGATAATGAGATCTATTACGACTAAAGCCGCAAGGTTTGCAGCTTATCGCGCATCACTATAAGCGATGGTTCGGGATTATAATCTTCAAGTTCGTCAAGTGGTATCCATTTCAGATCATTTGATTCATCGGAAACAATAAATGGATGTCGTTCGTCGGTTTCCAGCGCATAGCGAACATCATAATGCAGATGCGCCTGAACGTCTTTATGTTCTGGTATTTCATGAATGTCGATATCGAGAATTTGGTCGAATATATGATCAATCCGTGGTAATCCGCTTTCTTCATAAGCCTCTTTTAGTGCCGCAAATTTAGGGTCTTTAATTCCATCGCAATGTCCGCCAAGTTGTAGCCATTTACCGAGTTTTGCGTGGTGGGTGAGGAGCACTTTGTCATGCTTCATATTGAGCAAAAAAGCCGACGCTGTGACGTGTCCAGTAAGTAATTGTTTTGAAAAAGCCAGATTCTCGCCCTCTATCAATCGTATCACCCGATCAGCGAGATCCTGATCGCGTTGTGAAGAAATGTAATATGTGCCGGAGTAGGGTATGTTTATCATATTTTTCAAAGTCTTACGCCCGTTAACGGAATCAATTTTGTAGCTCGTTGAATCAGATTCTAAAATTACATGGTTCTAATGTCAGTTAAATAGTGCAAATATTGAAATTCGATTTTTTATGAGCTTAAAGCAGACGTATTTTTATAAATTATGGACTTTTCAACGCATATTGACCGCCCATTTCGAATTGGGTTTTTACTATTTGATGGTTTTGCGCTCATTGCCTATTCATCGGCGCTATCACCATTAATGGTGGCCAATGAGTTGAGCGGTCAAGAGCTTTACAGCATCAGAAACCTACCCGCTAGCGGATCGCAGGCAGTTAGTTCTTCGGGTGCGGTCATTAAGGCAGATGCATTTCCTGGCGAGCATGTAGATTTTGATCTTATCATTGCTGTTGGTGGCTATGTTACCAAGGATTTTGATAGTCCACGCATTTTGCAATGGTTACGGCTTTTGTCGCGCCGAAATGTAATGATCGGTGGAATTTCGGGTGGTCCGGTGGTGCTGGCAAAGGCTGGCATTATGAATGAGCGGCGTATGACGGTACATTGGGTCTTTGCAGACCTTATTGCCGAAATGGATCCCGACATTCTGCTTGAGCGCGCGCTTTATGTGTTTGATCGTGATCGATTAACGTGTGCGGGGGGGCTGGCGCCTGTTGATATGATGCACGCTTTGATAGCCAAGCACCATAGTCCGGCTTTTGCACGCGATGTTTCCGATTATATTATGCACACCAATGTGCGACCCGGTGAAGGGCCTCAGCGTTCAGGCCTGGTCGAGCGTTATGGGGTTAATAATCCCGCTGTTATTACCGCTATCGAAGTGATGCAAAATAATTTAAGCGAGCCGCTAACGCTCGCTCAGTTGGCAAGGTCGGTCGGCCTTGGCACACGTCAGCTCAATAGACAATTTAAAGACAAGATGGGCGAAAGTACGATGGGGTTTTATAAAAAGTTACGGTTAGAAAAGGCCAGTAACTTTTTAAAGCAGACAACGCTTTCAATCACTGATATCGCTTTTGCAACGGGTTATGTAAGTTCAGCTCATTTTTCACGAGACTTTCGAGAGAAGTTTGGTATTGCGCCATCTGATTACAGATCAGCAGATCATCGAAGTGGAGAGGCGTAAATGCCAAGAAAAATCATTATTGATACCGATCCCGGTCAGGATGATGCAGTAGCCATTTTAGTGGCGCTGGCAAATCCAGATATGTTTGACATTTTGGGCATTACCGCCGTCGCGGGCAATGTCGGGCTAAAGCTTAATGCACAAAACGCGCTCAAGGTTGTTGAGCTTGGCGGCAGGTCTGAAATTCCGGTCTATGCTGGTTGTTCAGATCCAATTGAACGAGTGCTGGTTACCGCCGAGCATGTCCACGGTCAAACCGGGTTGGATGGTCCAGAACTGCCGGAACCCGAAATAAAACTTCAAGAACAGCACGGCGTTGATTTCATCATCGAAACGCTCCGCGTTCATGATGAAGGCACTGTCACACTCGCGACATTAGGCCCGCTGACCAATATCGCAACCGCGTTGCAAAATGACCCCGAAGCAGTGAAACGTTGCGAGCAAATTGTGATGATGGGCGGTGCCTATTTCCAAGGTGGAAACATTACTCCATCCGCCGAGTTCAACATCTATGTCGACCCGCAGGCTGCCGATATTGTGTTCAGATCAGGTATTCCGATTACTGTTGCATCGTTAGATGTCACCCATAAAGCGCTGTCTACCAAAGAACGTATCGAAGCAATCCGCAAAGTCGGCACAAAATCAGCCATCGCCGTTTCTGAGATGCTATCATTTTCCGAACGTTTTGATCTGGAAAAGTACCAATGGCAAGGCGCACCGTTGCATGATCCGTGTGTGATAACATATTTGATGAAGCCTGAATTGTTTACAGGCCGTATGTGCAATGTGCAGATCGAGGTACAAAGCGAGTTGACCATGGGCATGACAGTTGCAGATTACTGGAACATTACCGACAAACCCAAGAACGCGTTTTTCCTGGATAATGTGGATGCAGACGGCTTTTTTGAATTGATTATCGAGGCACTGCGGAAGTTACCATAGTGTAGGCATAAAGGGAGGTAGATATGAAATATCAGTTCTCAATAGATATCAGAGATCATGCAGACTTTATGGCGGGCAGGGAAGTGCAACCCAGCCTGACAGGCGGCCGCGTTTCAATCATTGCCGACCAAGATGAAGTCGAATTTAACCTACGAACCGTAGGAAAACCAAGCGAGGGTAACGAAGACCTGTTCGTCAGACTGCTAAACGCCAACCCCAAGCGGTATTAGAGGGCATCCACTATGAAAATCTTACCTATATTGCTCAGTGTTCTGGTCACAACACCAGCCATCGCGCAGGAGCTACCATTGGAAAGCCATTTCTTTGGCTTTGAAAGTTGTTATGGTCGGACCTATTCAGCTGCGCATTTGGATAAGCATCCTTATCAGCAAGTGATTGACATTGGCATCAGTCATTTCCCGACCAAGCAACAGCTTTTGGGTATGGATAGCCCCTATCAGCCATATCCTGATACGCCAAAATTTGTGGCAAAGCTTGCGCTTTTTAAGCGGGGGCAAGATATCAGGTGGGAAGCGGATGCA
This sequence comes from Lentilitoribacter sp. Alg239-R112, assembly GCF_900537175.1. Classification (GTDB taxonomy): domain Bacteria; phylum Pseudomonadota; class Alphaproteobacteria; order Rhizobiales; family Rhizobiaceae; genus Lentilitoribacter. Next base: position 55,013 of record NZ_LS999833.1, on the reverse strand, counting down.
TTTTGTGAGCCGGATGGTAAGCGCATCAAGTGTAATCTGGAATGTGATGCAGGCAATTTCTATTTGGCTGAACATAAAAGCGGTGGGCTTTTGCTCACAGGCGGGAGTGATCTTTCATTTGATAGTTGCGATGCTGGCGATCGGATATTGATGCGCGAGCCTGATGATACAAGCTTTCTGTTGCAATCCGTCCCCCGTTCAATCTGCGTGCCGCCAAAATAGAAAATCACACATAGCTTGTGCAATTATAACGTCATTGACTATATTTGCCATATTCTGGCGCGTATCTGGCTCTAAATAAAATATCCAGCTATAAGACAACGATTCCTATAGTTAGTCTTTTGTCGAGCGAGTGGGGCGCAGTTTAGATGGATTCTGTTTTATTCTTAATAGGTTTGGCATGTTTGGCGCTGGTGATTGGCTCCATTCTGGGTGCTATTGCATATTTCTCGCAAGGCGGACTGCGTGCTGATATTGAGAAATTAAAGATAGAGATCAAAGCTCTCAAATCACAGATTGCCGATGGTGGAAATACTCTAACCTCTCCTGAAGGAGAGGAGGCAAAACCTTTTACTACCGAGAAAATTGAACCGCCTGAGGAGCCTGAACTAAGCGATGCGGTAGCTCAGGACGAAGAAGGTGAGGCGACTTCCGAGCCGGAGCCTGCAATAGCTGCGCGCGTATCAGATGATGAGACTATCTCTGAAGATGTTGAGAAAGAAACGGTTCCACAAACGCCAAAAATTGATACTGAAAGCAATATTGGCGGCAAATTATCCATCTGGGTTGGCGGACTAACGCTGGCAATTGGTGGGCTATATTTGGCCAAATACTCTATTGAGGCTGGTCTGCTTGGCCCACAAGCGCGCGTTACGCTTGGTTTCTTATTCGGCCTGTTAGTTGCAGCCGGTGGCGAATGGACAAGACGCCGCCCGGATCGTTTTTCTCTGGCAGGCTTTGAAAGCGCCAATATTCCAGCAATTCTGTCAGGTGTGGGCATTTTCATCATGTTCGGCTCGATTTACGCCGCCCATTCGCTTTATGGGCTTATCGGACCGACAACCAGCTTCATCATTTTGGCAATCCTAGCGCTTGCATCGCTGCTTATATCACTGCTGCATGGGCCAGTACTGGCAGCGCTCGGTCTTCTTGCTTCTTATGTTGTGCCTTTTCTCATTAATTCCGATAGCGCAAATGTGCCTGTATTGGCATCATATGTGCTTTTGGTATCGGCAGCGGCCATGTATGTGGCGTGGTATAGAGCTTGGCTGTGGTGCGCGCTGACAAGTGTTGCTGCCATGTTGTGCTACTCCTTCCTGCTTGAAATCGCAGAAGGAGACGAGAATTCAATAATTGTCGGGATTTACATTCTCGGCACATTGGCGCTGACTTACCTGTCGCTTGTCTGGTCCGTGCATGAGCGCAAGCCGGATGCGGAAATGGCTATTGACTGGCAGCCAACAATTGCATTGTCAGCTCTATTTGTGCCTGTACTATTCCATTTTAGTCGTGATCAAAGCCTAGCGGTTCATATTATTGAACTTGCTCTTTTGCTCGCATTACCGCTGGCCGCCAGTTATCGTTATCCGGCTCTGCGTTTTGTCACCATTGTGCCATCCATCTTGGCCGTTCTTAAATTCTGGACGATGTTTGCTCCCCATAATAACACGGTTGAAAAATGGCAAACATGGGCAGATCAGCTTGGTAATCAGATAGCTGGACCAAATGGCAAGCTTTACCCATCTGAATCATTTGTGCCATATCTGACGGACACGACCTATATGATGGTCGCAACGCTCACAGTGCTGGTTCTCATTGGTTTTGCTGTTTTGACCGCACCAAAAGCGCGTGCGCGGCTTGTTACTGCATCGGTGAGCACATCCGTCAGTCTTGCCATCTTCATTTCGTGCTATGTCCGCATTGCCGAATTGGAACAATCGACCCAGTTTGCGCTGGTTGGTCTTATTCTCTTTGCGCTATTCCACCTGCAAGCGAATTACTATCACAACAAACTTGATGAGAAACTGCCAGCCAGAGACGCCACCATTGCCGTGGCGCTGATTGGTTCGCTGGTATCACTTGCACTGGCCGTAAGTATTTATTTCAGCGGCGTGGGGCTTACAATCGCGCTTGGCCTGATTACAGCAGCAACCATGCTTACGCATATGCGTTATCCACTCAATGGCTTGCGCATCTTCGCCGTTATCGCTGTAGCGCCATATATTGTGCGCCTTTTGTGGCAACCGTTCATCGATAAGTCGGCTTTGCTTGATGCGACCCCATTTTTCAACATCCTGACACTTGGATATGGTATTCCCGCACTCGGCTTCATCTTTGCAAGCTATATAGCCACAAAACATAAAGATGATTTATGGACGCAAGGCTTGCAGGCTCTTGCAATTATCTCGTCTGTGATAACGATCACAATGTTGGCACTTCACGCTATTGATCCCAGCTTTTCTTTCAATACTTACAGATCAGCAGTTGCCGCTTCTGCTACGCTTGTTATGGTTGGTGGTGCGTTCTCGCTTGGTCTCACGCGCATTGCAAAGCGTAAGGGTGGTTCATCACGCATACTCCGTTGGGCCGCCGAGGGTCTGGGTATATTGGGTATGTTGATCGGTGCGTTGGCGCTCTTCATCGGGCTCAATCCAATGTTACCTATGGCGACCTGGGAGTACAGCTCGACCGACGTTCATATGGGTGAGGGGTTGTTGTTTAACCTCATTGGTTATGCCTATGCATTGCCATTCATTCTGTTTGCACTGATTGTCTGGCAGGGCCGCGCGAGTAAAAGCAAATATTATCAATGGACAGCGCTTGGGTTCACCGCTTTACTTGGCTTCTTCTGGATTAATCTTACCATCCGCCATGCTTTCCATGGTGTGAAAATTGCTTCCGCGCCAATATTGCAAGCTGAAAATTATACCTATTCTCTGGTCTGGTTGATCATTGGAATAATTGTGCTGTTCTTGGGTATCAGATGGCGTCAACAATTGTTGCGCAAAGCATCCGGCCTGATTATCTTAGCTGTCGTACTCAAAGCCTTTATTATTGATATGTCTCATCTTGAAGGCGTGCTTCGCGCCATATCATTTATCGGTTTGGGTGGAACGCTTATGGGTATCGGTTTCGTTTATCAACGAGCGCTACGTGGCATGTTTGCTACTCAAGAAGATGATGGTGATAAACAAAATGTCGAAACACCCAGCGAATAATAGTTTTTAACCTCGCTGGGCGATCTATTTGATATTGGTTTAAATAGGAACTTAAGGATCAGACTAGCCGCTGTTTGAAAGGTCTTGCGCAAGCATCATTGCATTTCCGTCGGGGTCGTAAAATGTGGCGGTGCTGACCATGCCCTCAATGGTTTCAGTCTCGCCATCAAACTTAACACCCGCTGCTTCAAGGTTTTTGCGCCCGGTCGCAATGTCAGAAATTCCAAATACAGGCACCGAGTTTCCTGGAACTGGTTCGACATGTTCTCCTAGGCCCAATGTAACACCTTCGGTATTGGTTTGCATTTCGCTCCACCCGGCTTCATCAATATGATAATTGAGCGTAAAGCCAAGTTTGTCCGCATACCATTCAGCGCTGAGATGGCGATCTCGTACCGAAATTGCGATTGTGATTGTTTTATCTAATGTTACAATTGACATAACTATTTCCTTTTGATGAAAAATATAGTAACTATACTTTATGGACATAAATACACTTGTCAAGATCACATCTCGTGCTTGGTCATTAAAAATATTGGCTTTGATGCATAGTGGAGTGCCCGGGCGACAAGCACCATTGCTTTCTGCGGCTAAAGCAAGCCGAACGGCATTTGTTGCCAGCCTCTATCATTTGGTTGATCTGGGGCATCTGGAGAGGAACCCCGGTCATGGCCATCCCTTGCGCCCTGAATTTAGACTAACACCAAAGGGAATAGAGTGGGCTAGGATTGCGGCCGAGATAATTGATGCTGTTCCAGCACCGGCAGAGGGTTTAATATTAAGGAAATCATGGTCGGTCCCTGTTTTGGCTGTTACTCGAAGCCCTCGACATTTCATCGAGATCAAATCGGAATTGCAATCTGTGACCGACAGAGCATTGTCGCAATCTTTAAATCTTCTGCATGGGCAAAACTGGCTTGAACGTGAAGTGGACATCACTAGCCGACCCCCTCGACCCATATACCAAGCCACCAATATCGGGAGTCAGATTAGTCAAGTTATAGGTTTGGGGTCCGTGTAAGCATGGGCAGATACACGATATCTATACCTTATTGAAATTTTTAGTGTGAAGTAAATATCCCGTTGAGTTCGTTACGAAATTTACTTGGTAGGTTTGTCAATGAGTTGGTGTACAGATTGCTGATGCTGTGAATGATAGTATTTAAGATGAAACCGAATTTGAGTGTCTGATAGACATATACGAGACCGATTTGATATAATTTAGTTTAGTTATCCGCATTATTTAGATATGAAAGAGCCAAACAATTTTTATAAATGTGAGGCCGATCCCATGTCAGTAACCAACCTACTTGTTCCGACCTATATTCAAATGTTGAAAGGGCTTGCCGGCTGGCTTGATAAGGCGAAAAAACAATTACCAGAGGCGGAAGCAGAAGCTTTGCTATCCGTAAGGCTTGCACCTGATATGTATCCTCTATCATCGCAAGTTAGTTTCGTCTGTTTTCAGGCGCAAGAAGCAGTATATCGACTAAAGCAAGAACCAGTGCCTGAGGCGTTAATGCAATTAGCTGCCGATGGTCGCAATGCTGGCGATAAGCCCGGTTCGCTAAAAGATGCTGAGAACAAGATTGCCGACGCTTTAACATTTTTAAGTGAGCTTGATGCAGACGCGCTCGACCTCGGTGCTGAACGTGAGCTTTCGCTTGAACTGCCCACTGGAATGATTTTCGATTTAACGGGTGAACAATATGCTCGGGACTGGGCCTTGGCTCAGTTTTATTTTCACCTTAATACAGCATACGCAATTCTTAGAAATCAAAAAATTGAACTCGGAAAAGCTGATTACGTGCCACACATGTTTGCCTACCTTCGTCCCGGGACAATGCCGCAGGGGTGATGAGCATTATGTGGGAGGGGAAGCTGCAATAGATTTTGTCGGGCGAGATGTCTGAATTTTAGTGTTTTCTCTGGTAGAATGGGCAGGTGGCTTAGATGGTATGATTGATACACGTAAAATAAATCAAGAAGATTTGGATCTAATTTGTCAGCACAGAGTAGCAATGTTCACCGATGGTGGGCGGCGCACCGAGCATGAGTTGACCGCTATGGATACCTCGTTCCGTAAATGGTTAGAACCAAGGTTGAAAGACGAAACATATTTTGGGTTCATAAGTTCCGATGACCAAACACCGATCGCCGGTGTCGGCCTGATGGAATTGGATTGGCCGCCACATCCGTCACATCCAGAAGATGGTCGTCGTGGATATGTGTTAAATCTATTTGTAGATCCCAAATATCGAAAACAGGGTATTGCGAAAAATCTAATGCGACTTGCTGACAACGAATTCAAGGAACGCGATATTCAATACGCTATCTTGCATTCGACATCTGCGGCTCGACCTGTTTATGAGCAGATTGGATGGCGACCAACTGCTGAGATGGCAAAACTATATCGTAAATAGCTTCTATGCTGTCAGACCTTCTGGTTCAGGTAATCCATGTGCTCGCGTGCAGGCGGTCAGTGTGTTTGCCAACAAGCATGCAATGGTCATTGGCCCGACACCGCCTGGAACAGGCGTAATTGCTCCGGCAACCTTACTTGCGCTTTCAAAATGGACATCACCCACAAGACGCATTTTGCCTTCCCCACGTTCTGGTGCAGGGATGCGGTTGATACCCACATCAATGACGGTTGCGCCTTTACCAATATACTCGCCAGTTATCATCTCAGGCCGGCCAACAGCGGCCACCACAATGTCGGCGGATTTGCAAAGCTCTTTGATGTTTTTGGTGCGAGAATGAGCGATAGTTACCGTGCAACTGTCGCGCAACAACAAGTTTGCCATCGGCTTGCCCACAATATTAGAGCGACCAACGACCACAGCATTAAGGCCAGATAGCGAGCCATGATAATCACGTAGCATCATCAAACAACCGAGCGGGGTACAAGGGACCATGGATTTTTGCCCCGTACCAAGAAGGCCGACATTTGAGATGTGAAATCCATCAACATCTTTTGCGGGTGAAATTGAGTTGATTACCAAATCTTCATTCAAGTGATCGGGCAGGGGAAGCTGGCATAAGATGCCATGCACGGCGGGGTCATTGTTGAGCTTAGTAATAAGTGTCAACAAGTCCTCTTCAGAAGTGCTTGCATCCAACTTGTGTTCATAAGAATTCATACCAGCTTCAATAGTCTGTACGCCCTTATTGCGCACATAGACTTCTGATGCGGGGTCCTGTCCGACCAAAATTACCGCAAGGCCAGGTGTGATGTTATGCTCCGCTTTTAGCTTGGTCACATACTGTGCGACTTGTCCGCGAACTTTTGCTGAAAATGCAGTTCCATCAATAATTTTGGCGCTCATTATATCCTCGGAATTATCTATGTTTTGGAAAATTCTGCGCGAAACCTAGCTTAAATATTGGCTAAATACCAGCCGAATTCAGCCGGAAAGCATTCATATTAAGACATTGCTATATAGGTCGAATTAGCGCTACAAAATCAACGACATAAAATTGAGTTGACAGCGCCTACATCCCGCAGCGTCGTTGAGCATCACGAGATGCAGCAGCAAAACCACTTAATGAGAATAATTTAACGGGCTCCACGTGTCCGGCGGTGGTCGTAATCTCGACAGTCGCATTGACGCCAGTCCAAAGGCCACCAAAAACGTCGATATCATCTTCGGGTTTTACCCATGACGTGTCGGTTTTTATAGAAAGCAGATCCCAAGCATTGCGCCCGATAATAAGCTTACCGCTCTCAATTTGTTTGTTGCTGGTATAGTAACTAGGTTCGCGTTTTCCTCCGTCCGGAAAATAGGTAAAACGGAGACGACTTTCTGCTCCATGTTCATTGAGGATAGCCTCTACCCAACATGTTTTTGGGCCTTCCAGAACATAGACGGACCAGTTTTTATAAGTCGCAACTTTACCTGATTTGGGTGTTTCAGATGCCTGAGAGCTGGCCGCTGATGCAATATAAGAGAAACAAAGCAGTATGAAACAAATTGATGATCTCATTTCGCAATTACTCCTATTGTTATATAGGGTCATCGTGGCAGGAAATATGCTGAATGTCACGGGGCCAGGCTAAGATTACCGTGAGGCCGTAGCTGCCGCGTGCATTTTTATATTGTAACTGTACTTAGCTGTTTATCGGTTTTGCAACAGATTTTGGTTTCATTAGCAATATGCGGGCCAAAGCAGCGATGAAGATGACTGAAAACACACCGCGACCAGCAAGAATTACCCAGATATCGGCTCCGAGTGCCACCATGAGGAGCGTATCTTCAATTACCGCATGGAATAGGGAGAGAAATGAAAGTGTGAGAAACAGTTCCCGCTTGGTGATTGATCCGTTTTTCGAACGTTCAATCAACAGACCGCCGCCGAACGTGAGCCCCATAAGAAGGCCAACAGTGGTGATAGGGGCAAGTTCGCGACGGATGCTCATAAATTTATGGATGGGGGCCAAGATAAGACTGATCAACTTATCAATGCCCGTTTTTTCAACACCGTCCATGAGCATCATAAGTGCCACAACAATGAGGAAGATCATCACGAGTGACTTGGCCGTTGCATAGGTCCATTCCGACCAGCTCGTGCTGTTAAGCCCATCTGGTAGCCAACCAATGCTCATGGGTTCTTGTAGAATTTGGAAATGAGAAATGACCATGAATGCGATAATACCATAAAGAATCGCAGCTAGTATGCGCAGGAAGCATGTGACAAAGAAATTTGCGCCCGCTTTATGGACAATAGCCTGTTCTATGGGCAAGCCATGTGCAAACAGCATCATAGATGCCAGAACGCTCATCTGACCAACATTGAGATCCATTGTCGGTGCTAACGTGATCGTAGCTGCCACACCACCATAAAGACTGGAGACAAGCGCCGCCGCCCAGACAATGCCAGCCTCAGCAGGAAGGCCCACAATTTCAAGTGCAGGGCCAATAAACTCGCCAATAGCTTCAGAAAAGCCGTACTGGTCTAGTATTCGCACAATAATCATGATGGGTATCATGATTTTGGCAAGTGCGATGAATATGCGCCAGGAGCGTATGATGAGCATTTTAAGATAATTCATGGCACAGCTCTACGCCTGTTAAATAAAAGCGTCAATATCGCGCGCTAAACATCTTAAAAATTATGACGAGGGTAGCTTTATCTGCTTCTCAATTGCATCAAGTGCGTTTGATATTCCCCGAAGCTGAAACCGTGTTTCCTTCCAGCCTTCATAAAGGAAACGTATTGAATTACCCTTTCGCATCGCGACAATTAATTCATCTATTTGCGTCGGATTGATGAGCGAAATAGTTTCAGACACATTATAACCTTCAGGACTTCCCATCTGCCAGTCTTTGTCCTCAAGCTGAAAAATTTTGCCATCTATGGATAGCGTAATTGGTCCTTTTAGGTCGTCGGGAAGGTTTCTTACAAAAAACTCAATCGTGTATTGAGGCGGTCCGGAAACGCCACTACTGCCGCCGCCTAATGTTCGCGCTATGCTTAACCGGCTACTGCCAAAAAATCTATCATTGTCTCCGGCTTTAAAGCCATATTGTACTGTTCTGCATGAGCGAAATCCAGTTCCTGAGCACACATTTAAAAAGTCACCATGATAGGCGCGTAACTCGCCAAATTCGTGCAAAAACCATTTGCCATCTATATTGCCTGCTTTCGTGCCAGAAGCCCCGAATACCAGCGTTCCCGTCAATAATATGATTTTGAAGATTGATGTCATTTCCTCGCCTCCCAGCTAAACGTATTGTAAACTATATAACGGCGGAAATGTGTTAAGAATCAATAGAGAAAAGCAACAGTCTTTTACTATGGCTATTAATAAGGCAAAGACATGCAGAAACTGCATATCTAATGTGCAATCTTATCTCTGGTAAAAACGACCCTCCAAGCGCATATATCAAATCAGGAAACAATCATTGTTCCCAAAATACTTGAAACAAATTGATCTTTGATCACCCGAAAATCGGGGCATAAGGAGAATTAAAATGAATATCTTGAATAAAGTTCGTAATTGGAAACAACAACGCGAAACACGCAATCTTCTAAACGGCATGACACCTCGTCAACTTGACGACATCGGTCTAACTCGTTCAGGCATCGAAGCAGTTGTAAGAAACCCTCACAACGCTTGACGATCCGAGTTTAAGTGCCACTATAGTCAAGCCATAATTGACTAGAAGACATTTAGCTCCTTAAAATGTCTGACCCCGCTAGAAATAGCGGGGTTTTTTGTTGTCTGTGAGAGACTGCGTAATGACTGGTCGAAACCAACAGGTAAGGTCATATTTCCAGATCAAAGACGAGAATGCCATTTGCACCGTCCCTACACGCAGCCACCAGTGCCGCACCCGCTTTTTGATGCTCGGGATGCACTAAATACGCATCACGCGCCTCGGTATCTTTAAAGTCCATGATGAAACCATCGGTAAAACCATGTTCCATGCCTTCTGGGCTGGCACTTGGACCATAGTGGTCAGCAACTTGTCCCGGAATAATATCCTTAAGAGCTGCAAGCTGACCATAGAGCTGCTGCTTATCGTTTTCAGTTACATCGTCTTTGAAGTTTAGAAATACGCAATGCCGAATCATGGGGAACCCTATGTGTGTATTACTGCCAAAATTCCAAGGTAGACTTGGCTTAGTACTACCGTGAATGAAATTAACATAACGACAAATTCCGTTTGCTGAACACTCATTTTAAAACGTTTGATTACATAGAGTAACAAAACGAACATAATTGGAATGCCAAGTATTGAGTAGAACGCGATGCTGGGGAATGTGAAATAGACACTTGATACGCTTAGATAAGTACCAATTGGTACAAGAATGCACCGAAAAACAGAAACAATCAAAGCTATTGTTACTAAGATAATCCAAGTACATTTAACAATTGTGTTTTGCAAATCAGACAATCTTAACTCCGGCGGTAAAGAACCAGAGCTAAGGTTGCATCAAGGACGGGTTGCGTCAATCGCGATATTCAAGTCAATACTGCGTCCCACACTGGAATCATCTGCAAAAGTTTCACCGATTTTAAAATCAAGTCGTTGGATTTTACCTGTGGCTGATACATTTGCCTTGCCATCTGTTTCATCGAAAGTGAACTCGATTGTGAAATCCTGTGCAACACCTGCAAGTGTCATGATGCCTTGGGCCGCAAAGCCTGTTTCGGTCTTTGTAATGTCTTCTGAGATGAAGGAGGCTTTTGGGTTTGCTTCTGCACCTAAAAACTCAGCTGATATGGCTCGTTCAGAAACATCGCCAAGGCTGAGAGAAGCAATGCCAACGCTAGCTGTAATAAACCCATTTTCAGGGTCCTCTGGATCGAACACGACATCAGCTGACCAGTCACTAAATATGCCTTTGATGGGCGTGCCGAGTTGGGTAACCGAAATTGCCAATTCGGAAGATGCATAATCGATGACCCAAGCGCCTTCAATTGCTTGTTCTGCGTTGTTAGAACTGGCATTAGCTGTTTCTACTTGCTTGGTTGCGGGTGTATTGATGTTATCAACAATGAATACCGCGGCAATGGCTACCACAATAGCTAATAACGCTACTAATTTTGGTGAAGCAGACTTAGGTTGTTCTACAGGTAATTGGCCCGTTTCCTGATAAACACCAGGAACCATGCGAGACAGCGTATCATCTTTATCTATTACGACGTGTTTGATCGCGCCAGCGATATGCAAAAATAACGATACGACAAGCACAATACCGGTGATGAAATGCGCGGTTTTGAAGAAATTGGAAAGTTCGACGCTTTTAGGAATAAAAGGCAGGTCTTGCGACAAGGGCCACCAGATAGGTGCAAACCCTTCGGCCGCCGCATGGTGCAGCCAGCCCATCACGGGCATGGCAATGATTGCGACATATAAAAGGTTATGAACGGTACTTGCAGCAAAACCTTCCATGCCACCATGAAGCGGGCGAGGATGGGGCTGGGATTTTGCCCAAATGATGCGTAAAACGGCAACTGTTAAGGCTGAAATACCAAGGGTCTTATGTAGGGAGTACAACCAGACTTTATCATTGATCTGCGCAGTGTTTTGCATCGGCAATTCATGCATATAAACGCCCATAGGGAGCAAGGATAAAATGAGTAATGCGGTGGCCCAATGTAGAGCCTGATGAATGAGGCCGTAGCTCTCTTCGGAATTATTCAGTTTCATGTGATCCCCAATTTTTAAAAAACGCGAGAGAAAAAATCTCCTCTCGCGTATTCTTTTGCTGGTAGTCTAGGTTAAGCGCGGATTAGCCGTCAACTTTACCCATTTCTACTGAAATGACGAGCTTAACTTCATCGCTGACATATGGTGCGAATTTGCCAAGATTAAAATCGCTACGGATTAATGTTGTTGTGGCGTCAAAACCAGCCCAGTCTTTTTGTGATTGTGGATGCTTACCAATTTGGTTCAGCGTAGCATCAAGTACAACTGATTTTGTTTGATCAAGGATTGTTAGATCACCAGTGATTTTTGCTGTTTTTTCACCAGTTGATTCAACTGATGTGGAAACAAATGTTGCGACAGGAAATTCTGCAACGTTGAAAAAATCTGGTGAAGAAAAATGACCAGTACGTGCATCCCAACCTGTAATCATGTCAGCAGTTTTAATTTCAAGTTGCACTGATGACTTTGAGACATCATCCATATCTAGCATCGCGGAGCCTTCAAAGCCGGAAAACATGCCGTATGTTGTTGAAAACCCCAAGTGGTTGTATGAAAATACGATTTGTGAATGACTGGCATCAAATTCATATTTGTCAGCGGCAAAGCTCGATGTTGAGGCAAAAGCTGACGATAGCAAGATTGCAGATGCGGCAAGTGTTTTGGAGAGAGTTTTCATTTTGAAAGTTTCCTTTGAATGTCGTAAATAGATAGTTTTGAATTATTTAATCTTATCTACGTGCCGGAGAGCACATTTATTCAATCTAAATTGAAATATTTACTTTTGGTAGTCAGCAAATATGTGATTTATTGTTGCAATATATGACGCAATCAAATGAAAACCCGACATGAGACTATTCTCTTGTCGGGCTTAATTATGTGCAAATTATGATTTTCTATAAAAGTGGATTATCGTTAAACAGCACAACAGAGGTGCCTAAATAGCTACTTTCTGTACTGGTAGTTCTGCATCTGCAAGTTCCTCAATATCTTGTTGAATATGCGATCCACGATTATTTGCTCGGCGTTGCCCATTGATATCTCGAGTTTTAAAATCAGCCATTAGGTCGTGTAGAAGGTGGCTTCCTCCAGCAACACGTTTTGTTATGTCATTTGTTCGCTGAACCATCTCAGAGTTTTGTTGCGTGGCATGATCCATCTCCGTAACTGCTGTGCTGATTTGATTAAGGCCAGCAGACTGCTCGCTTGAGGCTTGCGCGATATTTTGCATGTGGCCATCAATGTTGGAAACATCTTTCACAATTTCAGCAATAACATTACCTGTTTCGTTGACGAGCTTTACTCCGTTTTCAACTTCTCGGCCCGAGTTACTAATAAGTGTCTCAATCTCTTTAGCCGCAGATGCCGAACGCTGCGCAAGCTCACGAACTTCTTGTGCAACAACTGCGAAGCCTTTGCCTGCTTCACCCGCACGAGCAGCCTCAACACCTGCATTTAGTGCAAGCAAATTGGTTTGGAAGGCAATGTCGTCTATCACACTGATAATCGATGCAATTTCGCCTGATGTTTTTTCAATTTGTTTCATGGCATTAATTGTACTCGATACGACTTTATCTGAGTTTTCAGAATTCTGGCGTGCACTTGAGATGTTTGAGCTTGCCTCCTCAGCGCGTTTAGACGATTCACGCACATTGGTAGTTATTTCGATAAGTGCCGCGGATGTTTCTTCCAATGCCGCCGCTTGGGATTCTGTGCGTTTTGCAAGTTCTGTAGATGCATCTTTCAACGCGTCAGCGTCACCTAGGAGCGAACTCCCGGTGGCGCGTACTTTGCTGAGCGTACCTGCAAGGTGTAAACGTGTATCATTGTAATATTCACGAAGAGAAACAAGAACATCAGGGAAAGCATTGTCGATTGGTTGCTCGAAGTTGCCTTTTGAAAAACGTTCGAGACCAGCACCTAAAATATCAACTGCTTCGCGATAAGCTTCGTCTTGCTTGGCTTTTTCCGCTTCATGGCGTGCTTTTTCTTCATTGCGCGCTTTACTATCCGCAAGAGCTGCTGCCTCAAGTTTGCGCTTTTGAATTTCTGCTCCCTGGAAGCTTTCTAGCGCAAGTGCCATAAGGCCAAGTTCATTCTTCTGTTCCGTGCCTTGAACATCAAATTCTACTTCGCCGTCAGACAATCGACCCATATTCTCTTGTAAATTCTTCATTGGCCGCGTAATTGAGCGAGCTATGAGGAAGCCTGCAATGCTTGCAACCAGCAGGATCATGGTCGCAAACCCCAACGAGATTACCAACGATATGAACTGGCTATCAAGTGTCGTTTTTATAAATAAATGAATGTTATCATCAACCAGCTTCTCCAAGTTACGAAGTTTAGTGATCCGACTGGTCGTTGTATCAAACCATTCATCCTGATTAACGCCGCTAGCTGATAAATCATCGGCATTTTTAATAATTTTATCACGTAAAGATTGGACAGTCCCTAAGTCCATATCAGCTATCAACCTTGCATATTCTTCTTTGTGTGCTTCTGGAATGTGCCGAATAAAATTTTCGATCATAACATTTTGAGGTGCAATGAATGTCTGAATTTTTTGTATTTGTGTTTCATTAATGGAACCAGTGCCTAAAAGGCCGTTGACGAGGGCGCGTTCTTGACCTGCAAGCTCTTTTGCAGAAGAAAGATCAAGCATAGCAGTGATCTCAAGTGCAACCGTTGGATCAACAGAAAGTCCCGCACTCTCGACACCAATTGAAAGCATGTGATCAACAAGCACTGCGTAATAATTCACAATATCACCCACTTGCACCGATTTTGTATCAATTTTAGAACGAAATTCGGAGATGTTTTCAAGTTCATCCATGACGCTGTTTAAATGGCTAACGATCTCGTCGTGACCTTCCGAATTTAGGTGGTCAACCTGTTCTTTAAGTATTGCAACTTCTTTGTCAGTAGCGATACGGGCCATTATAATGGCTTCTGTAGGTTGTGTTTGCACTGAGCTAGCAAAACCCGCCGAAGTTCCTCGCTCTATCTGCGCATTGTGAGTAATGTTAAGCAGTCCCTTCACCACACCTGAAATTTGATAGAGAAATCTACTTTCTTTATACTCATGATACCCACTATACGCCTGTTGCCCTGTTACAATTAGCAATCCAGTGATGGGGATAAGAACACCTAAAGCAATTCGTTTTGATATTGAGATGTTTTTCATTGTTCTACGCACCTTATAAATCATAGAAGAAATAGTGGGGGAAGGGGTATCGGTAGGGCATTCTACAGAAAATACAACCTAAAGCATCATCATTCATTAACGATACTTTATAAGTGTATCGATATATGGTAAACAGAGTCCTATCGAATGGTGCGATTTTCTACTGGATAGATCTTTCCCTTTGTTTGCAACGCCAGAATTTGCGTTCGTTGAGATAGATGAATGTTTAGATGACAAAAACATGAAACTCATATTGCAAAACAAAACCCCCAAAGGATTACCTTGGGGGTCTGCTTTATAGCTAACTCAAGTTTAGAGGTGTTTAGAATTCATCCCAACTGTCCTCGGCAGTGGCAGCGCTTCCCATGCCGGCAGCAACCTTCTGGACCATGGCACGTGCTGGAGATTTAACAGTGTCATGTTGCTTTGCGGAAGCCACGGCAACCTGAGTTGGTTGTTTTGCGGCCTGAACAGTTTGTGGTGGGGTAGGCGCATTGCTTTGCTGTTTTGCTGTTTGTTTTGTTTGGAATTGACCAACAAGACCAGTCAGCTTTTCTGCTTCCTCAGAAAGACGGTGGGTAACTGCATTAGTCTCTTCAACCATCGCCGCATTTTGCTGTGTGACCTGATCCATTGCATTTACAGCTTTATTGACTTCATTAAGGCCTTCTGACTGTTCTGATGATGCTCTGGCAATTGACTGAATATGCGTATCAATCTCGATGACCTGCTCAGATATTGTGGTAAGCGCATCGCCGGTTGCTTTCACAAGCGACACACCAGTTGATACTTCTTCGCCAGAGTTGGTGATTAGTTCTTTGATTTGCTTTGCAGCAGTTGCGGAACGCTGAGCTAGTTCACGCACCTCCTGGGCGACAACGGCAAAGCCTTTGCCTGCTTCCCCTGCGCGCGCAGCTTCAACACCCGCATTCAATGCCAGTAGGTTTGTTTGGAATGCTATTTCATCGATAACGCTAATAATGTTTTCGATTTCACCAGATGCGCTTTCAATCCGTTCCATGGCATTTACGGCGTCTTGCACAACCTGGCTAGATTTTGCTGTGCTTTCTTTCGCAACACCAGCCTTTTCACGGGCTTCTTGTGCGCGTTCGGCGGATTCTTTAACCGTGCCTGTAATTTCTTCCAGAGCGGCGGATGTTTCCTCAAGTGACGCTGCTTGCTGTTCTGTGCGTTGTGCCAGATCATCGGCTGCAATACGTAACTCGTTAGAATTATCTCCGATCTCAACGGTCGTTTGATTGATTTCATTCATTGCAGTAGAAAGGCGGGCGATAGAGTCACCGAAGTCGCTCTTTAATTTCGCAAATTCACTTGCATATTCTGTAGAGATCCCTTTGGAGAGATCGCCGCTCGCAAGGCGTTGAAGCGCATTTCCGAGAGAGTTTACAACTGTTTCAACTTCATGTTTTTGCTGTGCTTTAATTTTCTCGTCTTTTTCTTGTGCTTCTTTCGTACGCAGCTCCTCCTCTTCGGCTTGAGCTTCCATTTCAATACGAGCAATTGCATTGTCTTTAAATACCGCAATCGCCTGTGCCATTTCACCGAGTTCTGTATTGGAGCCAAGGCCGGATATTTCGAAACTTGTATCACCTTGTGCAAGCGCTTTCATCTCGTCTGTAGTATTGTTGATAGCCTTGGAAATTGAACGAGCGATGAAGAAGCCGATGATGACTGCTGTAACTAAAGTTATTGTCGAAATTAGAATGACAATGAGCAAATGGTTAAATGTAGAACTCGTAACTTTTGTAGCACCATGAGCTATTTCTTCAGCTGCAGCAATTTCGATATCACGGAACTGGTTGATCCGTTTTGTAGAAGTAGTAAACCAATCTGTTGCTGTGAAATCCAATGGAGTGCCATCTAGCGCATAGTCAGCAATTTTTTTCCGCATCGCCGTAACAGGTGCAAGATCGACAGATTTAATAAGCTTTGTGAAATGGTCTTGGTTTCGTATGGGCTGGTTATTGATGAAATTAAATAATAATGTTTCTTGCTTACCAATATTCTTCTCAAGTTTAACAAGCCGCTCTTTGTCAACCGTACCGCTAGAAATAAGACCGGCAACCAGGCCACGCTCTTGACCCGCATATTCTTTCGCTTCAGCAAGTTCCATCATACCGACGGTTTCTAAAGCCAATTCGGCGTTATTTGCTCTTTTAGAAGCATGAAAACCGATTTCAATAATATGACCGATTTTCTTTGTATAAAAGCTCATCGCTTTTTTCAGTTCGATCTCACCATTGTTAATTTGCAAACGCACAGCTTCCAATGATCGAACTTCATCTTCAAGTTCAGCAAGCTCTTTAGCCAGTCGCATGTCATTTGTTTCTTTAATATGCTCAACAACAACATGAAGGCGATCTACTTCACCATTTGTTTCTGTTCGCGCTTTGATCAACTCAGGCTGAGGTGCTTTGGCACCAGAACCAATAAAAATTGCGGTTTGTCCGCGTTCTACCTGCAGCTTGTTTGTTAATGTAGCTAGCTCATCTATAGTTTCTGAAACATAGCTGAGAAAAACCATCGATTGGTAATTTCGATAGGCTTCCCAGATCGCAATGCCCGCGAGAATCGTAAGTCCGATGAGTGGAATGGAAATACCAAGCGCGACACGCTTAGATATAGCTAGATTTTTGAACATGAAGAACCCCATTGTCATTTCACACAGTCATAGTGTCAATTTAGCGCTCTTCATGAACGTGAAAGAGTATTAATGTTGGATGGTAAACAAAGTATTGATCACTCGTTATAAGCTTATTGAAAATGCCCGAGAATTATCTACTTTTTGGCATAAGCCTTTGAATTATAGGGATATGAGTCATTTAGCGGGATTGTGATTGATGTATGTTTTCTCGTTATTAGAATTTATAATTGTCTGTTAAGGATTGAGGCAACGTTATTCATGTGCAGAGACGTCTGTTGAACACTGACGTTAATGAAACAGCCTGTGCAGGCGGGCATATTAGTGAGCTTACAATAAAAAACACCGTAGCATTGTTAAGTATGTCGCGAATTGTTCTCATATTCCCCTTGCATTTTTTTCCCAGCTCGCTTAAACGCGAACCGGACGACATTTAATAGGGGTATAGCTCAGTTGGTAGAGCGACGGTCTCCAAAACCGTAGGTCGAGGGTTCGAACCCTTCTGCCCCTGCCATTTTTATCAATAAAATCAATGATATAGCTTTCAGATTTGACAGTGATTCTACTGCAAATTAGTGTTTCCCAAGACTTACCCAAAATTACCCATGTGATGAAAAGGTGTTGGAAATGGGCGAAACACATAAGATTCTAGGTGATAAAGTCCGCATATATCGGCGTGAAACAGGGAATAACTGGTTCTGTGCAGCATATATTGCAGGTAAGAATCGCCGTAAAAGCACTAAAGAAGACAGCCTAAGCCGCGCTAAGGAAATCGCTGAAGATTGGTATTTTGATCTTTTAGATAAGAAACGCAGCGGGGATATTCTAAGTGAACATACTTTTGACGATGCCGCACAAAAATTTATGAATGAATATGAGGTTCTTACCGAAGGCGAAAGAAATGAGCGTTGGGTGAAAGATCATTATCGCCGTATTAAAATGCATCTCATTCCGTATTTTGGTGAATTGGGCCTCTCAACCATTAACGCAGGTACTTTACAAGAATACCGCATTCATCGCGCTAATAATCCTGGTACAGATGAAAGAGGTAAAGAAAAGAAACCGCCATCGCGAAGCACCTTGCATCATGAGACGGTGACATTGCGGATGGTGCTAAAAACAGCAGTTCGTTCTGGTTGGCTTCAATATGTCCCTGATTTATCGCAGCCATATAAATCTTCTGGCAAAGTAGTGCACCGCGCTTGGTTTTCACCAGATGAATATAAGCAGCTCTATGAGGCCACACGGGAAAATATCAAACAGGCCAAGGGTACGCGGCAGACGTACTTAGCAGAGCAATTACATGATAAGATTTTATTCATGGCTAATACGGGAATTCGTCCTGATGAAGCCAATTGGCTGGAGTATAGAGACATTGACATCGTCGATGACAAAGATACCGATGAAACGATCCTAGAAATTGAAGTGCGGGGCAAAAGGGGTGTTGGGTTCTGCAAAAGCACCAAAGGCGCTGTGTGGCCTTTTAAACGAATGGTGAAACGTAATAAACCTAACCCAACAGACAGATTGTTTAGTGTTGACCACAAGAAGCAATTTAATCGAATACTGGAAGAGTTAAACCTAAAGGTTGATCGTAACGGTAATAGCCGGACACTTTATTCGTTGCGGCACAGTTATATCTCATTCAGATTGCTTGAAGGTGCAGATATCTATCAAATTGCAAAAAACTGCCGCACGAGCGTTGAGATGATTGAAAAGCACTATGCTGTGCATTTAAAGAATAGTCTTGATGCACGGGCGATTAATGTACGGCGAGGTCGGTAGTTCTCTTAAAAGAGGCAACCAAAACCATCAAACAGCGCCGCGACTAAAAGTAACTTAGCGTCTCAATTCTCTTTGTTAGCGGCGGATGGGTGCTAAACAGCCCCTCAGTATTCCAGCCAGATATGCGGGTATTTGCGTAGGGGTCTGGTTGATTGTTGAGGTGCTTTTGGTTTTGAATGGCGATTAATGCAGCGGTCATGTCGTTTGGTGATGTGAGTTGTGCAGCGATATTATCCGCTTCAAATTCTCGTTCTCTTGAAAATTTCAAGATGTATAATTCGGACAGTGGCGTAAAAACCCAACGGGCTATTTTCTTGGCTGAACGGAAGATAAGAAAAAAGGTGAGGGCTTCTTGAGCACCTCGCAAGAAGGTCATGCGATACATATCTTGATTGGCGACGTGGGCTAGTTCATGGCCAATCACAGCATCAAGTTCTTCTGTTGAAAGTTTTTCAATCGCGCCTTTGCTGAAAGCGATGAGCGTATTATCCAACCTTGTTCCCATGGCAAAAGCATTGATGTTCTTCTCTTCGTACCAGCCAATGTAAGGGATATTGGGTAGGGCGAGTTTTTCTGCTAATTCGTTTGTTCGTTTGGCAATTGGGTGTGTAGACGAGAAGAACGTAACATTATTTTGTCTTGAAGCTCGGCCATTTCCGGACAACATGTTTGCGAATAAAAAGCCGCCTATAATTGCCCAGATAGGTACGCCGATGATTGCCCACATAATGGAGGCAGAGGCCGCAGCAAGGAGTATGGGGCCTACTGTAAACCAAACAACAGGCCCCATAAAGGCAACAGCGGCGATAGCCGCAGGGAGGGCTACAATGACAGCAATGACGCCACCAACTATCGCGCTGAAAGCCATGATGAACAATGTTTCAAACATTGAGTTCGATTTAAAATTGGTCGTTTTCATGTACGTGCCTTTAACTCTGGATTACGAAACCATGGCGTCAACTGGGCCTGTACTGGCCTTATGTTGCGCATAAAATGAATGCCATTGCGACCAGAACCATCGCCGGACATAAAATGAATAACTTCATCTGGTGTCATGAGATTACGACTGGTCAGGTGAAGGTTTTCACTGATGGAGTAGGAGGTGCTGGCGGAAGTGCCGCTCGTTGTGCTCGCAGACATATTCGGTACTTCGTAGGCGACGGTTTGATCTCCGAGGTATTCGCTAACAAGTTTAGCGGTGTAGGGATCATCTGTACCAAAAAAGGTTTTGGTTTCCACTTGCAGAAAGGATTTCCAAGTGGTGGGGTATTTTTGCTCAAGTGTCGGTAAATCTTGTAGAAAGAACCACAAACGAACACCAGCACTTGCATGGGTGCGCAGGGCGGACACAAAGCGATCATCACTATCCAGTGCTAAAAACTCATCAAGCACGAACAATACGGGAATTTCTGGTTTCGTTTTGTTCTCCAGCATGGCGTTGAGAGCAGTGGCAAACACCATGCGCACAAACGTAGAATAAGCTTCAATCTCCTCAAATGGCAGCATGAGATACACGGTGGCTGGCTTGTCTTTGAGGTCTTTAAAGTTGAAGAAGGAATGTGCCGTTGCTTTCTGTAGTCCTTCGTTATCCCAAATACGCATGTGCTGGTTGATACTGTCCATAACGCGCGGTTTGCCCGTGTCATTTGATTTGGTCCAAAAGTTACCTGCTGCATTTTGAATGGATGCTGGTAAATGGGTTTGGCACATCTCTTTAAGGAGATCGTAGAAGCGTTTATTTAAGGAGGAAAGGTGGGTGCGAATAAACGACAGATTACGATCAGACTTTGGCCGATAGCACGCCACATATTCGATGACAGCGGATAAAAAGCCAATGGCCTCGTGGTCAAAGAATTGCTGTTGCGGGTTATTGGAACGAGGGTAAATAACCTCGGCGAGCTTCGTCGCGCTCAGGCTGTCTTTGACACTATCTAATGGATTAAAACTGTCAGTAAAACTATTGAGCGGTTCAAGGCCAAAAGGATTAAGAACATAAACAGGGCCAACGTTCTCCTCGCGCCATTTTGATGTAAGCGCAAAGAGTTCACCTTTGGGATCAAGAACAACAGCTGACCCTTTGTATTGCAACAGATTAGGAACGATCTGTAGCGTACTTTTACCCGTGCGGGTTGGCGCAATCGTCAATAAATGGCTCTCACCGTTCCATGTGAGTGCTTCATTGCCGTAATGCCCCAGTGACAGACCTTTACCGTTATTTGGAACCAGTATATTTTGCCGCATTAAATCTGCTCGTTGGCTCCATCGCGCAGAGCCATGAATGGGCGGCGGGTTGTTGCGTATATGAGTTTGCTTGTCGCGCAGCGCGTACGCTTCTTGTGCTTGCGCTAAAATGCTGGTTGGGTCTCGGCCTGCTTTGGCGGCCTCAACGGCTGCATCAATGGTGATGGGGTCATAGCCTTCTTTTTGAAGGCGGCGTTTTAAGCTCCAGCTAGACATGGTGCGATAAACATCCACGCCCGTCTTTGCACTCTTGCCAATGTCGTCAATTGAAAAGCCCACAGCGTTCTTAATATCAAATGGGTTGTTACTCACATTTACACTCCCCGAAACTCGTGGTGTATAACTTAGGCATTGCAACTTAAAAGAGTCAATACTAAGCTCGGCAACCTGTAGAGCGCACTTACAGGTTGCCCAACTTGTATTACAGGTTTGAATAAAGCAGCCCAAGTTGGTCAACCTATAACCGCGTTTCAACGGCGTTCCGCACGTCAAAACGCGGAGTGCGGTAGGGGCGACCCCCTACAACCCCCGCACTTACCGTGCGGATGGGTTTTTATAGGAAACGGCGTGCCGTTTGACAGATTTAGAAGGAAACCAACAGCGCGGCTCGCCGCACTTGTTGGATAAATTGTACTTGGTGAGGCTATGCAGGACGGAAATATCCATTGCCATATTGGCAATGTTTCAGCCAAAAATGAAGATGTGAGGCAGCGCAGCGCGATTGTGGCGGCATCCTATCAGTCGGGCGAAACGCTGTTTAGCGATAAGAGAAATAAAGAGATCATCGCGCGAGACGCGGGTGATGATGATGTGATTTTTGCAGAGATTTTTGCGCCAAACGGAACAGCGAATTGGGCCAAAAATCGTGCTCAACTTTGGAATGCAGTAGAAAAAAATGCCAAGCGTAAAGATTCGCGACTAGCAAAAAAGATTGAAGCGGCGTTCACGCGGGATGTTCCCGCACGTGATCGCATTCAGCTTCTCAAAGATTTTATTAAACCGTTTGTTGCGATGGGCTGCGTGGTGGATGTGGCCATTCATAACGATCCAAAGGATCATAATCCCCATGCGCATATTTTACTGACGACCTTTGCGTTAGATCGTGATGGATTTAGCGGCAAGATTACAGCAATTGATACACGCAAGTTTATTACCGAAACGCGCAAAGCGTGGGCGGATATAACCAACCTATATTTAGAAAAATCGGGATCATCCCTACGGGTTGATCACCGCAGTTATAAGGCCCGTGGGATTGAGGCGGAACCGACCAAGCATCGCGGGCCTCATCGAGATGCTTCGCATCACCATGAAAATACTTCTCAGCCGATAGTGCATGAACATGCACAGGTTGAAGAAACATCAAACGAAATGGAACGGCCTGAACAGGAGAGTGACATGCAAGAGCCAACTCAAACAGATAAAGAACTTTATCCAAACTTGACGCAAAGAGATGATTGGCCACCGAAAGAGGTCCCCACCCATGATATGAAATTAGCGGAGCGGGAAGAGCTACACCGTTACTGGCAGGATCAAAAACTTGAACGGATAGAGGAACAAGAACTTGTACCGCCAGAATATGAGGCGCAGTCGCTTGAATTAGATGTTGAGCAAACGTCGGAGCTTCAGCAAGATGCAACATATATACCGCAGGATGACCGTGCCTCACGTCACGAGCTTTACAAGCAAGATTTAGAAATGGATGCGGCACGGCGTGAACGTATAGAAAATGCACAAAAAAGTGTCTATCTTCGCGCATCCAATATGTATCGAACCTACCAAGAAAAACAGCTTTTAGAAGAAGCTGCTGAAATGGGTAAATACGCTGTCCAGGCTGCGAAAGATGTTATTTTAATGCGGCGAATGCAGGAAATTCAGAGGCAAGATGATATTGACAGAATAGGTGCTTATCAAAAAGCTATTAAGCAGCCAATGATCGAACGCCTCAAAAACTATTTGCAACTACCTGAAGCGGAAAACGATCATCCGGTGCCTGGGCCATATCGTGAACCTCGCCATCCCAAGGAAATGGATGAGGCTATGAACGAAATGATACAGGAACTCGAAAGGGAGCCGGAACAAGATAGGGAGCGTTAGCTTCTTTTAAAACACTATATAGAATCATTATTATGATAATATTTTAAATCGAATTTTTATATGTCTACTGATAGATGACTGGTGAAAAATCGACTACTTACTCCGTTTTCTTATGATCTCTGAAATTGTATAGCCAACGTTTCGCATTGCATGATTGCGCCATTTATAATCTAAATTATCTGTAACATGTTTTAACCCAACATAATCTGAAATGCCTCGAACGATTAAAGCGTCAGGTCTTTTGCCTTTTGGTAAAATGTTAATTGTTTGAAGAAAGCCATAAGATTCCATATCTACTGCTGGGCAATCGTCGAATAAAGTAGCATTTTTGCCTGAGATGCCTTCTGCAAACTTGCGGCTGTCTAAAACCTTTTCCCAAGAAAAAATAGCAGTCTTATCGCCACGAAAAATTTTACAATCATGATCAGAATATTCGATTTCATTTTTATTAAGAGAATTGGTTACGCTTTCTTGCAATTCAGTACTTTCAAGTTTTAATTCTGAGAGGTAATCCTTAAGTGCAAGGTATGCTGAACCGTCAGTATCGAAAAAGTTAGCACTTTTTTGTTTAAATCTCATATAAAAGTCATTCTCTTGAAACATAGTTATTTTTTCTAGAGCCTGTGTGTGTTTTTTTTCTTTTTCATAATTTAGATAATCACCAACCTTATCATAACCGAGATATCGAACTTCGAATGGGATAATAACGTCACCAAGTTTTGTTTTAAGCGGATTCAATCCACCTGCAATGCCTGCGCTGATGATCATTGATGGCGAATATTCACTTATTACGTACCCTGTGATTGCTGCAGAGAATGCGTTTCCCATCTGAGTAGAACAGAAAAAACCAACTTTATGGAAATGTTCACCGATAGCGACTTCGATAATCTGGCTTGTTAAGGTCTGATTATCTCTCTTTTCTTCCTTTGCTGGTACTCGTCCAGATGGTCTGCTCGCATTTATCAAAATAAATTCCGCCAATGCACCTTTGATCGTGGGTACGATTACGTCAAATTCTTTAATTGTTGGAATTATTATTGCAAAAGAAAGCGGGCTCTTGCCCGCCATCCGCTTAAAGGTTTCATTACTCATGGAGTGTAAAAATCCGTCCGTAAAAATCTGCCCTAACTATACCAAAACGTGTAGAGCAATGTCCCATGAAACTTACTGTCATATTTTCACGGATATATTTTGATATGGATTTTGTGAACATTTCAGGTCTATAGTAAGTTAAAATACAGCGATCTTCGATTCCAGTCAGATGGAATTTCATGTCAAAGTATTTTTCGAGTTCAAATGCGAATGCATCAATCTGACCAGATCTCAAAATATGAGGTTCACCTTCAAATTGTACTAGTATGCATTTCCCTTTGTTATGAGGAAGGGTGGGTTCACCTTGTAAAAGTCGATGTAACATTGGTAGTGCTGCAGACAATATTATCTCCTTTGCGGTTAGAAAATCCGATTCTTGTATTCCGCTCAATGGGCGATCATAAAAAATCGGGGGAAAAGTGAAGCTTATGATGTTAAATTGTATTGTAACATCTAACTAAGGTTGTGTTGAGTTTTAAGCCGCTAATGCCTATAAAATAGGCGTTTTTATGGGTTTTGTTGAAATGCATTTGTCCAACATGAAGGTTAGTCCTCTCACCAGTTGATCACAAGCTCATGGTACTTGCCGTAAGTACGTGGTCTTAGTTTATCTGCTTGGATAAATGTTTCTTCCCATGAGTAATGAAATCCATTCTCATCTAGCCATTGAAGAAGTGCTTGTGTTGCAATCTCATCCTTGAGTTCATGCGGATGACTTTGAAAGATGCGCAGTTGGCAGTGGCCATCGCTGGCTTTGTTTTTTATAAAATCTTGGATTCTTTGGATGTTAAAAAGCATGTGTGCATAGTCATGGCGGGAGGCTTGCGTCTTTGCTCTTATGTCTTCAGCATAATTCATCGCATTGCCTTTCCAAGATAAATATCGGTAATCGCAAGGCGGCTATGGCCCAGCTCATTTGAAATCATACGTCTTGCCTCTCTGTCTTTAGCTCTTTCTTGCTTGGTCATGTCGCGCCAGCGTTTACCGCCAGCGTGAGGGCAGGGCATGTCTGTGAGCTTTGCATATCGCCATTGGGCGTATTTATGTCTTAGGCCATGGGTATTTCTAAGACCCGCTTTAAGCGTCTGGTATTCATAGGACTTAAGCTGTTTTCTATAAGATTTATCAGATGGGATTAATGAGCCTTTGCCTGCAATGCGTTGCGCTAAATCTAATACTTTGTATTGATGGGCGCTGGTTATTGGAATTTCTCGATAACGTCCGCCTTTTGTCCAGCTTCCTTTCAGCTTAATTCTATCTTGCCCCATGGCAAAGCTTGGTTGGAACTTCATAGCTTCTTCACGTCTCAGGCCAAATGCGGCCTGTAGTAATAGGGCAGCTTTGACATGTGGGCATTCTATAGCGTTGAGTTTCTCATGATCGAGAGATTGTGCTCGATTGATCTCAATTGTGTTGCGGTCTGCTGCATTATATGCGCGATTATTCCGTTCAATAATCGCTGATTTATTAATCTTTTCTGCCCACCATCTCAGCCAACTTAATCTGTTTCTAATCGTTGCAGGTGTGCAATCTGTGTTCTGCCATGTTTCTACCAAAGCATGGACGTGTTTTGGTTTAAGGCTATGCGCAGATTTAAGTTGATACCCTAGTGAACTTAGTTGTTTAGCCATAGCGGTTAGGCCTCGCTGGCGGTTCTTCTGTGTGCCAATTGAACCGTCGCGGTGGCGACGGCTTATCTTTACAAGGTCCATCGTGAGATGATCCATATTCTATTCTTTCATTTTGTTGGTTAGTGTTCATGGTCGCTACGTACCCGTGGGTGGCATAGCCCGCATAAGACTGCGGTAAAGACCGATAGTCTGTTTCTCCTTTCGATGTATTGCGGGAAAGACGAGGGCATAAAAAAGCACCCGAAGGTGCTTGTTTCATACCGTGCCCAGATGGGCGCTGTATTCTATAAATACAGTTTAATTTCCGCACGGTGGCGGTCGTGGACAGCATAGCTTCATGGCTATTTCCTTTGCAGTTTACAAGTAAAAATATGAGGTGATTAGTTTGGATGCACGTTCCTTACAGTGATCGGCATCGTGATAAAATCATGGTATAGATCGTTGCTTTTGTCCAAAGTATTCGTCAAAAAATGACAAAGAATCTTGGTGTCATCATTGGACCGTCATTGCCTAAGAGTGCGGGTCATCCCTGCATGGCAGCCGTTTTCGGCAGAGCCGTCACTACCCGATTTCGTCTAGTGACGGCCTGCACGGGCAGCGCATTGCGATGTGTCCAACATCATACATTTTGCTGCACCGCCTTTTCGCAAACAACCATTTTATGAAGTGGGGTGTGTTTATGGATTGTCCCACCTTCCTTATGCAGCCTTCATCCTGACCAAGTGCATTGTTTCCAAGCTGTAAAATAGTCATGGTTTGTGGTCGTCTGTTTTGTGATTTCTCACTTTTTAAACCTCAGCGCTTCGCAATCGGATCGTTTGTGAACATGAACGTTTGCAGCCCCACCGCAAGTCGTCTTCCGCACCAAACCGAGAAGAGACATTGCGTCGTTGCTCAAGCGCACGTTCCTTAAAAATTCACAACCGAAGCGAATGGCGCTGAGGCAATTAAAAAGGAGAAATAAAATGACAAAACAAAACCACAAGCCAACACATGAAATCTTTCACGTCGTTGGAGAAAACGACAATGCACGTTGGACGAAAATAGGTGTTGCCTGGCAGCATAAAGACGGCGAGGGCATGAACCTTGCGGTGAACTACACACCTCTTGTTGAGGGTAAAATGGTTGTTCGCAAAATCAAGATCAAAACAAAGGAGGCTGCATAATGCCTCTTCTCAAATCACATCTCAATGCGCTGGCCCTCAACGGCCAGCGTTCTTTTGACATAGAGGTGGAGGAAACAATTATTTACGAAATAACAGTGGATGCCATAGATTTAGAAACAGCCATCAACAACGTGCATACGTTGTTTCTTGATGATGAGCGATCTGAGCTTCGAGAAGCTCATGAAGCCATCCATTCTCTAATTACAAGCCCTAAATAGGGATGGAGATTACAAGGGGCCCGTCCCCTCTAATTTATATTTTCCAAACCCGCTGTGACGCCATTCAAAGAAACCCGCGATTGAATGAGTTTACCTACCCCATCTTGATAGGTCACCACAAGGAAGCATTTAGGAAACTTGTTATAAGTCAGATTATTTTGAATTTGATGTTGCAAAAAGTAAATATAATGAAGCGTTGCTTGAAGGTTCGGAAGGTCTCTAGTTGATGTTTGAGTTGTAACATATTTTTATGTTTTTCTAACTATTCATCGCACTGAGGTTTTGAATGACATTAAGGGTCTGTTCCTTTTATGATAATCAAAACTTCGTCTTCACATCAGATGACTGCTTCAACAGTTTCTCCTCTTTCGTATCAGTCGCACTTTTGAGGTTACGGTACAGATACATAACCGTATCAAAGATAAGGGGAACGTCCACCATGGTTGTGGTGAGGTTTTTTAGAAATTGGCCACTCTTATCATATTTAACTTTGATGTAAGGGCCGCAAGTTTTAGCAATTTGGCTGTATTGGTTTTCAAAGCGGCTATAGTTTTGGGTTGAAGCAGCAACGTTCCACGTTGGTTCATGAATTTTCTGCGCATCAAAGCATTCAATTGGGTAAGATTCACCAAAGGCCTTCCCCGTGTCTGGATTAAAAAACCAAACAATACTTCCGCTTAACTTATCATTACTTTCATACCAGATGGACGGGTTGCCGTATTTCGCCTTTAAACCCTCGTTGTAGATCGTTTTAAAGAGCGGTGGTTTAGAATTGCGACCTGATGTTTCATAAAATAGATCGCGTTGAGTTGTAAGAACCCGCTTGCCCAGCAAGTCAGGTGATAAAGTAACTTTGATATATTCGCGTAGGTGAGGTTCACTCTTGCGCCATGTTGCCGAGTAATCAAATTTGATGGTCGTATTTGATCGGGTAGTCGTGCCAAAATAGGTGGCATCTGTATCATTAAAGTCAACGCGTTCTACGCCAAGGTGCTTTGTCACTTGTTTGGCAACGGTTGAATAAGCCATGCCTGTTTTAATGCCGATGATATCAACCTTGCTATGCGCGTAGGTATCTTGTTCTACAATGGGTTTAAAGCATTCATCGAGCGCTTTACTTGAGCCTGTGAGGGGGAAAGTAAGGTATTGATCTTTGTCATAACGAAAGAGGATTTCACTCCCCGCTTTCATGTTTTTGAGAGTCCCTTTGATGCTAGACCATAATATCCAACGGTCATTGTCGAAACGAACCCGTTCGCCGCCGCCAATCAATTCTCCCTTAACCCGATTAAAAATACCCCAGAACATACCTTTCGATGGTGGGAGGGTTTTGGTGGGTTCAATAAAAAAGCTAATGCCGGGATCTAGCGAGCTGCCTTCACCGCTTTCGCAATGAATAATCAATTTTCCATCTGCGCTGGTCACCATCGCGTTATTCTTACCAAAGGCTTCCCATTCGCTGGCTTCCCCAAACACGCTGGATGCCAGCCAAATGCCTGCGCCAAGGAGCGGAACAAGAAAGATGGAACACCCCACGTTCTTACTTTTATTGGATTGAGCTCTACTCGTCACACGAGCTTGGCCACGCATATATCCACGCTCAGCAACACCAAAATGACCGCCGCAAGCAGGGCATTTGGAGGCGTTGGGCGCGACTGGTTTTTCACAAAATTTACATGTCCACATGGTTGTCATGGGGTTTCTCCGAATAATATTTAGATTTTTGGGATGACTTTGCCGCGATAGACAGCTATGCGGCATTTATTGATATGAATTGTGCGATGTTGGAAAACGGTCACGTTACGGCCATAACCAACATACCCATAACGAGGCGTTGTGTCGTAGCTGCTGATTTTGTCTTCAACGCGGTGAATAACGCCTTCAACCATGATGTGATCCCACGCGTTGCGGTCATTTTCGCGGTTGTTGAAGTTTGATTGCATGGTACCGCCCGTGGCTTGATTAACGGCCTTCCAGTTGGAGATATGGCAAGTCACGGTTGATGTAAAAATACCCTTATTGCTTTGCAAACAATCAAGATAATCCGTACCGCCGCCATATCTAAAATAGCAGTCCCGATTGTTTTCTGACGTAATGCGGGGTGCTATCTCAATGGCTGCACGATTGCTCTTAATGTTGAGCTTATGGACATAGCCAACCATGCCGCCGAATTTGCCTTTGTTAGCGCCCACAAGCGCAACAGCTTCGGCACGGGTTGGAATGCCGTGGAAATGGCTTTTATGGCCGTCTCCGCCAAGCCAGACGAGGTCTGGCTTAAGGTTTGCTTGTTTTACTGTTTGCTGCCAGTTGCCGAGTATTTCTGTATCGGTGACGCAGCCAGCGAGAACCAAAGCAATAACGGGATAGATGATGCGCTTCATGAGTCTTCAGCCGCCAGATTGATTTCAATCACTTGAGATGCGGGCTTTGAACCGTGGATAATCAGATAGCCAATGAGGAACGCCCAGCCAAAGATAGGGACGATGAGGCCAAGAATAATCATAGCTGCGCTTAGTGGCGCTTTGTTCTTCTGCATAATGGCTTTGGTATCGGTGCGGTTTGCAACCGTAAAACCTTGATTGAGATAGCCAGTTACGGCGCTATCAATAGCCGCAGATGAGCTCACCTGAATAGTTTGAACAGACATAAAATGTACTCCATGACAGAGCAAAAGAAGCGTCACAAAGACTTTGCGGCCACCTTCTGCTAAAGTAGTGATATGAACAAAATTGGTGTATTTTGTTCACACCTCAAAAAAGCCCAAAATACAGCTTGAAATAGAGATTCCTGTTCATGTAAGGTTCATAGACGGCCTGATACGCAGGGCGCTAACCCATTATTGTTAATGGGTGATTCAAATTAGTGAACAAAATACACCAATTTTGTTCACAAGATTATGGCGATTATTCTGAAATAAGAGAGAGCTAAAAATATCGGCTGGTTGATACCAAAAGCGCTTACAAACAGGAGCGTCTAATGCGTCAATCAACTCACTCAATTTTCTCATCAAACGGCAGCCGTAAATATCTTACCAGCAATGAGCGCGAAGCTTTTAAGCAGGCGCTCAATTGCTTAGGTCCCACAGAGCAATTATTTTGCCTGACCTTGCTCTACACAGGATGTAGGATTTCTGAGGCGTTATCACTATGCCCAAGTAATATTCATGTGGAAGAGGGGTTTATCGTTTTTCGCTCGCTCAAAAAGCGCGGGCGGATTGTGATGCGCTGCGTGCCAGCACCGCAAGATCACCTTGCCGCACTATTTGATTTGACGTTATTAGAAAATAATCGTCTATTCCTTTGGGGCAGAACACATGCTTGGAAGATCATCAAGCAAGCCATGGGTCAGGCGGGCATAACAGGCATCAAAGCCACCCCGAGAGGCCTACGTCACACCTATGGCACGCGCGGTGTCATGAAAGATATTCCCCTAGACCGCATCCAAAAGTGGTTGGGCCACAAAGACATCCAAACCACATTCATCTACACAAATATCATTGGCCAACAAGAACGCGAGCTGGCTGAAAGGGTTTGGTAAAGCGTTCCAATTAATGTTGTTCTGCAGAAAGATGCACAAAATAAAACCCTGCTCACAAAGGGCAGGGTTTGGATTATATTCGTAGATTTTTAGAAAATTATTGCAATCAGAATGCCGATGACCCAAGGGTTATTTAATATCGATGATTTTGAAACCTGTGTATCTTCAGGTACGTGCTTTGCGTCTAATCCGTCAAATTCTTCCTCTCTATAATATTCACTGATAATTTCACCTTCTCCTATTCTAATTTTGAATCCTTTAGCCTTTCGTTTGATTTGCCTTGTTGGGCTGCGTGCAGACATGGCTTCCTCCTATGGTTTGCCGTCTCGTGAGGGGAATATTGAATTTTCATAATCTTTTTCCTTGAAAGTGTTAATTGTGAATACAACTTCTAATATAATCGATTTGACTAAAATGTCAATATGTGTATTACAATATATTACACTGTACGTAAAAATATTATATACCTTGAAATTATGTGTTGACATACTATAATATGATATATAATTTGTATGCCAAATGATTGTGCATATTGAGACATCACTCGCATCACCTTTGAAAGGAGTGTCACTATGACATCCAATATCGCTACTATTAAAGAGCGTAAAACTAGAACTAGTAAGCCTAAACAAGCAAAAGAGCGTTTTTCTATATCTTTGTCCCAATCTTCAGCTCAAGCCTTTGAAGAGCTCAAAGAATTGACTGGAGCAGATACAGATTCTGAAGTATTCCGCAATGCGCTGAGAATGCACAGAATGTTATTGCGTGCTCATATGGACGGGAAAAGGTTTCTTATTCATGATGAAGGAAATAACAGCACAACTCCGCTAAATTTATTTATTTATACGGAGTAGATTAAAGTGGAATAGCTCGAACAAAAGGCAGCCAATTGGCTGCCTTTTAAATTTGAAAAATACTATTCATTACACTGTATTCGGTTTCTTCTTACAAACGGTTTCACTTATTATAAGGCAGCTTACACATTTGCTGTCTTATTTTTAATTTGTCGCGCATCGCTGACGATGAAAGTGATCCCATGCATTAGCAACGTCTTCAAATGTCCATTCTTGCAGGCGACCATGATCAGGTGAGGGGCGGTTGAAGCATTTATTGAGGGTGCTTTCTTCCTTGAATGTTTTAAACCATGACATGGATTTAGGTTTGCCGTTTTTCGATGGGTTAAGGCGGCGGATATGGCGGCCATTTGCCCATTCCTCTCTTGGGTTTTCGATACTGTTTCTATCTTGGATATAGGTTTGTAGGCGTTTGGTTTGTTTCTCAATTGGATTGGTATTGAGTTCGGCCTTAAATGAATTTAGTATTTGTGTAGCGCTGATGCGCCCAACTTCCTCCAACATCTTCTTTAGTTCTTCTTTGGTCACCACAAGTGCTGCTGTCCCCTGCATTTTTATCTCCCGATTATTCATAAAAAAAAGGCACCGATTGGCGCCTTCTTGGATTGGTGGGATTTTCTCCCGATTCTGGTTATATTAGGGGTCAAGTTGTTGCAAAAGTCAAAGATTAAACACCAAGAAGTTCGCCCAGCCGTTCAGCAACAGGTCGCATAGGATCCACAAATCCGAGATCATAAATCATCGTTGTTTCAAGGTTACCCTTGTGATCCACGTAATGGCTTACGTCTTCACGGTTGATGCCTTGGCCAGTGAGCATGAGTGAAATCGCTATACGTTTAACATCGTACAATTGGAAGTGGTTTGGCACGCCATCAAGCTTTTTAAAACGACTTAGGGCCTTGTTAAAGTTATCACGCGGTTTGGTGAAATCTGTGTGAGATGGAAAGACTAGATTGGATTCAGGCCAGCGTTGTTTTTGTTGTCTCACAAGTTCAGCGACTTTTGGGTGAATGGGCACAGAACGGTAGGCGTATTCATAGGTAGCCTTAGAGAGCTTAATACCTTTGGTGTTGTGTTTATGCCAGATAAGGCGCTTGAGATCGAAATGATCAAATTGAGCTTGTTTTAGCTCATTAGGCCTTGCCATTGTGAGAAACAATATGCCTAGAAAATGGCACAGCTCGTCCATCTGCGCGTTTTGATGGTGTAATGCGCCGCGTTTAAGGGCTGCTATTTGTCGTTCTCTTGGTGTTGCATCAAGGAGTGCATTGCTTGCCTCAATCGGTGGGTTAAAAATATAAGCGGCGAGGGTGGCGATATCTTCTGGTGTATAATCTCTGCGTTGGCGAATAATTTTACGGTTTTGATGTGGTGAGCAAGGATTACGGATATCAATCAACTGCATTCGTATAGCCCAGTTATATAAAGCTTTAAGTTGTTTAAGGGCAGCATTCGCGATGTGGTCTGAATTAATTTTATGAATAAACACGCCAATATCGGATGGTGTTATATCTTTTGCAGCGGAATCTGCATGGGTTGCGCCAAAAGCGATGAGGTTTGAGTTCATATTTCTGCCGCGTTTGTTTTTGGTGTTTCTTTGCTTAGCGTGCCATGGTGCAATATAACGGGCATATTCTTGCTGGTATTTTGGAGAAAGTTTACAAATGTGCGTATCAAAATACTCGTCTACAATATCTCTAAAGGTGAGGGCATGTTTTCTACGATAATTGGTTTTAATAGCGTCTGGGTTTAAGCCAGATTCAATCTGAATATCTCTTTGCTGAACAAGTAGTCGAGCAGATGAAATACCTATTTTCTCTGCTTTGGCAATGACAGTTCGTTTTCGTTTGCCATTAAAGTGAAAGGTGTGAATGAAAGATTTAGCACCTTGGCTGGTAACGCGCAGCCCTAAGCCTGCTTGTGCGCCATGGCGAATATTACCCTCAAGTGTTTTAGGGTGATCCCAGTAAAGAATTTGGTCCTTGTTAGAAGGACATTTTACATTCAATATAAAGCTGTCTGTTAGATATAAACGTGGCACCTCATGTAACACCCATGTAACAAATTAGTCTTAAAAATCGCCTAAAAACGACTTTTGCATAAGCTTATAATACCCCATTTTATCTATATAAAACAGTTATTTATTGGGTTTTTATGGTATTAATATTGTATGCCGTTTTGTCGCTTCTAAGCAGACGGTCGGGGGTTCGAATCCCTCTGGGCGTACCATATATTTCAATGACTTATCTTAAGATTTATTTGTCCAAGAATTTCTATGTAACAGTTATGTAACAATTGAGATTGTTAGAAGGTCTTAAGTGGAAAAATCATACGAAGTTAAGTTTAAGCATCATTAAGATTTTGATTAATGAGCATTTGAAGTTCATTAATCAATTGTTCGCACAAATAAGCAGCCATATCATCGCCAGCATTTTCAAGTTCAGTCCGAAGTAATTCTAAAGCAGTTATCTGTGTTGATTTTTGCGCGATATATTGTTTGGTTGGTTTGTTTTTATTCATTGGAGTGACCTACATTTACACGTGAATGAATGGATCTTACCTCAATCAAATGAGAAATAAACGTTTAAATTGTAGTGAGTTGTGATTCTTGATTTGCAAGTTTTTTGAACACATCAAACCAAAATAGTGCTTTATCCCGCTCGCCGTTTCGCTCTGCTATGAGTGCACGCGTGAGGACTTCTGAACCAGCAAGATCACCATAGCTTTCCAAAGAACTTAAAATATCCTCGATACTCGCGTCTGAAACGTTCATTTGTGCCTCTAATAGGTAATTTATCCAGCGTTATATTAAGGTAACCATTTTGTCACTACGTACATATGTACGTGTAGGGTTGCTTGCCTATTAGAAATTTTGCTAAGGATATTTGGGCGGACAGGGGTAAGCTATGGAAGAACAAGAACAACGTCGGATTGAAACGTTCGAAAAAATCCAAGCGGCGGAAAGTGTTCAAGAGGGCGTTCATATCCTGCGGGATAACTACTCTATTGAACATGCTTCATACCATCTTGCGCAAACTGTTGCTGGGAGCGTTAACATAGATGCGCCCTATGTTAAAACAACATATCCTGCTGAATGGGTTGGGCATTATGTCATGAAGGGTTACGTCAATGTAGATCCTGTAATTAAAGAGGGCGTAAAGCGCTTGCTTCCCTTTGACTGGTCTGAGTTAGAACCTGACGAAAGTGCAATTGGTCTTTTTACTGATTTCCAAACTTTTGGCTTAGATCCAAATGGATATTCAATACCAATCATTGATAAAGTTAGCCGTCGTGCCCTTCTTTCTCTTAATGGCGGTAAGGATGGAGAAGACTGGAGTTCAATCGTCGAGCAATATCGTGAAGACTGGTCAGAACTAGGTTATGTTCTTCATAAAAAAGCTATCTCTGAATTGTTTGGCGAGAGTGATCCAACACCTGCGCTAGCACCCCGTGAATTAGAAGTCCTACATTGGACTGCACTAGGAAAAGACCACAAAGATATAGGCGTCATTATCGGTATTTCTGAGAATACAATTCGTTCTTATTCAAGGTCAGCACGTTATAAATTGGACTGCTCTTCACTATCACAGGCTGTTGCTAAGGCGATCCAGATGAGATTGATAAACCCGAAATAAGGCACGTACATTTGTACGGGTACAGTTGTGTCGGTACATCTGTAGGAATATTCAAAAAACAAAATAGACGTCATGTTTACCTCACAAACAAAACCGGAGGCAGATATGTTCATCACAATACAAGCTCACGAATACCATAAGTACCCAGAACTCATGGATCAGATGTTTAGACTGCGTAAGCGTGTGTTTGCCGATCAGTTGGGGTGGGATGTTCCGGTCATTGGAGAATATGAAAAAGACGTCTATGACAATCATCAACCAGCTTATCTGATGTGGTGCGATAATACGTGCATGGAGCTTTATGCTGTTGTGCGCCTTATGCCAACAACAGGTCCGACTTTGTTGTATGATGTTTTTAGAAAAACCTTTCCAAATGTCGTTAGTTTCGAGGCTCCAGGAATTTGGGAGGCAACTCGCATGTGCATGGATATGGATAGTATAAAGGCTGATCACCCAGATATGGTTGCGGGGCGTGCTTCTGCATTAATGTTAATTGCAATGTGTGAAACGGGGCTTGCACACGGTATTCATACGATGATTTCCAATTACGAACCACAGATGAAGCGCATCTATCAGCGTTCAGGGGCTGCTTTTTCAGAGCTGGGGCGCGCAGATGGATATGGAAAACGTCCTGTTTGTTGTGGTCAATTTGAAATAAGTCAAACAGTTTTAAGTTCAATGCGTGAAAAACTGACTGTCACAGAGCCTCTATATGTCACATCTAAACCAGAGCGGAATATCGCAAGTTACTTCAGTCATGCAGCTTAGGAGGTCCCCCATGAGCAAAGAACATAATAAAGATAGTTTGAAACAAAAAGTAGAGATTAATCTCAGAGAGGCCCTACTTGCCGCAGGTCTACTAGAGGCAGATATGTTAGTATATCTAATCGAAATGGCGTTGTTAGAAGCCGATGCTCCAAAGGAGGCAAAGTTATCAGTTGTTTGATAAAATATACCATTCAAGTTTAAACCGCTTCTTAATAAGGCGGTTTTGCTTTTCTTAACATATAACGTGATAATAGTTATTGTTACAACTAAAAGTATTGCGACCCATATTTGATCGTGTAATATCCATGCATAGATTAGTATAGTTTTTATGTGCGAGATAACCTTTGACTTCTTCAGATCCGTCAAATTCACAGGAATACCGATTGAGACGGCGTATCCAAGCGCAACGCCAGAAACTCGATGTGAATGTTGTTGAATTGAGTAAAACCTGCGGTGTGCCAGTTGGCCATATTGTTGATTTCGAGAACGGATTACGTGATTTAGGTGTCGATAAGATTCAGAAGCTTTCTGCTGCTTTAGGAATGCCTATTGCTATTACTATGAAAGATGTAATCTCCCAAAACACCGATAAGGCGGGTGATACGACATACGATGAGTTGCGACTACAAGGCCTTGAACTCAATCGTGCATTTGTTGATGTTAAAGACGTAACGCTACGGCGAGATATTGTCTTATTGGTACATGCTATTTCTAAACAAGAAAAACATATGTCAGAGGACGAAATCAAACATGCTCGCCTCAAGCTAGAACAATTAGTAGCTGCGCTACGTCAAAGCACAAAAAACGGCTAGCGTTATGTGATCTAAAGCCGTGAACGGTAATCAGAAATCATGCCAGGTGTGATATCGCTTGCATAACAAAGGGGTGAAGCGCCGCCTGGTCTGGAATAGGCACTGTTGCCGCCGCATCGGCGTCCGTTACGCATTCTATTGTAAGGACATGGACATGCTCCACGATAGAGGCCAATAGAGCGGGTTACAAGTTGTTTTGCGATCTGGTTATCGCTGATTTTTGGTTTGGTTATTACCTTGGGTTTTGGTTGAGACTTATTTGGGGTGAGATATCCGCCATGAACCCAGCCTTCAAAGCGCTGTCCCTTCACGAATACCCAATCTCCATCTCTTTGATATGTTGCGACGCGTTGGTCGCGTTTGAGTGTCCAGATCTGTTTGTTACTGGTACTAGGGCCGTTACGCACGTTAAGGCGGTTGGCATCCACGTACATGGGCGTTTCTTTGATATTTGGGGCGTTGGTCGTGATTTGAGGTGTTGTTGTTTCGGGGAGCTTTGCTACCTTCGTTTCGTCTTGAGCTTTTGGTTTTTGGGTTTGTATGTTGGTGGTTGGGCTGGTTGATACCTTTGTTAAGTCACGTGGTGTGGTGGCTTGGTTATCGTCATCACCGATTAACCAACCAATTGAGATAAATCCTATGAGCGCCCACATAGCCTTATTTTTCACGATACTTCCCATACGCGTATTGCGGTAAATACAAGTCAGCATAGCCTCATGATTGAGTCAATGTCTGAAAATTAGTATTGGGGAAGCCGAGGGCGCTGCCCTTACTCTCCCCACAAACAAAATAGACAAGGCCGTGGCTCCGCGCTGCGCTTGTGCGCCCGCACCAACCTTATCGATTTTGTTTGTCCCCTCCCAATCCCGTTTTCGCCAAAGGGCAAGGTTGCATATGCGCAACCCATAACAAAACGAAAGATGGAGATATGACGACTTACTTTGCTCAATCGTACGATTTACATGCAAATGGTTTTTACTTTGATGATGGTGACGAGTTTCGGGAGAAATTCGATAAAGCCAGAAATGAATTTGGTGATCCCGTCGAGGAATTTGAAATTCAATTTATTGATGGAGAAAGCATTGATGCGCGTTTGTTTGATGTTTTGTCCGTAGGGCAGGGTAGTATTGCAGCCTTTATTGATGCTCTCGAGCAATGGCGTGAAGAAGATAAGGTCAAGCTGATTTGTGCCATTGGTGAGTGTGGGTATGACTTTGAGGTTGGTAAAGACAATTTGGACCGTTTGGACGTCGATATTTATCCCAATATGAACATGTGCGACCTCGCGGAGCAATTTGTTGATGAAGGTCTTTTTGGAGAAATTCCAGAAAGCATTCAATGCTATTTGGATTTTGACGCAATAGCTCGAGATCTGGCGATGGATTATTCTGAAATTGAAATCGGTGGAGAGCGTTATGTTTACCGTTGCGCGTGAGCTTACCCGTGCGGATAAGTTGGAAGTTTTCCGTATGGCGACATCTGGTTTTAAAAGGTGTTACTTCGCTCAGTTTGAAGCAGGCATGACAGATGAGGAGCTGGAAGCCGCTTTGAAGCAATCATTGGGCATTTTTGCTGGTTCTTGTGGTCCTGATTGTCTTTCTGTGACCCATCAAGGGGCAGGGCTTAAGATTTGGGGCAGTTGGGAGATCATTAATCCGTATGAATCGAAGCCTGTTTTTGCGGCGCAGAAAACGATTGAAATGGCGAGAGAGGTTTATGGGATTAGTGATTGTAGTGATATGCAATTGGGTTTGTTTTAAATTTAAAGTAATTCACTTTGAATGTTAATTATTGAATTGCGGTTGAAATGTCTGCTTTCCGTTTAACTGCCGAAGTTAAATCGGAAGGTTTCGACTTCAAATTCGTGCCAATTTGCGGACAATTTCTAGTTAGTGCCAGCTTGTGCAGCATTCATTTGATCGTGACGTTCAATAATTTCTTTTGGCCACGTGCTTTTGATAAATGATAAAACAGCGACGATTTCTTCATCGGTCAAAATGTCTTCGTAAATAGGCATGTTTGATCCATAGTTTTTAAGCCCTGCTGCCTTGGCCAATCCGTATTTTGTGAGATTAAACAAAAGCGCATCTGTGTGATGCCAAGTGTGGCCCGTTTGATCATGTGGCGGAGCTGGTAATTTTCCGTCTGGCCCCGGAGATCGCCAGTTTGGTGTTTGCCCTTCCAAATTAGCACCATGACAAGAGGCACAATTGTCAGCGTAGATTTCTTTTCCAATTTTCACGAGTTGTTTGTCGTCGGGGTTGAATATCTGACCTGCGCTTTCGTTTGCTTCAATACTTGAAACAGTAAACACAGAAAGCAGGGACGCCATAATAATGAATGTGGATGGAGCATACTTAGAATATCGCAGCATATTAAACCCTAATGTTCGGGAAGATTGACGGCTGAAGTCAGGATTGCAGTGATTACAAAAATCGCTAGGAACACAACAAACTCAACTTTGATTGATGTTTGTAATTGACGGGCGGCCAACACATCGCCTTCAAGTAATCTAGGCACAAGTTTTAACTTGTTCATCGCTGCAAGAAGTAACAATCCAGCAACTACAACAATTTTTAGAAGCAGTAATAAACCATATTCAGTACCAAATAAATTTACCGGGCTTCCCGTCAATCGAACTGCAAAGGCGACGCCAACGACAATAAGAATGGGGACAATGATCGACGCCTGTTTTCCGAATTTGTGGGCGGTTTGTCCTGCATGCTTTAGATCACCATTTGAACTCGCCATCTTATGTAGTGGGTACAGACCGCCCAACCAATAACTGACCGCCAGCAAATGAATTGTGATCAGCACGCCTAATATAATCTGATCGGACGTGGCATGGCCAACGAATGCAAACGAAACCGCCAACGAAAAACCACTCACAATCGTCAGGGGCGTTTGGGTAATTGGTGCAAATATTGCGATGAATAGTAACACTAAGCCAACAAATCGAATAAGCGATGACAAACCAAGTGGACCATCGACAACCAGCTCAATCATCTCCAGATCATACATCCCAACCAGCCCATCATCATAGAGCTGACCAGCTTGCAGAGAGATACGGATAAAGGTGGCAATGACGGACAACAACGCGGCCAAGACCGTAAGTTTCAATAACTGACGCTTAATCTCGTCCGATGCAGGATTAAGCGTCCATAAAAATAACAATGACCCGACAGCTAGAAAACTGGTCAGGTAGATCACAAATTTGGCGATGACTGTTAAAACAAGCCATATATCCCAGTCCAGCATTCGGTTTATTCGCTCTTCACTGAGAAACTAAACTCGCCTTTTAACGCATGACCGTCTTCAGCCAATGCTCTCCATTCAACTTGATAGGTTCCAGCACCAAATAATTTGGGAGAGAACTCTATTATCTTCACGAATTCCTTGGTTGGAATATCTAACCTGATATCATGATCTTCTGAGCCTTCGGTGTGGGAAACGCTGACTTTGGTGATCCTCGCTGGCTTAGCAAAATTCATTGTTATGACTTCTGGTACTTCCGTCAAAACGTCACCATCAGCAGGTGAGAATGTATCCACCTTCGAGTGTGCGAAAGCACTGTTTATAAATGCGCCCATTAAAATCAATGTTGCGATGATGTTTTTCATGATGATCCTCAATTAATTCCGTTTGCTCTTTGTAACGCCCGAATATAAGCCGTTATGTCGGTTACATCATTTTCTGTGACATCTGAAACGGGTGGCATATCACCAAAGGGCCAATGATGGGCACGAACGCCATTCTTTGCTGCTAGTTGGAAAGCCATATCAGCGTGATGATTTGGTTCATATATTTTGTGAACCAATGGCGGTCCAGCACCCTCATTTCCCGCGCCGTTTTCACCGTGGCATACCGCACAATTTTCGTTAAAGAGCCGCTCGCCTTTGCGTTCAATTGCGCTTAAATTAGGAATAACAATGCCAGTTGCTATGGGCGTATTCTGATGCATGGGACCGCCCGACATATGATCACCAGACCACATATGGCCATTCATGCGTCCTCCAAAGACAAGCCATGCAAGAAGCAGGATTGCAATAATGCATATTGCTATAATCATCATTTTTCTGCTCATAGGCACAAGTTTCCCATTTCTATGGCCCAATCGTAACCCCTCCACTAGCTGGAAGGTCAAGCCCTTGCAGGAACTAACTAACGTCAAAATGCTATTTGATATTTTCCACGGGCGAGTTTCGCAACTCGTTTCGATCTGACCAATTGGCTCAAAGCTCTGTATGTCGCTTCGTGAGTTAGTCCAATTTGGCTGGCAAATGACGTAATGCTATCCTTCATCCAACCTTCCACAAGTCCAGCGTATACTCGATCTTTTGCTGAGCGGATGGATCGCAACTCCAGCAGTCTTCGATAATCTTGAACTTGTTTGGCGAGGAAACTTGTGACTTGCAGTGCAAAGTCAGAATCCGCCTTTATCAATTCCAAAACCTTGAAACGATCTATATGTATTAAATCAGCATTCTGAACTGTAACGGCGTCGCAATGATAGTTGTCCGAAAACAGT
Source organism: Lentilitoribacter sp. Alg239-R112 (assembly GCF_900537175.1). Lineage (GTDB taxonomy): Bacteria > Pseudomonadota > Alphaproteobacteria > Rhizobiales > Rhizobiaceae > Lentilitoribacter. Next base: position 13,429 of record NZ_LS999833.1, on the reverse strand, counting down.
GAGGCTTCTGCGAAATATTGATTTGAAAATGCTCTATGAATTGTAATTAGGTCACCATTTTGCGTGTATCTGCGCAAGTGAACTTCGCCCCTTATTACAAAGAAGACAGCGTCCGTTTTTTCTCCCATTCTAAAAATACATTCATCTGCTTGGTAGCCAATGTGCTTAGTTGCAGATAGTGGTAAGCGGGAAAATGGGTCAGGAAGCATATCCAGATTATATGATTGAAATCATATTTGATCAAGCTGATTTGATTTAGGGTTGTTTCAAAGGAGAACCAAATGCGCCTCACACCCAAAGCAATATCATTATTACTTCTAGCGGTAACTGTAAGTGCAATTTCAGGGTTTGCACTTGCCACATCAATGAACAATCGCGATACGCACCAAGGCCATGGAAGTGACACTGCCTCACTCCCAACAGAGACGGGACAATCCGCATTTGCAGCTATTGCCGAGATTGTATCAATCTTAGATGAAAATCCTGAGACCAACTGGTCAAAGGTCAATATTGCGGCCCTTAGGGAACATTTGGTTGATATGAATGCGTTGACTCTTGATGCAAATGTGGAAGTAATTGAAACAGAGGATAGCATCGAATTCATTGTTACGGGTCATGGCAATATCCTTAGAGCCGCCCAAAACATGGTGCCTGCGCACGCAAGAGAGCTGAGCAAGATGAAAGAATGGAATGCAGTGGGTGAAGTGACCAGCAATGGCGCGCGCCTAATGATAGAAACTCCTGATCAAGAAACATTTGCGAAGACCAAAGCCTTGGGCTTCTTCGGACTGATGGCGACAGGTGCACATCACCAACCTCACCATCTTGGAATGGCAACCGGACAAATGATTCATTGAAACCAACTATAGAACTTACTCAGCAAACAGGTTTTTCAGCATGGGGCATTCGGTTTGACCAGATTCGCAAGAGGTTATCAGTTCTTCCAATGCTGATTTCATGCTGTTCAAATCATCTATCTTGGAAGACACAGAAACAAGATTGGCCTCGCTTAATTTGCGAACTTCCCCACAAGTTCCCGCGTCTTGATCGGATAAGCTCAATAAAGTTCTGATATCTGCAATTGCAAACCCTAGCTCACGGCAACGTTTAACGAACCGTAGTCTTGAAATAGCCTCATCATCGTATGCTCGGCGGCCATTGCTGGTACGTTCTGCTTTTGGAACAACACCCTCACGCTCGTAATATCTAATTGTTTCGATGTTTACGCCGCTTAGCTTTGCGGCTGTTCCTATGGCATGTGTCATTTTATGCTTGCTCCTGTAGTAGCTACAGGATGTATATAGATCAAATGGAACAAACGCAAAATCAATTAGAGGCTGAGAACATCAGCACAAAAACGAGTGGACTTGTTTTGGCAGGAGCGTCTGTATTGGCGGTTCTGACTGCTTCATGCTGCATCTTGCCACTTGGTTTAGCGATTATCGGCTTAGGTGGTTCGTGGTTATCCATACTTGGTCCATTTGTTGAGTATCGAAGCTATCTGCTGGTAGTCGTTGGCCTCGTTGTGCTGTGGTCATGGATCAGCTTGTGGCGTTCTCCATGTGGTTTGCTGGGAAACAGAAACGCATTTCTTATCAGACTGTTTGTAACCTTTGTCTTTATCGCTGCGTTCACCGCGCCATATTGGGAAGACGGAATAGCCAGATCAATGTGGGAATATTTGAGGGACAATCGATGAGTGACAAACTTCTAACAACTGGCATCATAGGCACAATCATCGCCGCACTATGTTGCTTTACACCTTTATTAGTCTGGGCTTTGACTGCGATAGGATTATCGGCAGTGATATCTTACCTAGACATCTTTCTACTGCCAGCATTGGGCTTTTTTATCATTCTCACGGGGGTTGCTTTATGCCGACGCAAGAAAACAAAATAGAACTTAAATCGACGATCACCTGTCCAGAATGCGGCCATGTCGAAACCGAAACAATGCCGACAGATGCCTGCCAATGGTTTTATGATTGCAAGGGTTGCAATGCGCTTTTAAAGCCCAAGGAAGGCGATTGCTGCGTCTATTGCTCTTACGCAGATGTTCCTTGTCCGCCTATTCAAGAAGGTGGTTCGTGTTGTAGCTGATGTCTGTTATGGGCCAAAAGTTGCCCAAGTGGTCCATATTTAAGGTAGCTGCTTATCACCTAAGTTCGGAAATGATCTGATTAATTAGAAACGCCCAACTCGTGCCATGTGTGGACGGCTCAGTGTTGTCAAGGTTTAATTGTTAATGCATTGCTTTTCAGAGCTGCCATGTGTTCGGCCTGTTAATGCGGCTTTTACATGTCCGCTGGCCATAATGCTCTCCGCAGATTGAGTCCCTGTCAAAAGCACGAGTTCGTTAGACTCACTGGCACGAATGGGTTGTCTCGATCTTTGGGCTGATTAGCTGGGTGCATTATTCAATCGTTGCCTTTCCAACCTGTGTTCTCAGGTCGTAGTAACCTGAGGTATTTTGTAATCTTGATTATGTGCCATCATGGCCCATGCTGTTCTTGCAATTTTATTGGCCAATGCGACTGCAGCAATCTTTGTTGACCTACGCTCCATCAACTTCACCAACCACGGATGACGCGTGTAGCCTAACTGCTTAGCTCGCTTGATAACCGATAATGCTCCTACGACAAGTAACTTTCTCAGGTATCGGTTTCCAGCTTTGGAAATTGATCCCAACCGTTCCTTACCACCAGTAGAATTTTGTTTAGGCACCAGCCCTATCCATGCACTTAAATCACGACCAGATCTATAGATATGAGGATCAGGAACACTCGCGACTAAAGCTGTTGCTATGATTGGGCCAACGCCCGGAATGCCTTCAAGTCGTTTACTCATTTTGCTGTTACGATGGCAAGTAAGTATTTTACGATCTGCATCGTTGATCTGTCTTCGAACCAAGGCAAGCTGAGCAGCTAATGCTAATACACATTCTCGTGCGACTTCCGGCAAGCGATCATCATCGCCCTTAACAATCAACTCCAATAATACTTCAACACCATTGCGACCAATGCCAGCAACAATTCCGTATTCAGCCAAATGAGCCCGGATAGCATTGATCAGGCTTGTGCGTTGCTGAACAAACATTTGCCGAGTTCGATGTATCATCAAAATAGATTGTTGCTCAGGTGCTTTAATCGGGACAAACCGCATCGTCGGTCAAGTCACTGCTTCGCAGATGGCTTCAGCATCTGCTGCATCATTTTTGTTACGCTTAACATAGGGTTTTACGTAGCGTGGCGGCATCATGCGAACTTCGTGACCCAGCTTCTCAAGCTCACGTGCCCAATGATGTGATGTAGCACATGCTTCCATACCAATAAGGCAGGGCTGTAATCTTCCGAAAAATGAAAGAATTTGTTTACGTCGTAGCTGGCGACGAATAATAACTTCGGCTGCTTCATTAATCGCGTGGACCTGAAATACATTCTTGGCAATGTCCAGGCCAATTGTGGTAATCTCTTTCATGGATAGCTCCTTTCAAGCGGTTCTCAAAAAACACCGCAATTATGGCACATCCATTTTTAGGACCAATGCCGGTGAAAGGAGCCGTCCACAGCATCAAATGCAGAAGCTACTCTGCAAAATTCTTCGGATATAGGCTTGCCAATCAGCTGTAGTTACAACGACTGTGCCCTCCAGCGTGATGAAATTTCGGGTTTGGTGATGGCGTGTGGTCACCATAGAAAGTTCCGTGCCCTCTGCGACAGGCGATCAGCATAGTGTGTACCAAGGAGTTGCAGCGTCGACCACCAATTCAAAGGAATAAATTTCCCATATATCGAAAGCACCTTGTTGGCCAAAGGATGCCGGGAAGCTCCAGTATCCTTTGCAAAAAAAATGAGTTTTATCCGAAATTTTGATTTTTTAATTGCAACATGCAATTAATTGCATTATGCATTTAAATGCCTTAAGGCACCTTTGAAATAATTCAATTTGCATAATTCTCTGGGAGGAGATCATGATGACAAAGAAATTTTTGACCGCATTACTTGCTACAGCATCCGTATTGCCGCTTGCAGGTAATGCGATAGCCGAAACCAAAGCGCGTACCAATCTGGTAATTGCTGACCTTGGTCAACCGGAAACCAATCCGTGGGTAATTAATCGCCACCGATTTGAAGGGTGCGTTGCTGATGCACTCGGTGTCGAATTGAAAGAATTTGATGATCAGAATTCAGAAGAGCAGCATGTGGCTCAAGCTGAGTCGATCATTGCCAGTCGACCAGACGGCCTGATCTTTAATCCACTCACAGCACCGGCTGGAATTCAAGTTGCTCGCCTTTTGGAAGAAAATGACGTCCCGGGTGTCGCTGTCGGACGACTTGTTGTTTCAAACTATGACAATGATTATGAAGGCAATGATTTTATCGCTCAGGTTACCCAAAATAATACCACATGGGGTGAAGCGATGGGTAAAGCTACTGCTGAACTTGGCTATAAAAAGGTCGGAATGATCTGGACCCAAAAGGGAAATATCAGCGCAACTGAAATTTGGGAAGGCGTTGCAAAAGAGCTTGACGCTGCGGGTGTTGAAGTTGTCGCGGAATCCTGGGATGTACTGAGCCGTGAAAATGGCCAGAAATATGCCGAGCAGTATATTGCGCGCTTTGCACCGGGTGAGGTTGACGCTTTTATTGTTATCGGTGCCGTTGCAGGTTTAGGTAGCAAATTTGCCATTGATCAAGCAGGGCGTGATGACATTGCTGTTATTACGACAGATATCGATGAACAGGTTGCCCAGTTTATCAAAGAAGGCGAACTGGAATTTTCGATTGGCGGACACTGGATGGTAGGTGGTTTTGGCCTAATTCAGCTTTATGACTATCTACACGGTCACCCAATTACAGACACTCAGCCGCGTGTCGGTCTTATCCCGGTGACTGCTGCCAATGTGGAAACTTATGCAAATGGTCTTCTAAATGGCTGCATTTTGTCACCCGAAACAATTCGTAGTCTGAGTAAGGTGCACAACCCAGATGCAGATCTATCCGGTTTCATTAATGACTGGCAAGCAAACTGGCAAAACTACGTAAAGTAAATTTTGCTCCCAAGTTGGTGCGCCCGATATCTTGATGGCGTCGGGCGCATTAAATAAGTCAACATATTTTGAGAGATTCACAATGAAACTATTCGGTTACGCTCCGGAACGAGGCGCCGCCGCCGGCGATACAATGCCGTTTTACCACGATGGAAAATGGCACCTATTTTTCTCCCAGCCCCCTGTTGGCGCTTGGGAGTATGTGGAACGCGCTCGCGTTTCAACCGCTTATCTTCGTTCTGATGATCTGGTCACTTGGGAGGTTATGCCCGATGCATTTGGTCCCGGCGCTCATGGTGATTGCGACGGCGACGGAATTTGGACTGGTTCTGTAATTGAACATGAAGGTGTTTTTCACTTCTTTTACACCGGTTATAATCGCCAGTCCGCTTCGCCGCAAACCATCTGTAAGGCAACTTCGACCGATATGAAGACCTGGGATAAATCCCAAGGTAATCCCCTGATCTCGCCTGACCCGCGTTGGTATGAAACGGTCGACTGGCGCGACCCTTTCGTCTACCGGGATGATGAAGCTGGCTGCTTCAAAATGTTGATTTCCGCACGCCTGAAAGAAGGCCCGCAATTCCGCCGTGGTTGCGTGGCGGTTGCTACCTCAAATGATTTGGAAAATTGGGAAGTCGGACCTCCATTGGCGTCTTCCATGTTAACCCATTGTCCCGAATGTCCTGAAATATTCAAATTGGGGGACTGGTGGTATCTGGTTGAAAGCCGCTATTCCGAACGAATGCAAACCGTATACCGTGTCGCCAAATCACCGGAAGGCCCATGGGAAAGCCGGAAGCTTGACAGTCTTGATGGTCGTCGTTTTTATGCCGCTAAATCTGCCAGTGATGGCGAGCGCCGCTTCAGTTTTGCCTGGATTCCATTTCGCAAGCATCACGGACCCAAAAGAAGCTGGGTTTGGGGTGGAGAATTGGGAAGCCCACGTGAATTAACTGCGTTATCTGACGGTACACTGATCTGCCAGCTACCGAAAGAAGTGGATGAAAGTTATAATACGCCAATAGAGCATTCGCTTCGCCCGAAATTGGGTGAATGGCAAGAAGGGCAAAATCTAAGCTGCAATGCTATTGGCACCTATGCTTACGCGTTCCTTGATGGTCCTGACCGTGATGATGTACTTCTGGATGTCATAATTGAACCAACTAAAAACACCGAATCTGTTGGCATTTTGCTTGAACCGCGTGGTGGTGATCACCTTGATAGTGGGTATAGTCTTGCCATTGAACCTATGAAACAGCGTGTAGTGTTCGATCGTTGGCCTGCGGCAATGGACCCTCTTTGGGACAGTCTGGTTCTAAACGAAAGACATGGCATTGAAGTCAGTCAGGAAATAGATAGTCCATTGGTCGAACGCCCGCTCGCCTTCACCCCGGAAGATGGACGTTATCGGGTACAAATCTTACGCAACGGTTCGGCTATTGAATGTTATGTAGCCGGACAGGTGGTAGCTTCGTTTCGGGTCTATGACATCTCGAATACCGATGCGTGGGGCATTTTTGTGCAGGAAGGCTCCGCAACATTCCATGACTTGAAATTTAGAAAGTGAAAGCAGACACATGCCATTGATAACACTTAGACAATTGCTTGACCATGCCGCCGAACACGGCTACGGCGTTCCTGCCTTCAATATATCTAATATGGAGCAAGGGTTGGCGATTATGAACGCTGCCCGCGCCTGTGATGCGCCTGTGATCCTGCAAGCAAGTCTGAACGTGCGCAACGTTTATGCAGGCGACCGTATGATCGTCGCTATCGTGCAGGCGTTAGCTGATATGTATCCTGATAATCCGATTTGCTTGCATCAGGATCATGGTCACAATGAACAGGCCTGCGTGAGTGCCATTGGCGCAGGCTTTACTTCAGCCATGATGGATGGCTCGTTGATGGGTGACGGCAAGACACCCGCTGATTACGAGCATAATTTGGATATCACTGGACGTGTGGCGCAGGTTGCTCATTGGATTGGCGCATCGATTGAGGGAGAACTTGGCGTGCTGGGCTCTCTGGAAACAGGGGAAGCTGGTGTGGAAGACGGGTCCGGTGCCGAAGGTAAGATGGATCGCGATCAGCTTTTGACCGATCCTGATCAGGCTGCCGATTTTGTTGCCGCAACAAAGGTTGACGCATTAGCGATTGCCTGTGGCACATCGCATGGCGCTTACAAGTTTACACGTGCGCCGGATGGTGACATTCTATCCATGGATCAGATTGAGGCAATCCATAAACGCCTTCCAGAAACTCATCTGGTTATGCACGGATCAAGTTCCGTGCCGCAGTACTTGCAGGACATGATCAATACACATGGCGGAGAAATGCCACAAACTTGGGGTGTTCCCATTGAAGAAATCGAACGTGGTATTCGCCACGGTGTGCGAAAAGTAAACATCGACACTGATTGTCGAATGGCTATGTCAGGCGCAATGCGTCGCTTTGCGCAAGAGAACCCGGACGTATTTGACCCTCGTGCTTTCATACTCTCAGCGATGGATGAGCTAGAAACTCTTGTTCGTGATCGGTTTGAACGCTTTGGAACAGCTGGGCATGGTAGCAAAATTAAACCTATTACTTTGGCTCAAATGGCACAACGTTATTCGGAGGGTGCGCTTGACCCGCGTATCACTAAGACATGAGCCGTGCACTTTTCATAGGCCGTTCCGTATTAGACGTGGTGTCGCTGGTCGAAGATTTCCCCGGTCCGGACGAAAAAATCAAGGCATTGTCGAATGATTTGATGTCAGGTGGATCCGCACTAAATGCCGCTGTCGTCTTTGCACACCTAGGCGGGACTGCCACGCTGGCGTCATCTTTGGGTGCACCCAGCATCATGCGCGATTTTGTGAAAGCCGATCTAGAAACACGTCGAATTCAAACTCGCGACATTTGTAATGATCCCAATTACCAAATCCCTTTTTCGTCTGTCGTCTCAACACGTAGTCTCGGAACCAGAATGATTGTAAATGGCTCTGGCAACGAATGCAGTCTATTCAACGACTGTGCTGATTTGTTTACTCATAACTTCGATCTAATTCAGCTGGACCAATATGAACGTCCTTTTGTTGAAAAGTATTATGATGATATCAAAGCCTTTGCTGGACCAGTTATATTAGATGGTGGTAGCTGGAAGGATTGCTCGCCTGATTTCCTTCGTCTTGCCGATATTCCGATTGTATCTGAAGTATTTTGCCAAGATGGTTCGCAGGCATTTTCTGATATGTGTACAGATTTGGGGCTCACGCGCTGGGCCATAACCCGTGGGACAAACGGCGTGCTCTGGCGCGATGGCGAGAATAACGGTGAGATCCCCTCAGTATCAGTGTCTACAATCGACACAATGGGCGCGGGTGATATCTTTCACGGGGCGTTTTGTTATACGTTTTGTGAGACCGGAAATTTTGTTGAGGCACTAAATGCAGCAAATCAAATTGCCGCCAAATCCTGCGAAAGCTCAGGCACCCGGAGCTGGATGGATGCATAAAACGATACCCAACTATAAGGAACTCATCGAAATAATAACAGCAGAAGTAACCAGCAGTGAAACGCCATTCCTTATCGCTATCTCAGGCCCACCAGCTTCTGGAAAATCAACTTTAGCAGCAAGGCTTGTTGCTGATTTAAACGATGCAGGAATGGAATCTTGTTTTTGTCCAATGGACGGCTTTCATTTAACAAACAAACAGCTTGATCAGCAAGGTTTACGAAAGGCAAAGGGACGTATTGATACATTTGACGGAGTTGCCTTTGCCAAAGCGGTTGAGTGTCTAACAGCTCGAGTACCCTTCTGGTGGCCGCTCTATTCTCGCCAGAGGCACAATCCCATTCCCGAAGGAACTCGAATTTTAGGAAATGAGAAAATATTTGTTATCGAGGGAAATTATGTCCTTGTTCCAGATGAACCATGGCTCTCTGCTGCGAAAACCTTTAATTTGAGAATTTTTGTAGACGCGCCTGATACTATCTTGCGTCAACGACTTTTGGGTCGTCACAAACAAAGCGGTCGTTCCGAGCAAATAGCTTTAGAAAAAATTGAACAAGTTGACATGCCAAACACCCAAGAAATCCGGGATCAACGACAAGACGTTGACATTATTTATCGGCTTGAACCAAATGTCTAATTTCAGCCAACAATTCATTGCAGTTTGCAAAAATATCCCACTATATGGGGGAAATCAGCAGATGGGGAGTGATCGGGTATGAAGGCAACACAAAAGGGATTGTCCATCGAAGGCGTGCAAGGTCACAATCGGCAAGTTATATTAAAAGCACTTCATGATCTTGGAACTTGTTCGCGCAAGGACATCAGCGTTGCCAGTGGTTTAGATCAGGCAACGATCACGCGTGCTATAGGATCGTTGCTAAAGGGCGGTATTGTTGAAGAAGTAGGTCTGGTTAAAAGCGATCGCGGTAGACGGTCAATCAATCTCGACTTTACAACGAAAGGTCGACATATTCTTTGTCTCAGACTGCAGCGACGCAGTTTTTCAATTGCTGTATTCAATCTTCGTGGTGAATCTATTGAACCCATGGAATATACCATTCAACGTGGACAATCCGCGGCTCAGACATTTACCGATATTGCAGTAGCGATTGATCAACGTATCGCCGATTTGGGCCACGTTGACGGCATTGGGATTGCCGTTCCGGGACCATTTCTAGAACGCGATGAACGTGTCATTCTAATTACGGAAAGTCCTGAATGGCAGGGTTTTGAGTTTATTGCTGAGTTACGATCACGTAACCCCGATATACCGATTTTTTCAACCCATGATGCCAAGGCCGCCGGGCTCACTGAATGGCGAAACGTTGCACACAAAACTGATGCTCGCGTGCTGCTTTATGTGTCCGCAGGACAAGGTATCGGCTCCGCTCTAATCGTAGGCGGCGAGGTTTATCGTGGTGCACTCGGAATAGCTGGTGAATTGGGGCATATGTCAATTAATTTCGATGGTCATCAATGCAAATGTGGAAATACAGGGTGCTTGGAGCTTTATGCCTCTCGCATTGTATTGATGCGAGCCATTCGTGAGCGCGCTGCTAAATCGAACGATACAAGCCTAACAGGCGAAGCTACTTTTGCACAAGTCGTCGATGCCTACGCTGCTGGCGATAAATTAGTCACTGAAGAAGTGAGTAAGGTCGCCCGTTATCTGGCGCAAGGTATTTCAAATTGCATCAATTTTTCCAATCCTGATCTGATCGTCATTGGCGATGAATACGCCGAGTTTGGAGAACCCTTTTTGAACACGATCAAAGAGTGGGTTGAAAAAGCAATTCTCCCAAGCGTGTACAGTTCGATAAAAATTGAACTGAGTAATTCTGCGGAAGATACTGTGCTAAAAGGGGCATTTTTGGAGGTATTTTCACAAATATATCTGGGTTCCCGTCGAGAACCCCTAAAACATAAAACCATCTGAACATGCCAATTGGGAGGAATAAAATGATGGAAGAAAATTCACCACCAACTGTTTTGACTGTTGAGAATGTGAAAAAATCCTTCGGTGGCGTGCATGCCATGCGTGATGGTTCGTTTGACCTAAAACGAGGTGAAGTTGTCGCGATTGTGGGCGGAAACGGAGCCGGAAAATCAACGCTGGCTAAAATCGTTTCCGGCGCACATGTGCCAGATTCAGGACGAATTTGCATCAAAGGAGTTGAAGTGGCACGGGGGGAACACAGTGTTGCGCATATGCAAACTTGCGGGATTGAAGTCGTTTATCAAGATCTAGCGCTTGTTCCCAATATGACCGCTCCTTATAATCTCTTCCTTGGCCGGATTCCCCAAAAATGGGGGGTATTTGTTGATGAAAAGAAAATGCGCGAAAAAACACGTGAGGTGCTGAAACAACTCAATGTGACCACCGTGCAAGATTTGTCTCAGCCAATTTCATCCATGTCTGGCGGACAGCAGCAAAGCATCGCAATCGGTCGAGCAATTGCATGGGGTAGCGAAATTGTTATTCTGGATGAACCAACTGCCGCACTCGGTCCGAACGAAACGGCTGAGGTGGAACGCCTGGTCGAAGATGTTCGTGACCAACATGGAACCTCGTTCATTCTCATTAGCCATAATCTAGATCAGGTCCGACGCCTAGCTGATCGCATTGTCGTCACGCATCACGGTGTAACATCTCGCGAATTCAAACGTGACGAAATTACTTCTGATCGGCTTGTCAAAGCCATCACACTAGGCGAATAGGGAAAAAATCCATGACAAATATAGTGACTTCCAAACCATTTATGGCAGACGTAATCTTAGAAAAGCTGCGTGATTATGTGCCGTTTATCGCAATTATTGCAGTTATTCTATTGTTTTGGGCTATTTCAGGCGACCGTTTTATGTCTACTCGCAACTGGGTTTTCATTGCGCAACAGACCCCTGTGCTTATGCTTTTAGCCTTTGCGCAATTGATGATTGTTACAACAGGTTCAATCGATATCTCGATTGGGTCAAGTTTAGCATTCTCGGCTTTCCTTGGTGCCTTGGGCATGGTGTGGTTTGGCGATGTTGGCTTGGTTCTCGGCATTCTCGCTGGTGGCTTCGTTGGCATGACAAATGGATTGATCATTTCATTGTTAAAAATCCCTTCGTTTGTCACCACCTTGGCTATGCTGATCATTGTTCGTGCACTCGTGATTATAAGCTCTGATGGTACGGCAATTTACATCACAACAGACAGTGGCGCCTCTGGGGGCAATATATCGTCCGTTACAGCGCCCTGGCTGCTTTCGATGGGTAAGTTCCCAGCTATCTTTATTCTCGCAGCCATTGTCGCGCTTTTTATGTGGGCGTTTTACGAGAAGACAGTGTTTGGTCAACAATTGCGGGCTGTAGGTGGCAATGAGAAGGTTTTGCGTCTTGTGGGTATCAACGTAACGACGTTCAAAATAAAGGTCTTTGCGGCAGCGGGTTTGATGGTTGGACTAGCTGCTTGCGTCAACCTTGCACGAGCAGGCGCTGCCACACCACAGGCAGGAATGATGATGGAGCTTGATGCCATTGCAGCCGTGGCCCTTGGGGGAACACCGCTTACTGGTGGCTATGGCAGCGTGGTCAAAACCATCATTGGTGCATTAACCCTCACGATTGTCCGCAACGGTTTAACCATTGCAGGCGTACCACCATCATGGAGCCAAGTTGCGCTTGGTTTACTGCTCATAGCAGCAATTGCAATATCCCTAAATCGCAGCAAAATTGACGTAGTCAAATAACCCGTTTGGATTTTAAATGAAGTCAGAGACCTCCACATTGACCTTAACGGGTCGTGTGGAGTTTTAAAAACGGCAGCCGTGTGAGCAAGCAATTTCCCGAAGCTTTTTGTGCTGCATTTTGCAAGGTGTTAAACATCCTATCTTAGACTAGATGAGTAAAACATTCAAAGTCCCAATGAATTACAAGTTTATAAGTTACATTCCACCGTTGCTATGTTGTATGTATTAATCAACGTCCGCACTGGGCCAAACTTTGAAGTTTGCAATATTGATTTTGGTATCTGCTTTTGGAGTGGATGCAGAAAGTAATTTGATCTAGCGCGAAGTAGAAGTATTTGACTAATGGGAGGAAAGTTTTGAATAAATTTATGAAATATGCCCTAAATATAGCACTTTATATTTACCCATAAAGTTACCCAAAATATGATAACCGTATGATTTATTGTTTGAAAACAATAGCATAAAATGTAGATATTCGGTCTCCAAAACCGTAGGTCGAGGGTTCGAACCCTTCTGCCCCTGCCATTTTCATGCACACAACATGTATGTCATCTGCCTTGGTATTCAATAAATATTTTGTGCAAATGAGTGAATGTCTGTCATCACCACAGAAGTAGAATTTACATTGGGTTTTATAATGCAATAATCTTGTAATATTTAACCATCGATACCCCTAAAACTTGCCGATTATATTTAGTATATGTTGCTGTTTTTGGGAGTTGTATATGTCAACCCCCTAAAATTTGTAATTGTATCAAAAATCGACTTAACCATCATGTCTTTCAATTAGAATAATTTAATTGGAGTACGTCGAATGGCCACTTTAGCAAATGATGATGTTGTATCTAATGAAGGTCGCGATATCTTTATTGTCAATGCTGGTTTTGAGGATGAGGCGTTGTTAAACGATGCTGCATGGACCTATGGTGCTCCAGGGTGGGTTCTCTCAGACGTTGGAGGTGACTATAATCCATCACCTGCACAGAACACAGATGAGGCCTATGAAGGTTCCAATGCTGGTTGGCTTACTTCAGGTGCTGCCAGCAACACGCTTTCGGAAACCTATTCAAGTAACCAAAACTATGTTCTTTCGGTTGCTGTTGCAGGTCGATTAGATCTTGCTGATCCGCAAGTTGGATATATTATCAGG